>NZ_JOHS01000037.1 GCF_000725625.1 Streptomyces sp. NRRL F-6676
GAGCCCCGCAGGGGTTCGGGGGCGGAGCCCCGGCAGGGTGCGGGGTCCGGTTCCGTGGGGGTGCGGGGGGCGGAGCCCCGCAGGGGTTCGGGGGCGGAGCCCCGGCAGGGTGCGGGGTCCGGTTCCGTGGGGGTGCGGGGGGCGGAGCCCCCGCCGGGGTGCAGGGGCGGAGCCCCGCAGGGGTTCGGGGGCGTAGCCCCCGGCGGGGTTGAAGGGGCGGAGCCCCTGGGGATGGGAAGGGTAGGGGCGGCGGGGGCGAAAACCCTCCCGGAGGCGCACCGCCCCGTCAGCCTCCGTGGGTCAGGACCTTCTCCAGCGCCCGCAGGGCCCAGCGCAGCTCGTCCGCCGTGATCGTCAGTGGCGGCGCCAGCCGGATCGTGGAGCCATGGGTGTCCTTGACCAGGACCCCCTCCGCCAGCAGGCGTTCGCCGATCTCGCGCCCCGTGCCGAGCGCCGGGTCGATGTCCACGCCCGCCCACAGCCCCCGCGCGCGGAAGCCGGTCACGCCCCGGCCGACGAGGTCCGTCAGACCGTCCCGCAGCACCACGCCCAGCTCCGCCGCCCGGCGCTGGAACTTCCCGGTCCGCAGCAGCTCCACCACCGCGGAGCCGACCGCCGCCGCCAGCGGATTGCCGCCGAAGGTCGAGCCGTGCTCGCCCGGACGCAGCACACCGAGCACCTCCCGCCGGCCCACCACCGCCGAGACCGGCACGATGCCCCCGCCGAGCGCCTTGCCGAGCAGCAGCATGTCCGGCAGCACCCCCTCGTGCTCCACCGCGAGGGTCCGCCCGGTGCGGCCCAGTCCCGACTGGATCTCGTCCGCGACGAACAGCGCGCCCGCACGCCGGGTCAGCTCCCGGACCCCGGTCAGATAGCCGTCGTCGGGGATGATCACCCCGGCCTCGCCCTGGATCGGCTCGATCAGCACCGCCGCCGTCGTGCCGTCGACGGCCGCCTCCAGCGCGGCCAGGTCGTTGTACGGAACCACCCGGAAGCCCGGCGCGAACGGGCCGAAGCCGGTGCGGGCCACCGGGTCCGTGGAGAAGCCGACGATCGTCGTCGTACGGCCGTGGAAGTTGTCCGCGGCGACGACGATCGTCGCCCGGTCGTCCGGGACGCCCTTCACGTCGTACGCCCACTTCCGCGCCACCTTCACCGCGCTCTCCACCGCCTCCGCGCCGGTGTTCATCGGCAGCACCATGTCCAGGCCGGTCAACTCGGCCAGGGACGCGGCGAATTCGGCGAGCCGGTCGTGGTGGAAGGCGCGCGAGGTGAGCGTGAGCCGGTCCAGCTGACGGTGGGCCGCCTCGATCAGTGCCGGATGGCGGTGGCCGAAGTTGAGGGCGGAGTAACCGGCGAGCATGTCGAGGTAGCGGCGGCCCTCGACGTCCTCCACCCAGGTGCCCTCGCCGCGGGCGACGACCACGGGCAGCGGATGGTAGTTGTGCGCGAGGACCGGCTCCTCGGCGCGGATCAGACCGGCGGTGGTGGTGTGGGCACGGGCGGGAGCGGTCATGAACGGATCTCCTGGGTGCAGCACTTGATGCCGCCGCCTGCCTTGTGGAACTCCGACAGGTCGACGGGGACGGGAACGTAGCCGCGCCGGGCCAGCCGGCCGGCGAGGGCCGTGGCGCGCGGGGAGATGAAGACGTGACGGCCGTCCGAGACGGAGTTGAGGCCGAAGGCGAGGGCGTCCTCGCGGGTGGCGAGCACCGCGTCCGGGAACAGCCGGGCCAGCACCTCGCGGCTGCCGGGGGAGAAGGCGTCGGGGTAGTAGGCGACGTTCTCCTCGTCGAGGGCGAACAGGGCGGTGTCCAGATGGTAGAAGTACGGGTCCACCAGTTGGAGTCCGACCACCGGGACGCCGAAGAACTCCTGCACCTCGCGGTGTGCCTCGGGGGTGGTGCGGAAGCCGGTGCCGGCCAGGACGTAGCGGCCGGCCGGGACCAGGTCGCCCTCGCCCTCGCAGACCGACTCGGGACGGTACACGTCGAATCCGGCGGACTTGAACCAGGTCTCGTACGCGGTGGATTCGGGGCGGCGTTGCGGGGCGTGGAAGAGGGAGCCGAAGACGCGGCCGGCGAGGACGAGGGCGGAGTTGGCCGCGAAGACCATGTCCGGGAGGCCGGGCAGCGGTTCGGCGGACTCCACGGTGTGGCCGTGTGCGCGCAGGGTGCGGACGAGGGTGTGCCACTGGCGGTGGGCGAGGGTGGAGTCGACGTGCGCGCCGGGACGCATCCAGGGGTTGATCGCGTACTGGACGGCGAAGTGTCTGGGTTCGCAGACGAGGTAGCGGCGGGGGCGGGGCGCGGGGGTGGTGGGCACGAAGGGGTACCTCCGTGTGATGCGGTGCCTACGGTGTGTGTTTCCACGGTAGGGAGGGCGTGGGGCGCGCGACAAGTGGCGGGGATTGCGTGTGGGCGCGGGTTCGCTGCGCTGGGCTGGGGGTTGACGCAGCATTCGTGCGTTTCGGGGGCGGTGTGTGTTTTCTCGCCCCCGCCGCCCCTACCCGTCCCATCCCTCAGGGGCTCCGCCCCTGTGACCCCGGGGAGAGCTCGGAGGGGTGGGGTTCCGGTGCGGAGTGCGGGTGGGTGGGTGGTTGCTCGCGCAGTTCCCCGCGCCCCTTGAAAGCATGGGGGGCGCCCCCAGTCTTTTAGGAGCGCGGGGAACTGCGCGACCGGCCACGACGTGCCCGCAGCCGCCGACGCACCGAACCCCCGACGCACCGAACCCCCGACGCACCGAACGCCCGACGCACCGAGCCCCCGAGCTCTCAGCCCTCCTCGCGCTCCCGCGGAGCGGCCTGGTTCGCGCCTGCTTCGGGGCTTTCGGGGAGTAGGTGGGAGAGGACCATATAGCTGATCGTCTTGCGGATGAACGGTTCGACCCGGATGCGTTCGAGGACCTCCTCGAAGTGCTCCACGTCCCGCGCGCGGACGTGGAGCAGCGCGTCCGCGCCGCCCGTCACCGTCATCGCCGCCGCGATCTCGGGATGGTTGCGCACCACCTCCGCGAGCCGGCGCGGCGGTGCCGCGCCCTCGCAGTAGACCTCCACGTACGCCTCCGTGCGCCAGCCCAGCGCCGCGGGCTGCACCGTCGCCGTGAACCCGGTGATCACGCCGGTCTCGCGCAGCCGGTCCACCCGCCGCTTGACCGCCGTCGCGGAGAGTCCGACCGCCGTGCCGATCTCCGCGAAGCTGGACCGCGCGTTCGCCGTGAGCGCGGTGACGATCCGGCGGTCGAGTTCGTCGAAGCCGCCCGGCCTGCTGTTCATGGCCGCACTGTATCCGGCGGAAGCCGGAGACAACCTCCGCGTTCGGCACATGTTCCGACGAACGGATCGCCCCTACACTCCACCTTCATGCTGCGCGCTCTCGCCGTCGACGACGAACGCCCCTCGCTCGAGGAGCTCCTCTACCTGCTCAACGCCGACCCCAGGATCGCCGGCGCCGAGGGGGCGAGCGACGCCACCGAGGCGCTGCGCCGGATCAACCGCGCCCTGGAGTCCGGACCGGACGGGCCCGACGCGATCGACGTCGTCTTCCTGGACATCCACATGCCGGGCCTCGACGGCCTCGACCTCGCCCGGCTGCTCACGGGGTTCGCACGGCCGCCGCTCGTCGTGTTCGTCACCGCCCACGAGGGCTTCGCCGTCCAGGCGTTCGACCTGAAGGCCGTCGACTACGTCCTCAAACCGGTGCGGCGGGAACGGCTCGCGGAGGCGGTCCGCCGGGCCGCACAGCTCAAGGACGTGCCCGGCAACGAGGTGCCCGGCAGGGACGTGCACACGGAGGGCGCCCCGCCGCGCATACCCGTGCACGAACCCGACCCCGACCACATACCGGTCGAACTCGGCGGCGTCACCCGCTTCGTGCCCGTCGAGGAGATCACCCACGTCGAGGCGCAGGGCGACTACGCCCGGCTGCACACCCCGCAGGGCAGCCACCTCGTCCGCATCCCGCTCTCCACCCTGGAGGAGCGCTGGCGCGCCCGCGGCTTCGTCCGCATCCACCGCCGCCATCTCGTCGCCCTGCGGCACGTCGTCGAACTCCGGCTGGACGCCGGAACCGTCAGCGTCCTGGTCGGCAGCGAGGAACTCCAGGTCAGCCGGCGGCACACCCGCGAACTGCGGGACCTGCTGATGCGCCGGACCGCGACCTGAGGAGGACGGCGTGCCCCAGGACCCCAGCCCCGCCGAGCGCCGCGTCACCGTCACCGGCCCACCCCGCCGCACTCGCCGCCCCTCCGTCCCCTACCGGCCCCGCACCGAGATCGACGAACAGACCACCCTCGGCCACACCTACGTCCGCTCCCTGATGCGCTCCCAACTCCGCGCCGCCCTCGTGGTGTTCGCGGTGCTGGTACTGCTCGTGGGGCCGCTGCCGCTGCTGTTCGCCACCCTGCGGCACGACGGCGGACTCCAGTGGGCGGTGCTCGGCTTCGGGCTCTACGCGCCCCTCGTCCTGCTCGCCCGCTGGTACGTGCGCCGCGCCGAGCGCAACGAGCGGGACTTCGTACGGCTGGTGGAGGACCGCTGAGCCGTGGACCGCACCTACTCCGTCACCGCCGTCGCCCTGGTGGTGCTCGCCACCGTCCTCGTCGGCGCCTTCGGCCTGCGGGTCTCCCGCACCACCTCGGACTTCTACGTCGCCTCCCGCACCGTCGGCCCCCGCCTCAACGCCGCCGCGATCAGCGGCGAGTACCTCTCCGCCGCCTCCTTCCTCGGCATCGCGGGGCTCGTCCTCACCCAGGGCCCCGACATGCTCTGGTACCCGGTCGGCTACACCGCCGGATACCTCCTGCTGCTGCTCTTCGTCGCGGCCCCGCTGCGCCGCTCCGGCGCCTACACCCTGCCCGACTTCGCCGAGGCCCGCCTCGCCTCCCAGCCGGTGCGGCGGCTCGCGGGGGCGTTCGTCGTCGGCGTGGGCTGGCTCTATCTGCTGCCCCAACTCCAGGGCGCGGGGCTCACGTTGGCCGTGCTCACCGGGGCGCCCGCACCGCTCGGCGGGGTCATCGTGGCGGTCGTGGTCGTCGTCATCGTCGCGGCGGGCGGCATGCGCAGCATCACCTTCGTCCAGGCCTTCCAGTACTGGCTCAAGCTCACCGCCCTCCTCGTCCCCGCCCTCTTCCTCGTGCTGGCCTGGCAGGGCGACGGCGCACCGCGCGGCGCCTTCGACGAACCGCCCGCCCTGCGCGCGCAGCGCACCGTGCGCGTCGACGCCACCCTCGACCTGCGCCTCGCCGAACCGCTCACGGTCACCGCCACCGGCACGGTCGACGGCCACCGCCGCACGGGGGAGCGGATCGCGCTCCCGGCCGGCGTCCACCACGTCACCGGCGGCACCCGGCTCACCCTTCCCGAGGGCGCCCCCGTTCCCGTCGCCGACCGGCGCGGCGACGGCGGCATGTCCAGCTCGCTGGCCTCCGCCCGCGAGGACCGCCCGCTGTACGCCACCTACGGGCTGATCCTCGCCACCTTCCTCGGCACCATGGGGCTGCCGCACGTCGTCGTCCGCTTCTACACCAGCCCGCACGGCGTCGCCGCCCGCCGCACCACCGTCGCCGTCCTCGGCCTGATCGGCGCCTTCTATCTGCTGCCGCCCCTGTACGGCGCACTCGGCCGGCTCTACGCCCCCGAACTCACCCTCTCCGGCAACGCCGACGCCGCCGTCCTGCTGCTGCCCGAACGCCTGATCGGCGGCCTCGGCGCGGACCTGCTCGGCGCGCTGGTGGCCGGGGGCGCCTTCGCCGCGTTCCTCTCCACCGCCTCCGGACTGACCATGGCCGTGGCCGGTGTGCTCACCCAGGACGTACTGCCCACCCGCGGCGTACGGCACTTCCGGCTCGGCACGCTGCTCGCGATGGCCGTACCGCTCGCGGCCGGCGTCCTGGTCGGCGGACTGCCGGTGGCGGACGCGGTCGGGCTCGCCTTCGCCGTGTCCGCGTCCTCCTTCTGCCCGCTGCTGGTGCTCGGCATCTGGTGGCGCCGGCTCACCCCGCCGGGCGCGGCGGCCGGGATGCTCGTCGGCGGCGGCTCGGCGTTCGTCGCGGTCACCGCCACCATGGCCGGCTACCCGGGCGCGGGCACCGGCACCCTGCACGCGCTGCTCGCCTGGCCCGCGCTCTGGTCGGTACCGCTCGGCTTCCTCACCATGATCGCCGTCTCCCTGGCCACCCCGGGCCGCGTCCCGGCCGGCACCGCCGCCATCCTCGCCCGCTTCCACCTCCCCGAACAGCTCACCGGCGGGCATGGCGGACACGGAGGGTACGGGGCACACGAGGGACACGGGGGACACGAGGGGCATGGGGGACACGAGGGGCATGGGGGACAGCCGCGGACGGAGGCCCGCGCATGAGCGGATTCCTCGCCGGACTGTGCGTCGCCGTCCTGCCGCTGCTCGCCGCCGGCTTCTGGCTCGGCCGGCGTACCGCCCGCCCGCGGAACCTCGGCGGCCTCGGCACCCCCGTCGAACACGCCACCTTCGAGACCCTGCACAACGCCACCCTCGCCGCACCCCCGCTGCGCGCCGGCCTCACCGAGGAGACCGCCCGCAAGTCCGCACGGCGGCTGCGCACCCTGCTCGGCACCGACGCGCTCTGCCTCACCGACCGGGAGACGGTCCTCGCCTGGGAGGGCGTGGGGGAGCACCACCGCGAGGAGATACTCCAGCGGCTCGGCGGCCCCCTGGAGACCGGCCGGGGCGAGGCCTTCCGGCTGCGCTGCGACGTCCCCGACTGCCCGCTGCGCTGGGCGGTGATCGCCCCGCTCACCGCCGACGACCGGGTGCACGGCGCGCTGGTGGCCTGCGCGCCCCGCGAGTCCGCCGTCCTGGTCCGGGCGGCCGGCGAGGTCGCCCGCTGGGTCTCCGTCCAGCTCGAACTGGCCGACCTCGACCGCTCCCGCACCCGGCTCATCGAGGCCGAGATCAAGGCCCTGCGCGCCCAGATCTCCCCGCACTTCATCTTCAACTCGCTCGCCGTGATCGCGTCCTTCGTCCGCACCGACCCCGAACGCGCCCGCGAACTGCTCCTGGAATTCGCCGACTTCACCCGCTACTCGTTCCGCCGGCACGGCGACTTCACCACCCTCGCCGACGAACTCCACGCCATCGACCACTACCTCGCCCTGGTCCGCGCCCGCTTCGGCGACCGGTTCTCCGTCACCTTGCAGATCGCGCCCGAGGTGCTGCCCGTCGCGCTGCCGTTCCTGTGCCTGCAACCCCTGGTGGAGAACGCCGTCAAACACGGCCTGGAGGGCGCCGCCGACAAACGGCATCTCAGCATCACCGCGCAGGACGCGGGCGCCGAGGCCCTCGTCGTCATCGAGGACGACGGCCCCGGCATGGACCCCGGGCTGCTGCGCCGCATCCTCGCCGGGGAGACGAGCCCGTCCGGCGGCATCGGCCTGTCCAACGTCGACGACCGGCTGCGCCAGGTCTACGGCGACGACCACGGCCTCGTCATCGAGACCGGGGCCGGCGCCGGGATGAAGATCACCGCACGGCTCCCGAAGTACCAGCCGGGCGTCCACTCGGGGGCCCGGCTGCCCCGGGAGCCGTAGCGGCGGGGCGCTGTCAGGTGCTGCGGGAGGCCACCATGCCGAGGGTGATCAGACCGAGGACGACCCAGCCGAACCACAGCCAGCCGTTGCTGCCGAGCGTCACCGTGTAGGCGGTGACGACCACCAGCCCACCGACGGTGATCACCCCCATGGCCTTCGTGGAACCGGGCATCGCACCCTCCTCAAGGGATGTTCCCCTCATCATGCGCCCGTTCACCGGGCAGGGGGAACCGCGCGTCCGGCCGGCCGGGCCGTCGCTCAGCGCCTCACGTCGCCGGCTTGTAGAAGACGTAGGTGGCGGAGTAGGGGACGCTCACCTGGTCGCCGCCGGTGCAGGCGGTGGTGGGGGCGAGGCCGTCCTCGGTGTTCAGCCGCTGCACATAGGAGACGTCGGCGAAGACCCCGGCACCGCGGGTGGCGGTGGCCTTCAGCAGGAGTTCGGCGACGGCGCCGTCCTTCGGCGAGGAGGCGACGGTGGTGGCGTTGACGGCGCTGCCGTCCACCGTGGAGACCCAGACGGGGCCGCGCGAGTGCAGGGCGACGGGGCGGCGGGACCTGTCGTGCGCGGCCCGGAGGGTGGCGGCGGGCTCCAGGGACTTCCAGGCGCCGTCGGTGCACGTATAGGTCTGCACGCCCTCGGCGGCGAAGACACCGGAGAGCCGGTTGCCGTCGGGGACCTTCAGCGCGGCGGGCACGTCCGGGCCGGCGCCGCCAGACCCGGAGGCGGCGGCCGAACCGGTCGTCACACCTAAGAAGGTGCCGGCGGCCACGGCGGTGACGGCCGTGGCGGTGAGCGCGAGACGGGTGGCGAGTTTCATCGGGGTCTCTCCAGAGCTACGGAGTCTCATCGGAACGAGGTCGCAGCGTAGAGCGTGCCGACGAGGCGCAAGGGGCGAACGAGGCTCTTGGCCGGAACCCGGTGCTCCACCCGGGAAATGCCACCGCGCAGAAGCGGAACCCTCAGTTCCCCCGCGCGTTCAGCGAGGCGAGATACGCGTTGTACGCCGCCAGCTCCGCGTCGCCGTCCCGCTCCGCCGCCCGGTCCTTGCGCCGGGCCTGCCGCTGCTCCGAGCGGTACCACTGGAACAGCAGCGCCAGCAGCACCAGCACCGACGGCACCTCGCTGAACGCCCAGGCGATGCCGCCCGCCGACGTCTGGTCCGACAGCGCGTCGATGCCGAGCGAGGCCGGCGGGTTCTCGTACGTCCCGACCATCGGCGTGGAGCCCATCATCAGCGCGATCCCGAAGAAGGCGTGGAACGGCATGCCCGCGAACAGCTCCAGCATCCGCATCAGATAGCCGGGGCGGTGCGGCCCCGGGTCGACGCCCATGATCGGCCAGAAGAACACCAGCCCGACGGCGAGGAAGTGCACCATCATCGCGACGTGCCCCGTCCTGGACTCCATCAGGAAGTCGAAGAGCGGGGTGAAGTACAGCCCGTACAGGCTCGCGATGAACAGCGGGATCGTGAACACCGGATGGGTGATGATCCGCATGTAGCGGCTGTGCAGCAGCATCAGCAGCAGCTCGCGCGGGCCCTTGCGGCCGTGTCCCGCCGTCGGCAGCGCGCGCAGCGCCAGCGTGATCGGGGCGCCCATGAGGATCAGGATGGGGGAGAGCATGCTGATCACCATGTGCTGCACCATGTGCACGCTGAACATGACCATGCCGTAGTCGTTCAGCCCGGTGCACATCATCAGCATGACGGTCAGCACACCCACGGCGAAGGCGACCGTGCGGCCCACCGGCCACGCGTCGCCGCGCCGCAGCAGCCGGGCGACGCCCCAGCCGTACAGCGCGAGCCCCAGCAGACAGGCGACGAGGAAGAACGGGTCCGCCGACCACTGAAGGCCCCGTTCCAGCGTGAACGGCGGCAGATCCATGACCATGCCGTGGCCGCTGTGCTCCATCCGCCGGCTCCTGATTCGTGGGGGTTGGGCGCTGTCTGTCCGAACCAAGAGTAGAACCGCCCCCGGCCGCGTCCGCGACCGGGGGCGAGGTCATGCCGGGGGTGCGTTACAGCACGCACTCCGCTTCCGCGTACCGCTCGGTGGGCACCGTCTTGAGCGTCTCGACGGCCTCCGCGAGCGGCACCATGAAGATGTCGGTGCCGCGCAGCGCGGTCATCATCCCGAACTCGCCCCGGTGCACCGCCTCCACCGCGTGCCAGCCGAAGCGGGTGGCCAGCACCCTGTCGTACGCTGTCGGCGTGCCGCCGCGCTGGACGTGGCCGAGGATCACCGGACGCGCCTCCTTGCCGAGGCGGTCCTCCAGCTCGATGGCGAGCTGACGGGCGATGCCCGCGAAGCGCTCGTGCCCGTAGACGTCCTTGCCGCCCTCGTCGAAGTCCATGGTGCCCGCCTTCGGCTTGGCGCCCTCCGCGGCGACGACGATCGCGAACCGCTTGCCCGCCGAGAACCGCTCGCCGACCTTCGCGGCCAGCTCCTCCATGTCGAAGGGGCGCTCGGGGACGACGATGGCGTGCGCGCCGGCCGCCATGCCGGAGTGCAGGGCGATCCAGCCGGTGTGCCGGCCCATGACCTCCACGATCAGCACCCGCTGGTGGGACTCGGCGGTGGTCTTCAGCCGGTCCAGCGCCTCCGTGGCCACGCCCACCGCGGTGTCGAAGCCGAAGGTGACGTCCGTGACCGCGATGTCGTTGTCGATGGTCTTCGGCACGCCGACGATCGGCAGCCCGGCGTCGGACAGCAGGCGGGCCGCCTTCAGCGTGCCCTCGCCGCCGATCGGGATGACCGCGTCCAGACCGAGTTCCTCGAGGTGGCCGCGGGCCCGCTCCACACCGCCCCGCAGCTGCTCGGGCCGGACCCGGGAGGAGCCGAGGATCGTGCCGCCGCGGGCGAGGATGCCGCCCACCGCGTCGAGGTCGAGCTTGAGGTAGTCGCACTCCAACAGGCCCCGCCAGCCGTCGCGGAAGCCGATGACCTCGTCGCCGTGGTCGACGACGGCGCGGTGCACGACGGACCGGATGACGGCGTTCAGGCCGGGGCAGTCGCCGCCGGACGTGAGGACACCAATGCGCATCGCCCGAAATACCTTCTCCACATGGGCCCGGGGGCCGGGGACCGGACCACGTCGTCCGGTTCGGTCCCCGCCACCCTAGCGGCACAGGGGGGCGGTTCCGCACCGTGCGTCCGCTTGCTGGACGCCCCCGCTCACCTGTGCGCGAGGCACGTCAGACGGGCCTCGCGCAGCCCCCGTGAGGGGCCCTACGCGGGCTGCTGCGCCGCCGCGATCCGCTCGCCCCGCAGCGCCTCGTACCAGCGGTCGTCCACCGGCGGCAGCGCGTTGACGTCGAGCGCCAGCTTCAGCAGCAGATCCGCGATGAGCGGGTTGCGGGCGAGCACCGGGCCGTGCATGTACGTGCCGAACACGGTGTCGTTGTACGCGCCCTCCGTGCCGTCCCCCGTGCCGTTGCCCTTGCCCAGCTTGACCTGGGCGAAGGGGCGCGCGGAGGGTCCGAGGTGGGTGACGCCCTGGTGGTTCTCGAAGCCGGTCAGCGGGGGCAGGCCGAGGCGCGGGTCGATGTCGCCCAGTACGTCGCCCACGCACCGCTCGCCCTCGCCGCGCACCGACACCACGTCGAGCAGGCCGAGGCCCGCCTCGCGCTGCCCGAGGTCGTTGATGAACTCGTGGCCGAGGATCTGGTAGCCGGCGCAGACCGAGAAGACGATCGCGCCGTTGCCCACCGCCCGGTGCAGCCCGCCGTCACGGCGCAGCCGCTCGGCGGCCAGCCGCTGCGGCCGGTCCTCGCCGCCGCCGATGAGGTAGATGTCGCCGGAGGTCGGGATCGGCTGGTCGCTGCGCACGTCGAGCCGGGCCACGTCGAGCCCGCGCTGGCGCGCCCGGCGCTCCACGACCAGCGCGTTGCCCTGGTCGCCGTAGGTGCTCAGCAGGTCGGGGTAGATCCACACCAGCCGCAGTTGGTTGTCGCTCATGCTCATCCTTGGAAGATCGCTCGAGGTCAGTTGCCGACGCGGCGGCGCAGGTCCTGGAAGGCGGTGTAGTTCGCGATGACCTCGATCCGGCCGGGCGGGGCCGACTGCACCGCCTGGTCGAGGGTGTCGCACACCTGGAAGGACTGGTTCGCGACCTCCAGCCGTACGGCGAGGTCCAGCTTGCGGTCGCCGATGACGAAGATCGGGTGGCCGGTCAGCCGGGTGTAGTCCACGTCCCAGAGCCAGGAGGTGTCGGTGCCGTCGGCGCCGCGCGCGTTGACCGAGAGGATCACCGGGGTGGGCGGCGGGTCGATCAGCGAGAACGTCTCCAGCCAGCCGGCCGGGTTCTTGGCCAGCAGCAGGCGCAGGTCACGGCCCTGGAACTGCACCACGTCGTAGCGGCCGGCCACCGCCTGCACCTGGTACATCCGCTCCAGGGCCACCTGCGGAGGCACCCCGAAGACGGCGGCGACGGCCGCGGAGGAGGCGGCGTTGGCCTTGTTGGCGCGGCCCGGGAGCTGGAGGTGGATCGGCCAGGCGGAGCCGTGCGGGTCCAGGACGTGGTCGCCGGAGAGCGCCCAGCTCGGCACCGGGCGGCGGAAGCCGCACTCGCCGCAGAACCAGTCGTCGCCCGGACGCTGCATCACACCGCCGCAGGACGGGCAGGACCAGGCGTCGTCCTTCCACATCTGGCCCGCCGCGACCCAGATCACGTTGGGGGAGGAGGAGGCGGCCCACACCACCAGCGGGTCGTCGGCGTTGGCGACGACGACCGCCTTCGAACCGGCCAGCCCCTCACGCCAGTTCTCCGCCAGCATGCGGGTCTCGGCGGCGCGGTCGAGCTGGTCGCGGGAGAGGTTGAGCAGCGCGATGCACTTGGGGTCGGTGTCCCGGGCGACGCCGGCGAGGTACTTCTCGTCCACCTCGATGACGCCGAACTTCGACTCCGAACCGCCCGCGAGCGCCGAGGTGATACCGGCCGGCATGTTGGCGCCCAGCGCGTTGGACACCACCGGGCCGGCGGCGCGCAGCGCCTCCGCGATCAGCCGGGTGGTGGTGGTCTTGCCGTTGGTCGCCGACACGAGGACGACGTCCAGGTTCTGGGCGAGCCGGGCCAGCAGGTCGGGGTCGAGCCTGAGCGCCACCTTGCCGCCGATCACCGAACCGCTGCCGCGCCCCGCGGCGCGCGAGGCCGCTGCGACCGCCTTGCCGGCGGTCACGGCCAGCTTGGCCCGCGGCGAGAGCGGGTCCGAGTTGCCTGCCATCAGTTCTCGATCCTCTCTGGTACGCGCCGCCCCGGAAGCCTGTCGGCAACGTGATGGACGCCAGCCTATCGAGATCCATTCGCACACCCGAATCCCGGACCGCTGCGGCCGCCGCCGCGCACGGGAGACGGCGTCGGGGAAACCGTACGCTGACCGCCATGCGACACCGTTCCCTCCCGGGCGCCCGCGGGCGCGTCCGGCCCCTGACCCTGCTCGGCGACCCGGTGCTGCGCGCGCCCGGCGCGGAGGTGACCGACTTCGGGCCCGAACTGGCCGCGCTCGTCGAGGACATGTTCTCCACCATGTACGCGGCCCGGGGCGTGGGGCTCGCCGCCCACCAGGTCGGCGAGGCGCTGCGGGTGTTCGTCTACGACTGCGAGGACGACGAGGACGTGCGCCACCTGGGCCATCTGGTGAACCCCCGGCTGGTGGCGGCCGACGGGGTGCGGGTGCGCGGCCCGGAGGGGTGTCTGTCGCTGCCCGGCCTGGAGGCGGCCACGCCGCGGTACGACCGTACGGTGCTGGAGGGTCGCACGGTCACCGGGGAGCCGCTGCGGGTGGAGGGCACGGGCTGGTTCGCGCGGTGTCTCCAGCACGAGTACGACCATCTGGGCGGCGGGCTGTACGTGGACCGGGTGGACGGGTGGCGTCACCACCGGGTGATGCGGCAGGCGGCACGGGCGGAGTGGGCCCGGTAGCCCTGGGACGGGTGCGCTAGAACCCGGGTCCGCCGGCCCGGTCGCCCGCCGCGGCCAGCCGGCCCCACAGCAGGTCGGCCAGGGTGCGTACCAACTCGGCGCGGGAGCAGGGGCGTTCGCCCAGCCACCAGTCGCCGGCCGCGTGCATCATGCCGACGATGCCGTGGCCCCACACCCGGGCGAGCTGCTGGGTGCCGGGGCCGAGGTCGAGCCGCTCCTCGATGACCTGGCCCAGCTCCTCGCCCATCCGGCGCAGCACCGGGATGGAGTTGCGCCCGGTGTCGAAGCCCGGTTCGCCGCTCTGCTGGGCGGCCTCCGCGGGGTGCATCAGGAACCGGTACACCTGCGGGCGCGCCTCGATCGCGGCGAGGTAGGTGTCGAGCGTGGCCTCCACCCGCTCGCGGCGCTCGGCGGGGGCGTCCAGGGCGGCCCGCAGCGAGGCGAGGAGGGCGTCGGTGTGCCGCTTGGCGAGGGCGGCGTAGAGCCCGCCCTTGTCGCCGAAGTGGCGGTAGAGGATGGGCTTGGTGATGCCCGCCTCGGCGGCGATGGCGTTCATCGAGGCGCCGGGACCGTCGCGGAGCACCACCCGGTCGGCGGCCTCCAGCAGTTCGCGCCGACGGCGGTCGGCGGACGTCTGGTGAGCGGTCCGCTGCGTGGTCTCCATGATCTCTCCCCACCCGTCGTGATTCGGTGACGCCTGCGCAAAGTAGCACTGTTGGGCAGGGCGACCTCGAACGGGCTGCCGACGCGAGCGCAGGTCGCGGCCGGTTCGCGGCCGGTTCGGGTCCCGTTCGGAGCCGGGAGTTGACTTTTCTTACTCGTCGGTAACATACTCCGAGTTACCGCTAGTAACATCGCTAGTGAGAGGCTACCGCAGTGCTGGAGGGGACATGGCCGAGTTCACCATGGAGCTGAGCGACGAACAGCGGGAGGTCCGGGACTGGCTGCACGGCTTCGCCGCCGATGTCATCCGCCCCGCGGCCGCCGAGTGGGACGAGCGCGAGGAGACCCCCTGGCCGGTCATCCAGGAGGCCGCTAAGGTCGGCATCTACTCCCTGGACTTCTACGCCCAGCAGTACTTCGACCCCACCGGCCTCGGCATCCCCACGGCCATGGAGGAACTGTTCTGGGGGGACGCGGGCATCGCCCTGTCCATCGTCGGCACCGGCCTCGCCGCCGTCGGCGTCCTCGCCAACGGCACCGAGGAGCAGATCGGCACCTGGATCCCCCAGATGTACGGCGACGCGAACGACGTGAAGGTCGCCGCCTTCTGCTCCTCCGAGCCCGACGCCGGCTCCGACGTCGCCTCGATGCGCACCCGTGCCGTCTACGACGAGGCCAAGGACGAGTGGGTGCTCAACGGCACCAAGACGTGGGCCACCAACGGCGGCATCGCCAACGTCCACGTCGTCGTCGCCTCCGTCGACCCGGAGCTGGGCTCCAAGGGCCACGCCTCCTTCATCATTCCGCCGGGCACCCCGGGCTGCGCCCAGGGCCAGAAGTTCAAGAAGCACGGCATCCGCGCCTCGCACACCGCCGAGGTCGTCCTCGACAACGTGCGCGTTCCCGGCTCCTGCTTGCTCGGCGGCAAGGAGAAGCTCGACGAGCGCCTCGCCCGGGCCCGGGAGAGGGCGAAGCAGGGTGGCGAGCGGGTGAAGAACGCGGCGATGGCCACGTTCGAGGCGTCCCGCCCGGCGGTCGGCGCGATGGCGGTCGGCACCGCCCGGGCCGCGTACGAGGTCGCCCTCGACTACGCCAGGACCCGCGAGCAGTTCGGCCGGCCGATCATCGACAACCAGGGCGTCGCCTTCCAGCTCGCCGACATGCGCACGTCCATCGACGCGGCCCGGCTGCTCGTGTGGCGCGCCTCCTGGATGGCCGTCAACGGCAAGCCGTTCACGGCCGCCGAGGGCTCGATGTCCAAACTCTTCGCGAGTGAGACGGCGAAGAAGGTCACCGCCCAGGCCGTCCAGATCCTCGGCGGCAACGGCTACACCCGCGAATACCCCGTGGAACGCATGCACCGCGACGCCGCGATCTACACGATCTTCGAGGGCACGAGCGAGATCCAGCGCCTGGTGATAGCCCGGACGCTGTCGGGCGTGCCGATCCGATAAGGGGCGCGGGGCTGTGTCGATCTGCGGCTCCGCCGCGTGGGCGCATCTTTTGGGGGGTCCGGGGGCGCAGCCCCCGGGGTCGGGACGGGAAGGGGCGGCGGGGGCGAAAAACTCACCTCCGCCTCCCCGCCGCTCAGCCCCCCGACCCGCTGCTATGGGCGATGCACGCCACATCGATCCGGTCCGCCAGCTTCGCCAGCTCGATGGTCAACGCCGCCACCGTGTCCTCGTCGAGCCCCCGCTCCCCGGACTCCACCAGATGCAACCACCGCCCCCCGACCGCACGCAGCAGCTTGCTGACATCGGCCGCCGCCACCTGCAACGTGCCGCGGTCGTCGACAATGAGAGGCAAGGTCACTTCGCGGTTCACGACAGCGATCGTAGCCGCGGAACCCTCACGCCCCCTGCCACACTGTCGTGATGTTGCAGAACTCCCGGATTCCGTGCCCGGACAGCTCACGCCCGTACCCGGACCGCTTCACCCCGCCGAACGGGAACGCCGGATGCGAGGCCGTCATGCCGTTGACGTACACCGCACCCGCCTGAAGATCCCGCACGAACCGGTCGACATCACCCTCGTCACGCGTCCACACATTCGAACTCAGCCCGAACGGAGAGTCGTTGGCGAGGGCCACGGCCTCGTCGAGGTCCGCCGCCCGGTACAGCGTGGCCACCGGACCGAACGTCTCCTCGTGGTGCACCCGCATCTCGGGCGTGATGCCGGCCAGCACGGTCGGCGGGTAGTACCAGCCCGGCCCGTCGGGGCGTTCGCCCCCGCACAGCACCGTGGCACCGCGCTCGACGGCGTCGGCCACCAGCTCCTCCAGGTCCGCCCGCCCCCGCTCCGAGGAGACCGGCCCGACCTGGGTCTCCTCGTCCATCGGGTCGCCCACCTTCAGCGCCTTCATCCCGGCCGTGAACCGCTCGGCGAACGCGTCGTAGACGTCCCGGTGCACGATGAACCGCTTGGCGGCGATGCACGACTGCCCGTTGTTCTGCACCCGCGCGGTCACGGCCACCTCGGCGGCCCGGTCGAGGTCGGCGGACGGCATCACGACGAACGGGTCGCTGCCGCCCAACTCCAGCACCGTCTTCTTGATCTCGTCCCCCGCGATCGAGGCCACCGACCGCCCCGCCGGCTCGCTCCCGGTCAGCGTCGCCGCGACCACACGCGGGTCGCGCAGGACGCCCTCGACCTCCTTGGACCCGATGAGCAGCGTCTGGAAACAGCCCTCCGGGTACCCCGCCCGCCGGAACAGCTCCTCCAGGTACAGCGCGGTCTGCGGCACGTTCGAGGCGTGCTTGAGCAGGCCGACGTTGCCCGCCATCAGCGCGGGCGCGGCGAACCGGATCACCTGCCAGAGCGGGAAGTTCCACGGCATCACCGCCAGCACCGGGCCGAGCGGCCGGTAGCGCACGAAGCCGCGCGAGGCGCCCGAGTCCTTCACGTCCGACTCGGCCGGCTCCTCGTCCGCGAGCAGTTCCCCGGCGTGGTCGGCGTACCAGCGCATCGCCTTCACACACTTGGCGGCCTCGGCGCGGGCCTGGACGACCGGCTTGCCCATCTCCGTGGTCATCACCTCCGCGATCTCCCGCTCGTCCGCCTCCAGCAGATCGGCGGCGGCACGCAGCAGCCGGGCGCGTTCGGTGAAGGACGTGGTGCGGTGGGTGCGGAACGCGGCCTCGGCGGCGGCGAGCCTGCGCTCGACCTCCTCCGCGCCCAGGGCGTCGAACGTCCTGAGCGTCTCGCCGGTCGCCGGATTCACGGTCGCGAGGGGCATGGCAGTGACCTCCTGGGCAGGCTGTGTCTCGACCTTCCCGCGCCCCGGTGGGCGCCGCAACGCGGGTACGGCGTCTTCGTCGGGCGGCCGCCCGGCACGCGGCCCCGGCGGCTCACTCCCCGTGCGAGTGCTCCGCAAGCCGGTCGAGAAACGCGGACTGCGCCCGCACGATCACCGCCCGGGCCTCGTCCAGCCCGAACCAGCGCACCCGGTCCAGCTCGGGGAACTCCTGCCGGCGCCCGGAGCGCGGCGGCCACTCCATGGTGAACGTGCCGGGTACGACGGCCGCCGGATCCAGGTCGGCCGCTACCGCCCACGCCGTGACGACCTTGCCGCCCGCCTGCCGCACCTCGCCCAGCGGCACGGCCTCGCCGTCCGGCGGGGGCAGCCCCAGCTCCTCCCGGAACTCCCGGCGGGCCGCCTCCCAGGCCGGTTCGTCGGGCGCGTACTCGCCCTTCGGCACGGTCCACGCCCCGGCGGTGCGGGCGTAGTAGGGGCCGCCCATGTGGCCGAGCAGCACCTCCAGGCCGCCGCCGTCGGCGCGGCGGAACAGCAGCAGCCCGGCACTGCGCCGGCCGGGGCGCGCGGGCGGCCCCTGCCGCGGCGCCGGTCCGCTCACGGCGCCACCCCCGGGTGCGCCGCGAGCAGCGTCTCCACGGTGTCCGCCTCCTCCGGGCGCTTGTCCTCCCGGTAGCGCAGCACCCGCGCGAACCGCAGCGTGACGCCGGCCGGATAGCGGGTGGAGCGCTGGAGCCCGTCGTACGCGATCTCGACGACCAGCTCCGGCCGCACGGTGAAGCCCCAGCGGTGCTCCTCGACGGCCAGTTCCCGCAGCCGCTCGGTCTGCCAGTCGAGCAGCGCGTCCGTCAGACCCTTGAACGTCTTGCCGAGCATCACGAGGGAACCGTCCGCGCCGCGGGCCCCCAGATGCAGGTTGGACAGCTTCCCGGCGCGCCGGCCGTGCCCCCACTCGGCGGCCAGGACCACCAGGTCGAGGGTGTGCACCGGCTTCACCTTCAGCCAGGAGGCACCGCGCCGGCCCGCGCTGTAGGGGGCGTCCAGGGACTTGACGACGACGCCCTCGTGCCCGCGCTCCAGCGTCGCGGCGAGGAACGCCTCGGCCCGGTCGCTCTCCTCCGGCCCCGACACCACCGTCCGGCGCACGCGCAGGGGCTCCGCGACCAGGCGGGCCAGTTCGGCGTGCCGGTCGGCGAAGGGCAGATCGAGCAGATCTCGGCCGTCCACCGACAGCACGTCGAAGAAGACGGGGGAGACCGGCACCGCCGCCGCGGCCCGCGCCACGTCCACCCGGGAGCCCACCCGGCCCGCGGTCTCCTGGAAGGAGCGGGGCCGCCCGTCCTCGTCCAGCGCCAGCACCTCCCCGTCCAGTACGAGCCGCTCCCGCGCCAGCTCGCGCGCCACCGCGGTGACTTCGGGCAGCCGTTCGGTGATGTCGTCGAGGGTACGGGTGTACACGCGCACCGTGTCGCCGTCCCGGTGGACCTGGACCCGGATGCCGTCCAGCTTCTCCTCCACCGCGCAGGCGCCCAGCTTCTCCACCGCCCCGGTGACCGAGGAGGCGGTGTGCGCGAGCATCGGCAGCACCGGGCGCCCCACGGTGAGCCGGAACGCCTCCAGCGCCGCCGGACCGTCCGCGAGCAGCGCCCGCGCCACCGTCTGGAGCGAACCGGCGAGCATCACCGCCCGCCGTACGTCCGCCGGGGCCGCGCCGGTCGCCCCGGCCAGCCCCTCCGCCGCGAGCGCGTCCAGGGCGCCCTGCCGCACCTCGCCGGTCAGCAGACCGACGAGGAACCGCTGCTCCTCCTCGGTGGCCGCCGCCATCAACTCGCCCAGCAGACGCCCGCGTTCGGCCTGCGAGCCGGTGCCGGTGACGGCGCCGAGCGCGGTCAGCCGGGCGTCCACCTCGCGCACGGTCAGCGACGGCTCGGCGGCCGGGGGCACGGGCCTGCCGAGCAGCTTCCAGCCGATGCCGAGCCGGCCCTGCGGCAGCCGGCCCGCGAGGTACGGGATGACGATGGGCACGTCCTCGGGGTCGGCCGCCCGGAACAGCTCGGCGAGCAGGGCGGTCTTGCGGGAGCGCGCCGAGGTGGCCGCGACCTCCCGGGAGACACGGGCGAGCCGGTGCAGCAGCATGCAGCCATGGTGCACCGGGGGCGGGGGGTCTACACCTTCGCGTCGGCCCCGTCCGGGCCCGTCGCCCCGGTGTGCTCCACGCCGATCCGGGCGTCGATGTCCTCGAACACCAGCTCGCCGTTGACCGCGGCGGCCGCCGTGTACCCGGTGCTCGCCGCGTTGATCACCTGCTGCGCGAAGAGGGTGGCGTTGCCCGCGGCCCACACGCCCGGCACCGTCGTACGCCCCGTCTCGTCCACCACCGGGCAGCAGCCCATCGGGGTCTCCCGCAGCTCGGCGCCCAGCTTCTCGAGGAGCCCGGTGCGCGGCACCATGCGGGGCGCGACGAAGACGACGGACCGGGCGTGCACCGAGCCGTCGGCCAGCCGTACGCCGGTGATCCGGTCGTCCTCGACCACCAGTCCCGCGACCTCACCCGGCACGACGCGCACGCCCGCCGCGGCGAGCCTGCGCAGTTCGTCGTCGGAGAGGTCCGCCTCCGCGAAGGTGTGCAGGAACAGGGTGGTGTCCTTCGACCAGTGGCTGACCAGCAGCGCCTGGTGGACGCTCATCGGCGAGGTCGCCAGCACGCCGAACGCCTCGTCGCGCACCTCCCAGCCGTGGCAGTACGGGCAGTGGATGACGTCCCGGGCCCAGCGCTCGGCGGCACCGGGCACGGCCGGCAGTTCGTCCTCGAGCCCCGTCGCCACGACGACCCGCCGGGCGCGGACGGTCCGCCCGCCGGCGAGGGCGGCGGTGAAGCCGGGAGGGGAGCCCTCCGCCCCGTCCCGGGTCACGTCGACCACCCGGTCCTGGACCAGCTCCACCGTCCCGTACCGGGCGATCTCCTCACGGCCCACGGCCAGGAGCTCGGCCGGCGGCATGCCGTCCCGGGACAGATAGCCCTGCATGTGCGCGGCGGGCGCGTTGCGCGGCTCGCCCGCGTCCACGACGAGTGTCCGGCGCCGGGCCCGGCCGAGGACCAGCCCGGCGGAGAGCCCGGCCGCGCCGCCGCCGATGACGAGGACCTCGTAGCCGTCCGTGGGTGTGCCGGTGTGTGTGTCGGTCATGGTGACCACCTCCACGGGCAGCGTCGCCGACCCCCGCCGCATTGACAAACGAACTTGCCGAATCTGCAATGAAGGGATGAGCGACGATGCGCGGGACGCCGTGCCCGGGGGCCATGACACCGACGAGGTACTGGCGGAGGTGGGTCCCCGGCTGCGCAGGATCCGCAAGGAGCGCGGCGCGACGCTGGCCGCGCTGTCGGAGGCCACCGGGATCTCGGTCAGCACGCTGTCCCGGCTGGAGTCCGGGTTGCGCAGGCCCTCCCTGGAGCTGCTGCTGCCGATCGCACGGGCGCACCAGGTGCCGCTCGACGAGCTGGTGGGCGCGCCCCGGGTGGGGGACCCGCGGGTGCGGGCGGAGCCGATCGCCCGGTTCGGCCGCACGTACTGGCCGCTCACCCGCCAGCCCGGCGGGCTCCAGGCGTTCAAGGTGCTGGAACCGCGACGCGACTGCGAGCCCCACCCGCGCACCCACGAGGGCTACGAATGGCTGTACGTCATGTCCGGGAAGCTGCGGCTCGTGCTCGGTGAGCACGACGTGGTGCTGGGTCCCGGGGAGGCGGCCGAGTTCGACACCCGCGTGCCGCACTGGTTCGGCTCGACGGGCGAGGGCCCGACGGAGTTCCTCAGCCTGTTCGGCCCCCAGGGCGAACGGATGCACGTACGGGCCCGGCCGACGCGACGGGGCGGGGACGCCTGACGCGCTCGCCCCACGTCGGCCCGGCGCGGCGAGCGGGCGACGCCCGGCGCCACGCCGGTGCCGGGCGCGGCGGATCACCAGCCGGGGTAGCGGCCCCACCAGTGCGGGTCCCAGCCGCCGACGTACTCACTGCCGCTGGGGGAGTCGGTGAACTGGGCGACGAGGTCGCGGGCCAGGGTGTCGAGCACCCAGGCCAGCTCGTGCCGGCTCACCGGTCCGACGGGCAGCGCCTCGGCGCCGTGAGCCGCGCCGAGCAGCGCACCGGCCACACAGGCGACGGAGTCGCCGTCCGGTGCGCCGGCGGCGAAGCGCAGCGCGGCGTCCAGCTGGTCCCGGCCGGGGAAGGACGCGGCGACGTACACCCCGCCGAGCAGGGCCGACGGCGCGGTGGGGTCCGGCGCGAGCCTCGCGAGCCGTCCCGCGTCCGCGGGGTGCGCCTCGGCTTCCCGGAGCGCCGCGCCGAGCCGGTCGTGCTCGTCGGCCGTCAGCTCCGGGTCGGCGTCGGGAAGCGCCCGGACGCCGTCCCGCAGGGCCTGCCGCACCTGCGACCGGGCGCCGGGCCCGAGGTCGCGGGCGTCGTCGGCGGCACTGGTGAGGCAGTGGCAGGCCAGGACGACCGCGTGGGCCGCCGCTGACCGCGCGGCCCGGTCGCCGTGGGTGAGGGCGGCGGCCTCGCGGGCCAGCCCGGCTGCCGCCGCCGGGGTGTGAGCCACACCGGCCACGGCGACGGGAAGGGTGCGGGTGAGCGCGTGGCAGCCGCGGCTGGCCGTCGGCTTCCCCAGGTCGCCCTGCTCGATGCCGGACAGCGCCGTCACGGTCGCGGGCGCCGAGCCGCGCCGTTCGGCCAGTACGGGCACCTGGGCGAGCCAGCCGTCGGGCCAGACCTGGCCGCCGGAGATCCAGCGCCCGCGCATCCGCTCGACCTCGATCCCCTGGAGTGCGGCCCAGCGGCAGTAGGCGTGCCCCACCGCGCCCAACGGAGCGTAGATGCCCTTGTGGTCGCCGCGTACGAAACCGCGGATGATGCCCTCGGCGGTGAAGCAGGCCAGCTGGGTGCTGACCCCGGCCCGCAGCGGTCCGGCGGCGGGCAGCCCGCCTTTCGCGGCGCCCAGTGTGTCCCCCAGCGCCAGCCCGAGCAGCAGACCGCGCACCCGGGACACCGCGCCCTTCTCCTCCAGGAACTTCCCCGGCCGTCCCGGCTCGGCCGGCCGCTGCTCGGGGCCGTCGTCCAGCAGGAGCGCCACCTGCTCGCGAGCGGCACCGTCCGGCTGCCCGCCCGCGGCCGGCCCGGCGGTCAACGCGTGCACCGCGTCGAGCAGTTCGGTGTGCGCCGACAACTGCCAGCCGCGCGGCAGCACCTCACGGAGACGGGAGAGCGCGGCCTCGGCGTCGATGCCGCTCGCCAGATGGCTGTAGACCGCGGCGACGGCCGGCGTGCGGCTCTGCCCGGCGACGCAGTGGAGCAGCACCCGCTTGCCCTCCCGCCGCAGCCGCAGCACCTCGCGGGCGGCCTGGTCCACGACGTAGTGCAGATTGGCGTTGTGCCCGTCGCTGTCCACCAGCCAGACCCGCACGTGCTCGGCTTCGGTGCCCGGCAGGACCGGCTCCGTGCCCATGCGGCACAGCGACACCACCGCGTCGACGTCGACCGGCTCGGCCCCGTGGAGCAGGGCGAGGTTGCCCAGGACGACGCCGGGGTCGTGCGGGTGGGGGACGGCGAAGGCGTGGGGTGCGCCCGTCGGGACGGACACGCGTGCCGCGGAGGGCCAGCCGGCGCCGTCGTCCCGTCCGCCCAGGGCGGTGCGCACCGCCAGCCGGACGAGATCGACGCCGGTGAGCGAGGGCCAGCCGCGCACGGCCCGCTGCCATTCCAGCGGGATGCCCGAGCATCCCCAGCGCGCGCCGAGCAGCGCGCCCGCGATCGCGGCGACGGTGTCGGTGTCGTCGCCGGCCCGGACCGCCGCCTCCAGGGCGAGACCCAGATGCTGGGCGGGGAAGCTGCCCTCGCCGGGGTCCAGCCGGGGAACGGCGGTGTGCGTGATCGCCGACCAGGCGGCCTGGAGCGCGGCGACGACCCAGCCGTTGGGGGAGAAGTGGTGCGGCGGGTGGGCCTCCGCCTCGTCCAGCCGCTCGGCCCACAGCGCCCGGCGCTCGGCGGGCAGCAGCTCCAGGCCGGCCCGTACGCCGTCGAAGGTGCCCTCCAGCACGGCCGTGCGGATGCCGGAGCACCACAGCACGCAGGCGTCGGCGCAGTCCGGGTCGGGGTGGGTGAGCCCGCTGACCGCGACGGCGGCCTCGGCCATCTCCGTGGCGTCCCCGAGGTGGGCGAGGGCGACGATCCCGGTCCGCATGAGCGAGCCGTTTCCGGCGCTGTTCGCCCTGGCGGCGGTGAAGCCGCGGGCGGCCTCGCGCATCGCCGCGCCCGCCGCTCCGGGCGCACGCCCGGCGGCGTGCAGTACGGCTCTGGTCTGGTTGCCGACGTCGCTGGCGCCCTCCCGCAGCCAGCGCTGGAAGTTGGCCGCGACCGCGTCGAGGGCCTCGGGGGAGCGCAGATCGGCTCCGGTGGCCGCGACCTCGGCGATGCACACCTGCATCTGGGTGTCGTCGGAGTACTCGCCGGGCTCGTACGGCCCCAGGCCGCCGCCGATCATCCGCGGCCGCGCGTTCCCGGTCAGCCGTGCCTGGAACTCGTAGGGCACACCCAGCGCGTCGCCCGCGGCCGCGCCGAGCAGGACGCCCGCGGCCCGGTCGGTGCCCTGCGGGCTCAGGTGAGGCTGTGGGGCACGGGTGGCGGCAGGGGGCATGGAAACTCCGTGGGTCGGGCGCGGCGGCATGCCGAAAAGGGGCTGTTCATGGGTGAGTTGACGCTGATCTGCGTGGATTGGCGCGCCGCCAGCTTCGCACGGCACCCTCCTTATCGTCAATGCGACTATATGGCGATGTGCGAGAGGTCGGCCCCTGTCCGCTGCCGTACCGGCGGATCCTGTTCCCCTGTCGGCAAGCGACCGCTTAGTATGCGGTGACGGCAGAACCGTGGTGACGGCAGAAACCGTAGAGACGCCAAGACCCCGGACCGACGACGCAGTCCCCTGGAGGCCGCGCATGCAGGCATGGCAGGTGCACGAGAACGGCGAACCGACCGAGGCCATGCGCCTCGCGGACGTGGAGCCGCCCACCCCCGGCGACGGCCAGCTCGTGCTCAAGGTGCGCGCCGCCAACGTCAACTTCCCCGACGCCCTCCTCTGCCGCGGCCAGTACCAGGTCCGCCCGCCGCTCCCCTTCACCCCGGGCGTGGAGATCTGCGGTGAGACGGAGGACGGCCGCCGCGTCCTCGCCACCCCCGCCCTCCCGCACGGCGGCTTCGCCGAGTACGCCCTCGCGGACGCCGCCGCGCTCCTGCCCGCCCCCGACTCGCTCGACGACGCCGAGGCCGCCGCCCTGCACATCGGCTACCAGACCGGCTGGTTCGGCCTGCACCGGCGGGCCCGGCTGGAGGCCGGCGAGACGCTCCTCGTGCACGCCGCAGCCGGCGGGGTCGGCAGCGCCGCCGTCCAGCTCGGCAAGGCGGCCGGCGCCACGGTCATCGGCGTGGTCGGCGGCGCCGAGAAGGCCGCCGTCGCCCGTACCCTCGGCTGCGACCTGGTCGTCGACCGTCGCACCGAGGACGTCGTCGCCACCGTCAAGGAGGCCACCGGCGGGCGCGGCGCCGACGTGATCTACGACCCGGTCGGCGGCGCGGCCTACGCCCAGTCCGCCAAGCTCGTCGCCTTCGAGGGCCGGATCGTCGTCGTCGGCTTCGCGAGCGGCACGATCCCGAGTCCGGCGCTCAACCACGCCCTCGTCAAGAACTACGCGATCCTCGGCCTGCACTGGGGCCTCTACAACACCAAGAACCCCGAGCTGGTGCGGCACTGCCACGAGCAGCTCACCGAACTGGCCGCCCGGGGCGTGATCAAGCCGCTGGTGAGCGAGCGGGTGGCGCTGGAGGACGCCTCGGCCGCCGTGCAGCGGGTCGCCGACGGCGTCAGCACGGGCCGTATCGTCGTGCTGCCCACCGAGGCGAACGGAGCCTGACCATGCCCGACAACGCCACCGCACGCGACGCCGCCGCACCCGACGCCGCCGCACCCGACGCCGCCGCACTCGACGCGGCCGGGCTGCGCGGACGTACCCGCGAGTTCCTCGCCGCCCACCCGCCCGCCGGCACCGACCGGCTCGACTTCCTGCGCGCCCGGTTCGACGCGGGTCTGGCCTGGGTGCACTACCCCGAGGGCTTCGGCGGCCTCGGCGCGCCCCGCTCCCTCCAGGCCGTCGTGGACGCCGAGTTGGAGGCCGCCGGCGCCCCCGACAACGACCCCCGCCGCATCGGCATCGGCCTCGGCATGGCCGCGCCGACGATCCTGCGGTACGGCACGCCCGAGCAGCAGCGGCGCTTCCTGCGCCCGCTGTGGACCGGCGAGGAGGTGTGGTGCCAGCTCTTCAGCGAGCCCGGCGCCGGCTCCGACCTGGCCGCGCTCGGCACCCGCGCCGTGGCCGACGGCGGAGACTGGGTGGTCAACGGGCAGAAGGTGTGGACCTCCAGCGCCCATCTCGCCCGCTGGGCCATCCTCATCGCCCGCACCGACCCCGATGTGCCCAAGCACCGCGGCATCACCTACTTCGTCTGCGACATGACCGATCCCGGCGTCGAGGTCCGCCCGCTGCGGCAGATCACCGGCGAGGCCGAGTTCAACGAGGTCTTCCTCACCGACGTGCGCATCCCCGACTCCCGCCGGCTCGGCGACGTCGGCGACGGCTGGCGGGTCGCCCAGACCACCCTCATGAACGAGCGGGTATCCATCGGCGGCATGCGTCTGCCCCGTGAGGGCGGCATGATCGGCCCGGTCTCCCGCACCTGGCGCGAACGCCCCGAACTGCGCACCCACGACCTGCACCAGCGGCTGCTGAAGCTGTGGGTGGAGGCCGAGGTCTCCCGCCTCACCGCCGAACGCCTGCGCCAGCAACTCGCCGCCGGCCAGCCCGGCTACGAGGGCTCCGGCATGAAACTCGCCTTCGCCCGCCTCAACCAGGAGATCAGCGGCCTGGAGGTCGAACTCCTCGGCGAGGAAGGCCTGTTGTACGACGACTGGACCATGCGCAGGCCCGAACTCGTCGACTTCACCGGCCGCGAGGCCGGCTACCGCTACCTCCGCTCCAAGGGCAACAGCATCGAGGGCGGCACCAGCGAGGTGCTGCTGAACATCGTCGCCGAACGCGTCCTCGGCCTGCCCGCCGAGCCGCGCACCGACAAGGACGTCGCCTGGAAGGACCTGGCCCGATGAGCACACAGCCCGACCTGCTCCACTCCGAGGAGGAAGAGGCGCTGCGCGCCGCCGTCCGCGATCTGCTCACCGACCACTGCGACCCGGCGGGCGTCCTCGCCCGCACCGAGTCGGAGACCCGGCACGACGTACGGCTGTGGAAGGCGCTCACCGAGGGCATGGGCCTCGCCGGACTCCTCGTCCCCGAGGAACTCGGCGGCCAGGGCGCCACGCACCGCGAGGCCGCCGTCGTCCTGGAGGAACTGGGCCGCGCGGTCGCGCCCGTGCCGTACCTGACGAGCGCCGTCGTCGCCACGGAGGCACTGCTGGCGTGCGGGACCGGCGAGCCGGCCGGTGACCTGCTCGGCGAGCTGGCCACCGGTGCGAGGGTCGGGACGCTCGCCGTCGCCCTGCACACCGCCCCGGACGCCCCCTTCCCCACCGCCCGCCTGGAGCACGGCACCCTGCACGGCGAGCTGACCGCCGTCGCCGACGCCACCGCGGCCGACGTCCTCCTGGTTCCCGCCGACGACGGCGGCCTGTACGCGGTGGCCGCAGCGGACGCGACCGTCACCGCGCAGACCTCCCTGGACCTGACCCGCCCGGTGGCGCGGGTCGTCCTCGACGCCGCACCGGCCCGCCGCCTGGGCGAGGCCGAACCCGCCGTACGCCGCGCGCTGCGGGCCGGCGCCGGACTGCTCGCCTCCGAGCAACTCGGCCTGGCCGACTGGTGCCTGACGGAGACCGTCCGCTACCTCAAGGAGCGCAAGCAGTTCAACCGCCCGGTCGGCGGCTTCCAGGCGCTCAAGCACCGGCTGGCCCAGCTGTGGCTGGAGATCGTCAACCTGCGCGCCGCCGCCCGCAACGCCGCCGACGCGCTCGCCACCGGCGGCGAGGAGACCGAACTCGCGGTCACCGTCGCCCAGGCGTACGCCGCAGGGGTCGCCGTGCACGCCGCGGAGGAGGCCGTCCAGCTGCACGGCGGGATCGGCATGACCTGGGAGCACCCGGCCCACCTCTACCTGAAGCGGGCCAAGGCCGACTCACTGGCGTACGGCACGGCGGGCGCCCACCGCGAACGGCTGGCGGGACTGGTGGACCTGCGCGCACCGGCGTAAGAGCCACCCACGGCTGTGACACCACTCGTTCGGAGGACACGTCAGCCGCCCGGACGAACCCTCCGCTACGCCACACTTGCGGCCGAACGCCGCGAAGCGGACGTGGCGGAGGAGGTTGACCATGGCCATTTCCATCTCGCTGGTACTGCTGCTGACCATCCTTGCGGTGATCTTCCTCCGCAACGGCGGCCTGAAGGTCTCCCACGCACTGGTCTGCGCCCTACTGGGCTTCCTCCTGGCCGGCAGCAGCATGGCCCCCACGATCCACAACGGCCTGCTGGCGACGGCGGACATTGTCAGTAGCCTGCGCCCGTGATGAGGGGCGCGGGGAACTGCGCGATCTTTTAGGGGGGTCTGGGGGCGCAGCCCCCAGGGACGGGACGGGAAGGGGCGGCGGGGGCGAAAAAATCCCCGCCGAACCCCCCTCCCGGCCTCACTCACCCCCCGACGGCGAACACCCCCACCCCATTGGCGACCGCCCTCTCCCCACCCCCGGAGGGATGGTTCCGCACACCGACCGCCGTACTCCCCGCCCCTCGCGTCACAAGCGTCGTGGACCCCCCACCGTCCACCCCGAACGCATCCACCGCCCCCAACCGCCCCAACTCCGCGGCCACTTCCGCGACCGTCAGCCCCGACCGGTACGCCGCCCCACCGTCCAGCGCGAGCAGCAGCAACCGCCGCCCCCCGTCGGCGATCCCCAACGCCGTACGAACGGTGGACACCGAGTCGTCCAGCCCCGGCACGGCCTTCCCGCCCCGCCGCAGCACCGCACCCCCGACGGCGAACCGGTACGGCACCCCCGCCTCCTTCGCCACCAGCCGCTGCTCCACCGCGACCTGCTCGCCGACGGACAACTTCCGCAGCCACTGGGCGCCCGCCTCACGCCCGACCAGCACGGTCGTGCCGTCGGCGACCGACCCGGAGCCGGGGGAGTCCGCGGCGGAGACGACCCGGCCGCCGCGCACGGTGACCTCGTAGGTGTCCGTACCGCACGGCGCCCCGCGCACGGTGTCCGTCCCGCACACCGCCCGCCGCCGCGAGACGCCGCCCCAGTCGGCGGTGTACGCGCCGACCGAGCCCTCGGGCAGCGCGTACTGGTTGAGCCCGCGCAGCGGCAGCGTCCCGTCGGCCGCCGTCCGTACCGTCCCGGTCAGGGACAGCCGGTCCAGCCGGGCGACGCCGTCGGTGCCCACACCGAGCACGTCCTCGGTGCTGCCGCCGGCCGGCAGTGCCGGGCCGAAGCGCTGGCCGCGCGGCACCGCCGCCTTCAGCGCCCGGCCGCCCGCGACCGCCGGGCCGACCGGGGCGCCGGTCACCTCCACGCCGGGGTGCTGGGCCTCGCTGATGTCGAAGAAGTCACCGTTGACCCCGGCGACCGCGCCGGCGGAGGCGGCCATCCGGGACACGGTGGCGCGGGCGGCGACGGCACCCGGATACAGCAGATCCACGCGTACGTGCGGATCGCGCAGGTCGACGGTGAGGAGGTGGGCGTGGGTCGTGCCGTGGGCGGCGTCGAGGTCGTAGTCCCGGTAGGTGACGCCGGGCGAGATGCCGTCGGCGCGCTGCCCGGCGGCGGCGGGCGCCGCGCCCGCGAGGGCGGCCCCGGCCAGCGTGCCGAGGACGGAGAGCTGGGCGAGGAGTGTGGTGAGCCGGGTTCTGGGACGGAAGTGCCGGTAACGCGTCACGAGTACCCCCTGGGGACCGGTGGCTGCCTGGCTGTCTGACCGTCAGTCTGCTGTGCTGACGCATCATCAATTCACCCGCTCATCACAGGAATGAGCCGGGAGTGCGAGGGGCAGTCCACCAGACGGTGGTGACGCGGACGGCGGCTATGCGTCGACGACGCGGGAACGGATCAGAAAACGCACTCCTTCGGGTGCCTCCAGGGAGAAGCCGCTGCCGCGCCCGGGTACGACGTCCACGATCAGCCGGGTGTGCGCCCACACCTCGTACTGGCCGCGGGACATCCAGAACCCGACGGGTTCGCCGACCCCGTCGACCTCCAGCTCGGCGAGCAGCACGTCCGAGCCGCCGGTACGGAATTCGCCCTCGGGGTAGCACATGGGGGCGCTGCCGTCGCAGCAGCCGCCCGACTGGTGGAACATGAGCGGCCCGTGCGACGCGCGAAGCCGCCGTACGAGGTCGGCGGCGGCATCCGTCAGCGCCACGCGCGGTACGACGACCTCGCCGGCGTCGCGCTCTCCCTCACCCATCCCCTGCCTCCTGCCTCCGGCACCTGGACCGCCGATTCAACGGCACGCCAGGTTGCAGGGGGGTTGCACGGGGGCGGAGCCCACCCGGGGTGCCGTGTAACGGGCCCGGGGGACGAAAGACCGACCGGCTCCCGTCCGAGTGGGCCAACCGGCCCTCGCGGGTACCCGGGAAACCCCGCAAGGTGGAAACACCCGCCCCGACCCGGAAGGCCCCTCATGCCCGCCGACGACACCGCACGAGCCGGCACCTCCCAAGTTCCCCAGGCCCCCCAAGCCCCTCTCACCCCCGAAGACCTCGCCACCCTCGACGCCCACTGGCGCGCCGCCAATTACCTCTCCGTCGGCCAGATCTACCTCATGTCCAACCCCCTCCTCTCCACCCCCCTCCGCCCCGAACACGTCAAACCCCGCCTTCTGGGCCACTGGGGCACCTCTCCCGGACTCAACCTCGTCCACACCCACCTCAACCGCGTCATCCGCACCCGCGACCAGGACACCCTCTGCATCTGGGGCCCCGGCCACGGCGGTCCCGCCGTCGTCGCCAACAGCTGGCTGGAGGGCTCGTACACCGAGACCTACCCGGACGTCACCCGCGACGCCCCCGGCATGGCCCGCCTCTTCAAACAGTTCTCCTTCCCCGGCGGCATCCCCAGCCACGTGGCCCCCGAGACCCCCGGCTCGATCCACGAGGGCGGCGAACTCGGCTACGCCCTCTCCCACGCCTACGGGGCCGCCTTCGACAACCCCGCCCTCCTCGTCGCCTGCGTGATCGGCGACGGGGAGGCGGAGACCGGCCCGCTCGCCGCGTCGTGGCACTCGAACAAGTTCCTCGACCCGGTCCACGACGGCGCCGTCCTCCCGATCCTCCACCTCAACGGCTACAAGATCGCCAACCCGACCGTCCTCGCCCGCCTCCCCGAACCCGAGCTCGACGAACTCCTCCGCGGCTACGGCCACGACCCCCTCCACGTCACCGGCGACGACCCCGCCGCCGTCCACCAGGCGATGGCCGGCGCCCTGGACACCGCCCTGGACCGCATTGCCGCCATCCAGCGCGCCGCCCGCGAGGAGGGCGCCACCGAACGCCCCCGCTGGCCGATGATCGTGCTGCGCACACCGAAGGGCTGGACCGGCCCCGCCGAGGTCGACGGCCTCCCGGTGGAGGGCACCTGGCGCGCCCACCAGGTCCCGCTCGCCGCCGTCCGCGACAACCCCGAGCACCTCCGCCAACTGGAGGCATGGCTGCGCTCGTACCGCCCGGAGGAACTCTTCGACGAACACGGCGCACCCCGCCCCGAGGTCCTGGCCTGGATCCCGCAGGGCGAGCGCCGGCTCGGCGCGACGCCACGCGCCAACGGCGGCCTGCTGGTCCGCGAACTGCCCCTGCCGCCCCTGGAGAAGCACGCCGTCGCCGTCGACAAACCCGGCGCGACCCTGCACGAGCCCACCCGCGTCCTGGGCGACATGCTGCTGGACGTCATGGCCGCCACCACCGACCGCCGCGACTTCCGTCTCGTCGGCCCCGACGAGACCGCCTCCAACCGCCTCCAGGCCGTCTACGCCGCCAGCGGCAAGGCATGGCAGGCGGAGACCCGCCCGGTGGACGAGGACCTCGACCGGCACGGCCGGGTCATGGAGATCCTCTCCGAACACACCTGCCAGGGCTGGCTGGAGGGCTACCTCCTCACCGGCCGGCACGGACTGTTCTCCTGCTACGAGGCGTTCGTGCACATCGTCGACTCGATGGTCAACCAGCACATCAAGTGGCTGCGCACCACCCGAAGCCTCTCCTGGCGCGCCCCCATCGCCTCGCTCAACTACCTCCTCACCTCACACGTCTGGCGCCAGGACCACAACGGCTTCTCCCACCAGGACCCCGGCTTCGTCGACCACATCCTCAACAAGAGCCCCGAGGCCGTACGGGTCTACTTCCCGCCGGACGCCAACACGCTGCTGTCGGTCGCCGACCACGCGCTGCGCAGCAAGAACTACGTCAACGTGATCGTGGCCGGCAAACAGCCCTGCTTCGACTGGCTCACGATGGAGGAGGCCCGCGTCCACTGCGCCCGGGGCCTCGGCGTCTGGGACTGGGCCGGCACCGAGGACGGCACCCGGGAGCCCGACGTGGTCCTCGCCTGCGCGGGCGACGTCCCCACCCTGGAGACCCTCGCCGCCGCGCAGTTGCTCCGCACGCACCTGCCCGACCTCGCCGTCCGCGTGGTCAACGTCGTCGACATCGCCCGGCTGCTCCCCGCCGAGGAACACCCGCACGGCATGACCGACTTCGAGTACGACGGCGTCTTCACCGCCGACAAACCGGTGATCTTCGCCTACCACGGCTACCCGTGGCTCCTCCACCGCCTCGCCTACCGCCGCGACGGCCACGAACACCTGCACGTCCGCGGCTACAAGGAACGCGGCACCACGACCACCCCGTTCGACATGGTCGTCCAGAACGACCTGGACCGCTACCGCCTGGTCATGGACGTCATCGACCGCGTCCCCGGCCTCGCCATCCGCGCCGCCACGGTCCGCCAGCACATGCAGGACACCCGCCTGCGCCACCACGACTGGATCCGCGAACACGGCGTGGACCTCCCGGAGGTCGCCGACTGGACCTGGGACGGCTGACCCCCGGGGCGAACAGGCGGGCGGCCCTGCCACACCCGGCCACCCGCCCGGCCCCCGTCACTCGGTGGACGCCAGGAACGCGGTCCATCCCGCCCTGCCGACGCACACCACGGGCCCGCCGCCTGTGACCTTCGAGTCCCGTACATGCACGACGTCCAGCCCGACGGCCACCTCCACGCAGTCACCGCCGCCCGAACCGCTGTAGCTGCTCTTGAACCAGTGCAGCCCGTCCACGTTCTCGGTCACCTGCTCCATGCTCATGTCTCTCCCACCAGCCGTTCGATGAGCCGCGCAGACTCGACGCCGTTCAGAGCCTGCGATCGCAGCTTGCCATACCGCAACCCGAAGGCGCTGACCTCTGCCGGATCATGGATGACGCACCCGACTTCCTGGGACTCGATATACCCAAGGTGCTGGTGCTCACTGGTCTCCAGCACCACGAACGGTCCGTTCAGCCCGGAGTGGAACCCGGCTGCAGCCGGCATGACCTGGACCTCGGCGTTCCGCAACGCGCCCATTTCCAGCAGATGTTGCCACTGTCCGCGCATCACCTCTCTGTCGGCCACCGGGTTCCTCAGTGCCTCTTCGCCGATGATGAAGGACAGCTCCGCGAGCGGAACCCGCGTCAGAAGGTTCTGTCGACTCAGCCGCGCCTCCGTGTGCTGATCGATGATCTCCTCGCTCAGCGGTGGGCAGTGTCCCGCAAACAGAGCCCGCGCGTACGCCTCCGTCTGCAACAGCCCAGGAATCAACAGCGGATCGTAGGAGAACCGACTGACCGCCTCCGCCTCGAAGAGCGCGAAGTTCCTGAAGAACCTCGGCAGCTTCGCCCGGTCCACCTCGTCCTGCAACACCTCCAGAACCCCACCCGCCTCCAGCACTCGGTCCGCCGCCCGCGTGAACGCCGCCTTCGCCGGGCGTCGACCCTGTTCGACCGAGCCGACCTGTTCCAGCGAGTACCCGATGGCCTCACCGAGCTCCTGCTGATTCAACCCGGCCCGTTTGCGCAGGTGTTGCAGCAGTCTGCCGTACGCCGACCACGCCCCGGGTAGCTCCCCGCCGGCCTCCTTCGGGTTCGCCGCCCGACCGCTCCGCGCTTCCCGTACCGTGCTCACGCCCTCACGTCCTTCCGTTCCGGAACGCACCCCGCTCATCCGCCCCGCGGCCTCGCCCGACCTCGCCACAGGGACCCTGCTCAACGCGACTCGCGACAACCGGGACACGACCCGGACCCGTACAACGCCCGTACAAACCCACATACAACATCGGCCCCGGAATCCGTAAGGTGGGGATCATCGGGCGGCGTAGGCCTTCGTAGTTCCCGAGGTGACTCATCCCGGACCCGACGGTTCCGGCCACGCTCACGGCCCCGTACACCCGCCGTACCAACCCTTCCATCGGCCGTACCGCGCGACCACGTACGGAGATCCGACCTCGCGCGGTCGTCCGCGCCACGGGACGGTCACTCCGTGAAGCCGACCAACATCAGTGTGGAACCGCCCACTCGCGCCCCGCACCTCACCATCCGCCTCAGCAGCACCGCACGCGGAGCCCGTCTCGCCCGTCGCCTCGCCGGACAGCAGCTCGCGGCGTGGGAGATCCCGTACGGCTCGGGGACGTCACAGGCCGCCGCCCTCGTCACGGCCGAGCTGGCGGCCAACGCGATCACCCACGGCAGGACACCCGGCCGGGACTTCCGCCTGACGCTGCTCCTCCTGCCCGCGCACGACGTCGTCCGCGTCGAGGTGACCGACACCCGCCCGGGGCGGTTGCCCCGCGACCCCGTGGCCGAACCGGCGGTACCCGACGCCCCGTCCGGACGTGGACTGCTGCTCGTGGCGGCGTACGCCGAACGATGGGGGTGCGAGGTCCGGGACGCGTACACGAAAACGGTCTGGGCGGAGGTCGCACTACCCAGGTGACTTTCTCACCGCAGGCTGGGGGGGGGCCGGGGCCACTGTGGACACCGCGACACGGGTGCGTGAGGCGAGCAGGTGTCCCGCACGGCGCGGGCCATACTGGGGCCATGCTCGACCCCCTCGGACCGCTGTCACCACTCCAGCACCACCTGTTGCGGGAACTGGACCTCTGCGACCTCCCGGCACCAGAAGCCGGACCGGAGTCCTACGCGACCCGGAACCTCGATACGGACGAGGTCCGGGACGCGCTGCCGACGCTGCTGTGGGCCGGCCTGGTCGAACAGCGGGACGGCGACCGGGGCACGCTTCGTCTCACCGATGCCGGAGTGGCCGCCCTGCGTACGGCGGAGTGTGACGAGCTGACGGCACGACTGAGCGCGGTGTCGTCCTTCGCCGACACCGTGGCACGCGGTACGGCGCCCCGTGCCGCCGGACACGCCCTCGGACTGCTCGCGGAGGGAGTCTGGGACCTGGAGCAGGCCGAGGCACACGTCGCGGCCGGCGAGGGCACGTAGCCGCGGCCGCGGTCACGGTTCCCCCGCCGGTCGGTCGAAGTCCAGCACGACACGTCGACGGGCACGGTCGGCTCTGGGCTGGGGCGGAAGAACACCTGCCGACGTGAGGTCGGTGACGGTGACGACCGGTGAGTTCACGATCCGCGTGGTGAGGGTCTGCTGCGCCGGAGCGAGGTCGACCAGTCGACGCAGCACGGACAACAGCTCGACCAGCTCCGCGGACCATTCGCCCGGCCACGTCGTGACGTGGAGGTCGTCCAGTGGGCTGGTCCTCCGACTGGTGGGTGAGGCCTTCCGGTAGCCGAACCACTTCTTCACGATTCGCATGCCGCCGACCTCGTAGCACCAGACCTCGGGCGGGACCCCTGTGAAAGTGCCCGGCCCCACGTGAAGGGTGCCGCTCTCCTCGTCGTAGGTGAGGGTGTCGGGCACCGTGGAGCCGACCGGCGTCATGTACCGGACCTGGCGCGGGTCACCCGGAGGGAAGTCGACACCCTCCTGACCGGACACCGGCGTCTCGGGCGGATCGCCCCACGCGCCATACGTGGCCGCCCACAGGAACGCACGTCCGACCCGGACCGCCTCGCTCCACAGCTCGGGATCGCGCGTGAGCGGCAACCGGACACCTGGGGTGAGCAACTCCTCGGCGAACCGCTCGGTGAAGGCGCTGTGCCCGGCGACGGCCACGACGTAGGCGGCGAGGTCGTGCACGGTCACCCCGTCCAGGCCGAGGGTCGCGGACAGGTACCGAAGTAGGCCGGTGGGCACGTTGGCGCTGCCGTCCGGGTGGAGGACGGGATGCACCCTTCCGCCCCGGCCGTTGAAGTGGTGCGTGTCCGGGAGCAGCGCCGTCGCCACCAGTGCGGGGCCGCTGTCGATCTCGTGGCTGCTCTGCTGGTTGAGGAACACCTGCCCGGGCTGGAGCGACTCCCACAGATCGGGCCGGGGGAAGTCGAGCACCCGGTTGTCCGCGATGAGCCATTGCCGGTCGAAGCTGCGCAGGGCGATGCGCGAGAGCGTTGGGCGAGCGGTCGTCTCCTCGTCGACGGTCCGGTCGGGATGTGGGAAGCCCGGCAGGCACGAGGCCCGAGCGTCGAGCCGGCGGTCCCGCGTCTCCTTGAAGAGGACGGCTTTGGCCTCCGGATCCTCCTCGCCCACGAGACGGGCCCAGCGACGCTGGAGGACTGATGGATGAGGTGAGGTAACCCAGGATCGGTTGGTCTTGCAGCCCGGACTGCCCCAGGGGAACAGCGAGTCCAGCGCCGGGTACTCCTCCCAGCCGGACAGCGCCGCTGGAGTGAAGGGCCGTATCCCTTCCGTATGTGCGTCCCGCCATCCGTCGTCGTCCAGACCGACCGCACGGAGCTGGGTGAACTTCTCGGCGCGCTTTCCGTACAGGGCCCGGTGGTGGATGCGCGCGGGGCGGGTGGCGTCGTGGTCCGCGCATCGGAAGAAGACGCAGATGGACAGCGGCTGGGCGACGTGCGGGAAGACGCGGGTGGCCACGTCCGAACGCTGCCCCTCCGGCGACAGATTGATGACCCACCCCTCGTCGCACGTCCGGCGCAGATAGTCGCGCATGCCCCGCCCCGCGGGGCCGGTGGCGAAGGCGGACGGGGTGATGAAGCAGACGACGCCGTGCCGGTCGTCCGGGTGCGCGTCGAAGACCTTCCAGGTGGCCCAGCGCCAGAAGTAGACGTACAGGTTCTTCAGCGCGTGCTCGTAGCGGCCGTTCCCCGGGTGGCGGAAGTCGTCCAGGGGCGGGCGGCCCTGGCCCTTGACGCGTTTCTCGATCCAGCCGCCGCGGTTCTCCGCCTTGTCGTCGTAGGGCGGGTTGGAGATGACCACGGTGACGGGGACATTGGCCTTCACGTGGTTGGCGCGGGCACGGGAGACCGACAGGGCCGCGTAGGTGGAGGCGAGCTGCTCCTCCTGGATGTACGGATCGTCGAGGGTGTCCGTGACGTGGAGGTTGAGTCCGCCGGGGGGAAGCGTGGCGCCGTGCTTCTTGAGCAGGTCGGCTGCGCGGAGTTCGGCGACCGCGAACGGGCCCATCTGTAATTCGAAACCGTACAGGCGCCCGGCGAGACGGCCGATCGCGTCCCGCGCCATGGCCTGGCCGGAGCGGGTGGCGGCCTGCCGTGCCACCCGCTCGATGATCGTGTGCAGGTAGGTTCCGGTGCCCATCGCGGGATCGACGATGTGGACGCCGTCGTCGCCGTAACCGCGGGCCTTGCCCAGACGGGTGCGCAGGACCTCCTCGGTGAGGCGCACCATCTCCTCGACCACCTGGTGCGGGGTGTAGTAGGAGCCGCTGCGCCGGCGCAGGTCGTCGTCGTAGACGGAGAGGAACGACTCGTAGAGGTGGAGGTACGCGTCCCGGTTGTCTCGCCGGATGGTCACCCAGTCGACGCGTTCGACGGTGCGGGCGAGGAGGTCCAGGGTCACCTCGAACCGCTCGTTGACGTTGTCGGTGAGGAGCTGGAGGGCCTTGCCCATCAGGGCGTGACCGGCGTGGAGACGCCGACCGATCTCGTGGAAGCTCGTGCCGGTGACCGGGATGCCCTCCGTGCGTGCGAGGAGCAGGGCGAAGGTGACGGTCTGGGCGTAGCCGTCGGCGAAGGTCGCGTCGTCGGCGGTGGGGAAGAGCAGACGGCGCCAGTCGCTCCGCAGACCCGTGAAGGGGCGCTCGACGGTGGGGTCGTCGGCGTCCGTCCCGCTCTCCGCGCGCAGTTGCTCCCGCACGGCCTCGCGCAGGAGGCGGCAGAGTGGGGCGACGTGCTGGACGAGGACCGATACTCGGCGGACGGTCGGCGGATCCCAGAAGAGGACTCTTCGTATGAGGGCGTCGAAGGCGGCCGGATCCGAGGCGCCGAGTTTCACTCCGGCGCTCTTCAACGACCCGGACAGGACGACCTCCTCGCCGACCTGCGTGCCGTACTGGAAGACACGCCAGTGGGTGCCGTTGGTGTAGAGCAGGTTCGGCAGGTCGCGCAGGCGCTGCCACTGCCGTCGGTCGTGACCGGTGAAGGTGTCGGGGTCGATGCTCTTGCCGGGCCGCTTCACCTCGATGTAGCCGGTGATCTGCGCGTTGACGCGTACGGCGTAGTCGGGACGGACGCCGAGGTGCGGTATGCGGGTCTCCGGATGCCAGCCGATCTCGCGCAGGGCGTGGTGCTTCCCCAGAGCGTGGAACAATTGCTCCAGCGGGCCCCGGATCGCAGCCTCACGGTCACCCGGCCCCGCCAGACTGCGTTTGCACTGCGCGCCGAACTCCGAGACGGCGTCCTGTAACCACTGAAGGCGTACGTCAGCCATGGTCCCCCCAGACCTCGGGCCCCGGATGTGACACGGAGCCGACCCCTCCTGATGCGAAGTATGCGGCAGAGTCTGTCGAAATGGCAGGCTGCGTGCGCGGGGAGGATGTAGCCGGTTCGGGTGTCTGGGCGGAGGTGCGACTCCGTATGTGACGCCCGCCCTCGTCCGGTGCGGGCGCGGCGCGCACCCGTGCGGACGGTCGGAACGGGGTCAGGAAACGGCGGCCGCCGTCCTGGGCGCGGTGGTCAGCCGGAGTCCGACCTCGACGAGGGTCCAGCCGAGGCGGACACGCAGGTTGCGGGGCTGCCGCGCCGCTGCGACGCGGCGGTACGCCTCGGCTTCGGCGCGGAGTTCGGCGGCGTGGACGTGGTGCAGGGCGAGGTACGTCTCGGGATCCATCGGGTCGTGGCCTCTCATTCCGTGGTGAGGGGGAACGCGTGGGTGTGGACGCGTACGTGGGCGGCGTCGGGGGCGTCCTCGCCGGTGGCCCGGTCGCGGTAGGTGTCGATGAGCGCGTGCATCTTCTCGACGAGTTCACGGGTAAGTTCGGGCGTCAGCCGCAGCGTCGCGCTGCTCATGTCCCACGTGCGGTTCCACTCCTCCGGCCACGTCTGACGGTTGCCCAGCCAGGTGGACAGGTCGCGGGTCTGGGTGGTGGCCACCTCGTGGAGGTACATGTCGGCGGCGCCGCGCACGTCCGGGTTGGTGTCCGTGAGGAGGGCGTCGTCGAAGTGCAGGCCCTTGTGCACCGCCTTCCACCACCGCTCCCGCCCCTTGCCCCGCTCGGGGGCTTCCTCGATGAAGCCGTGGGCCGCGAGCTGCCGCAGGTGGTAGCTGGTGGCACCGCTCGACTCGCCCAGTTTCTGGGCGAGTCGGGAGGCGGTGGCCGGACCTTCGAAGCGCAGCGCGTCGAGGAGTCGCATGCGCAGGGGGTGGGCGAGCCCGCGCAGGGAGCGGGCGTCGAGATTGCGGACCTGCGAAGGCTGGGGCTCGGGCATGTGGACAAAGATAGCTATGCAAAGCAGTCTTTGCAACGGACTCTTTGCAAGTCGTCGCCCGTTGCCCGCAGCGAGTACGTCCCTATGTCCGCAGCGAGTACGTCCCTAGTCCTCCAACCGGACCGGCATCAGCAGCGAGAACGTGTGCTCGTCGTCGGGCCGGCGGATCGCCAGGGGAGCGGTCGGGGGGCCGAGTTCCAGGACGAGCCGGTCCCGGGCTCCGGCGGTGAGCGCGTCGAGCAGGAACGCGCGGTTGACGGCGACGTTGCCCTGGTCGTCGTCGCCGTCCTCGCAGAGGGTCACCCTGCCGTCGTCCGTCATCCTGAGCACGCTGAGGTCGCAGGCCGGGCCGTCCTGCTCGCGCGCCTCGCCCGCGCGGACGGGGCCGGTCTCCAGGGCCTCCCGCAGGGCCGCCACCTCGACGAGGGCGCGGCGCCCGGCCGGCGGGTGGACGAGGCGGCGGTAGTCGGGGAAGTCGTGGTCGAGGCACTGGCCGGCCGTGCGGCGGTCACCGGCTTCCAGCGTCACGCGGCCGCCGTCCACGGCGAGCCGCACCGGGCCCTCGTCGCTCAGCAGCGCCCGCATCGCGTCGACGAGGGGGACGGGCACGACGACCTGCACGCGGTCCGTGGTGTGCCCCGTGGCGTGTGCCCGCGCGACGGCCATCCGGTAGCGGTCGGTGGCCACGACATGGAGCCCGTCGTCCTCCACGTCGAAGAGGACACCACCGAGCATCGGCAGCTCGGGGTCCGAACCGACCGCGAAGCGGACGGCGTCCAGCGCGGCGTCCAGTTCGGGCGCGGAGACGGTCAGGCGGGTGGCGGCGGTGGTACGGGGCGAGGGCATGGGGTTCTCCCTTTGGTCGAGCACTGCGTGGAGCGTGGAGAACTCGCTGCGGGCCGTGGACAGCCCCCGTTCGAGACGGCGCAGGTGCGCCTGGAGGAGCCCGCGCACCAGGTCCGTGTCCGCGCCGGACCAGCCGGCCAGCACCAGCCGGATGTCCGCCAGCGGCATGCCAGCCCGGCGCAACCGGGCCAGCAGCCGGGCCTCGTCCAGCTGCCCGGGGTCGTACCAGCGGTAGCCGCTGACCGGGTCCACCCAGGTGGGGACCAGCACACCGGTGCGGTCGTAGAACCGCAGGGCGCTCACGCTCAGCCCGCTCTCCCGGGCCATCTCCCCAATGCTGCGCATCTCGCTCTCCACACCCGGAACCCTGGGCCCTCGACAAGGTCGAGGGTCAACCCCGGTGACCACCGGCCGCCCGAGTGAGGTGTCGCCTCACTCCGCTCCCGCGTAATCCGGCAGCACCAGCGCCGAATGTGTCTCCCGCCGCTCCGCCGCCCGCTGGGCGGTCCGGGCCGCTTGGGGGTCGCGGATCAGGGCGTTCCGGGCCTCCAGTGCCTCCCGTGTCGACGGGGTGATGACCGTGCCGCCGCCGGTGGCCAGTGCCTGGTTGCGCTCGGCGAAGGGGCGCAGCCGGCGCTCGTACGCGGCGAAGGCCTCGGCGTGGTCCGCGTGCGTGGCCAGTTCGCCGGCCAGGATGTACGCGCCGACGAGCGAGACGCTCGAGCCCTGCCCCGAGATGAACGACGTGGCGTGCGCCGCGTCGCCCGCCAGGGCGACCCGGCCGTGGGACCAGGTCGGCATGTGGATCTGGCTCACGATGTCGAAGAAGAGGTCGTCGGCCTCCCGCATAGCCTTCACCAGACGCGGCACGTGCCACGCCTGCTCCGGGAAGCACGACGTGACCAGGTCGCGCTGGGCACGCGGGTCGCGGAACGCCTCGAAGGGCGGCGTGTCGCGGAGGAAGGTGAGGAAGCCGTGCACGGGGTCGTTGGGCTCGTAGGAGTAGACGACGGCGGCCCGTCCCGGTTCGTTCCAGACGGCGGCCTCGTGCGAGAGGCCGAACTCGTTGGGCAGGGTGAAGCCCGCGAAGACGTGTCCGAGGTAGCGGTGGAACGGCTCCTCGGGGCCGAAGACCAGCCGGCGCGTGTTCGAGTGCAGTCCGTCCGCGCCGATCACCAGGTCGAACGTGCGGTACGTGCCGCTGTCGAAGACGACGTGCACGGCGTCCCCGTCGTCGTCCAGCGTGGCGATCGAGTCGTTGAAGAGGAACTCGACGCGGTCCCGCAGTGGCGTGTAGAGAGCGTCGGCCAGGTCGCCGCGCCGGACCTCGAGGTCCAGGCCGGCCTCTCCGCCGGTCATCTGTTCGGGCTGGATCGAGCCGACCGTCTCGCCGGACGTGTCGACGAACGTGATCCGCCGGGTGTCGACGTGCACCTCGCTCAGCCTCGGCAGCAGACCCATGCGGTCCACGACCGCCCGGGCCGTGCCGCGTATGTCGATCGGGTACCCGCCGCCACGCACGGCGGCGGCCTTCTCGACGACGGTTACCTCGAAGCCGTACCGGTCGAGCCAGTACGCGAGCGTGGGACCGGCGATGCTCGCCCCGGAGATCAGGACCCGGCGGGCGGTGGGCGTGGGATGCGTGTGCGTCATGGGGGTGGCAGTCATGGTGGCACCTTTCCGCCGGGGCGGGCCCGGCCTGGAGAACGGCACGCGGCAGCCCACGGAGGCGCCAGGATGCGTACCTTAGGTATCCTTTATGGAGTCATACGGCGCCCTTGGCGCCGTGACTCCGCTCCCCACGATATAGATACCTAACTCAGGTATGCAAATGGAGGTGCCATGATCCCCGAGTCCCCCGGGGAGCCCGCGCCCGCGGTTTCGCACGACGACCTGCTCGCCGTACTGCCCCGGCTCACCCGGCTCAGCGCCGCGTTCAGCAAGGGCCGGCTCGTCGAGCGCGCCGCGGAGGCGGCCGGTCCGTCCCTCGACCGCCCCGCCGTGGGCGTGCTCGTTTCCCTGCGCGCGGCCGGCGAGCCGCTGCGCATCGGGGAGATCGCCGACCGGATGCAGGTCGTGGGCCCGCACGTCACCCGTCAGGTGCAGCTGCTGGAGAAGCGTCACCTGGTGCGGCGCATCGCCGACCCCCACGACCGCCGCGCGAGCCTCATCGAGCCGACCGAGGCGGGGGAGGAGGCCGCCAACCGCTATGTGGCCTCCCTGCTCGGCTGGTTCGCCGGGGTCCTCGCCGACTGGCCGGCCGAGGACCGCGACGACCTCCTCCGCCTCCTCGCCCGCTTCGCCGACGATGTGACGGCCCGGCTGGCGCTGCCCGAAGAAGATCTTGAAGCCTAGACGACCGTGGGCGCCGGCGGCGTCCACCGGTGGCTGCGGGGTACGCCGCCGGAGACGCCGAAGTCCTTCCTGAGCTGTTCGGGAACGGCGTAGTGCATGACCCGGCCGCGGGTCAGGGAGGACAGTTCGAAGAGCGTGGTGAAGTGGCCGAGCCGGTCCAGGGCCCAGGCGCCCAGCGGCGAGCGGTCCTCGATGCTCTCCACCACGCCGAGCAGCGCGGGAGCCGCCTTGACCAGCCGGTCCCAGGAGGTGCGGGGCACCTGGAGCCAGTCGGCGCAGGTGTCACCGATCAGGTACCGGATCAGGGCGGAGACGACCGGGTCGAACAGCGTGCCCGGCACGACCTCCTCGTACAGGTCGATCAGCTGCCGGGTCAGATGGGCGCCCTCCGCCGACGGACCCATGTGCCGGACCATGTACAGGTCGAGGAACTCCCGTCCCTCCGCCACGTTCCTGGGCACCGCGTCCTGGTCGACCCCGAGGAGGGCGCCGACCACGCGCCAGGCGTAGAAGTAGGCCTCCGCGCCCTCGGCGGACATGTGGATGCCCAGCCGGTGCAGACAGTCCAGGACGAGCATGGAGAAGAACATCTGCCCGCCGATCATGTCCTCCTGACAGATCGGCACACCGTGCGCCGCCGTGTCCCAGCGGTTCTCGCGCGTGAGGTGGTGGCGGATGGCGGCGTGCAGCAGGCGCACCTTCTGCGCGGCGGGCAGGAAGCGGCTGCCCGCCTCGAAGGCGTCTGGCTGCATCAGGTAAACGGTGAACTGCCCCGTCTCCGCCATCCGCTTCGACGGGTAGTTCAGCCCGTGCGTGGCCGACAGCAGCTTCGCCACGTGCGGGACGACGTAGCAGGCGGGCATGGAGGCGAAGGACAGCGCGGTGGAGATGTGCACGTTGTTGTCGGTGAAGAACAGCCGCGCCTTCTCCATCTCCGTCCAGTCCACCCAGGACGGCGGCGCGGAGGTGGCCCGCAGATACTCGCGGGCCACCTCGGGCAGCCCGTCCGGCAGCGGAGCGCCCGCGGTGGAGACGTACCGCATCAGGGTGTTGAACTTTCCCACCTCCCCGCGTGCGAACAGGGTGGCCACGACGGTGTCGGCGAGCTTGTCGCCGGACTCGCGCAGGGCGTCCAGCGACGACTGGCTGTAGGGCATGACAGCGGTCCTTCCTCGGCTGCGGATCCCGCCGCCCGCCGGGCGGGGGACGGGGAGTGGTCAGTGGCGGCGGTCGGTGGCCGAGTGGGCGAGGGCGTGCAGGGCCCGCCGGGCAGGGGCGGGCACGGTGAGTCCGTCCACGACGGCGGTGGCCTCCCCGACCCGCGCGTCGATCATTTCCTCCACCCGCCGGGGTGCCTGAAGCCGCACCATCAGCTCCCGCACCCGGGCCAGGTCCCCCTCGTCCAGGTCACGGCGGCCCAGCACCCCGGCCAGCTCGGCGCGTTCACCGGGCGGCGCGGCCCGCCAGGCGTGGGCCAGCAGGGCGGTGGGCCGCTGCCCGCGCAGGTCGTCCAGGGGTGCCTTGCCGGTGCGCGCCGGGTCGCCGAACAGGCCCAGCAGATCGTCCCGGAGCTGGAACGCCTCGCCCAGCGGCAGCCCGTAGGCGGAGAACCCGGCACGCAGCTCGGGCGCGGCACCGGCGAGCAGTCCGCCGAGGAGCAGCGGCTGCTCGACCGTGTACTTGGCGGTCTTGTAGCGGATCACCTTCAGCGAGGTGTCCGGGTCCGGGCGGGCACCGGTGTGCAGGAGTTCCAGACACTCGCCCGCGATCAGCTCACGGGCCAGCTCCCCCCACAGCGTCCGGGCCCGCGCGAGGTAGGCGGCCGGCAGACCGCAGCCGGCGAACAGCCGCCCCGCCAGCGCCATCAGGTGGTCGCCGACCAGCATGGCCAGGTCGCGCGCGAGGGCACGGGCGCGCGGCCGTCCGGACACGGCGGAGCGCAGGGCCACCTGGACGGTCGGCAGGCCGTGCCGCAGCGGGCTGTCGTCGATGAGGTCGTCGTGGACGGTGGCCGCGGCGTGCACCAGCTCCATCGAGGCGGCCGCCCGCAGCAGGGCGTCACTGTCGGGCTGCCCCGCCGCACGCCAGCCCCAGTAGCAGAACGCCGCCCGCAGCCGTTTGCCGTGCCCGGCGGCCCGCCCCAACTGCTCGGCCACCGGCCGCAGGGCCTCGTCGATCGCCAGCAGCTGTTCGCCCTCCTCGGCCAGGAACGCGCTCAGGACGCCGTCGACACGTGCCTGGAACGCCTCCGGCTCCCAGCGGTCAGGCATCGCCGCCGGGGGCCTGCCGCCGGGCCAGTACGTGCTGGGCGAGGACTTCGAGGTGGGCGGGGGGCGCGGTCGCCAGCCGGTCGAGGAGGAGCCGGCCACGTGCCGCCAGATCCTGTTCCGCGTCCCGCGCGAGGTCGGCGCCGTCGCTGCGGCGCAGCAGCCCCCACACCTTCCCGGCGACCGACCCCGCGGTGCTCACCGCCAGCTCGGCCAGGCCCGCCGCCAGCAGGACGAGATGTTCGTCGCGGGGCTGCCGCGGTCGCGCAGTGGGCGTCATGCCGTTGACCTCCGGGGATCGCGTGCCGGTCCGGGCGCACGCCGGCCCGCGGCGCCACCCACCGATCATGGAGCGGCGGCGGGTGCGCACGACTCCCGGTTACCGCAACGAGTGACAGGAGGAACTGGTGTGGGAGCGTCCGCCGGCACGGTGCCGTCCCGCGGCAGCCCGGTCTAGGGTGTGCGGAAACAAACGCTCGTTGTGCGGGGGCTGACATGGTTGAGGCGGGGAGCACCCCGGCGGCGTGGCGGGTTCCGCCGGTGCAGATCGCGGCGCTGATCCTGCTCGCCTGCCCGTGTGCCGCGGTGAACATCTACGGGCACCCCTCGGCCGCACTGCGGCTGCTGACGCTCGCGGCGGGCGCGGCGGCACTGGTGACGGCCCTGGTGGGCGCGCGGATGTACCTCGTGGTGGACGGCGAGGGGATCGCCGTCCGGTTCGTCGGCCGGGAGCAGTGGCTGCCGTGGTCGTCGGTCGCGCAGGTCGACGTCGTCACCGGTGTGCGCGGTTCGGAGACCATCCGGGTCAGCCGCGCCGACCGTACGTACGTCGATGTGCCGCCCTCGCTGCTGCAACCGTCCCGCCCGGTCCGCAAGCCGGTGGCCCGCACGCTCCTGCGTGACGCCGTACGCCGGATCGAGGCGCTGCGCCCCGGGGCGTGAGCGGTGCCCGGCCTTCCGGAGCGTGCGCACGGCGGCCCGCGCATACCCATGGCGGCCGCTGGATACACTTGCGCACCGCCCGCCTCGCGAAGTCTCGGCGGTGTGGCGTGGACGTCCTCAGTGGTCACGCCGGGTGGTCGCGGGGACCGGGGATGAGAGGGGACCATGTCCCGTAGTGCGGGCGACAAGGTACCGACCATGGTGGACGTCGCGCGGCGCGCCGGCGTCTCGCCGAGCACGGTCTCCTATGCCATGACCGGCAGCCGGCCCATCTCCGAGGCCACGCGCACCCGGATCCAGCAGGCGATGGCCGAACTGGGCTACCGGCCCAACGTCTTCGCCCGGGGGCTCAAGAGCAAACGCAGCCACATCATCGCGGTGCTGTTCCCCAAGGACGGGCAGGGGATGAACCTCGGCTCGATGGAGTACATCTTCGGCGCCTCCGACCACGCCCAGGACCGCGGATACCACCTGCTGCTGTGGACCTCGGGGGCCGAGGCGCTCGACGACCTCGCCGGCCTGGCCCAGCAGGGACTGGTGGACGGCGTCCTGCTGATGGAGGTCCGGCTGGAGGACCCCCGTATCGAGGTCCTGCGGAACTCGGAGCTGACCTTCACCATGCTGGGGCAGAACGCCGACCCCGGTGATCTGGACTACGTCGACACCGACTTCGACCAGTGCGCCCGGCTGGCCGTCGAGCACCTCGCCGGGCAGGGGCACCGCCATCTCGGCTTCGTGCACCAGGACGCCGCGACGATCGCCTCCGGACGCGGCAACGCCATCCGGCTGCGCGACGGCATCCTGCGGGCGGCGCGGGACGCGGGCGTCGAACTGACCGCGCTGACCTGCCGGAGCACCCCCGCCGGAGGCCGGCAGGCGTTCGCCGAACTGCTCGCCGCGCAGCCGCGGACGACCGCGGTGATCGCGTTCAACGAGCAGGCCACGCCCGGCATCATGGCCGCCGCGGTGGGACAGGGCCGCCGTATCCCCGAGGACTTCTCCGTGGTGTCCATCGACATGCCGGCCCAGGCCGCCGAGATGACGACGCCGACGATGACCACGGTGGGACCGGGCGCCGCGGCCATGGGCAAGGCGGCGGCCGAGATGCTGATCCGCCGTATCGAGGGACAGCAGCTCAGCACCCCTTCGCAGATGCTGTTCGACGGTGAGCTGGTGGTCCGGGCGAGCTCCGGACCGGCTCCCGGGCCGCGCTGATCCGTTATCGACCCGTAATCCGGCCGGATCTTTTCGCCATTGACTCGCCCCAGGGCGCACTTTAACGTGCTCGCAACATCGTCGAATCGTATCGATTCCATGGACGAAGGGGAGCGCCTCATGGGTGCAAGGAGGGTCGCGACCGTCGCGGGCATGCTCAGCGCGGCGCTGGTCCTGGCCGGCTGCGGCGGTTCGGGCAGTGACGGCGACAGCGCGGCGCAAGGAGTGAAGGCCCGCGGGCCGATCACCTTCGTCACCTACAAGGACAACAGCGGCGTCCTTCCGTTCATCGCCGATACGTGGAACAAGGCACACCCCGACGAGAAAGTGACCATCAAGCAGCAGAGCGACCAGGCCGACCAGCAGTTGTCCGACCTGGAACAGCACTTCCAGGCGAAGGACGCCGGCTACGACGTCGTCACCGTCGACGTGGTGTGGACGGCCGAGTTCGCGGCCCGGGGCTGGATCATCCCGCTCACCGACCAGTTCGCCGTGGACACGGGCAAGCTGCTCCCGGCCACCGTCAAGTCGGCGACCTACAACAACAAGCTCTTCGCCGCGCCCTACAACTCGGACGGCGGGCTGCTCTACTACCGCACCGACCTGGTCTCCAAGGCGCCCACCACCTGGGACGAGCTGATCGACGACTGCGCGGGCAAGACCACCAAGGGCACCATCACCGGGCCCAAACCCGGCTGCTACGCGGGCCAGTTCGCCAAGTACGAGGGCCTGACGGTGAACGCCGCCGAGGCGATCAACGCCACGGGCGGTTCGATCGTCGGCAAGGACGGGCGCAGTGCGACGGTCGACTCCCCGGAGTCCGCCAAGGGCCTTGACTTCCTGGTCAACGGCGTCAAGGACGGCTACATCCCGAAGGAGGCGCTCGGCTTCCAGGAGACCCAGAGCCTCAACGCGTTCGAGTCCGGCCAGCTGATGTTCATGCGCAACTGGCCGTACGCGGTCGCCATCCTCGACGGCAAGGGATCCAAGGTGGCCGGCAAGTACGGTGTCGCCCCCCTGCCCGGCCCCTCCGGCCACGGCGCGTCCACGCTGGGCGGTCACAACCTCGGCATCAGCGCCTACTCCAAGCACAAGGCGACCGCCCTGGACTTCCTGAAGTTCATGGAGTCCGACACGGTCCAGCGCAACAACCTGACCGTGGGCACGCTGGCGCCGGTGGTCACCTCGATGTACAGCGACCCGAAGCTCACCAAGAAGTTCACCTACCTGCCCGACCTGCTCAAGAGCATCCAGACGGCGGTACCGCGCCCCATCACCCCGTTCTACCCGGGTGTCACCGAGGCGATCGAGACCAACACCTACGCGGCCCTACAGGGCCGGACGACCACCGAGAAGGCGCTGAAGGACATGCAGGCGGCGATCAAGTCCGCCACCGCCGGCGGCTGACCGGCCCGGCGGGGGAGGGGGCCCGCGGACCGCCTCGGCGGCCCCGGCCCGCCTCCCCCTCCGGGTCACGACGTCGGACGGTGCCTTTACCGCAAGGAGCACAGCCATGACCGTAGCCGGTCACGTGGAACGAAGAGCCGTGGAGAACCCACCGGGCGGCGGCCCGCACCGGACCCGGACCCGCCGGGGCGCCACCCGCCCCCGTGAGGCGCGGCGCGCCTACCTGCTGATCGCGCCCGCCCTCCTCCTGCTGGCCCTCATCGTCGGCTACCCCATCGTCAAGGCCGTCTACCAGTCGTTCCTGACCGACCCGGGCCTGGACAAGGCCACCGGGATGTTCAACGAGGGCAACAGCTGGTTCGGGCTGCACAACTACACGCACTGGCTGCTACAGCAATGCGCCACCGCGGACGGCGGCTACACCTCCTGCCCGAGCGGAGCCCTGGGGTCGCAGTTCTGGAGCTCGGTCGGGGTCACGGTCGGCTTCACCGTCGTCGCCGTCACGCTGGAGACCGTCATCGGCATGGTGTTCGCGCTGACGATGCACCGGGCGTTTCGCGGCCGGGCCCTGGTCCGTGTCGCGATCCTCATCCCGTGGGCGATCCCCACCGCGGTCACCTCCAAGCTGTGGCAGGTCATGTTCGACCCGCAGGGCGTCATCAACAAGCTCCTCGGCACCCACTACGCCTGGACGTCCTCCCTGTGGCCGGCCCGGTCCGCGATCGTCATCGCGGACACCTGGAAGACCACGCCCTTCATCGCCCTGCTCATCCTGGCCGGCCTCCAGAACATCCCCGCGGAGACCTACGAGGCGGCGAAGATCGACGGGGCGAACGCGTGGCGCAGGTTCACCAGCGTGACCCTGCCGCTGGTGAAACCGGCGCTCGCCGTCGCCGTCGTCTTCCGCGCCCTGGACACCCTGCGCATGTACGACCTGCCCAAGATCCTGACCGGCGGCTCCAACGGAACGACGACGAGCTCGATCCTCGTGGTCAACCAGCTCACCAGAGGCACCAATTCGGCCTCCGCGCTGTCCACGATCACCTTCGTGCTCATCTTCGTCATCGCCTTCGGACTGGTCCGCCTGCTCAACGCCAACCTGTTCGGCGCGCAGGCGAAGGCGGTGAGGTGAGATGACGACCACGACCGCGACCCCCGTCCCGACCGCTCGGGCGTCCGCCCCGCGGCGAGGCCGGGCCATCAACTGGGGCACCGTCGGAACCGCCGTCACCACGATGATCATCGTCGTGTGGTGCCTGGCGCCGTTCTACTGGATGCTCGTGCTCGCCTTCCGCGACAACGAGCACACCTTCGCCACGGACCTGTGGTTCAGCCACGTCACCCTGGACAACTTCCGGTACGCGTTCGACGCGGAGTACAACCCCTTCGCGCGCTCACTGCTGAACAGCCTCCTCATCGGCGCGGTGGTCACCGCGGTGTCCATGGTGATCGGTGTCTTCGCCGCGTACGCGCTGGCCCGGCTGTCCTTCCGCGGCAAGGGATTCGTCCTGACGGTGATCCTCGGCGCCTCGATGTTCCCCGGCGTCGCGATCCTGACCCCGCTGTTCCAGCTGTTCAGCAGCTGGCACTGGCTGGGCACCTACCAGGCGCTGGCCCTGCCGCAGGTCTCCTTCTCGCTGCCGCTGGCCGTCTACACGCTGACCAGCTTCTTCGCCGAGATGCCGTGGAACCTCGAAGAAGCGGCCCGGGTGGACGGCGCCACCTCCGGGCAGGCGTTCCGGCTGGTCATCCTGCCGCTCGCCGCACCGGCCATGTTCACCACGGCGATCCTGGTCTTCCTCGCGTCGTGGAACGAGTATCTGCTCTCCAGTGTGCTGTCCAACGGCTCGACGGCGGTGGCGCCCTCGACGGTGGCCATCGCCAACTTCACCGCGGGGCCGCACATCGTCCCCTACACCCAGACGATGGCCGCCGGCCTCATCGTGACGGTTCCCCTGATCGTCGTCGTGCTGCTGCTCCAGCGGCGCATCGTGAGCGGTCTGACCGCGGGCGGCATCAAGGGCTGACCCGCGCTGCCCCCCCGGGAACCTCATCCCCTCCCGGCACACACCACCCCCGCACGCACCACCCCCGCACGCACCCCCCATACGGAACGGCCCGCCCCCTCGCGAAGGCCGTTCACCCACAGAAGACAGGGAGCGCAACCCATGAGGTACCGAACCCATGCGGTGAGGGCGACAGGAGTCGTGCTCGCGACCGCGATGCTCACCGGCGGCTTCCTCGCCGGCGCCTCGCCGGCGAGCGCGGCGAGCACGGCCGCCACGTTCAACCGGGCCGACCTCGTCAGGACGACGAACTCCTTCCTCAGCAACTACTACATCGACGCCGGCGACTTCAAGACCGACCTCTCCAACACCTCGGCCATCCACTTCTGGGAGGCCTCCTTCAACCGGGAGACCCTCACCGACGCCTCACAGCTGACCGGGCAGTGGAAGGACAAGATCAGGGAGACCTACTACCGGTACGAGAACACCCACTCGGCCAACCGCTTCGGAAACCCGAACTGCTGGATAGGGAACGACTCGGACTGGAACGACGACTACTCCTGGGCCACCCAGTTCGCCCTCGACGCCTACGAGGCCACCGGCGACCGGCACATGCTCGACCAGGCGAAGTGGCACACGGACTTCTTCTACCGGGACTACTACGACGACGTCCACGGCGGCGGGTTCTGGCGGGAGCGCGGCACCAAGGACCAGAAGGACGTCCCCTCGAACGGCTTCGCGATCGCGGCCGCCGAGCTGGCCCGCTACTACCCGGACGTCACGGTGCACAACAACCCGTTGAACACCGACAAGACGTATCTACAGATCGCCCAGGACACCTACGACTGGCTGAAGAAGAGCTTCCTGCGGCCGGACGGCGGCTTCGAGAACTCCTTCTCCGGACGCTACTGGGACGACAACCTCTACACCTACAACGCCGGCGTCTTCCTGGAGCTGGGCGCGAATCTGTACGACCTGACGAAGGACGACACCTACCTCGCCGACGGGCGGAAGGTCGTCGACTTCGCCAAGTCCCACTTCACCACCGGGAGCAAGCAGATCATCGTCAACGAGGACGATGTCGGCGGCAAGGGCCTCTACGCGCCCGACCCGGTGGGCAACTACGAGATCGTCTTCAAGGGCATCTTCCTGCGCGGGCTGTACAAGTTCATCACGCTGGGCAACCAGGCCCAGTACCTCGGCTGGCTCGGCGACAACGCCCAGTCGTCCTACGACCACCGCACCAACGACCTCCCCTCGGCCGCCTTCGACAAGACCCTCGACAACGGGCGGTCGACGGGAGTGGCCTCCGGTCTCGCGGCGATGACGTACACCCTCGCCGCCCAGAAGCTCTCCGGCCGCATCGAGGCGGAGAGGGGCCAGAAGTACGGCACGGGCCGCAACGAGTCGACCACCTCGGCGTCCGGCGGCCAACTGGTCGGAAGCATGGACAAGGCCGGGGCCGGCGTCGAGTTCCACAACGTCTCGGCGACGAACTCGCTGACCTTCAGGGCCGCCAGCGCCAACAAGGGGGCCAAGCTCAGCCTGTACGTCAACGGCCGCTTCGCGCGGAAGGTCGAATTCCCGTACACCGGGAACTGGAACTCCACCTTCGCCGACACCACCGTGCCGATCTCCATTCCCGACGGGGCGACGGTCAAGCTCCAGTACGACACCGGCGACTCCGCGGCGAACATCGACTACCTCACCCTCTCCGGCTCCCCCGACGCCGCGACGTTCTACGAGGACGCCGACTACTCGGGCAGGGCCGTCTCCCTGGGGAAGGGCGACTACACGGTCGCCCAGCTGGAGGCCGCCGGTCTCAAGAACGACACCACGACCTCCCTCCAGGTACCGGCCGGCTGGACCGTCGACGTCTACCAGGACGGGAACTTCGACGGCACCAAGTGGACGTACACGGCGGACAACCCCAACGTGGGACCGGCGAACGACCGGATGTCCTCCGTCCGGATCCACTGAGCCGGCCCCGGCCCGAAGCGGCCGGACCGACAGAGCAGCAGGCGCGGTGACCGGGTGAGCACCCGGGCACCGCGCCCATGACAGGCAGGCAGCGGGGCGGCACACCGCCGCGGCACGTCCCGGCGGTGCGCCGCCCCCTGCCCGCACCCACCGCCGAGACCGGTTTCCGCGTGCCCGCGGCCCCGCGACGGCGATGCGACGGAAGGACGCAGACGATGGACCCCTGGTGGAAGAGCGCTGTCGTATACCAGATCTACCCCCGCAGCTTCGCGGACGCCGACGGCGACGGCGTGGGAGACCTGCGCGGAATCATCGCCCACCTGGACCACCTCGCCGACCTCGGCGTGGATGTCATCTGGCTGTCGCCCATCTACCCGTCCCCGCAGGACGACAACGGCTACGACATCAGCGACTACCAGGACATCGACCCCCTCTTCGGTGACCTCGACGTCTTCGACGAGCTGCTCGCCGGGGTCCACGCGCGCGGCATGAAACTGGTCATGGACCTGGTGGTCAACCACAGCTCCGACGAACACCCGTGGTTCCTCGAGAGCCGCAGCGACAAGGCGTCCCCCAAGCGCGACTGGTACTGGTGGCGGCCGGCCCGCGAGGGCATGGAGCCGGGCACGCCCGGCGCCGAGCCCACCAACTGGATCGCCGCGTTCGGCGGGTCGGCGTGGGAGTTCGACGACAAGACCGGCGAGTACTACCTGCACCTCTTCTCCCGCAAGCAGCCCGACCTGAACTGGGAGAACCAGGAGGTCCGGCAGGCGGTCTACGCGATGATGCGGTGGTGGCTGGACCGCGGCGTGGACGGCTTCCGGATGGACGTGATCAACCTGATCTCCAAGGACACCGCGCTTCCGGACGGCCGGGTGGCGGGCACCGCGGTCTTCCCCGACAGCGCGGCGGGCTACGTCAACGGACCGCGCGTCCACGAGTTCCTCCACGAGATGCACGAGGAGGTGTTCGCCGGCCGCGACGCGGTGCTCACCGTCGGCGAGATGCCCGGCGTGACCATCGAGGAGGCCGTCCGGTTCACCGATCCGCAGCGGCGCGAGCTCGACATGGTCTTCCAGTTCGACCACGTCTGGGCCGACCGCGGCGACGACCCCTGGCAGCTCGTCCCGCTCAAGCTCACCCGTCTCAAGGCCATCCTCGGACGCTGGCAGGCGGGCCTCGCGGAGCGCGGCTGGAACAGCCTCTACTGGAACAACCACGACCAGCCCCGGGCGGTCTCCCGCTACGGCGACGACAGCCCCGCCCACCGCGTCGCCTCCGCCAAGATGCTCGGCACCGTGCTGCATCTGCACCGCGGTACGCCCTACGTCTACCAGGGCGAAGAACTCGGCATGACCAACTATCCGTTCGAGACCATCGCCGACTTCCGCGACATCGAGTCCCTCGGACAGTACGCCGAGGCGGTGGAGCGGGACGGCCGTTCCCCCGAGGAGGTGCTCACCGTGCTGCGCGCCCGGGGACGGGACAACGCGCGCACGCCGATGCAGTGGGACACCTCGCCGCACGCGGGGTTCACCACCGGGCGGCCGTGGCTGGCCGTCAACCCCAATTACACCCGGATCAACGCCGCCGCCCAGCACGACGACCCCGACTCGACCTACCACTACTACCGCCGGCTGATCGCACTCCGGCACACCGAACCGGCCGTCGTCGACGGCGACTTCACCATGCTGCTGCCGCACGACGAGCGGCTGTACGCCTTCACCCGGCGGCTCGGCGCCACCGAGCTGCTGGTCATCGGCAACTTCACCGGCCGGAGCGTCAGGGCGGAGATCGAGGACGCCGCCGCCTGGTCGTCGGCCGAACTCCTGCTGACCAACGAGGCGGCCCCGCCGGCCGACCTCACGCTGGCACCCTGGCAGGCGGTGGTCTACCGCCGGACGGTCGAGGCCTGAGCCGCCCGTGTGTCGGGGCCTGAGCTGCCCGCGTGTCGGGGCCTGAGCCGCCCGCGTACGCCGTGTGCCCCGGTGGAAGGCGATGTCGGCCTCGACACAGCCGCGGCGGCCGGGTGCCGCCGCCGCGGCCTCCAGGGCCGCCGGGCACTCGTACAGGACCCGCACCTCCCGGGCCCGGCGCTCCGGCGGCAGCACCCGCGTGCCGGTGCGCGGCCGTGGCCGCATTCCTGACATGCACCAGCGCGTGGTCGACGAGCTCGCGCGGCACATCGCGGGCGGCGAGTGGGAGCCGGGCGGGCCGTTGCCGGCCGAGGACGTGCCCGCGCGGTCTCCGCCCGCCCCCTGGACCCCTTCATCGAATCATTCGATGATTGCGTGACAGGGTACGGCCTCCGGGCCACCGCCCGGCAACGCCCCTTCGCGCAGCGGACGACGCCACAGCCACGGGAGTGTGCACATGACCGACGGTCGGGAGAAGAGCCGCCGCAGCCAGGCCTGGTTCGGCGCACGGGGCCGCAGCGGCATGCTGTACCGCTCCTGGATGCGCAACCAGGGCTTCGGACACGAGGTGTTCGACGGACGCCCCGTCATCGGCATCGCCACCAGCGCCTCCGAACTCGCCCCCTGCAACGCACACCTGACCGACGTCGCCGAAGCCGTCAAGCGAGGGGTGTGGCAGGCGGGCGGACTGCCGCTGATGTTCCCCACCATGGCCACCGGCGAGACCCTGATGCGCCCCACCGCCATGCTCTACCGCAACCTCATGGCCATGGAGGTCGAGGAGCTGATCCGGGCCAACCCGCTCGACGGCGTCGTCCTCCTGTCCGGCTGCGACAAGACCACCCCCGCCATGCTCATGGGCGCCGCCAGCGTCGACCTGCCCGCCGTCATGGTCACCGGCGGGCCGATGCTCAACGGCAAGTACCGGGGCCAGGACGTGGGATCCGGCACCCACGTCTGGAAGTTCGAGGAGGACCTGAAGACCGGCCGCATGACCGAGGAGGAGTGCTTCTTCGCCGAAGGGTGCATGGCCCGCTCCCGCGGCCACTGCATGACGATGGGCACCGCCTCCACGATGGCCTGCATGGCCGAGGCGCTCGGCATGCAGCTGCCGGGCTCGGCGGCCTGGCCCGCCGTCGACTCCCGGCGGATGGAGACCGCGCAGGCGGCCGGGCGGCGCATCGTGGCGATGGTCGAGGAGGAGCTGCGCCCCTCGCACATCCTGACCCGGAAGGCGTTCGAGAATGCCATCCGCGTCAACGCGGCCATCGGCGGCTCCACCAACGCCCTCATCCACCTCACCGCCCTCGCCGGACGCGTCGGCGTCGAACTGGACCTGCGGGACTTCGACGAACTGGTCCGCGCGGTGCCCACCCTGGTCAACCTGATGCCCAGCGGCACGTACCTCATGGAGGACTTCTGCTACGCGGGCGGCCTGCCCGCCGTGCTGGCCGAACTGCTCGGCGGCGAACTGCTGCACGGCGAACAGCTCACCGTCACCGGCCGCACCCTCGCCGAGAACACCGCACACGCCGAATGCGTCGACTCCGACGTCATCACCCCCCTCGACGCCCCCTTCCAGCCCGCCGGCACCGGCATCGCCGTCCTCCGGGGCAACCTCTGCCCCGACGGCGCCGTGCTCAAGCAGTCCGCCGCCTCACCGCACCTGCTCACCCACCGCGGCCCCGCCCGCGTCTTCGACTCGCCCGAGGCCTACCACGAGGTGGCCGACGACCCGGACCTCGACGTCGACGAGAACACCGTCCTCGTCATCCGCAACGCCGGCCCCAAGGGCTACCCCGGCATGCCCGAGGTCTCCAACGTGCCCCTGCCCGCCAAGCTGCTCAAGGCCGGCGTCACCGACATGGTGCGCGTCTGCGACGGCCGGATGAGCGGCACCGGGTACGGGACGGTCGTCCTGCACGTGGCGCCCGAGGCCGCCGTCGGCGGACCCCTCGCCCTGGTGCGCGACGGGGACGTCGTCGTCCTCGACGTCCCGAACCGCACCCTGCGCCTGGACGTGGACGACGCCGAACTCGCGCGCCGCCGGCAGGAGTGGCGGGCGCCCGCCGAGCGGTACACCGGCGGCTACACCTGGCTCTACACCCAGCATGTGGAACAGGCGCACCAGGGCGCCGACTTCGACTTCCTGCGCGGCAGCCGGGGACACGAGGTGCCGCGCGACTCCCACTGAGCTCCCACCTTCCGACCCCAGGAGAGCATCGACCGTGGAACCGGCAGCAGCGCGCCCCCGACCGGCCCTCACCCCCGGCTCCGTCCTGCCTGAGGACGCCGACCGGGCCGCCCTCGTCGCCCGCGTCCACGACCCGCGGTGCGACGGACCGTGCGTCGCCGCGGTCCGCGGCGAGCACGTCGTCGACCTGACGGCCCACACGCCCACCGTCTCCGACCTCATGGAACGCGAGGACGCGGCCGCCCTCGTCCGCGAGGCCGACGGCGGACAGGTCTGGCCCCTGGACGCGCTCCTCGACGCACCCGTCGGCCGCCGCGACGTGCCCCATCTGCTCGCCCCCGTCGACCTCCAGGTCATCAAGGCCGCGGGCGTCACCTTCGCCCGGAGCCTGCTGGAACGCGTCATCGAGGAGCGCACCGGCGGCGATCCGGCACAGGCCGCACGGGTACGCCACCGCGTCCAGCAGGTGGTGGGCGGCGCCCTCGACGGCATCCGCCCCGGCTCGCCCGAGGCGGAGAGGGCCAAGGAACTGCTCGTCGCCGAAGGACTGTGGTCGCAGTACCTGGAGGTCGGCATCGGACCGGACCCGGAAGTCTTCACCAAGGCCCCCGTCCTGTCCGCCGTCGGCACCGGCGCCGAGATCGGAGTGCTCGGCGCCTCGGTGTGGAACAACCCCGAACCCGAACTCGTCCTCGTCGTGGACTCCCGCGGCCGGATACGCGGCGCCACCCTCGGCAACGACGTCAACCTCCGCGACATCGAGGGACGCAGCGCCCTGCTGCTGGGCCGCGCCAAGGACAACAACGCCTCCTGCGCGATCGGCCCGTTCGTCCGCCTCCTCGACGAGGACTTCGGCCTCGACACCGTCCGCGGGCTCGACATCGACCTGCGCATCGACGGCACCGACGGCTACGTCCTGCACGGCAGCAGCTCCCTGCGCGAGATCAGCCGCGACGTAGCGGATCTGGTGGCCGCCACGCACGGCCCGCACCACCAGTACCCGGACGGCTTCGCGCTGTTCACCGGAACCCTGTTCGCCCCCACCGAGGACCGGCACGCGCCCGGCGCGGGCTTCACCCACGAGTACGGCGACCTCGTGCGGATCTCCAGCCCGCCGCTCGGCGCCCTCGTCAACACCGTCGTCACCAGCGAACAGGCCGCGCCGTGGACGTTCGGCGTGGGCGCGCTGCTGCGCAACCTCGCCCGGCGCGGCCTGCTCTGACCCGTTCCGAGACGGCGGGAGCCCGCGTCACTCCTCGGCGACCGGCTCCTGTTTCACCGTGGCGTGCAGACGCCGCGTGTGGTCCACCGGGCGCTCGGCCCCGGTCAGCGTGACCGTCGCCGTCAGGCGCGGATCCGCGCTGGACGCGGCCAGCCGCAGCTCCAGCTCGCCCGGTTCGACGACGCGCCGGCCGTCGCGCCCGGTGAAGGAGGCGAGGTCGGCCGGGACCGTGACCCGCACCCGCTGCGCCTGGCCGGGCTCCAGCGCCACACGGGTGTAGGCGACGAGACGCTGCACCGGCTGGACCACGGAGGCGACCGGGTCGTGCAGATAGAGCTGGACGACCTCGGTCCCGGACCGCCCACCCGTGTTGCGCACGGTGAAGGCGAGGGCGAACTCGCCGTCCGTCGGGGCCTCATGGCTGTCCACGGCCAGGTCCGACCAGTCGAAGCGCGTGTAGGACAGACCGTGCCCGAAGGCGAACGCGGGTGTCGGGTCGATGCTGGACACCCCGCTGACATGGGCGAGCGGCGCCCCGAGGTACGTGGCCGGCTGGGAGCCCGGATCGCGCGGCACCCCGACCGGCAGCCGCCCGGAGGGGTTGACACGGCCGCTGAGCACACCGGCGATCGCGTGCGTGCCCTCCTCGCCCGGGAAGAACGACTGCACGAGCGCGGCGGACTCCGCCACGGCGCGGCCCAGCGCGTACGGCCGCCCCGCGAGCAGCACGGTGACCACGGGCGTCTCCCCGTCGAGCAGGGTGTCGAGCAGTTGCTGCTGGGCGCCCGGCAGCGCCAGCGAACCGACGTCGCACCCCTCGCCGCTGGTGCCCCGCCCGAAGAGCCCGGCACGGTCGCCGAGCACCACCACGGCGACGTCGGCCTCGCGCGCCGCCCGGGCGGCCTCGTCGATGCCGGACAGGTCCCCGTCGTCGATCCCGGTGCCGCGGACCAGGGTGATCTCCGCGTCGGGGAACTCGGCGGCGAGCGTGTCGCGCAGCGTGGGCAGCTCGATGCCGAGCGGGGTCCCGGGGTGGCGGACGCCGATGTGCTGGGGGAAGGAGTAGCAGCCCAGCACGGCGACGGGCTCGTCGGCGTTGGGCCCGAGCAGGGCGATCCGGCGCGGCCCGGCCAGCGGCAGGGTGCCGTCGTTGCTCAGCAGGATGACCGCCTCCTCGGCGATCGTGCGGGCCAGCGCGCGGTTGTCCGGACCGTCCAGGTCGACCCGGCCCCGCAGGACCGCCGGGTCCGGGTCCTCGAGATCCGCCCCGTCGAGCGCGGCCGGCACGGGGTCCCAGTCCGCGTCGAGCAGACCGAGCGCCGCCTTCTGGGTGAGCACCCGCCGCAGGGCGCGGTCGACCAGTTCCTCCGGTGTCCGGCCCTCGGCGACGGCCTCGGTCAGGGGTGCGCCGTACGTCTTGACGTTGGGCAGTTCGACGTCGACGCCGGCCCGCAGCGCCGTACCGGCGGCCTCGGCCCAGTCGGCGGCCACGCCGTGCAGGGTCTTGAGGAAGGCGATGGCGAAGTAGTCGGCGACGACGGTGCCGTCGAAGCCCCAGGTGTCCCGCAGCAGCCCGGTGAGCAGGTCCTCGTCGGCCGCCGAGGGGACGCCGTCGGTGTCGGTGTAGGCGTGCATCACCGACCGGGCGCCGCCTTCCCGGACCGCCATCTCGAAGGGTGGCAGCAGGACGTCGGCGCGTTCGCGCGGGCCCATGGAGACGGGGGCGAGGTTGCGTCCGGCGCGGGAGGCGGAGTATCCGGCGAAGTGCTTGAGGGTGGCGACGATGCCGGCGGACTCCAGGCCCTGGACGTAGGCGGTGGCGACGGTGCCGACGAGGTAGGGGTCCTCGCCGATGCGAAGCCCGCGAGGCACTCGTCGTGCGCGAGGGCGGGGATGCCGAAGCGGTTCGTGGCGGCGATGCGTTTCTGGGTGCGGGCCAGGGAGAGGGCGCCCAGGGCGGGGTCGACCGGACGGGTGCCGAAGGGCCGGGTCAGCTGGCCCAGTCCGGCGGGCAGGAGCGCGTCGAGGTCGACGGGCTCCTCCATGTCGTGCTGGTGCGGGGCGACTTCGCCGCCCTCGTCGGAGGCGCCGACCCACACCCCGTACAGCTGGGCGGTCTTCTCCTGGAGGGTCATCGCGCCGATCAGGGCGTCGACCCTGGCGGCGATGGGGACGGTGGGATCGTTCCAGAGGGGAATCGCGGGCAGGGGCTCCACGGCCACGTTGACAGTCACTTTCCTTCCACGGACGGCGTCAGGGCTTCGAACGGACCGGTCACCGGCCGTAACCGGCGGTCAGACCGCTGAGCAACTGCCGGCGCCCGAAGACGTAGAGCGCCAGGATGGGCGCCGTCGTGAGGACGACGGCGGCGAGCACGGCGGGGACGTTCACCCCGTACTGGCCCTGGAACGACCACAGGGCCAGCGGAAGCGTCCGCTTCGACGGGCTCTGGGTGAGGATCAGCGGCAGCAGGAAGCCGTTCCAGATGGTCAGCGCGTTGTAGACGGACACGGTGGTCAGGGCCGGCCGGCTCAGCGGCGCCGCCAGCCGCCACAGGGTCGTCCACTCGGTGGCCCCGTCGACCCGCATGGAGTCGAAGAGTTCCTTGGGCACGTCACGGAGGAAGTTGGACAGCACCAGCACGGACAGCGGGATGGCGAAGGCGATCGACGGCAGGATCAGCGCCAGCAGACTGTCGTACAGATGCAGCTTGATGATGATCAGGTACACCGGGATGACCGTCGCCTGCAACGGAATGGCGAGGCCCATCAGGAACAGGCCGTTGACGGTCCGCAGGAACCTGAAGCGCCAGCCGCGCACGATCGCGTAGGCGGCCATGAAGGAGACCGCGACGGCCGGTATCACCGCACCGGCGGCGACCACGACGCTGTTGACGAAGTAGGTCGGGAAGTCGGAGTCGATGACCATCTGGTAGTTGTCCAGCGTGGGGTCGCCCGGCGGCACCATCGGATTGCTCGCGTAGTAGGCGCTCTTCTCCTTCAGACTGGTGATGAGCACCCAGTACAGGGGCAGGGCGACGACGGCGAGCCAGAGCCAGCCGGCCAGACCGCCGGCCCAGTTGCGCCGGCGGGCCGCCGGACGGGAGCGGCGCCGCCCCTCGCGCTGCGCGGTCTTCTCCGGCCGCTCGGGCTTGGTCAGCGTGGTGGTCACGTCAGGCCCCCTCGAGTTGGCTCTCACCGGCGTCCCGGCCCCCCAGCCTGCGCAGCAGCAGGGCGAGGGCCAGGCCCACCAGGACGAGGATGACGGCGATGGCGCTGGCCGGCCCCATCAGGTTGGCCTGGAAACCCCGTTTGTACATGTCCAGTGCGAGGACCCGGGTCGCGTCCCCGGGACCGCCCTCGGTCAGGATGAAGATCAGGTCGAAGAAGGTCAGCGACCCCACCACCATGAGCGTCGAGGAGGTGATGACGGTGTACTTCAGCTGCGGCAGCGTGATGCTGAAGAACTGCCGGACCCGGCCGGCGCCGTCCAGCTGCGCCGCCTCGTACAACGACTGCGGGATCTGCCGGACCGCGCCCTGGTAGAGCAGCGAGTGGAACGGGACGAACTGCCAGGAGACGACGAAGATCACCAGGCCGAAGGCGAGCCACGGGCGGCCCAGCCAGTCCTGGCTGAGGAAGCCGATCCCCAGCCCGTGACCGATCCCGAAGTTGGGGTCCAGCAGCGCCTTGTACGTGAGCGCGATGGCCGCGGAGCTGAGCAGCAGCGGCACGAAGTACACCACGCCCAGCACCGCGCGGTAGCGCTGGCTGCCGGCCAGGAACGCGCCGAGCAGCACGCTCAGCGGCGTCTGCACCGCCCAGGACACGGCCATGACCAGGAACGTCACCCACAGGGCGTGCGGCAGCCCGGGGTTGGTGAGCACCGCGCGCCAGCTGGTCAGCCCCGAGGGATGGATGCCGCCGATCCCGTCCCAGGTGGTGAAGCTCAGCGCGAAGACACCGAGGAGCGGGATCACGGCGAAGCCGACGAAGAACACCAGCGCCGGCGCCGCGAGCCACGGCAGGATGCTGCGCGGCTCGCGGCGCGGCGGAGGACTGGTCAGTGTGCTCATTTGCCGATGACCGCGTTCATGTTGGCGGCGAAGGTCTTCGGCGAGACGGACCGCTGGAACAGCTTGGCGATGTTGTCCAGCAGCGTCTCCGCCGCCGTCGGACTGAGCGCCTGGTCCCAGGACTGGGCGAACGTCTTGGCCTTGCTGGCGACGTCGTAGGTGAACTTCAGGAACTCGGCGTCGTCGGAGGCCGCCAACTGCTTCTCGGTGCCGAGCAGCAGCGGGACCGCGCCGGTGCCGATCCAGTTCTTCACCTCGGCCGGCTGGAGGACGCCCTTGGTGAAGTAGTCCTTGGCGATCTTCTTCTGCTCGGCGCTGGCCTTGGAGGAGATGTACAGATACTGGCCGGGGTTGCCGACGGTGTTGCTCGGGTCGCCCTTGCCGCCGTCGACGGGCGGGAAGTTCATGAAACCGAGCCCGTCATCGGCGACGAAGTGCCCTCCGTCGGCCTTCTGGATGCCGTACGACCAGGAACCGTGCAGCATCATCGCGGCCCTGCCGGAGTAGAGCAGCGCCTGGTCGGCGTTGGAGTCCGCGGTGATCGAGGAGAAGCCCTTGACGAAGCCGCCCGCCTTGATCAGCTCCTGCACCTTGCCGAGCGCGTCCAGGGCCGCCGGGTTGGACCACGCGTCCTTCTCGCCGTCGAAGACGGCCTGGAACACCTCGGGGCCGCCGATGCGGTCGAAGAGGAACTCCAGCCACATCATGTTCGTCCACCGCGACTGGCCGCCCAGGGAGAAGGGCGCGATGTTCTTGGCGTTGAACTTGGGCACCAGGTCCATGATGTCGCCCCAGGACTGCGGGGGTTCGACGCCGACCTTCTCGAAGACCTTCTTGTTGTAGTAGAGGACGATCGGCTGCACCGTCTCGCACGGCATCGCGTAGATCTTGCCGTCGATCGTCGCTGGGCCGAACGAGGACGGGAACAGCCGCTTCTTGACCTCCGGGTGGTCGCCGAACCACGACGTGAGGTCCTCGACCTGCCCCGCCTTCACATAGCTGCGCAGCGTGCCGCCGCCCCAGCCCCAGATGAGCGTGGGCGCCTTCCCGGCGCCGATGGCCGTCTTGATCTTCGTCTTGTAGGCGTCGTTCTGGAAGGTGGTGCCCTTGATCCGCTCGTCGGAATGAGCCTCGTTGAACGCGTCCAGGGCCTTGGTCCTGACGCCTTCCTGGGGCTGGCCGCTGAGGTACCAGTACGAGGCCTTGTCGCTCTTGCCGGGCCCCGACGAGCCGCACGCCGACAGCGCCGCGGAGACCGGGACGGCGGCCGCCATGCCGAGGAGGGTACGTCGAGAGAGGGGGTTCGCCATGTGCTTCTCCGCACTCGAGAGCCGTCGGCTACTCGTGAGTCGTGTCGAAAACTTTTCGAAACAGCAATCGTCGAACTTGTCCGCGAACTCGGTGCACGCAAATTAGGTACCGGGCCGAAGCCCTGTCAAGGTATGTGCAGAGGCGTTATCAAGGTGGAGTTCGGGCCCGCGCTGCCGGGCGGGGGCGACTTCCGAGTAACCTTGGCAGGGATCGAAACAGTTTCGAAAGGACTCGGCGAAGGGCGGGCCGACGCGGGAGCTGCGGCCGACGCGCCGTCGGTGCAGGTCATGCCGCGACGGCCCGGCCCGCCGCCGCCCGCGCCGGACCGCGCCCGGACGGGCACGGCGCCGGATTGCCGTACGGTTGACCGGTTCCCCCCACGCGACCGGCAGCTCACCGCTCTGGTGGAACCGATGCGATCCGGTGACCGGATGACGATCCGGTGGACTCGATGTCGGTCCGGCGGCACCGATGCCGGTCCGGTGGACTCGATGGCGATCCGGCGGCACCGATGCCGGTCCGGTGGAACCGATGCCGGTCCGGTGGAACTGATGCCGGTCCGGTGTACCGATGCCGATCCGGCGGAACCGATGCTGAGAGGAACCGATGCGACCGAACGCCAGGCGCACCACTTTGGCGGACATCGCCCAAGCGGCCGGGGTCTCCGTGGCGACCGTGTCCAAAGTGGTCAACGGCCGCGGTGACGTGGCGCCGGGCACCCGCACACGGGTGCAGGAACTGCTGCACCTGCACGACTACCTCGCGCCCGTCTTCCGCCACACCGAGGCCGTCGAGAGCCCGACCATCGAGGTGCAGTTCCAGGGCGGCCTCAAGGCATACGTGGCCGAGACACTGGAAGGCATCGTCGACTCCGCGGCCGAACTGGGCGCCTCGGTGGTGATCAGCAAGGCCACCCTCGCCCCGCACTGGGCCCGGGACCTGGTCTCGGCCGGACGCCGCGCCCTGATCGCGGTCACCAGCGTGCACACCACGGCACACCTGAACGAACTGGCCAGGTCAGGGCTGCCGCTGGTCGTCCTCGACCCCCTGCATCTGCCGGACAGCCGGGTCAACAGCGTCGGCGCGACCAACTTCGCCGGCGGCCTGGCCGCGACCCGGCACCTGCTCTCCCTGGGCCACCGCCGCATCGCCTATCTCGGCGGGCCCGCGCCGGCCGTGTGCAACCAGGCACGCATGCACGGCTACCGCGCCGCCATGGAGGCGGAACGGGCGCCGGTACCGGAGGCATACGTCCGCCCCGGCGAATTCACCTACGAGACCGGACTGCTCGGCGCCGGCGCGCTCCTCGACCTGCCGGAACCCCCGACGGCGATCTTCGCGGGCAACGACGAGATCGCCGTCGGCGCCGTCGAGGCCGCCCGCGCCCGGGGACTGCGCGTCCCCGAGGACCTGAGCGTGGTCGGCTTCGACGACACCAGCCTCGCCCAGATGGCCTCACCCCCACTGACCACCGTGCGCCAGCCCCTGCGCGAGATGGGCGGCGCGGCACTGCGCACCGCCCTCCGCCTGGCCAACGGCGAGAAGATCGAGTCCCACCACGTCGAACTCGCCACCACGTTGGTGGTACGGGCGTCCACGGGGGCGCCGCGGGGGTGAGGGCTGAGGGGGTGAGGGGGGGCGAGGGCGGGATCCCTTCTCCTCTAGAAGAAGCCGAGCTTCTTCGGCGAGTAGGAGACCAGGAGGTTCTTCGTCTGCTGATAGTGCTCCAGCATCATCTTGTGCGTCTCGCGGCCGATGCCGGAACCCTTGTAGCCGCCGAACGCCGCGTGCGCCGGATACGCGTGGTAGCAGTTGGTCCACACCCGGCCCGCCTGGATGGCGCGGCCCGTCCGGTACGCCGTGTTCATGTCCCGGGTCCACACGCCCGCGCCCAGCCCGTACAGCGTGTCGTTGGCGATCTTCACCGCGTCGTCGAGGTCGTCGAAGGACGTCACCGACACCACCGGACCGAAGATCTCCTCCTGGAAGATCCGCATCCGGTTGTCGCCCTCGAAGATCGTCGGCTGGACGTAGTAGCCGCCCTTCAACTCGCCGTCGTGCTCGATGCGTTCCCCGCCGGTCAGCACACGGGCACCCTCCTGCCGGCCGATGTCCAGGTAGGAGAGGATCTTCTCCAGCTGGTCGTTGGAGGCCTGCGCGCCGATCATCGTGTCGGTGTCCAGCGGATGCCCGGTGACGATCCGCTCGGTACGGGCCACGGCCGCCTCCATGAACTCGGCGTAGTGACCGCGCTGCACCAGCGCGCGCGACGGGCAGGTGCACACCTCGCCCTGGTTGAGTGCGAACATCGTGAAGCCCTCGAGCGCCTTGTCGAGGAAGTCGTCGCGCGCGGACGACACGTCGTCGAAGAAGAGGTTCGGCGACTTGCCGCCCAGTTCGAGCGTGACGGGGGTGATGTTCTCCGAGGCGTACTGCATGATCAGCCGGCCGGTCGTCGTCTCACCGGTGAACGCCACCTTCGCCACCCGGGGACTGGACGCCAGCGGTTTGCCCGCCTCGACCCCGAAGCCGTTGACGACGTTCACCACACCCGGCGGCAGCAGGTCGGAGACCAGGCTCAGCCAGTAGTGGATCGACGCCGGGGTCTGCTCTGCGGGCTTCAGCACCACCGCGTTGCCCGCGGCCAGGGCCGGCGCGAGCTTCCAGGTCGCCATCAGGATCGGGAAGTTCCACGGGATGATCTGGGCGACCACGCCCAGCGGCTCGTGGAAGTGGTACGCCACCGTGTCGTCGTCGATCTCCCCGAGCGAGCCCTCCTGCGCCCGGAGCGCGCCCGCGAAGTAGCGGAAGTGGTCGATGGCCAGCGGAATGTCCGCGGCCAGCGTCTCCCGCACCGGCTTGCCGTTCTCCCAGCTCTCCGCGACCGCCAGCCGCTCCAGGTTCGCCTCCATCCGGTCGGCGATCCGCAGCAGGACCTCGGCCCGCGCGGCCACGGACGTGCGCCCCCAGGCGGGCGCCGCCGCGTGCGCGGCGTCCAGGGCACGCTCGACGTCCTCGGCGGTGCCCCGCGCGATCTCCGTGAACGGCTGCCCGTTCACCGGACTCGGGTTCTCGAAGTACTGCCCCCGGGCCGGCGGCACGTACTCGCCACCGATGAAGTGGTCGTACCGCGCCTGGTAGGAGACGACCGCCCCCTCGCTCCCCGGCGCTGCGTAACGCGTCATACCGCTCACCCTCCCGAACCAACCACCGCCCACCACCGGGCAGCTCCCGACCGGAGACTAGGAGGAGGGAGGTTGCAGGGAGGTTGCGGTGGAGGGGGTGGGCGCTCGTGGCCGGGCGGGAGGCGTCGCGGGGGGGAGGGGGCCCCGCCCCCCTCCCC
>NZ_JOHS01000038.1 GCF_000725625.1 Streptomyces sp. NRRL F-6676
CACCACCAAGGAGGAGCTGACGGAGTACCTCACCGAGCTCTCCGGTGAGGCGGCCGCCTCCATGCGGCCGAACTTCTTCGCCAACACCCCCGACATCCTCCACGCCTACCTCCAGCACGGCGGCCGCCCCGCCTTCGCCGTCCGCGCGATCCTCGCCGCCACCCTCTCCCCCACCTGGGGCATCTACAGTGGCTACGAACTGTGCGAGAACACCCCGCTGCGCCCGGGCAGCGAGGAGTACCTCGACAGCGAGAAGTACCAACTGCGGCCCCGCGACTGGGCCGCCGCCGAACGGGAAGGCCGCACGCTGGCCCCCCTGTTCACCACGCTCAACGCGGTCCGGCGCCGGCACCCCGCCCTGCGCCGGCTCCGCAACCTCCGCTTCCACCACACCGACAACGACTCCGTGCTCGCGTACAGCAAGCGCACCGGCACGGACACCGTGGTGACCGTCGTGAACCTCGACCCGCATCGCACGCAGGAGGCGACGGTGTCGTTGGACATGCCGCACCTCGGTCTCGACTGGCACGAGGTGGTGCCGGTGCGCGACGAGCTCACCGGTGACACCTATTCCTGGGGCAGGGCCAACTATGTGCGACTGGAGCCGGGCGACAGGCCGGCACACGTGCTGACCGTCCTGCGACCGTCCTCACCGCAGATCGGAGGGTCAACCCGGACTGGTTCAAACGCGCCGTCTTCTACGAGGTCCTGGTCCGCTCCTTCCAGGACAGCAACGGCGACGGCATCGGCGACCTCAAGGGACTGACCGCGAAACTCGACTACCTCCAGTGGCTCGGGGTGGACTGTCTATGGCTGCCGCCGTTCTTCAAGTCCCCGCTGCGGGACGGCGGTTACGACGTCTCCGACTACACGGCGGTGCTGCCCGAGTTCGGGGACCTGGCGGACTTCGTGGAGTTCGTGGACGCGGCCCACCAGCGCGGTATCCGCGTGATCATCGACTTCGTCATGAACCACACCAGCGATCAGCACCCGTGGTTCCAGGAGTCCCGCAAGGACCCCGACGGCCCCTACGGCGACTACTACGTCGACACCGAGGCCTCCAACTGGACCTACGATCCCGAGCGGAAGCAGTACTACTTCCACCGGTTCTTCTCCCACCAGCCGGATCTCAACTACGAGAACCCGGCCGTGCAGGAGGAGATCCTCGCGGCCCTCCGCTTCTGGCTCGACCTCGGCATCGACGGCTTCCGGCTGGACGCCGTCCCCTATCTGTACGCCGAGGAGGGCACCAACTGCGAGAACCTGCCCGCCTCCCACGAGTTCCTGAAGCGGGTGCGCAAGGAGATCGACACGCACTACCCGGACACCGTGGTGCTGGCGGAGGCGAACCAGTGGCCGGAGGACGTGGTCGACTACTTCGGCGACTACAGCACCGGCGGCGACGAATGCCACATGGCGGCGGCGGGAGTCGCGCTACCCGGTGTCGGAGATCCTGGCGAAGACCCCGGAGATCCCCGCCAACTGCCAGTGGGGGATCTTCCTGCGCAACCACGACGAGCTGACCCTGGAGATGGTCACCGACGAGGAACGCGACAGCTGACCCTGGAGATGGTCACCGACGAGGAACGCGACTACATGTGGGCCGAGTACGCCAAGGACCCGAGGATGCGCGCCAACATCGGCATCCGCCGGCGGCTGGCCACGTTGCTGGACAACGACCGCAACCAGATCGAGCTGTTCACCGCGCTGCTGCTGTCGCTCCCCGGTTCGCCGATCCTGTACTACGGCGACGAGATCGGCATGGGCGACAACATCTGGCTCGGCGACCGCGACGCGGTGCGCACCCCCATGCAGTGGACCCCCGACCGCAACGCGGGCTTCTCCTCCTGCGACCCCGGCCGCCTCTTCCTGCCCACGATCATGGACCCCGTCTACGGCTACCAGGTCACCAACGTCGAGACGCGGCCCCGGCCACCAGGGTGAGCCTGATCGCGAGTGCGTGACCCGAAGCACCCTCCCCCCGTGGATTCCGCCGCGTGGCCCGGAAAGGACGCGACGCCATGCCGAACACCGCAACGCTCCGCCCGAGTGGCCTGGGCGCGGGGTCGCTGCTGACCTCACTCGCCGACCTGCTGCACGGCTGGCTGCCCCGGCAGCGCTGGTTCGCGGGCAAGGGCCGCCCCGTCACGAAGCTCGCCCTGCTCAGCGTGACCGAGCTGCACCCCGGCTGTCTGCATCTGCTGGTGCACGCGGGACACGCCGAGCCGCCGTCCGGGGAACACCCCCTGCACGACTGCTACCAGCTGCTCCTGGGCGCCCGTGAGACGCTGCCGCCGCACCTGGCGCCCGCCGCCATCGGCCGCCCCGCCGAGGGGCCGCTGGCCGGACTGATGGTCTACGACGCCTTGCAGGACCCCCGCTCGGCCGCCCTGCTCCTGGAACGGCTGCGCACCCCGGGCACCGCGGGCACCCTCGCCTTCGAGCGCGACGCCAAGGTGCTGCTGCCCTCCGGGCTCGCGCCCCGGCTCCTGGACGCCGAGCAGTCCAACTCCTCGGTGGTGTACGGCGACACGTACATCCTCAAGGTGTTCCGCCGCGTCCAGCCCGGTGTCAACCCCGACCTGGAGGTGCCGGGCGCCCTCGCCCGGCAGGGCTGCACCCGGGTACCGGCGCCCGTCGCCTGGGTCCGGACCTCGCTGCCGTGGGACGCCACCCTCGCCGTCCTCCAGCCGTATCTGCGCGGCGCCGAGGACGGCTGGACGCAGGCCCTGGGGACCCTCGCCTCCGGGGCCGACTTCACCGACGAGGCGTACGAACTGGGGCGGGCCACCGCCGAGGTGCACCTCGCGCTCGCCGCCGCGTTCCCGCTGGAGTACACCGACCGGCGCCAGCACCGGCACCTGGCCGCCGCCATGCGCGACCGCATCGACGCCGTGGCCCGTGCGGTGCCGCAGCTCCAGCCGTACGCCCCCGCGCTGAGCTCGGCGGTCGAGGCGCTCGCCGGACTGGACGCGGCCCGCCCCGCGCAGCGCATCCACGGTGATCTCCACCTGGGGCAGGTGCTGCGCACGGGGAACGACTGGCACCTCATCGACTTCGAGGGCGAACCGGCCCGCCCACTGCCCGAACGGCGTCGCGCCCAGTCGCCGATAAGGGATGTCGCGGGCATGCTGCGCTCCTTCGACTACGCCGCGCGCACGGGCAGGCCCTGGCGCCCCGAATGGTCCCAGCGCTGCCGGGAGGCGTACTGCGCGGGATACGCCGCCGCGGCCGGCTGGGACCCCCGGCAGGAACCCGAACTGCTGCGCGCCCACGAGACGGACCGGGCGGTCTACGAGGTCCTCTACGAGGCCCGGCACCGCCCCGACTGGCTGCCCGTGCCGATGGCGGCGATCACCCGTCTCGCCGAATGTCCACCGGCCGGATCGAGGAGGCCCACACCATGACCGCACGCACACGAACCCGCCCGGCCCCACCCACCCAGGCCGCTCCGCCGGGAGCGGAGGACAGGGAGCGGCTGCTGGCCGGCACGCACCACGATCCGCACGCCGTCCTGGGCGCCCACCCGGCGCCCGGCGGCGTCGCCGTGCGCGTACTGCGCCCGTACGCCACGGCGGTCACGGTGCTGACGGGGGAGGGGGAGACCGCGCTGCACGACGACGGCGACGGCTTCTTCTCCGCGCTCCTGCCCCGCCCGGGGATCCCCGGCTACCGGCTGCGGATCGCCTACGGGGAGGCGGTGCACGAGACGGACGACCCGTACCGCTTCCTGCCCGCGCTCGGCGAGTTCGACCTGCACCTGATCCACGAGGGCCGGCACGAGCGGCTGTGGGACGCGCTGGGCGCCGAGCCGATGGTCCACGAGGGCGTCGAGGGCACCCGCTTCACGGTGTGGGCGCCGCACGCGCGCGGGGTCCGGGTGTGCGGGGAGTTCTGCCACTGGGACGGCACCGCGCTGCCCATGCGCTCGCTCGGCCACAGCGGGGTGTGGGAGCTGTTCGTGCCGGGCCTGGGGGAGGGCACGCTCTACAAGTTCGACCTCACCCGGCCCGACGGCGGCCACACCCTGCGCGCCGACCCGATGGCCCGGCGCGCGGAGGTGCCCCCCGCCACCGCCTCGATCGTCACCGCCTCGCACCACGAGTGGAGCGACGGCGAGTGGATGGCCCGGCGCGGCGAACGCCCGGTCCACGAGGCCCCGTTCTCCGTCTACGAGGTCCACCTCGCCTCCTGGCGCCCCGACCTGACGTACCGTCAGCTCGCCGAGGAGCTTCCCGCGTACGTGGCCGATCTCGGCTTCACGCACGTCGAGTTGATGCCGGTGGCGGAGCACCCCTTCGGCGGCTCCTGGGGCTACCAGGTCACCGGCTTCTACGCACCCACCTCCCGGCTCGGCACCCCCGACGACTTCAAGTACCTCATCGACGCGCTCCACCGGGCCGGCATCGGCGTCCTCATGGACTGGGTGCCCGCGCACTTCCCGCGCGACGACTGGGCGCTGGCCCGGTTCGACGGCGCCAACCTCTACGAACACGCCGACCCGCAGCGGGCCTCGCACCCCGACTGGGGCACGCTGGAGTTCGACTACGGGCGCAACGAGGTGCGCAACTTCCTCGTCGCCAACGCCGTGTACTGGTGCGAGGAGTTCCACATCGACGGCCTGCGCGTGACGGCGGACGCGAGGACCTGGCCGCCGTGGCGTTCCTCCAGGAGATGAACGCGACCGTGTACCGGCGCTGCCCCGGCGTCGTCACCATCGCGGAGGAGTCCACGGCCTGGGACGGTGTCACCCGCCCCACCGACATCGTCGGCGCCGACGGCTTCGGCGGGCTCGGGTTCGGGCTGAAGTGGAACATGGGGTGGATGCACGACTCGCTGGAGTACATCCAGCACGAGCCGGTGCACCGCAAGTACCACCACAACGAGATGACGTTCTCGATGGTGTACGCGTACAGCGAGAACTACGTGCTCCCCATCTCCCACGACGAGGTCGTGCACGGCAAGCAGGCGCTGGTGAGCAAGATGCCCGGCGACTGGTGGCAGCGGCGGGCCAACCACCGTGCGTATCTCGGCTTCATGTGGGCCCACCCCGGGAAGCAACTCCTCTTCATGGGCCAGGAGTTCGCGCAGGGGGCGGAGTGGTCGGCGGAGGCCGGCCCGGAGTGGTGGCTCATGGACGAGGGGTACTGCGCGGCCGGCGACCACCGGGGGGTGCGGGATCTGGTGCGCGACCTGAACGTGCGGTACCGGGAGACGCCGGCGCTGTGGGAACGGGACACCTCGCCGGAGGGGTTCGCGTGGATCGATGCGAACGCGGGGGAGGACAACGTACTCTCGTTCGTGCGGTACGACGCGGCCGGGGCACCGCTGGTTGTGGTGTGCAACTTCTCGCCGGTGGTGCGGCACGACTACCGGGTGGGCGTGCCGGAGGGCGTGGGGGTGCTGCGGGAGGTGCTCAACACGGACGCGGAGCGGTACGGGGGGAGCGGGGTGAGCGGTGGCGAACTCGTGAAGCCGGAGCCCGACGGCGCTCTGCGCCTCACCCTGCCGCCGCTCGCCACGGTGTGGCTGCGGCCGGAGTAGGCAGGCCCCCAAAAGACCGCGCGGTTCCCCGCGCCCCTCGAAGGGGCGCGGGACTGTGTTGCGTCCCCGGCTCCGCCGCGTGGACGCGATCGGCCATGAACCCACCGGCAGTCGCAGGACGGACAAGCACCCCGGGCTATGACGTGCCCTCCCCGGAGGGGGCCGGTACGCGCGTGGGGCCGTGACGGTCCAACGCGTCCTCCAGGACCACTCGCACCTCCGGTGGGAGCACCCCCGTGCCGCCCCAGTGGACGAGCGTTTCCGCCAGGCAGCGGAGTTTGATGTTGGTGTGCTGGGAGACCTCCACCAGCACCTGCCAGCCCTCGTCCGGTGTCACGCGGGCCAGGCCGACGACCATGCCGATCGCCTGGTCCACGACCGCGTGCGAGGTGATGGCCTCCTTGAGCTGGCGGATCTCCTCCTCCAGGGCGAAGATCCGCTCCGCGTCCGCCGCCGCCCCCGTGGGGTCCTGCGGCTCCTGCCCTGCCCGGGCTCTCGAGGTCATCGTCCCTCCGGGATCCTGTTCGGGGCCCACCGTGCGGGGCGTTGCCTCCATGGTCGCGGCGCCGGCGGGTGTGTGCGAGCCGGGACGGGGTACCCCTGGGCGGCGGTGACCGCAGCAGCGGGTTCGGAGGTGCCCCCATGAGCCGTACGCGTACCGACGACGACACCGGGCCCGGGCCCGCCGCCTACGACGCGGCCCCCTTCGTACCGGAGGACGCCGGGCTCGACGCGCTGCGCCGGGCGGCGGCCGGGTGCAGGGGGTGCCCGCTGTACGAGGACGCCACGCAGACCGTGTTCGGGCAGGGGGACGCCGACGCCCGGGTGCTGCTCGTCGGGGAGCAGCCCGGGGACCAGGAGGACCGCGCGGGCGAACCCTTCGTCGGACCCGCCGGCCGGCTGCTCGACCGGGCGCTGGAGGAGGCCGGGATCGACCGGGACCGGGCGTATGTCACCAACGCCGTCAAGCACTTCAAGTTCACCGTGCCCGAACGCGGCAAGCGGCGCATCCACAAGGCGCCCACGCTGCGGGAGGCGAAGGCGTGCCGCCCGTGGCTGACGGCGGAACTGGCCCGGGTCCGCCCCGAGGTGGTCGTCGCCCTCGGCGCGACCGCGGGCAAGGCGCTGCTCGGCGGCTCCTTCCGGGTGAGCCGGGACCGCGGCGCCCTGCTCGACCTCCCCTCGGACCCGGACGGCCCCCGCGTCCTGGCCACGCTGCACCCCTCGGCGATCCTGCGCGCCGACGACCGGGAGGCCGCGTACGCCGGCTTCCTCACCGACCTGAAGGCCGCCGCCGGGGCACTGCGCGGCGCGCCGTAGAGGACGCGCCCCGGCGCGCCGTCCCGACGCGCCGCCCCGGCTGGAAACCGCGAGCCCGGGTACTCGGACCGCATGCATGAGAACACCGCACGCCACGATTCGGGCAAGAAGCCGGCCGGCACCGCCGCCGACGAGTTCCTCGAGGAACTGGAGGAACTCGGCGAGGAGGAGGACACCGACACCGGCGAGGGCGCTCCCGGCGGCTCCGGCGACCCCCTCACCACCAGCAGGCACGCCAACCGTGAGGCCGCCGAGGGCCACCCCCAGGGCGAGAGCGGGCGGGACGGCGGCCGCCGCGGCTGACCGGCCGCCGTTCACCCGCCCGCCGTACCCGGCCGGCGGGAGGACCGGTATTTCCGCACCCGGCATCCCCGACAAGGAGGAGACACCCGTGGATCACACCCAGGCGCCCGTGCTCGACGCCCTGCGCGCCTATCACGAGCGGGGCGAGACCGCCTTCCCCCCGCCCGGGCACAAGCAGGCGCGCGGCGCGGACCCGGAGGCGCGGGCGGTCCTCGGTGACGCCGTCTACCACTCCGACGTCCTCGCCTCCGGTGGCCTCGATGACCGCCGCACCCGGCACGAGATCCTCACGCACGCCGAGGAGCTGATGGCCGACGCCGTCCACGCCGACCACACCTTCTTCACCACCTGCGGCAGCTCCCTGTCCGTGAAGGCCGCCATGCTCGCCGTGGCCGGGCCGCACGAGAAGCTGGTCGTGGGCCGTGACGCGCACAAGTCGGTCGTGTCGGGGCTCATCCTCGCCGGCATCGAACCCGTCTGGGTCGATCCGAGCTGGGACCCCGAGCAGCGCCTCGCGCACCCGCCCCGGGCGCACGCCTACGAGAAGGCGCTCGAGGCCCACCCCGACGCCCGCGGGGTCCTCGTCACCAGCCCCACCCCGTACGGCACCGTCGCGGAACTGAGCCGCATCGCCGAGGCGGCGCACGCCCGGGGCGTGCCCGTGATCGTGGACGAGGCATGGGGCGCCCATCTGCCGTTCCACCCAGACCTGCCGTCCTGGGCGATGGACGCGGGCGCCGACGTCTGCGTCACCAGCGTCCACAAGATGGGCAGCGGACTCGAACAGGGCTCCGTCTTCCATCTCCAGGGCTCACTGATCGACCCGACGACCCTCCAGTCCCGCTCCGACCTGCTCGGCACGACCAGCCCGTCGGTCCTCATCTACGCCGGGATGGACGCCTGGCGGCGTCAGATGGTGCTGCGTGGCAAGGAGTTGATGGGCGACGCGCTGAAGCTCGCCGAGGACGTCCGCTCCGCCATCGACGAGATCCCCGGGATGCGCGTCCTGGGCGAGGACACGTTCGTGGGGCCCGAACTGGCCGCGGGGTTCGACCCGTTGCCGATCGTCATCGACATCCACGGCCTCGGCACCTCCGGCTACCGGGCCGCCGACTGGCTGCGCGAGCGGCACCACATGGACATGCACCTCGCGGACCACCGGCGGCTCGGCGCCCAGCTCACCCACGCCGACTCGCCGGCCACCACCGGGCCGCTCCTCGACGCGCTGCGGGACCTGGCCGAGCACGCCGGCGAACTGGCCGCCGACCTGCCCGAGTTGGTGGTGCCGACCGGCTCGCAGATGCGGCTGCGGCAGGTGGCCCTGCCCCGGGACGCGTACTTCGGCCCCAAGGAGGCCGTCGCCTGGGAGGAAGCCGCCGGACGGATCTCCGCCGAGATGATCACGCCGTACCCGCCGGGCATCCCGGCCGTCGTGCCCGGCGAGCGCCTCACCGACCACGTCCTGCGCCATCTGCGCACGGGTCTGGACGGCGGCATGAACATCCCGGACGCCACGGACCCGGAGCTGAAGGAGATCTACGTGGTGCCGTGACGGTGACACGGCGGGGTGTGGGGGTGCCCCTCGCCCTGGTCAGGAGGCCCCCGCCCCGTCGGCGAAGTAGTGCCCCTCGTCCAGGTCCGTGAGGAGCCGGGCCCCGGCCGGCTCCCAGCCCAGCACCTCGCGGGTGCGGACGCTGGAGGCCGGCGCGTCCGCCGAGGCGATCGGGGCGAACCAGCCGAAGTGGCCGGGCGCCTCCTCGGCGGACACGCCCCGCACCGGCACCCCCAGGTGCCGGCCGATGACGCCGGCGATCTCGCGCAGCGGTACGCCCTCGTCGTCGACCGCGTGCAGCCTGCTGCCCGCCGGCGCGCCCTCGACGGCCAGCCGGAACAGCCGCGCGGCGTCCAGCCGGTGCACGGCGGGCCAGCGGTTGGCGCCGTCACCGACGTACGCGGACACGCCCTTCTCCCGGGCGATGTCGATCAGGATCTTGACGAATCCCCGGTCGCCCGGGCCGTGCACGGTGGGCGCCAGCCGGACGGCCGAGGCCCGCACCCCGCGCTCGGCCAGCGCGAACAGGGTGTCCTCCGAGCGGCCCCGGGGCTGCGGCCCCGCAGGGTCGTTCTCCGTCGCCACCTCGCCGCTGGGGGCGGCCAGCAGGACCCCGGAGGCGATGACGAGGGGGCGGCCGGTGCCGGCCAGCCCGGCGCCGAGCGCCTCGATCGCGGCCCGGTCGGTGGCGGCGGCCGCCGCCATGTCGCTGAAGTCGTGGACGTAGGCCAGATGGACGACGCCGTCCGCGGTGGCGGCCGCACCGCGCAGACCGTCGAGGTCGTCGAGGGTGCCGCGGTGCACGCCGGCCCCGGTCGCCGCGACCGACCTGGCGGTCTCCTCGGACCGGACCATGCCGGTGACCTGGTGGCCCGCGTCGAGCAGGTCCCGGACGACGGCGGAACCGATGAACCCGGCCGCGCCGGTGACGAATACACGCATGAGAGTGCGCTCCTGGGAACGAAGCGGATGGGGGGACGCCTCCAGCGTCCGGCCGGAAGGCGGCCGGCGTCCAAGGCCTGATGTGCATTCCGTCATGCGTTTCAGGCATTACAGCAGGCCAGTGCGGTTTCGTATGGCCGCGTCCCGTACGGGGCGCGTACGCTGTCCGCATGACGGAACCGGCTCCCGCGCCCGATCTCGACCTGCGACTGATCCGCTACTTCGTGGCGGTCGCCGAGCACCTGCACTTCGGCCGGGCCGCCGCGCGGCTCCACCTGACCCAGCCCTCGCTCAGCCGCCAGATCCACCGGCTGGAACACCAACTGGGCGCCCGCCTCCTCGACCGCACGCCCCAGGGCAACACGCTCACCGCGGCCGGAGAGGTGTTCCTGCCCCGGGCCAGGGCCCTGCTGCGGTCCGCGGACCAGACCGTGGCCGTCACCCGCGCCGCCGCCGAACCGAGCCGGATCGTCGTCGGCTACACCCGCGGCCTGATCGTCACGCCCGCCGTCCGCACGCTGCGGCGCCGGCACCCGGACGCCGACGTGCAGACCGCGTTCGTGGAGTACGGGCAGGCCCCCGCGGCCCTGCTGGAGCACCGCGTCGACGCGGTCGTCACCCGGCTGCCCCTCCCGACCGGGGGGCTCCGGGTGACGGTGCTGCGCGAGGAGCCCCGGATGCTGATGATGCCGGTCGACCACCCCCTGGCCGGCAAGGAGTCCCTCACCCTCGACGACATCGCGGGCGAGCCGCTGCTGCGCGTGGCCGACCCGGAGTGGAACGCCTACTGGCGCATCGAGCCCCGGCCCGACGGCAGCCCGGTGCCCGACGGGCCGCTGGCCGAGTCGTTCGAGGACAAGTTCGAGATCGTCGCCAGCGGCCAGGCGGTGGCCATCGTCCCCGCCGCCCGCGACGGCGGCGTGCCGCGCCCCGACCTGACCGCCGTACTTCTGCGCGACGTCCCGCCCAGCCATGTCGTCCTGGCCACCCGCGCCGGCGACCGCAGCCGTCTGGTGGCGGCCTTCAGCAAGGCCGCCGAGGCCTGCCTCGCCGACCCCGGCGACCCGCCCGCCGGCGGCCCGCTGCCCTGACCGGCCGCGCCGCCCCGCCGGCCCACGGAGCCGGCCGCCCCGGTCCCCCGTGCCGGAGCGGCCGCCGTCTCAGCCGCCGTCCGCCCCGCCCAGCAGGACGACCTCCAGCGTGCGTGGTCCGTGCACCCCCTCCACCCGGTCCAGTTCGATGTCGCTCGTCGCCGACGGACCGGAGATCCAGGTCAGCGGGCGGACCGGGTCCAGCCGCTCCATGGCCTGCGGCACGGCGCCCACCACCTGGTCCGGCACCCGGACCACACAGATGTGGTGGTCCGGGACGAGCGTGATCCGCCGGCGGCCCTGGTCCGGGCTCCCGTCCAGGACGAGCGTGCCGGTCTCGGCGATCGCCACCGCGCAGCCGGTGACCACGCTGTCCACCCGGTCGAGCTCGGCGGCGGTGTTCTCCGCCCCGTCCGGCACCCGCGTCACGTCCGCGCCCGTGTCGGCCAGCCACGCCGCGTCCAGGCCCGGCGGGACCAGCACCGACCGCGCGCCCCGCCCCGCGAGCAGCCCGGCGATCAGCGCGGACAGCTCCGGCACGGTGGCGCACCGGTGCACGAGCGCACGGTAGTCCGCCAAATTCTCGGCGAGCAGTTCCACCGTCTGCGCGACGCTCCGCCCGCCGTGCTCGCGCAGATAAGTGCGGGGGAGGGCCAGTTCGTACGGCGTCTCGTCCGGCGTCACGTCCGCCAGCGCCCGCCGCACCCGTCCCAGGATGACGTCCCTGCTGCTCACTTGGCCCCGCCCTTTCCGCCGCCCGTCCGCTGCCACCAGTCCCGGAACGGCTCCGCCGGCACCGGCGGCAGATCCCGGCTCCCGCTCCACGCCCGGCCCGGACCCGGCAGCGTACGGGGGTGGAAGCGGCGGGTGCGGGAGGCGAGCCGCTGGCCGGTGCGCAGGGCACCGGGGTGGGAGAACGCCCAGCGCGCGGCCCGCATCGCCGCACGCTCGGCCGCGTGCCCCTTGGCGGGCTTGAGCACCACCTTGGTGCCCTCGCGGGTCACCGTGTCGCCCTGGGCCACCCGCTCGCGCAGGTGCACCAGCACCTCGGGGATGTCGATGGCGACCGGGCACACCTCGTAACAGGCCCCGCACAGCGAGGACGCGTACGGCAGCGAGGCGTCGATCTCGCTTTCGGTGCCCCGCAGTTGGGGGCTGAGGATGGCGCCGATCGGGCCCGGGTAGACCGAGCCGTAGGCGTGCCCGCCGGCCCGCTCGTAGACCGGGCAGACGTTCAGACAGGCCGAGCAGCGGATGCAGCGCAGCGCCTGCCGGCCGACCTCGTCGGCGAGGGTGTCGGTGCGCCCGTTGTCCAGCAGGACGAGGTGGAAGTTCTTCGGACCGTCGCCGTCCGTGGTGCCCGTCCACGTCGAGGTGTACGGGTTCATCCGCTCCGCCGTCGACGAGCGCGGCAGCGTCTGGAGGAACACCTCCAGGTCCCGCCAGGTCGGCACGATCTTCTCGATGCCGACCACGGAGATCAGCGTCTCCGGCAGGGTCAGGCACATCCGGCCGTTGCCCTCGGACTCCACCACGACCAGCGTGCCGGTCTCGGCGACCACGAAGTTGGCGCCGGAGATGCCCACCTTGGCGCGCAGGAACTTCTCCCGCAGATGCAGCCGGGCCGCCTCGGCGAGTTCGGCGGGGGAGTCGCCGAGCCCCTCGGGCGCCGGGCGCCCCCACTCGCTCATCTCACGGGCGAAGATGTCCCGGATCTCGCCCCGGTTGCGGTGGATCGCCGGGACCAGGATGTGCGAGGGGCGGTCCTTGCCCAACTGCACGATCAGCTCGGCGAGATCAGTCTCGTAGGCGTGGATGCCCTCGGCCTCCAGTGCCTCGTTGAGCCCGATCTCCTGCGTGGCCATCGACTTGACCTTGACGACCTCCGACTCGCCGGTCGCCCTGACCAGTGCGGCGACGATCCGGTTGGCCTCGTCGGCGTCGGCGGCCCAGTGGACGACACCGCCCGCCGCCGTCACCGCCTCCTCGACCCGCACCAGATACCGGTCCAGGTGGCGCAGCGTGTGGTCCTTGATCCGCTTGCCGGCCTCGCGCAGCTCGGCCCAGTCGGACACCTCCGCGACCGCGTGCGCGCGCTTGGCGCGGATGGTGTGCGTGGCGTGGCGCAGATTGCCGCGCAGCGTCGTGTTCCGGACCGCCTCGTGCGCGGCCCGGGGAAATGCCGGCATCCCGACGAACGTGCCGCTCATACCAGGGGCTCCTCTTCCGTGCTCGCCAGGATCTCCGCGAGGTGCACCGGCCGCATGCCCACCTTCAGCCGGCTCATCGTGCCGCCGATGTGCATCAGACACGAGTTGTCCGCCGCGCACAGCGTCCCGGCGCCGGTGGACTGCGCGTTGCGGACCTTGTCGACGCCCATCGCCGTGGACACGTCGGCGTTCTTCACCGCGAAGGTGCCGCCGAAGCCGCAGCACTCCTCGGCACCCGGCAGCTCCGCCAGCTCCAGCCCCCTCACCGCCCGCAGCAGCCTCAGCGGCCGGTCCCCGAGGCCCAGCGAACGCAGTCCGTGGCAGGTGGGGTGGTAGGTCACCGTGTGCGGGTAGTAGGCGCCGACGTCGGTCACGCCCAGCACGTCGACCAGGAACTCCGTCAGTTCGTACGTCTTCGGCACGACCGGCGCCAGCGTCCGGGCCAGGGTGTCGCCCCGGCCCTCGGCCCGCGCCCGCTCGCCCATCCGCGGGTACAGCTCCCGCACCATCGCCCCGCACGAACCGGACGGCGTCACGATCGCCTCGTACTCCGCGAAGACCTCGGCGTAGTGGCGGGCCAGCGGCTCGGCCTCGTGCCGGTAACCGGTGTTGTAGTGCGCCTGCCCGCAGCAGGTCTGGGCCATGGGGAAGTCCACCTCGACCCCGAGCCTCGTCAGCAGCTTCACCACGGCACGTCCCGTGTCGGGATAGAGCGTGTCGTTGACGCAGGTCAGGAAGAGGGCGACACGCATGGTGGCTCCTTGCTGTCGATCATTCGAAAGGTACGGCGTACGACGCGACGGCGGTACGGGACCCTACCCCGTACCGCGCGCCGCATCCCGTCGTCATACGGCGGCGGACTCGGCCCTACGGCCGGGGAACCCGGCGAGCCGGGCCTCCGCCGCCCGCCAGGCGGCGGTGTCGCCGCGCGGCTCGTACCGCGTGAGCGGCTGGGTGCGGGTCAGCAGCCGGCGCATCTCGTGCCGGTCGCCGACCAGCCCGTGCGCGCGCGCCTGCACCAGGACGTTGCCGAGCGCCGCCGCCTCGGCCGGCCCGGACACCACCGGCAGCCCGCAGGCGTCCGCGGTGAGCTGGCACAGCAGCGTGTTGCGGGTGCCGCCGCCGACGATGTGCACCACGTCGACCGGATGGTCGGCGAGCGACTGCGCCTGAGCGACCGCCCTGCGGTGGGCCAGCGCGAGCGAGTCGAGGATGACCCGGGTGATCTCGGCGGGGGAGTCCGGCACCGGCTGCCCGGTGGCCCGGCACGCCTCCGCGATCCGCTCGGGCATGTGCCCGGGCGCGAGGAACGCGGCGTCCCCCGCGTCCACCACCGACCGCAGCGCCGGCACCTCGCCCGCCGCCCGCAGCAGCGGGCCCAGGTCCGGGTCGCCCCAGGCGCGTACGCACTCCTGGAGCAGCCACAGGCCCATGATGTTGCGCAGATGACGGACCGTGCCGTCCAGGCCCAGCTCATTGGTGAAGTTGGCCGCCCGGCTCGCCTCGGTCAGCACCGGCGCGTCCAGCTCCAGACCGGCCAGCGACCAGGTCCCGGTGCAGATGTACGCGAACCGCTCACCGTCCGCCGGGACCGCCGCCACCGCCGAGGCGGTGTCGTGCGAGCCGACGGTGGTCACCGGCACCGGACCGGTCAGCCCGGTCTCCTCCAGCACCCCCGGGCGCAGCACCCCGGCCGGATCGCCCGGCCGCCGCAGCGGCGCGAACAGCTCCAGGTCGATGCCGAGCCGCGCGGCCACGTCGTACGACCAGTCACCGGTACGCGGGTCGACGAGCTGGGTGGTGGAGGCGTTGGTCAGCTCCGTGCCCTGCTCACCGGTGAGCCAGTACGCCAGCAGGTCCGGGATGAGCAACAGCCGCTTCGCCTGCGCCAGTTGGGCGGAACCGCGGGCGGCCACCAGCTGGTACAGGGTGTTGAACGGCGCGTACTGGAGCCCGGTCGCCGCGTACAGCTCGGCGGCCGGAACCGTCTCCCACACCTTCTCGGCGACGCCCTCGGTACGGGCGTCCCGGTAGTGCACCGGGTTGCCGAGCAGCGCCCCGTCCGCGTCCAGCAGCCCGTAGTCCACGGCCCAGCTGTCGATGCCGACGGAGTCCACCTGCCCTGCCGCCCTCAGACCGTCCAGGACGCCCCGGTACAGCCCCAGCACGTCCCAGCGCAGCCCCTCGGGGACCCGCACCGGGCGGTTGGGGAAGCGGTGCGCCTCGGTCAGCTCCAGCGAGTCGGGGCCGACGCGGCCGACCATGACACGCCCGCTGGAGGCGCCCAGGTCGACCGCGGCGTACGACGTCACACTCATCGCAGGAACGCGGCGGCGACGCCGGCGTCGACCGGGACGTGCAGCCCGGTGGTGTGCGTCAGCTCCCCGCCGGTCAGCGCGAACACGGCATTGGCGACGTGCTCCGGGAGCACCTCGCGCTTGAGGATGGTCCGCTGGGCGTAGAACTCGCCCAGCTTCTCCTCCTCGATGCCGTACGTCGCCGCCCGCTGGGCGCCCCAGCCCCCGGCGAAGATCCCGGAACCCCGCACCACGCCATCGGGGTTGACGCCGTTGACACGGATGCCGTGCTCACCCAGCTCGGCCGCGAGCAGCCGCACCTGGTGCGCCTGGTCGGCCTTGGTCGCCGAGTAGGCGATGTTGTTCGGACCGGCGAAGACGGCGTTCTTCGAGGCGATGTAGACGATGTCGCCGCCGAGCTCCTGCGCGATCATCACCCGGGCCGCCTCGCGCGAGACGAGGAACGAACCGCGGGCCATGATGTCGTGCTGGAGGTCCCAGTCCTTGGCGGTGGTCTCCAACAGCGGCTTGGAGATGGAGATGCCGGCGTTGTTGACGACCAGGTCGACGCCGCCGAAGGCGAGCACGGCCGCCTCGAAGGCGTCGGCGATCTGCTCCTCGTCCGTCACGTTCACGGTGACCGCGACGGCCTTGTCCGGCCCGCCCAGCTCCTCGGCTACGGCGGCCGCGTTCTCCGCGTTCAGGTCCGCGACGACGACACAGGCGCCCTCGGCCACCAGCCGGTGCGCGATCGCCTTGCCGATGCCGCTGCCCGCGCCGGTCACCAGCGCCACCCGGGTCGCCAGCGGCTTGGGCTTCGGCATCCGCCGGAGCTTGGCCTCCTCCAGGGCCCAGTACTCGATGCGGAACTTCTCCGACTCCTCGATCGGCGCGTACGTCGAGACGGCCTCCGCGCCGCGCATCACGTTGACGGCGTTGACGTAGAACTCGCCGGCCACCCGCGCGGTCTGCTTGTCCTTGCCGAAGGAGAACATGCCCACGCCCGGGATCAGCACGATCGCCGGGTCGGCGCCGCGCATCGCGGGGGAGTCGGGCTCGGCGTGCCGCCGGTAATAGGCGGCGTACTCCTCGCGGTACTCCGCGTGCAGCTCCTTCAGCCGCGCCACGGCCTCCTCCACCGGCACGGTCGGCGCCAGGTCGAGGACGAGCGGGCGGACCTTGGTGCGCAGGAAGTGGTCCGGGCAGGAGGTGCCCAGCGCCGCGAGGCGCGGGTGCTCGGCGCGGGCGAGGAAGTCCAGCACGACGTCCGCGTCGTTGAAGTGCCCGACCTGCGGCCGGTCCTGCGAGGCGAGCGCCCGCACGTACGGCGCCAGCGCCGCCGCCCGCTTCCGCCGCTCGGCCTCACCGAGAGCCTCGTAACCCTCGATCACCGGGCCGAAGGGCTCCGCCTTGCCGCGCTCGGCGAGGAATGTCTCGGCGGTGCGGATGATGTGCAGCGAGTTGCGCTCGCACTCCTCGGCTGTGTCGCCCCACGCGGTGATGCCGTGCCCGCCCAGGACGCAGCCGATGGCCTGCGGGTTGGCCTCCTTGACGGCGGCGATGTCCAGACCGAGCTGGAACCCGGGCCGCCGCCACGGCACCCACACCACGGTGTCGCCGAAGCACTCGGCGGTCAGCTTCTCGCCGTCGGCCGCGCAGGCCAGCGCGATGCCGGAGTCGGGGTGCAGATGGTCGACGTGGACGGCGTCCACCAGACCGTGCATGGCGGTGTCGATGGAGGGGGCGGCGCCGCCCTTGCCGTGCAGGCAGTAGTCGAACGCGGCGACCATCTCGTCCTCGCGCTCGACGCCCGGGTAGACGCCCTTCAGCGCCCGCAGCCGGTCGAGCCGCAGTACGGCGAGTCCGCCTTCGGTCAGGGTCCCGAGGTCGCCACCGGACCCCTTGACCCACATCAGCTCCACGTCACCACCGGTGACGGGGTCGGTCTCGGTGCCCTTGGCGGACGTGTTGCCGCCGGCGTAGTTGGTGTTACGAGGATCAGCGCCGAGCCGACGCGACCGCGCGAGCAGCTCCTCGGCAGCGGGATGGGGTGCCATGTGAGTCTTCAGTCCTTCACGCATCTGAGAACGGGGGAGCAAGGGACGCCCCTGGCGAGCGGGGCTGCGCCCCGTCAAGCGGGGCTGCGCCCCTGTAAGGGGCGCGGGGCTGTGGTGATGTGCGGCTCCGCCGCGGGGCGCGACCAGCCACAGACCGGCCCGCAGCTCGCGACGAAACAGAACCCGGCAGACGAATCCCGGAACCTACGCGCCCCACCCCGCCTGCTGCCCCCCCACCCGCTCAGCCACAATCCGCTCCTGCCACCCGCTGGCGCGATACGCCGCGATGGGGTCCGGGGCCAGCCCCGACTCCTCCCGCAGCTCACGAAGGAGCGGACGCACGTCCGTGTTGTACGCGTCCATCAGCACCGCGTTGGCCTCCAGCACGTCCCCGGCCCGCTGGGCCGCGCCCAGCGCCTCGCCGTCGACGAGCAGCGCCTTCGCCGTCGCCTCCTGGACGTTCATCACCGAGCGGATGATCGCCGGGATCTTCGCCTCGATGTTGTGGCACTGGTCGAGCATGAACGCGATGTCGGAGGTGAAGCCGCCGCCCCGGATGACCTCGTACATGATCCGGAAGAGCTGGAAGGGGTCGGCCGCGCCGACCATCAGGTCGTCGTCGGCGTAGAAGCGGGAGTTGAAGTCGAAGGCGCCGAGCTTGCCCTCGCGCAGCAGCGTGGCCACGATGAACTCGATGTTGGTACCGGGGGCGTGGTGGCCGGTGTCGACGACGACCTGGGCCTTCTCGCCGAGCTTGAGGCAGTGCGCGTAGGCGGTGCCCCAGTCCGGGACGTCCGTGGCGTAGAAGGCCGGCTCGAAGAACTTGTACTCGAGCAGCATCCGCTGGTTCTCGCCGAGCCGCTCGTAGACCTCGGCGAGGCCCTCGGCCAGCCGGTCCTGGCGGGTGCGCAGGTCGTCCTGGCCGGGGTAGTTGGTGCCGTCGGCGAACCACAGCTTCAGATCGCGCGAGCCGGTGGCGTCCATGATGTCGACGCACTCGAGGAGGTGGTCGACCGCCTTGCGGCGCACCTTGGCGTCGGGGGCGCAGATGCTGCCGAGTTTGTAGTCGTCGTCCTGGAAGGTGTTCGAATTGATCGCGCCAATCTTCACGCCGCGTTCCTGGGCGTGCTCGGCCAGGGCGGCGTAGTCGTCGACCCTGTCCCAGGGGATGTGCAGGGCGACCGTGGGGGCCGCGCCCGTGAACTCGTGGACCTTGGCGGCGTCGTCCAGCTTCTCGCGCGGGTCGCGGGGCACGCCCTGCTGGGCGAAGACCTTGAACCGGGTTCCCGAGTTGCCGTACGCCCACGACGGCGTCTCGATGGCCTGGGTCTTGAGGGCGGCCTTCACCGCGGCGAGCTCGGTCACTTCGTGACTCCCGTGACGTCGGATGGATCTTCGCGGCCGGGGACTGCGCGTCCACGCCGCAAAGTCGGGGGGTTGTGAAACGATTCAGGAGGGAAGCTAAGGCGACCCGACAGGGCTGTCAACCCTTTGGGAAAGAGCCGTTACCCGTGATGGGGTTGTGACCTACCACTGGCGAGAATTGTGTCCGGAACCCATTGACGCCACCTGTGTGGAACTTCTAACGTCCCGGCCATCCAGTTGAAACCTTTCACGACGCAGTGAGGCTCTCCTCCGGGCGTCGTCGAGGAGCCCTCATGACCCAGCCGGCCGACAAGGGCCCGGTCCCCGTGCTCGCACTGAAGGGCATTTCGAAGTCCTTCGGCGCCGTGCGCGCCCTGAGGGACGTGTCCCTGGAACTGTTCCCCGGCGAGGTGCACGCCCTCGCCGGCGAGAACGGTGCGGGCAAGTCGACCCTCATCAAGACACTCGCGGGAGTGCACCGGCCCGACTCCGGGCAGGTCCTGCTCGACGGCGAGCCGACCGTGTTCCACGGTCCGGGCGACGCACGGGATGCCGGCATCGCCGTGATCTACCAGGAACCGACCCTCTTTCCCGATCTGTCGATCGCCGAGAACATCTTCATGGGCCGCCAGCCGCGGCGCGCGCTCGGCCGCATCGACCACAAGGCAACCCACGCGGCCACGGCCGCGCTGATGACACGGCTCGGCGTGGACCTCGACCCCGACCGCCCGGCCAGCGGGCTGTCCATCGCGGACCAGCAGATCGTCGAGATCGCCAAGGCGCTCTCCTTCGACGCCCGCGTCCTCATCATGGACGAGCCCACCGCCGCCCTCACCGGCAGCGAGGTCGCCCGCCTCTTCGGCGTGGTGCGCACCCTGCGCGAACAGGGCGCCGCGGTGCTGTTCATCTCGCACCGGCTGGAGGAGATCTTCGACATCTGCCAGCAGGTGACGACACTGCGCGACGGCGCCTGGATCGCCAGCGAGCCGCTGGCGGGCATGACCGAGGACGACCTGGTCCGCCGCATGGTCGGCCGCGACCTCGACGAGCTCTACCCCAAGCAGGACGTCAAGGCCGGCGAGGTGGCGCTCAGCGTCCGCCGGCTGACCCGCGAGGGCGTCTTCACCGACGTCTCCTTCGAGGTGCGGCGCGGCGAGATCGTCGGCCTGGCCGGACTCGTCGGCGCCGGGCGCACCGAGGTGGCCCGGGCGGTGTTCGGCATCGACCGCTGGGACGCCGGCGAGGTCGAGCTCGACGGGCGCAAGCTCACCAACGGCGCCCCCTCCACCGCGATGGCCGCCGGGCTCGCCCTGGTCCCCGAGGACCGCCGCGCCCAGGGCCTGGTGATGGACATGTCCATCGAACGCAACATCGGGCTCACCGGTCTGCGTACGACGGTCAGGGCCGGCCTCATGGACCGCGGCGCCGAACGCAGCCGCTCCCTGGACTGGGCCGTCAAGCTCCAGGTCAAGTACGCGCGGATCGCCGACACCGTCAACACCCTGTCCGGCGGCAACCAGCAGAAGGTCGTCCTCGCCAAGTGGCTGGCCACCGGCCCCAAGGTGCTGATCGTCGACGAGCCCACCCGCGGCATCGACGTCGGCACCAAGGCCGAGGTGCACCGCCTGCTCAGCGAGCTGGCCGCCGACGGCGTCGCCGTCCTGATGATCTCCTCCGACCTGCCCGAGATCCTCGGCATGGCCGACCGCGTCCTCGTCATGCACGAGGGCCGGCTCACCGCCGAGATCCCCCGCTCCGACGCCACCGAGGAAACCGTGATGGCCGCTGCCACCGGGAGGGCCGCCGCATGACGGTGACCACTCCCCACCCCGCCGCCACCGACGAGGCGCCCAAGTCCAGTGGCACCCGGCTGGTCGACCGCGTCTTCAAGATGCGCGAACTCGCCATCCTCGTCGTCTTCCTGGTGATGATCGCCCTCACCCAGGCCGGCAACAGCGAGTTCCTGTCCGAACAGGGCATCAAGGACCTGCTGCTCAACGCGACCATCCTGGTGCTGGTCGCCACCGGCCAGTCCCTGGTCGTCATCACCCGCAACGTCGACCTGTCGGTCGGCTCCACCCTCGGCATCAGCGCCTTCGCCGCGGGCATCTACCTCCAGGGCGGCGGCAACCCCGTCATCGCGATCGTGCTCGCCGTGCTGCTCGGCATCGGCTTCGGTCTGCTCAACGGACTGCTCGTCAGCCTCGGCCAGGTGCCCGCGCTCGTCGTCACCCTCGGCACGCTCTACATCATCCGCGGCATCGACTCCATCTGGGTCGGCTCCCGGCAGATCACGGCCGCCGATCTGCCGAACGGCTTCGTCAAGTTCGGCTCCGGCGGCCTGTCCGCCGTGCCGTGGCTCGCGCTGATCGCCCTGGCGGTGCTCGTCGGCACCGCCTACTACCTCAAGCAGTTCGGCAGCGGCCGCGAGCTGTACGCGCTCGGCTCCAACCCGGAGGCCGCCCGGCTGGCCGGCATCCCCGTCCGCAAGCGGATCCTCGTCGCCTACACCTTCTGCGGCGCCCTCGCGGGCCTGGCCGGCGCGCTGTACCTCGCCCGCTTCGGCAACGTCGACTCCGGCACCGGCAACGGCTACGAACTCACCGTCGTCAGCGCCGTCGTCGTCGGCGGTGTCGTCTTCACCGGCGGCTCCGGCAGCGTCTACGGCGCGGCCCTCGGCGCCCTGCTGCTGACCTCCATCAACAGCGTGCTGCCCGCCCTCGGCGTCAGCTCCGTCTGGGTGCTCGCCATCAACGGTGTGCTGCTCATCCTGGCCATCGCCGTCGACCGGATCGTCGCCCTGCGCGTGGCCAACAGCCTGAAGAAGAGGAACGCCCGCCATGTCTGACTCACTGACGCGCGCGATCCGCAGGTCCGCCCTGAAGAGGTGGGATTCGGCGGTCGGTGCTCTGCTCATCGTCCTGCTGCTGCTCTCCTTCGGCTTCGTCGACGGCTTCGGCAACGCGCTGAACCTGTCCTTCCTGATCGGCAACACCCTGCCGATCGCGCTCATCGCGCTGCCGATGACCCTGCTCGTCGTCTCCGGCGAGATCGACCTGTCCGTCGCCTCCACCGCCGGACTGTCCGGCTCCGTCATGGGCGCCCTGTGGAACCAGGGCATGACGATCGAGTCGATCATCCCGATCTGCCTGCTGCTCGGCGTGGTCTGCGGACTGGTCAACGGGCTCCTGGTCACCCGGCTCGGACTGCCCTCCCTCGCCGTCACCATCGGCACCATGGCCGCCTACCGGGGCATCGCGCAGATCGTGCTCGGCTCCGACGCGGTGACCGACTTCCCCACCCAGTACCTGAACTTCGCGGCCGGCCGCATCGGCGAGTCCTTCCTCCCGCAGGCGTTCATCCCGTTCCTGGTCCTGCTGGCCATCGCCGTCGTCGTCCTGCACGCCACCCCGTTCGGACGGTCGCTGTTCGCCATCGGCGCCAGCGAGGAGGCCGCCCGCTTCGCCGGCATCCGGGTCAAGCGCCACAAGCTGATCCTCTTCGTCGCCACCGGCTTCATGGCCTCCCTCACCGGCATCTTCTGGGCCCTGCACTACGCCAGCGCCCGCTACGACAACGCCACCGGGCTCGAACTCTCCGTCGTCGCCGCCGTCCTGCTCGGCGGGATCGACTTCGACGGCGGCAAGGGCACCCTCGGCGGCGCGATCGCCGGTGTCTTCCTGCTCGGCGCGCTCCAGAACGCGATGAGCCTGCTCAACGTCTCCGCCCAGTCCCAGATCGTCGTCACCGGCGTCCTGCTGGTCGTCTCCGTGCTCGGCCCCCGGGTGGCACGGCAGATCTCCCTCGCCAGGGCGGGCCGCGGGGCCGCGCCACCGGCGAATCCGGCGAACCGCGAACCGGCGGCCGCCCCGACCCCGTAACACCGGTCCTGTCTTCCTTGGTTCCTCTCCGTTCACCCTCGTAAAGGACAACCGTCATGCGCTCGCCGAACATCCGCCGTACCTGCGCCGCCCTGGCCGCCGCCACCTCGCTCGCCCTCGCCCTGACCGCGTGCGGCGGCACCACCAAGAACGACGTCAAGGACGACGGCGGTTCGAACAACTCGGCCGGCAAGGCCGACCCGAACGCCGCGACGAAGAAGGGCCTGACGGTCGCCTTCCTGCCCAAGCAGGTCAACAACCCGTACTTCACCGTCGCCGACAAGGGCGGCGAGAAGGCCGTCAAGGAGCTCGGCTCCACCTACAAGGAGGTCGGTCCGAACAGCGCCACCGACACCTCCGGACAGGTCTCCTACGTCAACACGCTGACCCAGCAGCAGGTCGACGCCATGGCCGTCTCCGCGCAGGACCCGGGCGCGCTGTGCACCGCGCTCAAGCAGGCGATGACCAACAAGATCAAGGTCGTCACCTACGACTCGGACACCAAGACCGACTGCCGCAACGCCTTCATCTCGCAGGCCTCCGCCGAGGACCTGGGCCGCACCGAGGTGCAGCTCATGGCCGAGCAGATCGGCTACAAGGGCGAGATCGCGATCCTGTCCGCCGCGCAGACCGCGACGAACCAGAACACCTGGATCGACTTCATGAAGGACGAGCTGAAGAAGGACAAGTACAAGGACATCAAGCTCGTCAAGACCGCCTACGGCAACGACGACGCCCAGCAGTCCTTCCAGCAGACCCAGGGCCTGCTCCAGGAGCACCCGAACCTGAAGGGGATCATCTCCCCGACCACCGTCGGCATCAAGGCGGCCGCCCAGTACCTGTCCGGCTCGAAGTACAAGGGCAAGGTCAAGCTGACCGGCCTCGGCACGCCCAACGACATGCGCAAGTACGTCAAGAACGGCACCGTCGAGGCGTTCGAGCTGTGGGACCCGGCGAAGCTCGGCGAGCTCGCCGCCCGCACCGCCGTCGCGCTGTCCTCCGGGCAGATCACCGGCAAGGAGGGCGAGACCTTCAAGGCCGGCGACCTGGGCGAGTACACGATCGGCAAGGACGGTGTGATCGCGCTCGGCAAGCCGACCGTGTTCGACAAGAAGAACATCGACCAGTTCGACTTCTGATCCAACTCCTGATCAACGGCCGCATGCTGGCTTATTCTTCACTGATTGTTCAACCTCGCCGGGATCTCCCGGCGAGCGTGGGCCGGTCGTACGATCGGTGGCCGCGAGGTCACCGGCCGCCCGGCCGGCCCGCTTCACCCCTCAAGGGAGCGGTAGTTCGATGCAGCGCGTCTGTTTCCTCCTCAAGGTCCGCGAGGACCGCATCGCCGAGTACCGTGAGCGGCATGCCTCGGTGTGGCCGGAAATGCGCGAGGCACTGTCGGCGACCGGCTGGCACAACTACTCCCTCTTCCTGCGCGAGGACGGCCTGCTCGTCGGCTACCTGGAGACCGAGGACTTCGAGGCGGCCAAGGCCGGCATGGAGGCCACCGAGGTCAACGGCCGCTGGCAGGCCGAGATGGGCCCGCTGTTCGAGGCGCTCGACGGGAGCCGTCCCGACGAGGCGATGAAACCGCTGACCGAGGTCTTCCACCTGGCCTGAGCGGCCACGTTCGTCCGTCTCACCGCCCCGCCCGCGCACTTACTCTGGAGGTACCTGCCCCATGGCCCATTCGGTGGGTATCAAGGACGTCGCCCGCGCCGCCGGAGTCTCCGTGGGCACGGTCTCCAACGTCATCAACCGGCCCGACACGGTGGCCTCGGAGACCCGTGCCCGGGTGCTCTCCGCGATCGACCGGCTCGGCTACGTCCGCAGCGAGTCCGCCCGCCAACTGCGGGCCGGCCGCAGCCGGATCATGGGGCTGCTCGTGCTCGACATGGGCAACCCCTTCTTCGTCGACGTCACCCGCGGCGCCGAACGGGCCGCGCGGGACGCCGGGCTCGGCGTGATGGTCTGCAACAGCGCCCAGAGCACCGGCGAGGAGGCCGAGTACCTCGCCCTCTTCGCCGAGCAGCGGGTACGGGGCGTGCTGCTGACGCCGACCGACGCGAGCGGGCGGAACATCGACGCGTTCCGCCGCCACCAGATCCCGTTCGTCCTCGTCGACCGGGTCGCCGAGGGCACCACCGAGTGCTCGGTCTCCGTCGACGACGTCGCGGGCGGGGCGCTCGCGGTGCGGCACCTGGTCGACGCGGGGCACCGCTCGATCGCGTACGTCAGCGGGCCGTCCGGACTCAGCCAGGTGCGCGACCGGCGCACGGGCGCGCTGAACGCGCTGGCCGAGGCGGGGCTCGGCGAGGACGTCCTGCGCGAACTGCCCACCGAGCGGCTCGACGTGGCCGCGGGGCGGGACGCGGGGGCGCGGCTGCTGGGTCTGGCCGACCGGCCCACCGCGGTGTTCTGCGCGAACGACCTGCTGGCGCTGGGGGTGCTACAGGCGATGTTCGCGGCGGGGGTGAGGGTGCCGGACGACCTCGCGATCGTCGGCTACGACGACATCGAGTTCGCGGCGGCGGCAGCGGTGCCGCTGACGTCGGTGCGGCAGCCGGCGGTGACGATGGGGGCGCTGGCGGCGGAGCTGCTCCTGGAGGAGACGGAGGCGGAGACGGCGTCCCGCCCGCACGAACACCGCCGGGTCGTCCTCCAGCCCGAACTGGTGGTCCGCCGCTCCAGCCTGTCACTGCGCTGAGCGGTTCCGTCGCCGGGGGCCTGGGGGGCCTGGGGGGCCTGGGGGGCCTGGGGGGCCGGGGGGTGGCCGCGGGAGTGCCCGGCCGCGCCGCATCCCGCGTGGCCGGGAGGAGCGACCGGCCACCCCGCGCCGCGGAACGACCGCGAGGCGGCTCTTGAGTTCTTGAGTCAACGGCGGTCCGCAGGTGTGCAACCGTCCGCACCGGGGCGCGGCCTTTCCCAGGGATTGGCGAACGGGAAGCGTGTCTCCAGCGGAGGTCGCCATGGCGATGTCCGTCGTCGCACGGAACCGGGACCGGCTGGTGCGTTGCACCTCCTCTGCGAACCGTGCGTCAACTCCTCCATCACCGCTCGCAGTTGAGGGTGCTCCGGTCATGACGCGCCCGTGTCCGCCGGTGAACGGAACGGCGCGTCACGCGCCGTTTTCCGTCACGTGCGGGAATGCCCTCGCTCCGCACGTCCGTGCCGCCTGGGCCAGTAGGACGTGCATCCGCTCCGACAGTTGCGCCACATCGTCCGCCGGGCGGTGGAATGGCAGACGGACGTCGCCGTGGTCGCGTGCGCGCTCGACCCGTAGGGTCAAGCCGTGGCGGTCCACCGCGAGGGGGCGTACCCGGACCGCGCCCCGCAGACTTTGCGGCCCCATCAGCCGGCTCAATCGCTCCACCGCCTCCGGATGGCAGTCCGCGAGATGGGTCAGCAGCCGAGCCTCCGCCCCGGCCAGCGGATCCGGTTCGGCCGCCGCGTACTCGTCGAGGTCGACGAGCACCGCCCCCGACGCCTGCCGCAGCACCACTCGCGTGGGCCGGAACACCAGGTGTTCCTCCTCCACCGCGCACCACCCCGCCAGCCACAACCGGGCGCGGATCCGCGCCCGCACCGGCACGGGCGCGACATCGGCGAACTCCAGCACCGCCGACGGCTCGCCGCGTGGTGCGCAGATCGCCGCGGCGAGCAGTCCGCTGCCCTCGGGCACGGTGAGCAGGATTCTGCCGTCGGCGTCGACGCGGTGCGCGCCGACGAACTCCTCCTTGCCGCCCTCCGAGGTCACCGCGCAGCTCCACGCGGTGGCCGGCACCGTGCGGGCGCGTTCCGCCGCGGCGGGCGCCGCCGTCCAGGTGTGAGGGTCACCCATGCCCAAGCCTCCTTTAGGTAAGCCTCGCCTAACTTACCGAAGATCGGGGAGTGCGCCAACCACAACCGCCCACCACAACCGCCGAACGAACGCCGGCCGTCTCCGCCGGACACGCGCCGGCGTCTCCGCCGGACACACGCCGGCCGTCAGGAGGAAGCCGCCCCCACCGCCCCCAGCAGCGCCCGTACACACAGATCCCGCACCTGCTCCCGGCTCAGCTCTCCGTGCCGCAGCCACTCCAGGCACACCGCCGTCGTGAAGGCCAGCCAGCCGCGCACCGCCATCCGCAGCTCCGGCCGTTCCTCGGTGGTCCAGCCGAACTCCGGGTCGGCCGCAAGCGCGGCGAGGATCTGCCGCTCCTGGGCGGCCAGCGACCGCCGGTAGACGTCGCGCACCGCCTGGTCACCGGCCGCGTCGGCGCGGTGGAAGGCGCGGAAGCCGTGCGCGTGCTCCTCCACGTAACCGAGGAAGGTGTCGAGCCCGGCGGGCAGTTGCGCGCGTACGGACACCCCCGGAACGGCGGCCGTCATCCGTAGCATCCGCTCGCTCTCGCGCGCGACGACGGCGGCGAAGAAGTCCCGCTTGGTGGGGAAGTAGTGGTACAGCAGCCCGCGCGACACGCCCGCGATCTCGGCGACCTGCTCGATCCACACGTCGTCATAGGGATCGTCGGAGAAGAGCCGCGCCCCGACCGACAGCAACTGCTCCCGGCGCTCCTGCGTACTCAACCGCCGCCGCACCCGCGCCTCGCCCCCGTCGGTCATGCCCGCACTGTACTGTCCCGCCCCCGGCACCCACGCCCCCGGCGCTCAGCGGGCCTGAACCCGGTCGAAGAGAGCGACCGCCGCACCGGGGTCCGCACTGACGAGCCGTTCCAGACCGTCCGCGGTCATCCTGGCCCACCGACCCGCCCGTTCCCACATCCGTTCCTCGAAGGCGCGGACGGCGTCGTCCGGATCGCCGGTTCCGGCGGCGAGGGACTCGGCGAGTTCGGCGCCCTCCAGCATCGCGAGGTTCGCGCCCGCCCCCAGCGGCGGCATCAGATGGGCGGCGTCGCCAAGGAGCGTCACCCCGGGGACGTGGGGCCAGGTGTGGGACACGGGCAGGACGTGGAGGGGGCGGTGGGTGAAGGCCGTGCCGTGGCGGAGGAGGTCGAGGACGGGGGAGGCCCAGCCCTCGAACAGGGCCAGCAGAAACGCCCGCACGGCCTCGGCGTCCGCCAGGTCCAGCTCCGCGTGCCAGTCCAGCGGCGCCCGGAACTGGGCGTACACCTTCACATGACCGCCGCTGTTCCGCTGCGCGACGAGGGCCCGGTTCACGCCGTACACCGCGAGGGAACCGTCGCCGACCAGCCGGGCGAGGTCCGGGTGCCGGGCGTCGACGTCGTCGAGGGAGGTCTCGACCGCGGTGACGCCGGTGTAGTGCGGCGTCGCCGGTGAGAGCGCCGGGCGCACCCGGGACCAGGCGCCGTCCGCGCCGACGACGAGGTCGAACGTCTCCCGCCGCCCGCCCGCGAAATGGACCAGTACGCCGTCCCGTCCCCCCGGCACCACCCGCGTCACGCCCCGGTCCCACCGGACGTCGAGGGGGCCGAGCAGCAGGTCACGCAGGTGTCCCCGGTCGATCTCGGGGTTGGCGAGCTCTTCCGGGCCGGGCCGCCAGTCGCGCAGGACGGTGCCGTCCGGGGCCAGGATGCGCATGGCCTGCCCTTCGGGACGGGACAGCGCCCGGAACTCCGGCAGCAGTCCCGCCTTCTCCAGCGCCGCCTGACCCATCCCTTCCCGCAGGTCCAGCGTGCCGCCCGGGGGACGGGCGTCGGGACCGGGATCGCGTTCGAGGACGGTGACGGGGTGACCGTGGTGGTGCAGGACGCGCGCGAAGGTGAGCCCGCCGGGGCCGCCCCCTACGACAGCGATACGTTGTCTCATGTCGATACACCGTATCGACGCATTACGGCGCATCGCAAGGTCGGTACCGTGTCCCCATGACTGTCTGGGACCGGCCGGAGCCGCCGAACCATCCCGTGCCGCTCGACCGGGAGCGGATCGTCGCCGCCGCCGTCGCGCTGGCCGACGAGGGCGGCCTGGAGGCGGTGTCGCTGCGCAAGGTCGCCGCCCGCCTGGACGCCGGCCCGATGCGGCTGTACCGGTACATCGCCACCAAGGAGGAGCTGTTCGACCTCATGGTGGACGAGGTTCAGGGGGAGATCGTCCCCGAGGAGCCGGCCGGCGACTGGCGCGAGGCGCTGCGGGGACTCGCCCACCGCACCCGGCGGGCCGCGCTCCGTCACGAATGGCTGGCCGACCTCCTCGGCGGCCGCCCGGCGCTCGGCCCGAACGGACTCGCCCTGAGCGAGTCCACCCTGGCCGCCCTCGACGGCCGCGCCGACATCGACACCGTCATGCGCGCGGTGGAGACGGTCAGCGCCTACTACATCGGCGCGATCCGACGCGAGATCACCAACCTGCGCGCCGAACGCGCCACGGGCCTGACCAAGCGTGACTGGCAGCGCGCCCGCGGCCCGCACGTCACGAACATGCTGGCCACGGGCCGGTTCCCCGCCCTGTCCAAGGCCGTCCACGACGCCACGCACGTGGACCCCGAGACCTCCTTCACGACCGGCCTGGACTGGGTCCTGGACGCCGTGGCCGCCCGGCTCGACCGGCCACCGGCCTGACCGCCCGGTTCTCGCCCCCGGTCCTCGCCCGGGGCCTCCACCGATGCTTGACGGCGGTTCGGTGCGGGACCAGACTGGCGACGTTATTGAACCCACGTACAACACGAGGCGTGCGCCAGGGTGTCACATCCGTCTGCCGCGCCGAGGGGGAGGGCGTCATGGCCCGGACGACGGTAGGCGCGCCCGAAACGCGGGACGGGCTCCCCAAGGGGTTCCGCAGCGCGGAGTCGGGGTGGCCCGAGCTGGACCGCATACCGCATCCGCCGCGTCGGTTGCCCGTCGGCGGGGATCTGCTCGGGGCCGACGCGCGGCGGCCGTTGCAGGATTCGATGCGGTACGCGCGGATGCTCGGGCCCGTGTTCCGGCGCAAGGTCTTCCGGCGGGAGTTCGTGTTCGTGTGGGGCACCCGGTACGCCGCCGACATGGCCGACGAGTCACGCTTCGCCAAGCACGTCGGCCTCGGCGTGGCCAATCTGCGCCCCGTCGCCGGGGACGGGCTGTTCACCGCCTACAACCACGAGCCGAACTGGCAGCTCGCGCACGACGTGCTCGCCCCCGGGTTCAGCCGGGAGGCGATGGGCGGCTACCACCCGATGATGCTGGACGTCGCCGAACGGCTGGTCGACCGCTGGGACTTGGAGGAGGCGGCGGGCCGCGCCGTCGACGTGCCCGCCGACATGACCAAGCTGACGCTGGAGACGATCGCCCGCACCGGCTTCGGCCACGACTTCGGCTCGTTCGAACGCGCCCGCCCGCACCCCTTCGTCACCGCCATGGTGGGCACCCTCACCTACGCCCAGCGCCGCAACGCCGTCCCCGGACCGCTCGCCCCGCTGCTCCTGCGCGCCGCCGCCCGCCGCAACGAGGACGACATCGCGCTGCTCAACCGCACGGTCGACGCCGTGATCGCCGCCCGACGCGGCACCGGCGGCGACGGCGACGGTGACCTGCTCGACCGGATGCTGGAGACCACGCACCCGGAGACCGGCGAACGGCTCGCCCCGGACAACGTGCGCCGCCAGGTCATCACCTTCCTCGTCGCCGGACACGAGACCACCTCCGGCGCCCTCTCCTTCGCCCTGCACTACCTCTCCCTGCACCCGGAGATCGCCGCCCGCGCCCGCGCCGAGGTCGACGCGGTGTGGGGCGACACCCCCCGGCCCGACTACGCCCAGGTCGCCCGGCTGCGCTATGTACGCCGGGTGCTCGACGAGTCGCTGCGGCTCTGGCCGACCGCCCCCGCCTTCGCCCGCGAGGCACGCGAGGACACCGTGCTCGCGGAGGAGCACCCGATGCGGCGCGGCGCGTGGGCGCTCGTCCTCACCGCGATGCTCCACCGGGATCCCGAGGTGTGGGGACCGGATCCGGAACGGTTCGACCCGGACCGGTTCGAGGCCGCCGCCGTACGGGCCCGGCCCGCGCACACCTTCAAGCCGTTCGGCACCGGGGCGCGCGCCTGCATCGGCCGGCAGTTCGCGCTGCACGAGGCCACGCTCGTCCTCGGACTGCTGCTGCGCCGCTACGAGTTGCGGCCGGACCCCGCCTATCGGCTGCGGGTCGCGGAACGGCTGACGCTGATGCCGGAGGGGCTGCGGATCGGGCTGGAGAGGCGGCGGAGCACCGCGGTTCCGTCGGCTCCGCCGCCCGGGGATGTCTCCTCAGCCGCGCGCTGTCCAGTGCACCGGACGGCCGAGTGACGCCGGCAGCTTCGTGCCCGCGTCGCCGCGGGCGGCGGTGAGCTGCGGCTGGGTCAGGAACAGGGTGCCGGTGAGATCGGCGTCCGCGAGGTCGGCGTCGCGCAGATCGGTGCCGAGGAGATCCGCGCCGCGCAGATCCGCGCCGGTGAGGTCGGCGGCGATCAGGCAGGCGCCGCGCAGGCTGACGCCCCGCAGATCGGCGCCCCTCAGCCGGGCGCCGAGCAGATCGGCGTTGCGCCGGTCCTTGCGGCGGCCGCGCAGCCCGGCCCGGGCCAGCTCGCTGCTCCGTTGCAGGAGCGCGCCCACCTCCTGCCGGTGCGTGCCGACGTCCAGCGCGGCCAGCTCCTCCGGCGTGCCGAGGCTGAGCCGTTCCACCTGCTCCCGGACGCGGCGCAGCTCGGCGTGGACCGGGCGGGCGGCGGGGAGCGCGAGGGCCTCGCCCAGGTAGTGCAGCAACTCGTGCAGCTGCCGGACGACCGGGAAGACGTCGAACATCTGGCGGGCGTGCGCCCGGCCGCCGGTACGCCAGTCGCGCCCGCCGAAGGTCACCTGCGAGACCTTCTGCCCCGCGCCGAAGCAGTCGTAGACCGTGCAGCCGGTGAACCCCTCCGGCCGGAGCCGGTCGTGGATCCCGCACCGGTGGTCGCCGCCGAGGTTCGGGCACGGGGTGCCGGCGGCCTTGTCCCGGGCGAAGTCGGCGGAGGCGGTGAAGGGCAGGGCGACACAGCACAGGGCGAAACAGCGGGAGCAGTCCGCGCGCAGGTCGGGGTCGGCGGGGGAGGCGGGCATGCCCCTACCCTAATCGGCGGCCGCACCCCACTCGAACACCGCTCGAACGCCAGGCCCGACGCCCTCGATCTGCCCGACGCCTTCGCCCGGCATCACGTCTCCGCCCGGCCCGACGCTCTCGATCTGCCCTCTCGATCTGCCCGACGCCTTCGCCCGGCGACACGTCTCCGCCCGGCCCGACGCCCCCGCCCGCCCTCACGCCTCGTCTCTCACCAGCGCCAGCAGCCGGTCCAGGACCCGGGGGCCGCTCGCCCGCAGCCCGTCGTGCTCGTACTCGTCGGTGACCCACGTCCGCAGCCCCCGGATCGCGCGAGCCGTCTCCAGCGCGTGCGCGGTGTCGACGTACATGTCGTCGTGGTAGACGGCGGCGGCCACCGGCACCTCGTTGGCGGCGAGCCGCTCGCGGTCGTACAGCGGCGGCCAGTCGGTGCGGGCGGCGAGGAGGTCCGCCGTCTCGCGCAGCGGGCGCAGCGCGGGGTCGGAGTCGAACATCCAGGGGTGCACGGACTCGCCGGTGAACAGCACCGGACCGTCACCGGCCAGCGCCTTCGCCGCGTCGAACTGCGGGAACTCGGCGCGGACGCGCTCCGCGGACCAGTCGGTCGGGCGGCCGTCACCGCCGTAGATCGTCTCGTGGACGAGCGCGTACAGCGGGTGGGCGGCGTACGACAGCTGCGCCTGCGCCTCCTCCTGGAAGGCGTCGGAGAGCGCGGGCCCGTCGGGGGTGGTGACGAAGGCGTCCTCCAGGAGGTAGTGCAGCCGGTGGCTGCCGTCGCCGCTGCCGAGGAGGATGCCCAAGGACTGGAACGCCTCGACGGTGAGCCGGTAGCCGTTCGGCAGCACGACCGGCTCGTGGGTGAGCAGATGCTCGGCGATGCGCCGGGCGCGCTCGACGTCCTGCGGGTAGCGGTCGTAGTGCGCGGCGACCTTGCGTTCGATACGGGGGTACGCGGCGCGGTAGACCTCGTCGGCGTGGACGGTGAGGGACGGCAGCCCGCCGGTGAGGAGCGCGGCGCTCAGCCCCTCGGGCGCGGCGGACAGGTACCGCACGGTGCAGAAGCCGCCGAAGCTCTGGCCGAGGACGGTCCAGGGGGCGCCGCCGGTGAGCCGCGGCCGGATGGCCTCGCAGTCGCGGACGATGACGTCGGCGCGGAAGTGCGCGAGGTAGTCGGCCTGGGCGCGGGGGCCGCCACGCAAGGGGAGCGTCTGGCGGTTGGCGGGCGTGGAGGCGCCGGTGCCGCGCTGGTCGAGCAGGAGGACCCGGTACTCCTCCAGCGCCCGGCCGAGCCACGCCTGCTTCCCGCTGAAACGGTTCGCCCCGAAACCGGGTCCGCCCTGTAGATAGAGCAGCCAGGGCAGACCGTCGTCACCGGCCTTGTCACTGGCGACGGCCTCGCGGGCGAAGAGCTCGATCTGCTCACCGCCGGGGTCGCCGTAATCCAGCGGCACGGTGAACCGGTGATCGGTGAGAACGACGCCGGGTTGGCGGTAGGTGAGGCTCAAGGGGGTCTCCCTGGGGCATGCGGACGGTCGTGCGGGTGGTGATCAGTCCAGCACATCGGGAGGAGGCGTGCGGATGGGGGTCGGGGAAATCCCTATGGGCGGTGCACCGGGCGGCGCACCGGGCGGCGCGGTCGTACGGAGTGCCGACGGCAAGGCCGTCACCGGCGGCGCAACCAACGGGCCCGGCGGGGCGACGGGGTCCGTGCGGGGACCGCGGGTCCCGCCAGCCGGGCCAGCAGGAGTTCGTACGGCTCCGGATCCCGTGCGAAGTCGGCCGCAGCCGCGAGCGCGGCGCTGTTGGTGTCCTGGCCCCGGAGCATGTCGACGGACGTCTGTGCGAAACGCTCGGGCAGGCCGTCGCGCTCCGCGGCGGCGAGCAGCGGGCGAAGCTCGGCCACCGCCAGGGCGGCATGCTGCCGGGCCACCGGGCCGGCCCCCAGCATGCTCCGCAGCCCGGCGGCGGGAGCCGCGTCGTCCAGCAGAACGTTGAGCCGTTCCGTGAGCACCTGGCCGAGAAGCGCCGTCTCGCGTGCCTCCGGGCCCGCCTCCCGCAACACCCACAGCGCGGTGACCAGCGGGGAGGTGGGGGCATCGTCGTCGCCCTGGCCCAGGGCGGTGTGCCGGTGCGCTTCTCGCACCGCCGACACGGCCCGTTCGTAGTCCTCGGCCGCCCGCCGCGCGGCCCCGGACAGTTCGGTCGTACGACGGACGAGGCGTGCTTGTACGCCGAGGACCCGGGGGAGGGCTCGAAGGTTCCCGCCGACCAGTCCGAGGGCGATGAGCGGTATGGCCAGCAGGAGGAGGACGTCCTCGGGGCGGGTCGGCTCGGGGGCCAGCTCCTCCAGGTTTCCCCGCTCCGGCCCCTCGGTGAGGAGGAACCCGGTTTCCCAGCCCTCGTGTGCGGAGTACTGCGGCGCCTTGAGGAGATCGCCCCGGCCGGGATCGCAGTGGTACGCGGCTTCCCGGGTCCGTTCCTGAAACGGGTCGTGCCACTGGACCCGGCACGAACCGTCGGGCTTCTCGTCGATCACCGTCAGGTCGATCTGCTGCGTGTCGGGCCAGTCGTCCGTCCCGGCGGCGTACACCCCGGCGGCACAGGCGAAGAGCACGAACCCCAACGTCAGCACCCACCGGAAGAAAGGCATGTGCCTCATCCCGTCCCCCTCCCCGTCACGGTGCCCCAGCATCCCGGACATGCGTGCGGCAGCGCGAGGCGCGAACCCGGCAGCGCGCGAACGCCCGCAACTGCCGCGCACCGGCAGGCAACGGCACGCTGTCCCGCCCCTGTCCTGATCCACGCCGGGTGTCAGTGGGGCATGGCACCCTGCATGGCATGACGAACACAGGGGCGGGACGCGGACTGGACGTGTTCCGCGAGGGCGATTTCCCCATCTACACGCTGACCTTCGTGCGGGACCTGTCCCCCGTGGAGCTGCTCACCCGTATGGGGGTGGATCCGGAGACCTTGGCGCCGCGGTACTCCGAGGCCCTGTCGGACGACTTCGGCGACGGGTTCTACGACGGTGACGAGCCGGTCGTCACCAGCGGTGTCGACGGCTCGTGGACGTGGGCATGGGAACAGGGCGGCGCGCACGGACTCGACGAAGGGATCGTGAGCGCCGTTTCCGTGGGCACCGAGGCCGTCGTGCTGCACTACAACGAGAAGCCGATGCACATCTTCACGTACGCGGTGGACGGCGATGTCGTCGTCGGTTTCCACACTCTCCACGCGATCGAACCGACCGGGCAGGACCCGGCGAGACTCGAGGGCGCCATGACGCCGCTCGGACTCGTCCCCGGCCGGGTCGCACCGCTGCACAGCGTCCTGGCACTGGCGGAGAACGCCTTCGGCATCCGTATGAGGCTGCCTCAGGACGTCGGTGACGAGCGCTGGAGCGGCAGGTTGTTCCCCCTGCCGCGCTGAACGGTCGGGCCCCGCCGGGCGCCCTGTGGGGCACCCTGGAGGCGGCCGGCCCCGCCGCGTCACCAGTCCCCGTCCGCCACCGGCTTTCCCTTCGCGTCGCCCAGGGGTGTGATCTGGCCCGGGGTCGGGGGCTGCCACGGGTCGTGGTCGTCGCCGAGCCAGTCGCCGACCGGGTGTACCGCCGACAGTTCGTCCGCCGGGGCCACGTCCGTCCCGTCCTCGTCGTAGTAGTCGAACCACGGGAGTCCCGCCGCCGTGTACGCCGCCCGGTCCACCGGGGACGGCGGGGGTGCCTCGCCCGTGATGCGGCGCCATTCCGGGGGTGTCACCAGGTGGACGAAGACCCGCGCGCCCGGCTCCGTCGCCCAGTCGGCCGCCGGGCGGTCGTCGCGGTAGATCTCCTGCCGCATCGCACCGCCCACGCCCAGCCCCATCGCCGCGGCCCGGCGCTTGGGCGCCCCCGAGGACCCGGGCGCCGCGCCAGGGGCGGACATCATCGCCATCGGCGCCGGCGGCGGTCCGCCGAAGGCTCCCGCCGCCGCGCGCGACGCTCGCGCCAGTCGGCGCTGGTCCGCCCGCCACTGCTCCAGCTTCGACGGGTTCAGCGGGAACGACTGCAACTGGATGCCGCCCCACACCTCCTCGCCCGTCACCTGGCCCTCCACCGTCGCCCCCAGCCCGAGCGGCACCGCCACGAACTGGCGTACGGTCCCCTTGCCCGAGTTGATGCCGTCGAGCCACGGCTGGCGCGGCAGCACCACGTAGTTCTGCGGGTCCCGGTCCAGCCGGCCGCTCCACGGCCGGCCCGAGACCGCGCACACCTTGCCGATCCCGACCTGGAGCGCGGCCGGCTCCGTGGAGCCGCCGAAGGCCAGCCACATCGCCTCGCGCAGATACACCGGCAGCAGCACCCCGCCGCGCGCCCGCCACTCGGGCGGGACGGTGTCCGCGTAGTCCTCCACGCGCCGGACCGGGAACTCCCCGAGCCCCGGCGGCAGCGCGTGCGTGCCCTTCTCGGGCAGCCGCAGCGTGCGCATGAAACGCACCTGCAATCCGCCCGGCAGCCGCAGCGTGTTCCCGTCGATCCGAACGGTGCCGGTGCCGGAGTCTTCGGCGTTGTCGTTGTCGGTGTCGGTCATGTGCCGTCCCCCTGTCCGCTTCTCTCCCCAGTCAACGTCGTCAGGGGGCCCGCCGGTTCCGGCCGCGGCGGGGCAGCGGGATGCGCTCGCGCAGCCGGGCCGGGCGGGCGGCGCCGAGGCCGTCCCGCAGCCGGGTCAGCCAGCGGGTGCGCTCCCGCTGCTCGCGCGTGCACCGGTCCAGCTCCTCCAGCAGCCGGCGCGAGCGGTGCTCGGTGTCCATCTCGTCCAGGATCCGGTTGACCTCGGTCAGCACCGCCCCCTGCAACTGCCACTGGCTGGGGTCGCGCTGCACCTCCTCCAGCATCAGCCGGGCCAGCCGGTCGCGGGTCGCGCCCGCGGTGGCCAGCTCGTTGGTGAGACGCTCCTCCGCCGATTCCGCGCTGCGGCTGACGTGCGTGGTGACCAGCACCGCATAGCTGACGACGGCGTCGGCGACCTGGGAGAACAGCTCCTCCACGACCGACCCGATCCCGGGCCGGAACAGCGGTCCGGGATCGCGTTCCTTGGCCAGGTCGGTGAACGAACGCGCCAGCACCCGCAGCACCACCGTGCAGATCTCCAGCGTGTCGAGGCCGGTGCGCAGCACCACCCGGTGCAGCAGCCCCTCGCGCACCCGCGGGTTGAGCTTCAGGCTCTCCTCGGCCTGCCGCAGCGACGCGTCCACCCCGACGATGTCGTGGTCCAGGCGCCGCGCCTCGTGCAGCCGGGCCGCGGCCCGCTCCACCGGCGTACGGCCGGCCGCCTCCTCGCCCATGCGGAGCATCAGCTGACGCATCGAGCGGGCCAGTTCCTCGATCGACTGCCCGGCGGTGCCCACCCACACGGGCGGCGCGAACAGCAGGTTGGTGGCCATGCCGACCACCGCCCCGATCAGCGTGTCCAGCACCCGGAGCCAGGCGGTGGAGCCCACCTGGGTGACGCCGAGGACGAGCATGGCGCTGATCGCCACCTCGACCACGAACTCCTCGACCCGCACCAGTTGCCCGACCCCCAGCGCGGCCAGGATCAGCAGGGCCAGGCTCCACCAGGTCAGCCCCACCAGGACGCTGAACCCGATGGCCACGACCACCCCGGCCACCACCGCGTTGACCCGCCGGATGCCGGTCGTCAGCGTCGAGTAGAGGGTGACCTGGACGACCAGCAGGGCGGTCAGGGGTGCGGTGAGCGGCAGGTGTTCGGGACTCAGCCGGAGGGCGACGACATACGCGACCGTCGCCGCCGCCGTCGAACGCACCGACTGCACGATCACCGGATCGCGGTGCCACTTCGCCACCCGGCCGGTGACCGCGGCCCAGGCCTCACGTACGTCTTGCATCCCTGGACCATTTCCCCGTCATCGGCTCATCGAACGCATTCGCCCCTCTGCTCACCTGCGTGCCCGGGCGCGTGCGCTCAGACGCCCAGCTTGTCGAGGAACCCCGAGAGGTTGTCCACCGTGCGGGCGATCTGCTCCTCCACCGTCAGGCTCTCCTGGAAGCGGCCGCCGCTCTCCGGGACCTTCTTGCCGCGTACGTAGAGCGAGCAGGCCAGGTCGGTGCACATGTACAGGCCGACCGAGTTGCCCTCGCGGCCGGCCGCGCCCGCCTTGCGCGCGGTCATCAGGGAGACACCGCTGCCCGGGTGCGTGGTCAGGCAGAGCGAGCACATGCTGCGGTGCAGGAAGCCGCGCTGCGCGGAGGGGAAGCGCAGGGTGACGCCGACGAGCCGGCCGTCGCGCTCGGTGACCAGATAACTGCGGTCGGGCGCGCCCGGGTCGCGCCAGCCGAGGAAGTCGAGCGCGTCCCAGGGGCGCTCACCGAGGTCCCGGGGCACGGAGAGCCGCTGCGCCTCGCCTTTCGAACAGTTGACGAACGAGGTGCGGATGTCCCGCTCGGTGAGGGGTCGCATGGCATGCTCCTGAAGGGTGTGTGTGAATACCTAGGGTCCCTAGGTTTCCAGGTTTGCCCCTACGGTAGGAAGCGAGACCCCGCGAGCGCCAGGGGTTTTCCCCTCCGTACGCCCCAAGCATCACCGCACCCCCCGCATCCCCCCGCGCCCACCGCGTCCCGGGAACGCCAAAGGACTCTCCGCGCGTCCTCGCGTCGGAGAGTCCTCGGGGCACTCTGCCGAACCCCAGGGCGCACGAGTAGCCCGTCCCGTGCGCCTCATGCGTCCCGGCGGCAACGCCCCACCCGCGTGGCGCAGCGCGGCACCCCGGCCGCGCCACGCCCAGCGGTGCCGGCCCGCGTGCTACGCCGCGCTCTGCCCGAGCCGCCCGTGCGCGCGGATCAGGTCCGCGTAGTGGTGCCCGCTGCCCTTGATGGTGCGGCGCTGCGTCGCGTAGTCGACGTGGACGAGGCCGAACCGCTTGTCGTAGCCGTACGCCCACTCGAAGTTGTCGAGCAGCGACCAGGCGAAGTACCCGGCCAGCGGCACGCCCTTGCGGACGGCGGAGGCGCACGCCGCCAGGTGCTGGTCGAGGTAGGCGATGCGCTCGGGGTCGTCGACCGTGCCGTCGGGGCGTACGACGTCGGGGTAGCAGGAGCCGTTCTCCGTGACGTACAGCTTCCGGGCGCCGTAGTCCTCGGTGAGGCGCAGCAGCAGCCGTTCGATGCCGTTCGCGTCGACCTCCCAGTCCATGCCGGTGCGCGGCAGCCCCGGCTGCCGTACCGCGCGGGCGCGCGGTGCCGGTCCCGTGGGGTCGTCCTCGATGGCGGACGGGAAGTAGTAGTTCAGGCCCAGCCAGTCCAGCGGCTCGGCCATCGCCGCGAGGTCGCCCGCCCGCTCGGGCAGGTCGACGCCGTACACCTCGCGCATGTCCGCGGGGAACCCGCGGCCGTGCACCGGGTCAAGCCACCAGCGGTTGGAGTGGCCGTCCATGCGCCGGGTGGCCGCCACGTCCTCGGGCCGGTCGGTGGCGGGCTCGACGTAGGACAGGTTGTTGACGAACCCGATCCGCGCGTCCGGGACCGCCGCGCGCACGGCGCGGACGGCGAGCCCGTGGCCGAGGAGCAGATGGTACGAGGCGCGCACGGCGGCCGGGAGGTCGGTCAGCCCCGGCGCCATCTTGCCCTCCAGATGGCCGATCCAGGCCGAGCACAGCGGCTCGTTCAGGGTGGTCCACATCTTGACGCGGTCCCCGAGCCGCTCGGCGACGACACCGGCGTACGAGGCGAACGCGAGCGCGGTGTCGCGCTCCGGCCAGCCGCCCCGGTCCTGGAGCACCTGCGGCAGGTCCCAGTGGTAGAGGGTGACGGAGGGAGTGATGCCGGCCGCGAGCAGCGCGTCGATCAGCCGGTCGTAGAAGTCGAGCCCCTTGGCGTTGACAGCGCCCGTGCCGCCCGGCACCACGCGCGGCCAGGCCACCGACAGCCGGTAGGCGTTGGTGCCCAGCCGGCGCATCAGCTCGACGTCCTCCTCCCAGCGGTGGTAGTGGTCGCAGGCCACGTCGCCGTGGTCCCCGCCTGCGACCTTGCCGGGGGTGTGCGAGTAGGTGTCCCAGATGGAGGGCGAGCGGCCGTCCTCGGCGGCGGCCCCCTCGATCTGGTACGCCGCGGTGGCCGTGCCCCACAGGAAGTCGCGGGGGAAGGCGCCGAGGTCGATGGTCACGGGGGTCCTTTCGGGGATCCGGTTCAAAGCGGTGCCGGGTGCGGTCACTTGACGGCTCCCGCCGTCAGGCCGGCCACCAGGTACCGCTGGAGCAGCAGGAATCCGGCGACCACGGGCACGCTCACCACGAGCGAGGCGGCCATGATCTGGTTCCAGTACACGTCGTACTGCGTGGAGTAGCCCTGGAGTCCGACGGCGAGCGTGCGGGTGGTGTCGTTGGTCATCACGGAGGCGAACAGCACCTCGCCCCACGCGGTCATGAAGGCGTAGACGGCGACCGCGACGATGCCGGGGATCGCCGCCGGCACGACGACGCGGAACAGCGCGCCGAGCGGGCCGCAGCCGTCGACCAGGGCCGCCTCGTCCAGATCGCGCGGCACCGAGTCGAAGTAGCCGATCAGCATCCAGATCGAGAACGGCAGCGAGAAGGTGAGATACGTCAGGATCAGCCCGCCGCGCGAGCCGAACAGCGCGATGCCGGTGGCGTTGCCGATGTTGACGTAGAGCAGGAACAGCGGCAGCAGGAAGAGGATGCCGGGGAACATCTGCGTGGACAGCACGGTCACCGTGAAGACCCGCTTGCCGCGGAAGCTGTACCGGCTCACCGCGTACGCGGCGAACACCGCGATGACCACCGAGCAGACGGTCGCCGCGCCCGCCACGATCAGCGAGTTCATGAAGTACTTCGCGAGCGGCACCGTCGACCAGATGTCGATGTACGGACGGATCGTCAGCTCGCTGGGCAGCCAGTGGAACGTGCCGGTGACGTCCGCGAGCGGCTTCAGCGAACTGGAGACCATCACGTACACCGGCACCAGGACGAAGCCGGTGAGCAGGGTGAGGAAGATCCGCCGGAGCCACAGGAAGGTGCGCGGCGGCGCCATGGGGGAGCGGGGCACCCGCGCGGTGCGTACGGTCTCGGACATGTGTACGGTCTCAGACATCGGCCGTCTCCTTACGGCGGCGGGATGCGGTGCGGGCACCGCCGCCGCGCTCGCGCGAGGTCAGCGCCAGATAGACGCCCGTCACCACCAGCAGGAAGAGCAGCAGCAGGACCGACATCGCCGAGCCGGTGCCGAAGTTCCAGGTGACGAAGGACGCCTGGTAGATGTGGACCGAGATGAGGTCCGCGGCCTGCGGGGCGCCCTTGCCGAACAGCACGAACGGCGTGTTGAAGTCGTTGAACGTCCACAGGAACAGCACCAGCACGAGCACCTGGTTGACCGGGCGCAGCGAGGGCAGCGTGATCCGGCGGATCTGCTGGAGCATCCCGGCGCCGTCCAGCGCGGCGGCCTCGTACAGCTCCTTGGGGATGTTCTGGAGCCCGGCCATCACGATGAGGAAGGCGAACGGCCAGCCCTTCCACACCGACACCGTCAGCAGCGCGACGAAGCTGTTGTCGCCGATGAGCCAGAAGGAGGGCTTGTCGGTGAGATGGAGCTGGTCGTGCAGGACGTGGTTCACCAGGCCGTTGTCGTGCTGGAACATGAACACCCAGGTGATGACGGCCGCGTAGACCGGCAGCGCGTACGGCACCAGGAACAGGGCGCGCAGCAGACCGCGGCCGCGGAAGGTGTCCTGCATGCAGATCGCGGCGACCGTGCCGATCAGCCAGCACAGGCCGACCGACAGCAGGGTGAACGCGACCGTGATGAGGAAGGAGTGGAGCAGCGCCTCGCCGACCGGCGCGTCGAAGTCCACCGACACCTTGTAGTTGTCGAAGCCGGACCAGGGCGCGGTGCCCCAGTCGCGGATGTAGAACTGGGTGAGCTCCTTGAAGCTCATCACGACACCGATCACCATCGGTATCAGATGGACCAGGAGTTCGAGGATCAGGGCGGGCAGCAGGAGCAGATAGGGCAGGGTGACGCGGCGGAGCCGCCCGGTGCGGCGGCGGGGGCCGCGTGCCGCACCGGGCGGGTCCTTGCGCACCGCCGGCTCCCGGGCCGGGGCGGTGGTGGTCATGCGGCTCACTTCTTGGGCATCTGCTGCTGGGCCTTCTCGAGCTTCGCCTTCACCGACGCGGTGGTCACCGACCGGCCGCCGGCGGCGTCGGCGAACAGTTCCTTGACGGCCGTGCCGACCGTCGTCTCGAACTGCGACTCGTCGGCGACCTGCGGCAGCGCGGCGGCGCTGGTGCCGAGGGTGGTCTTGAGGACGGCGGTGGCGCCGGAGTTGAACGCCGGGTCCGACTGCGCCGCCTTCACCGGCGGGATCGAGCTGTAGGCCTTGTTGAGCGTCTTCTGCTCGGCGTCGCTGGTCATGAACTTCACGAACTTCGTGGCGCCGTCGAGGTTGTCGGTGTTCTTGAAGACGGCCATGTTGATGCCGGCGACCATCGAGTTGACCTGGGTGCCGGTGCCGGGGGTGCCGGACTGCACGGGCACCGGGGCGATGCCGTAGGCGTCGTCGGCCATGCCCTGTGACTTGAGGTTGGAGGCGGCCGACTGCCACAGCAGCATCGCCGTCTTGCCCTTGGCGAAGTCGCTCACCGACTGGTTCTGCGCGTACTCGGCGTTGCCCGCCGGGATCGCCTTGTCCTTCGCCATCAGGTCGACGTACTGCTTGACCGCCGCGACGGCCTTGTCATTGGTGAAGTCGGGCTTGCCGTCCGCGGTGAAGAAGTCGGCGCCGTGCTGCTTGGCGAAGACGAAGACGTGGTGGATGTTCTCGGAGAGGTTGGAGCCCTCGGCGCCCAGCGGGTTCTTGCCCTTGGCCCTGATCTTCTTGCCGTCGGCGACCAGCTCGGCCCATGTGGCGGGCGGCTCGGAGATGCCCGCGTCGGCGAAGATCTGCTTGTTGTAGTAGAGCGCGTACGACATCGAGTACAGCGGGACCGCGGCCGGGTCCTTGCCCTCGGCGCCGGTCGAGCCGAGCGCGGAGTCGACGAAGCGGTCCTTGCCGCCGATCTTCTCGAAGTTCTTCGCGTCCCACGGCAGCAGCGCCCCGGTGGCCTGGAGCGAGGCGCTCCAGGTGTTGCCGATGTTCAGCACGTCCGGGCCCTGGCCCGAGGTGGCGGCGGTCAGGATCCGGTTGAGCAGGTCCGACCAGGGCACGACCTCCAGCTTGACCTTGATGCCGGTCTGCTTCTCGAACTTGTCCAGCTCGGGCTGGAGGACCTTCTTGTCCACCTGGATGCTGGCGCCCTGGTTGGAGGCCCAGTACGTGAGCGTCTTCGGCGAGTCGTTGGACCCGCCGCTCGTCGACGAGCCGCCGCCGCACGCGGTCACGGCGGTCAGCAGGGAGACGGTGACCGCGGCGGCGGCCGCGACTCGGGTTCTGCGCATGGCTCAGGCGTCCCTTTCCTCAGGGCGAGCGCGAGGGCGGGTTCGGGAAACGGAAGGAGCGGGCCCGTCCAGGCCCGGGCCCGTTCACTTCCCGAACGTCCCTCATGGCTTAACTTAGAGCGTGAGTTAAGACCTCATGGAAAGTCGCGTCAAGATGTCGCGCAGAGGTATCTTGCGTCAAGGGGCAGGCCGGGAGGGAGCCACATGGCGGGGCGGAACGGGCGGACGGTGCGTGACCTGCGGCGCGGCAATCGCGCCGAGGTACTGCAACGGTTGTATTTCGACGGCCCGATGAGCCGCTTCGAACTGGGACCGGTGACCGGGCTCAGCTCCGGCTCGGTCAGCAACGTGGTGGCCGAACTGGTGGCCGACGGACTGGTCGAGGAGGCCGGCTCGGTCGACTCCGACGGCGGCCGGCCGCGCACCCTGCTGCGGGTGGCGCCGACCGCCGGACACATGATCGGCGTCGACGTCGGCGAGACCCGGGTCCGGGTCGAGCTGTTCGACCTCGCCCTCACCGAACTCGCCCGCACCGAACGCCCCCTGGAGCACCAGCGCTACGACGTCGACGTCGTCGTCGGCCACATCCGCGACGGCATCGCCGAGGTGCTGGCCACCGCGGGGCTCGCCCCCGAGCGGCTGCTCGGCGTCGGCATCGGCGTCCCCGGCATCGTCGCCCGCGAGGGCGAACAGGGCGCCGTCGTGCACGGCCAGACCATCGGCTGGGACGCCGTCCCGCTGGAGGCCCGGCTGCGCTCCGCCTGCCTGCTGCCCGACTCCGTGCCCTACTTCGCCGACAACGGCGCCCGCACCCTCGGCCAGGCCGAGATGTGGTTCGGCGCCGGCCGCGGCGCCCGCAACGCGGTCGTCGTCCTCTTCGGCTCCGGCGTCGGCGCCTGCCTCGTCACCGACGACGTGACCGGCGGCCGCGCGGTGGAGTACGGGCACCTGACCGTACGGGTGCGGGGGCGCCGGTGCCGGTGCGGGGCGCTGGGCTGCCTGGAGGCGTACGCGGGCGCGGAGGCGCTGCTCGCGCGGTGGCGGGAGGCCGGGGGACAGGTGCCCGAGGGCGCCGACGAGGAGACCGCGCTGACCGCGCTGCTCGCGGCGGCCTACCCGGAGGAGGGCGAGGCCGACCCGGTGGCGTCGGCGGTCCTCGAGGAGACGGCGGAGTACCTCGGCGCCGGCCTCTCCGACCTGATCAACCTCTTCCGCCCCGAACGCATCCTGATCGGCGGCTGGGCGGGCCTCCAGCTCGGCGCCCGCTTCCTGCCCGCGGTCCGCCGCCACGCGGTGGCGTACTCGCTGCGCTACCCCGCGGAACGGGTCGCGATCGAACTGGGCCGGCTGGGCCCGGACGCGGTGACGGTGGGCGCGGCGATCCTGCCGCTGGCCGACTTCTTCGCGGCCGGGGGACGCCGGGCGGGCGCCGGTCCCGACGCCGCCCCGCGCCGCGCCCCGGCGTGGCGCGAGGCGCTGCGGGACCGGGCGTCGGGGAGGTAGGTCTTCCGGCCGGCCGCCCCCTCCCGCCCAGAAGCGGTCGGGGGCGGCACCAGGGGCGTGGTCAGCCCGCCGGGGCGAGGGACGCGAGGGACCCCGGGTAGAGGTATTCCTCCGGCGGGACGGTGGTGCCGTGCGCCCACGCCTGGAAGAAGCCGGTGAGGTCCTTGCCGGAGACCTTCCGGGCCAGCGCCTCGAACTGCGGCCAGGACGCGTTGCCGTAGCGGTGGTCGCGCTGCCAGCGCTCGAGGGTGCCGAAGAACGCGTCGTCGCCGACCGTGCGGCGCAAGGCGTGCAGCATCATGGACCCCTTGTCGTACAGGGCGTTGTCCAGTTCACGGCCCTGGCCGGGGTCGTACAGTCTCGTCGCCCAGAACTCGGGGTCCGCCTTGTTCTCCTCCACCATGTCGGCGTAGAAGCCCTTGTCCAGGTCGGCGCCGTGCTTCCCCTCGTCCCACAGCTGGCCGGCGTACTGGGCGAAGCACTCGGCCAGGCAGCCGTCGCGCCAGTCGCTGAAGGAGACGCTGTTCCCGAACCACTGATGGGCGTTCTCATGGACCATGGAGGCGTCGAAGAAGCTCCCGTGGTACGTCGGCCGGCTCTGCGTCTCCAGGGCGATCGGGCCCTCGCCGTCGTCGCCGCTGATGACGATCGCCCCGGCCGAGGAGAAGGGGTACGGGCCGAACTTCGAGGCCAGGAAGTCGATGATCTCCGGCAGCTGTGCCTCCGCCTCGGGGTCGATGCGCGCCCCGGGGCTGTAGGCGTTGATGACGGGAGTGCCGTCGGAGAGCTTCGAGGTGCGCATCGTGAACTTGTCGACGGCGAATGTGCTGAGGTACGTGGCCATCGGCCGGTCCTCGTACCAGCGGAACGTGGTCGTGCCCGGGCCGGTGGTGGTGGCGCCCGGCCGTCCGTTGCCGACCACCGTCCAGCCGGTGGGGACCGTGGCCGTGAGCCGGAAGGCGGCCTTGTCCGAGGGGTGGTCGTCGGCCGGGTACCAGGCGGTGGCGGAGTGCGGCTCCCCCGACACGTCCACGCCGCCGTCGGCGAGGGCGTGCCAGCCCTCGCCGACCGGTTCGCCCGCGTAGCGGACGCGTACGGAGAACCGTGTGTTCTTCGTGAGCGGCCGGGCCGGGGTGATGACGAGTTCGTGCGCGCCCTCCCGGGAGACGGCGCGGGCGGGTGTGCCGTCCACGGTGACATCGGTGACCGTGAAGCCCTCCAGATCGAGGTGCAGCCGGTCCAGATCCTCGGTCGCGACGGCCTCCACGGTGGTGTCGCCCTCCAGGTAATGGGGGCGGGCCGGGTCGTAGGTGACGTGGACGTCGTACCGCGAGACGTCGTAGCCGGAGTTCCCGTCGTCGGGGAAGTAGGGGTCACCGGCGCCGCCCGTGCCGGAGGCGCCGGCGGCGGGGACTGCGGTGAACACGATTCCGGCGGCCACGGTCGTGGCCAGGGCGGTGGCGCGGCGGCGATGCCGGTGGACAGGCATGCGTCTGCTCCTTCATTCGGGATGCGGGCGAAGTGCGCGCGAAGTGTTCGGCGGAGGTGCCGGAAGGCCGTCCCGGCCTCAGCGGTGTGCGGCGAGCTGCCAGACCGTGGTGAGAAGGGCGTTGGTGCTGGTGGTCTCGACCCCCGGGTCCACGTTCTCCACGCGGTCGCACGCCTCGTGCGTGCAGTCGTCGATTCCCGTGGCGAAACCGCCCACCGGGATACCCGCGTCGCCGAACGACACATGGTCGCTGCCGCCGATGCCGATGGCGGTCGTGGGCAGGTTCCGGGCCGCGAAGTAGCTCTTGAACGCCTGGGCCGCCGCGGGGTCGTCCTCGACGACGAGCCAGGACCGGTTGTCCTTGGTGCCGGCCATGTCCACGTTCAGGTAGACGTCGATCCGGTCGCGTTCGGCGGCGGACAGATCCTTCACATAGGCGCTGGATCCCACCATTCCGGCCTCTTCGGCGCCCCACCAGGCGAACCGCAGATGACGGTCGGGCTTCAGCCCCGACCTGGACACTTCGAGGGCGGTGGTGAGCAGGGCCGCGGAGCCGGAGCCGTTGTCGTTGATGCCGGGGCCGTTCTCCGTGCTGTCGAGGTGTGCTCCGGCGAAGACGATGTGCCCGGGGTCGCCGCCGGGCCAGTCCGCGATCAGGTTGTAGCCGGTGGCGCCGTCGTGGGTGAAGCGGTGCAGGGTGGTGCGGAATCCGGCCTTGTCCAGCGCGGCCTTCACATAGGTGACGGAGTCGCGGTAACCCCGGGTGCCGTGGGCGCGGTTGCCTCCCGCGTGGTCCGCGATCCCCTGGAGGGCGGTGAGGTGCGGCATGACCTGGTCCGCGGTGACGACGGGAGGGGCGAGGTCCGCGGCGGGCGCGGCCGCGGCGGCCGGAGCGGCCACGAGGGTGGCGCACAGGCCGAGGACCGCGGTCACCGCGTGGCGGCGGGCCAAAGTGCGACGGCCGGCCGAACGGCGGGCCGGTGTGCTGATCGGGTGCATCGGTGCGAGTCCTCCGGGAGGGTCGGGGGCGGGAGAGCGAGGGCCGGGCCGGAGGGCGGTGGGCCCGGCGGCCCGGCACGGGAACTCGTCGACGCGGCGATCGGCGTTGTCCTGAGCCCGGCTGGAGAGACGAGACCGCGGCGACGTCAGTTGTAAAGAGGACGCAAAGCCGCGTGTGCCGGAAGACGGTCCGACGCCCCGGCTCCCCGACAGGGTGGGCGCCCGCCCGGGCGGCGCACCGTTCCCCGCGCGTTTCGGCCGGGGCCGCCCGGGTACTTGCGCGTCGCTCCTTCGGGCCGCCGCGCCCGCGGGAGGGAAAGGGAGGACGACGACGTGACCGAGCACCGCCTCGAAGGGCCCGGAGAGAACGGCGATCCCGTCCCGCGCGACCTGCCCGACCAGCAGGCCGGCGAGGGCGAGGACCCCTGGGAGGCCGCCCCCGCGACCGCCCGCCGCAAGGCGGAGGAGACGGAGGAGACGGACGGCACCGACGACACCGGCACCGACGACACCGCCCCCGACGACACCACCGGCCCCGAGGACGAGCCCACCCCCGACGAGCCCACCGCCTGACGCCGAGCGGAGAAGCGGGAGATCCTTCATGCGCATACCGGACCGGCTCCGCGACTGGCCCGTCTACCGTCAGCTCACCGGCGCCGCCGGCGACCGCTCGGGTCGCGGCGGCGCCGCCAAGTCCGCCCCCACCGCGCACCTCCGCCCCCGCACCGACACCGCCGAACGCGTGGTGAAGTCGATCTGCCCGTACTGCGCCGTCGGCTGCGGCCAGGAGGTGTACGTCAAGGACGGGAAGGTCGTCCAGATCGAGGGCGACCCCGACTCGCCCGTCAGCCGCGGCCGGCTCTGCCCCAAGGGCTCCGCCACCCTCCAGCTCACCACCGGCCCCGCCCGCGAGCACCAGGTCCTCTACCGCCGCCCGCACGGCACCGACTGGGAGACCCTCGACCTGGACACCGCGATGGACATGGTCGCCGAACGGGTCGTCAACACCCGCCGCGAGACCTGGGAGTGGGAGAAGGACGGCGCGCGCACCGCCCGCACGATGGGCATCGCCAGCCTCGGCGGCGCGACGCTGGACAACGAGGAGAACTACCTCATCAAGAAGCTGCTGACCGGACTCGGCGTCGTCCAGGTGGAGAACCAGGCCCGCGTCTGCCACAGCGCCACCGTCGCCGGCCTCGGCACCTCCTTCGGGCGCGGCGGCGCCACCACCTTCATGCAGGACCTCCAGCACTCCGACTGCATCGTCATCCAGGGCTCCAACTACGCCGAGGCCCACCCCGTCGGCTTCCAGTGGGTGATGGAGGCCAAGGCGCGCGGCGCCCGGATCATCCACGTCGACCCCCGCTACACCCGCACCAGCGCGCTCGCCGACCTGCACGTCCCGCTGCGCGCCGGCACCGACATCGCCTTCCTCGGCGGGATCATCAACCACGTCCTCACCGAGGAGAAGGACTTCCGGGAGTACGTCCTCAACTACACCAACGCGGCCACCCTCGTCAGTGAGGACTTCCGCGACACCGAGGACCTCGACGGCGTCTTCTCCGGGCTCGACGAGGACGGCCACACCTACGACCCGCACAGCTGGAGTTACGAGGGCACCGAGGTCCAGCAGCCCACCGGCGACCCCGACGAGCAGTACGACGAGCGGGTGGGCGGCTTCGGCGGCTCCGAGACCCACGGCTCCGGCGGCGCCAGGACCGGCCCCGACGCCCCCGCCGACCGCACCCTGCGACACCCGCGCTGCGTCTACCAGGTGCTCAAGCGGCACTACGCCCGCTACACCCCCGAACTCGTCGAGGAGATCTGCGGCGTCCCCAAGGAGACCTTCCTGGAGGTCTGCGAGGCGCTCACCGCCAACTCCGGCCCCGACCGCACCAGCGCGTTCTGCTACGCCGTCGGCTGGACCCAGCACACCGTCGGCTCCCAGTACATCCGCGCCGCGAGCGTCCTCCAGCTGCTGCTCGGCAACATCGGCCGCCCCGGCGGCGGCATCCAGGCACTGCGCGGCCACGCCAGCATCCAGGGCTCCAGCGACATCCCCACGCTGTACAACCTGCTCCCCGGCTATCTGCCGATGCCGCACGCGCACGCCCACGAGACCCTCGACGACTTCATCACGGCCAGCCGCACCAAGAAGGGCTTCTGGGCGGAGATGCGGTCGTACTTCGTCAGCCTGCTCAAGTCGTACTACGGCGACGCGGCCACCCCCGAGAACGACTTCTGCTTCGACCACCTGCCCCGCCTGACCGGCGACCACTCGACGTACCAGACGGTCGCCGCCCAGCTCGACGGCACCTGCAAGGGCTACTTCCTGATGGGCGAGAACCCGGCCGTCGGCTCCGCCAACACCCGGCTGCAACGGCTCGGCATGGCCAACCTGGAGTGGCTCGTCGTCCGCGACTTCTCCCTCATCGAGTCCGCCACCTGGTGGAAGGACGGCCCCGAGATCGAGACCGGCGAACTGCGCACCGAGGACATCGGCACCGAGGTGTTCTTCTTCCCCGCCGCCTCGCACACCGAGAAGTCCGGCTCCTTCACCAACACCAACCGCTGGGTGCAGTGGCACTACGCCGCCGTCGAACCCGAGGGCGACGCGCGCAGCGACCTGTGGTTCATGTACCACCTGGGCCGCCGCATCCGCGAGAAGCTGGCCGGCTCCACCGACCCGATGGACCGCCCCGTCCTCGACCTGGCCTGGGACTACCCGGTCACCGGCCCGCTCGACGAACCCGTCGCCGACGCGGTCCTCGCCGAGATCAACGGCCACGGCCCGGACGGAAGCCCGCTGAGCGCGTACACCGAGCTCAAGGACGACGGCTCCACCCGCTGCGGCTGCTGGATCTACTGCGGCGTCTACGCGGACGGCGTCAACCAGGCCGCCCGCAAGAAACCCCACACCGAACAGGACTGGGTGGCCGCCGAGTGGGCCTGGGCCTGGCCCGCCAACCGCCGCATCCTCTACAACCGCGCCTCCGCCGCCCCCGACGGCACGCCCTGGAGCGCGCGCAAGAGCTATGTGTGGTGGGACGCCGAGGCCGGCAGGTGGACCGGCCACGACGTGCCCGACTTCGTCCCCGACCTCGCCCCGGACCGCGTCCCCGACGACGACGCCGAGGGCGTGGCGGCCCTGCGCGGCGACGACCCGTTCATCATGCAGGCCGACGGCAAGGGCTGGCTGTTCACCCCGGCCGGACTGGAGGACGGGCCGCTGCCCACCCACTACGAGCCGCAGGACTCGCCCTTCCCCAACGCCCTGTACCCCTCCACCCCTCGTTCGCCCGTCCGCCAGGTGCTCGCCCGCGAGGGCAACCGCTACCACCCGAGCGGCGACGATCCGGGCGCCGACGTCTTCCCGTACGTCGTCACCACCCACCGGCTCACCGAGCACTTCACGGCGGGCGGCATGAGCCGCTGGTCGGAGTATCTCTCCGAACTCCAGCCGGAGTTCTTCTGCGAGATCTCCCCGCAGCTCGCCGCCGAACGCGGCCTCGAACACGGCGGCTGGGCCACCCTCATCACCGCCCGCAACGCCGTCGAGGCCAGGGTGATGGTCACCGAGCGGATGCGCCCGCTGCGCGTGCAGGGCCGTACCGTCCACCAGATCGGACTGCCCTTCCACTGGGGACCCAACGGCGTGGCGACCGGCGACGCGGCCAACGAACTGGTCGCCATCTCCCTCGACCCCAACGCCCACATCCAGGAGGACAAGGCGCTCACCGCCGACATCCGCCCGGGCCGCCGGCCGCGCGGCCCCGACCTGCCGAAACTGGTCGCCGAGTACCGGCGGCGCGCGGGCATCACCGAGCGGACCGGGACGGAGGTCAGGAAATGACGGACGTGAGCGAGCCGGTGGGCACCCCGAGCACCCTCGCGAGCGGGGGACGCGGGGTGCCGGACGGCATGGACCCGGACTCCGGGCAGGAACGCGTCGGCTTCTTCACCGACACCTCCGTGTGCATCGGCTGCAAGGCGTGCGAGGTGGCGTGCAAGGAGTGGAACGCCATCCCCGAGGACGGCATGACCCTCACCGGCATGTCGTACGACAACACCGGCGCCCTCGGCGCCTCCACCTGGCGCCACGTGGCCTTCGTCGAACAGACCCGGCCCGCACCCGAGGGACGCACCCAACTGCCGCTGGTCGACGGGCAGTCGGGGGACACCCAGCCGCAAGGCGCGGGCGTCCCCGGGGGCGCCACCGCGCAGGAGACCGTGGAGGGCGGCAGCGGCGGCGACATCCGCTGGCTGATGTCCTCCGACGTGTGCAAGCACTGCACCCACGCCGCCTGCCTCGACGTCTGCCCCACCGGCGCGCTGTTCCGCACCGAGTTCGGCACCGTCGTCGTCCAGGAGGACGTCTGCAACGGCTGCGGCTACTGCGTGCCCGCCTGCCCGTACGGCGTCATCGAGCAACGCCCGGACGACGGGCGGGCGTTCAAGTGCACCCTGTGCTACGACCGCCTCGGCGCCGGCCAGGAACCCGCCTGCGCCAAGGCCTGCCCCACCGACTCCATCCAGTTCGGCCCGCTCGACGAACTGCGGCAGAGGGCCGCGCTCCGCGTCGACCAGCTGCACGAGGCCGGCGTCACCGAGGCCCGGCTCTACGGCGAGGACCCGGACGACGGGGTCGGCGGCGACGGCGCCTTCTTCCTGCTCCTCGACGAGCCCGAGGTGTACGGGCTGCCGCCGGACCCCGTCGTCACCACGCGGGACCTGCCGGCGATGTGGAAGCACGCGGGGGCGGCGGCGCTGTCCCTGCTGGGCGCGTGCGGCGCGGCCTTCGCGGCGTCCGCGGTGACCGGAAAGCTCGGGAAGGGACGACGATGACCAGCGCGGACAGCTCCCTGCCCAAGCGGGCGGAGGACGGCGGACGGCACGGCAGGCACCGGCGCGGCGGACGCCGCAGGGGCGAGCAGCTCATGGTGCCGAAGGCCGAGTTCGAGTCGTACTACGGCCGCCCCGTCATCAAGGCGCCCTCCTGGGAGGCGCGCGACATCGCCGGGTACTTCTTCCTCGGCGGGCTCGCCGGGGGCGGCTCGGTGCTCGCCGCGGGGGCCCACCTCACCGGGCGGACGACCACGGCCAGGGCCCTGAAGGTCTCCTCGCTCGCCGCCGTCTCGCTGTCGGCGGCGGCCCTCGTGCACGACCTGGGCGTGCCGAGCCGCTTCTACAACATGCTGCGCGTCGCCAAGCCGACGTCCCCGATGAGCGTGGGGTCCTGGCTGCTGGCGGCGTACGGACCGGCGGCGGGGGCGGCCGCGGCGAGTGCGGTGACCGGGGTACTGCCGGGGGTGGGCGCCGCCGCGACCGGCGCCGCCGCGCTGCTCGGGCCCGCCGTCGCCTCGTACACCGGGGTGCTCGCCGCCGACACGGCCGTGCCGGCGTGGCACGGCGCGTACCGGGAGCTGCCGTACCTGTTCGCGGCGTCGGCGACGGCCGCGTCGGCGGGGATGGCCCTTGTCGTCGGGCCCGTGCGGGAGAACGCGCCGGCGCGGTGGGCGGCGGGGGTCGCGGCCCTTGCCGACGTGGGCGTCTCGCAGGCCGCGGAGCGGCGGCTGGGCATGGTCGCGGAGACGTGGCGGGAGGGGCGGGCGGGGGTGCTGCTGAAGACGGCGAAGGCGTTGACGGTGGGCGGGGCGGTCACGGCGGCCGTGCTCGGCCGCCGGTCGCGGGTCGCCGCGGTGGCGGCGGGCGCGGCGCTGCTCGCCGGCTCCGCGTGCACCCGGTTCGGCGTCTTCGCGGCGGGGACGGCGTCCGCGGAGGACCCGAAGTACACGGTGGTGCCGCAGCGGGAGCGGCTGGCGGCCGGGGCGGAGGGCTGAACGGCCATTTCCCTCGCCCCCGCCGCCCCTACCCGTCCCGTCCCTTCAAGGGGCTCCGCCCCTTGGACCCCGGAGAGCTCGGGTGGGTGGGGTCGTGTGGGGAGTGCGGGTGCGATGTGGCTGATCGCGCAGTTCCCCGCGCCCCCAAAAGCAGGGGCCGCGCCCCGTCAGGGGCGCGGGGAACTGCGCGAGAAGTCCCCACCCGCCCGCACCCGCCCACGCACCCCGTCCACCCGAGTTCTCCCGCGCTCCTCCCCACCCAGCCCCTGCTTCCCCATCCCCCCGGGTCAAGGGACGGGACGGGTAGGGGCGGCGGGGGCGAAGGAAAATCGCCCCCCGCGCGCGTCACCCCACCTTGCGCCCCCGCAGGGGTTCCGTCGGCGCGCCGGCGCCCTCGCGGAAGCCCTGGAGGAACTCCTCCAGGACCTCCGTCGCCGGCTTCGTCGGGCGCCAGCCCAGGACTTCGTGTGCCCGGGCGCAGTCCATCAGCGGCAGCCTCAGCACCGCGTCGAACAGATGCGGCGACGCCGGCAGCAGCCGCAGCCCCCACGCCGCGGCCACCGCCGTCCGCGCCGCCGTCCGCGGCAACCGCACCTGCCGCCGCACCCCCAGCATCTCCCCGAGCACCTCCGCGTCCACCGCCGGCTCCGCCGCGAGATTGAACGCCCCCCGTACGTCCCCCCGCACCGCCAGCCGGTACGCCGCCGCCGCGTCGTCCGTGTGCAGCGCCTGCACCCGCAGCCCCGGCACGTCCGGCAGGAACGGCAGCACCTCCGGCCTCGCCAGCGGCCCCGGCAGGAACTTCCCGCCGAAGATCCGCCGCTGCTCGCTCGCCGACTCCCGCTTGAACAGGAACGCCGGCCGCATCCGCACCACCCGCACCTCCGGGTGCCGGTACTCGAACGCGTCCAGCGTCCGCTCCAGATACGCCTTCTCCCGGGTGTACGCGGCGTCCGGCCAGCCGTGCGTGGGCCAGGACTCGTCCACCGCCCGGTCCTTCGGCCCCGGCGAGTACGCGCCGACGGACGAGGCGTGCACCAGGGCCGGCACCCCGGCCGCCGCCACCGCCTCGAAGACCCGGATGCTGCCCAGCACGTTGGTCCGCCAGGTGGTCGCCGGGTCGTGCGTCGGCTGGAACGCCCACGCCAGATGCACGACCGCGTCCGCGCCCTGGAACTCCCGTACGAGATCGGTCTGTTCGGAGGCGAGGTCCACCGCGGACCACCGCGTCCCCGGCGGCCGCTCCGCGGGGAGCCGGCGCGCGAGGCCGGTGACCGACGCGATGTCCGGGTCCTCGGCGAGGAGGCGCATCACACTCGTGCCCACATTGCCGGTGGCGCCCGTGACGACGACCCTGCTGCCCACTGCGCTGCTCACCGTCGGCTCCTCTCGGTGCGGCCAGGACCGGCCGCCCGGGTACCCGGCGGACGGCACCCGTACCGTCCGGACCGTTCAGACGGTGCTACGCCCCCCGAACGCGTCCACGCCCGTCAGCTCCGCCGACAGCTCCCACAGCCGGGCCGCCTGCTCCGGGTCGCTCGCCCACTCCTTCACGCCCCTGCGGGCGCCGTCCGCCGGGGCGGGCTCGGCGATGTCGCAGTCCTCCAGGTACACCCCGCCCCGGTCGGCGAGCAGCGGCGAGGTCGCGGCCCACACCTGGGTGGCCGCACCCTGCTCCGGGGTCTTGAACCCGGCCGGGTTCAGCGGCCTGCCCTCCGCGTCGATCCAGCCGCGCTCGACCATCTCCTCCTTCGGCAGATGCCGCTGCAACGGGGTGAGGATGCCGCCCGGGTGCAGCGAGTACGCCCGTACGCCGCTGTCCCGGCCGAGCCGGTCGAGGTGGACGGCGAACAGCGCGTTCGCGGTCTTCGCCTGGCCGTACGCCTGCCACTTGTCGTAACCGGTGCGCCAGTGCGGGTCCTCCCAGCGGATCGGGGAGGCGTGGTGGCCGGTCGAGGAGACGGAGACGACCCGCGCCCCGCCCGGCTCCAGCGCCGGCCACAGCCGGTTGACGAGGGCGAAGTGGCCCAGGTGGTTGGTGGCGAACTGCGCCTCCCAGCCCGGGCCGACCCGGGTCTCGGGGCAGGCCATCACGGCGGCGCTGTCGATGACGAGGTCGAGGGTGCGGCCGGTGGCGAGGAACCGCTCGGCGAAGCCGCGCACGCTGTCCAGGTCGCCGAGGTCGAGCGCGTCGACCTCGACGCCGTCGATCCCGGTGAGCGCCTCGGCGGCGGCGGCCGGCCGCCGGGCCGGCACGACCACCCGGGCGCCCGCCTTCGCCAGCGCCCGGGTGGTCTCCAGGCCGAGCCCGGAGTAGCCGCCGGTCACGAGGGCCAGCTTTCCCGTCAGGTCGATGCCGCGCAGGACGTCGTCCGCTGTGCTCGTCGCGCCGAAACCGGATCCGATGCCGTGCTGTGCTGTGGTCATGCGAGCACGCTACGGATTGGAGAGCGCTCGAAGTCAAGCGCGGGCGCGGCGGGCGTCACCCCGTCGGCTCCGCCCGCTTCCGCCCGAGCGGGCCGTTGCCCTCCTCCAGCGAGGTGAGCAGGTGCACCGGGTCCCGGTAGACCGTGTCCGCCCCCGCGTCCTCCAGCGACGCGCGCGGGATGCCGCCGCACAGGACGCCCACGCACGTCACCCCGGCACGGGTGCCGGCCCGCATGTCCCACACCGTGTCGCCGACGAAGACGGCCCGCTCGGGCGGGATGCCGACGAGGTCGAGCGCGTGCCGGACGGGTTCCGGGGCGGGTTTGCCCGCCTCGACGTCGTCGGCGCTCGCCGTCGCGCGGATCGCGTCGTCGGCGTCGATCGCCCTGCGCAGGGCGGAGAGTTCCGCGCCGCCGGCGGAGGTGGCCAGTACGACGGTCCAGCCGGCCGCGTCCAGGGCCTTCAGGAGGCGGCCGGCGTCCTCGAAGGCGGGGAGGCGGTCGAAGTACGTGCCGTACAGCGCCTTGTGGGCGGCGCTGAGTGCCTCCACCTCGTCGTCCTCCAGGTTGTCGCCGAGGAGGTGGGTGATCAGGTCGGTGGAGCCCAGGCCGACGGAGCGGTGGATGGCGTGCATGGACACGGGGTGGCCGGCCTGGCGGAAGGCCTCCCACCAGGTGGTGACGTGCAGGTGGTTGGTGTCGACGAGGGTTCCGTCGACGTCGAACACGGCGGCGCGCTCCATCGGTGCTCCTTCTGTGTGGCGTGGAGGACGGGTACCACGTGGGGTGGCGGATCACGCCGGGGGCGGGTACGGCAAGTTTCCGCGCGCCCCTGATAGGGGCGCGGGGAACTGCGCAATCTTTTCGGGGGTCCGGGGGCGCAGCCCCCGGGGGACGGGAATGGGTAGGGGCGGCGGGGGCGAAGGAAGCTACGTACCCGCGCCCGTCCACCGCAGCAACCGGTCCACGCCCCACGTCGTGATCACGCGGTCCGGCGGAACGCCGCATTCCTCGGCCCGGGCGCAGCCGTACCCCTGCCAGTCCAGCTGCCCCGGCGCATGCGCGTCCGTGTCCACCGCGAACAGCGCCCCCGCCTCCACCGCCCGCCGCACCAACCGCCGCGGCGGATCCAGCCGCTCCGGCCGGCTGTTGATCTCCACCGCCGTCCCGGCCTCCGCACACGCCGCGAACACCTCCTCCGCGTCGAACGCGGACTCCGGCCGCCTCTTCCCGGTCACCAGCCGCCCCGTACAGTGCCCGAGCACGTCCGCGTGCGGATTGCGGACGGCCGCCACCATCCGCCGGGTCATCGCCCGCGCCTCCATCCGCAGCTTGGAGTGGACGGACACGACGACCACGTCGAGCCGCGCCAGCAGCTCCGGCTCCTGGTCGAGCGAACCGTCGTCGAGGATGTCGCACTCGATCCCGGTCAGCAGCCGGAACGGCGCCCACCGCTCGTTCAGCCCGGCCACCACGTCCAGCTGCTCGCGCAGCCGGTCCGGGGACAGGCCCCGGGCCACCGTCAGCCGGGGGGAGTGGTCGGTGAGGGCCGCCCATTCGTGGCCCAGCCGGGCCGCCGTCCGGCCCATCTCCTCGATCGGGCTGCCGCCGTCCGACCAGTCGGAGTGCAGATGGCAGTCGCCGCGCAGCCGCGCCCGCAGCTCCTCCCCGCCCCGTACCAGCGGCTCGCCGGCCGTCGCCTCCAGCTTCTCCAGATAGCCCGGTGTGCCGCCGTCCAGCGCCTCGCGCACCACCTGCGCGGTCTTCGGGCCGATGCCCTTGAGCCGTTCGAGGGACCCGGTCCGGGCGCGCTCGGCCACGTCGTCCGGGGACAGCGGGGCCAGGACGGCGACCGCGGTCCGGAACGCGCGGACGCGGTAGGTCGGTGCCTGGTCCCGCTCCAGCAGGAACGCGATCCGGTCCAGTGCCTCCAGCGGGTCCATCGTGCCTCCTCGGCCGCCCCTGAGGTTTCTCCGCCCCCTTTCGTCGGGAGTGCCCCGCCGCACGGCGCTCACCCCTGCCGGACCCCGGTTTGCCCGTACCCCGACCGGGTACTGCGATGACTCCGAGCAAGCATCGCGGCATCGCGAAGGAGGCCCCATGACCGTGCCCGACCCGTCCCCGGCCGTACCGGCGGGCCGCGTGGCCGTCGTCACCGGTTCGGACTCGGGGATCGGCCGCGCCACCGCCGTGCGTCTCGCCGAGGCGGGACTCGACGTCGGCATCACCTGGCACACCGACGAGGAGGGCGCCGAGCGCACCGCCGAGGAGGTCCGCGCGCACGGCCGCCGTGCCGAGGTGGCCCGGCTCGACCTGACCCGGCTGCCGGACGCCGCCGGGGTCGTCGACGAGCTCGCCGGGCGGCTGGGCCGGATCGACGTCCTCGTCAACAACGCGGGCACCGGCACCGCCACCCCCTTCCTCGACCTCGCCCTCGACGACATCCGCGAGGTCCTTGAGGTGGACCTGCTCGGCCCGTTCCTGTGCGGGCAGCGGGCCGCCCGGCGGATGATCGCGCAGGGCGACGGCGGCCGAATCGTCAACGTCACCTCCGTGCACGAACACGCGCCCCGCGTGGGCGCCGCGCCGTACTGCGCCGCCAAGGGCGGCCTCGGCCTGCTCACCCAGGTCATGGCGCTGGAACTGGCCGAGCACGGCATCACCGTCAACGCGGTGGCGCCCGGCGAGATCGCCACCCCCATGACCGGCCAGGAGGACACCGACCCGGCCACCGAGCGACGGCCCGGCATCCCGCTCGGCCGGCCCGGCGACGCCCGTGAGATCGCCGCCGTGATCGCCTTCCTCGCGAGCCCCGACGCCTCCTACGTCACCGGCTCCTCCTGGGCCGCCGACGGCGGGATGCTGCGGATGGGCCCGATGGCCGGCTCGCATCTGACCGGCGACGACTGGCGCCGGCCCTGAGCCCCGCGCGCACCACCGTGAGACTGCGCACCAGCTCCTGCGACGGCCCCGGCTACCGCCGCGTCCGCTGCGGCCGCGGCTTCCACTACCTGGACGCCCATGGCGAGCGCCTCACCGACGCCGACGCCCTCGCCCGCATCCGCGCCCTGGTGATCCCGCCGGCCTGGCGCGAGGTGTGGATCTGCCCGTGGCCCAACGGCCATCTCCAGGCGGTCGGCACCGACGACGCCGGGCGCCGCCAATACCTGTACCACGAGGAGTTCCGGGCCCGGCAGGACGAGGCCAAGCACGCGCATGTGCGCGAGGTCGCCCGCGCGCTGCCCGACCTGCGCGCCCGCGTCCGCGCCGACCTCGACGATCGCGGACTGACCCGCCCCCGGGTCACCGCCTGCGCCGTCCGCCTGCTCGACCTCGGCTTCTTCCGTATCGGCAGCGACAGCCACACCCGGGAGAACCACACCTACGGCCTCACCACCATGCTCCGCGAGCACGTCACCTGCGGCCGCGGCGAGATCGCCTTCAACTTCCCCGCCAAGTCCGGGGTGCGGATGGTGCGGGCACTGGTCGACGAGGACGCCGAGAAGGTCGTACGGGCGCTGCTGCGCCGGCCGCGCGGCGGGGACAGGCTGCTCGCGTACTACGAGGGCCGGGCCTGGCACGAGCTGCACGGCTCCGATCTGAACGAGGCGCTGCGACGGCTGTCCGGTACCGACATCACCGCCAAGGACTTCCGCACCTGGCACGCGACCGTCCTGGCCGCGGTCGCCGTCTCCGTGACCGCCGAGGCGGGCCGCGGCTCCAAGGCGGCCCGCAAGCGGCAGACGGCCCGGGCGGTGAAGGAGGTCAGCCGCTACCTCGGCAACACCCCGGCCGTGTGCCGGTCCTCCTACATCGACCCCCGGGTCTTCGAGGCGTTCGAACAGGGGCACACCATCGCGCCCGCGCTCAGCCGGCTGGGCGAGCACGGCGACTTCGGGCGGCCCGCCACGCAGGGGGCGGTGGAGGCGGCCGTGCTGGAACTGCTCGACGGCTGAACAGTCACTACCCTCGGAGGCATGACCGAAAGCGCGAGCCCCTACATCTCCTGGCCGCGGATCCTGGTGCTCGGAGTCCAGCCGGGCACGCCGCCGTTCCGGATCGTGGAGATCGACGGAGAGGTCGCAGGTGAGGCCACCGCCCTCACCGACGTCCTCATGGTCGCCGCGGCGGCGGGCATCCCGGTCCACGATCTCGACGACCCGGACGTGGTGCGCTGGGTCGGCGGGGACAAGTTCACGTGGACGGTGCGGGGGCGCTAGCGCCCCGGCACGGTGGTCGGGGTGGCTGTCAGCGGGCCGGCCGGGGGCGGGGTTTGCGGGCGTGGACCGCGCGGCCCAGGCGGCGGCCGAGGAGCAGGTGTCCGAGGAGCGCGCCGGTGGTGTTCAGGATGACGTCGTCGATGTCGAAGGCCCGGCCGGTGATCAGCGCGCCCTGTACGAGTTCCACGGCCAGCATGACGAGTGCGGTCACCAGGCAGACGCGGAGGAGGCCGCGGGTGCCGGGGGAGAGGACGGGGAGCAGGACCCCGAACGGCACGCCGAGGAGGACGTTGCCGCCGATCTGCTTGACGGCGTCCCGTAGGCCGGGCTGCTCGGCGTAGGCGCGGAGGGAGCGGCCGGGGTGGAGGTTGCTGTGCGTCAGGGGGACGGAGGCGGGGGAGGGTTCGAGGGTCAGGCGGGCGAGGACGGCGGCGAAGGCGACCATCGCGGTGAAGGCGAGGAGCATCGCGAGGAGGCGGAGGGGGAGGGGCAGGGAGTGGGGGGCGGTCGGCGTGCGGTCCCGAGGAGCGGGGGACGGCTTCTTCGTGGTGCGCCCGCGCCGGGTGCGGGTGACATGCCGTAGACGCTCCGCCATGGTGGTCATTCCGTCCATTCCCCTCTCCAGCCAACTGCCCCGTGTCTCAAGGCGGTTACCCGGGGTCGGAGTGCTGATGCCGGGGGCGGGCGGGAAGCGCGCGGGACAGCTCGGGCGGCTCGGGCTGTGGGGCGGGTGCACGCGGGCGGGGACTTCTCGCGCGGTTCCCCGCGCCCCTCACAGGGCGCGACGAGCCACGACGCACCCGCACTCGCCGGCGAACCCGTCCGCCCCGAGCCCTGCCGCGCCGGGGGCCGAGGGGCGGAGCCCCTTGGGGGGCTTACCGGCGCGTGCTGCCGCACGTGCCACGTCCGTGGTGTTTGGATGGCGCCGCGAGTGGAACTGGGCGTCACGGGCCCGGCCGTGGACGGAGGTGGCGCATGGGAACCCGAACCGCGCTCCGCACCGCCCTCGGCGAGGTCGCCGCCTGGTGGGCGGCCCTCTTCGTGCTGTGGCTCATGCTCATCAGCACCATCGCCCCCCTGGAACTGACCGTCGGCGCCGCCGTCTCCCTCCTCGGCGCGGTCACCGCCCGCGGCGCCCGACGGGCGGTGCACGACGGGTGAACGGCTGGACCACCACCGCCACGGTCGCCCTGGCCGGCGGAGTCGGCGCCACCCTCTGGGGCGTCGTCACCGGCCCCCTGCGCCGCCGGGTCGTCGCACAGAACCTGTCCAGCGCCCTCGCCGCCCCCGCCCTCCTGCTGCTCGCCCAGGGCTACGACCGCCCCGCCTACGTCGACCTCGCCCTCGTCCTCGCCCTGCTCGGCCCCGTCGGCACCCTCGTCTTCGCCCGCCTCCTCGCCGACGAACTCGCCGAGGACCCACCGGGCGCCCGCGCCCCGACCCTCGCGGTCGCCGCCTACGGCGTCGTGGTCGTCGTCGTGCTGTGCGCGGTCACCGGGCCCGGCCGGGCCATGGTCAAGCTGCTGATCGTCGGCGTGCTGCTGGTCGCCGGCAACCTCATCGCCTCCCGGGCCCTGTCCGGGGGGTTCGGTACCGGAGAAGAGACCGCCCGAGACGAACGGGAGAGCAACGGCCGTGGATGATCCGCTCATCGTCGTCACCCTGCTGCTGGTCGCCACCGCGGCCACCGCCGCCGTCGCCGTCCGCGACCCCGTCCGGCAGGCGCTGGTCCTCTCCCTCCTCGGCCTCTGCCTCGCCGTCCTGTTCACCGTCCTCCAGGCCCCCGACGTCGGACTCTCCCAGCTCGCCGTCGGCTCCGCCCTCACCCCGCTGCTGCTGATGCTGGCCGTCCGCAGGGTCAGACGCCGGCCCAGGAAGGCCGGGTCCGGGGAGCAGGAGAAGGCCCGGTGACCCGCCGCGCCCGACTGCTCGTCCTCGCCGTCGGCGGCGCCGGCCTCACCGCCCTGCTGATCGCCGCCTGCCTCGACCTCCCCGACTTCGGCCGCGCCGGGCACCCCTACGGCACGCGCGCGGTCGGCGCCGCGCTGGCCCGGCACACCGCCAACACCGTCGCCGCCGTCAACTTCGACCAGCGCGCCTTCGACACCCTCGGCGAGATGACCATCCTCTTCGCCTCCGTCCTCGGCACCGTCGTCCTGTTGCGGCAGAGCCGCGACGAGGAGCGGGCCGCACCGGAGTCCGAGCGGGTCGCCGCCCCCGTACGCCGGTACGCGCTGCTCGTGCTGCCCGTCGCCGTCGTCACCGGCCTGTACATCGTGGCCCACGGCCAGCTCAGCCCCGGCGGCGGCTTCCAGGGCGGGGTGGTCGCCGCGACCGCGATCCACCTGCTCTACCTCGGCGCCGACTACCGCTCCCTGGAACGCGTACGCCCGGTCGGCGTCTTCGAGATCGGCGACGCCCTCGCCACCTGCTCCTACCTGGTCCTCGGCCTGGCGAGCGTGTTCGCCGGGGCCGCGTTCCTCGCCAACACCCTGCTGCCGTACGGCACGTTCGACACCCTGGCCTCCGGCGGTTCCGTCCCCCTGCTGAACGCGTTCATCGGCATCGAGGTCGCCTGCGCCGTCGTCGTCCTGCTGGCCCTCTTCCTGGACCAGGCCGTCGAGATCGAGGAGGAGGGGAACAAGAGCGGATGACCTTCTTTCCGTACCTCGTCGCCGCGTACATCTTCCTGGTCGGCTGCTACGGCCTGGCCACCAGCCGCAATCTGATCCACGCCGTGGGCTGTCTGTCCGTGTGCCAGGCCGCCACCTACGTGCTGCTGCTCACCGTCGGCTACCGCGACGGCGGGACCGCCCCCGTCTTCTCCGACATCGAGCCCGGCTCCCGGCCCGTCGTCGATCCGGTGGTGCAGGCGCTCACTCTCACCGATGTCGTCGTCGGCGCCACCGTCACCGCGTTGCTGCTCGCCCTGGTCATCCAGGTCGTCAAGCGCCACGGCACCGCCGACCCGGACGAACTGCGGGAGCTGCGCGGCTGATGAACCACCTGCTGCCCCTGCTGGTCGCGCTCCCGCTGCTCGGCGCCGGACTGCTCGCCGCCACCGGCCGGCTGCTGCCCCGGATCGCCGCGGAGACGGCCGGCGTCGTCGTCTCGGCCGGCGCCGCCGTCCTCGCGCTCGTGCTGCTCGTCAACTCCTCGCCCCCGCTGGTCGAATGGGTCGGCGGATGGCTGCCCGATGCCTCGAAGGGCGGGGAGAGCGTCGGCATCGTCCTCGTCGGCGACGGTGTCGGACTCGGCATGGCCGCGCTCGTCTCCGTCCTCACGGTGGCCGCCCTCGCCTACTCCTGGCGCTACTTCGACGAGGCGCCCGAGGGCCAGGCCGGCACCTTCCCCGCGCTGGTCCTGCTCTTCCAGGGCGGTATGTGCGGCTTCGCGATCGCCGGGGACCTGTTCAACGCGTTCGTCTTCTTCGAGCTGATGAGCGTCGTCGCCTACGCGCTCACCGGCCACCGGGTCGAGGAGGCCAGGGCCGTCCAGGGCGCGCTGACCTTCGGCGTCGTCAACTCCCTGGGCGCGTACGCCCTGCTCATGGGCCTCGGACTGCTCTACGCCCGCACCGGCGAACTCTCGCTGACGGCGATCGGCCGGGGGCTGGACGCGCACGGCGGGCCCGACGCGCTCACCCTCGCCGCGTTCGTCCTCGTCCTGACCGGGTTCCTCGTCAAGGCCGCCGCCGTGCCCTTCCACTTCTGGCTGCCCGACGCGCACGCGGTGGCCCCGACCCCGGTGTGCATGCTGCTCTCCGGCGTCATGGTCGAACTCGGCGTCTACGGCGTGTGGCGGGTCTACGGCACGGTCTTCGCCGGGCCCGGCGGCATTCCGGCGGCGGGTCTTGAGCACGCGCTGCTGGTGCTCGGCGTGCTCACCGGCGTCGGCGGCGCCTTCATGTGCTGGTACCAGCGGCACATCAAACGGATGCTCGCCTACTCGACCGTCTCCCACGTCGGCCTCTTCCTCGTCGCCGTCGGCGCCTACACCCCGGAGGGCGACGACGGGGCCGCGCTCTACATCCTCGGGCACGCCGGGGTGAAGGCCGCCCTGTTCGCCGTGGCCGGCATCCTGCTCGACCGCTACGGCAGCGTCGACGAGAAGGAGCTGCACGGCAGGGCGCGCGAACTGCGGCTGCCCGCCGTGCTGTTCGCGGCCGGCGGGCTGGCGCTTGCCGGACTGCCGCCGTTCGGCACCGCGTTCGGCAAGGCGGTCTCGGAGGAGGCGGCGGGCGGCCCGTTCACCGTGCTGTACGTCGTCGTCTCCGCGGTGACCGCCGGAGCCGTACTGCGGGTCGCCGCACGGGTGTTCCTCGGGCTCGGCCCGGAACCGGAGGAGGCCGCGCAGGCGGAGACCAAGGGGACGGGGGAGGAGCCGGAGACGCACGGGCGGCTGGGCAGGCTGCCCGACACGATGGTCGTGGTGCCCGCCGTGCTGCTCGCGGCGGCCCTCGCGATGGGCGTCGTACCGGGGTTCGCCGGAGCGGTCTCGCACGCGGTGAGCGAGGCGGGGTCCGGCGGGGCGGTCGTCACCACCCCCCACTGGACCCCCGCCGGGGTGCTGTTCGGCCTGCTGTCCACCGCGCTGGCGGCCGGCCTTGCCGCCCTCGCCGTCACCCGCCCCCGCCTCACCGCCCCGCACCCCTGGACCGACCCCGTACGGCGCCTTCAGTCCGGGCACCTGGGGGACTACGTGGCCTGGCTGGTCGCGGGAGCGGCGCTGGTGGGGGTGCTGGCGTGGCCGTCGGTGCTCGGCGGCTGACCGGCCCCCGGGATCACCGTTGCCCCGGGGGTCACTGTGGTCCGGGGGGTCACTGTGGTCCCGGAGTCACCGTTGTCCCGGGATCACCGCTGGGTCCCGTACGTCACCTTGACGTCCTCGAAGCCCAGCGAGTGCAGCAGTCCGTCGAGCATGCTGGTGGTGTTCTCCTCGGCGCGGCCGGTCAGTTCGCTCTCCTTCGCGGCCTCGCCGATGTGCCTGACCGCCAGCTTCTGCACCGCGCGCTCGCTGTTGGGGTTGTCCGAGAACAGATCGCCGAGCCGGTCGAGCAGACCCCGCTGCTTGGAGACGGCGTACGAACGGTCGGGGTCGAGCGAGGGCTTGCCGAGGGCCGCGTGCGGCAGCCGCAGCGTCGCGGAGGTGCGGTCGTCGTCGACCTTCACGTCCCCCTTGCCGAGGCGGCCGAGATCGACGTAGGCGTCGACGGTGCCGGCACCCACGTACAGCGTGCGGGTGCCGCGGACCGCGTCCGGCAGGAACTTCGCGTCCTTCTCCAGGTCCACGACGACCTGGAAGTTGCCCGAGGCGGCGTCGTAACGGCTCAGGTCCTGGATGGACTTCAGCAGCGCGGGGCCGGAACGGTCGTGGGTCTCCTCGCCGAACAGGTCCCGCAGCCCCGGCAGCACGGCCAGCCGCAGCCCGGCGAAGAACACGGCGAGCACGGCGACCACGGCGATCAGCGCCTTGGCCCAGCCGGGCAGCCGGCGGGCGGGGGCCCGCGCGGGGGACCGTTCGGAGGTTTCCTTGCTGGACGTCGTCATGTCGACTGTCCTCCCTTCTCCTGCCGGATGCCCACCAAATCCCTTGGCACAACGCCAGGTTGAAGGTCATCGGGAGGAGGGGCCCGCGGCCGGAGGCCATGCGGAGGAGTCCCCCGGCCGGGGGCCACGGCCGGGAGCCATGGCGGAGGAGCCCCCGGCGCCCCCCGGCGTCACGGGCAGCCGGACGCCGCCTCCGGAAGGCGGCCGAGGGCGGCCTCCATGCTCGGCTGCGGCGGCATGACCGCGGCGACGCCGGTGATCCGCAGCACCCGCAGTGTCAACGGGTGCGTACACACCAGATGGACCTCTCCGCCGCGCTCCCGCACCCGCAGCCGGACCCGGGTGAGCAGCCGCAGCCCCGAGCAGTCGAAGAAGTCCACCGGCCGCAGATCGATGACGACGTGCGGGCCCGGCCGTTCCGTCACGGCGTCCAGGAGCGGTGCGAGCTCGACCGCCGCCGCGATGTCGAGGTCACCGCGGAACTCGAGCACCGTGTGCGCGTGTGCGCGGCGGACGCGCAGATGACGGCTGAGCGGCGCGGGGTCCTGCTGCACGACGAGTTCTCCTTCTGTCGGCTCCTGCCCCGCCCTGCAAGCTACCCCGATCGAGTGAATTCCAGCATGTTCGATTGACATATGTCAGCCATTTAACAAGGGAGTTGCGGTCCGCCGGACGGGGTAGCCGCACGGAGAGGCAGGGCGGACGGCGGCAGCGGGCCCCGTGGCAGGGCGGCCGGCAGGGAGCCCACGCCCGATCCCGTACGGAGGAGACATGGGACTGGTAGTGGCAGGCGTCGTCGTCCTCGACTGCGCCGAACCCGAGAAACTGGCCGCGTTCTACAAGGAGTTCCTGGGCGCCGAGGAGAGCGACGCGACCGCGAACCGGGTGGAGGTGCGCAGCTCCGACGGACTGCGGCTGGCCTTCCGCCGGGATGCCAATGCCACCCCGCCGAGCTGGCCGCGCCCGGAGAACTCCCTCCAGGTCCACCTCGACTTCCTCGTCGACGACCTGGACGAGGCCGAGCGCAGGGTCGTCGCCCTCGGCGGACGCCCGCTGGAGACCAGGGACGCGCCGGGCCCGTACGAGGAGCGCGGCTACTCCGACCCGGCCGGCCACTCCTTCACCCTGCGCCGCACGGCCGACCCCGCGCCGAAACAGGGCTGAGGCCCCGGCCGCACCCACGGCGGCGGGACCGGTCGACGCACCCACGGCGGCGGGGCCGGTCGACGCACTTACGGCGGCGGGACCGGTCGACGCACCCACGGCGGCGGGGCCGGTCGACGCACTTACGGCGGCGGGGCCGGTCGACGCACCCACGGCGGCGGGGCCGGTCGACGCACTTACGGCGGCGGGGCCGGTCGACGCACTTACGGCGGCGGGGGCCGGTTCCGCCCGGAACCGGCCCCCGCCCTGCGCGTGCCGCGCCTGCCGTACGTCAGTCCCGCCCGCTCTTCTCCGCCGTCGGCCACACACCCGTGGAGCGCTCGATCGCCTTCGCGCCGGCCCGGTCCGCCGCGCTGCGCACCACCGCGAAGATGGCGCCCTGGACCGCCGCGGCGAGCAGCACCTCGCCCCAGCCGCGGTCCCGGTCCAGCGCGTCGGGCGCGTCGTCCTCGTGCCGGATCGCCTTCCAGGTCGCCTGGAACGCCTTCCCGGCCAGCGCACCGCTCACCCAGCCGAGCACGAAACCGACGGGCTTGTAGGTGAGCGACAGCTGCTTCTTCTTTTTCGCCATGTACCTCTCCTTGATCGAAAAACGGCGCGGGGCGGGTCAGGCCGGGACCGCCGGCACCTCCTCGCTGTCCCGCACCGGTCCCGGCGGTGTGCCGTCGCCGAACGGCCGGCCGCCCAGCCGCTCACGGCCGTGCGGCGTGAGCCAGCCCGCCAGATCGGGCCCGAGCGGCACGATGCCGGTCGGGTTGATGCCGGTGTGCACCTGGTAGTAGTGCCGCTTGATGTGGTCGAAGTCGACCGTGTCGCCGAACCCCGGCGTCTGGAACAGGTCCCGCGCGTACGCCCACAGCACCGGGTTCTCGGCCAGCTTCCAGCGGTTGCACTTGAAGTGGCCGTGGTAGACGGGGTCGAAGCGGACGAGCGTGGTGAACAGCCGGATGTCCGCCTCGGTGATCGTCTCCCCGACGAGGTACCGCTGCCCCGCCAGCCGGTCGGCAAGCCACTCCAGACGCCGGAACACCCCGTCGCACGCCTCCGCGTACTCCTCCTGGGTGGTGGCGAAGCCGGACCGGTACACCCCGTTGTTGACGTCCCGGTAGATGCCCTCCATCACCTCGTCGATCTCCTCGCGCAGGGCCCGCGGATACAGGTCAGGCGCCCCGGAACGGTGCAGTGCCGTCCACTCGGTGGCGAGGTCGAGGGTGAGCTGCTGGTAGTCGTTGGTGACCAGCTTGCCGCTGGGCACGTCCACCACCGCCGGGACGCTGATGCCGCCCGGATGGCCGGGCTCGCGGGCCTCGTACGCCTCGCCGAGATAGCGGATGCGGAGCACGGGGTCGCGGCCGTCGGGATCGAGGGTGAACCGCCAGCTGCGGTCGTCCTGGATCGGGTCGGTGACCGCCAGCGACAGGGCGTCCTCCAGACCCAGCAGCCGCCGCGAGACCAGGGCGCGGCTCGCCCACGGACAGGCACGGCTGACCACCAGACGGTAGCGGCCCGCCTCCACCGGCCAGCCGTCCCGGCCGTCGGCCGTGATCCGGTCCGTGAAGTGACTGCGGGACCGCTTGAACGGCTTGTGCCCGTACGCGCGGTTGCCCTCGTCCTCGCCCATGTGTGCTCCCTCCTGCGAGTGCCGCTCACGGTGCTCGCGGTGCTGTCCGGATACGAGTGCCCTGGTCGTCGTGGTCCGATTCCCGCCCGGTGCCCGGTGTGAGACGCCCGTGCAGGGGCAGTCGGCCACAGTGACAGGGACATCCTCGGACCGTAAGACACGGATCACCGTCTGGGTGGCACTCGCCGCCAATCTGCTGATCGCGGCGGCCAAGGCCGTCGGCGGACTGCTGGCCCATTCGCCGGCCCTGATGTCGGAGGCCGCGCACTCCGTGGCCGACACCCTGAACGAGGTGTTCCTGCTGGCCGCGCTGCGCCGCAGCCGCCGCCCCGCCGACCGCAGGCACCCCTTCGGCTACGGCAAGGAGCGCTTCTTCTGGTCGCTGCTCGCCGCGGTCGGCATCTTCGTCATGGGCGGCTGCTTCTCCTTCTTCCAGGGCTACGAGGCGCTCAGGAGCGGGGCGGACGAGACCCAGCGCGGTTACGTCATCGGCCTGATCGTCCTGGCGCTCGCCTTCGTGTTCGAGGGCGGCTCGCTGCTGCGGGCGGTGCACCAGGTGCGCAAGGAGGGCGGCTTCAGCCGGGAGAAACTCAAGGACCCGGCGCTGCGCACGGTCGTCGCCGAGGACGGCACGGCCGTCCTGGGCGTCAGCCTCGCGATGATCGGCATGGCGCTGCACATGATCACCGGTCAGGTGGCCTACGAGGCGTCGGCCTCCCTCGCCATCGGCGCCCTGCTGGTGTTCGTCGCCTACCGGCTCGGCCGCGAGGCCCGCGACCAGCTCATCGGCCAGGCCGCCGACCCCGGGCAGAGCGACAGGATCCGCGAACTGCTCGCCGGACAGCCCGAGATCGACAGCGTCGAGTCGCTGCTGACCATGCAGCTGGGCCCCGACTCCACGCTGGTCGCGGCCCGCGTCGACCTCGTGCCCGGGATGGACAGCGAGGAGGTCGAGGACGTGGCGGTGCGCATCAAGCGGGAGATCGCGGAGGCGGCCCCGGAGGCGGCCGGCCGGATCTACCTCGACGTGACGGACGCGGCCACGCTCGCCGCGGAACGCCGCCGGCGCCGGACAGCCGAAAGCCCCGCCGCGACGGGGGAGCGCGGCGGGGCCTGACATACGCGTGCCCGGGCCGGCCCGGGTCATGCGCGGCCGGGCGGAAAAATCTTGCCGGCCGCCCGATTCCGAGGTCAGCGAGGACCGCCCCCATGACGGGCGTAGTGCTCGATCAGCGCGGTCCGCGTGGTCTCCAGCCGGTGGGCGAGGACGGCCCCGACCGTGCGGGTCAGGGCGAGCTCCAGAGAGGGGTCCCGCTCCCCGAGACCGGCCACCGTCGAGGCGTCGAACTCGTACGCCCGTACGGGACTGAACGCCTCGGCGCCGAAGTCCCACGTGTGCGGGGGGAACAGCCAGGACCAGCCCAGCAGGTCACCGGGGCCGAGCGTGGCCACGGAGATGCGCCGCCCGGCGAGCACGTGCTGGAAGAGGGAGACCGTACCGGAGCGCACCACCCAGAACCGGTCGGCGGCCCCGCCGGCCTCGAAGATCCTGGTGTCCTCGGCGAACGCGACCTCCCGCGCCACGGACAGCAACCGCGCCCGGTGCTCCGGCGCGAGGGCGTGCAACAACCGAAGCGGAGCGGACATCACGACCTCCGTCACGCAGACAGAACCTGTCCCCTCCATTGCACACCCGCGCCCCCGAAGGGGCGCGGGGAACTGCGCGAGCAACCACAGGCCCCCCGCACCCGCCGGGCGACAAGCAGTCCCGAGCTCTCAGGCGCCGAACCCGCCGAACCGAACCCCCGGGGCGGAGCCCCTCACCCCCTCTTGAGGGCGACCCCCCCGAACACATCCGTCGGCTCCGGCGAAGTCCCCGGCTCCGGCCGCCACAGGGGGCACGACACAATCCCCGGCTCCAACAACTCCAGCCCCTCGTAGAACGCCGAGACCTGCGCGGGACTGCGCAGGACATACGGCACGGCCCCCGTGTCGTCGTAGCCCTGCTGCGCCTCCCGCAGCGCCGCGTCCGTGTCCGTGCTGTCGTAGTGCACGAAGTAGCTGCCCGGGCAGAGCGCCGCCTGCAACCGACGCACGATCGACTTGGCCTCTTCGTAGTCCTGGATGTGTCCCAGGATGCCCATGAGCATCAGCGCGACCGGCTTGTCGAAGTCCAGTATCTTGCTCGCCTGCTCGAGGATCCGTTCCGGATCACGCAGGTTCGCGTCGATGTAGTCGGTGACGCCCTCGGGCGTGCTGGTGAGCAGGGCCTGCGCGTGCCGCAGTACGAGCGGGTCGTTGTCGACGTAGACGATCCGCGACTCCGGCGCCGTCCGCTGCGCCACCTGGTGCGTGTTGTCGTACGTCGGCAGGCCGGTGCCGATGTCGAGGAACTGGCGGATGCCGAGTTCACCGGCGACGAAGGTCACCGTGCGGATCAGGTACTGCCGGGAGGCGCGGGCCATCGTCTCGATGTTGGGCGCGGTCTCCCGGTAGGCGTCGCCGGCGATCCGGTCGACCTCGTAGTTGTCCTTGCCGCCCATCCAGTAGTTCCAGATGCGGGCCGAGTGCGGCACCGTGGTGTCGATCTTGGACCACGCCTCCGAGTCGGGGGTCCGGCCGTCCGTCATGGGGGGTCTCCTGCCGTGCGTCACGGGGTGTGTGCACCAACCTACCGCCAACTGCACTGCCGTACAGTCGTGTTGACCATGCGGCGGAGCGGGGCCCGGAGAGCTTCCCGGTGCCCCGCCGCCGCGCGTCGCGGACGGTCCTCAGGCGACCAGGAAGTCGGCCCGCCCGGACTTGGCGCCTTCGAGGAAGGCGATCATCTCGTCCCGGGAGTAGACCAGCGCGGGTCCCTCCGGGTCCTTGGACTGGCGGAAGGCGACGCTGCCGTCGGGCAGCCGTTTGGCCTCGACGCAACTGCCGCCGTTCGTACCGCTCCAGGGCTTCTCCCAGCCCTCGGTGCCCAGTTCGCCGGCCGGCATGCCGCTGAAGACGGAACCCTCGGATGCCATGATCACAACTCCTTACGCAGTTCGGCCAGGATGGTCCTGGTACGACGGACCGGCTCCGCCTGCACGGCCATCCGGTCCAGTACTTCGAGGTAGCTGACGACGTCGGAGGGCCGGTCCACGTACGAGGCGCCGGCCAGACTCTCCGTGTAGACGACGTCGGGCAGTTCGGAGAACCCGAAACGGAAGTGGTGGAAGGGTCCGAAGGCGCCCGGATGGGCACCGGCTCCGAACCGCATGAGCTGAATCCGGACCTTGGGCAGGTCCAGGGCCTCGTTCAGCCGGTCCAGTTGCGCGCGCATCACGTCCGCCCCGCCGACCGGCCGGCGCAGCACCGTCTCGTCCAGAATGGCCCAGATGACCGGCGCCTCCGGCTTGGTGAGCAGCTCCTGCCGTCGGACGCGCAGGTCCACGCGGCGCGCGATTCCCTCCTCGGAATCGTTGGGGAAGCCCACGCGCATCAGCGCGGTGGCGTAGTCGTACGTCTGCAACAGGCCGGGTACGTAGTGGGGTTCGTACAGACGGATGACGCTGGCTTCACTCTCCAGGCTGACGTAGGCCCGGAACCATTCCGGCAGTACGTCGCGGTACTTGTACCACCAGCCCGGTTTGTTGGCCTCCCTCGCCATGGTGACGAAGTCCTCGACCTCCGTCGCCCGAACACCGTAGGCGCGCAGCAGCTCCTTGACGTAGGGGATTCGGAGTCCGACCTCGGCCTTCTCCATCCGGCGGACCGTCAGCGGCGTGACCTCGATGGTCCGTGCCGCCTCCTCGAAGGAGACCCCGGCCTGTTCGCGCAGGTGCCGGAGCCGCTTGCCGAGGACCATCCGCAGGACGGTGGGTGCGCTGCCGCCGGGGCGGTTGTCACTCACACCTGCCTCCCCGGAACGGCCGTCACAGCGTGCAGTGTGCCACGCGGCGGAGGGGAGGGACAGAGTGATGCGGATAGATCTGAAATTATCAGAACGCAGGTTGCGTACTGAGCCCGTACGCCACCATAGTGACCGAGTGACCTGCCGCACACTCCGTGCGCGGTGAGGGTCAACGGCGCACGGTTTCCGCGGTCCTGACACGCCGTCGGATTCCGGTGCGGCGCACGCGACCGTGAGGCGAGACCTGGATGGCCACCGTGACCGACGGACAACCGAGGAGCTCGGGCCGGACCCCCGCAGGCGCCGGCGAGACGCCGGCGACCGCACCGGGAGCGGCCGACCGCGCATCCGCCTTACTCGCGCCCACGCGTCCGCACCCGCCCGGTGACATGCGTCCGCATACGCCCGGCGACAGCCCGCTGCGGTTCACCGTCCCCGCGCACCCCTCGCGTGCCGCGGTGGTACGGCGCCGGGTGACCGACCACCTCACCCGGCTGGACCTGCCCGAGGAACTGTGCGACTCCGTCGTCCTCGCCACGGACGAACTCTTCGCCAACGCCGTCACCCACACGGGGACCCGCCCCTACGACACCGTCACCCTCACCGTCGAACTGATCCGCGACGCCGTACGCGTCATGGTCGCCGACCCCTCACCCGTCCCGCCGCTGCTGCGCACGGTGGACGGCGGGGCGGAGTCCGGGCGGGGACTGGCCATCGTGAGCGTGCTCGCCGACGCGTGGGGCGTCGCCCCCGCCGAGCCCGGCAAGCCCGGCAAACGCGTCTGGTTCACCCTCGCCCGTACGGCACCGCCGGAGGTGACCCCGTGACGAGCGCGGTGGCCTGGGTGCTCCCGGCGGCGACGGCGGCCGCCGGGCGGGAGCTGCTGCGCCGCGCGGAGGACGAGCGGGAGCTGATGCGCCGGGCGCAGCGTGAACCCGGCGCCCTCGCCCGGCACCGGCTCGCCCGCTGCCGTGCCGAGAACACCGAGGCGCTGAAGGTCATCGTCCGGCGGCACGGCTGGCCCACCGGGGCGCTGGTCGGCGACGCCGCCTCGACCGCGGCGCTGATGATCCTGCTGCACGCCCCCGACCTGCCGTTCCAGCTCCGCTGCCGCGACCTGATCGCCGAGGCCGCCGCCGACGGTCACTGCCCCGCCGTCCATCTCGCCTACATCGCCGACCACTGTGCGGTGGCCCGGGGCGAGCCGCAGTTCTACGGGACCCGCGTCAACCCCGTGACGCTGCGGCCGTATCCGGTGCGCTGCCCCGAGACCGTCGACGAGCGCCGGGAGGACGTGGGGCTGGCCCCGCTGGAACAGCAGATGGCGGCGCTCCGCCGGGGAGCGTAGGGCGCCCCGCGGAACACCGCCGGGTCGACGGCTCCGGGGTCAGTGGCCGCCCTCGGTGCGCTCCAGGACGAACACCGGGATCTCCCGGTCGGTCTTCTTCTGGTAGTCGGCGTACGGGGGGTACGCGGCGACCGCGCGCTCCCACCAGGCGGCCTTCTCCTCGCCGGTGACCTCACGCGCCGTCATGTCCTGCACGGTGGGGCCGTCCTGCAACGTGACGCGGGGGTCCGCGACGACGTTGTGGTACCAGACGGGGTGCTTGGGGGCGCCGCCGAGGGAGGCGACGACGGCGTAGCGGCCCTCGTGTTCGACGCGCATCAGCGGGGTCTTGCGGATCTTGCCGCTGCGGGCGCCGCGGGTGGTCAGGATGATCACGGGCAGGCCCGTGTCCTCGTGTTTCGTGCCCTCGGTGCCGCCGGAGCTCTCGTACAACTCGACCTGGTCGCGCACCACTTGGTCGGGGCTGGGTTCGTACTCACCGTCAAGAGGCATGGGTCTCTCCGTTCCTCGTAGGTGCCACGATTCAACACGACGCCGGAACGAATTCTTCCGCCCGGCACGCAGGGCGTTTCTCGCCCCGAGGGGGCTCCGCCCCTTGGATCCTGTGGCTTCAAGGGGCGCGGGGAACTGCGCGACCGGCCACGACGCACCCGCACCCGCCCACGCACCCCGTCCACCCGAGTTCTCCCGCGCCCCGGGGTCCAAGGGGCGGAGCCCCTTGTGAGGATGGGACGGGTAGGGGCGGCGGGGGCGAGGGAAATGCCTTGGGTCACCGGGTGACATGTGGGCGCACCGCGCGGGCGATCGCGGTCATGCCGGCGTCGTTCGGGTGCAGGCCGTCGCCGCTGTCGTAGGCCGCCCGGAGACGCCCCGCGTCCGCCGGGTCCCGCAGCGCCCCGTCCACGTCCGCCACCGCGTCGAACACCCCACCCGCCCGCATCCGCTCGTTCACGGCCCGCCGCACCGCCTCCCGGCCCGGACCCAGCCCCCGCGCCGGCGGCAACGTACAGCCCACCACCCGGACCCCGGCGTCCCGCGCTGCCTCCACCAGGCGGTCGTACCCGTCGAGCAGCTCACCCGGCCCCACCGGCGCACCCCCCGGCTCCCACCCCCCGAGCAGATCGTTCACCCCGAGCAGCACGACCACCACCCGCACCCCCTCCCGCGCCAGCACATCCCGCCCGAACCGCCGCACCCCCGCCGGATCGGTCCAGTCGGACAGCAGCCGGTTCCCCCCGATCCCGGCGTTGACGACCGCCAGCCGCCCCGGCCGCAACAGGTCGGGCCACCGCCGGTTCGCGTCCCGCGTGGAGCACGCGCCGTCCGTGATCGAGTCGCCGAAGGCCACCACCGTGCCCTCCGCCTCGGCCGGGACGACGGTCAGCCCGGACAGGACGTACCAGGAGGCGCCCGCCGGCGCGAACCCGTCGCGCCCCGCCGCCAGGGTGAGATCGCCGGAGCCCGGCGGCGAGAGGTACGCCGTCGCGAAGGCGTCCCGGTGGTGGGTCGTGGACCCGGTCGCGTCCGGCAGATACAGGGAGACCGTCAGGTCCCGGCCGCGTGCGACGTCGACGGGCAGTACGTCGGTGAGCACTTCCCGGCCAGCTCCGAGCACCGCCTTCGGCGAGCCGCCGACGGTGACGGGCCGCGGACGGGACCCCGCCACCGCCACCGAGAGCGCGCCCACGGTCAGTTCCCCGTCGCCGTACAGATGCGACAGCCGCAGCCGCGCACCCGTCCCCGAGGCGGTGGGGCGGACGGTCATCCGCAGGGTCTGATCGTGGAAGGACGGCCCGAACGGCATCGGCGCGGCCCCCCACACGGCGACGGTCCGGGCGGTGCTGCTCATGACCGGGGACTACCCGGTATCGGCACGTGAACGCGTCCGCCCGCCCTCCGCCCGGCCCAGGAACCCCCCGCTCCGTCACCCGTACGGCTTCGGCCAGTTCCGCCGGCCGGGCGATCTGGCCGAACTTGTTGGTGACCCGATGGATGCCTCAGGCATCCAATGAAGATCGGCAAGGGCGAGTCTTCGCAAGCGAGGTTCCTCATGACGCACTCCACCGTCCATCCGGCAGCACCCGCCGACGCTCCCCAGGACGTGCGGGTCCCGTTCCCCCAGGACCGCACGTGCCCGTACCACCCGCCCGCCGGCTACGCCCCGCTGCGCGAGCAGCGGCCGCTGGCCCGCGTCTCCCTCTACGACGGCCGTGACGTGTGGCTGGTCACCGGCCACGCCGCCGCACGTGCCCTGCTCTCCGACCCCCGGCTCTCCGTCGACCGCACCCGGCCGGGCTTCCCGATGCTCAACGAGCGGATCGCCGGCGTCCGCCGCATCCGCCGGTTGCCGCTGCTCGGCGTCGACGACCCCGAGCACCACAGCCAGCGCCGCATGCTCGTCGCGCACTTCACCCTCAAACGCGCCGCCCTGCTGCGCCCGCGCATCCAGGAGATCGTCGACCGTCTGCTCGACGGTCTTCAGGCGGCGGGTCCGCCCGCCGACCTGGTGAGCACGTTCGCGCTGCCCCTGCCGTCGACCGTCATCTGCGCCCTGCTCGGCGTCCCCTACGCCGACCACGAGTTCTTCGAGGAGCAGTCCCGCAGACTGCTGCGCGGCCCCGCCGCGTCCGACGTCGAGGACGCCCGGGACCGGCTCGACGGCTACCTCGGCGCCCTGATCGACCGCAAACGCGAGGAACCCGGGGACGGCATCCTCGACGAGCTCATCGCCGAGCGGATGCTGACCGGCGAGCTCGACCGGGAGGACCTGATCTCGCTCTCCGTGCTGCTGCTGATCGCCGGGCACGAGACGACGGCGAACATGATCTCGCTCGGTACGTTCACCCTCCTCCAGCAGCCCGACCGGCTCGCCGAGCTGCGCGCCGACCCGGAGCTCGTCCCCGCCGCCGTCGAGGAACTGCTGCGGTTCCTGTCCATCGTCGACGGGCTCACCCGGGTCGCCCTGGAGGACATCGAGATCGCGGGGGAGACGGTCCGCGCGGGCGACGGCGTGGTCTTCTCCAACTCCGTCGTCAACCGGGAGGCGGACGTCTTCCCCGGGGCCGACGCCCTGGACTGGCACCGCTCGGCCCGCGGCCACCTCGCCTTCGGCTTCGGCGTCCACCAGTGCCTCGGCCAGAACCTGGCCCGCGCCGAGCTGGAGATCGCCCTGCGCTCGCTCTTCGAGCGGTTCCCCGGGCTGCGGCTCGCCGCGCCCCCGGAGGAGATCCCGCACAAGCCCGGCGACACGATCCAGGGGATGGTCGAACTCCCCGTGGCGTGGTGAGGAGGAACCCATGCGCGACGACGACGGCGGCACCCTCGACGTCACCATCGACCAGGACGTCTGCATCGGCGCCGGCCAGTGCGCGCTGACCGCGCCCGGCGTCTTCACCCAGGACGACGACGGCTTCGGCACCGTCCTGCCCGGCCGGCGCGACGGCGGCGGCGACCCGCTGGTCCGGGAGGCCGCCCGGGCCTGCCCGGTCGGGGCGGTCGGGGTGCGTGGCGGCCAGGGCCGGGGAGGAGTGAGCGGCTGAGGGGATGAGTAGGGTTCCGGGGTGACTGAACAGGCCGCGGAATCCGGGAAGCCCTTCCTCTACGTCGTCGTCTGCGCCGCCGGGGTCGCCTCCGGCGTCGGGGAGCTGATCGCCGCGGCGCAGAGGCGGAACTGGGAGGTCGGGGTCCTCGCGACGCCGCTCGCCATGGGCTTCTTCGACACCGCCGCCGTCGAGGCGCGGACCGGGCGCGTGATCCGGTCCGCGTGGCGGCTGCCGGGGGAGCCGCGGCCCTTTCCGCCGCCGGACGCCGTGGCCGTCGCACCGGCCACCTTCAACACCCTCAACAAGTGGGCGGCCGGCATCTCCGACACCCTCGCCCTCGGCACGCTCAACGAGGCCTACGGGCTCGGCGTCCCGATCGGCGTACTGCCCTGCGTGGGCGAGGCGCTGGCCGCCCACCCCGCCTACGCGGCCGCTCTGGAGCGGCTGCGCGGCATGGGCGTACGGTTCGCCGACCCGTACGCCGGGAGCGGCACCGACGGGAGACCTCCCGCCTTCCGCTGGGAACGTGTGCTCGACCTGCTCCCGCAGCCGCCCGGACCAGGGAGCGTGTGAAGGGGGGCGGTGCTTTTCCCGGAACGTTCCGCCGCCTTCCTGAATTCCTGTCGATAAGGTCCCGGCGGGCCCGGCCGGGCCGGGGCAATTACCCCGTACGGACCCCTTGCTGACGCATCGTCAACTTACCCCGAGTTCAGGCGGGGTTCATTCGCCGGGGAAAGTGAGCCCCTGTCTTGTTACTGCTCCCCGGCGTGTGCGAAGGTGTGGGGCGTCGGCGTGCGGACAATTCCTTTTCCGCCGGACGCGCCCGGTGCGCCGTTCGCCCCCCACTCCGGAAAAAAGCGGTCGTGGTCGCGCGTTCGGGATATCGAAAATTACGCGCATGAAACCGGACGCTCCCCACGGGGGCGGCCGGCCGGGCGGTACGTGACTGGTCCGGACCCGGCCTCGTGCGCAGGGGCTGTGGAGGAAAGTGAACGTGAACGACGGGGCCGTGCCGAGTTCCGCCGAGCCCGGCCGGCCGCGCGAGGTGCCCGACGCGGAACTCGCCGCGGAGCTCAAGAAGTCCGGCGGGGAGGGGCCCGTCCACCGGCCGGTGGAGGAACTCCTCGTCCGGCACGGGGAGGCCGTGTACGCCTACGCGCGGTTGTGCACGGCCGGGGCGCACCCCGCCGGCATGCTCACCACCGCCGCGTTCACCCGGCTGTTCGAGAACGCCGGCCGGCAGGCCGGGCCGACGGCGGCGTGGCGGCCGGCCCTGCTGGTCACCGTCGGCCGGATCGCGGCGGAGTGGGACGCCGACCACCGGCGGGAGATGCTCCACGCCGAGCTGCGCTCCGGCACCGGGTCCGGCTCCGCGGCGGCGCGGCTGCTGCCGCCCGGGAACCGGCGGCTCGTCACCACCGCCTTCCAGCGGCTCGCCGAGCCCGCGCGGTGCCTGCTGTGGCACATGGAGGTGGAACGCGAGGAGCAGGACGTGCCCGCCGCGCTCCTCGGCATCGACGCCGGCGACGTCCCGGTGCGGCTCGCCCGGGCCAGAGCCCGGCTGCGCGACGCCTGTCTGGAGGTCCACCGGGAGTCCGCGCCCCAGGACGACTGCCGGCGGTTCGCCCGGCTGCTCGACGTGGCGCTGCGACGCGGGGACCGGGTCCTCGACCCCGACCTCCTCTTCCACATGGACGGCTGCGCGCACTGCCGGGGCGCCGCCGAGCAGCTCGACGGCTTCGACCGGCGGCTGCCGGTGCTCCTCACGGAGGGGGTACTGGGCTGGGCCGCCCGGGCCTACCTCGACACCCGCGGCCCCCGGGAGCCGAAGCCCCCGCGCGGGCCGACGGCGCTCGACGCGCGCATGGACTTCACGGCCCCCGACCCGTCACCGGCCCCACCGGGCCCCCGCACGCGCGCCGCCCGCCCCCGCACGCCGGTCCGCACGGCCGCCGCCCACGTCCGCACCCTCACCGCCCGCCTCCGCACCCCCCGCCGGCCCCCCACCCCCGCGCACCCGAAGGAGGGCCCACAGCCGGGGACCCCGTCGGACGACCCGGCGGCGCGGGCCGCGCCGGACCGGGGCGCCACGGCGCGTGCCACCGCGCCCGGGGACGCCGCACGTGGCGCTGGTGCGCCGGGCGTCGCGGAGGGAGGTGCTGTCGGCTGGAGCGCTGCCGCGCCCGGGGCCGCCGGGCGAGGCGTCGGCGAGCCGGGCGCGGCCGCCTCGGCTGACACCGTCCGGGGTGCGACCAGGTCGGCTGTCGCCGGTCGGAGCGCTGGTGTGCCGGGTGGCGCGGGGTCGAGTGATGCCGCGCCGGGGGACGCCGGTCGGGGAGCCGCCTCGGCGACCGCCGGGCGAGGCGCTGCGGCGCCGGAGGATGCCGGGCATGCGGCCGCGCCGGGTGTTGCCGGGCGGGGCGTCGGCGGGCCGGGCGCAGCCGCCTCGGCGAGCGCCGGGCGTGGCGCTGTGGCGCGGGGGGATGCCGGGCATGCGGCGATGCCATGTGTTGCCGGGCGGGGTGCCGGCGGGCCGGGCGCAGTCGAATCGGTAGACACCGTCGGTGGCGCGACCGCGTCGGCTGTCGCCGGTCGAAGCGTTGGCGCGCCGGGTGGCGCGGGGTCGAGTGACGCCGTGATGGGGGACGCCGGTCGGGGAGCCGCCTCGGCGAGCGCCGGGCGTGGCGCTGCGGCGCGGGGGGATGCCGGGCATGCGGCGATGCCGGGTGTTGCCGGACGGGGCGTCGTCGGCCGGGGTGCCGGCGGGCCGGGTGTAGCCGCATCGGTAGACACCATCCGGGGCGCGACCGCGTCGGCTGTCGCCGGTCGGGGCGCTGGTGCGCCGGGTGGCGCGGGGTCGAGTGACGCCGCGCCCGGGGACGCGGGCCGGGAGGCTGCCGCGCCCGGGGCCGCCGGTCGGGGAGCCGCCTCGGCGAGCGCCGGGCGTGACGCTGCGGCGCGGGCGGACGCCGAGCATGCGGTCACGTCGGGCGCTGCCGGTCGGGGCGTCGGCGGGCTGGGCGCGGCCGCCTGGGCAGGCGTCGGGCGTGGCGCTGTCGCGCCGGGGGATGCCGGGCAGGGTGTTGCCTCGCGTGGCGGTGCACCCGGGAGGGACGCGGTGAGCGTGCCCGCGTCCGATGGCGGCACGGCGGGCGTTGCCCGGCCGGGAGGGGCTGGGCGGAGGCGCGCGGGTAGGCGGCGTCATGCCACGCGGGTGGACGCCGCCGCGGCGGGCCTCGCCGCACCGGCCGTCGTGCGGGGAGCGGCCCCCGGGGCGGCACCCGTCGCGCCGGGGGCCGGCGCGGACGCGCGCCGGGAGACCGTGTCGGATACCGGCCCGGCATCGGTGGGTGCCGTTGGGGCGGACGGGTTCGCGGGGAGCGGGGCGCGGCATCGGGCGCGGGGGCGGGTGTTGCGGGCGGTGCGGTGGGGGGCCTTCGGGGCGGGTCGGCGGCGGGAGCCGCTTCTTGTCGTGGGGATCGCGGGGATCGTGGGGTTCTGTGTCGTCGTGCCGTTGGCCGTGTGGGGTGTGCTGGGTGGCGGCGGTGCGGAGGAGGGCGGAGAGGGTGCCGCCTCGGCGGTGCCGTCGTGGGCCGGGACGGCCGCCGACGCCTCCGACGGCGTCGTACGGGGCCGGCTGCGCAACGCCGGTGACGGGCTGTGCCTCGACGTCCACGGCGAGAAGGCCGTCGCCGGCGCCGAGGCCGTGCTCGCGGGCTGCGGCTCCGCCCGCACCCAGCACTGGGCCTACGAGACCGACGGCCTGCTGCGCAGCCTCGCCGAGCCCTCGCTCTGCCTCGACTCCCGCCTCGGCTACTCGGTCGTCCTGGCCCCGTGCGCGGGCCGGTCCACGCCCGAGGCGAGGAACGTCCGCTACGACTTCACCCTCCAGGGCACCCTCGTACCGCGCCGCGACCAGAACCTGGCCCTCGCCCCGGCCGCGCCCGGCTCCGACCCCGCCCCCGGCACCGCCCTCGTGCTGAAGCCGCGCGCCACCGGCGACGGGGAGCAGCGCTGGCAGGCCGACACCGACGGCGCGCTGCGGATGCAGTCCGTCAACTGGGGCGCCGAGGGCACGCCCGAGGACCGCTGATCCCCGCCCTCACCCCCCGAACAGCCGCAGCGACAGCCACAGCGCCGTCGTCGCCGGGACCAGCGCCGCCGGTACCGCGAGCAGCCCGAGCCGGGTGAACTCGCCCAGGTCGACGCCGTGGTCGTGCTGGTGCAGGATCCGCCGCCACAGCAACGTCGCCAGCGAACCCGCGTACGTGAGGTTCGGGCCGATGTTGACGCCGAGCAGCACGGCCAGCACCGGCCCCGTGCCGGCCGGGGCGACCAGCGGCAGCAGCACCAGCACCGCCGGCAGGTTGTTGATCACGTTGGCCAGCAGCGCCGCCAGCGCCGCGACGCCCAGCAGCGCGGCCCAGCCGGAGCCGTCCGGCAGCAGCCGCCCCAGCGCGTCGGCGAGCCCGTTGTCGACGACGGCCCGTACGACCACGCCCAGCGCGAGCACGAACGCCAGGAAGCCCGGCGCCGCCGCCCGCACCACCGTGAGCGGCGTCGTACGCCGGCGCACCAGCGCGCGCACGGCCAGGGTGAGCGCCCCCGCCAGCGCCGACCACGCCGGGTCGATGCCGACGGCGGAGGCGACGACGAACCCGGCGAGCGTGCCGACCACGGTGACGAGCGCGAACACCGGCATCGGCGGCGGCTCCTCCCCGCGCGGGTCGCAGACGGCGGCCGTACCGAGGTCCCGGCGGAAGAACCGCCGGAAGACGACGTACTCGGCGGCCACCGCGACCACCCACGGCAGTGCCATCAGCGCGCCGAACCGTACGAACCCGATGCCCGCGGCCGTGAACGCGAGCAGGTTGGTCAGATTGGAGACCGGCAGCAGCAGCGAGGCCGTGTTGGACAGATGCGTGCAGGCGTAGACGTGCGGTTTGGGGCGGGCGCCCATGTGCGCGGCGGTGGCGAACACCACGGGGGTGAGCAGCACGACGGTCGCGTCCAGGCTGAGCACCGCCGTGATCGCCGAGGCGAGCGCGAAGACGGCGGTCAGCAGGCGGCCGGGGCTGCCGGCGGCCCAGCGGGCGGTCCACGCGCCGCAGGCGCGGAACAGGCCTTCCTCGTCGCAGTAGCGGGCGAGGACGAGGACGGCGGCGAGGAAGCCGACGACGGGGGCGAGGTGGGAGACCTCGTCGGCGGCGTGGTCCAGGGAGAGGGCGCCGGTGGCGATGGCGAGGGTGGCGGCGGGGACGGCGACGACCGCCTCCGGCCAGTTGAAGGGTCTGGCGACGGCGCAGGCGAGGACCGCGGCGAGGAGGAGGACGGAGAGGGTTTCGGCGAGCGGGGTGTTCAGGGGACGCCTCCGGCGGCGGTGAGGTGCAGGTTCCCCTGCGCGCCCCCTATTTTCCCCGCCCCTGCGGCCCCTTCCCGTCCCGACCCGGGGGGCTCCGCTCCCGGACCCCCGGAAGACGCGTGGTTCCCCGCGCCCCTAACAGTCCTCCAGCAGCGTCAGTTCCGCCCAGATCGTCTTGCCGTCCGGGGTGTGGCGGGTGCCCCAGCGTTGGGTGAGCTGGGCGACCAGGAGCAGGCCGCGGCCGCCCTCGTCGTAGGTCTTCGCGCGGCGCAGGTGGGGCGCCGTCGGGCTGGCGTCGGAGACCTCGCAGATGAGGATGGACGTGTCGTGGATCAGCCGGAGCCGGATCGGGCGCTCGCCGTAGCGGATCGCGTTGGTGACGAGTTCGCTCACCACCAGCTCCGCCGTGAACGCCGTCTCCGTCAGCCGCCACCGCTCCAGCTGCCCCACCACCTGCTTGCGGATCGCCGCGACCAGCGACGGGTCCGCGGGGATGTCCCACGTCGCCACCTGCGAGGCCGGCAGCCCCCGGGTGCGGGCCAGCAGCAGCGCCACGTCGTCCGCGGCGCCGCCGGGCGGCAGCAGCGCGTGCAGTACCCGGTCGCACGCCGCGTCCAGTGAGTCGGAGACGTCGGGCGTGTCCCTCGCATCCGCCGCCTCGGCCGATGCCGGCAGTGCCTCGCACAGCAGCCGCTGGCTGGAGTCGAGGTCCCGCTCCCGGCTCTCCACCAGGCCGTCGGTGTACAGCCCCAGCACCGTGCCCTCGGGCAGATCGACCTCGATCGATTCGAACGGCAGCCCGCCCAGCCCCAGCGGCGGCCCGGCCGGGAGCTCGATCCGGCGCGCCGGGCCGCCCCCGGGCGGCACCATCACCGGCGGCGGATGCCCGGCCCGGGCCATCGTGCACCGGCGCGAGACCGGGTCGTACACCGCGTAGAGACAGGTCGCCCCGACCTCCCCGGTCGTGCCGTCCTGCCCGCTCTCCACCGACAGCCGCAGCACCAGGTCGTCGAGGTGGGTGAGCAGTTCGTCGGGGGCGAGGTCGATGTCGGCGAGCGTGCGGACGGCCGTGCGCAGCCGGCCCATCGTCGCCGAGGCCTTGATGCCGTGGCCGACGACATCGCCGACGATCATGGCGACCCGCATCCCGGACAGCGGGATCACGTCGAACCAGTCGCCGCCGACCCCGGCCCGCGCGGCCGGCAGATAGCGGGAGGCCGCCTCCACCGCCGCCGTCCGCGGCAGCCGCCGGGGCAGCAGACTGCGCTGGAGGGCGAGCGCCGTGTCGCGCTCGCGGGAGTACCGGCGGGCGTTGTCGATGCACACGGCCGCCCGCGCGGTGACCTCCTCCGCCAGCAGCACGTCGTCCGGGGTGAACGCCTCGGGCCGGCGGAATCGGCTGAGGACGGCCACCCCGAGGGTGCCGCCGCGGGCCTGGATCGGCACCGACATCGACGAGTGGATGCCGAGCGCGCGGATCCGCCCGGCCCGTACCGGATCCTCGCCCAGCCACTCGGTGAGCGTCTCCGTCGGGTCCGCGGCGAGGACGGTATTGCCCGTGGTCAGACAGGTGGCCTGCGGGGAGGAGGCGGGATACCGCCGGGTGCCGCCGAGCTCGGTCACCACCTCGGGCGCCCCCGGTGTCGCCGACCGCTGGGCGGTGCGCCGCAGCACCACGGGGAAGCTGAGCGAGACGGGGCACGGGTCGCTGCCGTCCTCCGGCGCGTCCAGCAGGTCGATGCTGACGAAGTCGGCGAGCGCCGGTACGCAGACGTCCGCCAGCTCCTGCGCCGTGCGGGCCACGTCCAGCGTGCTGCCGATGCGCACGCTCGCCTCGTTGACCAGTTGCAGCCGCTTGCGGGCCAGATGCTCGTCGGTGAAGTCGTGCATGGTCAGACAGACGCCCCGGATCCGGCCCTCGGCGTCGGTGACCGGGGCCACCCGGAAGAGCCAGGCGCTGTCCCGCCCGGCCACGTCGGCGGAGACCAGTGTCCGTACGTCCTCGGCGTGCCCGGTGGTGAGCACGCGGAACATGTCCCGTTCGATCTCCTCGCTCTCGCGCCGGCCGCCGATCTCCGACGGACGCAGCCCGCGGACCCGATCCTCGGGGACGCCCATCACATCGGACATGGCCCGGTTGAACCGCCGCAGCCGCAGCCGTTCGTCGTAGACGGCGGTGGCGCACGGGGACTCGGCCAGCGCGGTCTGGGCCAGCGGGTCGTCGTCCGGGAGGGGAGCGGTGTCCTCCAGGGGGGTCACCAGGAGCCAGTGGCCGGGGCCGTCGGGGCGGGCCGGGCGGTGGTGGGCGAGGATCCACACGGAGACGGTGCGTCCGTCCCGGTGACGCAGGCCCACGGTGCCGGCGCAGCGGAAGGGACGGTCCGCGGGGAGGACGAAGCCGGCCGGGTCGGCCAGGAGGCCGGCGGCGGGGCGGCCCACGACCTCGTCGGCCGTGTGACCCAGCAGCCGTCGCGCGCCCTCGTTCCACTCCCGCAGCATGCCGCCGTCGTCGACGACCGCCCGCGCCGTGGCGGCATCGTCGTACGGGTACTCCGGGCTCATCCTCGCCACTTCCTCGCGCCCACTCCGGGTGAACAGGGCCTTCACACGTCGTATCCAGGTTAGGGCCTGCCGTTTGGATCAGCTCTGCCGGACCTTGATGGGCCTGTGGTGTCCACGGTCGGGATCTGTTTGCCCGCGATCAGTGGGCGGCGCGGATCAGTCGGCTGGAAGTGTCGGGGCGGTGAGGGCGGTGCCTGGCGGTTCGGTCCTTGCTGGGTACCGGCCTGCGTACCCTTTGACCTGGGGGTATTTACGGGTAAGTACCCGCGAGGTACCGTAAGCGCATGCCAGCGTTGAATGTGGAGTTCAGCGAGCGGGAGCTCGAGGACCTCCGGCAGATCGCCAAGGAGCGCGGTACGTCGATGAAGGCACTCGTGCGGGAGGCGGCGGCCGCCGACATCGCGCGGCACCGGGCGTTGCAGGAGGGCGCGGAGGCGTTCCGTCGCTTCTTCACCGCGCACGCCGCGGAGTTCGCCGCCGCCTTTCCCGAGGACGAGTCACCCGGCGGAAGCGAGGGGCGGGACGTCTGACCCATGCCACCGGACCTCCATATCGATGTGCCCTGGCTGCTCCAGCGCCATGAAGAGGTGCTGCCGGACCAGCCCCTCGTCAACGACTTCTCCGCGCTCGTCGCCGCGGTCGCGCGGCATCGGGTGGATCCGCCGCGGCTGGGGGTGGACTCCGATCCGGCGTGGCGGGCGGCCGCGTTGTTGCACACGTTGGCGTTGTTGAAGCCGTTGCCCGCGGCGAACGCGCGGTTCGCGTGTGCGACGGCGGTGGCGTACATGTTCGCGAGCGGGGTGGGGATCGATCCGCCGTACGGGGCGTTGGTGGATCTTGTGCGGGAGCTGATCTCGGGGAAGGCGGATGTGTACGGGGCGGCGGACCGGTTGCGGTCCTGGCAGATCTGAGGGGGGCAAGGACCGCGCGGTTCCCCGCCCCTGTCAGTCGGCCTACGCCAGAAGCTCGCGTGTCAGTGTGTGGACGTTGGCGTGGCCCGACAGGGCCAGGGTCAGATCCAGTTCCGCGAGGACGCAGCGGAGTACGTGTTCGACGCCCGACTGGCCGTCCAGGCCCAGGGCGTAGACGTAGGGGCGGCCGAGGAGGACCGCCCGTGCGCCCAGGGCCAGGGCCTTGGCGATGTCGTCGCCCGTGCGGATGCCGCTGTCGAAGAGGACCGTCAGGCGGTCGCCGACCGCGTCGGCGACCGCCGGCAGGGCGTCGGCCGCCGCGATGGAGCCGGCCACCTGGCGGCCGCCGTGGTTGGAGACGACCACGCCGTCCATCCCCGCGTCGGCCGCGAGACGGGCGTCATCGGGGTGGAGCACGCCCTTCAGGACGATCGGGCCGTCCCAGTTCTCGCGGAGGAACGCCAGGTCCGGCCAGGTCTTTCCCGGGTCGGCGAACATGTTCACGAAGTGCAGTACGGCCGCGTTCGGGTCCTCGTGCACCGGCTTGGCGAGACCCGCCCCGAACGCCGGGTCGGTGAAGTAGTTCGCGGTGCCCACCCCGTGCAGGAACGGCAGGTACGCCTGGTCGAGGTCGCGCGGGCGCCAGGCCAGCAGGGGCGTGTCCAGGGTGACGAGCAGCGCCGTGAAGCCCGCCGCCCTCGCCCGCTGGAGGAAACTCCGGGTGACCTCGCGGTCCTTGGCCCAGTACAGCTGGAACCAGCGTTCGCCGTCCCCGGAGGCCTCGGCGACCTCCTCCATCGGTGTGCTGGAGGCCGAGGACAGCACGAACGGCACGCCGTGCGCCGCCGCGGCCCGGGCGGCCGCGGACTCCGCGTCCGGATGCATGATCGACAGCACGCCGACCGGGGCCAGCGCGAGCGGCGCCGGCAGCGGCCGCCCCAGCACCTCGACCGACAGATCGCGCGCGTGCACGTCCCGCAGCATCCGCGGCACGATCCGGTGCCGCTCCAGCGCCGCCCGGTTGGCCCGGGCCGTACTGCCGTCGCCCGCGCTGCCCGCCACGTAGCCGACCGGGCCGGGGCCGAGCCGCTGCTCGGCCATCTCCTCCAGCCGCGTGAGGTCGGTGGGCAACCGGGGCACCGCCCCCGTCATGCCGTTGAGATAGATCTCGTACTGGAAGTCCGCCCAGTGCCGCGCCATTCGTGCCCTCTCGCCTCTCGTCCCGCCGCCGAAGCGGAATGTTTCAGGCCGATTGCCCAACCGCCGTAATCTCGCCACCCCGGCGATCCCGACACCCTACGGCGGCTCTGTTGAGGGGCACATGTGTGCGTACCGCGTGACTTCGCGCCACTGATTCAATACTCAAAGTTACCGAAAACTGTGGGGTCGATGTGTGTTTTCGATGGGCGTTCGACAGACTCACGTGCGCACCCGGCTCGCCGAGCTCGGGGCCGTGCGACCCCGTGGGCGTGGTTCGGGGGTTCGTGACTGGGGAGTAACGCACCTCCGTCACGGTGTCACGCGGTCCCGTACGGGGGCCGGCCGACGAAGTGGGGTTGTCGGCCGGCCCCCGAATCCGTTTCCCGGCCCGGTGCCTCCGGGGCCCGGGGGCTCATTCCCGCGTACGGGTGCGGCGGCGGTGGCTGGTGTCGCACCACGGGAAGCGCCGGCTGCGCCGGCAGGTGCACAGGGCGACCCGGAAGCGGTCGGAGGACACCACCGTGCCGTCCTCCAACTCGACCTCCACCGGGCCCTCCATCAGGATCGGTCCGGTGCGGCCCATGGTGATGCGGCGTGCCGTACCGGGTGCGGTGCTCCCGCCGTCCTCCCGGTGCGGCGCGTCAGCGCTGTCGTACGGCACGGATCACCACCAGCTCCTCCTTCTCGCCCGCCGCCGGGTCCGCGGCCAGCAGGCCCCGCTCCCGCAGCCAGCCGCGGCGCTCGCGCAGCACCGGGCCGAACGCCACCCAGCGGCGGTCCGTGACCTCCGCCGTCAGGCCGGCCGCGCGCAACTGCTCCAGGGTCCGCTCGGGGCCGCTGAGCACCGAGTGGACGAGGAGCAGTACGCCCCCGGGGCGCAGCAGTTCCGGTGCCTGCCCGCAGATCCGGTCCAGGACCAGCCGTCCGTCCTGGCCCGCGTCCCAGGCCCGGGCCCGGCCCCGGGGCTCGCGGTGGGCGTCGGGGGTGGGCACGTACGGGGGGTTGGCCAGGACCAGGTCGAAGGTCTCGCCGGTCACGGGCGCGAACAGGTTGCCGCGCAGCGCGCGGACCCTGAGGCCGGCCCGCCAGGCGTTGAGCCGGGCCGCGTACACCGCGCGCCGCGACACGTCCACCGCCGTCACACGGGCGCCCCGGCGCGCGGCGACCAGGGCGAGGGCGCCGGAACCGGTGCCCACGTCGAGGACCCGGGCGTCCGGTGCGAGCGGTTCGTCGGACAGGGCACCGGCCAGGAGGGCGGTGTCGTCTTGCGGGGCGTAGACGCCCGGGAGGACCAGAGGTTTCACAGGGGGCCGGGTACCCGTGATTTCGTCAAATATCTTGACCCGGGTGGCGTGGGGTCACCGTGACGTGGGGAGAGGCGTGCGGAGGGAGGAGCGGCCGGACTCCCAGGCCGTCAGGAGGCTGCGGCCGAAGCGGGCTTCCAGGAACTCCGTCGCGTCGATGCCGAAGGTGATGTCGTCCTCCAGCTCCGGTTCCTGCTCCAGCAGGCCGCCGATGACGTCCTGGCGGACGACCTGTTCGTGGACGGCGTCCGCCTCGACGTGCTCGTCGTAGAAGAACTCCGCGGCCGGTCCGGCGCCGGTGCGCCGCATGGCCTCCGCGAGCCTGCGGGAGCCGGGGGAGGAGGTGATCTCGACGGTGGCGAAGTGCCCGACGAGGGCGCCGCGCAGGGCGCGGTGCAGGCCGAACAGCGACATGAGGTTGACGTTGGCGAGCATCTCGGCGGAGGTGGCGTCGAGGTAGTGGCCGTACGCCGTGTCCAGGTCCAGGTCCTTCATGAGGTCGGCGAAGAGCTGGGCGTGTACGCGGTCGGGGCGGCCGCCGCCGTACTCGTCGAACTCCACCGCCGCCATCGCCGCCTTGGCACGGCCCCACAGGCGGGGGAGGACCCATGCGTGCGGGTCGGCCTCCTTGAGGTGGTAGAGGGAGCGGTGGGCCGCGTACTCGCGGATGTGGCGGAGTTCGCCCTTGTCGCGGAGGTAGTGGGAGACGCCGGTGTCCGTGCCGGTGTCCGTGCCGGTGTCCGTGCCGGTGCCGGGGGTGTCGACGGGCTCGACGAGGAGGTCCTCCAGGGCGTCGGCGAGGGTTTTGTGGGCGGGGGCGTCGGTGCGGAGGGCGGTGAGGAAGCGGTGTTCCAGACGCGCGCGGAGGTCGAGGAGGGCGGGGTTCCATTCGAGGTCGGGGTCGATGCCGGGGAAGCCGCGGTAGTGGAGTTCGTAGCACGTGTAGAGGGCGAGGTGGAGGTCCTCGCCGTAGGGGTCAGCGGTGGTCACCTCGGGGGTGGGGTGGGGTTCCTCGGGGGGGGGGAGGTGGTGGAGGACGGGGGTGGAGAGGGGGCCGCGGGGGGTGGGGAGGCCTTCCTGAGG
>NZ_JOHS01000039.1 GCF_000725625.1 Streptomyces sp. NRRL F-6676
CCCCCCCAGACCCCCACCCCCCGACAACCCACCGTCACCGAAGCCGAAGCCCGCCGCGTAGCGGAAGCCGCCCGAGAACAGAACTGGCACAAGCCCAGCTTCGCCAAGGAACTCTTCCTCGGTCGCTTCCGCCTCGACCTCATCCACCCGCACCCCACCCCCACCCCCGAGGCCACCGCCCGGGGCGAGGACTTCCTCGCCCGCCTCCGCACGTTCTGCGAGACCGACGTCGACTCCGCCCGCATCGAACGCGAGGCCCGCATCCCCGACGAGACCGTGCGCGGCCTCAAGGAACTCGGCGCCCTCGGCATGAAGATCGACACCAAGTACGGCGGCCTCGGCCTCACCCAGGTGTACTACAACAAGGCGCTCGCGCTGGCCGGTTCGGCGAGCCCGGCGATCGGCGCGCTGCTCTCCGCCCACCAGTCGATCGGCGTACCCCAGCCGCTCAAACTGTTCGGCACCGACGAGCAGAAGGAACGCTTCCTCCCGCGCTGCGCCCGTACCGACATCTCCGCCTTCCTGCTGACCGAACCCGACGTCGGCTCCGACCCGGCCCGCCTGGCCACCCGCGCGGTCCCGGACGGCGACGACTACGTACTCGACGGCGTGAAGCTGTGGACCACCAACGGCGTCGTCGCCGACCTGCTCGTGGTGATGGCCCGGGTGCCCGCCTCCGAGGGGCACAAGGGCGGCATCACCGCGTTCGTCGTGGAGGCCGACTCCGACGGCATCACCGTCGAGAACCGCAACGCCTTCATGGGCCTGCGCGGCCTGGAGAACGGCGTCACCCGCTTCCACCAGGTACGGGTGCCCGCCGCCAACCGCATCGGCCCCGAGGGCGCCGGCCTCAAGATCGCGCTCACCACCCTCAACACCGGGCGGCTCTCGCTGCCCGCCATGTGCGCGGGCGCCGGCAAGTGGTGCCTGAAGATCGCCCGCGAGTGGTCGGCCGTGCGCGAGCAGTGGGGCCGGCCGGTGGCGTACCACGAGGCGGTCGGCGCGAAGATCTCCTTCATTGCGGCGACGAGCTTCGCCCTGGAGGCCGTCGTCGACCTCGCCAGCCAGATGGCCGACGAGGACCGCAACGACATCCGTATCGAGGCCGCCCTCGCCAAGCTCTACGGCTCCGAGATGGCCTGTCTGATGGCCGACGAACTGGTCCAGATCCGCGGCGGCCGCGGCTTCGAGACCGCCGACTCGCTGCGCGCCCGCGGCGAACGCGGCGTGCCCGCCGAGCAGATGCTGCGCGACCTGCGCATCAACCGCATCTTCGAGGGCTCGACCGAGATCATGCACCTGCTGATCGCGCGCGAGGCCGTGGACGCGCACCTGTCGGTCGCCGGTGACCTCATCGACCCGGACAAGTCCCTGTCCGACAAGGCGAGGGCGGGCGCCAACGCCGGGGTCTTCTACGCCAAGTGGCTGCCGAAGCTCGTCGCAGGACCCGGCCAACTGCCGCGCTCGTACGCCGAGTTCCACCCGGCGGGCCATCTGGACCTGTCCGCGCACCTGCGGTACGTCGAGCGCTGTGCGCGCAAGCTCGCCCGCTCCACGTTCTACGCGATGTCCCGCTGGCAGGGCCGCATGGAGACCAAACAGGGCTTCCTCGGCCGGATCGTGGACATCGGCGCGGAACTGTTCGCGATGAGCGCGGCGTGCGTCCGCGCGGAGTGGCTGCGCGCCGAGGGCGACCACGGCCGGGAGGCCTACCAGCTCGCCGACGCCTTCTGCCGGCAGGCCCGGCTGCGCGTCGAGGAGCTGTTCGGCCGCCTGTGGGCCAACACCGACGACCTGGACCGGCGCGTGGTGAAGCAGGTGCTGTCGGGGGCGTACGAGTGGCTGGAGGAGGGCGTGGTCGACCCCTCGACCGAGGGCGCCTGGATCGCCGACGCCACGCCGGGAGCGTCGGAGCGGGAGAACGTCCGCAGGCCGTTCCGCTGACCGGCTCCCCGCCGCGGGGCCGTGCGCGCCCCGCGGCGGGGCCGTCCGTGTCACGGTCCCGTCCCCCCTTCGGGGGCGCGGTCCCCCCGCCCAGGCCCTTGCGGCCACAATGGGGGGATGAGCGACAGTCCAGCCCCCCTCGCCGATCCGCATCTCGTCTTCGACCCCGTCGACGGAGTACGGGATGTGGTGATCCTCGGTTCCACCGGCTCGATCGGGACCCAGGCCATCGACCTCGTGCTGCGCCACCCCGACCGCTTCCGGGTGACCGCGCTGTCCGCCGCCGGCGGGCGGGTCGGACTGCTCGCCGAGCAGGCCCGCCGCCTGCGGGTGCGCACCGTCGCGGTCGCCCGCGAGGACGCCGTCCCCGCGCTGCGCGAGGCGCTGGCGGCCGAGTACGGGCCCGGGGAGCCGCTGCCCGAGCTGCTCGCCGGGGCGGACGCGGCCACCGAGCTGGCCCGCTCCGAGTGCCACACCGTGCTCAACGGCATCACCGGGTCCATCGGGCTCGCCCCCACCCTCGCCGCCCTGGAGACGGGCCGCACCCTCGCGCTCGCCAACAAGGAGTCGCTCATCGTGGGCGGCCCCCTGGTGAAGGCGCTCGCGAAGCCGGGGCAGATCATCCCGGTCGACTCGGAGCACGCGGCGCTCTTCCAGGCGCTCGCCGCCGGGACGCGCGCCCAGGTGCGCAAGCTCGTCGTCACCGCCTCCGGGGGGCCCTTCCGCGGCCGGACGAAGGCGGAGCTGGCGGACGTCACCCCGGCCGAGGCGCTCGCGCACCCCACGTGGGCGATGGGCCCGGTCATCACCGTCAACTCGGCGACGCTCGTCAACAAGGGGCTGGAGGTGATCGAGGCGCACCTCCTCTACGACATTCCCTTCGCTCGGATTGAGGTGGTCGTGCACCCCCAGTCGTATGTCCACTCGATGGTCGAGTTCACGGACGGCTCCACGCTCGCGCAGGCGACTCCCCCCGACATGCGGGGGCCGATCGCCATCGGTCTCGGCTGGCCCGAACGGGTGCCGGACGCCGCGCCCGCCTTCGACTGGAGCAAGGTATCGACCTGGGAGTTCTTCCCGCTGGACACCGAGGCCTTCCCCTCCGTCGGGCTCGCCCGGCACGTCGGTGAACTCGCGGGCACGGCTCCGGCGGTGTTCAATGCCGCGAACGAGGAGTGCGTCGACGCGTTCCTCGCCGGCACCCTGCCGTTCAACGGCATCATGGAGACGGTCACCAGGGTGGTCGAGGAACACGGCACACCGCGGACGGGAACTTCCCTGACCGTCGCGGACGTCCTCGAGGCGGAGACCTGGGCACGCGCCCGGGCCAGGGAACTGACAGCACAGACGGCGACCGCGGAGGCCCGTGCATGACGACACTGATGATGATCCTCGGCATAGTCGTCTTCGCGGTCGGGCTGCTGATCTCCATCGCCTGGCACGAACTGGGCCACCTGTCGACGGCCAAGATGTTCGGCATCCGCGTCCCGCAGTACATGGTCGGCTTCGGGCCGACGGTCTGGTCGCGGAAGAAGGGCGACACCGAGTACGGCGTCAAGGCCATCCCGCTCGGCGGCTACATCCGCATGATCGGCATGTTCCCGCCCGGACCCGACGGCCGGGTCGAGGCCCGCTCCACCTCCCCGTGGCGCGGCATGATCGAGGACGCCCGCGAACAGTCCTTCGAGGAACTCCAGCCCGGCGACGAGAAGCGGCTGTTCTACACCCGGGCCCCGTGGAAGCGCGTCATCGTGATGTTCGCGGGCCCCTTCATGAACCTGATCCTCGCCGTCGCGGTGTTCCTCGGCGTGATGATGACCTTCGGCGTCCAGGACCAGACGACCACCGTCAGCAAGGTCTCCGACTGCGTCATCCAGCAGAGCGAGGACCGCACCAAGTGCGCCAAGGACGACCCCGACGCCCCCGCCAAGGCGGCCGGACTCCGGCCCGGCGACAAGATCGTCGGGTTCAACGGCACCGAGATCAAGGACTGGTCGGTCCTCCAGAACGACATCCGGGACAACCCCGCCAAGGACGTCACGCTCACCGTCGAGCGCGAGGGACAGCAGGTCGACCTGCACGCCCACCTCATAAGGAACCAGGTCAGCAAGACCGACGGGGACGGCGGCTACGTCCAGGGCGAGTACGTGTACGCCGGCTTCCTCGGCTTCACCCCCGCCACCGGCATCGTCAAGCAGTCGTTCGGCCAGTCCTTCGAGCGCATGGGCGACATGATGGAGAACGGCGTCGAGTCGCTGGTCGCGCTGCCCGGCAAGATCCCGGCCCTGTGGGACGCCGCCTTCGGCGACGGACCGCGCGAACCGGACTCCCCGATGGGCGTGGTCGGCGCCGCCCGGGTCGGCGGCGAGGTGTTCACCCTGGACATCCCGCCCTCCCAGCAGATCGCGATGATGCTGCTGCTCGTGGCCGGGTTCAACCTCTCGCTGTTCCTGTTCAACATGCTCCCGCTGCTCCCGCTCGACGGCGGGCACATCGCGGGCGCCCTGTGGGAGTCGCTGCGCCGCAACCTGGCGCGGGTGCTGCGCCGCCCCGACCCGGGCCCGTTCGACGTGGCCAAGCTGATGCCGGTGGCGTACGTGGTGGCGGGGATCTTCCTCTGCTTCACCGCGCTGGTGCTCGTCGCGGACGTCGTCAACCCGGTGAAAATCTCCTAGCCACCTCGCGTTCGTCATGGCCGGGCGCCGTTGGCGCCCGGCCACCATCCAAAGGGTGGGTTTACGGACCGTGATGTGCTGACGCGCCCGGCGGTGCCGTAATCTCGGGGTCTGGATCCCGTCGCTCCGGGACCGGAACGGACCGGACCGGATCGGATGTGACCGGCCCGGCACAGGACCGGCCCCGCCCCGACGCGGATCCGCACCTTGGTGATCCACGACTTGGGGTTGCACAGCAGATGACTGCGATTTCTCTCGGCATGCCGTCCGTTCCGACCAAACTCGCCGAACGCCGCAAGAGCCGGCAGATCCAGGTCGGAACCGTGCCGGTCGGCGGGGACGCGCCCGTTTCCGTGCAGTCGATGACGACGACCCGGACCTCCGACATCGGCGCCACGCTCCAGCAGATCGCGGAACTGACCGCGTCCGGCTGCCAGATCGTCCGCGTCGCCTGCCCCACGCAGGACGACGCGGACGCGCTCGCGACCATCGCGCGCAAGTCGCAGATCCCGGTCATCGCGGACATCCACTTCCAGCCCAAGTACGTGTTCGCCGCCATCGAGGCCGGCTGCGCGGCCGTCCGCGTCAACCCGGGCAACATCAAGCAGTTCGACGACAAGGTCAAGGAGATCGCCAGGGCGGCCAAGGACCACGGCACGCCGATCCGCATCGGCGTCAACGCGGGCTCCCTGGACCGCCGGCTGCTCCAGAAGTACGGCAAGGCGACGCCGGAGGCCCTCGTCGAGTCCGCGCTGTGGGAGGCGTCCCTCTTCGAGGAGCACGACTTCCGGGACATCAAGATCTCGGTCAAGCACAACGACCCGGTCGTGATGATCGAGGCCTACCGGAGGCCGGCCCCGCCTTCCAGGGCACCATCAAGTCGGCCGTCGCCTTCGGCGCGCTGCTCTCCCAGGGCATCGGCGACACCATCCGCGTCTCCCTCTCGGCCCCGCCCGCCGAGGAGGTCAAGGTCGGGTTGCAGATCCTGGAGTCCCTCGGCCTGAAGGAGCGCGGTCTGGAGATCGTCTCCTGCCCGTCCTGCGGCCGGGCCCAGGTCGACGTCTACAAGCTGGCCGAGGAGGTCACGGCGGGCCTCGAAGGCATGGAGGTGCCGCTGCGCGTCGCGGTCATGGGCTGCGTCGTCAACGGCCCCGGCGAGGCCCGTGAGGCCGACCTCGGGGTGGCCTCCGGCAACGGCAAGGGGCAGATCTTCGTCAAGGGCGAGGTCATCAAGACCGTCCCCGAGTCCAAGATCGTCGAGACCCTCATCGACGAGGCCATGAAGCTGGCCGAGCAGATGGAGTCCGCCGGCACCGCCTCCGGCGAGCCGTCCGTCACCGTCGCCGGCTGACCCGGCACCACCGAGGTTCACCGCACGCCGCCCGGGGGCAGCCACCACCGGGCGGCGTCGCACATGCCCGCCAGGTACAGTGCGAAAATCAGTAGATCCAAGGGTGAGGCATCCGCACGTGTTGACGCAGACGACCACCCGCGTCCTCGAACCGAACGACCTGGACGCCGCGCTCGCCGTCCTCGACCGCGAGCCGGTCGCGAACGCCTTCGTCACCTCCCGTGTGCACGTCGCCGGGCTCGACCCCTGGCGGCTCGGCGGCGAGATGTGGGGCTGGTACGAGGACGGCATGCTCACGTCCCTCTGCTACGCCGGCGCCAACCTGGTGCCCCTGTGCGCCACCCCCCGAGCCGTCCGCGCCTTCGCCGACCGCGCCCGCCGCACCGGCCGCCGCTGCTCCTCCGTCGTCGGCCCCGCCGAGGCCACCGCCCAGCTCTGGCGGCTGCTGGAGCCCAGCTGGGGCCCGGCCCGCGAGGTCCGCGCCCACCAGCCCCTCATGGTTACCGACCGGCTCCCCGCCGACGTCACCCCCGACCCGTACGTCCGCCGCATCCGCAAGGACGAGATGGAAACGATTCTTCCGGCGTGCGTGGCGATGTTCACCGAGGAGGTCGGCGTCTCCCCGCTGGCCGGTGACGGCGGACTGCTCTACCAGGCCCGGGTCGCCGAACTCGTCGGCTCCGGCCGCTCCTTCGCCCGCCTCGACCAGGACGGCAAGGTCGTCTTCAAGGCCGAGATCGGCGCCGCGACCCCCCAGGCCTGCCAGATCCAGGGCGTCTGGGTCGCCCCCGAATACCGCGGCCGGGGCCTCGCCGCCCCCGCCATGGCCGCGGTCCTCCGCTACGCCCTCGCCGACGTCGCCCCCGTAGCCAGCCTCTACGTCAACGACTTCAACACGGCGGCGCGGGCGACGTACCGCAGGGTGGGGTTCGAAGAGGTCGGCGAGTTCATGAGCGTGCTGTTCTGAGGGCAGGACCCCCGGTCCCCGTCCCCCCAGCCCCCGAAGGGAGCCGCCCCGGTACGCTCCGGGGCATGCTCCGCTTTCCCGGTCAGGGCCACCGCCGCCCCGACGACGTCGTCATCGGCCCGCTGGACCTCGCCGCCCGCGTGGACGAGGCCCTCGCCGTCCAGGCCGTCGCGTTCGGGCTCGACCCCGACGAGATCGCCGTACGCCGGCAGATCGTGCTGCGGCACATGACCGGCCCCGGAGCCCGCGCCCTCGGCGCCACCGTCCGCGGCCGGCTCGTCGGCTTCGTCTACGGCATGCCCAACGACCGCGCCCACTGGTGGTCCACGGTCGTCGAGCCGTATCTGCACCGCGAGGGCAACACCGGCTGGCTCGACGACTCCTTCGTCATCACCGAGCTACATGTGCACCCCGATCATCAGAACCGGGGGATCGGACGCCGGCTCATCACCACCATCACCGACAGCGCGGAGCAGCCCCGTTCGATCCTCTCGGCGATCGACGTGGACAGCCCCGCCCGCGGTCTGTACCGGTCGCTGGGATACGAGGACCTGGCCCGCCGCGTGCTGTTCCCCAGCGCCCCGAAGCCGTACGCCGTGATGGGCGCCCCGCTGCCGCTGCGCCGCCGGTAGCGCTCCCGCCGCGCCCCGCCCGTTAACCGATTACCGCCCGCGCAGGCGTGACGGCTAACCTCGTGGCCATCACCCTCCCCCACTCTCGGCTTCGCTCGAGCGGGGGGATCCCCATCAGCAGGAGTCGAGAACCATGGCCCAGGTCCAGCGCATGTCACGTTTGTTGGTCAAGACACTGCGTGACGACCCGGCGGACGCGGAGACGCTCAGCCACAAGCTCCTCGTCCGCGCCGGCTACGTCCGCCGCAACTCGGCCGGCATCTGGACCTGGCTGCCGCTCGGCAAGAAGGTCCTCGACAACGTCTCCCGCGTGGTGCGCGAGGAGATGGACGCCATCGGCGCGCAGGAGGTGCTGCTCCCGGCCCTGCTGCCCAAGGAGCCGTACGAGGCCTCCGCGCGCTGGGAGGAGTACGGCGACCTGCTGTTCCGCCTCAAGGACCGCAAGGGCGGCGAGTATCTGCTCGGTCCGACGCACGAGGAGATCTTCACCCTCGTGGTCAAGGACCAGGTCTCGTCGTACAAGGACCTGCCGGTGATGCTGTACCAGATCCAGACGAAGTACCGGGACGAGGCGCGTCCCCGGTCCGGCGTGCTGCGCGGCCGCGAGTTCCAGATGAAGGACTCGTACTCCTTCGACACCACCGACGAGGGGCTCGCCGAGTCCTACCGGCTGCACCGCGAGGCGTACCAGAAGATCTTCGCGCGGCTCGGTCTGGACTACCGGATCGTCTCCGCCGTCTCCGGCGCGATGGGCGGTTCCGCGTCCGAGGAGTTCCTGGCCCCGGCAGCGGCCGGCGAGGACACCTTCGTGGACTGCCCGAACTGCGACTACGCCGCCAACACCGAGGCCGTCACGTTCGCGCTGACGCCGGTCGAGGGCGCGGAGCACCCGGCCGTCGAGGAGCTGGACACCCCCGACACGCCGACCATCGAGAGCCTCGCCGAGCTGCTGGGCGTCCCGGCCTCGGCCACGCTGAAGAACCTGCTGGTGAAGGTGGACGGCGAGATCGTCGCCGTCGGCGTGCCCGGCGACCGCGAGGTGGACCTGGGCAAGCTCGGCGAGCACCTGGCGCCGGCCGTCGTGGAGCTGGTCACCGCCGAGGACTTCGAGGGCCGCCCCGACCTCGTGCGCGGATACGTCGGCCCGCAGGGCCTGGAGAAGGTGCGCTACCTCGCCGACCCGCGCGTCGCGCCGGGCACGTCGTGGATCACCGGCGCCAACAAGCAGGACACGCACGCGAAGAACGTCGTCTGCGGGCGGGACTTCGAGGTCGACCAGTACCTCGACGTGGTCGTGGTCCAGGAGGGCGACCCCTGCCCGAAGTGCGGTGCCGGGCTGAAGCTGGACCGCGCCATCGAGATCGGCCACATCTTCCAGCTGGGCCGCAAGTACGCGGACACGTTCCAGCTCGACGTGCTCGGCCAGAACGGCAAGCCGGTGCGGGTGACGATGGGGTCGTACGGCATCGGCGTCTCGCGCGCGGTCGCGGCGCTGGCCGAGCAGCACGCGGACGAGCAGGGGCTGTACTGGCCGGCGGAGATCGCCCCGGCGGACGTGCACGTGGTGGCGGCGGGCAAGGCGTTGCAGACGGAGCTGGCGCTCGACGTGTCCGAGAAGCTGGCGGCGGCGGGTGTGCGCGTGCTGGTGGACGAGCGGGCCGGGGTCTCGCCGGGCGTCAAGTTCACGGACGCGGAGCTGATCGGCGTCCCGCAGATCCTGGTCGCCGGGCGGCGCGCGGCGGAGGGCGTGGTGGAGCTGAAGGACCGCCGCACGGGGGAGCGCGAGGAACTGACGGTCGAGGAAGCGATCGCCCGCCTGTCCGCGTAAGGGTTACGGGGGGCAAGCCCCCGGACCCCCAGTTCCCCGCGCCCCTGATCAGGGGCGCGGGGAACTGCGCAATCTTTTCGGGGGTCCGGGGGCTTGCCCCCGGGGACGGGACGGGTAGGGGCGGCGGGGGCGAAAAAATCCGGCCGCACCCCCCGTCACAACCACCCCGCGAACTCCAGCAGCACCTCCGCGTCGCGAGGGCGCCCCACGCGACGCGCCCGCACACCGGACTCCACCGCCCGGAACAACGTCCACCCCCGCACCCGCTCCCGGTCCAGCTCCAACGACTCCGCCAACCGCTTCACCCGCCGCCGCGTCGTCGCCGCCCCCGACGGCGCCGCGACCAGATCCTCCACCCGGTCCCGCACCAACCGCGCCAGATCGAACGCACACTCACCCACCACCGGATCCGGCCCCACCGCAAGCCACGGCATCCGCTCCCCGGCCAGCACCTTGCTTTGCCGGAACGTCCCGTGCAGCAACCGCCCCTCGGGCGCCGACGCGAGCAGTTCCTCGCGCGCGGCGAGCGCCGCGTCCACCAGCGGCCGTACCTCCTCGTCCGCCTCGGCCCCCGCCCGCATCGCCTCCGCCTGCCGCCCCGTCCGCCCGGCCACCGTCTCGAACGCGTGCCCGGCCGGCGGCTCGACCCACAGCCGCCGCAGCGTCCCGGCCGCCTCCAACAGCGCCTTCGCCTCCGGCAAGGACCGCACGGACATCTCGGGATGCAGCCGCTCCAGCAACAGAACGCCGGCGTCGTCCGAGCCGTCCGGCGCGTCGTCCGCGTCGAGCAGCCGCACCGCCCCGAACCCGTCCCACCGCGTCAGCGCGGCCCGCTCACTGCCGGGCCGCGCGGCGGCCGGCGCGAGCTTCAGCACCGCGGGACTGCCGTCCGCCCGCCGCACCAGCACGATCAGACCGCTGCGGCCACTGGGGCGGTGCACCCGCTCCACGGTCAACCCGCGTAGAGCGACGGCCTGCCGAAGCAGCTCGGGAAGTGCGCGGAGCCAGGCGTCGGTCCCCTCCCGACGGGTCTCGGCGAGCGCCCGCACCAGCCGCGGCGGCGGTTCGAAAGCCATGCGCGCGTAGTTCCCTTCCGGATCGCCTAATGCTGCGGTGTCGCCGAGGCGGCCGGACCGGCCGCCGCACCTTCGGCGAGACCAGGGAAGGCTACGCTCTCCCCGCTCCAGCGCACCGCCCGTACCGCGGCCTCGCGCAGCGCCTCGGCGGCGTCCCCGCGCCGCTCGCCCGTCGCGGCCCGTACGAGGTCGGAGTAGACCCCCGCGACCCGTCGCTCCAGTTCGGCGGCGAGCCGGACGGCGGCGGCGGAGTCCGGTACGGCGAAGGGGAGCGCGTACGCGGCGGCCGCAGCGCGCGGGGTGGCGCCGAGGTCGCGCACGGCGCGCACGAGCCGGTCCCTGCGCGCCCGGTGTGCGTCGTACGCCTCCTGTGCCTCGGTGCGCCGGTCGTGCCCGATGCGGCCGCCGACCACCCCGTACCCGTAGACGGCGGCGTGCTCGGCGCCGAGGGCGGCCTGGAGCGCCGTGAGCTCCCCGGACTCCGCCGAGTGCCCGTGCCCGGCCGACGGCGTCGGCGTACTCCCGCTGCGCACGCTCATCCGTTCCCCCTCGCTTTCGAGTCCGTCGTCTTCGCCTCCGTCAGCAGATACGCGTGGGCCGCGCCGGCCGCCGCCACGGACGCCAGCAGCCGGGCCGTCTCGCCGGGGAGCCCGGCGAGGGCCGCGAGCCGCCGGTCGGCCAGCTCCCGCTCGGCGGCGGCGAGCCCGGCCAGCGCGGCGGCGGGGCCGGCGGGCACGGCGTCCTCGGCAGCGGCCGACGAGGAAGGCGAGTCGAACGCGGACGGCGGCGCGGAAGCCGTGGCGGATGCGCGGGCCGAGGCCGATGACGAGGCGGACGCCGCCACCCCGCCCCCGAACGCCTTGGCATGCCGGGCCACCTCGGCCCGCAGCGGACGCAGCCGCTCCGCCAGCGCCGGATGTGCCGCACCCACCGCGTCGTACCGCTCCGCGAGCCGTTCGCTGTCGCGGGCGGCACGCGCGCGTGCCCGGTCCGCGGCCGACGCCCCTCTCCCCGTGGAGCCGGAGCCGTCGGGGTCGCCTGAGCACCCCACCAGCAGCACGGCACCCGCGGCCGAGGCGAGCAGGGTCCTTCGGCGCGGCCCCGGGGCGGCGCGCGACGGCAGAGGGAACGGCACGGCAGACGTCCTCGGTGGCCTCGTACGAACTCGTACGGCACGGTACGAGCGGGGGAGCGAACAGGCGTCCGCCCGCCGAACGGGCGGGCCCTGCCCGCGATCACCGTACCCGGTGGTATGAGGCCCCGCGCCACCGGCTGCGCCACCCGTGCGCCGGGCCCGTCGCAGGGTCCCGGGGCGGCCCGGGGTGTCCGCCGGGCGGGCGTCGGAGGTGGACGGCAACACCCTCCGGAACCGGATACGCTTTGCCCTGACACACGCCCTTCCACAACAGCACACGCGGCCGAGGAGTCACCCGGATGAGCACCACCCAGAGCGAGAGGCTGCGAGAACTTCTGGAACCGCTCGTGACCTCCCAGGGACTCGATCTCGAGGAGATCGACGTGGAGACCGTGGGCCGCAGGCGTGTGCTGCGCGTCGTGGTGGATTCCGACACCGGCGCGGACCTGGACCGGGTCGCCGACGTGAGCCGCGTGCTCTCGGCGAAGCTGGACGAGACCGACGCGATGGGCGCGGGGGAGTACACCCTCGAGGTCGGCACCCCGGGCGCGGAGCGCGCCCTCACCGAGCACCGGCACTATGTGCGTGCCGCGGGCCGCCTTGTCCGCTTCCAGTTGACGGAGGGCGGCGAGCTGGTGGCCCGCATCCTCCGGGTCGACGACGAGGGCCTGGACCTCGAGGTCCCCGGGGTGAAGGGGCGCAAGGCCACCACCCGCAGACTCGCCTTCCCGGACGTCGCCAAGGCGCGGGTCCAGGTGGAGTTCAACCGCAAGAACAAGAACGACGACGCCGAGAACGCTGAGAACGAGGAGGAGGCGTAGCCATGGACATCGACATGAGTGCCCTGCGGGGCCTGGTGCGGGAGAAGGAGATCTCCTTCGACCTGCTGGTCGAGGCGATCGAGTCGGCCCTCCTCATCGCCTACCACCGCACCGACGGGAGCCGCCGCCACGCGCGCGTGGAGCTCAACCGGGACAGCGGCCATGTGACCGTGTGGGCGAAGGAGGACCCCGACGACCTGGAGGAGGGCCAGGAGGCCCGCGAGTTCGACGACACCCCGTCCGGCTTCGGCCGCATCGCCGCGACCACCGCCAAGCAGGTCATCCTCCAGCGGCTGCGGGACGCCGAGGACGACGCCACGCTCGGCGAGTACGCCGGGCGCGAGGGCGACATCGTGACGGGCGTGGTGCAGCAGGGCCGCGACCCGAAGAACGTGCTCGTCGACATCGGCCGGCTGGAGGCCATCCTGCCGGTGCAGGAGCAGGTGCCGGGGGAGAGCTACCAGCACGGCATGCGGCTGCGCTCGTACGTCGTCCGGGTGGCCAAGGGGGTGCGGGGGCCGTCGGTGACGCTGTCCCGTACGCACCCCAACCTGGTGAAGAAGCTGTTCGCCCTCGAGGTGCCGGAGATCGCCGACGGCTCGGTCGAGATCGCGGCGATCGCCCGTGAGGCCGGTCACCGTACGAAGATCGCGGTGCGGTCCACCCGTTCGGGTCTCAACGCCAAGGGCGCGTGCATCGGGCCGATGGGCGGCCGGGTGCGCAATGTGATGGGCGAGCTGAACGGCGAGAAGATCGACATCGTCGACTGGTCGGACGACCCGGCGGAGATGGTGGCCAACGCGTTGTCGCCGGCGCGGGTGTCCAAGGTCGACGTGGTCGACCTCGCGGCGCGCTCCGCGCGGGTGACCGTGCCGGACTACCAGCTGTCGCTGGCCATCGGCAAGGAGGGGCAGAACGCGAGGCTGGCGGCGCGGCTGACGGGGTGGCGGATCGACATCCGCCCCGACACCGAGCCGGCTTCCGACCCCCGGGACTGAACCCCCGGCCTCCTCGCGGCCGCAGGCCCGGGAGAACGTGGAGCTACGGACGTCCGGCGGGCGCGGGCCCGCCGGAGCCGGTCGCACGGTCCCCCGCGCCCCTGGGCCACAGCACAGCGCCGATCCACCCGAGAACCGCAACCCCCGGCGCGACCCGGGCGCTACAGGGCGCGGCCCGGAGTCTCCTTCCGGGGGCTACGGGGCGGGGTCGGAGTGGTTCCGGGGGGCTGCGGTGCCCGGTCCGGAGTCCTTCCGGGGACTATGGTGCCCGGTCCGGAATCCTCCCGGGGGCTGTGGCGCCGGGTCCGGAGTTCTTCCGGGAACCATGGTGCCCGGAAGGGACCCCCCGGGGGCTACGGCGCCGGGTCCGGAGTCCTTCCGGGGCTGTGGCGCCCTGTCCGGAGTCCTTCCGGGGGCTACAGCGGCGCCGGGTCCGGAGTCCTTCCGGGGGCTGTGGCGCCCGATCCGGAATCCTGTCGGGGGCTGCGGCGCCCGGTCCGGAGTCCTTCCGGGGACCATGGTGCCCGGCCGGGAACCCCCGGGGGCTGTGGCGCCCGGTTCGGAGCCCTCCGGGGACCACGGTGCCCGGACCCGAATCCTCCCGGAGGCTACGGGGGCCCGAAGGCCGCAGGCTGCGGGGTCCCGGGGCCCGACCCCTTCCCTCTCGGGGGTCCAGGGGGCAGAGCCCCCTCGGGGCCTGGGGCGGCGCCCCGAGGCTGCCCCTGCGGGCGAAGCCCGAACCTGTCGTTGTCGGGGCGCAGCCCCGAGCCGCCCCCTGCGGGCGAAGCCCTAACCTGTCCTCGGCGGGGAGTGGCCCCGAGGCACCCCCTGCGGGGCAGAGCCCCGAAGCTGCCCCGAGGGCCCGGAGGGGCCGGTCGGGGGTGCAGGGGGCGCAGCCCCCGCGTGGGGGACCCGGGGCGCAGCCCTGGTGGGCCCCCGTAAGACAGTGGGCCGGGAATACATCCCGGCCCCCCGCCGCTTAGATCACGTCACGTTGCAACGCGGCAAGTGTTCGATTCTTGCCCCAAAGGGGTGAGGTCGCCGCGGGGAGGTAGACTTTAAAGTGTCTGGCCGGACGCACGTCCGCGCATGCCCTGAGCGCACCTGTGTGGGGTGCCGGGAGCGAGCGGCCAAGATCGAACTACTGCGCACCGTGGCGGTCGAGGACGCATGCGTCCCCGATCCGCGCGGTACGCTGCCCGGCCGGGGCGCATACGTGCACCCCGCACCGGCCTGTCTCGATCTGGCGGTCCGCCGCCGGGCCCTCCCGCGGGCGTTGCGCGTCCCGGGGCCGCTCGACACAAAGGCGTTGCGCCGATACGTCGAGCAGACGGACAGTTGCTGAGCAGGCAACGCAGGCAACACGGTAAGACGCGCCGTACGGAACCCCGTACGGCCAGGTACCTCGCGAGTCGAAAGCAGGTCGAGATTGCGATGAGCACTCGATGAGTACGCGATGAGTACGCCCATGAACTAGCGACGGTCCGGACGCAACCCGGACCTCAAAGGAGCGAAGTGGCTAAGGTCCGGGTCTACGAACTCGCCAAGGAGTTCGGCGTTGAGAGCAAGGTCGTCATGGCCAAGCTCCAGGAGCTCGGTGAATTCGTCCGATCGGCGTCTTCGACGATCGAGGCGCCCGTAGTACGCAAACTGACAGACGCCTTCCAGCAGGGCGGTGGCAACGGTAAGTCCGGCGCCCGTCCCGCTCCCCGGAAGGCCACCCCCAGGCCCGCCGCGCCGTCCCCGGCGCAGGCAGGCCCCGCCTCCCCCGGCCCCAGGCCGACGGGGGAGCGTCCGGCCGCTCCGCGGCCGGCGGCGCCCAGGCCGCCCGCGGCCGAGCGCCCCGCGGCCCCCGCGGCGCCGACGCAGGCCCCCGGCCCGCGTCCGACGCCCGGCCCGAAGCCGGCCCCGGCCCCCGCGCCGCGTCCGGCCCCGGCAGCAGCCCCCACGACCCCGGAGTTCCAGGCTCCGCCGTCGGCCCCCGCCGGGCCCCGCCCCGGCTCCCGTCCCGCGCCCAAGCCCGGCTCCCGTCCGGCCGCGCCCGGTCAGGGCCAGGGTCAGGGACGTCCGGCCGGCCAGGGCCAGCGCCCCGGCGGCGCCGCACCGCGTCCGGGCGGTCGCGCGGCAGGTCCGCGCCCCGGCAACAACCCGTTCACCTCCGGCGGTTCCACCGGCATGGGGCGCCCGGCGCCCCGTCCGCAGGGCGGTCCGCGTCCCGGCGGCCCGGGTGCGCCCGGCGCCGGTCCGCGCCCGCAGGCCCCCGGCGGCCAGGGCGGTCCCCGTCCGCAGGCTCCGGGCGGCTCCCGTCCGAGCCCGGGCAGCATGCCCCGTCCGCAGGGCGGCGGTCCCCGTCCCGGCGGCGGCCCCGGTGGGCCCCGTCCCAACCCGGGCATGATGCCGCAGCGTCCGGCTGCCGGCCCGCGTCCCGGCGGCGGTGGCCGCGGTCCCGGTGGCGGCGGCGGTCGTCCCGGTGGCGGCGGCGGTCGTCCGGGTGGCGGCGGCTTCGCCGGCCGTCCCGGTGGCGGCGGTGGCGGTTTCGCCGGTCGTCCGGGTGGTCCCGGTGGCGGCGGTGGCGGTTTCGCCGGTCGTCCGGGTGGTCCCGGTGGCGGCGGTGGCCGTCCCGGCTTCGGCGGTCGTCCGGGTGGTCCCGGCGGTCGCGGTGGCACGCAGGGCGCCTTCGGCCGTCCCGGCGGTCCGGCCCGTCGTGGCCGCAAGTCGAAGCGGCAGAGGCGCCAGGAGTACGAGGCCATGCAGGCCCCGTCGGTCGGCGGCGTGATGCTGCCTCGCGGCAACGGACAGACCGTCCGCCTGTCGCGCGGTGCGTCCCTCACCGACTTCGCGGAGAAGATCAACGCCAACCCGGCGTCGCTCGTCGCCGTGATGATGAACCTCGGCGAGATGGTCACTGCCACGCAGTCCGTCTCCGACGAGACCCTCCAGCTGCTCGCCGGCGAGATGAACTACGTCGTCGAGATCGTCAGCCCGGAGGAGGAGGACCGCGAGCTGCTCGAGTCCTTCGACATCGAGTTCGGCGAGGACGAGGGCGGCGAGGAAGCACTCGTCGCGCGTCCGCCGGTCGTGACCGTCATGGGTCACGTCGACCACGGTAAGACCCGACTGCTGGACACCATCCGCAAGACGAACGTCGTCGCGGGCGAGGCCGGCGGTATCACGCAGCACATCGGTGCGTACCAGGTCACCACCGAGGTCAACGACGAAGAGCGCAGGATCACCTTCATCGACACCCCGGGTCACGAGGCGTTCACCGCCATGCGTGCCCGCGGTGCGAAGTCGACCGACATCGCGATCCTGGTCGTCGCGGCCAACGACGGCGTCATGCCGCAGACGGTCGAGGCGCTCAACCACGCCAAGGCGGCCGACGTGCCGATCGTCGTCGCGGTCAACAAGATCGACGTCGAAGGTGCCGACCCGACCAAGGTGCGCGGTCAGCTGACCGAGTACGGTCTGGTGGCCGAGGAGTACGGCGGCGACACCATGTTCGTCGACATCTCCGCCAAGCAGGGCCTCAACATCGAGAGCCTGCTGGAGGCCGTGGTGCTCACCGCGGACGCCTCGCTCGACCTGCGGGCCAACCCGGAGCAGGACGCGCAGGGCATCGCGATCGAGTCCCACCTGGACCGTGGCCGCGGCGCCGTCGCGACCGTCCTGGTCCAGCGCGGCACCCTGCGGGTCGGCGACACCATGGTGGTCGGCGACGCCTACGGCCGTGTCCGCGCGATGCTCGACGACAAGGGCGAGAACGTGGAGGAGGCGGGTCCCTCGACCCCGGTCCTCGTCCTCGGTCTCACCAACGTCCCGGGTGCCGGCGACAACTTCCTCGTCGTCGACGAGGACCGTACGGCCCGGCAGATCGCCGAGAAGCGCGCGGCGCGCGAGCGCAACGCCAACTTCGCCCGCCGTGGCGTCCGGTTCTCCCTGGAGAACCTGGACGAGGCCCTCAAGGCCGGTCTGGTGCAGGAACTCAACCTCATCATCAAGGGCGACGCGTCCGGTTCGGTGGAGGCTCTCGAGTCCTCGCTGCTCCAGCTCGACGTCGGCGAAGAGGTCGACATCCGCGTCCTGCACCGCGGTGTGGGTGCGGTCACCGAGTCGGACATCGACCTGGCGACCGGCTCCGACGCCATCGTCATCGGCTTCAACGTCCGGGCGGCCGGTCGTGCCGCCCAGATGGCGGAGCGCGAGGGCGTCGACGTCCGGTACTACTCGGTCATCTACCAGGCGATCGAAGAGGTCGAGGCGGCCCTGAAGGGCATGCTGAAGCCGGAGTACGAGGAGGTCGAGCTCGGTACGGCGGAGATCCGCGAGGTCTTCAAGTCGTCCAAGCTGGGCAACATCGCCGGTGTCCTGGTCCGCTCCGGAGAGGTCAAGCGCAACACCAAGGCGCGCCTCCTCCGCGACGGCAAGGTCATCGCGGAGAACCTCAACATCTCCGGTCTGCGCCGCTTCAAGGACGACGTCACCGAGATCCGCGAAGGGTTCGAGGGCGGTATCAACCTCGGAAACTACAACGACATCAAGGTCGACGACGTCATCGCGACGTACGAGATGCGCGAGAAGCCGCGCTCGTAGGTACGACGGCTGCTCCACCGGTTCCCCGCGTCCCCGGAAGGGGGCGCGGGGAACCGCGTGAGCGGCGACGGCACACGCGCACGGACACCCGCGCCCGCACCTTTCCAGGGTGCGCCGGCGAAAAAATCCCCGGCCGCCGTCGGCCGGGACAGGTACCGTGCTGGGGTCCGGCCGATCACCGGCCCGACCTTCCGATCCCGCGCCGGCGGGTCATCCGGCAACACACATGTACGTGGGGACCCTGTCCTTCGACCTCCTCCTCGGCGACGTCCACTCGCTGAAGGAGAAACGCGCCCTCGTCCGCCCCATCGTGGCCGAACTCCAGCGCAAGTACGCCGTGAGCGCGGCCGAGGTCGACCATCTCGACCTGCACCGCAGGGCCGGCATCGGTCTCGCGGTGGTCTCCGGCGACGCCGCCCACCTCACCGACGTCCTCGACCGGTGCGAACGGCTCCCCCCCCCCCCCCCCCCCGCCGGACAACTGTCCGTGCGTCGGCGTTTCCACGGCGAGGACGACGACTGAACCGGTCATCCGCGTTCACTCGCGACAGACACGCGTGCACTCGCGATCAAGAAACACGAAGAAACACGAAGAACGGGAGACGGACCAGTGGCCGACAACGCGCGGGCGAAAAGGCTGGCGGACCTCATCCGAGAGGTGGTGGCCCAGAAGCTCCAGCGCGGGATCAAGGACCCGCGGCTCGGCTCGCACGTCACCATCACGGACACCCGGGTCACCGGGGACCTGCGGGAGGCGACCGTCTTCTACACGGTGTACGGCGACGACGAGGAGCGCGCGGCCGCCGCGGCGGGCCTGGAGAGCGCCAAGGGCATCCTGCGCTCCGAGGTCGGCAAGGCGGCCGGCGTGAAGTTCACGCCCACCCTCGCCTTCGTCGCGGACGCCCTGCCCGACACCGCCAAGACCATCGAGGACCTCCTCGACAAGGCACGGGCCTCCGACGAGAAGGTGCGCGAGACGGCCACCGGCGCCCAGTACGCCGGCGAGGCCGACCCCTACCGCAAGCCCGGCTCCGAGGACACCGACGAGACGGACGACAGCACCGAATGACCCAGCAGCACACCACGCCCGACGGCCTCGTCATCGTCGACAAGCCGTCGGGCTTCACTTCGCACGACGTCGTCGCCAAGATGCGCGGCATCGCCCGGACCCGCCGCATCGGCCACGCCGGCACCCTCGACCCCATGGCGACGGGCGTGCTCGTGCTCGGCGTCGAGCGGGCCACCAAGCTCCTCGGCCACCTCGCGCTGACCGAGAAGGAGTACCTCGGCACGGTCCGGCTCGGCCAGAGCACCCTCACGGACGACGCCGAGGGCGAGATCACGGCGTCCGCGGACGCGTCCGGGATCGCCCGCGACGCCATCGACAGCGGCGTCGCCGAGCTGACCGGCGACATCATGCAGGTCCCGTCCAAGGTCAGCGCCATCAAGATCAACGGCGTGCGGTCCTACAAGCGGGCCCGCGAGGGCGAGGAGTTCGACATCCCGGCCCGCCCGGTGACGGTCTCCTCCTTCGCCGTGCACGACGTGCGGGACGCGGTCGCCGAGAACGGCACACCGGTGCTCGACCTGGTGGTGTCCGTCGTCTGCTCCTCCGGCACCTACATCCGGGCGCTCGCCCGCGACCTGGGCGCCGGCCTCGGTGTCGGCGGCCACCTCACCGCACTGCGCCGGACGCGCGTGGGGCCGTACCGGATCGACGCGGCCCACACGCTGGACCGGCTCCAGCAGGAGCTGACCGTGCTGCCGGTGGCCGACGCCGCTGCGGCCGCCTTCCCCCGCTGGGACCTGGACGAGCGCCGCACCCGGCTCGTGCTCAACGGCGTCCGCCTGGAGATGCCCGGCGAGTACGCGGGCCGCGGCCCCGTGGCGGTCTTCGACCCGGCGGGCCGCTTCGTGGCGCTGGTGGAGGAGCAGAAGGGCAAGGCGAAGAGCCTGGCGGTGTTCGGCTGACGGGGGCGCGGACCGGGACGGGGCGGGCGGAGCGCTCGCTCCGCCTGTCGCGCGACTCGCCCGTGGAGCGGCGATCACGGGGTCGTACGTCCTGATCGCCGCTCCACGGTCCCCCTCTGTTCCCCCCACACCAAGGTGTATCCGTCCGTGCGCGATCCGTCACCCCTTTGGGCGGGCGCTCGGAGTGAACCGGGGGAGTGGAAGGGGGCGCGTTCGCCCTGAACCCTGTTCCGCCGATCACCGCCCGCCTACCGTCGGGGACGAACGCACGGCGGGAGGTACGACGAACATGGCGGGACGGGACGGCGCCCTCAAGGGGGTCCAGGACCCGGCGCCCACGGCGAACCTCCTCGTACAGATCTTCGACGCGGCCGGACGGCCGCGCGGCACCGGCTTCGCCGTGGACCACGCGGGCACGCTCGTCACCAGCCACGAGGCGGTCGACGGCCTGACCACCCTCTTCTTCCGGACCGCCGGGGCCGAGAGGGAGGTCACCGGCGAGGCGATCACCCGGCTGCCGCGGCTCGGCCTCGCCCTCGTGCGCACGCAGGGGCTGGGCCTGCGCCCGCTGCCGGTCGCCGCCCGCAGGGAGACCGGCCGGGGCGCGTACGTCCGGATCGCCGCCGGCGGCTGGCGCGAGGCACGCGTCCTCGGGACGACCACCGCCACGTACGCCGCGTCGGACGGCAGCCATCTCCTCGACGGCGTCCTCGAACTGGCCATCGGCACCGCCGGCACCGACGCGCTGCGCCCCGGCGGCGGAGCGGCCGGCGGCCCCGTGCTCGACGCCGCGACCGGTGCCGTGCTCGGCGTCCTCGGCACCGCCCTGCACACCGCGCACCGGACGACCGGGTTCGCGGTGCCGCTGCCCGGCGCCGGCGGCCCGCTCACCGCACTCCTCGACCGCAACGCGGCGACGGTGCCGGCCTACGGAGCGGACCTGAACCTCGCGGGAGCGACCCGGCTGACGGCGGCGGACCCGCCCGCGGTGCACCCCGGACGCGTACCGCGCGCCGGAATCGCCCGGCACCTCCAGGCGTTCGAGACGCGCGGACCGGCACCGGGCGCGGCCAGCGTCCTGGCCCTGGTCGGCCCCCCGGGCAGCGGGCGCACGACGGAACTGGCCGCCCTGGCCGCCCGCCGCAGCACCGAACCGTCCCCCACCCTCTGGCTCCGCGGCACCGACCTGCGCGCCTCCGACACCTCCGTCGCCGACGCGGCGACCCGCGCACTGCCCCGCGCGGCGCACACCCCACCACCGGGGAGCGGCACGGCCGACGCCGCCCCCAGGCCGTCCGGTCCGGGCACGGCCGGGGCACACGGGCGGGAGACACCGTGGCCCGGGGCGCCCGGGCGGGGATCGTTCGCGGCGCCCGGGCAGGGATTCCCGGGAGCGCCCGAGTGGGGTATGTCCGGCGCGCCCCGGCAGGGAACGCCGGGTGCGCCCGGGGCGGGGACGGCGGGGCCGGTCGTACCCGGGGCGGGAGCGGCGGAGGCGGAGGCTCCGTGGCCCGGCGAGCCTTGCCCGGAGCGCCCGGAGCGCCCGGAGCGCCCGGAGCGCCCGGAGCTGCTGGAGCGGGTCGCGCGTGTCGCGCGGGATGCGGGGCGGCCGCTGTTGTTGCTGCTCGACGCGCCGGAGGAGATGCCGGATGCCCTGGCCGAGCGGTTGCCGCAGTGGGCGGCGGCGACGGCCGCGTGGCTGTGCGACACCGGTGCCCGGCTGGTCCTGGCCTGCCGCCCGGAGTACTGGGAGCGGCTCGGGGCCCACTTCCCCCAGGCGCTGCTGTACGAGCCGGGCGCGGAGGCCGGCGGTACGCCGTCCGCCCCGCCCTGCGTGGCCCTCGGTGACCTCACCCCGGACGAGGCCCGCCTCGCCCGCTCCCGGTACGGCATTCCCGAGACGGCCCTAGCCCCCGCCGACGCCCGCCATCCGCTCACGCTGCGCCTTCTCGCCGAGGTGCGTGCGGAGCTCCCGGAGGCGGCCGGCCGTCCCGACCGGCACGAGGTTCTCTCCGCCTACCTGGACCTCGTCTGCCTCCGCGTCGCCGTCCGCCTCACCACCCCCGCCTCCCGCCCGCACGGCGCGGCCGTACGCCGGCTCGCCGCCCGGGTGGCCGGCCAGGTGCACGCGGCGGCCCGGCGGTGCCTCGGCCCCGGTCAGGGCGCGCTGGACCGGGCCTCCTTCGAGCTGCTGTTCCCCTCCGGCCCGGCCGTCGCGCCGCGCCGGGCCGCCGACACGAGCGACTGGGCCTCCGCCGTACTGGCCGAGGGCCTGTTCGTCCCCAGGGGCGAGGGCCACCGCTTCGCCCACGAGGAGCTCGGCGACTGGCTCCAGGGCCAGCACCTGGACGTCGAGGCCGCGCTGGACGCCCTCGTGCTCCGCGGGGCGTCGTACTCGGCGGTCTCCCGGGCGGAGCTGTACGGCGCGACGGACCCGCCGTGCGGGCCGACGGCGGCACCCGCCGAGCCGCCCGTACCGCCCATGCCTCCCGCACCCGCCGCCCCTCCCGCACCCTCCGTGCCGCCCCACCGCATCGGCCCGGTCGTGGAAGCCCTGCTGCTCCTCGCCCGCGACCGCGGCACCGCCGAACTCACCTACCAGCTCGGCCGGTTGGTCGACGCCCTGGAGGTGCTGCTGCCCGCGGACGGCGCTGCCGCCCCACCGGGCACCCCGCTCTGGTGGGCCGTCCGCCTGCTCACCGGTACCCTGCTCCGGGTGCCCGACGCCACCCCGTACACCGGCGTGCTCGACCGGCTGGCCCGGCGGCTCCTCGCCCGGCACGCCCAAGGCAGGCCGGTACCACCGGAGTTCGGCCCCGCTCTGTGGGAGACCGTCCGGCTGCGGCCCGCCGAACGGTTCGAACTGCTGCGCCGTCTGATCGTCACGGACCGGACGCCCGGAGCCGACGGGAGCCCCGCTGCGCCCCGTTTCCTGGACGCCGCCGCCCGGCTGCTGACCGCCGACCCCGTCGGCGTACAGCCGCAGCTCACCCGCTGGTTCGAGGACGACCGTCCGCTGCCCGCGACCCCGCACGCGACCGTCGCCACGGCCGCGCAGGCCCTCCTGCACACCCACCGCCACGGCGCCCTCGACCACCTCACCGAGGCCCTGGCCGACAGCGCCCACCCGCGCGGCGACGAGCTCCTCGCGGTACTGGCCGAGGAGGAACCGTCCGCGATGCGCCGCGCCGTCGACCGATGGGCGCGCGACGAACGCCCGGCGCGCCGGGCGGCGGCGGTGCGCTACGCGCCGCGCACCCGTACGCGGGAGACGGGCGCCCGTACGGGGGAGACGTGCGCCCGTACAGGGGAGGCCGGCCTCGCCCTGCCGCACCGCACGTCCCCGGCCCTCCCGGCCGGGGCGGCCACCCGGTGACCGTGCCGCCGCTCCCGGCATGGCACCCTTGGACCTGCGTGAGAGAGACCTCCGCGGGAGAGACCTCCCTGCGAGGCGGAGCTAGACGAACGAACACAGGTTCGACAAGGAGCGTTAAACAGTGCAGCGCTGGCGTGGCTTGGAGGACATCCCCCAGGACTGGGGGCGCAGCGTCGTCACCATCGGCTCCTACGACGGAGTCCACCGCGGACATCAGCTGATCATCCGGCACGCCGTGGAGCGCGCCCGCGAGCTGGGCGTGCCGTCGGTCGTCGTCACCTTCGACCCGCACCCCAGCGAGGTGGTGCGCCCGGGCAGCCACCCGCCGCTGCTCGCCCCCCACCACCGGCGCGCCGAACTGATGGCCGAACTGGGCGTGGACGCGGTACTGGTGCTCCCGTTCACCAAGGAGTTCTCGAAGCTGTCGCCGGCGGACTTCGTCGTCAAGGTGCTCGTCGACAAGCTGCACGCCAAGGCGGTCGTCGAGGGCCCCAACTTCCGCTTCGGCCACCGGGCCGCGGGCAACGTGGCCTTCCTGACCGAGCAGGGCAAGACGTACGACTTCGAGGTCGAGGTCGTCGACCTGTACGTGCGCGGCGAGGCGGGCGGCGGCGAACCGTTCTCCTCCACCCTGACCCGGCGGCTGGTCGCCGAGGGCGACATGGCGGGCGCCCGCGAGATCCTGGGCCGCCCGCACCGCGTCGAGGGCGTCGTCGTACGCGGCGCCCAGCGGGGCCGGGAACTGGGCTTCCCCACGGCCAACGTCGAAACCCTCCCGCACACCGCGATCCCGGCGGACGGCGTCTACGCCGGCTGGCTGCACGTCGGCGACGAGGCCATGCCGGCCGCGATCTCCGTCGGCACGAACCCCCAGTTCGACGGCACGGAACGCACGGTGGAGGCCTACGCGATCGACCGCGTGGGCCTGGACCTCTACGGCCTCCACGTAGCCGTCGACTTCCTGAGTTACGTCCGCGGCCAGGCCACGTTCGACTCCCTGGAAGCCCTGATGCGCCAGATGACGGCAGACGTCGCCGAGTGCCGCACACTCCTGGGCGACCAGACCGAATCCTGAACGAACGCTCACGGGTACGTCGGGGCACCCCTCGTGGGTCCAGGGAACTCCGCGCGACTGCCCTGGGGGCGGAGCCCCTCATGTCTGCCGGGGGTGCGGGGCGCGGAGCCCCCTAGGGGCCGCGCCGCGCAGCTGCCTTGGGGGCGGAGCCCCTCATGTCTGTCAGGGGTGCGGGGGCGGAGCCCCCTAGGAGCCGCCGCGCAGCTGCCCTGGGGGCGGAGCCCCTCATGTCTGTCGGGGGTGGGGGGCGGAGCCCTCTAGGGGTCGCGCCGCGCAGCTTCCCTGGGGGCAGGAGCCCCTCATGTCTGTCGGGGGTGCAGGGGGCGGAGCCCCCGCCGGGGTCGAAGGGGCGGAGCCCCTGGAGGACGGGAAGGGCAGGGGCGGCGGGGGCGAAACCCCTCCACCCGCACCCCCACCCACCCCCTCCTACTGACCCGGCGGATACGGCGGCTGCTGCCCACCCGCCGGCGGCACAGCCCCCGGCTGCGGCGGCGTGGCCCCCGGCTGCCCACCCGGCTGGGGCTGCCCGGACGGCTGCCCCCCGGGCTGCCCGTACGGCACCTGCGGCGGCACCGCCCCCGCATATCCCCCGTAATACCCCGGCGCCCCGGGTGCCCCGGGCCCCGCGGGCAACGGCTGCCCTGGCATCGGCGGCGCAGCCACCGGCGGCGGATTCCCGTCCGACGTCCACAACCCGTGCGACTGCTGATGCCGCGCGATGTCCTCCGCCACCATCGCGGCCAGCGTGAAGTACGCCTCCCGCACCTTCGGCCGCATCATGTCGAGATCGAGCTCGGCCCCGGCCGCGAGATGCTCGTCGAACGGCACGACCACCACGCCCCGGCACCGCGTCTCGAAGTGCGACACGATGTCCTCCACCTTGATCATCTTCCCGGTCTCCCGGACCCCGGAGATGACGGTGATGGACCGCGACACGAGGTCCGCGTACCCGTGCGCGGAGAGCCAGTCCAGCGTCGTGCTCGCACTGCTCGCCCCGTCCACGGACGGCGTCGAGATGATGATGAGCTGGTCGGCGAGGTCGAGCACCCCGCGCATGGCGCTGTACAGCAGCCCCGTGCCGGAGTCGGTCAGGATGATCGGGTACTGCTTGCCGAGCACGTCGATCGCGCGCCGGTAGTCCTCGTCGTTGAACGTCGTGGACACGGCCGGGTCGACGTCATTGGCGATGATCTCCAGCCCGGACGGCGACTGGGAGGTGAACCGCCGGATGTCCATGTACGAGTTGAGGTACGGGATCGCCTGGACGAGGTCCCGGATGGTCGCCCCGGTCTCCCGGCGGACCCGGCGCCCGAGCGTACCGGCGTCCGGGTTGGCGTCGATCGCGAGGATCTTGTCCTGCCGCTCGGTGGCGAGGGTGGACCCGAGCGCGGTGGTCGTCGTCGTCTTGCCGACGCCGCCCTTGAGGCTGATCACCGCGATCCGGTAGCAGGACAGCACGGGCGTGCGGATGAGCTCCAACTTCCGCTGCCGCTCGGCCTCTTCCTTCTTGCCGCCCAGCTTGAAGCGGCCACCGCCCCCGGTCGGACGGCTGCTCTTCGCCTTCTGCTTCTTGTTGTTGAGCAGCCGGTCGGAGGACAGCTCGACGGCGGCCGTGTAACCGAGGGGCGCCGCACCGGGGTTGGTGGGCTGCCGCTGGTCGTGCTGGACGGGCTGCGGCCAGGCGGCACCGGCACGGGGATCGACGGGCGGCTGCGCGGGCTGCGGCGGTTGCGGGGCCTGCGGCGGCTGCCCCTGCGGGCCGGGCTGGGGCTGGGGCTGGGCAGGGGGCTGCGGGAAGCCGTACCCACTGGGCTGGGGGTGCGGCTGCGGCCCCGCCGGCGGGAAGCCGGGCGCAGGTGCTGCGGGTGCCTGTCCCTGGGGCTGCCCGAACGGGGCGGGCGGCGGCGCCGGCTGGGCGGACCCCGCATCCGGCGCGGGCGGCTGCGGGAACCCGTAACCACCCGGCGTGGGCACGGGCGCCCCACCCTGCTGCGGGAACCCGTAACCGGGCTGCGGGGCGGCCGGGTCGGGGGTCTGGGGTCCGGTGTGGGGTGTCGGCTGGGCGGGGGGTTGCGGGAACCCGTAACCGGGCTGAGGGGTGGCCGGGTCGGGCGTCCGGGGTCCCGGCTCGGCAGGGGGCTGCGGGAACCCGTACCCCGGCTGCGGGCCGGGCGCGACGGGCGGCGCCGCCTGGTTCCAGCCGGCGGGCGGCTGCTGCGCGGCGGGCGGTACCTGCGGCGCCTGCGGCGGCAACGGCGGTTGCTGCGACGGCTGCCGCGGCGGTACGGCCGGCTGCTCCGGGCCGGGGCGGGACTGCTCCGGACCGGTCCCGGGCGACGCCGGAGCCGCGGCGGGCGGCGCGGACCCGTCGGAGGACTGCGCCGCACCCGGCCACGGAGCCGTCGGCGCGGGCGCCGCCGGCTGATACGCGGGCGGCAACGGAGGGAGCGCGGTCCCCGGCACCGGCGGAGGCATCCACCCCGGCGCCGCGTCACCGGGAGCGGCCTGCCCGGTGGCAGCGGCCTCGGGCGCGGACTGCCCGGCCACGGCGGCCCCGGAGGGAGAATTCGTTACGGCGTCACCGGGGGTGGCCGCCTGCCCGCCGACGCCCGCTTCGGAGCCCGTACCGGCGGAGTCCGTACCGGCGGAACCCGCCCCCTCGGCCTCACCGCCGACCTCGCCGGCAGTCGCGGCAGCCGCGTCGGTCACGTCGCCCGCGTCACCGGAGTCCGGCGCACCCAACTCGAAGTCACCGGCACCGGCGGAACCGTCGGGCGTCGAACCGGCGTCGGCCGACTGCTCCTTGCCGCTCTGCTCGCCCTCCGACTGCTCCTCCGCAGGGGTCGCGACGGAGGCCGACGCCCCGTCACCGGACTCCTGCGAGCCGGCGGCATCCTCGGCGGCCGTCCGCTCCCCGAACTCGCGCTGGAGTGCCGCGGGGGAGAACTTCATGGTCGCGCCGCTCCCGAGGTCTCCGTCCCCCTCGGCGTCCGCGCTCCGGGCCTCCGCCGGTTCCGGCGCGGTCGGCGGCGTCCACACGGGGAACCCGTCCCCGGACGAGACGTTCGACGCGTCGACGGCATCCCCGTCCGCTGCCGAAGGCCCGACCTGCGCGGCGGGCGCGGGAGCGGGAGCGGCAGCGGGAACCGGCGGCACCGGAAACGTCGCAGGCACGGGCGCAGCAGCAGGCGCAGGCGCAGGCGCCGGAACCGGCGCCGGACCGGCCGAGGCCGCGGGCGACACACCGACCCCCTCCGCACCCGCTTCCGCATCCACCCCCGCCCCCGCTCCCGAGGAACCCTCGGGAGTGGAAGCGACGTCGTCACCGCTGGTGTCGTCCGACCCGCCCGCCGCGTTCTGCGTGTACCAGGCGGGCGCCGCGTAGTCGATGGTGAACTCGCCCGTCATCTCGATGGCGGACTCGGCGTCGGACTGGTCGTCGTCGGGTGTGGCCCAGCCCCCGCCGAACCCGTTCCGATCGCTGTTCACAATTCCTCCTGGTGTGGTCGAGCGTCCTCGTGCCGTGCTGGGGCAACCACTCTCGCCGTGTGAGTTGTGTGATGTCGTCCGACTTCGCCCGACCCTGTCCGACGTCGTCCGAATCCGCCCGGTTCTCCCCCTGGCGGGCCGACGGCCCGCCACGGTTCCGGTGTCGCGCCCTGTCCCAGCCTAATCACCACAAGCGTCCCCAGGGCAGGGCCGCCCACCCCTCCACTCCTCCACGCTCCGTCGTCACGTGCCCGATCCGCCCCCGTCTGCCGCCGCCGACACCGAACGAATCGGATGAACCGGCGGAAAACCCACTCACCGGTCCTGGTTCGTCTTCGGCATCGGCAGGGACTCCGCACGCCGGGTGACGCTCTCCAGGCCGACCACCAGCCACTGCCACGTCTTCTTCTCCGGACCGGACGCCGTCTTGGAGCCGAAGAAGACGCGCCCGTCCTCGACGCGGATGTCGCTCAACGTCTGCGAGGTCAACGTCCAGCCCTCCGACGGCAGATCGAAGTACAGATACGGAGTCACCTTGCCGCTCTCCGGATCGAGGCTCATCAGCGCCATGGGGGAGATGTGGTCGCTGCTCTCGCGCAGCGCCAGCAGCCGGTCGCCGCTCATCCGCAGCGGGTACAGCAGCGCGTCGCGCCCGGAGTCGAACTTCTTGACCGTCTTCCCGGTCTTCAGGTCGAAGCCCACGATCCAGTTGGCGTTGTTGATGAGGTCGCCCTGCTCCTCGCTCATCAGGAAGACCTGTCCGTCGCCGACGACGATCGTCGGGCAGTTCTCCACGTTGAGATAGCCCACGTCGTCGACGCACTCGGCGACATACTTGCCCTTCTGCACCCGGATGGTGGCCAGGTACTTGCCGTGCTCGTCGAGCGAGAGGACATCGGTGATCTCGACGTCACCGGCCGCCACCGCGAGGACCGCCGGATCGCTGGACACCAGCCGGACGTCCGTGACGTTCTTCGCCACCGTGTACGTCCACACGGTGTGCCCCGTACGGGCGTCGACCTTCCGTATCCGGTACGCCGACTGGCCCGCGGGCTTGGAGTCGTCCCGGCACTCGAGCCGTATCAGCAGGGCCTTGCCGCCGCCGGCGCCCATGTGCATGCAGGCGTCCGTGCTCTTGTTCCGCCACAGCCGCTTCCCGTCGTCCATGGCGTACGCGTCCGTGCCGTTGCCCCAGGTGACGGCCACCGTGGCGTGCGTCAGGGTCACGTTGGGCGTCGCCTGGAGGGCGGAGGTGTCGGGCACGCCGGGCTTGCCGCTCACCCTGGCCGGGGGGATCTTCTTCGTCCACACGGTCTCGCCGTCGTCGAGGTCCACGAACGCGACCCGGTCGCACAGGGCGTGCTTGTCGGCGTTCTCCCGGAAGAGGATCGCGGTGCGGTTCTCGACGCTGACCCGGGGCGTCGTGCCGCAGATCGGTCCGTCGAACCGAATGCTCCAGGTCTCGTCGCCCGCGACCGAGTCGGTGCCTATTCTGAACCCGAGCAGGGTCCGGTTGATCCCCTTGGCGAGGATCTTGTCGGTCGCCCACATGCCCGGCATGTCGTACATCTCGCCCGCGGACATGTCGTCGGCGGAGAACCGGAAGGCGAGCGCCCCCGTGGCGCTGGCCGGCCGCTTCTCGACCGTCTCCCTGACGTCGAGCCGGCTCGGGGCGTCGGCCGCCTTCTCCGGCTCCTTCCCGGAGGACGAGCCGTTCACGGCCCAGACCACCACGGACCCCAGGGCGAGCACGACGGCCAGGACGGCCGCGACCACGCCGAACGTCCTTCTTCGCTTCTTGCGCTGATCGTCCGCCGTCACGGCGGACTGTGTGTACATCGAGGGAGGCGGGCCGAAACTCACGCAGCAAGATCCTTCCGTTCACTGCTTCCATTGCTTGAAGTACGAGGGCGCACGGGACCGGTGGAGCGCAGGGGACCGGTGCAGCGCACGGAGACCGACGCAACGCCCGAAGGCCGACGCAGCGCACGCACGGCGCCCGGACGCGACGGACCGTACGGCGACGGCGGGGGAGGAGCCGTCAAGGCACCCGCGCCCGCCCACTGCGGAGCGTTGGCCACCCGCTCGCCTGCCGGACGGCCGGCGCCCGGCCGCCCCTCAGTCCATCCGGCGCGGCGTCCCCAGCAGCCCGATCTCGGCATCCGTGGGCTGCGTCATCACGTACTGCCGGTCGCGCTCGGTGCACCAGAGCGTCATGCCGTCGTGCAGCGTGGGCAGCGCGTCGGTCTCGGAGCGGGGGAGCGCCATGGTGCGGCCCAGCTCGGCCGCCTCGTCGGGCGAGACCCGCTGCACCCCCACCAGCCGCGCCTGCCGTATGAGCCGCGGAGCGACCGGGCTGAGGTACGGCAACAGCGTCAGCACCGCCTGCCACGGCCCGGACACCACCCGCCCGCGCGGCGGTCGCATACCGCAGTCCCGCACCACCAGCACCGGAGTGCCGGCCGAGGCGCCCTGCGGCGGCACCCGCCCCACGTCGTACACGGCGAGTCCGTTCTGCCCGCCGCCCATGGCGTGCACCATCTGCACCCAGGCCTGCGGCCGCCCGGTCTCCACGGCCACCCGCGCGCCCGTCGCCGCCGTGCGCAGCGCCAGCACCTGCGCCGTCCACAGCCCGCCGATCAGTACGACGTCGTACGGCGTGGGCCTGTTGACGCCCAGCACGGCCGGCCTGCCCCCGGCGTCCACACCGGCCACGACACCGTCGTCCCCGAGGGGCAGACACAGGGCGTCCAGGTCCTGGGCGGGCAGCGAGTGACGCCCGTGCCGGGGCCCGACCAGCCCACGCCCGAGCCCGTGCCGCAGCCACCCTCCGATCCCGGACCGTCGAGCCGGGTCCGTACCGGGTGCCGTCCCGGTGTCCGGAACGGCGGATGCCGGCACCGGCGCCATCGGCGCCATCGGCGCCACCGGCCCCGGCATCGGGACACCCGCAGTCGGGGCACCCGCAGTCGGGGCACCCGCAGTCGGAACGCCCGCAGTCGGAACGCCCGGCATCGCAACACCCGGCATCGCGACACCCGGCGGCGGAACGGCCGACGAGGGCATGGGAACGGCCGTCGGCGGTGCCGCGACACCCGGCGGCGGTACCGCGACACCCGGTGCGGGCATCGGAACACCCGCCGGAGGCGTCGGAACAGTCGTCACCGTGCGCCTCCCAGGGGAAGTGTGGCCAGCATGCCGGGCACCTGCTCGCGGTCCAGCCGGACCAGCCCGGCACCGGCCTGCCGCGCCGTGTCCTGCAACGCCCGCCGGGCGGCGACCAGCTCGTCGTCACTGCGCCCGGTCACCCGCAGGTGCCCGCACAGCGACACCTCCTGCCGCTCGCCACGCGCGAGGGTGAGGCTGAACGTCGTGGCCAGCGCGGGTATCGCGGTGACCCGGGCGAGGAACCGCGGCAGCGACTCGGCTCCCCCCAGCCGGGGCCACCGTCCCATCCAGTACGTCGTGTGCCGGCGGTTGTCGCACCGCCAGTTCCGCCCGGACTCCTGTGTCCGCCGCTCGCGCGCCGTACCGCGCCCCGCCTCGGCGGTCACCAGCGGATTGGCACAGGCGGAGGTGGCGAGCGCGGCGATCAGCCCCTCCTCGTCGAGCACCGTGGCCCGGAAACCGGCACCGGTCAGCCGGCTGGCCAGGTGGTCGGCGACGCGCACCGCACACCTCTGCGCCCCGGCCAGTCCGCCCCCGCGCGCGGCCACGGCCTCCGGACACAGCTCCGGATCGAGCTTCAGCGCGATCCAGGTGATCCGCACGGCCGGGGTCCCCGACTGCTGCTGCAACGGCAGGTAGTTGGCGACGGCCACCGACTGCTGCGGCAGATGCAGCGCCGGCGCCGGCTGCGTGTGCAGCACGATCTGCGCCGACTCCAGCCGTATCCCGTCCACCTCGAGCGCGTCCCGCACCAGCCCGAGCGGCAACGGCTGCCGGCTCAACTCGGCCCGCAACGCCGTCGGCCCGGCCTCCACCTGCAACACGGCGCTGACGAACGTCCCGTCCCCGACCAGCCCGACCGACCGCCGATCACGCACCCCGTAGGAGTACGTCCGCAAGTCCGGCTCACACTCCAGAGCGGGGACCAGAGCCGGCTCCGTGCCGGGCGGTATCGCGGTGGCCGCCGCCCGCCGCTGCCGCGCCCTCAACCCGCGCGCGGTCACCAGCCATTCGGGCAGCGAACGGCCCCTGCGGCGCACCACGGCCAGCAGTACCAACGCCACCGCGACGACCGCGGCCGGCATCAGGGCGAGCGGGCTCACCACCCAGCCGACGACCAGCACGGCGACCGCGAGTTCGAGCAGCACGAGCCGTTGCACCCGGAACGACCCGGCCTGGGCGAGCCGCATCCTGAACTGCGGCACCTCCCCGGCCCGCACGCCGTCGGAACCCGCCGGCCACTGCCGGGAGGGATCCTGCACCGGCGGCCGGGACCCCTCCGAACCCGCGCGCCCGCGCGGTCGCGACCGCGTACCGGAAGCCCTCACCGTATTCCCCCGTCCTGCCCCTGGCCTGCTCACAACCGGGCGGTACGGACACCGCACTTGAACCCCGGAAAGGCCCAGGTACCCTACCCGCTCCACCAGTCCCCACGGACACCATGCATAGTAGGGGGCGGGTCTGACATCGCAGGGCGGGGGCGGCTTCCCGCGGGTGCGACAACGGGGGAGAAACAGGCACTCATGGCATCACGGCGGGACGAACTCAACGCCTACACGTTCGCGAAGAGGCGTACCCTCGCCTCCTTCCTCCAACCCTCGCCGTCCGGCTCGGAGGAAGGGGCGCCCAGGCCACTGCGCGCGGTGGTGCCCAGCCTGGTCGCCGGCGCGCTGACGCTGGCCGCCTTCGGCGCCTGGGGGATGTTCCAGCCCACCGCCCCCTCCGGCTGGGACAAGCCCGGCACCCGCGTCATCGTCGGCAAGCAGTCCACGACCCGTTACGTCGTCCTCAAGACCGGGAAGACCACCCGGCTGCACCCGGTCCTCAACCTCGCCTCCGCACGCCTGCTGATGAACGGCGCCGACTACGAGGTCATCCAGGTCGGCGACAAGATCCTCGACTCGGGCAAGCTGCCGCGCGGCCCCATCCTCGGCATCCCCTACGCCCCGGACCGGCTGCCCTCGGCCGACGAGGCGGGCCGGGACAAGCGCTGGGCGGTGTGCGAACAACCCGGCGGCAAGGGCGAGACCGTCCAGCAGGCGACGTTCGTCCTGGCGCAGCGGGACGCGAACACGATGGACGACGCACACCGCCTCTCGGGCGGCGACGTCCTCTACGTCCGCACCCGCACCGGCGACCGTTACCTCGTCGACGCGCACGGGACGTCGTACGCCGTCACGGGGAACGAGTCCGACGCGTTGACGACCGCGCTCGTCGGGACCCGCGCGCCGCAACTCGTCAGCAAGGAATGGCTCGCCACCCTCCACGAGGGGGACGACATCCGGTTCCCGAGGCTGCCTCCCGGCGTCGGCACGCTCGCGCACGTGCCGGGCGGACTGTCGGACGCGGAGAACAGGGTCGGCATGGTCCTCAGGGCCGAGACCGGCGAGGGCACCAAGTACTACGTCGTCCTTCCCGGTGAGGTGCGCCCGGTCAGCGAGTTCACCGCCTGGCTGCTCATCTCCTCGCCCCAGACGACCGTGCTGAACATGAACGGCCAGGCGCGCACGGTGGGACTCCAGGACTTCACCGCCGCCCCCGAACCGTTCGCCGGACAGGCCGCGAACTGGCCCCGCGAGCGGGCCCGGCAGGTCAACTCGGTCTCCGCGGCCTCCACGGACTCCGGTTCGCACCGCGCGGGCCGCGACACGGTGTGCAGCGTGCTGCGCGACGTCGGCGAGGACAACACCACCACGCTCAGCACCTGGGCCGGCACCGGCTACCCCCTGGAGAACACCGCCGACGGCACCAGCACCTACGTCACCCCCGGCACCGGTCTGCTCTACACCCAGTTCCAGGGCACCGAGACCGGCGCCGGCGCCCTCTTCCTGATCACCGACACGGGCCTGCGGTACGCCGTCCAGGCCAACGGCGACAGCGACAGCCGTACATCGAGGATCGGCGCGGACGGCGGGAAGAACTCCGACGGCACCCCCGAGCCCAGCGAGGCCCAGGTCAAGCTCGGCTACGAGAACGTCCGGCCCGCCAAGGTGCCCGCCGCCTGGTCGGAGCTGCTGGCGAAGGGGCCCCGGCTGGACACCAACAGCGCGCGGCAGCCGCAGGGTTCGTGAGCCGTCCCGCCCCCGGGAATGGTCATGAGGAACGGACACGAGGAAGCACGAGGAGCGAGGAGCGCCGTGGGAGTGCTGCCGACAAGGGCAACGCTGCTGACCGCCGCCGTGCTGCTGACCGCCCTGGGCACCGGCACGGCTCCGCGGACGGCGCCCGTCCCGCGGCCGGTCCGGCTGGACGGGAGTGGCGCGTGCACGTTCCCCGCCAAGCAGATCAAGGGAACCCCCTGGTTCCTCCAGCGCGTGCTGCTCGACCAGCTGTGGCAGGGCACCGACAAGGGCAAGGGTGTCCGCGTAGCCGTCATCGACACCGGTGTCGACGACAAGAACCCGCAGCTCGCACCGGTCGTCGACGAGGCGTCCGGCCGCGACTACCTGGCCGGGAAGAAGGGCGGCGATCCGACCGACGACGAGGTGGGCCACGGCACGAAGGTCGCCGGCATCATCGCGGCCCGCCCCCGCGAGGGCACGGGCTTCGTCGGTCTCGCGCCCAACGCCACGATCATCCCCATCCGGCAGAACGACGCCGACAGCAGCGGCGATTCGGACACCATGGCCCAGGCGATCAGCTACGCCGTCTCCCGCGGCGCCGACGTCATCAACATCTCCCAGGACACCACCAAGCCGCTTTCGGCCACCTCGGACCTGGCGCGGGCGGTGCGCGAGGCGATCGGCAAGGGCGTCGTCGTGGTCGCCTCGGCGGGCAACGACGGCCTGGACGGCAAGGCCAAGGCCACCTATCCGGCCGCCTTCGCGGGCGTCCTGGCCGTGGCCTCCTCCGACCGCAACAACGAACGCGCGTCTTTCTCGCAGGCGGGTTCGTTCGTCGGCGTGGCCGCACCCGGCGTGGACATCGTCTCCACGGTCCCCGGCGGTGGCCAGTGCGCCGACAGCGGCACCAGTTTCTCCGCCCCGTTCGTCGCGGGCGTCGCCGCCCTCCTGAAGGAGAAGCACCGCGACTGGACCCCGGCCCAGATCATCACCCAGATCGAACAGACGGCCGAGCGTGTCGTCAACGGCCACGACAATTTCGTCGGCTGGGGCGTCGTCGACCCCGTCCGCGCCGTCCAGGAGTCGGACCTCGCCGATCCGCCGTCCACCCCGTCCCCCGACCCCGGCCCCACCGGCCGGCCCGCCCCCGATGTGGCACCGTTCTTTCTCGCGGAGACCCCCGAGGAGCGCGACCGGCGGTACGCTGTCTATGCCGTCGGCGCGACCGTCGTCCTGGCGACGCTCATCACGGGGTCGGCGGTCGTCGCGCGGGACGTACGGCGGCGCCGGAGGCACCCGTCAGGGTGAGGCGGGCACGCTGGGACCGGAGGTACGCCTTCGGCGTGAGGCGGCACACTGGAACCGGAGGTACGCCTTCGGGTGAGGCCGTCCCGCCGACGCGTCACGGCGCCGCCGGCTCGTCCCTCTGCGCCGCCGGCTCGTCCCCCTGCACCGCCGTGAGCCCGCCGTTGTGCGCCGCGGGCTCCAGGTCGAACTCGCCGTCCCGCGCGCCGAGGACGAAGGCCCGCCATTCGGCCTCCGTGTACCGCAGCACGGTGTCGGGGTCGAGCGAGGACCGCATGGCCACGGCACCGTCGGGCAGATAGGCGATCTCGACGCGCTCCTCGTGCTCCTCGGTACCGGGCGCGCAGTGCCACTCGACGCCGGAGATGTCGAGGGCGTACAGCTCGTCCCGCTCGCGCTCCTTGCGCGCCTTGATCTCCTCAGCCGTCTCAGTCATGCCGCAGTGACCCCTTCCGAGTCGTCCAGGTCTTTCCGGGTTTTCTTTCCGGGGCTTCCCGGGTCTTTCCAGGTCTTCCGAGTGGTGAACACCGTGCCGGTCACAGTACTGGTCACGGTACTGGCCGAAGGAACTCCCCTGTCCCGTCTTTGCAGTTGGAAGGACCCTGCCCAGTGACTAGAGTGGCTGCGGATATCACACGTGTGGTATCGCACGGGGGCGGTGCGACGCTGCGACCGCGCGTCGCGCGGGATGCGGCATGTCTTGCCCGCCAGGAGAGCCGGGCTCACGAGCTCCGGCGAACCCGTCGCGGTGGTGAAGGTCGCCGCCGCTGCAAGAGGGAGGGCAAGAACCTATGGCTTCGGGCGTTGATCTCAGCGCACACGCGCTCACGGGACTGGCCAATGACATCCGTGACTTCCACCACCAGGTCAGCGAGCGGGTCACCTCGCTCAACCGTGTGGTGGACATGATCCAGGCCGGCTGGAAGGGAGCGGCGGGCAAGGAGTTCGACACCGTCCAGCAGGGTGTGAACAGGAACCTCAAGAAGCTCCAGGACGACCTCGTCGACCTGGAGGAGGCGATGCGGGCGAGTGTCGGCGGCTTCACCGACCAGGAGCAGGAGCGCATCTCCCACATCCGGAAGGTGGACAACTCCTACCAGGTCACCAGCCGCATCACGGACCTCGCCTGACCCGCCCGCCCTTCACGAGGAGAGACGCACCATGAGCTTCGGCGCCGACCGCACAGCGGTCAACTACGACACGGTCACCCAGGCCGCCGTCGACGTCCGCAACACGGCCAAGAACCTGTCCGAGCAGCTCGAGACCCTCATGCGCCGGGTCAAGGCAGTGGCCGAGACCTGGGAGGGCGAGGCGAAGACGGCCTACGTCGAGATCCAGCGGGACAGCGGCGAGCAGATGGACCAGATGTCCCAGAAGCTGGCCCGCATCGCCCAGCTGCTCGACGAGTCGGTCATCGGCTACCAGGACACGGACAAGGGCAACGCGGCCCGCTTCCGCATGCTGATGGGCTGAACGGACCCTAGCCGTACGGCAGGGGAGGCCGCCGCCGGGCGGTCTCCCCTGCACCGGCCGTCCCACAGACGCCTCAGGGCAGCACGGGCGTCCCGCAGTGATGCCGGACGGCGGACCGAGTGGCGAACTGCCTCAGGTCCGTGCGTTCCCGCCCGGTCAGCGGCCGGGACACGAAACTGCGGCTTGATCCCCGGACGGGCGTGGCGGTGTACAGGGCGGTGCCCTGCGCGCCCGCACAGGTGGCCGTCCCCCAGACGACGAGCCCCTCGCCCCCGGCCGGCTCGTCGAAACCGGCATAGGGCCCACGCCCGTTGACATGCTCGACGTTGCCGAACGCGCCATAGGCGACGGTCAGCCGCAGAACGTCCCCGAGCAGACAGACCTCGACGGGCGAGATATGTGCAGGCGTCTCGGTCACGGTGGCCTGAAACCCCGTGCCGGCGCAGGTGCCCCGCGCCCGGCGGCCGCGGACCCGGGAGACGGCCGAAGTCCCCTCGGCACGCTCGATACGACTGCCGGAGGCGGCTTCGCACCCGGTCTTCCCGGCCGCCTTCGCGGCGGTCCGGGTGGCGATCCGCGCGAACCGCGCCCGCTCTACGCCACCGACGCCGTCCACGGACGCATCGAGGCTCACCAGGATCCCGCTGCCCCGCTCGGGCCCCCAGTTCTCGCAGTCCAACAGAACGGACACATCCAGCCGGTCGTCCTCTTCGGCGAGGTAACCCGACCACCCCTGCCCGAGCGGAACGGGCAGGACACGGACGTCCCGGCGAAGCCGTTGTCGCTGACGAAGGGGTCCTCGCTGCCCGCGGACGTCTCGACGGCGACGGCGATGCCGTTGGCCCGACAGGTCACGGGCAGCCCCGCAGGCTCACTCACCGAGGTCGAACCGTCGAACGGATGGCTGCTCAACCCCAGATCCCGCCCATCGAAGCGAGAGGCGACCCTGGTCGCGGCGAGCATGTCATCCACGGGCAACAGCACACTGCATGCCTTGCCCAGCCGGGCGGCCGGCGCGAAATGCTCGTACCAGGTGTAACCGCCACCCACACGACGGCCCGCCGCAACTCCTCCCCGTTCCACGGGAACTCGTCCGCAACGCCCAGCGCACTACACCCCTGGGACACCAGCACCGCGGCCCCGACGAACAACACCCTACGTTCCAGGCGAAGGCGGCATCCGACGGCTCATGCGCCGCAGGATCCCGAAACCACCAGGCAGCGGACCGCCAGTAGAGCCGAGGCTGATCGGCGAGAGCGAGACAGACCAGAAGGGCAGTAAGCAAAAAACAGAAAAACAGCCACACTGGTCACCAGCCTCGCCCTCATCCGACGCTGACCACTGCGGTCAGTCCTTGTCCATAGGAAGAGGCTTCATCGTCTCGGGCGCCGGGAATTTGATGGCGTTGGCACACTTTAGTAGCTTTACCATCTTCAGGGAGGACCGGAATATAATCCGCAACCTTGCTTCTTCGGACAGGTCAAGGTCGTTGACGAGCGTTCCGGTAACGGTCATCGGATCTGTAGTGTCCGATCTCTTGCACGTGAAGTAAACGTCAGCGCTCCCCGACTCGATAGTTGCCTGAGAGCCTCCCCCGAGCTTGTAAGCTTTGTAGGAGCTATAACTTTTATTCTCTTCTTCCGAGAACAGGTGGCCGACGTTGGGTGCGAATTTTATTGACAGGCCGTGGTTTCCGCCAGGCGGTGCGTCGTCAATGCCAATATCACAGACGAAGGCGGCGTGATCTTCCTTGATGAGTGTCTTCGCGGCGGAGGCGTGAGACTCCGACTTGGAGACGTCGTGCAGGCGGCTGAATTTATCGCTTTTACTCGCCTCCTTGATCGCGGCGGAGTCCAGGACACCGTCGCATGCGTGTTTCAGAGCGTCACCTCCGTGCGCAGATTCATCACCTCCGCATCCAGTGCACGCAAGAAGAACAAGCATCCCGCCGGCAAGAAGAGCTCGATGCTGGATCATCGACGACCTCCGTCTGTGCGGTCCGAGACATTGGCGCCGCGATCGTACGCGTTCAGGACATCGTCTGTGTAGTCGTGACCGCCATGTTCTTTCATGTAGAGCAAGGCGGGTGTCATCGCTCGAAGTTGCCCGAGATTGCTGAAACGAGTGACGGTCATACGGTTCTTGTTGGAGAGGTCAGCTTCCTTCTCTTTCGTCTCCTGATCGATCTCGTTCCCCCATTGCGTTTCTATGGCACCTGTCGCTCCCTCGACTAGAGCGGGTACCACGAATGCTGCAGCTGCCGAGACCCCAGGACCTCCCACAGGTAGGAGTGCGAGACCTGTTGCCAGTCCAATTCCTTGACTGACCCCGAATTTCTTCCACCCAGCTGATTCCCCGAGCTTATCGTTGATTTCGTCGGTTTTGTCTCCGTACTGCTTATCGAGGTATGAGATGCGCGCTTCGTCCAGGATTCCGTGCACGTAGCCGCCATTGTTGAGGAGCTTGTGGATATCGCTCGAAGAGTTCCCGTTTGTTTCCAGAGCGCCAAGGGTGAACGCGTGCTGCGCAGATGACAAGATCTTGTAGCCGCTGTCCCCTTGGGCAACGTTGTACAGGAAATGGCTGGCGGTTGCTTGTTTGAGGTCGAGGTGACCTTCGCCGTCGTGGTTGTATAGATCGTCGCGTCCCTCGATCGACCCACGCCCCCCCTCGTCAATCGTCGCCCAGTTGAGGTCGTCCATGTACCCCGCCCCCATCCGGGCGAGACTGTTGCCGATGCCAGGTTTGTCGTCAACGAAACCCATGTCATCGGACACGGTTACGACTACCTGCTCCATAATATTTGCGGTTGTGTCGTCACGGTGCAGCTCTTCGTCGGGGGCGTCGTATGGCTTTCCAAGTGTTGCAGCCTCCAAGGCGTGCCCCAGTTCGTCATAGCCGAAGCCCCTGTGATCCTTCGCGAAGGGGTTCCCGTCTGGCCATTTGCGATCTTTCAGCAGATATTGCAGGTCGGGATCTAGTTTCCTGTCGTTGTCCCAGTCCTTTGAGTAGAACAAGTCTTTCGCGGCGTCCGGGTTATGCCCCAACGCCTCCATGTAGCCTGCCATGGGATCGACACCCTGATCACTTCCTGATCCGAAGTTCAGGTAGGGCGCGCTGTCCCCGTCCGCCCGCCAGAGATCGTTCGGCTCCTCGTCCTTGTGAGACTTCTCGAACCCGATGAGTTTCTGTCCGTAATCGTCGAGGAAGTCCTTGTCGTAACTTCCGTAGCGCATCAGGCTACTCATTACCTGGAACCCGTATGGACCGTTCTGAAGGACGCCTCTTCCTCTGTCGAGGTAGTTGATCTGCTTGCCGCCCTCGGCGATGACTTCGTGCTTCCAGCGGTCCATCGCGGCGCTGTCGGAGTGCGACGCGGTCGCCAGGGTGAAGCTCAGAGACTTCTGGATGGCTGCCGACGCCTTCGTCTGGTCATCGCCGGTTTGCACTCTGTCGGCGATACGCGTCCACAACTCCAAGGTCCCCTTGCCACCCAGGTGAGTCGCGAACTTCTCGGCGAAATAGGGATCGCCCTCGTGGCGAGACATAAGAGCGTTGATGCGGCGAAGCGTCGCGGGGTCCAATGAGTCGTTGGCTGATGCCAGGCCCAGCTTTCCCTTGTCTCCGGTCAGATTTTCGAGCTCCGTGAGATCCTTGTCCGCCTGCTCACGCCCCTTCTTGGCGTCGGCGATACTGCTGTATTCCTTCGGGTTGAATCCCTTATTCCGACCGTTGTAATCCTGGCTCAGCGCCCAGTGCAGCGTCTCGTCCGTTTCCTGGGCGGTATCGATCGCTGACCGGATACTGCTTCGATAAGCCTGCAGGGTTTCCTGGTATCCCTTGTTCAGCGCCGCAATGTGCTCAGTAGGAGTATCGTGCGGGGGGTCGAAATAGACCTCGCCATCGGCTTTGATCGAGAGATATTTATCCGACTCGATGTCGTGTCTGAGGTCCTTCAGCTTCTTCTGTGATCGGGTGAAGATCTCGTGAGCATCATCGAGTATCTTGTGTACGTCCTGTGCCTCGTCCGATGCAGCTATGATCTGCTTTCCAACGAGCTGCACCTTCTTCAGGGCGGCGGTGGCGCCCTCCCCTTTCCAGTCAGAACCCTCCAGGTCCTTCTCAACGGTATTCGTGTATTGAGTGTGAACCTTTTTGAATCCTTCAGGCAGCTTGCTCCACTTGGTCACCACCTCAGACAGTTCGGTGAAGTCGGCATGCAAAAGAGTCTGGTAGTCCAGCATGAGTCCCCGTCCAGTTCAGATCACTTGAGTTTCTCGCTGCTGTGACGTGCCTTCTCTTTTTGCTCGCGCGCTGCGTAGTCATTCGCGCTGGAGTGCAAGGCGACTGTAATGTCGTTCGCGAGCAGTCCTTCGACGTATTTCATCTGGCTGCGCCACCTGGTGAGGAACGTTGAGAAAGCTGGACCTGACTTGAAACCCTTCAGGCTGCCGCCAACCTGATCGGTCTGCTTCATGGCGTCATTGTCGACCTTCGCGAAATCATCGCGTACGGTGCCTGCATTCTTCGCCCGGTTTCGGAGGAACCCTGAATCTGCGACGAGTTTTTTCCCGGGGGTACTTCCTCCGGGATCCGAAGGCAGTTGGTTCAACTGCATGCTGCTGTGCTGGCGGGCCGCGGCACTGCTCCGGGCCTGGCCCCACATCTCATCGAACGACATGGCTGTCCTCCCGACTGTCACTGAAAGCTGCTCGATCAACTGCTCGTGCTCATGGACGCTGCCCCGGTTGGCGAGGCGCTCCATCGGGTGGCGTGCCGGGTGGCGTGCCGTAGGGCGGGTACTGCTGTGGGGGCTGTGCATACGGTTGGTACGCGGGCGGCATCGGCGGCGCTGTCGGTATGGCGGGAGCCGGGCGGTTGCGGCGGGCGCGGATGGCCGGAACGGCGACAGCGGCGCCGAGCAGCGCGGCGGCTGCGATGCCCAGGCCGATCCACAGGGAGGTGTTGTTCCCGTCGTCCGTCTGCGAGGTTGCGGCGGTTTCATGCCTGTCGTCCGCCTCTCCGCCGGCGGCTGCCTCTGATGACGCGGAAGTCTCGGGGGTCGGGGACTTGGAAGCTGCGGCAGCCAGATCGGGGAGCGGGTATTCGTCGGCAGCACCGGGATCACCAGGACTCTGCAGAGCAACCCGAGGGCGGACTCCGCCGTAGCCGACGTAGTCACTGCGCTTTTCGCCGCCCGAGGGCTTGCTGGCTGTGTTCAGCATGACGCGGAGAACCTGGTTGTTCGTCCAGTCGGGATGCTTGGACCAGATGAGGGCTGCCGAGGCGGAAGCGATGGCAGTGGCGTCGCTGGTCCCCTCGGACTTGCAGATCTGGCTCCCGCCACGGCAGGCGTGAACCATGTCCACGCCCGGCGCCACCAGGTCGACCTGGGCCCCGCGCTGCGAGAAGGAGGCTACTTTGGCGTTTTGATCCGCGGCCCCGACGCCGACGACGCCGGGTGTCGCCGCCGGATATCCCGGCAGGTTGGACTTGTCACCGCTGTTCCCGACCGCCGCGAAGAGGAGCTTGCCTTTGTCCAAGGCGTACTTGACGGCACTTTCGAGTTGTGGGGTGCCTACGTTCTTTCGGCCCGGCGAATTGCTGCTCCCCAGAGAGAGGTTGATGATCTGCGCCTCTGACTCCGCCGCGTACCGGATGGCCTTCGAGAGAGTTCTTGAGAACGCGGCACCTGCGTCGACTTGGCCGAAGTTCTCGGTCGAGTAACGCATGCGGATGGGCAGGACCTTGACTCCGGGCGCGAGGCCATACGAACCGTTGAGTGTTCCCCGAGCCCCGTTGGCGGCGATCAGAGCAGCCATGTCCGTGCCATGACCGTCGATGTCAGTATGTTCGTCGCCGCGCTGGCCAGAAAAGTCCCTACCATCGAGGACCTGCCCTTTCAAGTCGGTCAGAGAGTCATCCACACCGGAGTCGATGACAGCCACGGTCATACCGCGCCCCGTGCTCTCCTTCCACATTTCATCCGTGTGCATGGCATCGAGGTGCCACTGACGTGCCCGGACCGACTCGGCATAGGCCGGCGTAGCGGCAATGCCCATAAGGAGCAGGCCGAGACCTACCGAAGCGGCCGACAGCGGCCATCGTGCCCACGGGCCTCTGGTACGCATATCACTTCCTGAAGTGAATGGTCTCGAACTCAGTCGATCACTGGTGGAAGAGTCCGATGGCCATTCCGCGTCCAGGTCTCCTCCTCCTCGGTGAGGTAATCAGGCCGACGGCCCTCCTGCTGCTCCGGCTCCCTGCGTGAGCCAGAGGAACGACTTCCAGAACCTACGCGGCCGGTCGCCGAACCGTTCGTGTTTTCGGCGGCATTGGAAGACGGGCGGACCAATCCGGAACCACCCGTAGTGAAAGGGCGACCGCTTCTTCGTCCGGGCTGGCCGGGACGATTGCCGACGATGCTGCCAGTCTCCGACGCAAGGCGTCGGCCACCGGCCAAGCCGCTACGAGTGGTCCCGCTGGCAGGGGATCCTGGAGACACGCCCCTGCTCAGCGGCGTGCGCCCCTGAACGTTGTCCTTGCCGATGACGTTTCCGCGTGGGATGGCGTTCGTGGGACGACCGGCATTGACAACCGGTCGGCCGCCGACGATTCCAGTCTCCCGAGGCATTCGCGGCATACTTCCAGCCGGCTTGGTCACCCCGGGTACCTGTGCAACGCGGCCGGAGGGGACACGGGGAGAGGCGCTTGAGCCCGAAGTGCGTCCGCCACCTGTGAACGTGGAAGGCCCAGGACTTGGCTGCTCGAGCAGCGATGGCTCGCGATGAGGCGGAGTCGTTCCCGTTGGAGTCGGTGAGGCGGGAGGCTGAGGAGTCCGTGCGAGCGTGTCCGCGCCGTCGATCCCAAGAGAGACGGGCTGGAACTGGTGCGCCTGACGGTCGCCAACGTGTGGAGCGCTGTGACCGCTGGTGGTAGATGCACCGTGGCGCGCGACCGATTGTTGCCCGGTGGCGCCGCCACCTCCCGAATCGTAGACACTGCCCGAATTGCCGCGACCCGAGTACGCGGTACCCGCAGACAGATGAGACTTGTCACCGTAATGCCACCAGGCGGGCGTTCCCGCATTTTCTGCCGGCGGCGAGAACGTAGGCGGTGACACCCCGTTCACCTGCTGTGCCGAGAACTCGTACGTCTGCGCCAGCTTCTGCATCTGCTGGATCGCCTCGGCCCGCGCCGCCTCGATGCGGTGCTGGGCGGCCGCGGCATCCGTTTTGGCCGTGGCGGCCAGCTTCTGGGCGTCGGGGTCGTTGTGCGCGCCCGGCTGATGCGCCACGTTGATCGTCTTGTGCGCGTCGGCGAGATCCGTCTTGGCCCGGGTGGTCTCGGAGACGTCCGGCATGGCCGCCTTCGCCTCGGCGATGGCCTGCGACACCGTGCCCATCCAGCGGGAGGCCACCTCGGCGTACTGGCCCAGCCGCAGGGTGGAGCTCGCCGTCTGACCGCCCCAGTCACGGAACGCGTCGCCGCCCTCGCCCTGCCACTCCAGCCCCTTGACGTACGTCATGAGGTCGTCGCCGATCTTCGTGATCGTCGATGCCGCCTTGGACAGCTTGCTGGACAGGTGTGAGGCACCGGCTGTGTTCGCGGAGTCGAGCAGGGCTGCGAGCTGCTCGTGCGTCATGGACTCGAAGTCCGTGCGAGCGAGTCGGGGTTCGTGGTTCTTGGACTGCTCGCCCATTACCACTGCTCCTTCGTTCCCTCGGAGCCGGACGCCGCCGACTTGTCGGGCTGCTGCACGTACGGATCCCTCCCCGCCACGTAATACCTCTCCGCCTCCGCGTTGACCGCCTTCATCCGTGCCTTGATGTCCTCGTCCAGGTTCGCGTAGCCCACCCGTGACGCGTGGACCGCGAGGCCCATGCCCTCGATCTGGGCGCTGAGGGCCTTGGAGAGGTTCTCCAACTCGTCGTGGACGAGGGTGTACGAGTCGTAGAGGAACTGTGCTTCCTTGAACTCGGCGGAGCCGAGCTGCGCGCGCGGCAGGCGGTCGTCGCCGACCTTGCCGGGGGCCGCCTCCGACTTGTCCAGCTCGACGAGCAGTGCGTCGACCCGCTTCTTGAAGTCCTTCATCGCGCCGTGCTGGATGTCCAGCGCCAGCTGCGGATTCACCCCGGCCAGGGTGTCGAAGGACCGGCCCGTGTCCGGAACGTCCCCCGTGGCGCCGCCCCCGTGCGAAGTCACCTTTCCTGCCTCCCCGTTCACCCCGTTCGCCCCGTCCACTCGCACAGAGCGACGACTCGATCAGTCACTCTAGTGGCGTTGCTGGAGCAACCCCACCTGAATCAGCGACGTACCGCGCTTGCGCGACACGAACACGCCACGTCCGGGCGGCATCGGGCGCGCCCGGACCGTGCCCAGGATGTCGCCCTCGCTCGGGTCGCCCGAAAGGACCACGCCCTGCGCGCCCAGCTCCTTCACCCGCTGCATGAAGGACTCGTACATCGCCCGTGAGGCGCCGGCCGCACTGCGGGCGATGATGAACTTCACGCCCACGTCACGGGCGAAGGGCAGATGCTCGACCAGCTGGGCCAGCGGATTGCCCGAACCCGTGGCCACCAGTTCGTAGTCATCGACGAGGACGAACAGCTGCGGCCCGCTCCACCAGCTGCGGTCGCGCAGCTGCTGGGGCGTGATGTCCGGCTTCGGCGCCCGCATCTCCATGAACTGGTTGATCGCGTCCATGTGGACCTGCATCGCCGACGCCATCGGCGCGTACTCCAGCAGGTGTTCCTCCGACACGGCCTCCAGCATGGTGCGCCGGTAGTCGCCGACGACGATGCGCGCCTCGGCCGGCGTGTAGCGCTCGGCGATCTGCTTCGCGATCAGGCGCAGCAGGTTCGTCTTGCCCGACTCGCTCTCGCCGAAGACGAGGAAGAACGGATCGGTGTCGAAGTCGACGAAGACCGGCTCCAGGCTCGCCTCGTCGATGCCGATCGCGATGCCGTGCTGCGGGAACTCGAAGCCCTTGGGCAGCTGGTCGGCCGGGAGCCGGCGCGGCAGCAGCCGGACCGTCGGGGCCGCGGGGCCCTGCCAGCCGCCCCGCACCGCTTCGACGAGCCGTGCCGTCGCCTCGGACAGGTCCTCCGCGGAGGGCGTCGAGTCGATGCGCGGCAGCGCCGACATGAAGTGCAGCTTCTCCGGCACCTGGCCGCGTCCGGGCACGCCCGCCGGCACGTTCATGGCGACCTTGCGGTCGAACTCGGAGTCCATCGCGTCGCCCAGGCGCAGTTCCAGCCGCCCCAGCATCTGGTCCTTCAGGGCCGCCCGGACCTCCATGTAGCGCGAGGCCGACACGACGACGTGGACCCCGTAGCCGAGGCCCCGCCCCGCGATGTCGTTGACGACGGCCTCGAGGCCCTCGTACTCGGTCTTGAAGTTGCCCCAGCCGTCGATGACCAGGAAGACGTCGCCCCATGCCTCGCCGGGCAGGTCACCCGCGGCGCGGCGTCTGCGGTACGTCGGGACGGAGTCGATGCCGTGGCTGCGGAAGAACTGCTCGCGGCGGTTGAGGACACCCGCCACCTCCGCGACCGCGCGGCGGACCCGCTCGGGATCCAGCCGGGAGGCCACGCCGCCCACATGCGGGAGGTCGGCCAGCGCCGCCAGACCGCCGCCGCCGAAGTCCAGGCAGTAGAACTGCACTTCGTGGGGCGTGTGCGTGAGCGCGAACGACGTGATCAGCGTGCGCAGCAGGGTGGACTTGCCGGACTGCGGGCCGCCCACCACCATCATGTGGCCGGCCGCGCCAGAGAAGTCCCGGTACAGCACCTCACGCTTCTGCTCGAACGGCTTGTCGATCAGACCCAGCGGCACGGCCAGCCCGCCCGGCCGCGCGTACTCCGGCGCCTGAAGACCGCGCTCCGGGGACACCGCCAGCGCCGGCAGCAGCTGGTCCAGCGTGGGCGCCCGGTCCAGCGGGGGCAGCCACACCTGGTGCGCGGGCACGCCCTGGCCCTCCAGCCGCCGTACGACCACGTCCAGCACCGTGTCGGCCAGCGCGTCGTCCTCCGCGCGGGCGGCCGGCGTCCGTGCGGGTTCGGGTGCCGGATGGGCGACGGGCACGGCGGAGGCCGTGAAGAGCACCGGCCGGCGCTCGGCGGGCGCGCTGCCCCGGGAGGCCTCGGGGCCGCCCGACCGGTACGTCCCCGACACGTACGCCGCCTTGAAGCGCACCATCTCGTCCGTGCCGAACTTCAGGTACCCCGAGCCGGGCACGGACGGCAGGTGGTAGGCGTCGGGCACGCCGAGGGCCGCGCGGGACTCGGCCGCGGAGAACGTCCGCAGGCCGATCCGGTACGACAGATAGGTGTCCAGACCGCGCAGCCGGCCCTCCTCCAGACGCTGCGAGGCGAGCAGCAGATGCACCCCCAGGGAGCGGCCGATGCGGCCGATCTGGATGAACATGTCGATGAAGTCCGGCTTGGCGGTGAGGAGTTCGCTGAACTCGTCGATCACCAGGACGAGCGAGGCCAGCGGCTCCAGAGGAGCACCGGCGGCGCGCGCCTTCTCGTAGTCGTGGATGTTGGCGTAGTTGCCGGCCGCGCGCAGCAGCTCCTGGCGCCGCTGGAGCTCGCCCCGGATGGCATCCCCCATGCGGTCGACCTGCGTGAGGTCGTCGGCGAGGTTGGTGATGACGGCGGCGACGTGCGGCATCTGCGACATGCCGGCGAACGTGGCACCGCCCTTGAAGTCGGCGAGGACGAAGTTCAGCGTCTCCGAGGAGTGCGTGACGGCCAGGCCCAGTACCAGCGTGCGCAGCAGTTCGGACTTGCCGGAACCGGTCGCGCCCACGCACAGGCCGTGCGGGCCCATGCCGTCCTGCGCGGCCTCCTTCAGGTCCAGCATCACCGGCCGGCCGTTCTCGCCGACACCGATCGGCACCCGCAGCCGCTCCGGCAGGGAACGCGGCCGCCAGGTGCGCGTGACGTCCACCGAGGCGGCGTCGCCCAGCCCCAGCAGGTCGGTGAAGTCCAGGTTGGCCAGCAGTGGTTCGTCGTCGTCCCCGCCGCCCGTGCGCAGCGGCGCGAGCTGCCGCGCCAGCGCCTCGGCGGCGGGCAGCGACAGGCCGTCGGGCACGCCCTCGAAGGCGATGCCGCCACCGGAGTCGAGCCACAGCCGGTCGGGACGTACGACGACCGAGAGGTCGCCGCGCGGCTGGTCGAGCTCGCCGGAGACCACCTCGATGATCGTCACGCCCTGTAGCCCCTCGGCCCCGGCGAACACCGAGGTGGGAGGCACCATGCCGCCGTCGAGGACGACGAGGATGTGCGGCTGGTCCAGCAGCGGCCCGCCGTCGCGCGCGAACCGGGGCCGGTCGGTCAGGCGGTCGGCGAGCAGCTGCTCCAGTTCGCCCAGGTCGTCACCGAACAGGCGGCGCGTGCCCGCCCCGTCGAACCGGCCCGTCAGCTGGCAGTGCGGAAGCCACTTCGACCAGTCCCAGCGGCCGGCGGCCCCCGGCGAGGTGACGACCGCCACGACCAGGTCGTCGGGGGAGTGCAGGGTGACGGCCTGCGCCACCAGCGCGCGCGCCGCCGACCGGGCGCACTCCGGCTCCCCGGAGACCGTCACGTGGTAGAAGGCCCGCAGCGACAGCGCCACCGGCAGCCCGTCCAACTGGCCGTGCACCGCGAGGAACCGCTGCATGGCACCGGCGCACAGCGGCTCCAGCTCGTCCACCGGCGCGGTCTGCGGGGCCACCAGGGGAGTGGCCAGCTGCTGCGGTCCCAGGCCGATGCGCACCTGGCCGAAGTCGTCGTCCCGCACCCGCCGTTCCCACACCCGGCTGCCCTCGGCCACCACCGCCCACAACTGCTCCGGCGCGGGGTGCAGATACAACTGAGCGTCCCGCTGCCGCAGTGCCGTTCGGCGGACCGTGCGCCGGGTCTGGGCCAGATAGCGGAGGTAGTCCCGGCGTACGTCGGCCATTTGCCCCTGCGTACCGCGACGGTGACGGATGATCTGCGAGACCACCATCGCGGCCGTGGACACCAGCATCAGCACACCCATGATCCGCATGAACGGATGCGCGTTGGGCGAGGCGAAGTAGAACACCACCGACGAACCCATGCCGAGCGTCGGCAGGACCTGCATCAGCATGCCCTCGTGCTGCCCTCGCGGCAGCTCCGGAGGACCCTCCAATTGCAGGTCTTCCGCGGGCACTTCGGGCGGCAGGGCACGCGGCGGGCGCTTGACGACGATCTGGCTCACCGGAGCATCAATCCCCCTTTACGGACAACCGTCGATCCCCCCGGCACCCCCGTGGCGACGGTCGTCCTCCGCTGCGGGCGATCCTACTTGTCGGCACTGACACAACGTGCCGGTAGGGTGACGGCCGCAGCGTGCGCATCCGCGAACAGGGGGGCAGTGAAGGTGAGTACGACGACGGCCACGGGCTTCTGCAGAGTCACCGTCGTGGCGCCCGACAGCCGGATCGACGTCGCGCTGCCGGTGGACATCGCCGTCGCCGACATCTACCCGGAGATCCTCCGCCTGACCGGCCAGACCCAGCCCGTCGGCACGCCCACCGGCTACCACCTGGTGCGGCGCGACGGCCGGGTCCTCGACGGCGCCCGCACCCTCGCCGACGAACGGGTGCTCGACGGGGAGGTGCTCGGCCTGCGCCCCTTCGCCGAGTCGCTCCCGCCCGCCGTGCACGACGACGTCTCCGACGCCGTGGCCTCCGCCGTCGTCCGCGACCGGCACCTGTGGAGCGAGGACCTGCTGCGGATCGCCGGCCTGACCGGCGGCGCACTGCTGTTGCTGCTGTGCGGCTTCGTCCTGTGGTACGCCGACCCGGTCCGTCACGACATGCACGGCCTGCCCGGCGTCCTCGCCGGTGGTCTCGGCGTGCTGCTGACCGCCTTCGCGGGCGTCCGGGCGCGGGTGTACGCCGACCGGGCCGCCGCCGTCGCCGTGGGCCTCGGCGCGCTGCCCCTGCTGATGATCGCCGGCTCCGGGATCGTCGCGCCGGCCGACGGTCAGGGCCCCGGCAAGTTGCAGTTCCTGCTCGGCTGCGCGGTCCTGCTGGTCGCCTCGCTCGTCCTGGTCGTCCTCACCCCCGGCGGGGACGCTCCCTTCGTGGCCGCCGGCCTCCTGGCCGCGGCCGGCACCCTGGCCGCCTTCGTCGCCCTGCTCGCCGACGCCTCCGCCACGGAGGCCGCCTCGGTGTGCGCTCCGGTCGCCCTCGGCCTGGTCGCCTTCCTGCCCGGCCTCTCCGCCCGCTTCGCCCGGCTGCCCATCGGCTACGCGCCTCCGCGCTCCGCGAGCCAGGACGCCTTCGACCCCGACGCCCCGCCGGCCGCGGACGCCGAACCGCTGGACGCCGAACGCATCGCCGCCCAGGCCCGCCGCGGCCACGAGATGCTCCTCGGCCTCGTCGGCGGCACCTCGGCCGTGGTGGTAGCCGCCGCGGCCGTCCTCGGCTTCTCCGACGACGTCTGGGCGCAGCTCCTCGCCCTCGCCGCCGGGCTCGCCATGCTGATCCGCGCGCGCCTGTTCCGCTACACCTCCCAGGTGACCTGCGTCCTGGCCGCCGGACTCGCCACGATCGCGCTGCTGCTGCTCGGCCTCGCCCTGAACCCGCCCACCGGCGCCCTCACCGAGTTCGTGCTGCACGACGACCGCGGCGCCCTCGACCTGCGCACCGCCTGGCTCACCGCGGCCGTCGCCGCCGGCGCCGCGCTGATCACGGCGATCGGACTGATCGTCCCCCGCAAGGGGCTGTCCCCCTTCTGGGGCCGCTTCCTCGACCTCACCGAGGGTGCCGTGCTCCTCGTCCTGGTCCCGCTCTGTCTGGCGGTCCTGGGCGTGCTCTCGGACGTACGCTCGATGCTCGGCTAGGAAGCCCCGCGAACCGAACGCAGACCGGGCCCGGAAGCCGCCCGGCGGAGCGGGCCGCTCGCACTGGTACTCTGGCTGACGGCCATGTGCGCCCGTACCCCCCAGCCCCCAGGGCTCCGGTGGTCGCGCCCGTCGGCCCGCCTTCCGAGTAACGGAAGCTCCCCCGAGATGCAGACCGGGGGCGCTCGGAGGCATTTCGGAGACTACGAGGAGTACACGTGTCGCTCGACGCCGCTGTGAAGAAGCAGATCATCACCGAGTTCGGTACCAAGGAGGGCGACACCGGCTCCCCCGAGGTCCAGGTCGCACTGCTGTCCCGCCGCATCTCGGACCTGACCGAGCACCTCAAGACCCACAAGCACGACCACCACTCCCGTCGTGGTCTGCTGATCCTGGTCGGTCAGCGCCGCCGGCTGCTGCAGTACCTGGCCAAGAAGGACATCCAGCGCTTCCGTACGCTGGTCGACCGCCTCGGCATCCGCCGCGGTGCGGCGGGCGCCCGGTAGTACGCCGTGAAGGGAGCGGTTCCCGAACCGATCGGGGGCCGCTCCCTTTGCCGTACGTGCGGAAACGTGCGCGCTGTCAGTGCCGCTTTGTAGTGTGGTGGCACAACGCAATACGCACGACACGAAAACAGCACGAAAAAGCACCACCCAGCACGACCCAGCACGACACGGACACACGCAGAGCACGGCGGTGCGTACCGCACGGCACTGCGTACGGCCGAACGAGGAGAAGCGCGGCCGAGCCGCCGCCGGTCCTCGGTAGTGGCCCCCGGGCACACGCCCCGGGTGCTTCGATCGAAGACCGGCCCGCACCGCAGGAAGCGCTTCTCCACCCCTGTCCCCCCGCCACACGGGCGGCCCGGGACGAAAGACGAAACGTAGGAGAAAACGCTGGTGGAGAACGAGACCCACTACGCCGAGGCCGTCATCGACAACGGCTCCTTCGGCACCCGCACCATCCGCTTCGAGACCGGCCGCCTCGCCAAGCAGGCCGCCGGCTCCGCCGTGGCCTACCTGGACGACGACACCATGGTGCTGTCGGCCACCACCGCCTCGAAGAACCCCAAGGACCAGCTCGACTTCTTCCCCCTCACGGTGGACGTCGAGGAGCGGATGTACGCCGCCGGCAAGATCCCCGGCAGCTTCTTCCGCCGCGAGGGCCGGCCCTCCGAGGACGCGATCCTCACCTGCCGCCTCATCGACCGCCCGCTGCGCCCGTCCTTCAAGAAGGGCCTGCGCAACGAGATCCAGGTCGTCGAGACGATCATGGCGCTCAACCCCGACCACCTGTACGACGTCGTCGCGATCAACGCCGCGTCCGCGTCCACGCAGCTCGCCGGGCTGCCCTTCTCGGGCCCGATCGGCGGCACCCGTGTCGCGCTGATCAACAACCAGTGGGTGGCCTTCCCGACCCACACCGAGCTCGAGGACGCCGTCTTCGACATGGTGGTCGCCGGCCGCGTCCTGGAGGACGGCGACGTCGCGATCATGATGGTCGAGGCCGAGGCCACCGAGAAGACGATCCAGCTCGTCAAGGGCGGTGCCGAGGCGCCGACCGAGGAGGTCGTCGCCGCCGGTCTCGAGGCCGCGAAGCCCTTCATCAAGGTGCTCTGCAAGGCCCAGTCGGACCTCGCCGCCAAGGCCGCCAAGCCGACCGGCGAGTTCCCGATCTTCCTGGACTACCAGGACGACGTGCTCCAGGCGCTCACCGGTGCCGTCCGCCCCGAGCTGGCCCAGGCGCTCACCATCGCCGGCAAGCAGGAGCGCGAGGCCGAGCTGGACCGCGTCAAGGGTCTGGCCGCCGAGAAGCTGCTGCCCGAGTTCGAGGGCCGCGAGAAGGAGATCTCCGCCGCGTACCGCGCGCTGACCAAGTCCCTGGTCCGCGAGCGCGTCATCAAGGAGAAGAAGCGCATCGACGGCCGCGGTGTCACCGACATCCGCACCCTGGCCGCCGAGGTCGAGGCCATCCCGCGCGTGCACGGCTCGGCGCTGTTCGAGCGTGGCGAGACCCAGATCCTGGGCGTCACCACCCTCAACATGCTCCGCATGGAGCAGCAGCTCGACACCCTCTCCCCGGTGACGCGCAAGCGCTACATGCACAACTACAACTTCCCGCCGTACTCCACCGGTGAGACCGGTCGCGTCGGCTCCCCCAAGCGCCGCGAGATCGGCCACGGTGCCCTCGCCGAGCGCGCCCTGGTGCCGGTGCTCCCGGCCCGCGAGGAGTTCCCCTACGCGATCCGCCAGGTCTCCGAGGCGCTCGGCTCCAACGGCTCGACGTCCATGGGCTCGGTCTGCGCCTCCACCATGTCGCTGCTCAACGCCGGTGTGCCCCTGAAGGCCCCGGTCGCCGGCATCGCCATGGGCCTCATCTCCCAGGAGGTCGAGGGCGAGACGCACTACGTCACGCTGACCGACATCCTCGGCGCCGAGGACGCCTTCGGCGACATGGACTTCAAGGTCGCCGGCACCAAGGAGTTCGTCACCGCCCTCCAGCTCGACACCAAGCTGGACGGCATCCCGGCCTCCGTGCTGGCCGCGGCCCTCAAGCAGGCCCGCGACGCCCGCCTCCACATCCTCGACGTGATGATGGAGGCCATCGACCGGCCCGACGAGATGTCCCCGAACGCCCCGCGGATCATCACCGTCAAGATCCCGGTCGACAAGATCGGTGAGGTCATCGGCCCGAAGGGCAAGATGATCAACCAGATCCAGGAGGACACCGGCGCCGAGATCACGATCGAGGACGACGGCACCATCTACATCGGTGCCGCCGACGGCCCCTCCGCCGAGGCCGCCCGCACCACGATCAACGGCATCGCCAACCCGACGATGCCCGAGGTCGGCGAGCGCTACCTGGGTACGGTCGTGAAGACGACGACCTTCGGTGCGTTCGTCTCCCTGCTGCCCGGCAAGGACGGTCTGCTGCACATCTCGCAGATCCGCAAGCTGGCCGGCGGCAAGCGTGTGGAGAACGTCGAGGACGTGCTCGGTGTGGGCCACAAGGTCCAGGTTGAGATCGCCGAGATCGACTCCCGCGGCAAGCTCTCCCTCATCCCCGTGATCGAGGGCGAAGGCGACGACGAGAAGAAGGACGACGGCGACAAGTGACGTCCCGTGGCTCCAAGGCGACGGCCCGCACCTCCTCGGAGGCGCGGGCCGTCGCCCGTACCCAAACCCTCATCAAGGGCAGCAACGGCATCGGCACCGTCCGCAGGACCACCCTCCCGGGCGGCCTGCGCGTCGTCACCGAGACGCTGCCCTCCGTACGCTCCGCCACCTTCGGCATCTGGGCCCACGTCGGCTCCCGCGACGAGACGCCCGCGCTGAACGGCGCCACCCACTACCTCGAGCACCTGCTCTTCAAGGGCACCGCCCGGCGTAGCGCCCTGGACATCTCCGCCGCGATCGACGCGGTCGGCGGCGAGATGAACGCGTTCACGGCGAAGGAGTACACGTGCTACTACGCACGCGTGCTCGACAGCGACCTTCCCCTGGCCATCGACGTCGTGTGCGACATGCTCACCGGCTCCCTGATCCGCGAGGAGGACGTCGACGTCGAACGCGGCGCGATCCTCGAGGAGATCGCGATGACCGAGGACGACCCGGGCGACTGCGTGCACGATCTGTTCGCGCATACCATGTTCGGCGACAACGCCCTCGGCCGCCCCGTCCTCGGCACGGTCGACACCGTCAACGCGCTGACCGCCGACCGGATACGCCGCTTCTACAAGAGGCACTACGACCCGACCCACCTCGTCGTCGCCTGCGCCGGCAACGTCGACCACGCCAAGGTCGTACGCCAGGTCCGCGCCGCCTTCGAACGCGTGGACGCCCTCAGCCGCCCCGACGCCGTCCCGGTCGAGCCCCGCTCCGGCCGGCGCACTCTGCGGGCCGGCGGTCGCGTGGAGCTGCTCGGCCGCAAGACCGAACAGGCGCACGTCGTGCTCGGCATGCCGGGCCTGTCCCGCACCGACGACCGCCGCTGGGCACTGGGCGTGCTCAACACCGCCCTCGGCGGCGGCATGTCGTCCCGCCTCTTCCAGGAGGTCCGCGAGAAGCGCGGCCTGGCCTACAGCGTGTACTCGTACACCTCGGGCTTCGCCGACTGCGGACTGTTCGGCGTGTACGCCGGCTGCCGGCCCAGCCAGGTGCACGACGTGCTCAAGATCTGCCGCGACGAGCTCGACCACGTCGCCGAGCACGGACTGTCCGACGAGGAGGTCGACCGCGCCATCGGCCAGCTCCGTGGCTCCACGGTGCTCGGCCTGGAGGACACCGGCGCGCTGATGAACCGTATCGGCAAGAGCGAACTGTGCTGGGGCGACCAGATGTCCGTCGACGACATGCTGGCCCGGATCACCGAGGTCACCCCGGACGACGTCCGCGCGGTCGCCCGCGAGATCCTGGGACGGCGCCCCTCGCTGTCGGTCATAGGCCCGCTCAAGGACAAGCAGGCCGCCCGGCTGCACGACGCGGTCGCGTAGCCCCTTTCCGGCAAGCCGGCAGTCGGTACGTCGATACATCGGCACATCGGTACATCGATAAGGAAGCCAGAAGATGAGCAAGCTGCGCGTGGCGGTCCTCGGGGCCAAGGGCCGGATCGGCGCCGAGGCCGTACGGGCCGTCGAGGCCGCCGAGGACCTCGAACTGGTGGCCGCCCTCGGCCGCGGGGACGAGCTGGAGAGGCTCACCGGGGCCGGCGCCCAGGTGGCGGTCGAGCTGACCACCCCCGACTCGGTCATGGACAACCTCGACTTCTGCGTACGGCACGGCATCCACGCGGTGGTCGGCACCACGGGCTGGACCGAGGACCGCCTCGCGCGGCTGACGGGCTGGCTGGACGGCTCCCCGGAGACCGGTGTGCTCATCGCGCCGAACTTCTCCATCGGGGCCGTCCTCACCATGAGGTTCGCGCAGCTCGCGGCGCCCTGGTTCGAGTCCGTCGAGGTCGTCGAGCTGCACCACCCGAAGAAGGTCGACGCCCCGAGCGGTACGGCGACCCGCACCGCCCAGCTCATCGCCGCGGCCCGCGCCAAGGCGGGCAGTGCCCCGGCGCCGGACGCCACGGCGACGGCCCTGGACGGGGCGCGCGGCGCGAACGTCGACGGCGTGCCCGTGCACGCCGTACGGCTGCGCGGGCTGCTCGCCCACCAGGAGGTGCTGCTCGGCGCCGAGGGGGAGACCCTCACCATCCGCCACGACTCGCTGCACCACAGCAGCTTCATGCCCGGCATCCTGCTGGGCGTCCGCCGGGTGGCGACCGCCCCGGGCCTCACCTTCGGCCTGGAGCACTTCCTGGACCTGGACTGAGCCGGCGGCCCACCCGAGAAACCTTCGGGAGGCCCGCAGAACCCACCCAGAAACCCTCGCGGAACACCCGAGAAAAGCAGCCTGCCTCATGCGTGCGAAGATCACCTATTTCGTCACGGCCGCCGTCCTGGTCGTCTACTTCGTCCTGGTCGGCAGCCGCGGGGTGCTGCTGATCGAGAACGGCACCGCCATCACCGTCACCTTCGGCGTCGCCGTACTGGTCCTGCCGGTGATCGGGCTGTGGTTCCTGTGGAAGAACACCCAGTTCGTGCGCCGGGCCAACCGGCTCGCCGCCGAGCTCGACGCGGAGGGGGGCCTCCCGGTCGACGAGCTGAGGCGCACGCCCAGCGGGCGCATCGACCGTGACTCGGCCGACGAGGTCTTCGCCCGGCGCCGGGCCGAGACCGAAGAGGCCCCGGACGACTGGCGCAGCTGGTTCCGGCTCGCCATCGCCTACCACGACGCCCGCGACGTCCCGCGCGCCCGCAAGGCGATGCAGCGGGCGATCACCCTGCACGCCACGAACGGGACGGGCGTCGGGGACGGCACGAACAGCACGGGCAGTACCGAGGACGCGGTCGGGGCGTAGCCGGGGCGTCATCCGCCCCAGCCGGTGCGCCTCCCGCTCAGCCGGGGCATCACCCGCCCAGCCGATGCTCCTCGGCCCACGCCTCGACCGTGTCCGCCGCCCGGTCGAAGGCGTCCGGACGCGCCAGGAAGTCCGCGTCGTGCGTGGTCAGCAGCGGTACCGGCCCGTCCGTCGCACGACCCCGGCGGACCAGCGTCAGCGCCTGGCCCTGAACCGTGCGCGGCAGACCGAGCCAGCGCACCGGCTGCTGGGCCGTGCGCACCGCGACCACCTGTTCCCACGGCACGGTGGTGGTGCGGAAGAACGCCACCCGGCGCAGTCCGCGCCCGCTCACCCAGACACCCGTGCGCAGCAGCCGCAGCGCGCCCAGGATGACCACCAGGGCGGCACCGAGGCAGCCCACGGCGGTGGACAGCGTGCCGGTGAACGCGATGATGACCGCGGCGAAGAGGACGTACGAGGCGAGCAGCAGCAACAGCGCCGCCGCGGCGACCCGCCAGGGACCGGGCCGGTACGGACGGCGCCAGTGGTCGCGGTCCTCGTAAGGCAGAGCACGGTCGTCCGCCGCCTCGTCGAACACCCGATCGGCCGTCAGGAAGGGCAGGGGCACGTCTGTTCCTCACTCGGTCCACGCACGGAGATGCGGTGAGGCTACCGAGCGGTGCCGCCGGTCACCACCCCAGGGCGGCCGGTGGAGTGCCACGCGGACTGTGGAGTGCCACTTGGACTGCCGGAGCGCGCCCACCGCCCCCGGCCGGCAGCCGGCCTCGCGCGCCGGCAGCCCGCCGTGCAGATCGTGCGTCCGTCTCGCGCGCCGGGAGTCACCGCGCGCTCCGGGACTCAACGGCCGTCGGAGGCCACGGGCTGCTGCGTCTTCGTGGTCGCGTGGTCAAGCGAGAGCGCGGGCATGCCGATGAGCAGGGCGCCGACGAGCGCGGCGACGATGGTGAGCCCCATCAGCCAGCGCCCGGCTATCTGCCCGGCGGGGGCCCGCCGCCGGGGCGGGGGAGTGACATTGCTGCGGAACCTGTCGGCTTCGGCGACGAAGGCGAACGGGACGGGCTCGCGCCGGCGGAACATGGGAGGTGCCGATCCTTTCGGGGTCGTGGGAACGAGGGACAGAGGTCCGAGCGATCGAACGAATCCCTCTCACCAACACAGACGAACGAATGCCTCGATTGGTGCCCGCAATCACCGTTTTCACGGAAGTTCACGGAAGTTCGCAGGACTCGCCGGGTCTGGAGGATTCGCCGGGCTTCGCCCGCCCCGGGAACGTACGTACGGTCAGCCTCTGGAGGTGTCCGGATTGCGGCATTTCACGAGGTTCACTTAGCCTGAACAAACGGGCCCGGCACTGCTTGAACCCCCGAGCAGGCAGTGCCGGACCCCACCTTCGTCACGGCTTGTCGCCTCCCCCGAGGGCAGACCACGCCCTGAGCAACGAGTAGCGTGTTACCCATGGCTCCGACCTCGACTCCGCAGACCCCCTTCGGGCGGGTCCTCACCGCCATGGTCACGCCCTTCACGGCGGACGGCGCACTCGACCTCGACGGCGCGCAGCGACTCGCCACCCACCTGGTGGACGCAGGCAACGACGGCCTGGTCGTCAACGGCACCACCGGTGAGTCGCCGACCACGAGTGACGCGGAGAAAAGGGATCTCGTACGGGCCGTGGCGGAGGCCGTCGGAGACCGCGCCCACGTCGTGGCCGGAGTCGGCACCAACGACACCCACCACAGCATCGAGCTCGCCCGCGCCGCCGAGCAGGCCGGCGCGCACGGCCTGCTCACCGTCACGCCGTACTACAACAAGCCCCCTCAGGAGGGTTTGTACCGGCACTTCGCTGCCATCGCGGACGCCACCGGCCTGCCGGTCATGCTGTACGACATCCCCGGCCGCAGCGGCGTCCCGATCAGCACCGAGACGATCGTCCGCCTGGCCGAGCACCCCAGGATCGTCGCCAACAAGGACGCCAAGGGCGACCTCGGCCGGGCCGGCTGGGCCATCGCCCGCTCCGGACTCGCCTGGTACTCCGGCGACGACATGCTCAACCTCCCCCTGCTCTCGGTCGGCGCGGTCGGCTTCGTCTCGGTCGTCGGCCATGTCGTCACGCCCGAGCTGCGTACCCTCGTCGAGGCGTACACCGCCGGCGACGTCCAGAAGGCGCTCGAGATCCACCAGAAGCTGCTTCCGGTCTTCACCGGCATGTTCCGCACCCAGGGAGTGATGACCACCAAGGCCGCGCTCGCCCTCCAGGGCCTGCCCGCAGGACCGCTGCGCGCGCCCATGGTGGAACTCACCCCCGAGGAGACCGCCCAGCTCAAGATCGATCTTGCTGCCGGTGGGGTACAGCTCTGACAACGGACTTCACAACTGAAGAGGCAGGACGCCCCGGAACCGGTGCGTGCCTGCGAACCCACACCACGACAACTGCTTATGCACGAACGTCATGCGCGCCACGTGCCCCCAGGTACGTGGCGCGCATGGTGAGGAGAGTCTTTTGAGTCATCCGCACCCTGAACTCGGCCCGCCGTCGCCCCTTCCCGAGGGCGGCCTGCGGGTCACCCCGCTCGGCGGCCTCGGTGAAATCGGCCGGAACATGACCGTGTTCGAATACGGCGGCCGCCTGTTGATCGTCGACTGCGGAGTGCTCTTCCCCGAGGAGGAGCAGCCCGGAATCGACCTGATCCTGCCGGACTTCACGTCCATCCGTAACCGCCTCGACGACATCGAGGGCATCGTCCTCACCCATGGTCACGAGGACCACATCGGTGGCGTGCCCTTCCTGCTGCGCGAGAAGCCGGACATCCCGCTGATCGGCTCCAAGCTGACCCTCGCCCTGATCGAGGCCAAGCTCCAGGAGCACCGCATCCGCCCCTACACCCTCGAGGTGGCCGAGGGACACCGGGAGCGCGTCGGCCCCTTCGACTGCGAGTTCGTCGCGGTCAACCACTCCATCCCGGACGCTCTCGCGGTCGCCATCCGCACCCCGGCCGGCATGGTGGTCCACACCGGCGACTTCAAGATGGACCAGCTCCCGCTGGACAACCGCCTCACGGACCTGCACGCGTTCGCGCGGCTCAGCGAGGAGGGCATCGACCTGCTCCTCGCCGACTCCACCAACGCCGAGGTCCCCGGGTTCACCCCGCACGAGCGCGACATCTCCAGCGTCCTGCGCCAGGTCTTCGCCGGTGCGAGCAAGCGGATCATCGTGGCCAGCTTCGCCAGCCACGTCCACCGCATCCAGCAGATCCTCGACGCCGCCCACGAATACGGGCGCCGGGTGGCTTTCGTCGGCCGCTCCATGGTCCGCAACATGGGCATCGCCCGGGACCTCGGCTATCTGAAGGTGCCGGCCGGTCTCGTCGTCGATGTGAAGACCCTCGACGATCTCCCGGACCACGAGGTCGTACTGGTCTGTACGGGCTCCCAGGGCGAGCCGATGGCGGCGCTGTCGCGCATGGCGAACCGTGACCACCAGATCCGGATCGTCCAGGGCGACACGGTGATCCTCGCCTCGTCCCTCATCCCGGGCAACGAGAACGCGGTGTACCGCGTGATCAACGGCCTGACCCGGTGGGGCGCCAACGTCGTCCACAAGGGCAACGCCAAGGTCCACGTGTCCGGACACGCCTCCGCCGGTGAGCTGCTGTACTTCTACAACATCTGCCGGCCCAGGAACCTGATGCCGGTCCACGGCGAATGGCGCCACCTGCGGGCCAACGCCGAACTGGGCGCGCTGACCGGCGTCCCGCACGACCGTATCGTCATCGCCGAGGACGGCGTCGTCGTCGACCTCGTCGGCGGCAAGGCGAAGATCTCCGGCAAGGTCCAGGCCGGGTATGTCTACGTGGACGGGCTCTCCGTCGGCGATGTCGGCGAACCCGCGCTCAAGGACCGCAGGATCCTCGGCGACGAGGGCATCATCTCCGTCTTCGTGGTGATGGACTCGTCCACCGGGAAGATCACCGGTGGTCCGCACGTCCAGGCCCGCGGCTCCGGCATCGAGGACTCGGCGTTCGCCGTGGTCCTGCCGAAGATCACGGAGACGCTCGAACGATCGGCCCAGGACGGCGTCGTGGAACCGCACCAGTTGCAGCAGCTCATCCGCCGCACACTGGGCAAGTGGGTCTCGGACACCTACCGGCGCCGGCCGATGATCCTGCCGGTCGTCGTGGAGGTCTGACGCCACGTCACACGGCCCAACGGCCGGGAAGACGCCCCCTTCTGACGGGGGATCGGACCGGAAACGGATCTGATAAAGTCGGAACCGCCGGAAAGGAAAGCGCTCGGAAGAAAGTCGGAACCGCCGGAAAGGAAAGCGCTCGGAAGAGTGAAGTCCTGGAAAGCACCGAGGAAATCGGACAGCGAAACGGTCTGATAGAGTCGGAAACGCAAGACCGAAGGGAAGCGCCCGGAGGAAAGCCTGAGAGA
>NZ_JOHS01000040.1 GCF_000725625.1 Streptomyces sp. NRRL F-6676
ATCCCCACCGCCGCCCACCAGACACGCGCCCCCACCCTCGTCGCCGCCCCCCTCGGCCCCCACCCCCTCCTCGTCGACACCCTGCACACCCGCCTCCTGGAGGCCGGCTGGCGGGCCGAGCCGGACGCCGCCCTCCGCCACCGCACCGCCGTCGTCCTCGCCGCCGCCGGCTCCCGCGACCCGCACGCCGCCGTCGACACCACCCGCACCGCCGCCCTCCTCGCCGACCGCCTCGGCGTCCCCGTCGTCCCCGCCTACGCCTCCGCCGCCACCCCCACCGTCCCCGCCGCCGTACGCGCACTGGCCGCCCGGGGCCGCGACCGGGTCGCCGTCGCCTCGTACTTCACCGCACCCGGCCGCTTCCACACGGAGTGCGCCGCGGCCGCCCCGTGGCTCGCCGCCGCCCCGCTCGGCGCCCACCCCGCGATGGCCCGCCTCGTCCTGCACCGCTACGACGAGGCACTGGCCCAAGCCGCCACCCCGACCGGCCCGCCACCCCGATTCCATGCAGCGAAAAGAGTCCCTGCCAAGGTTGCACTGGTGTCAATCGGCCACCGTTCCTAACGTCGATCGCGCACACCCGCGACGACGGAAGGAACACGCGCATGAACATCCACCCCCGCCCGCACTCCCGCCCGCCCACGAAACGCGCCGTGGTGATCGGCGCCGGGATCGTCGGCCTGACGACCGGGCTCGCGCTGCGCCACGCAGGGTTCGACGTCGTGGTCTGTGAACGCGCACCGGAGATCCGCGCGGCCGGGGCCTCGCTCGGACTGTGGGCGAACGCGCTGGCGGTCTTCAACGCGCTCGCCGTCGGCGACCAGGTGCGCGCCATCGGCGCGCCCACCGAGATGCGCTTCCACGACCCGGCCGGAAGGCTGCTCGACACACCGGAGTTCGGCCCCGGGGACCGCCGGTACCTGCTCGTCCACCGCGCGAAGCTCAACGATCTGCTCGCCGACGCCGTGGGGCGGGCGAACATCCGTCCGGGCACCGCTTTCGAGGCGTACGAGGAGCACGCGGACCGGGTGACGGTCCGGCTGTCCGACGGCGGCACCGAGGACGCCGACGTGCTCGTCGGGGCGGACGGCGCGTACTCCGCCGTGCGCGCCCGGCTCGTGCCGGGCACCCCGGCGCGGGAACACGCCGGTCACCACGCCTGGCGCGCGGTCATTCCGCCCGGCGGCGTCACCGTCCCCGGGGACCGGCTGATCCTGGGCGGCGACCGCTGCCGGGGCGGCTACGTCCGCACGTACGACGGAAGCGTCTACTGGCTCGTCAACCAGTTCGACTCGCCCCCGCCGACCGGCACACCGAAGGAGCAGGCCATGGCCCGCGCCGCCCGCCTGGAGGAGCCGGGAGGCGGCGGCGTCCTGTCCGCGCTGATCGCGGCGACACCCGACGAGGCGATACTGCACCACCGGATCACGCGGGTGCCGCCGCTGCCCCGCTGGGTCTCCGCCCGGGTCGCGCTGGCCGGGGACGCCGCCCACGCCATGTCCCCGCACATCACCGCCGGTGCGACGCTGGGCATCGAGGACGCCGCCCTGCTCGGCCGTCTCCTCGCCGGCACCGACGACGGCGTCCCTACCGACGGCGTCCCTACCGGCGGCGTCCCGACCGACGACGCCCCCGCCGTCGACATCCCCGCCGTCGACATTCCGGCCGCGCTCGCCGCGTACGAGGCCGACCGCATCCCCCGGTACGCCCACGTCGCCGAGCTGTCCGCCGCGGTGGAACACGCGCCCACCCCGCGGGAGTTCGCACGGCACTACGCCGCGTTCAGCCACTGGATGCTCAACCAGCGCCCCGCCGCACCCCGCACCGGAACGGGGGCCCGGCGCATGACGTGAACGGGCGCCGCGACGGCGCCGACACCCCCGTCGCGCCCGACCGGACCCGGCACTGTCAGTGGTGGCGTCTACTGTCGTACCCATGGAAGGAACCGCATCCGGCGCGGGCGCCGTCCCGCGTCGGCCGTACGAGCAGTACGCCACGCGTGGCGGGTACGACGCGGCGGCGGTGGAGCGCTGGGCCCCCGAGCCCGACAAGCGCCCCGGGCGCACGGCCTTCCAGCGCGACCGCGCACGCGTCCTGCACTCCGCCGCGCTGCGCAGGCTGGCCGGCAAGACCCAGGTCGTCACCCCCGGCACCACGGGCTCCGACTGGGACGCCAGCCCCCGTACGCGGCTGACGCACTCCCTGGAGTGCGCCCAGGTCGGCCGCGAGCTGGGCGCCGCCCTCGGCTGCGACCCCGACCTCGTCGAGGCCGCCTGCCTCTCGCACGACCTGGGGCATCCGCCCTTCGGGCACAACGGCGAACAGGCGCTCAACGCTTTCGCCGAGGACTGCGGCGGCTTCGAGGGCAACGCCCAGTCGCTGCGTCTGCTCACCCGCATCGAACCCAAGCGGTTCGCCCCCGACCCCGCCACCGGCGCCCTCGTCGGCGTCGGCCTCAACCTCACCCGCGCCGCCCTGGACGCCGCCGCCAAGTACCCCTGGCCGCGCGGCGCCCACCCCCGCGATCCGGCCTCGCCCAAGTTCGGGGTGTACGAGGACGACCGCCCCGTCTTCGACTGGGTCCGCGAGGGCGCCCCCGGCGACCGCAGCTGCTTCGAGGCCCAGGTCATGGACTGGTCCGACGACGTGGCCTACTCGGTGCACGACGTCGAGGACGGCCTGCACGCCGGCCACATCGACCCCCGCACCCTGCGCGACGACACCGAGCGGCAGGAGATCTTCGCCGTCGCCCGGCGCCGCTACGTCCCCCCGGACACCGATCCGGCGGCACTCGCCGAGGCCCTCGACCGCCTCCTCGCCCAGGACTGGTGGCCGCACGGCTACGACGGCTCGGCGATCGCCCAGGCCCGCCTCAAGGACGCCACCAGCCAGCTCATCGGCCGCTTCTGCCTGGCCGCCGAGGGCGCCACCCGGGCCGCGTACGGCTCCGGGCGGCACACCCGCTACGGCGCCGAACTGGTCGTACCGCCCGGCATCCGCCACGAGTGCGCGGTCCTCAAGGCGGTCGCCGACCGGTACGTCATGCAGCGCGCCGAGCAGGAGCGGCTCCGCGCCGACCAACGGGTCGTCGTCGCCGAACTGGCGGACGCGCTCACCGCCCGCGCGCCCGACGGGCTCGACCCCCAGTTCCGGGCGCTGTTCGAGGAGGCGGCCGACGACCGCGCCCGCAAGCGGGCCGTCGTCGACCAGATCGCCTCACTCACCGACGCCTCGGCGCGCTCGCTGCACGCGCGGCTGACCGGGCGGGTGTGATCATGGGCCGACGGGTGGGGAGGGGGTGGCGGGAAAGGCGCGCCGGGGCGGCCCGGCGTGCGCCGATCGGGCCACCCCCTCTTCCCGCACCGGGCCGCGTGCGGGAGGCTCGCATGTGGCGACATCCTTACGAGGAGGCATCAAGTGGTCGACGCGGATCAGACGTTCGTCATCGTCGGAGGAGGCCTGGCCGGGGCCAAGGCGGCCGAGGCGCTCCGTGCGGAGGGGTTCACCGGGCGGGTGATACTGATCTGTGACGAGCGCGACCACCCCTACGAGCGCCCGGCGCTCTCCAAGGGCTTCCTGCTCGGCAAGGAGGAACGCGACAGCGTCTTCGTCCACGAGCCCGCCTGGTACGCGCGCAACGACATCGAACTCCACCTCGGCCAGACCGTCGTCGCGGTCGACCGCGCCGCCAAGTGCGTCCGCTACGGCGACGACGGCACCGTCGTGCACTACGACAAGCTGCTCCTCGCCACCGGCGCCGAACCCCGCCGCCTGGACATCCCCGGCACGGACCTGGCCGGCGTCCACCATCTGCGCCGGCTCGCCCACGCCGAGCGGCTCAAGGGCACGCTGACCGCGCTCGGCCGGGACAACGGCCACCTGGTGATCGCCGGCGCCGGCTGGATCGGCCTGGAGGTCGCGGCGGCCGCCCGCGAGTACGGCGCCGAGGTCACCGTCGTCGAACCCTCCGCCAGCCCGCTGCACGGCGTGCTCGGCCCCGAGCTCGGCAACGTCTACGCCGAACTCCACCGCGAGCACGGCGTCCGCTTCCACTTCGGCGCCAGGCTCACCGAGATCGTCGGCCAGGACGGCATGGTGCTGGCCGCCCGCACCGACGACGGCGAGGAGCACCCGGCGCACGACGTGCTCGCCGCGATCGGCGCCGCGCCCCGCACCTCGCTCGCCGAGGCGGCCGGCCTGGAGATCGCCGACCGCGCCCACGGCGGGGGAGTCGTCGTCGACGAACGGCTGCGCACCTCCGACCCCGACATCCACGCCGCCGGCGACGTGGCGTCCTTCCCGCACGCCCTGTTCGGTACCCGGCTGCGCGTCGAGCACTGGGCCAACGCCCTCAACGGCGGCCCGGCCGCCGCGCGGGCGATGCTCGGCAAGGAGAGCGTCTACGACCGGGTGCCCTACTTCTTCTCCGACCAGTACGACGTCGGCATGGAGTACTCCGGCTGGGCCCCGCCCGGCTCCTACGACCAGGTGGTGCTGCGCGGCGACGCCGGGAAGCGGCAGTTCATCGCGTTCTGGGTCAAGGAGGGGCGGGTGCTCGCCGGGATGAACGTCAATGTGTGGGACGTCACCGGGCCGATCCAGAACCTGATCACCAGCGGCACCCCCGTGGACACGGAGGCGCTGGCCGACCCGCACACGCCCTTGGAGAGCCTTCTCACCTGAGCAGCGGGAGCGGCGGGAGCTGTCGGTGGGCCACCACAGGCCCTGTCGTCACAGTCCCGTCTGCCTCACGACGCCATGCACGCACTCTCGCCGCACCGGGCCCAGACCCAAGTACGGTCCAGTACGAGGGCCTGGGCCCGGCACGACGAGAGCACGCACCTGACGCCGCGAGGCCCGCCCTGCGGGCGGACGACAGGACTGTGACGACAGGACCTAGAATTCACGCGTGGCAGGACGGATCAATGACGAGGACGTGAAGGCGGTCCGGGACGCGGTTCCCATCGACGCCGTCGTGTCCGAGTACCTCCAGCTGCGCAACGCCGGCGGCGGCAACCTCAAGGGGCTGTGCCCCTTCCACGACGAGAAGTCGCCGTCCTTCCAGGTCAGCCCGAGCAAGGGACTCTTCCACTGCTTCGGCTGCCAGGAGGGCGGCGACACCCTCACCTTCGTGATGAAGATCGACCACCTCTCGTTCTCCGAGGCGGTCGAACGGCTCGCGGCCCAGGCCGGCATCACCCTGCGCTACGAGGAGGGCGGCTACAACCCCTCCCACCAGCGCGGCGAGCGGATCCGCCTGGTCGAGGCGCACAAACTGGCCGCCCAGTGGTACGCCGAACAGCTCGGCACGCACCCGGAGGCCGACACCGGCCGCACCTTCCTCGCCGAACGCGGCTTCGACCAGGCCGCCGCCGTCCACTTCGGCGTCGGCTACAGCCCCCAGGGCTGGGACCACCTCACCCGCTACCTGCGCGGCAAGGGCTTCACCGACAAGGAACTCCTCCTCTCCGGCCTCGCCCAGGAGGGCCGCCGGGGCCCCATCGACCGCTTCCGGGGCCGGCTGATGTGGCCGATCCGGGACATCGGCGGCGACGTCGTCGGCTTCGGCGCCCGCAAGCTCTACGAGGCGGACAACGGCCCGAAGTACCTCAACACGCCCGACACCCCGATCTACCGCAAGTCCCAGGTCCTCTACGGCATCGACCTCGCCAAGAAGGACATCGCGAAGGCCTCCCGGGCCGTGGTCGTCGAGGGCTACACCGACGTCATGGCCTGCCACCTCGCCGGCGTGACCACCGCCATCGCCACCTGCGGCACCGCGTTCGGCGGCGAGCACATCAAGATCCTGCGCCGGCTGCTCATGGACAACGGCTCGGCCCGCGTGATCTTCACCTTCGACGGCGACGCGGCCGGCCAGAAGGCCGCCCTGCGCGCCTTCGAGGACGACCAGAAGTTCGCCGCCGAGACGTACATCGCCATCGCGCCCGACGGCATGGACCCCTGCGACCTGCGGCTGGCCAAGGGCGACGAGGCGGTCGCCGAGCTGGCCGAACCCCGCACCCCGCTGTTCGAGTTCGCGCTGCGCCAGATCGTCGGCCGCTACGACCTCGACACCCCGGCGGGCCGCGCCGCCGCGCTCGACGAGGCGGCGCCGATCGTGGCCCGCATCAAGAACAGCGGCGCGCAGCACGAGGTCGCCGTGCAGCTCGCCGGGCTGCTCGGCATCCTCGACACCCAGTTCGTCGTCCGCCGCGTCGGCCAGCTCGCCCGCTGGGCCCGTGAGCGCGGCGGCCGGGGCCCGGCACCCGCCGCCGACCGGCGCCCGCAGCAGCAGTACGCCGCGGGACCGGCCCGGTCGGGACCGCGCGGCCCCGCGCTCACCCTGCGCAACCCCGTCTACGCCACCGAGCGCGAGCTGCTCAAACTCGCGCTCCAGCGGCCCGAACTGGTCTCCCCGGCGTTCGACGCGTACGGCACCGACGAGTTCACCGCGCCGCCCTACGCGGCCGTCCGCGAGGCGATCCAGGAGGCGGGCGGCGTCGAGCAGGGGGTGCGGGACCCGCAGGAGTACCTGCTCCGGGTACGCGAGGCGGCCCCCGACGACGTGGTCCGCTCGATGGTCACCGAGCTGGCCGTCGAGGCGATCCTGCGCCGCACGGTGGACGAGCACTACGCGGGCGAGCAGCTGGTCACGGTGCGCCGCCGCGCGGTCGAGCGGCGGGTGCGCGACATCCAGAGCCAGCTCACCCGCCTCACCGCGCACGGCGACCCGGCGCAGTTGAGCGCCGTGCAGAACGAACTGTGGGTGCTCCAGCAGTACGACCAGGCGCTGCGGGCGGGCGGCGCGGCGGCGCTGTGAGGGCGGGCCGCCCGTAGCTCCCGCCCCCTGCCGGTAACCGACGGGTCACGGACCGGACGCAAAAAGTCACCGCACGCCCCTCGTGGCGGAGATGTGTCGTACCCCACACTGGGGGCGGTGCCTCAAGTCCTCGGAGCGCGGCCGGCCCGCACCCCACGGATCCCGTACGCCCCCGCGCAGCGACTCATCCGGAGGTCGCCCCCGTGCAGACGCAGACCCTCACGCAGACAGACGGCGCGACAGACGGCGCGACAGACGGTGCGATGGCCGACGCGACGGGCGGTGCGACGGGCGGTGCGGTGGCGGCGGTGGTGCCCGTCGAGCCGCCGCGCGGCCGGGCCGACACGGGTGGCTCCGGGGGGCCCTCCTCCGATCTGTTCCGTCAGTATCTGCGCGAGATCGGCCGTATCCCGCTGCTCACCGCGGCCGAGGAGGTGGACCTCGCCCGCCGGGTCGAGGCCGGGCTGTTCGCCGAGGAGAAGCTCCGCTCCGCCCTCGACCTGGACAGCCGGCTCGCCCTCGACCTCGACAAACTGGTCGTCCGGGGCCGGATGGCCAAGCGCCGGCTGATCGAGGCCAATCTGCGCCTCGTCGTCTCCGTCGCCAAGCGGTACGTCGGGCGCGGGCTGACCATGCTCGACCTGGTGCAGGAGGGCAACCTCGGGCTGATCCGCGCGGTGGAGAAGTTCGACTACGCGCGCGGCTACAAGTTCTCCACGTACGCGACCTGGTGGATCCGTCAGGCCATGTCCCGCGCCCTGGCCGACCAGGCCCGTACGATCCGCGTGCCGGTGCACGTCGTCGAGCTGATCAACCGGGTGGTGCGGGTGCAGCGGCGGATGTTGCAGGAGCGGGGGTACGAGCCGACGGCGGAGGAGGTCGCCGCCCATCTCGACCTGCCGCCGGAGCGGGTGGGGGAGGTGCTGCGGCTCGCCCAGGAACCGGTGTCGCTGCACGCGCCGGTGGGCGAGGAGGAGGACGTCGCGCTCGGCGACCTCATCGAGGACGGCGACGCCGCGAGCCCCGTGGAGTCGGCGGCGTTCCTGCTGCTGCGGGAGCATCTGGACGCGGTGCTGTCGACGCTCGGGGAGCGGGAGCGGAAGGTGGTGCAGCTCCGGTACGGCCTGGCGGACGGCCGCCCGCGCACGCTGGAGGAGATAGGCCGCATCTTCGGCGTCACGCGCGAGCGGATCCGCCAGATCGAGTCCAAGACCCTGAACAAACTCCGCGACCACACCTACGCCGACCAACTCCGCGGCTACCTGGACTGACGCAACGGTTGCGCCCACGCGGCGGAGCCGCAGATCGACACAGCCCCGCGTCCCTTCAGGGGCGCGGGGAACTGCGCACGGGGCGAAGCCCCGTCCGGGGTCAAAGGGGCGGAGCCCCTTGAGGACGGGACGGGTAGGGGCGGCGGGGGCGAGGAAAAAATCCCCCAGCCCCCACGCACCCCCGCAAGGACCCCCCTCAGTCCACCTCCGCCACCGCCTGGGCGAACTGCGCCCGGTACAGGCGGGCGTACGCGCCCCCCGTGGCGAGGAGCACGTCATGGGAGCCCTGCTCCACGATGGAACCGTTCTCCATCACCAGGATCGTGTCCGCGTCCCGGATCGTGGACAACCGGTGCGCGATCACGAACGACGTCCGCCCCGCCGCCAGCTTCGCCATCGCCTTCTGGATCAGCACCTCCGTCCGCGTGTCCACGGACGACGTCGCCTCGTCCAGCACGAGGATCACCGGGTCGGAGAGGAACGCCCGCGCGATCGTGATGAGCTGCTTCTCACCCGCGCTGACCCCCGTCCCCTCGTCGTCGATCACCGTGTCGTACCCGTCCGGCAACGTCCGCACGAACCGGTCCGCATGCGCCGCCCGCGCCGCCTCCTCGATCTCCCCGCGCGTCACCTCGCGCGCGGCCCCGTAGGCGATGTTCTCCGCGATCGTGCCGCCGAACAGCCAGGTGTCCTGGAGCACCATGCCGATGCCCGCGCGCAGTTCGTCGCGGGACATCTTCGCGATGTCGACCCCGTCGAGCGTGATCCGCCCGCCGGTGACGTCGTAGAACCGCATCAGCAGATTGACGAGCGTGGTCTTGCCGGCGCCGGTCGGGCCGACGATGGCGACCGTGTGGCCCGGCTCGGCCTCCAGCGACAGGTCCTCGATGAGCGGCTTGTCGGGGTCGTAGCGGAAGGAGACGTGCTCCAGGGCGACCCGCCCGCGCAGCTCCGCCGGCTTCTCGCCGGGCACGGGGTCCACGCTCTGCTCCTCCGCGTCGAGCAGCTCGAAGATCCGTTCGGCCGAGGCGACGCCGGACTGCACCAGGTTGGCCATCGAGGCGACCTGCGTCAGCGGCATCGAGAACTGCCGCGAGTACTGGATGAACGCCTGCACGTCACCGATGGACAGCGAACCCGTGGCCACCCGCAGCCCGCCGACGACGGCGACCAGGACGTAGTTCAGGTTGGAGACGAACATCATCAGCGGCTGCATGATCCCGCTGTTGAACTGCGCCTTGAACCCCGCCTGGTACAGCTCGTCGTTCTGCTCGGCGAACGCCTTCGCCGACTCCTCCTGCCGCCCGAACACCTTGACGAGGGTGTGCCCGGTGTACATCTCCTCGATGTGCGCGTTGAGCTTGCCCGTCGTGCGCCACTGCTGCACGAAGTGCGGCTGCGACCGCTTGCCGACGCGGGTGGCGACGACGAACGACAGCGGCACGGTGACCAGCGCCACCAGGGCCAGGATCCAGGAGACGTAGAACATCATCACCAGCACGCCGACGATGGTCAGCAGTGAGTTGACGAGCTGGCCCATCGACTGCTGGAGCGTCTGCCCGATGTTGTCGATGTCGTTGGTGGCGCGGCTGAGCACCTCGCCGCGCTGGCGCTTGTCGAAGTACGACAGCGGCAGCCGCGACATCTTCTCCTGCACGTCCCTGCGCAGCCGGGACACCGTCAGGTTGATGGCCCGGTTGGACAGCCGCGTGGACACCGCCATCAGCAGCCCGGCCACCAGGAACGTGCCGAGCGCGAGCAGCAGGACGTTGCCCACGGCGCCGAAGTCGATGCCCTTGCCCGGGGTGAAGTCGGTACCGGAGAGCATGTCGGCGACGTCGCCGTCGCCGCGCTTCCGCATCGAGTCGAGCACCTGTTCCCTGGTGGCGCCGGAGGGCATCTGCCGTCCGATGATGCCGGCGAACACCAGGTCGGTCGCCTTGCCGAGGATCTTCGGCCCGACCACCGACAGGGCCACGCTGAGCACACCGCACGCCAGCATCACCAGCATCGTGGCGCGCTCGGGACGGAACTGGGCGAGGAGCCGTTTGCCCGATCCCTTGAAGTCCATCGATCGCTGGTCGGGGGCGCCCCGTCCGGCCGCCATCCGCCCCATGGGCCCGGCCATCAGGCAGCCTCCGCTTCCGTGAGCTGGGAGAGCACGATCTCCCGGTAGGTCTCGTTGTCCGCCATCAGTTCGTGGTGGCGTCCGGCGCCGACGACCCGGCCCTCGTCCAGGACCAGGATCCGGTCGGCGTCGCGGATGGTCGCCACCCGCTGGGCGACGATCACCACGGTCGCCTCGGCGGTCTCGCGGGCGAGCGCCGCGCGCAGGGCCGCGTCGGTGGCGTAGTCGAGCGCGGAGAAGGAGTCGTCGAAGAGGTAGATCTCCGGGCGCTGCACGAGGGTGCGGGCGATGGCCAGGCGCTGGCGCTGACCGCCCGACACATTGGTGCCGCCCTGCGCGATCGGCGCGTCGAGGCCGCCCTCCAGTTCGCTGACGAAGCCCTTGGCCTGCGCCACCTCCAGGGCGTGCCACAGCTCCTCGTCGGTCGCGTCCGGGTTGCCGTAGCGCAGGTTGGTGGCGACCGTCCCCGCGAACAGATACGGCTTCTGCGGCACCATGCCGACGGTCTTCGCGATCACCTTCGGATCGATCTCCCGCACGTCGACGCCGTCGACGAGGACCTCGCCGTCGGTGGCGTCGAACAGCCGGGGGACCAGGCCCAGCAGCGTCGACTTGCCGCTGCCGGTGGAGCCGATGACGGCGGTGGTCTCGCCCGGCCGGGCGACCAGGTCGACGTGGCGCAGCACCGGCTCCTCGGCGCCCGGGTAGCGGAAGCCCGCGCCGCGCAGCTCCAGATGCCCGTGCCGGCGCAGTTCGAGGACCGGGGCGAGCGGCGGGACCACGCTGCTGGAGGTGTTCAGCACCTCCTGGATGCGCTCGGCGCAGACCTCCGCGCGCGGCACCATCATGAACATGAAGGTGGCCATCATCACGGACATCACGATCTGCATCAGATAGGCGAGGAACGCGGTCAGGTCGCCGATCTGCATGCCGCCGCTGTCGATGCGGTGCGCGCCGAACCAGAGCACGGCGATCGAGGAGAGGTTCACCACGGTCATCACCATGGGGAACATCAGCGCCAGGATGCGCCCGGTGCCCAGCGACACCTCGGTCAGCTCGCGGTTGGCACCGGCGAACCGCTCCTTCTCGTAGTCGTCGCGGACGAAGGCGCGGATCACGCGATTGCCGGTGATCTGCTCGCGCAGCACCCGGTTCACCGTGTCCAGGCGGACCTGCATGCTCCGGAACAGCGGACGCAGCCGGCGCACCAGCAGCGTGACGCAGACGGCGAGCACCGGGACCACCGCGACCAGCACCCCGGACAGCGGCACGTCCAGGCCGAGCGCCATCACGATGCCGCCCACGCACATGATCGGCGCCGACACCATCAGCGTGAACGTCATCAGCGCCAGCATCTGCACCTGCTGGACGTCGTTGGTGGTGCGGGTGATGAGCGAGGGCGCCCCGAACTGGCCGACCTCGCGCGCAGAGAACGACTGCACCCGGTCGAAGATCCCGGCCCGTACGTCCCGGCCGAGCGCGGACGCCGTACGGGCGCCGAAGTACACGGCCCCCGTATTGCACACGACCTGGACGAGCGAGATGCCGATCATCAGCGCGCCGGAGGTCAGGATGTAGCCCGTGTCGCCCTTGACCACGCCGTTGTCGATGATGTCGGCGTTCAGGGTGGGCAGGTAGAGGGAGGCGCAGGTCTGCAAGAACTGAAGCAGGACCAGCAGCGCGATGGGTTTCCGGTAGGGCCTGAGATAGGCCCGGAGAAGTCGTATGAGCACGCGGGAACTCTCGGATCGTCGGCGGCAGGGATGCGGTGATGCACCACCCCCTATCGTCGAACACTCCACCCGTGTTACCTCAAGCGATTAATCCGACTGCGGCACGGGTAGGCGCACGGATTCAGTCCTGAGACGTACGCCACATGGGCGGTTCCGCGGTTCCACGGGCGCCTCACACCCGGAACGCCCCGGGATGTGTCTGTTCGCGTACCGACACATACTGCTGGCGCACCGCCTGACCCACCGCCAGGTCCTCGCCCGCCTCCAGCACCTGCGCGGCCGCGCCCTGCCACACCGGCGGAGTGCGCGGATCGAGCGTGCCCTGCGAGGCACCCAACGCCCAGGCCGCCTGCCGGGCGGCACCGATCGCCGCGTAGTCGGCCGGCTGCGGGACGACGACCTGCGCCGCGAACAGCGAGGGCGCCGCCGCCTGTACGGCGGGCAGTTCGGCGGCGGCCCCGAGCAGGAACACCCGGCGCACCTCGACCCCGCGCCCGCGCAGCACGTCCAGCGCGTCCGCGAGCCCGCACAGCATGCCCTCGAACGCCGCCCGCGCCAGGTGCTCCGGCTTCATCGACTCCCGCCGCAGCCCCGCCAGCGTGCCCGCGGTGTGCGGCAGGCTCGGCGTGCGCTCGCCCTCCAGATAGGGCAGCAGGACGAGGCCGTGCGAGCCCGGCGTCGACTTCATCGACAGCTCCGACAGCGCCTCCAGGTCCGGTACGCCGAGCAGATCGGCGGCGCCGCGCAGCGCCCGTACGGCGTTGGTGGTGGTGACCACCGGCAGATGCATCCCGGTGGCGTCCGCGAGCGAGGTGATCATCCCCGACGGGTCCACCAGGGCCTCGGGGTGCACGGCCGTCACCGAACCGGAGGCGCCCAGCGACACCACCGCGTCACCGAGGCCGATGCCGAGCCCGAACGCGGCGGCCATCGTCTCGCCGGTCCCCGCCGAGATCAGCAGCCCCTCCGGGGTGTGCCCGGCCGCGTCGGCGGGACCGAGCACCTCGGGCAGCATCGCCTGGTGGCCGAGCGCGAGTTCCACCAGGTCCGGCCGGTACGCGCCGCTCGCCGCCGACCAGTAGCCGGTGCCGGACGCGCCGCCGCGGTCCGTGGTCCGGCGCACCGGCCGGCCGAGGAGCTGCCACACCAGCCAGTCGTGCGCCTGCAACAGCACGGCGGTGCGTGCCGCGTTCTCGGGTTCGGTCTTGGCCAGCCAGCGCAGCTTCGTCACCGGCTGGGCGGCGCCCGGCACACAGCCCACCGACTGCGCCCACGCCTGCCGTCCGCCGAGCGCGTCGATCAGATCGGCGGCCGCGACCTGCGCCCGCTTGTCGCCGCCGACGAGCGCCGGGCGGACCGTGCCGCCCTGGTTGTCGAGCGGCACCACCGCGCCGGCCTGCGCGGAGACGCCGATGGCCTGCACCCCTTCGAGGAGACCGCCGCTCGCCGCGTCGCCGAGGGAGAGCAGCCAGGCCTGCGGATCGACGTCGGAAGGGCGCCCGCCGCCCTCCCGCGCCTCCAGCGGATGTGGCGCATACCCCTGCCTGAGCACGGCCCCCGTGTCCGTGTCACACACGACGATACGAGTGAAATCGGGCGAACTGTCCAACCCGGCGACTATCCCCATGGCGGAATTGTGCCGCACGCGTACGACAAGCCGCGCCGCCACCCGGGACGGTTCGTCCGGTTCCACGGGGCGGTCCCCCCGGCTTCGCGCCGCGGACGGTGTCGCTGTCCGGGCGGGCGGTGCCGCCCGCCGGGCCGGGGCGGCGCCGCGGACGGCGTCGCCGTCGGGGGCGTGGCGGTGTCGTCCGCGGGGCCGGGACGGCCGGGGTGCGTACGGGGCCGGGCCCGGGGCGGGGTGCGTACGCGGCCGGGCCCGGGGAGGGGGCGGGAGGGTGGCCCTGGCCTCCCTCGCCGCCCGTGCCCGGGCCCGGCGTACGGTCGTACCGCGGCAGCGCGCCGCGGGGTCACGTCGTGCTCGTGCCCCAGTCGTCGCGGCCGGAGCCCGCCGTGCTGCGGTCGCGCAGCGAACGGACCCGCCGGCTCACCGAGTCCGGCATGCGGTCGCCCACCCTGTCGCTCACCGCGCCGTAGGCCTTGCCGGCGAATTCCCGGCCCTGCTGGGCGGCGGATTCCGCGGTGTTGCGCACCGCGGGGTTCTCCGCCACCCGCCGTGCCGACTTCTTCAGCTGCTCGTAACGCTCGCGTCCGGCCCGTGTGCCCAGTACGTAGCCCACGGCCAGCCCGACCACGAACGTCAGCCGATAGCGCATGACGGCCACCCTTCCCTTGCTCTTGCGTCCCGGTCCTTGCGCGGGCGCCGGTCGTGGGGGATACCGATTGGCGAAGCACCCCCCTGCTTGCGCTAATGTATGTGTCGCAGCGAGCGCGCGCCCTCCGGGGCGGCTACCCGGGTAGCTACGTTCGATGCGACGAGGCATTCCTCCGTAGCTCAATTGGCAGAGCAGCCGGCTGTTAACCGGCAGGTTACTGGTTCGAGTCCAGTCGGGGGAGCTCAATCCTCCGTAGCTCAATTGGCAGAGCAGCCGGCTGTTAACCGGCAGGTTACTGGTTCGAGTCCAGTCGGGGGAGCATGCTGAACGAGGACCCTTCAGGGGTCCTTTTTCATGTCCGCCCGCAGTCGCGCCCAGTGGCCGATCCGGGTCCGGCCGCATGTCCGGTTCACGTTCCGGGAACCGCGTGGGCCGACGCGGAGTCTCCAAGGACAGCAAGGTCGCCGAGCCCCCGCCCACCTGGAGCAGGAGATCGTATGAGCGGCTATGCTGCGGCAGACGGCGCGCACACGTGTACGCGACGCGCCGCAACGGGGCGGTAGCTCAGCCGGTTAGAGCAGCGGACTCATAATCCGCCGGCCGTGGGTTCGAGTCCCACCCGCCCCACCACTGCGGGCGCCTGACGGAGACAGGGGCTCCGTCAGGCGGCGGGTTCGGGGGACGTCACTTCTGCTGGAGGACCGGCGGGCACGTGCCCGTCTCCTCGCCGATGGAGTTGATCTCGGCGTTGGAACGCGAGTCGTCGGCGTAGTTGATCTGGTCGGTGCACTTCGTGTCCGGGTCCTTCGGCGTACCCGCGGACTTGTCGGACTTCTCGACCGGCGGGCAGGTGCCGGTGTCCGCGCCGATGGAGTTGATCTCGGCGTTGGAGCGGGAGTCGTCGGCGTAGTTGATCTGGTCCGTGCACTTCACGTCGGACGGCGACTTCTGGACCGGCGGACAGGTGCCCGTGTCCGCGCCGATGGAGTTGATCTCGGCGTTGGAGCGGGAGTCGTCGGCGTAGTCGATCTGGTCCGTGCACTTCATGCCGGACTTGGCGGGCGTGCCCGCGGACTTGCCCGACGACGTACCCGACGACGTTCCCTTGCCCGACGCCCCGTCGGACTGCGCGGTGCTCGTGGCCGCCGGCTTGCCCGTGGCGGCGGAGGGCGCACTGGCCATGTCGTCACCGTTGCAGGCCGTCAGGGACAGGCCGAGGGCCACCGCGGTCATGGTCAGGATCGAGATCTTCCGAGTGCGCATTGTCGTGTCCGTCCTCGTGTGGGGCTGGGTCGGCCGTTCGGGCCCGGGTGGCTTTCCGTCCCCCTAGACGGGCGGCCCGGTCGGCACCGTTGCGTCGCGGCTGCCGTCACGACACTCCCGTGACATGGCAGTGGCAGCGGCGTGAAGTTCCCACCGGGCGGACCACGTTCCTGTGACACACCGAAGGGGATCGGCTCCCGCGCGCCCGGCGCGACGGTCACCTACCACGTGTACGCCGACCGACCGGGCACAGCGGTCACCCCGTTCGTCCGGGACGACGGCCACCGGGCGACCCGGACCACGCCCGTCGCCCTGCCCGCCGGCGCCGGCCGGTGGACGACGGTCACCCGGACCGTTCCGGAGGCCGACCCGGTCGGCGCCCTCGGCCTGGGCGCGTCGCCGGGCTCGGGCGCGGTGACCCTCGACGGGCTGACCTGGTCGGCGGCGTAGGCCGCGGCGGCGCCCTTTCCCGCTGCCGGGAGGGGCGCCCGGCGTGCGGGACGCGTTCCCGCGGTGACAATGGCATCAGACGACTCGTCCGGTGCGTTCCGGACACCGTTCGGACACGTGTGCGCGCCGCCCGCACGAACCGGTCCCGAGGGCTCGACGGAGGGTGCGTTCCTCTATAGTTCTGCCGTTGCCCGGACCCCGGCGCGGCACCGTACGACGCGCGTGCACGCACGCCTTCAGGGAAGGGCACGTACGTGCTGATGGACACGAGCGAACCCGAGTACGCCTCGGTTCTGGTGGATGTCGCCCACGTGCCCATGGACGCGCTCGACGAACTCCCGGAGACGGCGCTGGCGGCGGTACTGCGGGAGCTGCGGCAGCCGTCGGCGGAATCCTTCGCGGCCTTCGAGTCGGCACTCTAGGGCTGTTGCCGGGGCGGTCCGTCGGGTGACCCGGGTGCTGCGGTCCGTCGGGTGACCAGGGCGCTGCGGCCCGTCGAGCGTCGGCGCGGTCTCCGGCTCGTTCGTCCCGTCCGGGCCGACGCCCACCACCCCGTCCCTCGGTTGCCCGACAGGCGGCTCACCAGGGGACCGGGCCGTGCTCGTCGAAGAAGCCGCCGGTCGGCCCGTCGTCGGGCAGCGTGGCCAGCCGGACGACCACGGCCGCGCCGTCGGCCGCGGTGCGGGTGAGGCCGGGGAACGCGGTGGTGAAGTCCGTCGCGCACGGCCCCGGATCGGCGGCGTTGACCAGGATGTCGCGGCTGCGCAGATCCTTGGCGTACTGCACGGTCAGCGAGTTGAGCGCGGTCTTGGACGGGACGTACGCGGCCAACGGGGGCCGGGTGGTGAAGTAGTCCTCGGGATCGGTCATCCGGGTGAGGGAGCCCAGTCCGCTGCTGACGTTGACGATCCGGGCGGCGGGGGAGCGGGCGAGCAGCGGCAGCATCGCGGTGGTCACGCTGATCACGCCGAACACGTTGGTCTCGAACACCTCGCGTACGGCGGACAGTTCGGCACTGCCGGGGCTCTGGGCGGCGAGGTCGCCGGAGATGCCGGCGTTGTTGACCAGGATGTCCAGCCGGCCGAAGCGCTCCTCGATCCAGCGGGCGGCGGACAGGACGCCGGCGCGGTCGGTGACGTCCAGGGTGACCGGGTGCACCCGTGGGCCCAGTTCGGCCGCGACCGCCGCACCGCGGTGCGGGTCGCGCGAGGCGAGCAGGACGTTCGTGCCGAGCGAGGCGAGCTGGGCTGCCACCTCGCGCCCGATGCCCTTGTTGGCACCGGTGACCAGGGCAGTCGTGGTGTCTGTCATGCGTTCAGCCCATCACGGGGGCGGCCGGGAGCGCCAAGACCGATCAGGTGCGCGGCGATACCGTGAGGGTATGGAAAGACTGGAGGTCCGCGACTTCGTCTACTTCACCGCTGTCGCCGAGGAACTGCACTTCGGTCGGGCGGCCGCCCGGCTGGGGATGACCCAACCGCCGCTCTCCCGCGCCATTCGGCAGCTCGAACGACGGCTGGGCGTAGCCCTGCTGGAACGTGGCGGTCGCCGGGTCGCACTGACCGAGGCGGGGGCCGTCCTGCTCCGCGAGAGCCGTACCGTGCTCGACGCCGCGTCGGCCGCGGCGCGCCGCACCCGGCGGGCCGGCCGCGCCGACCCGCGTCTGGTCCTGGTCATCAAGCCGGGCGGCGACGGTGGCCTGCTGCCCGCGATCCTCGACGCGTATCAGGCTGAGCCGGGTGCGCTGCCGGTCGAGCTGGTGTGCAGCTTCGGCGAGCGTGAGGTCCTCCTGCGGGAGGGCCGTGCCGACGCCGCCCTGCTTCACCGCCCCCATCCCGACCTCACCGGCCTGGACACCCAGGACCTCCTGACCGAGACTCAGCTACTCGTGATACCGGGTTCGCACCGCCTCGCGGGCCGTACCCGGGTCTGCCTGGACGACCTCGCCGAGGAACCCCTGCCGCGCTGGCCGGACGTATCCGAGGGTGGCTCACACGGACCCGAGATCCACGACCTCGGGCAGCTTCTCCACCTCATCGCCCTGCGCCGCATGGTCGCCGTCCTCCCCTCCTCCATCCGCGACCAGCTCCGCGACGACCTGGTCGCCGTCCCGGTCGACGACGCCGAGCCCACCACGCTCGTCCTCGCCTGGCCCGAGCACGCCACCTCCCCGGCCCTGGCCGCCTTCGTCCGCGCGGCCACCGCCGTGGCGGGCGCGGCGACGGGCCACGGCGGGTAGGGCGGGGAGACACGCGGGGGCAGGTTCCCCCACGACGGACTCTGGCGTTGTCCGGTCACCCGGCATACCGTCAATTGCCGTGCGGCACGGGCCCGGTGAGGGTAGAGCGGTGAGCGGCATGGGTATGAAGGTGCCGCGTACGTGTCCCCGGCCCGGCGAGCCGTCGGTGGCCGAGCGAGGGGCGGTGGGGGTTGGGGGGTGCCCTTGGAGCTGGAGTCGTACTTCTTCCTCAGCTATGCGCGCCAGGACGACCGCGATGACGTCTTCGTGAGCCGTTTCTACGAGGACCTGGTGGCCGAACTGGACCGCCTGGGAGAGGATTGCAGCAGACAGCGCCCCTTCCGGGACGTGGAGCGGCTGGCCCTCGGCGCGGACTGGGAACGCACGCTCGGCCGGGAAGTGGGGCACTGCCGCGCCATGGTCGCCCTGTGTTCCCCCTCCTATGTGCACAGTCTCTACTGCGGCAAGGAGTGGGCGGCCTTCCAGTCCCGGCTGGAGGACTACCGGGCGCGCACCGACATCGACGCACGCGCCCTGATCCCCGTCGTCTGGGCCCCGCTGCGCGGTCCGGTCCCCGAGGTGATCAACCGTTACCAGTACTCCGAGCACGAACTGGGCCGGGAGTACGCCGAGCAGGGCCTGATGAGCCTGCTGCGCGGTGACCCCGCCGCGTACCGCAGAGCACTGCGGCTCATCGCCAGACGTGTGCAGTACGCCGCCGGATCGTTCCGGCTGCCCACGGTCAAGGGACTCGACCTGGGCGCCGTGCGCAGCCCCTTTCCGGCCCAGAGCACGATGGCACCGCCTGGACGGAGTACCGGCCACGTACGTCTCTTCGTGGCGGCGGGAGCGACCGACGCCCTTCCCGCCGGCCGGCGGCGGCACGAGTACTACGGCCGCTCACCACTCGACTGGACGCCCTACCACCCACCGGTCCACCCCACCGTGGCGCACCGCGCCCAGCGGGTGATCCTCGAGGAGGAGTACACCTCCAGCATCGAGGTCGTCGACGACACGCTCGGCAGCAAGCTCGACGAGGCGATGGGGGAGAACCAGCCCAGCGTGCTGCTGGTCGACGCCTGGGCCGCGCGCGGGGCGCCGTACCGCGCGCCGCTGTCCGACTACGACCGGCAGAACCACCCTCTCACCGGGGTCCTGATGCCCTTTCACCAGTCGGACGACGAGTCCGGCGACGGCGGACTGTGGGAGGACGTGCGCCAGGTCTTCCAGCGCAACTGGATGCGGCGCAACGACCCGTACGACCGTCTCTTCCGGGTCCAGGTGGACAAGGAACACTTCGACGACCGGCTCGCCGAGATGGTGATCGTGGCACACAGCCGGCTGATGGAGAACGCCGTTCCCCGACGGCTGCCCGCCGGACCGCCCGCACCGCCGATGCCGGGACTCAACGTCCCCGCGCAGCCCCCTCCCCTCGCAGAGGACCCCGAACGATGACGACTGAGGCCGGTACCCGGCGCAACGGGCGGATAGTGACGTTCTACTCGTACAAGGGCGGAACGGGACGCACCATGGCACTGGTCAACGTCGGCTGGATCCTGGCCAGCAACGGCCTGAGGGTGCTCCTCGTCGACTGGGACCTCGAGGCTCCCGGCCTGCACCGGTACCTGCGGCCGCTGTTCGTCGACTCCGAACTGCGGCGCAGCAACGGCCTGATGAACATGATGACGTCCTACGTCGGGCAGGTCATGGGCTCGGGAGAGCCCGCCCCGCCCGCGGACGGCACCGCCGCCGCGGGGGACACGGTCATCGAGAGCGAGGAGTGGCTGCGCTCCTGCGCCCGCCTGCGCCCGTACACCACCGGGCTCGACCTGACCCTGCCGCCCGGCGGGCGCCTGGACTTCCTCCCGGCGGGCCGGCAGAGCGCCTCCTACTCCGCCGCCGTCACCACCTTCGACTGGCACCGCTTCTACGACCGGCTCGGCGGCGGCTCCTTCCTCCAGGTGCTGCGCGAGGAGATGAAGGCCGAGTACGACTACGTCCTCATCGACAGCCGCACCGGCGTCAGCGACACCTCCGGCATCTGCACCATGCTGCTGCCCGACGTGCTGGTGAACGGCTTCGCGCTGAACCTCCAGAGCATCGGCGGCTGCGCCGAGGTCGCCGCCTCGGTGACCACGTCCGCCCCGCACCCGGTGCGCATCCTGCCGGTGCCCATGCGGGTCGAGGACGCCGAGCAGGAGCTGCTCCAGCAGGGCAGGGACTCCGCGCGGGCCGCGTTCGCGCCGTACCTCTCCTGGTTGGACAAGGACAACCGGGAGAAGTACTGGGGGGAGGTGGAGATCCCCTACAAGACCTACTACGCCTACGCCGAGATCCCGGCCACGGTGGGCGACCGCCCACTCCAGGCGGGGTCACTGCTGGCCGCGTTCGAACGGCTCACCGCGTGGATCACCGACGGCCAGGTGCGCGGCCTGAAACCGCAGCCCGCCGAGGAGCGGCGACTGCTCAACGCCGAGTACCGGCGTGACCCGCGCGCGGTGCCGCCCCGCTTCTACATCAGTTACGCCCCGACCGACCGGATGTGGGCCGAGTGGGCGGCCGGCCACCTCCGGGCGGCCGGGTACCGGGTGTCCCTGCACGGTACCGTGGAGCCCCTGAACAGCATCCCCGCCGAGGCGACCGCCGTTCTCGAGCGGCGGGGCCGGCTCCTCGCGCTGCTCTCCCCGGACTACGTCCACCAGCCGCGCGCCGCCGACGTGTGGTCCCGGGTGACCAGCCGCGAGTCGGCCGGAGTGCCGGCGCTGGTGGCGGTCCGCGTCCAGGAGCCGGACGGCTCCGGCCCCACCGACGGACTCTTCGACGACCGCCTCAGCACCGACCTGACTCGCTGCACCCCGGAGGATGCCGCCCGCAGGCTGCTGGAGGCCGTCGGTTCGGCCTCGACACCGCGAACCCCGGCCGCGGGCGCGATCCCACCGCCGTTCCCGGCCGCCACGCCGACCGTGTGGCGTGTCCCCGCGCGCAATGTCGCCTTCACCGGACGCGGCCCCCTCCTCGAAGAACTGCGTGACCGATTCGCCACCGGATCCCGGCAGGTGCCCCAGGTGCTGTACGGGCTGGGCGGGGTGGGCAAGACACAGATCGCCCAGGAGTACGCCTACCGTTTCAAGGCCGCCTACGACGTGGTGTGGTGGCTGCCCGCGGCCCAGCCCCATCTGATCCGCCCGGCGCTGGCCGACCTCGCCCCCCGGCTGGGGATCGAGGCCGGGGAGGACACGGCCGGCACGGCGGAGGCCGTGTTGCGCGCACTGCGGGAGGGCCGGCCGTACAAGCGCTGGCTGCTCATCCTCGACAACGCCGGACGGCCCGAGGTGCTCGAGGAATTCCTGCCCGGCGGGCCGTCCGGCGGCCACGTCCTGATCACCTCCCGTGACCGGACGTGGGTCAACAGCGCCGGCCTCGTCGACGTCGACGTCTTCCAGCGCCGCGAGAGCCTGGAACTGCTCCACCGGCTCAACCCCCGGCTGCCGGCGCCCGAGGCCGAGCAGGTCGCCGTCCGGCTCGGCGATCTGCCGCTCGCGGTCGGCCAGGCCGCCGTCTGGCTCAGCGACGGCAGCATGCCGGTGTCGACCTACCTCGCCCTGCTCGACGACCGTCTCACCGAGGTCCTGAACGACACCCGGCTGCCCGAGCGCGACTATCCGCGCTCCGCCGCGGCGACATGGCGACTGGCCGTGGACGAACTGCGCCGGGTCAACCCGCCGGCTGCCGAGATGCTGGAGATCTGCGCCTTCTTCGGCCCCGATCCCATCCCCATGCGCCTGCTCTACGGCCGCGCCGTCACCGAGGCCCTCACCCTGGGCGAGGGGGACCCGCGCGACGAGATGACCATCGCGCTGCTGCTGCGCGCCATCAACCGTTTCGGCCTGGCCAGGAGCGACCAGACGAGCGCCACTCTCACCGTGCACCGGCTGGTGCAGGCGGTCATCCGGGACCAGGTGCCCAAGGAGCACAGATTCAGGATCCGCGCGGTGGTGCACGCGGCCCTGGTCGAAGCCGCCCCCGGCGACCCGGACATACCGGCCAACTGGGAGCGTTACGCGGAACTCCTGCCGCATCTGCAACCGTGCCGGGCCGCCAAGAACCCCGACCGGGAAGTCCGTAAATGGATCACCGATTCGGTGCGCTACCTCTGGAAGCGCAGTCTGTTCACGGCCGGACTGGACCTCGCCGGAACCACCCTGGCCACCTGGGAGGAGCGCGGCATCGGACACCCCGACGACCCGCAGACCCTCATGCTCCGCACCCAGCAGGGCAATCTGCTGCGCTCCCAGGGCAGACTGCTGGAGTCCTACGCGATAGACCAGGACACCTTCGAGCGGTTCCGGCGCACCCGGGGGGCCGAGTACGCCCACACCCTGATCGTCGCCGGCAGCGTGGGCGCCGACCTGCGCGCCCTCGGCCGCTACCGGGAGGCGCGCGAACTGGACCGGGAGACGCTGGCCGCCGCCCGGCGGGTCCTGGGGGACGACCACCCCCGCACCTCGATGTACACCAACAACCTCGGCATGTCGGAGTACCTGGCGGGCGACCGGCAGGAGGCCTTGCGCCTGCACCGCGGCGTCTACCGGCAGCAACGCGAGACCTACGGACCCGAGAACCCCTACACCCTCACCCGCGCCGACAACTACGCCCGCGATCTGCGGGAGACCGGAAGTCTGCGCACCGCCCTCGAACTGCTGGAGGGCACCGTGCAGTTGTGTGCGCGGACCTTCGGCGACAACCACAACGACACCCTGCGCGTCCGCAAGAACCTGGCCGTGGCCCTGCGCAGGAACGGCCAGTACCAGCAGGCCGAGGAGATGGACGAGGAGCTGCACAACCGCTACGTCGCCGCCCACGGCCCCGAGCACGCCGACACCCTCGCCGCCGCCTGCAATCTCGCCGCCGATCTCGCCGCCCTCGGCAACACCGCGCGCGCCGTCGAGCTCGCCGAGCGCGCCATGTCCCGCTACGAGACCTACCTCGGCGCCGAGCACCCCGTCTCCCTCGCCTGTGCCAACAACCTCTCCGTCTATCTCCGCCTCGAAGGGCACACCGCGCGGGCGCGGGAGATGTCGGGGCGGGCGTGGGAGCAGATGACGCGGGTGCTGGGCGAGAAGCATCCCTACACCCTCAGCTGCATGGTCAACCACGCCAACGACCTCGCGCTGGCCGGGGCCACCGACCCCGGCTGCTTCGTGGCCGCCGCCGAACTGGACGTGCGAGCCCACGACTTCTTCGTCGAGGTGCTCGGCACCGACCACTACGACACCATCGCCGTCACCGCCAACCTCGCCCTCAGCCTGCGCGCCGTCGGCCGTACCGAGGAGGCGGACGCGCTGGCCGCGGAGGCCCTGCGGCGGGCCCGGGAGACGCTGGGGGAGGACCACCCCACCACCCGGGCCGTGCTCGCCGGCGCCCGGCTCGACTCCGACATCGAGCCGCCGACGACATGAGCCGGACGGACGCGGCACACACGTGCGCCAAGTTCCGCGCGGTCACGCGCCCTTGGACCCCGTAAGGTGACGCCGTCACTGACGCCCCACCAGAGCGACCGATGCCGATGCACGCCACCCGCTCCCTGAGCCCCGGGCCCGGCGGCCCGGACGACGACCCCGCCGCCGGGCACGGACCCCTCGTGCCGTTCCGCCAGTTCCTGCTGAAGATCCACAGCCGCTGCGACCTCGCCTGCGACTACTGCTACATGTACGAGGCCGCCGACCAGAGCTGGCGCGGCCGCCCCCGCCACATGGAGCCCGGCACCGTCCGCCGCACCGCCGCCCTGATCGCCGCGCACGCCCGCGAGCACCGCCTGGCCGAGGTCCGCGTCGTGCTGCACGGCGGGGAGCCGCTGCTCGTCGGGGCCCGCCGGCTCGACGAACTGCTCGGCATCCTCACCCACGCCCTCGACGGCGTCACCGCCCCCCGCTTCGTGCTCCAGACCAACGGCGTGCGGCTCGGGCAGGATCCCGCGCTTCTGGACGTGCTGGAGCGGTACGGCGTACGGGTCGGCGTCAGCCTCGACGGGACCGCCGCCGACCACGACCGGCACCGCCGCCGGGCCGACGGCCGCGGCAGCCACGCCGCCACCGTCCGCGCCCTCGACCTGCTCGCCGCCGGCCCGCACCGGCACCTGTACGCGGGTGTGCTGTGCGTCGTCGACCTGGCCGCCGACCCCGTGGAGACGTACGAGGCGCTGCTCGCGCACACCCCGCCCCGCCTCGACCTGCTGCTGCCGCACGCCACCTGGGACGCCCCGCCGCCGGGTCTGGGGGACCGTACGACCCCGCCCGACCGGCCACCGGCGCCCCCCTACGGGCCCACCCCCTACGGCGACTGGCTGTGCGCCGTCTTCGACCGCTGGTACGGCGCCCCCGTGCGCGAGACCGGCATCCGGCTCTTCGAGGAGATCATGGTGCTGCTGCTCGGCGGCACGGCACGCAGCGAGGCGGTCGGGCTGACCCCCGTCGACCTCGTCGTCGTCGAGACCGACGGGACGATCGAGCAGGCCGACTCGCTCAAGGTCAGCTATCCGGGCGCCCCCGAGACCGGCCTCGACGTGTTCCGGAACACCTTCGCCGAGGCCGCCCGGCACCCCGCCTTCCGCGCCCGGCAGCGCGGCACCGCCGGGCTCGGGCCGGTCTGCCGCGCCTGCCCCCGCGCCCGCGTCTGCGGCGGCGGCCTCTACGCGCACCGCCACCACCCCGGCGCCGCCCCGCCGTTCTCCGCGCCCTCCGTCTACTGCCACGACCTCGCGCTCCTCGTCGACCACATCGCCGCCCGCGTCCGGCGGGACGTCGCCCGGCTCACCGGCGGCACGGAAGACCCGGAGGCGGCCGGGCGATGAGCACCATGGACACCCACAGAAGCGCGGACGCCCGCCTGGCCCGCCATGTCGTCGGGCGTGAGGACTTCCTCGCGCTGGCCCGCGCCCGCGGCGGTGCGCCCCGCGTCGCCCTGCTGCGCGACGGACAGCTCAGCAAGCGGATGCTGCTGGTGCGCGCGCTGCGGGAGGCCGTCGGGGAGCCCGTGGAGGACGCCTACCGGCGGCTCGTCGCGCTCAACCGCCGCGACCCGGCGGCCTGGCGCGCGGTCATGCTCCAGCCCTACCTCGACGAGGGCGTCGCCCGCACCCTCACCGCCCCGGAACGCGGCGAGAGCGCCGACACCTCGTGGTTCGACCGGCTGGTGCGCGCCCCGCACGCGCCCGACGGAACGCCCTGGCCCCGGGTGCGCACCGAGTGCGACGGCCGCGTCCTGGACGTACGGCTCGCCGACCGCGGCCCCTTCCGCGACGCCCACGGGCACGTCCTCGCCGCGCCCCTCACCGACCGGGAACGGGAGCGCTGGGCGGCGACGCTCGCCGCCGCCTGGCGGATCCTCGTCCATCGGCACCCCTGGCACGCCGACGCCGTCGCCGCCTGTCTGACCACCCTCGTCCCGCTGGAGCCGGGCCCCGACGGCGGCGGCGTCAGCTCCGCCGCCCGGCGCGCGTACGGGGCCGTCGCCGCCTCCCTGCCCGACGACCCCGTCCTGCTCGCCCTCGGCCTCGTCCACGAGTTCCTGCACGTCCAGCTCGGCGCGCTGCTCGACCTGGTGCCGCTGCACGGCCCGCCCACCGCCGCCCGCCACCACGCCCCCTGGCGCCCCGACCCGCGGCCGGCCGGCGCGCTGCTCCAGGGCACGTACGCGCACCTCGGCGTCACCGACTTCTGGCGCGCCGAACTCGCCGCCGGCACCGGCGGTGCCCGCGCCCGCCGCGAGTACGACACCTGGCGCGGCCACACCGACACCTCCGCCGGCACCCTGCTCGGCAGCGGCGAACTCCTGCCCGCCGGGGAACGGTTCGTCACCGAACTGCGCCGCGCGGTCCGCCGCCCGGACCCCGGGGCGGCACACCGGGCCGTCCTGTACACCCGCGACCAGCTCGCCGCCGGCCTCCGGGCCCTCGGGCTCGCGAGCGGCGACACCGTGCTCGTGCACTCCTCCCTGCGCGCCCTCGGACCCGTCGAGGGCGGCGCCGAGACCGTCGTGGACGCGCTCCTCGACGTCCTCGGCCCGGCCGGCACCCTCGTCGTCTACACCCAGACCCCCGACAACTCCGACCCCTCCCGCTGGCCGCACACCCGCGGCTACGCCGTCCCCGAGGAACAGTGGGACCAACTGCGGGCCGCGATGGCCCCGTTCGACCCGGACACCACCCCCGCCTACGGTGTCGGCGTGCTCCCCGAGACCGTACGGGCGCGGCCCGGCGCCCTGCGCAGCGCGCACCCGCAGAGCTCCTTCACCGCGCTCGGCCCCCGCGCCCGCGCGCTCACCGCCGGCCACGCCCCCGACTGCCACCTCGGCGAACGCTCCCCGCTGGCCCGCCTGGAGGAGGCCGGAGCGCGGGTGCTGCTGCTCGGGGTGGGCTGGGAGGTGTGCACGGCGTTCCACCTCGCCGAGTACCGGGTGCCCGGGCGGCCCCGGCAGACGTACTCCTGCGTCGTCGGCGACGGGCGGGGCGGCCGCGCCTGGTACGCGTACACCGACGTGCGCCTCGACTCCTCGCCGTTCGCCCGCGTCGGGGCGTCCTACGAGGCCGCCGGGGACCTCGCGCGGGGGCGGGTCGGCGGCGCCGAGGGGCGGCTGTTCGCTCTGGCGCCGGCCGTCGCCCACGCCACGCGGTGGCTGACGGCGACGACGGACCGCCCCGCCGTCCCCGGAACGGATGGTTAGGCCGACCCACGTCTGGCGCCCGCCCGGCGACGGCGCGACCATGGTGGGTCCGAACGGAGGCCGCAACGGGGGGCCCGGACAACGGAGTTGGTCGACGTGCTGGACGACAGGGCGCTGCCGCCGCTATTCATCGAGAACGACCGCTGGGCGCTGAGCCGGCAGAGCGAGGCCTTCCGGGCCACCCGCACCCAGCTCACCGTACTTCTGTCGGGCACCGCCGCCGCCACGCTCACCGAGCACTGGGCGGGCCGCTTCTGGGCGACGCTCGCCGCCCTGTGCTACGCGCTCGCGGGCATCCTCGGCCTGTACACCGCGCGCCGCAGGGCCCGCGCCCACTGGCAGGCGCACCGCGCGGCCGCCGAGGTCGTCAAGTCGCTGGCCTGGCAGTACATGGTGCACGGGGGGCCGTTCCACACCGGCGTCGTCGACCCGGACGGGCTGTTCGCCGAGCGGCTCGCGGACCGGCTGCGGGAGCTGCGCAAGGTCGGCTGGGAGGACCACGGCGGCGGCACCGGCGGGCTCGCCCTCGTCCGCATCGCCGAGCAGATCACCCCGCAGATGCGCACCGTGCGCGCCAAGCCGTTCGAGGCCCGGCGCGACTACTACGTGCGCGAACGGGTCCTGGAACAGCTCGTCTGGTACGGGAAGCGGTCCGCGCAGGCCCACCGCGCCTCCTCGCGCTGGTCGGCCGCGACCGCCGTCCTCACCGCGCTCGCGCTCGTCACGGCGGCGCTGCGGGCCTACGGCGTGCTCGGCAACTGGGACCTGACCGGACTGTTCTCCGCCGCCGCGGCGGCCGGGGTGGCCTGGCAGGAGGTGCGCAGACACCGCCCGCTGGAGTACGCGCACGCCCTCATCGAACAGGACCTGGACACCGCACGCCTCGCGATGGGCACCACCGTCACGGAGGACGGCTGGGCCGACGCGGTCGCCGACGTGGAGCGGCTGTGCAGCCCGCAGCACACGGACTGGCTGGTGCGGTTCGGGTCGTGAGGGCGCGCCCTCGGACCGAGGTTCACGCGCGGGTGACGCCCGGCCGCCACAGCACCCGTACGGGAACGCCCGTACTGCGCGCGTACGCCACCACGTCCGCGGTGCCGCCCAGACCCCGCGCGGGGTGCCCGTCCCAGACGGCGATCAGCCGGTCGGCGTGGTCGACGATCCAGCGGCCCGCCGCGTAGTACGCCTCCTCGTGCGTGGGCTCGCGGGGCAGCCGGACGTGTTCCGCGCAGGCGGCGAGCAGCCGCCGGTAGGCGCCCCGCACCCGCTCGTCGCCGAGGTGCGCCTCGTAGTCCATGCCGGGGATGACGGCGGTCACCGGGACGCCGTGGTCCAGCGCGAGCTGGGCGAAGAGCTGGTCGCTGCCGGCGGCCAGCGCGCTGAGCGCCTGCGCGGCCGGCTCCGCGTTCAGCTCCTTGAGCTCCGCGACGATGCCGGCGCGCACCGCGGGCAGCGCGGCGGCGGGAACGCAGCGGTGCCCGGTGATACCGATCCGGGGCACGGACACCACCTCCGCGGCATGGTCGTCACGTGCACCTTAACGGTCACCCGCCCCCGGAACCTATCGCTCACCCCCCGGCGCCGACCGTCGCAACTGTGGTGCGCCCCCCGCGCGTTGACGGCGGTCGGGAGGTCCGCCCCCGGGTTCAGGCGGCCAGCGGGTCGAGGACCAGCGGCTCGATCCGCCCCTCCAGCATCTCGCCCAGGCCCTGCACCGCGCACACGTCCGGCCGCTCGGCGATGTGCACGGGCATCCCGGTGGCCTGCCGCAGCATCTGGTCGAGCCCGGGCAGCAGGGCGCTGCCGCCGACCATCATGATGCCCCGGTCGGCGAGGTCGGCGACCAGGTCGGGCGGGCAGTCCCGCAGCACCTTGCCGATGCCGTCCAGGACGGCGGTGAGCGGGGTCTGGATGGCGGTGCGCACGGCGGCGGTGTCGACCTTCACCGAGCGGGGGAGCCCGGTGGCCACGTCCCGGCCGTGGATCTCGGTGACCTCGGGCCCGCCCGGGGTGAGCCCGTTGCCCGACAGGGCGATCTGAAGCGGCCGTACCGACTGGCTCGGCAGCATCAGCTCGTGCTGGTGGCGCAGGTGCTGCACGATCGCGTGGTCCACGGCCTCGCCGCCCACCGGGATCCGCTCGGCGGTGACGATGTTGCCCAGCGACAGCACGGCGATCTGGGTGGCCGCCGCCCCGCACACCATGATCATCGAAGCCTCGGGGCGCTCCACCGGCAGCCCGCAGCCGACGGCCGCGGCGACCAGCGTGTCCACCAGCTCCACCCGCCGCGCCCCCAGCCCGACCATCGTCTCCACGGTGGCGCGCTGGGCCAGCGGATCGGCGTCGTGCGGGGTGCAGGCGGCCGCCCGCAGCCGGGGCTTGCGGCGCAGCGTGCGGCGCAGTTTCTCGCCGAGCAGCTGGCGCAGCATGCGCTGGGCCATCTCGATGTCGACGACCGTCCCGCCGGAGACGGGCCGCACCACCCGGATGTACGACGGCGTGCGCCCGGTCATCTTCTCGGCGAACTCACCGACCGCGATCAGCGCCCCGGTCTGCGTGTTGACGGCGGCGGCACTGGGCTGGTCGACGACCAGCCCGACCCCCTTCACATAGACACGGGTCCTCGCCGCCCCCAGATCGACGGCGAAGTGGCAACGGCGCAACTGCTCCAGACTCGCGGTCACGGCGACATCCTCCCGAGGCACGGACCGTGGGGCCTCCGGCCGGCGGCCCCTCACTCGCATCGTGGGACCGGCCGTGCGATGCCGCGCGCGGAGCTGGGCCGAGCGGGCAGCACCCGGACGGGTGAACTCGGGATGCGTGCTCGGGAAGACGAGGTCAGCCCTCCGTGACCGCCGGCTCCAGCAGGGTCAGCGTCCGGTGGTCCGCGTCCACCTCCGCGCGGACGCCGAGGGGCAGCGGCAGGTTCGGCGAGTGGTGGCCGAAGTCGACCTGGGCGAGGACCGGGATGTCCCGCCGCCCCAGGACGTCGAGGACCACGTCCCGCAGCTCCGCGCGCTGCCCGCCGCCCTCGTGCGGCTCGACCTCGGTCGGGACGCCGACCACCATGCCCGCGATCCGGTCCAGCACCCCGGACAGCCGCAGCGTGTGCAGGTCGTTCCAGACCCGCGAGACCGGCCGCTGAAGCTCCTCCCAGAACAGCACGGCGCCGTCGAACAGTTCGGGGGCCGGGGCGAACGGCGTCGCCTGCAACAGGATCAGCCGGTTCAGCAGCCCGCCGAACAGCGGGCCCCGCGCACGGCCCGGCCGCCAGGTCTCCCACACCTCCCGGGCCGGCAGCGCGCCCGGCGCCTCGGCCTTGGTGAGCACCCGGGTGTAGAGGTCGACGAGCTCGGAGCGGCGGGCCTCGTCGCCCAGCGTGTACCAGTCACTGCCGAAGCCGTGGGTGGCGAGGTCGGCGTGCAGGCCGACGAGGCCGGTGCGGGAGTGCAGCGCCATGTGCAGCAGCGAGATGTCGCTGTAGCCGATGAGCGGCTTGGGGTCGGCCCGGATCGCGTCCAGGTCGATCAGGTCCAGATAGCCGATGGTCGTCTGCCCGCCGGTGTGCGCGACGATCGCCCGCACCTCCGGGTCCCGGAGCAGACCGTTGAGCTCGTCGGCCTGCTCCGCCGGGGTGCCCGACGCCCACCAGCGGGTGCGCGCCGGGTCGACCAGCGGGCTGACCCGTACCCGGAAACCCATCCGCTCGAGCATCGCCACACCGCGGGCGAGCAGCGGTTCCTCGCCCGGCTCGAGCTGGCCCGAGAGCGCGGTGACGACCACGAGGTCGCCGGGACGCAGCGCACGGGGACGAAGGGTCGCGGGCATGGGGGTCTCCTCCTCGCTGATCAACAACGGCCGGGCAACAAGACCCGTGCCACCGATATTCCGCCGCCGCACACCGGTGAGCCGGCCGTGCCGGCGGGCCTACGGCACCCGCAGCGCCCGCTTCAGCAGCTTGCCCATGTCGTTGCGCGGCAGGGCGGGCACGAAGTGGACGGTGCGGGGCCGCTTGTGCGGCGCGAGCCGCTCCGCCACGTGCGCCGACAGCGCCTCGGCGGCCGGCGGCGCCGCCGGGTCCGCGGCCACCACCCACGCCACCACCCGCTCGCCGAGATCCGCGTCCGGCTCGCCCGTGACGGCGGCCTCGCTCACCCCCGGGTGCTCCAGCAGCGCGTTCTCGATCTCCCCGGCGCCGATCTTGTAGCCGCCGCTCTTGATCAGGTCCGTCGCCTTGCGGCCCACGATGCGGACGTAGCCGTCCGGCTCCCGTACCGCCATGTCCCCGGTGCGGAACCAGCCGTCGGCGGTGAACGCGCCGGCGGTCGCGTCCGGGCGGTGCAGATAGCCGGTGAACAGGTTCGGCCCGCGCACCTGGATCTCGCCGACCGTCTCCCCGTCGTACGCGGCGATCGGCGCCCCGTCCTCCTCCACCAGTCGCAGCTCCACCCCCGGCAGGGGCAGCCCGACGGTGCCCGGCCGGGCCTCGCCGTCGGCGCGGACGGCGGTGTTCATCAGCGTCTCCGTCATGCCGTACCGCTCGACGACCCGGCGCCCGGTCGCCGCCGCGATCCGCTCGTGGTCGTGGACGGGCAGCGCGGCCGACCCGGAGACCAGCAGCCGGGCCCCGGCGAGGGCCCTGACCAACTCCGGGTCGCCGGGCAGTGCCTCGGCGATCCGGTGGTACATCGTGGGCACCCCGAACAGCATCGTCGCCCCGTCGTTCAGCTCCCGGGCCACGCCCTCGGCGGTGAACCGGCCCAGGTGGCGTACGACACCGCCGCGCCGCAGCGGGCCGAGGACGCCGAGGATCAGCCCGTGCACATGGAACAGCGGCAGCCCGTGCACGAGGACGTCGTCGCCGGTCCACTGCCAGACGTCGGCCAGCGCGTCCAGCGTGGCGGCGACGGCCCGCCGGGGGATGACGGCGCCCTTGGGCGGACCGGTGGTCCCGGAGGTGTAGACGACGAAGGCGGGGTCCTCGTCCCCGGGCTCCCCGTCCACTGCCGTAGCCCCGCCGCCGGGGGCGTCGACCTCGACGTCCAGACGCCGCAACCCGCTCACCGCCTCCGGTAGTTCGTCCCCCGGAGCCGCGAGAAGGAGTTCCGGCGCACTGTCCGCGAGGATGTGCCCCAACTCGGCATGCCCCGACCGGGGGTTGAGGGGAACGACGGGGAGGCCCGCCTCGAGCGCGGCCACGACCCCCACCGCCGTCTCCAGCACCGGTGTCGCCCACACCGCCACCCGCCCACCGCCCGCGGCCTCGCGGATCCGCACCGCGAGCGCCCGCGCGGCGGCGGCCAGTTCGCCGTGGCTCAGGGCGCGGGAGCCGAAGCGCAGGGCGGGCCTTCGCGCGGCCGAGTTGTCCGTGGACACCGGGAACAACAGGGACACGCGGCACACTCCTCGCTCGGGACGGCTACCCGACACGCGAACCTACGCGGCCACCACCACGTCCGCCACCACGCAGCTCACGTCGTCCGGGGCGCCCGCCCCCGGCAAGGGGGCGGCGGGCCCCGGGCGGACGCGTGTGCTTGTTAGCCTCGCGGGAGCCGGTCCGTGTCGGGGCCGTGCCCGTCGTCGTCCGAGGTCAGGAGTCCGTGCCATGTCCCGCATAGCCCTCGCCACCTACCGGCCCGGCCCGGACGCACCCCAGGACCGCGATCTGCCCGTGCTGGTGGCGGCGCTCGACGCGGCCGGGGCGCGGGCGGAGGCGGTGTGCTGGGACGACCCGGAGGCCGACTGGGCCGCCTACGACCTCGTCGTCATCCGCTCCACCTGGGACTACAGCTGGCGGGTGGAGGAGTTCACGGCGTGGACCGAGCGGTGCGGGAAGCTGACCCGGCTGGCCAACCCGGCCCCGGTCGTACGGTGGAACATGGACAAGCGGTACCTGGGCGAACTGTCCGCCGCCGGCGTTCCGACGGTCCCCACCCGCTATCTCGCCCCCGGCGACCCCGTCGACCTGCCCGGGGACCGGGAGTACGTCATCAAGCCGACGTCCGGAGCGGGCTCCCGGTACGCCGCGCGGTACACCCCCGGCGAGCGCGAGACCGCCGTACGGCACCTGGAGCGGATGCACGCGGAGGGGCTGACCGCGATGGTGCAGCCGTATCTGAAGGGCATCGACGCCACCGGCGAACGCCCGCTGCAATTCTTCAGCGGACGCCTGCTGCACGCGGGCCGCAAGCAGGCGGTACTGACGGCCGGCACGCCTTTCGACGTACGCAAGACGGCGCACCCGGGAATCGAGGTGTGGAAGCCGACGGAGGCGGAGACCGCGGTGGCCGAGCGAGCGCTGGCGGCGGTGCCGGGCGCCCCCGACCTGCTGTACGCACGGGTCGACCTGGTCGACGGCGACGACGGCCGGCCGTGCGTGATGGAACTCGAACTGGTGGAGCCGAACCTGTTCCTGTGGCTGCATCCGGGTTCGGTGCCGGTGGTGACGGCGGAGATCCTGCGGACGGCGGCCGGCGTCTGACGGTCGATCTTTTCCGCGTCGTCTGACACCGGCCTCCCCCTCACGCGGAAGCTCAGTGCGGCTTCCGGTCGAGCGAGGACGGTGTGGCGCAGTGCTCCTCGCCGTCGGTGAGGTCGTCGCGCACGCGCATCAGCAGCCGTGTCAGCTCGGCGCGCTGGGAGTCCCCCAGCGACCGGAAGAGGCCGTCCTCCACCTCGTGCTGCGCCGCCGTCGCGGCGCGCAGCCGCTGTGCGCCGTCCGCGGTGAGCACCACCACATGGCGACGGCGGTCGTGCGCGTCGCGGGTGCGGGTCACCAGGCCCTCGGCCTCCAGCGGGTTGAGCTGGGTGACCAGGACGCTGGCCGCCGTGTCCGTCTCGGCCGCCAGCTCCGTCTGCGCGAGCGGGCCGCGGTCGTGCAGGAGCCCGAGGATGTGGAACTGCCGGGGGCTGAGCCCGTGGGCGGTGTGCGCGTCCCGCAGCCGCCGCATCGCCTCGTGCCCGAGCAGGGCGAGCATCAGCCCCGGGCTGTTCCTCGGCTCGTCGGGCTGTGTCGCGCGCGGCGGCGTCGACGTGGGGGTGGGGGATGCCTTGGTCGTCACCCCCGGCACTCTACTCGGCTGGATCGTGTAGCTTCCTATATTAATCACGAAGACAAACGACCCAGGTGCGTACACCAAACCTAGGAGTGCCATGCCCGTCACCCCTTCCCCGCCGCTCTCCGACCCGACCGCCGACCTGGGCCTGCGCGGGGCCCGTGCGGTCGTCACCGGCGGCACCCGTGGCATCGGCGCGGCCACCGTGCGGCGACTGGCCGCCGCGGGGGCCCGGGTGGTCGCCGTCGCCCGGCGGGAGGCCGACGTACCGGCCGGAGTGCGGCTGGTGACCGGCGATCTGAGCGCCCGGGAGGGCGCCGAGACGGCGGCGCGGGCCGCGCTGGAGCACCTGGGCGGCATCGACGTGCTCGTCGACAACGCCGGGCGCAACACCCAGGTCCCGGACGGCGTCCTCGCCGCGTCCGACGACGACTGGCTGGCCAACCTCGACACCAACCTGCTGTCCGTCGTCCGCGTGGACCGCGTGCTCGTCCCGCACATGGTCGCGCAGGGGCACGGAGCCGTCGTCCACGTCTCCTCGAACGCCGCCCGCTACCCGCAGCCCAACGGCGTGCCGTACGCGGCGGCCAAGGCCGCCCTCAACTCGTACAGCAAGAGCCTCGCCCTCGCCTGCGGGCCGCACGGGGTGCGGGTCACCGCGGTCATGCCGGGCGTCGTCGAGACCGACGCCGTCGAGGCCAGCCTCCGGCAGGCCGCCGAGCGGACCGGCCGTGACCTTAAGGACCTCCGCACGGAGTTCCACCAGCGCCTCGCCGCCCCACTCGGCCGCCCGGGCCGGCCCGAGGAGGCGGCGGAACTCATCGCCTTCCTCGCCTCGCCCCGCGCCTCCTACCTCACCGGCATCACGGTCCCGGTGGACGGGGGGATCCTGCCCACGCTCTGAACAGACCCGCGGACCTCTTCCGCGTCATCCGACACCGGCCTCCCGAAGCACCCCGTCCCGCCTACCTGAACGAGGGCTTCCGCCAGCTGAGTTCGGTCATCGGGGTGCTCCTCGGCGGGTGTACAGAACATGCTGGATCAGACCCCAGGAGTCCCCTTCTTCATGGCGGTCCGGCGACGCCGAGGGGACGATCGCGGCCAGGGCGTCACGGGCCGGCGCGGCGGTGTTCGCCAAGAAGTGGCGGTCACTGTGACCGTCGGCCATCAGGGTGGTCAGCGCCTACGCGTCCACGAACTGGAGATGGCGGGCGACGGTGTCGTTGCGGGCGTGGGGGCGGACGACGGGGGTGAGACGCCGGACGAGTTGCTCGCAGCGCGGTGCGTGGGTGCGGCGGGCGAGTTCCAGTGCGGCGGTGGCGGCGTGCGCGGCGTGCTCGAGGTCGCGGTGGGCGAGGTGGCCGGCGGCCTGGTAGGCGAGGAAGATGCCGCGGGTCTTGTCCCGGGAAGCGGGAAGCAGCTCCTCGCCCTGGGCGAGGAGTTGGTGGGCGGGGCGGGTGTCGCCGAGGTCGAGGAGAGTCTGGCCGGTGTCGAGGGCGAGGTCGGCCTCGGACATCCATGTGCACCATGAGGGCCGGTCCGCCCCGGCTCGGGCCAGGTCGTGGTCGGCTGCGTGCAGGGTGCGGAGGGCTGCACCGCGGGCCGGGGCGGGCGCGGCGGCAAGGCTGCGGGCGAGGCGCAGGTGCAGCAGGCTGCGGGCGGCGGGGTGGCGTGCTCGGCTCAGAGCGTGGGTGAGGAGGTCCTGGGCGAGGGGGTGGTCCTGGCGCCAGGCGGCCTGGTAGGCGAGGTCGGAGACGATCCCCGCGCCGCGGTCGGTGTCGCCGAGGGCGTGGGTGCTGTGGAGAGCGGCCATCCAGTGCCGGGCCGCGAGGGGGTGGGCGCCGTCGTCGAAGTGGCGCCAGGCGAGAGTGTGGGCGAGGTCGGCGGCCAGCGTGTGCAGCCGCCGGAGGGTGGCGGGACGGTGGCTTCCGGCCTCCAGGATGTCGGTCACGGTGGCGAGGTGAGCGGTCAGCAGCCGGGTGGTGTGCTGTGTGTGGGCCGGGTCGGCGGCGGTGAGGCGGTCGGCGGAAGCACGAAGCATGCCGACGAGGTCCTCGTTGTCCGGTGCGTCGGCGGCACCGGCGAGGGCCTCGGTGGGCCGGGCCGAGGCCCATTGGCCGGCGAGGCCGGTCAGTCCGGCGCCGGAGAGGGTGAGGAAGCTACGGCGTTCCACGGAGGTGAGGGCCTCTCTCAGGGCGGGCACGACGCTGTGCGGGGTGAGCGGGAGGACTCCGTCGGGTGTGCGGGGGAGCCAGTGCGGCCAGGAGCGTGCCAGGGCGGCTTCGGCCGGCAGCCCGAGGGCTTCGGCGAGGTAGACCTGGGAGTCGGCGTCGGGCACCGTGTCCCGCTCCCACTTGCGTATCCGTGGCCGGTCGCAGCCGGAGCGCAGTCCCCGGCGGGCGGCGGCCTGGCGGACCCGCGCGGCAAGGGCCGTCTGGGAGAGGCCACGGACGCGGCGGGCTGCGGTCAGCGGGTGAACTTCCCTGTCGTCCACCCGTTCAGAGTGCCATCTCATGTGCAGCCGTGGTGGCGGTTCGGACGGAGCGGGACTCCCCCGGGACCCCCTGTGCCGACGGGCCGGGGTGTTCATGCTCAGGAGGGCGGGCGGTCGGCCCGCGTCCGAGATGAACCGGGAGAAGGGCACGGTGCCATGACAGAACATCACCCCACCACGATCGAGAGCGCAGGCGTGGAAAGCCTGGAAGGGGCGGTGGTCCTGGTGACGGGCGGCGCGGGGCTGATCGGATCCCGGATCGTGCGCCGCCTGCGCGAGATGGGCGCTCACCCGATCGCCCTGTGCACGAGAGACGCCTATCCACCCGCGATCTACCGGGACCTGTTCAGCGTCGATCCCGGCCACGTCGTCACCGGCGACGTCCGCGACACCGCGCTCGTGAACCGGCTGACGGGCAAGGCGGACTTCGTGGTCCATGCCGCCGCCCTGGCCGACGTGGCCGCCTGCACACGGCTGCCCCCAGGAGGCCATCGACCACAACGTGAGCGGCACCCAGACCGTCCTGTCCGCAGCCGCCGCCTCCCATCGCCTCAAGCGGCTGGTGTTCGTGTCGTCGGCGTCGGTGTACGGCAACGGCAACCCGGACGACTGGGCCGGCCCCGGCGACGAACACCGCGGCACACGGGAACTGCTGGGCAGCGTCTACGGGCAGCTGCCGCCCCGGTTCGGGGAGGAACGGCCGCTGCGGCCCCTGTCCGTGTACGCCAACACCAAAGCCTTCGGCGAGGTCCAGACCAAGCTGGTCCTGCGCCCGGCCGCCGTCTCCTACAGCGTGGTGCGCTACTTCTCCGTCTACGGCCCGCCGCAGGTCGTCAAGCCCGGCAGCCACTCGTGGGTGGTGGCCTGGTTCGCGGCCCGCGCCGCCGCCGGGCTTCCGCTGCACCTCAACGGCGGCGGCCGCCAGGTCCGCGACTTCGTCCACGTCGACGACGTCGCGGAGGGCACGCTGCGCGCTCTGACGGCGCCCGCCGCGGACGGGATGACGGTGAACATCGGCACCGGACGCCCCACCGCGATCCGCACGGTCGCCGACCTGGTCGCTGGGCACTTCCCCGGCGCCCGAGTGGTGGAGACCCCGATGCCGCCGGGCGACCCGCTGGGCGGCTGCGCTGGCACCGCTCTGATGCGGCGGGTTCTGGACTGGCAGCCCGGCATCAGCCTCGAGGACGGGATCGCCCAGTACGTGCGCTGGCTGAAGTCCACGCCCGCCGCGCTGCCCGGATGGCTGCGCCAAGAGACCGGGCGATGCGTCTAGATGACCGGTGGTCGCCCCAGACGCGTCATCCGTGCCACGGTCGCCCACCGCATCGGCCGGCGCGGTCCGCCCGACGCGCGCACCCCCTCGGCAAACCCTCCCGCCCAGGCCCGCAGACCACCCCAGGACCGCGTACGCGCCACCGTCAGCACCGTCCACATCCCCAGGTAGGCCGGGACCAGCACGGCGGGCAGATGCCGCTTGGCCAGCCACACCCGGTTGCGGGCCGTCATCCGGTAGTAGACCGCGTGCCGGGCCGGTGACGTCCACGGATGCTGGAGGAGCAGTGCCGGCTCGTACACCACCCGCCATCCGTCATCCAGCGCCCGCCACGCCAGGTCCGTCTCCTCGTGTGCGAAGAAGAAGGCGTCCGGCCAGCCGCCGATCCGGTCCAGCATCCGCATCGACAGTCCGTGCCCGCCGCCCAGGAACGTCGTCACCTCACCGGCGCGCAGCGGGTCCTTCGACCGCAGCCGCGGCACGTGCCGGCGCTGTGTGCGGCCACGTTCGTCGGCGATCCGGAACGACACGATGCCCAACCGCTCATCGGCCGCGTACATCGAGGCCAGGTGGGCGAACACGCTCGTGTCCACGAGCAGTCCGTCATCGTCCAGGTCGACGACGACGTCCACGTCCCCGCACGCCCGCAGGTGCTCGACGGCCACGTTCCGGCCGCCGGACACCCCGAGATTCTCCGCCAGCTCCACCCCGTCCACACCGGCGGGCAGCTCCGGCAACGGGCTGCCATTGCCGACCACCACAATCCGCGTGGCCGCCAGCGTCTGCCGCGCCACCGACTCCAGCAGAGCCTTCAGCTCGGCAGGCCGGTTGCCCATGGTCAGGACCGCGATCCCCAGACGTGGATGACTCACAGGTGAACTCCGATCGACTTCCCCGACCGACGCAGCCTATCGGCCCGCCCACCCCGCTCTGCGCACCCACGGACAGGAACCCACCACCATGACCACGACGCCCCACCTCCGGCTCGGGAGCTACCTCACCAACCCGACCCACTCCGCCCTCGCCGATACCCCGTACGCCCGCCTCGCCGCCGGCGATCTGGCCGAATGGCTCACCGCATGGCCCGACCTCCACGCCCAGGCACTGAAGACCATCCCTCACCGAATCCACCCGAGCGCCCGGATCCACCCCACCGCGATCATCGGCGACGACGTCATCATCGGCGCCGGCGCGCGCGTCTGGGAGTTCAGCACCGTCCGCGGCCACACGCTCCTGGCCCCCGGCGCACGCGTCGGCTTCAACTGCGAGATCACCAACACCTACCTCGGTGCCGGCACCGTCCTGGGCCACCGCATCGGCCTCAACCGCACCCTCGTGGGTGACCAGGCCCATCTCTCCGCCGACGTCATGGCAGCGGCGATCCATCTCACCGCCGACATGACCCGCCCCGGCCGCGACACGTTCCTCCGACTTCCCGACGGCATCTACCCCTGCCGCACCCCCCGCTTCGGCGCCCTCATCGGCGACCGCGTCCAGACCGGCAGCCGCTTCACCCTCGGACCGGGAACCGCCATCGGCCGCGCCTGCCACATCCACTCCCACACCGTGATCGGACCGACCACAGTGATCCCCGACCACCACACCATCACCCCCACCGACCGGCCCACCCACCACGCGCGCCCGCGCCGCGGATGAGCGCCGGGACGGCGGTCACAGCCCACGCACAACGTCGCTGGGGACTCCTGGCTCGGGCCGACGCCAAGGGTTTCCGGCGGCTGTCCACTTCCGCCTTCAGCGTCTTGGCGTCGGCCTCGGGCGTGGCTCTCTGCAACCGTGTTCAGCCACGCCCGCCACGCGGAGCAGTGCGCGCCTACGCCAGCCGGATCACGTTCCAGGACAGCGGCTCCAGCGTCGCCGTCAGGCGGCCGTCCGTCAGGGTCGTGCCCTCCACCCCGTGCGGGACGACCCGGTCGGGGTCGGCGAGGGTGTTGCGGGCCTCCGGGTCCTCGTCCGCGAGGGCCGTGTGTTCCAGGACGCTCGTCAGGTTCAGGCCCGACAGGGCGACCTCCAGCGGCAGCGGCTCCGTGCGGCTGCGGTTGACGGCGAAGACGGTGACCGCGCCGTCGTCCGCGCGGACCGCCGTCGCGTGCAGCAGGTCGGTCTCGCCGTACTTCCGCGTCGCGTACGTCGGGGAGTCGACCCGTACGTCCAGCACCTCGCCCCGGCCGTACCGGGACGCCTGGGCGAAGGGGAAGAACGTCGTCTGGCGCCAGGCCGGGCCGCCCGGCTCGGTCATGATCGGGGCGATCACGTTGACGAGCTGGGCCAGGCACGCCACCGTCACCCGGTCCGCGTGCCGCAGCAGCGCGATGAGGAGCGAGCCGAAGACGACCGCGTCGGTGACGGAGTAGTTGTCCTCCAGAAGGCGCGGCGCCTCGGGCCAGTCCAGGGCGCTGACCTGGGCCTCGGTCCGGGACATGTACCAGACGTTCCACTCGTCGAAGGAGAGATCGATCTTCTTCTTCGACTTCAGCTTGGCGCCGACGTGGTCGCAGGTGGCCACCACGTTGTCGATGAAGGACTCCATGTCCACGGCCGAGGCCAGGAAGGAGTCGACGTCGCCGTCGTGCGGCTCGTAGTAGGCGTGCAGGGAGATGTGGTCGACGAGGTCGTACGTCTCGGTCAGGACCGTCGCCTCCCACTCGGCGAAGGTCTCCATGGACTGCCCGGAGGAGCCGCAGGCGACCAGTTCGACGCCGGGGTCGATCTGGCGCATCGCGCGGGCCGTCTCGGCGGCGAGGCGGCCGTACTCCTCGGCCGTCTTGTGCCCGGTCTGCCAGGGGCCGTCCATCTCGTTGCCCAGGCACCACAGGCGGATGCCGAACGGCTCCTTGTCGCCGTGGGAGACGCGCAGGTCGGACAGGGCGGTGCCGGCCGGGTGGTTGGCGTACTCCTGCAACTCCAGCGCCTCGGCGACGCCGCGGGTGCCGAGGTTGACGGCCATCATCGGCTCGGCCTGCGGGCCGATCTTCTTCAGTAAGGCGATGTACTCGGACAGCCCGAACCGGTTGGTCTCCGTGGAGCGCCAGGCGAGGTCGAGGCGGCGCGGGCGGTCCTCGGCCGGGCCGACGGAGTCCTCCCACTTGTAGCCGGAGACGAAGTTGCCGCCGGGGTAGCGGATCGCGGTGACGCCGAGTTCGCGGACCAGTGCGAGGACGTCGGTACGCAGTCCCGCCTCGTCGGCGGTGGGGTGGTCCGGTTCGAAGACGCCGGTGTAGACGCAGCGGCCCAGGTGTTCCACGAACGAGCCGAAGAGCCGGGGGCTGACCGTGCCGACGGTGAAGGCGGGGTCGAGGGTGAAGCGGGCGGTGCGCATGGAGTCCCTTCGGGGAGGAGGTGGGGCGGTCACTGGCCGGCCAGGCCCGTGTGGGCGACGCCCGCCACGATCTGGCGCTGGAAGAAGACGAAGACGACGATCAGCGGCAGCCCGGCCATCAGGCCGCCGGCCATCAGCTGGGCCCACTGGATGCCGTAGGAGTTCATGACGGTCGCGATGCCGTTGGGCATCGTCATCAGGTCGGGGTTGTTGGTCACCATGTACGGCCACAGGAAGTTGTTCCACGAGGCGATGAAGGTGAAGATCCCGACGGCGGAGAGGGAGGGACGCGACAGCGGCACGATGATGGTGAAGAAGACCCGCCAGCGTCCGGCGCCGTCGATGAACGCGGCCTCCTCCAGTTCGCGCGGGATGCCCTGGAAGAACTTGTAGAGGATGTAGACCATCGCGGCGGGCGCGCACTGCGGCAGGATCATGCCCCAGTAGGTGTCGACCATCCCCATCTGCTGCACGGTGGTGAAGAGGGGAACGCCGAGGACGGCCGGGGACACCATGAGCCCCGCCATCACCACGCCCATCAGCGCGCCCTTGCCCCGGAACTCGGTGCGGGCGAAGCCGTATCCGGCGAGCGCGCTGACGACGAGCACCACGCTCGTCACGCACACCGAGACGACGAGCGAGTTGACGAACCAGTCGGTGATGTTGCCGGTCTCGAAGAGCGCCTTCCACGCCTGGCCCGTCCAGTGCTCCGGCAGCCAGTGCGTGGGCACCTCGACCGCCTCGGTCTCCGACTTCCATGAGGTGAACAGCGCCCAGGCGAGCGGGGCGAGGAACACCAGCGAGACGGCGACCCCGAGGAGGGTGAGGACGATCTGGCTGGGGGTCCAGCCGCGGCGGTTGTCGCCCCGTACCTGCGGTGCGGCGGTGGTCATCGGCCGCCCTCCTCACGGTTGCGCAGCAGCCACATCCGGGCGAGGGCGACGGCCGCGATGAGCACGAAGAAGATGATGGACATCGCGGAGGCGTAGCCCACGCGGTAGGTGGTGAAGCCCTGTTCGAGCGTGTACTGCACGAAGGTGCGGGTGGAGTTCTCCGGCCCCGGACCGAAGTCCTGCATGACGACGGCCTGGTCGAAGACCTGGAGCGAGGCGAGGATCTGGAGGGCGATGACGAGCCCGGTGATGTTGCGCAGCATCGGCAGGGTGATGTGCACCATGCGGTGCCAGGCGTTGGCCCCGTCCAGCTTGGCCGCCTCGTACAGGTGCGCGGGGATGCCCTGGAGGGCGGCGAGGTAGAGCAGGAAACTGAAGCCGACCGTCCACCACAGGGTGGTGATGACCACCGCGAGCAGTGCGTACGACTTGTCGGTCAGCCACGGCGTGTCCAGGCCGAAGACGTAGTTGACCATCCCCGTACCGGGGTTGAACAGCCACTGCCACAGATTGCCGGCGACGGTGGACGGCAGCAGGAACGGCAGGAAGAAGCACAGCCGCCACAGCCACTTCCCGCGCTCGATGTGGTGGGCGAGCATCGCGAGGAGGAAGGCCAGGACCGTGATGCAGGGCACGACGAGCAGCGTGAAGTACGCGCTGTGCCCGAGGGAGTCCCACATCAGCGGGTCGTGCAGCGCCTCACGGTAGTTGTCGAGGCCGACGAAGCCCGGGGAGTCGCCGGAGATGTTGGCGTCCGTGAAGCTGAGGTAGAGGCCGCGCAGCAGCGGCCAGACCACGAAGAGCGCGAACAGGAGCAGGAACGGGGCGACGAACCAGCCGCCGTGCTGGAAGCCCTGCTTGCGGCGGACGGTGGCGCTCCTGGCGGCGGCCCGTGTGCGGGCCGGGCGGCGGAGGACGGTCTCGGCGCTGGTCGTGCTCATGCGGCGGCACCTCCCTGCGCGGCCGTGCGGCCGTCCATGGGGTTCTCGCTCGCGAGCAGCTCGGTGAGCATGCTCTTCATCCGGCCCGCCGCGACCTGCGGCTTCGCGGAGCCCATCGTCGAGGAGACGACGATCGGGCCGACGCGCTGGGCGAGGATGCCGGTGGACCCGGCGAACCACACCTTCGGCTCGGTGGCCTGGTGGTTCATGGCGGAGACGTACTCGTTCTGCGGCTGGAGCTTCCGGTACGCGGCCGTGGACAGGGTCGGCGTGTACGCCGGGATGTGCCCGCCGGCCGCCCATTGCAGGGCGTGCTTGACGACGTAGGCGGCGAGCCGGTGCGCGCCGTCGTTGGCGGCGCCGCCGCGGCCGGACTGGTGCGGCAGGACGAAGGAGTGCGACTCGGCGTGGGTGGCCTTCTTGCCGAAGACGGGCGGCAGCGGGGTGGCGCCGTACTCGACCTTCGCGGTGTCGAAGACCGGCACCGACCAGTTGCCCTCCCAGCAGAACGGGGCGCCGTTGACGAACTGTTCGGCGCCGGCGCCGCCCGCGAAGGCGGGGTTGGCGTAGCCGTCGGTGATGTGCCGACGCAGGAACTCCAGGACCTCGGTGGCCTTGTCGGGGTCGAAGGTGACCTCGGTCCTGGCGTCGTTGAACCAGGTGCCGCCGAGCTGCGTGTAGAAGGCGACGAAGAACCACCACTGGAAGTTCTGGTCGTTGACCCACAGCCCGATGGTCTGGAGCCCCTTCTTGGTGGCCTTCTTGGCCTTCTTCAGCACATCGAACCACTCGTCGACGGAGGTGACCGGCACGATGCGGCCGTCGTCGCCGAGCAGTCCCGCCTTCTTCAGCACGTCCTTGCGGTAGAAGCAGAGCTGTACGTGGATGTCGAGCGGGAGGGCGTAGAGGGTGCCGTCGATGACGGCGCGCTTCCACAGCTCGGGGTTGAAGTCCTCCTCCCGTACGCCGTACTTCGCGAGCAGGTCGAGGTCCCAGGGGTCCAGGAGGCGGCCGGGCGAGAAGCCGGTGACGCGGCCGAGGTGCATCACGCCGAGGTCCGGGGCGCGGTTGCCGGCCGCGGCCATGGCGAGCTTGGTGTAGAAGGGGCTGCCCCACTGGAGGGTGGAGTCCTTGACGTCGATGTCCGGGTTGTCCTTACGGAACGAGTCCAGCATCGCGATCATGTTGTAGCCGTCGCCGCCGCTGAAGAGGTTCCAGTAGCGGACGCGGGTGCTCGCGTCGGAGGCGAGCGCGTCGGCGCCCGTGCCGAGGGCGGCGAAGCCGAAGCTGCCGGCGACGGCGAGACCGCCGGCGCCGGCCAGTAGTTGCCTGCGGTTCAGGCCAGGTCGTCCCATTGCCCTGCCCTTGCTTGTCCGTCGCGCTGCGCGCGGGGTGGATGCGTGCGGGTACGTGCGTGCGGGGGGCATGTTCCATATCTCGAACGTCGCACGGAACTTCGAACGGGACCGTAGAATCGAAGCGGTGGCGAGTCAATGGGTTACGCAGGAACAGGGCGAACCTGTGGGTGGGCTGAATGCGAGCCGGCTGATCGACATCGACCAGCGACCAAGGCGGCGGTGTCGCCTGTCACCGCCGCCTGCCCATGGGCTCCGTATGCACGAGGCCATGGCGTGCGCGGGGCGGGAACGCACACGCGTCCGTGGTCATCGGCCGGCACATCATGCCGGATCCTCGGCGGGAATCGTCGACCGGATGAGGCTTCGCAACCATCGGGTGGGTCGGTCGGTGTCGAGGCGTTGGTGCCATTGGATTCCGATGTTGAGCACTGGCAATGCGACGGGAAGTCGTAGCTGACGGAGTGGCAGACCTCTCGCGATGAGGTGGGTCGCGAGGAGTTGGGGCATGGGGACGATGAGGTCGTCTTCCAGGGCGAGGAGTGCGGCGGCGGTCATGGAGGGGGCGCTTGCCACGACCTGCCGTTGGTGGCCCGTCTCGTTGAGGGCTGCGTCGATGGGGCCGCGTGTGCGGCCACGGCGAGACGCTGTGACGTGCGGATAAGCGCAGAGATCCTTGACTGTCAGCGCTGAGAGGCGGGCGAGCGGCGAGTGGGCGGCGAACACGGCGACGTATTCGTCCTGGTAGAGGTGCTCGGTCCGTAGGTCGGCGACGACGGGGTCCGGCACTCCGATGTCGAGGTCGATCGTTCCGTCGCGGAGTGCCTCGGGACTCTCGCTGCCTTCCGCGACGAGCCGGACGGTGATGCCCGGAGCTTCGCGTCGGGCTCGGGTGAGGATCGCGGGGGCCAGGACGGGGACGAGTGCGTCGTTGATGCGGATGGTGAAGGCACGTCGCCAGTTGGCGGGGTCGCTTCCTTGGCTGTCGAGTCCGAGCTGGGCGGCTTCTTCGAGGAGCCTGCGCACCGTGTGTGCGGAGCGTTGGGCGAAGGGGGTGGGGGTGAGGCCCCGGCCGGCGCGGACCATGATCTCGTCGCCCATGGCGTGGCGCAGCCTGGCCAGAGCGCGGCTGGTCGCGGGGACGGAGAGGTGCAGGAGTTCCGAGGCGTCGGTCACGCTCCCGGTCTGCATGAGGGCGTCGAACACGCGGAGCAGGTTCAGGTCGAGGTTGTCATCCATGGGCGGGGGTCCTCTCGCTCTTCTACCGGCCGGTCGGCTCATCAGTGACGTGCAGCGGCCCACGTGCGGGACTGAACCGCGTGTGAGGGGGCCACGCCTCGCCCACTCTTGCACAAGACGCAATTCCCGTATGCACAAGTTGCAGTAGACATCATGTGTCGTGCTGGGTTGACTTCAGAGGGAGCGAAGTTCGCTCCCTCGAGTTCCGGGAGTTGTGATGTCTTCAGTCGCGGCCGTGTCCGTGGGCCGGCAGCGGGCGGTGCTCGCGGCGATGTGCGCGGCGAGCGTGCTCGTTGTCGGGTTCGTGGCCTCGATCAACCTCGCTGTGCCGATGCTCGCCGCCAGCGACCTGCATCCCACGGCGGCGCAGCTGCTGTGGATCATCGACGCGTACGTGGTGTTCTTCGCGTGTCTGGTGATCCCGGCGGGCGCCGCGGGTGACCGGTTCGGTCGCAAGGGCGTCCTGATGGCCGGCTTCGGCGTCTTCGCCGTTGGCGCGGTGTTGTCGTCGGCGGCCCCGTCGGTGGCGGTGATGCTGGCGGGCCGCGCGACCACCGGAGTCGGTGCGGCGCTGGTGCTGCCGAACACCCTCGCCGTGCTGCTGCACACCATCCCGCCGGCCCGCCGGCGCGCCGCTGTGACGACATGGGCGACCATGGGCGGCATCGGCGGTGCGCTCGGCAACGTCGGCGGCGGCCTCGCGCTGTCGTCGGGTTCCTGGCGGCTGCTGTTCGATGTCGTCGCGCCGGCGGCGGTCGTCCTCCTCGTGCTGGTCGCTGTCATCGTTCCCCGAAGCGCCAGGTCGGACGCCCCCCTGGACCCGGTGGGCGCGGTGCTGCTGACCGCCGCGACCGTGACCCTCATGCTGGGCATCATCCAGGGGCCGGAGCAGGGCTGGGGCAGTGTCCTGGTGGTCGGAGCGTTCGTGGGTTCGGCGGTGCTGTGGGCGGTGTGGGTGATCGTGGGTCTGCGCACCCGTCACCCGCTGCTTGATCCGCGTCTGTGCAAGCTCCCGGCCCTGGTCGCCAGTTGCGTGGGCATGCTGCTGGCGTTCTTCGGGAACTTCGGCCTGTTCTACGTCAACGCATCCCTGCTGCAATACGTGCACGGGTTCTCCGTGCTGGCCACGGGGCTGGGGATCCTGCCGATGATCGTGCCGCTGCTGATCCTTCCGCGGTTCGTGCCCCGGTTCGTGGCCCGGTTCGGGATCCCGGCAGTGCTCGCGTTCGCCTTCGCGGTGCTCAGCATCGGCATGTTCGCCCTGTCTCTGCACACCACCGGCAGCTACCTCGCCTATGCCCTCTGCCTGGTTGTGATCGGCGTCGGCATGGCGCCGGCCATGCCCGCCCTCACGGTGGAGATGACCGAGTCGCTCCCGGCCGCTCAGGCCGGAGTCGGAGGCGGGTTGCAGTCCGCCACGCGTGAACTCGGAAGCGCTCTCGGGGTTGCGGTGATCGGAACCATCATCACCCAGGCGTTCCGCACTCCCGGCGGAACCGCGCAGACCGTCTCCGAAGCCCTCGCCACCGACCCGGGCAGCCGCACGGCGATCATCGACTCCTACGCGAGCGCTGCCTCGCTCGGACTGGCCGTGACCAGCCTCCTCGTCCTCGCCGCAGGGATCGTCACCGTATCCCTGACGCTGTGGGCCGCCCGCCACCACCGACGCAACGCCCCCGCACCGACGACCGCCGCCCCCGCGCCCCAGGCGCCCGCCGGCACCACCGCGTCCGCGGCCACGGCGCCGGACTCCACCACCCATCAGAAGGAGAAGCACTCATGACCCGCATCGCGCTGATCACCGGAGGCAACCGCGGCCTGGGCCGCGCCGGCGCCGAAGCTCTCGCCGCTGACGGCACCGACGTCATCCTCACCTACCGCTCTCACCCGGAAGAGGCGGATGCCGTCGTGGCGCTGCTCCGCGGACAGGGCCGCAAGGCCGCCGCGATCCACCTCGACACCAGCCGCCACCAGACCTTCGACGGGTTCCGCGAACACCTCACCGGCGAACTGCGGAGCACGTGGGGCCGTACCGACTTCGACATCCTCATCAGCAACGCCGGCTTCGACGGGAAGACGCCCTTCGGGCAGACCGACGCCCGCACGATGGACTCCCTCTACGACGTCCACGTCAAGGGCCCGATCCTGCTCACCGAGACCCTCGCCCCGCTGATCCGCGACGGGGGCCGGATCGTATTCCTCTCCACCGGCCTGACCCGCTACGTCGCCAACCCCGTCTATTCGGTCTACGCCTCCATGAAGGGCGCGATCGAGGTGTACACGAAGTATGCGGCCAAGGCGCTGGGCGCCCGCCGCATCACCGTCAACGCCGTCGCTCCCGGCGCCACCGCCACCGACTTCGGCGGCGGGATGATCCGCGACGACGACGACTACCGCGCCATGCTGCTGCGCAACCACGCCGCCGGCCGGGTCGGAGAGCCCTCCGACGTCGGCGGCGCCCTCCTCGCCGTCACCAGCGAGTCCGCGGGATGGATCACCGCGCAGCGCATCGAAGCCTCCGGAGGCCAGAGCCTCTGACCGTCCCGGACTTCGGCCGGAATCGGGCCCATGCCGGGCATGGACTCGATGATCTCGGCGCGGTCATCGGTACGGAAGGTCTCGCGGATACCCCCACCAGCGATGACCGCAGTTCTCCCTCAGTGGTCGGAGCATCCCTGAGGACCGGGCGGCCATTGCTCGTGAGCCGTCAACGGCAAACACCCATCAGCCACACCCGGTCCTCCCGGGCCGCCAACCATTCTTGGGGAACACCCATGACCACCCCCGGCACCACCCGCCGCAGTCGGCGACATCGGCGCCTCGCCGTATCCGGCACCATCGTGCTCGCCCTCGGCCTGCCCGCCTGCACCGCTCCGGAGGACGACACCAGCATGAGCCCGCGCCCTGTCACTCCCGCCGGCGCGCCTGCGACCACGCACACCGGCACTGCCGCACCCGCGGCCGCATTCGACTATGCCGAACTACTCCGACTGGCAGAGGCATTCCGCGACTCCCTCAACGAGGAGCAGCGCGCCGACCTGCAACAGGACTACACCTTCGAGAACGCATCCCGCTGGCACACCTATCCCCAGTGGTACCTCGGCGAACGCGGACGCCTCGGCGTCGACCTGCGTACCCTGAGTGACGGACAGTGGGACGCCCTCAACGCCCTCCTTGCCGCCGCCACCGGCACTGGCACCAGCAACGGGTACGAGCAGATCCAGCAGCACCTGATCGCCGACGACTACCTCAACTCCATCGGCGCCGGCGACGGCTACGGGCGAGGCGACTTCCGCGTCGCCTTCCTCGGCACCCCCTCCGAGACCGGTCGGTGGCAGTTGCAGTTCGGCGGACACCACCTCGCCGTGAACAACACCTACGAAAACGGTGCCGTCGCCGGCGTGACACCTTCCTTCCGAGGCATGGAGCCCCCGGAATTCACGTATCGGGGAGTCGACTACCGTCCAGAAGGACACGAGTGGGACACCTTCGTCGCCCTCCTCGGCTCGCTGAGCGACGACCAGCTCGGCACCGCCCGTCTCGACGAGACCTTCCGGGACCTGCGCCTCGCACCCGGCACCGACTGGGACTTCCCCGACACCCCGCGAGGCGTGCCGGTGTCGTCACTGGATGAGCAGCAGAGGCCGCTCGTCATCGAAGCGATCGAGAACTACGTCCGCGACGTCGATGACGCCACCGCGCAGACCTACCTCGATCGGTACATCTCCCAACTCGGCGACACCTACGTCAGCTACTCCGGTGACCCCGGCCTCACCCACGCCGGCGACTACATCCGCATCGACGGCCCCACCCTCTGGCTCGAGCTCGTCATGGACACCCCCTACACCAGCGACGGCCCCCACCCCCACGCCGTCTGGCGCGACAAGAACGACGACTACGGCGGCACCCGACGCTGACCTCGCGCTGTCACGGGGTTGGCTGAGGGGAACGCGGCTGATCGTTCGAGGCCGATCTGGCGGCCTGCTCGATCTTCGCGCAGTAGGCCTCGCGGGCTTCCTGGTCGATCCGTATCTCGTGCTCGGGCCGCATTCCGGTCCGGCCGTCGACGTCCTCGCGCAGGATGTCGGCGTGCCCGGCGTGCCGGTTGGTCTCGCCGAGGACATGGACCAGGACGGCGAACAGGTTCGTGTGGACATGAGGCTCTGGCCACCACGGCACGTTGCCGGGGGCGTCGAGGGGAAGCTCCTTGATCGTCGCGTCCGAGTGTTCCCACGTACGCCGGTAGAACTCGATGATCTGATCGCGGGTCTCGTTCTCGGTCGCCCATCGATCGCTGTCGTCGGAGTCCTGCCACCGGGGCAGCGGTTCCGGGGAAGGGCGGTCGAAGACCTCACCGAAATACCTGGCCTCGACGGTGGCCACGTGTTTGACCAGGCCGAGGAGGTTGGTCCCGGTCGCCGTCAACGGTCGACGAGCGTCGTATTCGGACAAGCCGTCGAGTTTCCAGAGCAGCGCCTCGCGGTCCCGCCGCAGCCTCTCGTGCAGGCTGTCCTTCGCGAACTCATCGATCACGCGGCATGAGCCTGCCATGGCCGACTCGCGGCCTCAAGACCCGCGTCACTTCGCCGTCAGGGTCGCCCAGCGAGAAACGCACGCGACATCCTGCGTCGATCCGTTGTGGACTCCTCGACGGAAGTGAGCACCGAACCGGATGGCTGCCGCTTCCTGGGCGCTGCGAGGTGCGAGGGCAGCAACGTACGGACCCCCGCCCCGGCGCTCCCGTCCGGGACGGAGCCACGCCCCCAACTGCGAGAGAATCGACCGCAGTCGGGGGCGTTGCCGTGTCCGTCGGGACGGGAGGGGCGGCGGGGTGAGGGCAGAGGCGTCAGCCCGCGAACGGGGGCTGGGGGGTGCCCTTGCCCGCGCCGGGCAGGACCATCAGGGAGCCGGCCAAGGGGGGCGCGGGGGACAGGCCCACCCGTGCCGTCGTGATGTACAGGTCCGTCAGGTCGGGGCCGCCGAAGGCGCACGCCGTGACGCGGGGGACCGGGAGCGGGACCACCCGGTCCAGGGCGCCCGCCGGCGTGTACCGCCGCACCGCCGACCCGTCCCACAGTGCCACCCACACACACCCGTCCGCGTCCACCGTCAGCCCGTCCGGATAGCCCGCGCCCTCCTCCACGGTCGCCAGCGGGCGGCGCCCCGAGGCCTGCCCTGTCGTCACGTCGTAGTCGAACACGTCGATACGGCGCGTCGGCGTGTCGATGTAGTACATGAGCCGCCCGTCCGGGCTCCACCCCGTGCCGTTGCTCACCGTCACGTCGTCGAGGACCACCTCGGCCGCCCCGTCCCCGGTGATCCGGGACAGCGTGCCGCCGCCCGTCGCCTCGTCGTACCGCATCGTGCCGGCCCACAGCGACCCGTCCGGCGCGACGGCGGCGTCGTTGCCGCGCCGCCCCGGCACCGGCTCGTGCCGAAGCCACCGGAAGCCGCCGTCGTCGTCGACCAGCCCGATCCCGTCGCGCAGGTTGAGGACGAGACCGCCCCCGGCGCGCGGCTTGACGGCGCCGACGTGCTGCTCGGTCGTGCGGACCGTACGGCGCCCGGAGACCGGATCGTAGGTGTGCACCCGGGAGCGCAGGATGTCGAGCCACAGCAGCCGCCCGGCCGCCGCGTCCCAGGTCGGGCCCTCGCCCAGTTCCGCCTCCGCCCGTACGGCGACTTCCACTGCGTACGTCGTCATGCCACGCTCCGGTGTCCGAGATGTTCCGACAGTTCGGCGGCGCCCTTCGCGGCGAGCTGTTCCAGCTCGGCGCGGCGCTCGTCGCTCCATCGGATCATGGGGACGGAGATGGACAGCGCGGCGACCACCCTGCCGGTGCGGTCGCGCACGGGGGCGGCGACGCAGGAGACGTCCTCGTTGGACTCCCGGGTCTCCACGGCGATGCCCCGGCCGCGGATCTCGCTCAGCGCCTCGCGCAGCGCGGCCGGGTCGGTGATGCTGTTCGACGTCATCGCGATCAGCTCGGCGTCGGCCGGGATGCGGGCGTCGAGCTCCTGCTCCGGCAGCGAGGCCAGCAGCATCTTGCCGACGGAGGTGCAGTGGGCGGGCAGCCGGCGGCCGGCGGCGGACACCATGCGCACGGCGTGCGTGGAGTCGACCTTGGCGATGTAGATGACGTCCGTGCCCTCCAGGATGGCCACGTGCACCGTCTCGTCGCAGGTCTCGGCGACCGCGCGGGCCACCTGCTGGCCCTCGGCGGCGAGATCGAGGTTCTCGGCGTACCGGCTGCCGAGCTGGTACGGGCGGACGCCGAGGCGGTAGCGTCCCGGTTGCCCCGGAACCGGGACGATGTACTGGCGCGCGGCCAGGGTCGTGACCAGTTCGTGCACGGTGGTGCGGGGGAGCTGGAGCTTGCGCACGATGTCGGGGGCGGAGAGCGAGCCGTCACCGTCCAGGAAGAGCTCCAGTATGTCGAGAGCCCGGGTGACGGCGGGTACGAGGCGTCCCACGGTCCGGCCCCCTCTCTGTAGTCGTGTTCTCCGCAGTTTCCCTGCGGTCATGTTCGAAATCTCAACAGGCGATCGGGATGACGAACATAGGCTAGTCAACGGCCGAGGACAGCGGCAATGGGTTGCGTCCCCTACGGGCCCTACGGGCCCCTACGGAGAGGATGGACGCATGCCGCCCACGAAGCGTTCTGCCCCGGCCCCCTTCACCCCCCTCGACTTCCAGCTCGTCCTGCTGCGCCGCATGGCCGACCACAACCCGGACCTCGTCGAACGCGCCCGGCACGAGCTGGGGGTGTCGGTGGCGGAGATGCGGGAGGCGAACAGGCGGTGGCAGGCGAGGGTGCGGGCGCCGCGCTCGCGCGGGGCGGCGGCGCGTTACCGGTCCGTGCTGGGGGCGCCCGGGTCGGTGACCGCGCGCCGGGTCGGCGACCTGGACTGCGAGGCGCTGAGCTGGCCGGTGCCGCTCTGGCCCGACCTGCGCTTCGAGGCGCTGGTCGGGCCGGACGGGGCGGTCTGGAACGAGTGGCTGGTACGGGCTCCGGGGGCGTCGGCACCGGCGTTGCGGACGGTGGCGGACCTGACCCCGTGGTCCTGCACGGTCGACGAGGTCGCCCGGGCCTTCGCCCCGGCCCGCCCGCTGGAGGGAACGGCGCCGACCCGCTGGGGCCTGGCGTTCACGGCCCCGGACGGGGACGGGGTGCGGAGGGAGTGCGCGGCGGAGTTCACGTGGGGGCTGTTGCAGCGGGTGGGGGTGCGGTGAGCGGGACGACCGCCGGGCGGCCCGCTCGGCCGTGCCACCCGGAGCTACGACAGCCGGTGGTCACCGCGCGCCGGGTTCGGCACCACAATGGACGCATGAGGATCTCGGCGCGGGCGGACTACGCGGTACGGGCTGTGGTGGAGCTGGCGGTGCGGCAGGGCGACGGGCCGGTGAAGGCCGAGGCCGTCGCCGAGGTGCAGGACATCTCGCACAAGTTCCTGGAGGGCATCCTCGGCGATCTGCGCCGGGGCGGCCTCGTCGCCAGCCAGCGCGGCGGCAACGGCGGCTACCGGCTGGCGCGGGCGGCGGACGCGATCACCGTCGCCGACATCATCCGCGCCGTCGACGGCCCCATCGTCTCCGTACGCGGGGAACGGCCGACCCAGCTGAAGTACACCGGCCCCGCCGAGCCGCTGCTCCCGCTCTGGATCGCCCTGCGCGCCAACGTCCGCCAGGTGCTGGAGGGCGTGACGGTCGCCGACCTGGCCACCGGCGCCCTGCCCGGCCCCGTACGGCAACTGGCGGAGGACCCGGCGGCCTGGCGGAACCCGTGAGCCGGGCCCCGCGGTCCCGCGGCCGCACCGGTTACGCGGACGGGCGGCACAGCAGCGGCCTCGCCAGTTCCGCGCAGGGGCGGTCGCCGTGGGAGCGGATGACGTCCTGGCCGACCTGCTGGGCGAGGTAGCGCAGGAAGCCGGCGGCGAGGGAGTCGGCGGGCGGTTCGCCGTAGGTGTACGCGTACTCCGTCTGCCAGTACGGGTACGCGCCCTTCTCGACGCCGTCCAGGGTCGCCGGGTAGCCGTCGATCCGTACCGGGACGACGCCCTTGTGCCCGGCGACGTTGCCGGCCTCGCTGTGGCCGAGGGCGCCGGGGGTGCGGGCCACCGTGTCGAGCAGGACGTCCGTCCTGCCGACCTCGCAGCGGCCCGGCCTGTCGCGCTCCAGGGCCGTGCAGTCGCTCGTGGTCGTCGCCGGGAGCTTCTTCCCACCGAGCACCTTGCGCTCCAGCGTGGTGCGCGTGCCGGAGTCGGGGTAGCGGCTGACCAGGTGGATCGGGACGTTCTTGCCGTGCACCTCGTTCCAGTTGGTGATCTTCCCGGCGTAGATGTCCCGGATCTGCTTCAGGGTGAGGTCCTGGACGCCGGCGTCCTCGCTGACGACCAGGGTGAAGAGTGAGAGGGCGACGGGGCGGGGCAGCAGGCGGGGGTAGCCGGCGGGCTTGGCGCCGTCGCTGAACGTCAGCCGGTCGCCGAGCCCCGTGCCGTCACCGTCCGCGGGCTTCGCCCGGTCACCGGCGTCCGCGAGGGCGCGCAGGCCGGGGCCGCTGCCGCCGAAGTCGCTGTCGGAGGTGGAGATGTGCGCGCCGGGGCACGTCTTCGTGTACTGCTTCGCCGCCTCCTTCAGCACCGGCGCGAACGCGGTGGAGCCGGAGAGGGTGAGCCGGCCGCGCGCGCAGTCCAGCGGCGCCGCCCGGACGTCGTCGTCGCGGGAGAAGGTGAGCAGCGACTGCACCGCGCCGACCAGGGCCAGCACGACCAGCAGGGCGATGACGGGGCGGGAGGCGAAGGGGTGGTACTCGGTCTTCTTGATGGTCCCGCCGCGCACCCCGCCGACGACGCTCGCGACGACCTCCGGCTCGGGGAACGCCTCGCCCGGGACGCCCCGTTCGCGTTCCAGGACCGCCAGCACCTTGTAGTGGTCGCGGCGGTTGAGCTTCACCTTCGGCAGCTCGATCAGGCCGTCGGTGACGCCGAAGCCGGGGACGGTGCCCGGGACGAAGCCGTGGTTGCCGGTGCCCGGGGTGAAGAAGCCGCGCAGTTCGTCGCGGCTGAGTTCGGTCACCACCATGCCGGCGACGCGGCGGCCCCGGCAGCGGATGCGGATGCCCATGGGGCCCTCGGCGGGGGCGAGGTAGTCGTCCTCGACGATCGGGGCCCAGCCGCTGTTCTCGATGCGCAGCAGCACGAACGACGGGTCGCGGAGGGGCGCGCCGTCGGCGCCGCGCAGTTGCTGGAGGACTCCGGCGTACGGGGTGGCCGCCGCGTCGCCGGCGGTCGTGTCCATCTGGACGCGGTAGCCGAGGCGTTTGCGGCCGGCGAGGACGAACTCCCACAGGGCCGCGACGACGGGAACGGCGAGGCCCAGTACGGCGAAGACGGACTCCCAGGGAAAGCCGTTCACGGCCGGCTCCGGAATGGCTGGAGGGACGGTGGGGGGCCATCGTGACCGTGGGGGGTCCGGGAGTGCGAGGGTTGTGCGGTAATCACACGATGAGTTCACCGTGGTGACAGCGACAACACCCGGGCGTTCACCGGGTGTTGGCTGGAAGGGGGCGTTCCTCTTCGCCGAGGGTGCCGTCCGGGTGGGTAGGGGTGCGGGTCGACCTGCGGTCGGCTCGTACGCGGGGGTGTGACGCGGGCTTCTTTTCTTCGCCCCCGCCGCCCCTACCCTTCCCGTCCCCCAGGGGCTCCGCCCCTTCGACCCCGGGCGCGGGAGAGGCCGAGTGGTGCGGGACATATGGCGGGTGCGGGTGCGTCGTGGTTGCTCGCGCAGTTCCCCGCGCCCCCTAGAAGCAGGGGGCGCCCCCTGCTTCTAGGGGGCGCGGGGAACCCGCGTACGTTCCCCGGCCGGAGGTCAGCCCGCCTGGTACATCGCCCCGGCCGGAGGCCAGCCCCCCGCTTCGGGGGGCGGGTCCGGCTGCGTACGGCCGCGGACCTGCGCCGCGGTCAGGCCGCCCGCCGCCGGCATGCCCCGCCGGTTCTCCACCGGCGGCACCCCGTTGCCCGGGACGGACTGCAACCCGGGCCCACCCGGCTGCGCCGGCATCCCCGGCAGTCCGGAGCCCGGGCCCCAGCCCACGGTCCCCGCCGGCATGGACGCCGGCGCGGGCCCCGGCATCGGCGCCGAGACCGGCGGGGGTCCGGAGACCGGCGTGGGCGCCCCGCCGTAGACGGCCCCCGGCACCACCCCCGGCGCCGACGGCGTTCCCAGCCCCACCGCGGCCACCATCGCCCCGAGCCCCGGCGCGGGCGCCACGGCCGCCGGGGCGGGGGGCGGCGCAGCCGCCGGAGCCGGCCCGGGCACCGCACCCGCCACCGCGCCCGCACCCGCCACCGCGCCCGCACCCGCCACCGCGCCCGCACCCGCCACCGCGCCCGCACCCATCCCCGCCCCGTTCGTCTCGCTCACCAGGCGGTCCACCGCCGCCGTCCCCGAGCTGTAGCCGGCACCTGCCGTCGGCGCCTGCGTACCCGTGCCGTACAGCACCTGTTCCAGCCCCGTCACCAGCCGGCGCACGTCCACCTGGGGGCGTACCACGAGCCGCAGGAAGCGGCTGGAGGAGCCGATCTTGTTGCCGCACTCGCGGACCAGGATCCGGTGGCCGGTGAGCAGCCGGTCGCGCACGACCGTGCCCTCCGCCCCGACCGGCAGCCGTACGAAGAGGAAGTTGCCCTGGGACGGGTACACCGTGAGCCCCGGCAGCTGGGCGAGCTGCCGGGCCATGTCGGCGCGGTCCTGCCGCACCTGCCGCAGGCTCGCCGCGTACTCCGCGCCGTGCCGCTTCAGCATGAACACCACATGCTCGGCGAAGGAGTTGAGGTTCCACTTCGGCAGCATCGAGCGGACTCTGCCCGCGAGCGCCGGGTTGGCCACGAGGTATCCGAACCGGATGCCGTGCAGCCCGAAGTTCTTGCCGAGGCTGCGCAGCACGATCACATTGGGCCGCAGCATCGCGTCCTGGACGGTGCTCGGCTCCTCCTCCGCGTCGGAGAACTCCAGGAACGACTCGTCGATGACGATGAGGTCGAGGTCGGCCATGGCGTCCATGAAGTCGACCAGCGCCTGCCGGGGCAGGAACCCGCCGTCGGGGTTGTTCGGGTTGCAGACGACGGCGACCCGGGACCCGCGCTTGCGCAGGAACTCGGCGTACGCGCCGAGGTCGAGGGCGAAGCCGCCGGACTCCTGGAGCGGGAACATGTCGACCCGCTTGCCCGTCTCCATGGGCTGGTCGGTCCACCGTCCGAACGTCGGGACGGGCACGGCGAGGGATTCGGTGACCAGCAGATGGTCGATCCAGGTGATCAGCTCGGTCGAGCCGTTGCCCATCGCGACGCAGCTCGGGGGGAGTCGGAGCAGTTCGCACAGCTCGGCGGTGATGGTGTCGGCGCTGCTGGGGTAGTAGGTGATGATCTCGCGCAGCCGGCCGGCCAGTTCGTCGAACATGGCGGGGGTGGGGAAGTAGGGGTTGCACGGGATGCAGAAGTCCACCGGTCCGGGGCCGTCGCCGCCCTCGCGCGTCAGCGCGGCCATCGAGGGGCTGTGCGCCGCGGTGCCGCGGAACAACGAGGTGACGTTGTCGGCCATGAAGCCTTCGAACCTCCGTATGGGAACGGGCCGCCGGCGGGCCCGTCACGTTTGGGCGGCCCGTGCGGGGGAGCACGGGCCGCCCAGTCATACGGATGCGGGGGCGCCCTTGTTCAAGGCCGGCGCCCCGCTGGGCTCACCGCCCCGCCCGGTTCACCGCCCCGCGCCGAACGAGTGGACCGTCGTCGTGCGGTACGTCTGCCCCGGCCGCAGCACCGTCGAGGGGAAGGACGGCTGGTTGGGGGAGTCGGGGAAGTGCTGGGTCTCCAGGGCCAGCGCGTCGCCCTGCCGGTAGGTGCGCCCGGAGGTGCCCACCAGCGTGCCGTCGAGGAAGTTGCCGGAGTAGAACTGCACGCCGGGCTGGTCGGTGGCGATCCGCAGGGTGCGCCCGGAGGACGGGTCGCGCAGCGTCGCCACGTGCTCGGGCTCCTCGGTGAGGCCCTTGTCGAGGACCCAGTTGTGGTCGTAGCCCTTGGCGGTGACCTGCTGGGGGTGACCGGCGCGCAGATCGCGGCCGATCGCCTTGGCCCGCCGGAAGTCGAACGGCGTGCCGGAGACGCGCGCCAGCTCGCCGGTGGGGATGAGGCCCGCGTCGGTGGGGGTGTACCGGCTCGCGGCCAGGGTCAGTTCGTGGTCGTAGACGGAGCCGCTGCCCTCGCCGGCCAGGTTGTAGTACGTGTGGTTGGTGAGGTTGACGACGGTGGCCCTGTCGGTCGTGGCCGTGTAGTCGATGCGCCAGTCGCCGTGCCGGTTCAGGGTGTAGGTGACCTGGACCTTCAGCGTGCCGGGGAAGCCCTCCTCGCCGTCGGCGCTGGTGTAGTGCAGGCGCAGTCCGACGTCCGCGCCCCGGGTGAACGGCTCGACGTCCCAGACGCGCTTGTCGAAGCCCTTGGCGCCGCCGTGCAGGGTGTTCTCGCCGTCGTTGACGGAGAGCTGGTACGCGGTGCCGTCGAGGGTGAAGCGCCCCTTGGCGATGCGGTTGCCGTAGCGGCCGATGGTGGCGCCGAAGTACGGGCTGCTCGCCACGTAGTCGCCGAGGTTGTCGAAGCCGAGGGAGACGTTGGCGCGGCGGCCGTGGCGGTCGGGGATCTCCAGCGACTGGACGATGCCGCCGTAGCTGAGGACCTTCATCCTCGTCGCGCCGTTCTCCAGCGACCAGCGGTACACCTTGGTGCCGTCGGCCAGCGTGCCGAAGAGCTCCTTCACGGGCTTCCTGCCTCTCGGGGACGACGGCGCGGACGACGAGGCCCGGGACGAGACCCGGGACGAGGCCGGATCCGCCGTCGAGGCACGGGCGGTGCCGGCGGTCGCGGCGGTGAGGCCCGCGGCCGCGGCGGTCGCGAGGACGGTACGTCTGCTCATGTCCATGTGCGGCTCCTGCCAAAGGAAGCGGGCCCCGCCGTGGTGGCGGGGCCCGAGCGGAGACTTAAGAACCGGACTTGCGCTTGTTCCACACGTCGAAGCCGACCGCCGCCAGCAGTACCAGGCCCTTGATGACCTGCTGCCAGTCGGTGCCGATGCCGACGAGGTTCATACCGTTGTTCAGCACGCCCAGGACCAGGCCACCGATGATCGCGCCGAGGACCGTGCCGACGCCGCCGCTCATCGACGCGCCGCCGATGAACGAGGCCGCGATGGCCTCCAGCTCGAAGTTGAGGCCGGCCTTGGGCGAGGCCGCGCTGAAGCGGGCGGCGAAGACCAGCCCCGCCAGGGCCGCGAGCATGCCCATGTTCAGGAAGACCAGGAAGACGACCTTCTTGTCCTTCACACCCGACAGCTTGGCCGCGGGCAGGTTGCCGCCGATCGCGTAGATGTGCCGGCCGATGATCGCGTTGCGCATCAGATAGCCGAAGCCGACCACCAGCACACCGAGGATGATCAGCACCACCGGGGCGCCCTTGTAGCTGGCGAGCAGCAGCGTGACGACGAGGACGGCGGCGACCAGCGCGACCAGCTTCGTCAGGAACATCTTGGTGGGCAGGACGTCGAGCGCGAACTCCTGCTGCCGCTTGCGGTCGCGGACCTCCTGGTAGACGACGAAGGCGATGATCGCGAGGCCGAGGAGGACCGTCAGGTTGTGGTAGTTGGTGTTCGGCCCGACCTCCGGCAGGAAGCCGTTGGCGGTCTTCTGGAGCCCCTCGGGGAAGGGGCCGAGGGTCTGCCCCTTGAGGACGATCTCGGTCCCACCGCGGAAGATCAGCATCCCGGCGAGGGTGACGATGAACGACGGTATGCCGAGATAGGCGATGAAGAATCCCTGGAACGAGCCCGCGGCGGCGCCCAGGAGCAGGCACAGCACCACGGCCAGCGGCCAGGGCACGTCGTGTCTGACCATGAGCACGGCCGCCGCCGCGCCCACGAACGCCGTCAGTGAGCCGACCGACAGATCGATGTGACCGGCGATGATCACCAGCATCATGCCGATCGCGAGGATCAGGATGTAGCTGTTCTGGAGCACCAGGTTGGAGATGTTGCGCGGCAGCAGCAGGTCGCCGCCGGTCCACGCCTCGAAGAGAATGACGATCAGGCCGAGCGCGATCAGCATGCCGTACTGGCGCATGTTGCGCCGCATGCCGTCCACGAGCAGCTTCAGCAGGCCGTCGCCCGCGCCCGAGCCGCCCTTGCCCGGCGGCGCGGCCGCCGGGGTCTTCGCGGTGACATCCGTGCTCATCGGGTTACCTCTTTGTCCTTCTCGTCCTTCGTCATCCGGCGCATCAGCACTTCCTGGGTGGCCTCGGCCCGCGGGACCTCACCGGTCAGCCGGCCGGCGGCCATGGTGTAGATGCGGTCGCACATGCCGAGCAGCTCGGGCAGCTCGGAGGAGATGAAGACGACCGCCTTGCCCTGGGCCGCCAACTGGTCGATGACCGTGTAGATCTCGTACTTCGCGCCGACGTCGATGCCACGCGTCGGCTCGTCCAGGATCAGCACGTCCGGGCCCGCGAAGATCCACTTGCTGAGGACGACCTTCTGCTGGTTGCCGCCCGACAGCTTGCCCACCGGCTCGAAGACGGTCGGCGCCTTGATGTTCATCGACGTGCGGAAGCCCTCGGAGACCTGGCGCTCCCCGTGCTCGTCCACCAGACCCCGCTTGGAGACCTTCCCGAGGGCGCTGAGCGAGATGTTGCGGTTGATGGTGTCGATGAGGTTGAGGCCGTAGTGCTTGCGGTCCTCGGTGACATAGGCGATGCCGTGCGCGACCGCCTCGGGGACGGTCCTGGTACGGATCTCCTTGCCGTCCTTGAACACCTTGCCCGCCGCGTACCGGCCGTAGCTGCGGCCGAACACGTTCATCGCCAGCTCGGTGCGGCCGGCGCCCATCAGCCCCGCGATGCCGACGATCTCCCCGCGGCGCACATGGATCGACACGTCGTCGACCACCTTGCGCTGCTGGTCGATCGGGTGGTGCACGGTCCAGCCGCGGATCTCGAAGGCGGGTGCGGCCCCCTCCTCCGGCTGGTGCGGGGTGCGCTCGGGGAAGCGGTGGTCGAGGTCGCGGCCGACCATGCCGCTGATGATCCGGTCCTCGGTGGTCTCCGCGGCCTTCACGTCGAGGGTCTCGATGGAGCGCCCGTCGCGCAGGATGGTCACCGAGTCGGCGACCTTGCGGATCTCGTTGAGCTTGTGGGAGATGATGATCGAGGTGATGCCCTGCTTCTTCAACTCCAGGATCAGCTCCAGGAGTTTGCCGCTGTCCTCGTCGTTCAGCGCCGCCGTCGGCTCGTCCAGGATGAGCAGCTTCACCTTCTTGGAGAGCGCCTTGGCGATCTCCACGAGCTGCTGCTTGCCCACGCCGATGTCGGCGACCCGGGTGTTCGGGTGGTCCGACAGGCCGACGCGGCGCAGCAGTTCGGTGCCGTGCTTGAGGGTCTCGCCCCAGCTGATGAACCCGCGGGTGGCGTGCTCGTTGCCGAGGAAGATGTTCTCCGCGAGGGAGAGGTAGGGCACCAGCGCCAGCTCCTGGTGGATGATCACGATGCCGCGCTGCTCGCTCGCCCGGATGTCCTTGAAGTGGCAGACCTCTCCCTCGAAGAGGATCTCGCCCTCGTAGCTTCCGTGCGGGTGGACGCCGGAGAGCACCTTCATGAGGGTGGACTTTCCGGCGCCGTTCTCCCCGCAGATGGCGTGGACCTCACCCGGACGCACCGTCAGGGTGACGTCGGAGAGCGCCTTCACACCGGGAAAGGTCTTGACGATCGAGCGCATTTCCAGGACGGGTCCCGCCATGGTCGTGCCTTTCAATCCGTAGGGATCCCTTGAGGACGGGCGGGTTACTTCAGTTCGTCCGCGGTGTAGTAGCCGCCGCCGACCAGGACCTTCTCGTAGTTGCTCTTGTTGACGCTCACCGGCTGGAGCAGGTAGGCGGGCACGACCTTGACGCCGTTGTTGTACGACTTGGTGTCGTTGACCTCGGGCTTCTTGCCGTGCAGCGAGTCGTCCACCATGTTCGCGGTGACCTTGGCGAGCTTGCGCGAGTCCTTGTAGATGGACATGGACTGCTCGCCGGCGATGATCGACTTCACCGAGGCGATCTCGGCGTCCTGCCCGGTGACGACCGGCAGCGGCTTGTCCTTGGAGCCGTAGTTGTCCGACTTCAGCGAGGACAGGATGCCGATGGAGATGCCGTCGTACGGGGAGAGCACCGCGTCGACCTTACGGTGCTTGTACGAGGAGGTCAGGATGTCGTCCATGCGCTTCTGCGCGGTGCCGCCGTCCCAGCGCAGGGTGGTGACCTGGTTCAGCGCGGTCTGCTTGGACTGGACCACCAGCTGCTTCTTGTCGATGTACGGCTGGAGCACGCTCATCGCGCCGTTGAAGAAGTACCGGGTGTTGTTGTCGTCGTTGGAGCCGGCGAACAGCTCGATGTTGAACGGGCCCTTCTTCGAACCGTCCTTCAGGCCCAGCTTCTCCAGGATGTAGTCGCCCTGGAGCCGGCCGACCTTCTCGTTGTCGAAGGAGGCGTAGTAGTCGACGTTCTTGGTGCCGAGGATGAGCCGGTCGTAGGAGATGACCGGGATGTTCGCGTCGGCGGCCTGCTGGAGCACGTTGTTCAGCGACTTGTTGTCGATCGCCGCGATGACCAGGGCCTTGACGCCCTGCGTGATGAGGTTCTCGATCTGCGAGACCTGCTGGTCCGGGTCGTCCTCGCCGTAGACCAGCTTGGTCTTGTAGCCCTTGGCCTCCATCTCCTTGACGACGTACTTGCCGTCGTAGATCCAGCGCTCGGAGGACTTGGTCGGCATGGCGATGCCGACGGTCCCGCCCTTGCTGTCGGCCTTGTCCTCCTTGCTGCCGCCCTCACTGTTCTGGCCGCACGCGGTCAGGGTCAGGGCGAGGGTGGCGACCGAGGCGATCGCGGCTACTGCGGCTCTGCGAGTGGTCATGTTGAACATCCTTGGCGTCAGGCTCAGTTGGGCGTGGACCGGTCCTCCGGTGCGCGGCGCGTGGAGGGCGGTGCGAGGAAGGATCGAAGGCGAGTGTGTGGGATTCTGCGCGACTGTGTCGTCTTGTGTGAAGAGATTTTTCGGGAACGTTATGCGCCGGTGTCGAACCGTCGCAGCGAACCCGGCATCCGGGACCCCAGCGGGGCCATGTCCGTGTCCGCGCCGTGGCGCGCGAGCAGGTCCAGGGCGAGCCGTCCGCGGCGCACCCGCTCCTTGGCCGTGGCCAGCGTGACCTCCCGCAACTGGTGTCCGTAGGGGTAGATCCCGGGCGCCTTGGACAGCCCGAACTTCAGATAGATCGGGGCGCCCCGGCGGATCAGCTCGGCCACCTCGTACATCCGCACATAGCCGCCCAGATCGTCCGGTGCCTCGATGTACATGTCCATCGGGGCACCCGAGAGGCGGCGGATCTCGGTCAGATGGTCCAGGGTCAGATCGCTGGGCACGTTGACCGAGTCCGCGCCGAGCCGTTCGTACACCGCGAACGAGGCCGGGTTGACGGGGCCGATCAGCGCCGAGACCTTCAGCGTGGTGTCGGCCGGGATGATGCCCTGCGCGCGCGCCCGGTGCAGCGTCCACAGCACGCCCTCGTCGGCCACCAGCAGGCACTTCACGCCGAGTTCGGTGGCGCGGACCGCGTCCTCCAGACAGCCGGCCACCGCGTCGTGGCCCCGGGCGCGCAGCCCGCCGCCGTGCGAGTCGGTGCGCACCGAGCCGCCGATGTCCCAGGTGCCGCGCGGCCCGGTGAACAGGCACAGCTCGATGTCGCGCGCGGCGGTCGCCTCGACCATCTCGGTGATCTCGGCGTCGGTCAGCATCCACACACCGCTGCCCTGGCTGATCCGGTGGATCGGCACGTCGAGCCGGGAGGCCTCCTTCAGGACCACGGCGAGCGCCTCCGGGCCCTCGCAGGAGGGCACCTCGGTGCGCCAGCGGCCGCCGCCGGGGAAGGCGTGCGGGGAGGCGTCGGCGGGGGAGAGGGCGGGCGCGTCCAGGCCGAGCGCGGCGAGCGCCTGCTCACCGGGTCGTCGGGCCGCCGTAGGGGAAGCGTCGGTCACGAGGTGTCCTTCATGTGCGTCATGTGCGTCATGTGCGTGCGTCTGGAGCCGTGGGGCCGGGGCCGGTACTGCCGTTGTTCGGTATGTCGGACGTAGTTCGCGGAGGGCGGTAGGGGTGGGCGGTGGAGATGGCGGTGGTGGCCATGGGGCGCGGGGTGGTGGGTCGTGCGCCGGTACGGGGCCGTCAGGTGCTCCGTACCGGCGCACGGTTCGGGTCGCGGCCCTACGGCCGCAACAGCACCTTGCCCACCTTCGGGTCCCCGGACCCCACCAATTCGATGGCGCGGGCGAATTCGTCGAGCGGCAGCTCGTGCGAGACCAGCGGCAGCGGGTCGAGCAGCCCCGCCCCGAAGACCCGCACCGTGTGCGCCCACGCCTCCGGCGGCGCCCCGAACACGGTGTGCACCTCCAGTTGGCGTACGACGAGATCGGTCGGGTCCAGCCCGTCGGCACCCGGCGCCGGGATGCCGGTGAGCACCAGCCGCCCGCCGCGCCGCAGCAGTCCGGCGGCGGTGCGCGCGGCGTCGGCGGACCCGGCGGTCTCGACGACCACGTCGAAGTCGTCCGGGAGCGCCTCGTCCTTCGTACGGAAGTCGGTGGCGCCGAACTCCCGGGAGAGCGACTCGCGGTCGCGGCGGGTGCCCACCACGAGCAGCTCCCCGGGCGAGCTCGCCCGCAGGAACTGCACCGCGAACATGCCGAGCGTGCCGGTGCCGACCACCGCGACCCGCTCGCCCGGCCGTGCCTGCGCCTTGAGCGCGGCGGCGGCGACACAGGCGGCGGGTTCGAGCAACGCGGCGGCCGTCAGCCCGGCGTCGTCCGGCAGGACGTGCAGCAGCCGGGCCGGCAGGGTCAGGGTGGCGGCCATCGCGCCGGGCTGCGTGAACCCGGTCTCCTCGTAGCCGGCGGTGCACAGCGTGGTCTCGCCCGCGTGACAGCGGTCGCACACCTGGCAGTTGCGGAACCCCTCGCCGACGACCTTGCGGCCCACGAGGGACTCCGGCACCCCGGCGCCGACCGCCGCGACGGTGCCGGACCACTCGTGGCCCGGGGTGAGCGGATACCGCACGTACCCCTCGGGCCGGTTGCCCTGGTACACCTCGCGGTCGCTGCCGCAGATCCCGACGGCGTGGACGGCGACCAGGGCCTCGCCGGGCCCGGGGTCCCGCGGGGTGTGCGGGACGAGGCGGTGGGCGCCGGGGGCTTCCACGAGGACGGCGGTACGGCTGCCGCCAGAGTGGTGGCCGGTGGTTCCGGCGGCTTCGGCGGCCCCGGCCCCGGGGCCCGGGCCGGTGGCTTCGGTGCTCATTGGTTCGCCTTGGGGGCGCGCTTCTCCCAGCCCTCGGCCCACAGGTCGAACCGGGCCTGCTGCTGCGGGAATTCGGCCGCCGCGTCGACGTCCAGCTCGACGCCGAGCCCGGGCGCGTCGGAGACGTGGAAGCAGCCGTCCTCCGGGTCCACCTGCGGGGCGCCCTTGACCACCTTCTTGATCTCCGCGTCGGCGAAGTCGTTGAAGTGCTCCAGGATCTTGAAGTTCGGGGAGGTGAAGCCCACTTGGAGGGAGGCGGCGGTGAGCACGGAGCCGCCGACGTTGTGCGGGGCGACGAGCATGTAGTGCGTCTCGGCGGTGGCGGCGAGCTTGCGGGTCTCCCAGATGCCGCCGATGTGGCCGACGTCGGGCTGGAGGATGTCGACGGCCTGGCTGTCGAACAGCTCGCGGAACTCGATCCGGTCGTGGATGCGCTCACCGGTGGCGAGGGGGATGTCGACCTTGGCGGCGACCTTCTCCAGCGCCTTGAGGTTCTCCGGCGGCACCGGCTCCTCCAGCCAGGCCGGCTTGAACGGTGCCATCTCCTTGGCGAGGCGGACGGCGGTGGCGGGGGAGAACCGCCCGTGCATCTCCAGCATCAGCTCGGCGTCGGGCCCGATGGCGTCGCGCACGGCCTCGATGAGCGAGACGGCGTAGTTGGTCTGCTCCTGGTCCAGCTCGAAGTGCCCGGTACCGAACGGGTCGATCTTCAGCGCGCGGTAACCGCGCTCCATGACCCCCTGCGCGGCCTTGTGGTACGCCTCCGGGGTGCGCTCGGTGGTGTACCAGCCGTTGGCGTACGCCTTGACCTTGTCGGTCACCTTTCCGCCGAGCAGCTGCCAGACGGGGACGCCGAGGGCCTTGCCCTTGATGTCCCAGCACGCCATCTCGACGACCGCGATGCCGGACATCACGATCTCGCCCGCGCGGCCGTAGTCGCCGTACTTCATGCGGCGCACGAGGTCCTCGACAGCGAACGGGTCGGAACCGAGAATGTGGTTGGCCTCGGCCTCCTTGAGGTAGCCGAGGAGGGCGTCGGTGTGCCCCAGCATCCGGGTCTCGCCGACTCCGGTGATCCCTTCGTCGGTGTGCACCTGGACGTAGGTCAGGTTGCGCCACGGCGTCCCGACCACGTGTGTGCTGATTCCGGTGATGCGCACGGTGTCGCCTCTCGCTCTGGTTGCCGCTTCGTGCTCTGTTCGATATTTCGTCACTCGTTCGAAATGCTGGCGTGACAGTAAGAGGTGGTGGGAGGAGTGTCAATGGGTCGCGCACGAAGCCGGTGGGCGGAATCTCCTGGTAACTGATCGTTCCCCACACAACTTTCACAGCAGTCACTGGCAAGCAGGGTGGGGGGAACCTAGTCTTCCGGCGACATGGACTACTGCACCCCCTGCCGAAGACACCTCAACGGAGCCCTCGCGTGCCCGGGTTGCGGGACGCCGGTGGGGTGGCTGGAGGGGGAAGCGGGGAACGGGGCGGAGCCCCCGCAGGGGCCCGGGGCGGAGCCCTTCGCGGGCTCGCCCCACGCTTCCGCCGGCGAAGCCTCCCCCGGGGCGGAGCCCCCTTCCGGCGGGGTCGAAGGGGCGGAGCCTCTCGCGGGCTCGCCCCACGCTTCCGTCGGCGAAGCCTTCCCCGGGGCGGAGCGCCCTTCCGGCGGGGTCGAAGGGGCGGAGCCTCCTGGGGGCTCGTCTCGCACTCCTGCCGGCGAAGCCTCGGCCGGGGCGGAGCCCGTGGCTCGGCGGGGGCGCAGCCGCCGTGCCTCTCGGGGGTCCAGGGGGCAGAGCCCCCTCGGGGGCGGGGGCGAGAGCCCCTTGGCCGGGGAGGGGGGCGGAGCCCCTCACACGGGGGCGCAGGGGGCGGAGCCCCCGCAGGGGTCCGGGGCGGAGCCCCGGGAGGACCCACCTCCTGTTCGCGAAGCCCCCGTCGGGGCGGAGCCCCATCCCGACGGGGTCGAAGGGGCGGAGCCCCTTGAGGACGGGAAGGGTAGGGGCGGCGGGGGCGAAGAAACCCCCGAGGAACCCCCCGGCCGCCGCGACCGCCGCGCCGCGTCCCACCGCCGCCGACGTCGCCGCGTCCTCCTCGTCGGCGCCGGCCTCCTCCTCGCCGCCGGCGGCCTGAGCCTCGCCGAACTCGGCACCGAGTCCCCGGGCTCCACGCCGGAGACCGCCGCGACGGGTGATCCGGCGAGCGACGACGCCGGGTCGTCGCCCGAGCGGTCCGGCGCGCCGGGAACGTCCGGTTCCGCGGAGCGCGGCGACGGGACGGCGAGCGCGACCCCGGACGCCTCCGCGTCGGGGTCCGCGTCCGCGTCGGCGTCACGCTCCGCGAAGGACGAGGAGAAGGGGGCGACGGCGAGCGCGTCCGAGACGGCGGGCGGGGCGGCACCGGGGGCGACGAAGGGGTCGTCGGAGACGGCGTCGCCGGGTGGCGGCGGCGGAGGCGGGGGTGGGGACGCGGGGAGCCCCACGTCCGAGGAGCCGGGGTCGACGACTCCGTCGTCGGAGCCGTCGCCGTCGGACACGTGTGATCGTTTCCTGTGGTGGTGCACGTAGGGGGTTCTCGCCCCCGCCGCCCCTCCCCTTCCCGTCCCTTCAAGGGGCTCCGCCCCTTGGACCCCGGCGCGGGAACTCGGGTGGGTGGGGTTCGTCGGCGGGTGCGGGTGCGGGTGCGGGTGCGGGTGCAGGTGCAGGTGCAGGTGCGGGTGCGGGTGCGTCGTGGCTGGTCGCGCGGTTCCTCGCGCCCCTTACGGGGCGCAGCCCCTGCCTTGGTCGCGCCCGCGCGGCGGAGCCGCACATCGGACACAGCCCCGCGCCCCTTACGGGGCCCCTATCGGGGCGCTCAGCCCGCGTCGTCCTCCTCCGGGAGCATCCGGCGGAGCAGGTCCCGCAGGGACACCCGTTCCGCGTCCGTGAGGGCGGCCAGGGGTTCGCGGGCGAAGTGGAGGGAGTCGCGCAGGCCGCGGGCGACCCGGCGGCCCTCCTCCGTCGCCGCCGCCAGCTTCACCCGCCGGTCGTCGGGGTCCGGCCGGCGCTCGACGAGGCCCCGGCTCTCCAGCCGGTCCACGATCCCCGTCACGTTCGACGGCTCGCACTTCAGCTTCCGCGCCAGCCGCCGCATCGGCAACGGCTCCAGCGACAGCAGACTCAGCAGCCGCGCCTGCGCACCCGTGAGCGCGTGCTCCGCGGCCGCCTCCTCGTACTCCTCGTGGTACCGCGCGACCACCGTGCCGATCAGATCGACGACCTCCAGCGTCAGCGCGTCCACACGGGGGCTCTTGTGTGCAGCCATGCCCCCGAGGGTACCCGGTTACTTGACATCCTGAAATATTGAGCCCCATTGTTGTTTCAGATGCTGAATTAAATTCAGCCGTCGCGCAAGCAAACTCAGGAGAGGGCGCCACCCCCATGACCGACCACGCATCGCTTCCCGCCACCGGCCGCGAATGGCAGCTGCTCAGCCGTCCCGTCGGCTGGCCGAAGCCCGAGGACTTCGCCTTCGTCGAGGCGGAGGTCGGCCGGCCGGGCGAGGGCCAGGTCCTGGTGCGCAACCGCTACCTCTCCGTGGACCCGTACATGCGCGGCCGGATGAGCGCCGCCAAGTCCTACGTCGCCCCGTTCGAGCTCGGCAAGGCCATGCAGGGCGGCGCCGTCGGCGAGGTGCTCGCCTCGAACGCCGAGGGCATCGCCGTCGGCGACCACGTCCTGCACTTCTTCGGCTGGCGCGAGTACGCCGTCGCGGACGCGAAGCACGTCGTCAAGGTCGACTCCGACGCCGCCCCGCTCTCCGCCTACCTCGGCGTGCTCGGCATGACCGGCCTCACCGCCTACGCCGGCCTGCTGCGCACCGCCTCCTTCAAGGAGGGCGACGCCGTCTTCGTCTCCGGCGCGGCCGGCGCCGTCGGCAGCCAGGTGGGCCAGATCGCCAAGCTCAAGGGCGCCTCCCGCGTCATCGGCTCCGCCGGCACCGACGAGAAGGTGCGGCTCCTGCTCGACGAGTACGGCTTCGACGCCGCCTTCAACTACAAGGAGGCCCCGGTCGCCGAACAGCTCCGCGCGGCCGCCCCGGACGGCATCGACGTCTACTTCGACAACGTCGGCGGCGACCACCTGGAGGCCGCCCTCGGCCGCCTCAACCGTGACGGCCGCATCGCGGTCTGCGGCATGATCTCGGTCTACAACAACACCGAGCCCGCCCCCGGCCCGCGCAACCTCTCCCGCCTCATCCAGACCCGCGGCCGCATCGAGGGCTTCCTGGTCGGAGACCACTACGACCTCCAGCCCCAGTTCGTCCAGGAGATCGGCCCCTGGGTCCGCGACGGCCGCCTCAAGTACCGCGAGACGGTGGTCGAGGGCATCGAGAACACCCTCGACGCCTTCCTCGGCGTCCTCCAGGGCGCCAACACGGGCAAGATGATCGTCCAGCTCTGACGAGACGAGGCCCGCGCCCCGTAGGGGGGCACAGCCCCAGCGGCCCCGCCCCGCTATCGTGCAGCCCATGCACGATCTGACCGCAGGATTCCGGCACTTGCTGGCCGGCCACCGCTGGGTGGCCCGGCACGGCCGGGCGTACGGCCTCGGCCTGCTGCCCGGCCTGATCACCCTGCTCCTCTACCTGGCCGCGCTCGTCGCCCTCGCCCTGTGGGGCGACGACTTTGTGGCCTGGGCGACGCCCTTCGCCGACGACTGGTCGAGCCCCTGGCTCGGCCTGTTCCGCGGGTTCCTCACCGCCGTGCTGTTCGCCCTCGCGCTGCTGCTGGCGGTCGTCACGTTCACCGCCGTCACGCTCCTGGTCGGCCAGCCCTTCTACGAGAACCTCTCGGAGCGGGTCGACCGTGACGTCTCCCCGGACGGCACCGCCCCCGAGTCCGGGCTGTCGCTGGCCCGGGAGCTGTGGATATCGGCGCGGGACGGGCTGCGCATCGTGGTGCGGGCCGGGGTGTGGGGCGTGCTGCTGTTCGCCTGCGGGTTCCTGCCGTTCGTCGGGCAGACCCTCGTGCCGGTGATCGGCTTCTTCGTCACCGGGTTCTTCCTCACCGAGGAGCTCACCGCCGTCGCACTCCAGCGCCGCGGCGTCCAGCTGCGCGAACGGCTCGCCCTGCTCCGCTCCCGCAAGATGCTGGTGTGGGGGTTCGGGACCCCGCTGGGCCTGGCGTTCCTGGTGCCGCTCGTCGCGGTGTTCCTGATGCCGGGCGCGGTCGCGGGCGCCACGCTGATGGCCCGCGAACTCCTCGGCGAGGAGACCCGGGACCCCGACGGCAACCCTGGCGGCGACCCCGGCGGAACCCCCTACGGCGACCCGGAGTTCACCCCGGTCGACTGAGGCGTCCTCAGCCCGCCCCGGTGCCGTCCTCCGCCTCCGGGGCGCCGCCCGGCCCCGCGTCCAGCAACGCCACGAAGTCCCGGAACGCCGCCGGCATGTCCACCGCATCCGGGTCGAGCAGCCACTGGAACTGCAATCCGTCCATGACCGCCACTAGCAGCGGTGCCACCCGCTCGGGGGGCAGTCCGCCGGGCAGCCGCTCGCCGTACTCCGCGCGCAGGACCGACGCCATGCTCGCGCGGACCTCCTCGTACCGCCCGGTGAAGAAGTCCCGCGCCGGGTGCCCCTCGGTGACGCTCTCGCCGAGCAGCGCGGAGAACGTCTGGACGACCCCCGGCCGCATCGCGTTGTACTCGACCAGCGAACCGAGCAGATCGAGCCGCCACCGCTGACCGGGCACCGCGTCCCACTGGTCGCGCTCCTTGAGGACGGCCACGAGCAGCGCGTTCTTGGTGGGGAAGTAGTGCAGCACCCCCTGCTGGGTCAGCCCCACCCGCTCCGCCACCGCGGCCATGCTCGCCCCCCGGTAACCGCGCTCGGCGATCACTTCGAGGGCCGCCCGGACGATCTCCGCGCGCCGCTCCTCGCTCCTGGCCCTGCTCGTCATGGCGCCACCGTACGGGATCCGTGTCCACTGCATATCGCGAAAAGATAACGAAAGTTACCGCATTACAGGTTCCGGGTGCAGCATGGGGGCGTCGAAGCGGCTTTCTACGAGGAGGTGCGGCCGTGGCCGGAACAGCGGACAAGGCGGGCAGGGCGGGCAGGGCGACGGACAAGGTGACGGACAGGGTGACGGGCGAAACGGGTGACCAGGCCCGCGAACAGGCCGTCGAGGCCGCCCTCGCCCGCCTCACGCTCGACGACAAGGCGCGGCTGCTCGCCGGCCAGGACCGCTGGACGCTGCCCGCGCTGCCGGAGATCGGCCTCGCCTCCCTCGTAATGTCCGACGGCCCGATCGGCGTCCGCGGCGTCCGCTGGACCGCCGACGACCCCTCCGTCGCGCTGCCCTCCCCGACCGCGCTCGCCGCCACCTGGGACCCCGAACTCGCCCACCGCGCCGGTGCGTTGCTCGCCCAGGAGGCCCGCCGCAAGGGCGTCCACGTCCTGCTCGCGCCCACCGTCAATCTGCACCGCTCCCCGCTCGGCGGCCGCCACTTCGAGGCGTACAGCGAGGACCCTTACCTCACCGGCCGCATCGGCACCGGGTACGTCGCCGGGGTGCAGTCCGGCGGCGTCGGCACCACCGTGAAGCACTTCGTGGCCAACGACGCCGAGACCGACCGCTTCACCGTCGACAACCTGGTGGGCGAACGCGCCCTGCGCGAGCTGTACCTGGCGCCCTTCGAGGCGATCGTCGCCGGCGCCCGCCCGTGGGGCGTCATGACCGCCTACAACTCCGTCAACGGCACCACGATGACCGAGCACGGGCCGCTCGTGAACGGTGTCCTGCGCGGCGAGTGGGGCTTCGACGGCATCAACGTCTCCGACTGGTCGGCCGCCCGCGACACCGTCGCTGCCATCGAGGGCGGCCTCGACATCGCCATGCCCGGCCCTGGCACCGTCTACGGCGAGGCCCTCGCCCAGGCGGTACGGGACGGCAGGGTCGAGGAGGCCACGCTCGACGCGGCCGTGCGCAACGTGCTGCGCCTCGCCGCCCGGGTCGGCATCCTGGACGGCGCCGAGCCCGTCGTCGCGGAGCCGCCCGCGGGCCTCGACGGCCAGGCGCTCGCCCACGAGATCGCCCGCCGCTCCTTCGTCCTGGTGCGCAACGAGGGCGCGGCACTCCCGCTGCGCCCCGGCGCGACCGTGGCCCTCATCGGCGCCGCCGCCCGCGACGCCCGCGTCCTCGGCGGCGGCTCCGCGACCGTCTTCCCCGACCGGATCGTCTCCCCGCTCGACGGCCTTACCGCCGCCCTGCCCGAGGGCAGCGTGACGTACGCCCTGGGCGCCGACCCCAACGAGGAACTCTCCATCGCCGACCGCGGGTTCACCCTGCGCGCGGTCTGCCGCGACGCCGCCGGCACGGTCCTCGGCACCGGCTCCGCGCCCAACGGCGACATCAAGTGGACGGACGTCGACCTGCCCGAGGGCGTCACTCACGACAACCTCCACTCCGTCGAACTGGCCGGCACCTTCACCCCGCGCGAGTCCGGCACGCACACGTTCGGCATCAAGGGCCTGGGCGCGTTCACCCTCGCCGTCGCCGGCACGACGTACTTCGACGGCGTCCAGCGGGCCGCGAAGGAGGACCCCTTCGCCGCGTTCTTCGGCGCCCCCGAGCCGCACGCACAGGTGGAGCTGACGGCCGGCGAGAGCATTGAGGTCTCCCTGACGCATGCCGTCGTCGCCCCCGAGGACACGGCCGCCACGTCGATCCTCTTCGCCCTCGCCCACCAGGAACCGCAGCGCGACCCCGACGAACTGATCGCCGAAGCCGCGGCGGCGGCGCGGGGCGCGGACACGGCGGTCGTCGTGGTCGCCACCACCGACCGCGTCGAGTCCGAGGGCTTCGACCGCACCGACCTGCGGCTGCCCGGCCGCCAGGACGACCTGGTCCGCGCGGTCGCCGCCGCCAACCCGAACACCGTGGTCGTCGTCAACTCCGGGTCCCCGGTGGAGCTGCCGTGGCGGGACGAGGTCGCCGCGGTGCTGCTCAGCTGGTTCCCCGGGCAGGAGGGCGGAGCCGCCCTCGCCGACGTGCTCACCGGCGCGGCGGAGCCGGGCGGGCGGCTCCCCACGACGTGGGGCTCGCTGGCCGACGCGCCCGTCACGCGGGTGGTGCCGGAGGACGGGCAACTCCCTTACAGCGAAGGCGTGTTCATCGGCTACCGGGCCTGGGAGAAGGAGGGCCGGACGCCGGTGTACGCGTTCGGACACGGGCTCGGCTACACGGACTGGGCGTACGAATCCGTCGAGGCGGAGGGCACGACGGTGCGGGTCCGGCTGCGCAACACGGGTGAGCGGGCAGGCCACGAGGTCGTCCAGCTCTACGTCGCCCCGGCCGGCCCGGACGCCGCCGCCGGACCCGAGCGACCGGCACGCCGGCTCGCCGGTTTCGCGGGGGTTTCAGCCGAACCGGGGGAGAGGGTGGAAGCCGTAGTGACGCTCCCGACGCGGGCGTTCGAGGTGTGGGACGAGACGGCGGGGGCCTGGGCACGTGTGAAGGGTTCGTACGAAATTGCCGCCGGGCGCTCGATCGCGGACCGCCGCGTGACGACGAGGCTTACGGTCTGAGGCAGGGCGCGCCCCTTCCTGAACAGCCCCGGTCCGGCACCTGACACCCGGACCGGGGCTCAGCCCTCTGCTATGCACCCAACCGGTCACGGCTTGACCAACCCGCCCTACCCCGGAACTCGCCCAAGCCCTGGCGCCCGCTCCGTGAGGCTGCGCAGTGGGCGGACCCGACGGGGGTTCTCACAATGGTCCCAGGTACTCGTGTCGCTCGTCGCCGGGCATAACATGTATGCCCCCACGGCGAATCTGCCACTCAATCAATCCCTCAACCTCGTGCGTGAGCATGAAGAGGCCCTGCACGTCTGAGTCCTCCACATCTGCGGGTGGAAGAGCGGCCATCTCCGTCAATTGGTCACGAAGCCACAGAACGTCTCCTTCTTGAATATCTCCTCCATAGAAAACGTACGACGTCCAGTTGAATGGATGGTTAGGGAACCCCCATCCACCTGAATAGTGATCATCGGCGTGATTCGCGATCACTTCTTTCATCGCGGAGAGCTGAGACCTATCGCACTCCAGCCACCCTCGTACTGACACGTACAGTGTCATACTTCCGCCGCTCCTCGCCTCACTCGCGCCCTACGGGACAACTAGCGGTTCAGTGTCGATCACTGCCGGCATCTGGTAGCGCTGAGTATATCTCCTGATGGCACCAACCACCCCTGCTCCTGGTGGACCATCGAATTGGAAGTAGGGAACCCGCCCTGTAGCCGTGGCCATCTGGAAAGTAGCGGCAGCCTGCTTCCTGAATTTTTTCCCGAGGATGAAATTAGCGGGTTTCGCCTGAGCTACGTATGTGTCACTCACGGCGTCGAATTCTCGACCTTCCGGGTCATTCTCGAATTTTACCCGTGATTCTCCGCCGAGGCGCTCGGCCAGGGCATCCGCCGATGCATCGGGCTTGTTGACTTTTACCAGATCGCCCATTCCGCCGTTCATCGATGATCCGGAAGACGATGAGCCAGACGCATCGGCTGATGCTTCGGAGAACGCCTTTCCCAGCAGACCGGCACCGTTTTGGGCAGCCGTGTAACCGGTGACAGTGAGGCCGGCGCCGCCTGCAATGGAAGGGGCTCCTGCTATGCAAAGGACGCCTGTCCCGCATTCGACGAATCCGGAGGCGCTAAGCAGGAGGCCTCCGGCTCCAGTGCCTGTGCCGACAGTGAACTGGAACAGCCCGTTCCAGAAGTTCGGATCATGGGCCAGGGTGTTTCCGTAGTGCAGGACGGGCGCAACCGTTTCTTTACCCCAGTCGACGAAGTCGTCCCACCAGCTGCTGCCGCCGCTGCTTGTTGAGTTGCTGCTGCTTCCACTGTTGTAGGTGCCGCTGTTGTCGCTGCTACCGCCCGTGCCGCCTCTGCCGGCGGTCTCCTTGTTGGAGTCCGCTGGATCGCCATGGAATGTGCCCGGGTCTTTGTTCAGGGGGTTCTGGCCGAATCCGCCGCAGATGTCCTTCGTGCAGAGTCCCGTGGGGTCGCTGTAAGTGATGGGGTTGTGGGCGCTGTAGGCATAGCCGCCGATGGTTTGGGGCTTGTCCAGCTCGAGGACGGGGTCGACGCTGATGAAGCGGCCTGTGGTGGGGTCGTAGTCGCGGGCGCCGATGTGGGTGAGGTCGGTGGTGGGGTCGATGTCGCCGCCTACGAAGCCTTTCTGGCCGGGCCAGAAGGTGGGGGCGGTGCCGCGGGGGGCTCCGTAGGGGAGGGTTTTGCGGCGGTTGAAGGCGAGGGTGGTGGCGGAGATGGACAGGGTGTTGGTGCCGTGCGGGTCGGCGACGAGGATGCGGACTCTTCCGTCGCTGCTGGTGCGTACGGCTGAGCCGCCGGGCACGGTGTAGTAGCGGGTCCCGGCCAGGGCGCTGGTGGATTTGGTGAGGACGAGTTCTTGTCCGCCGGGCAGGTAGAGAGTGGTGGCGGTGGGTTCCCGCTTGAGGAGGCGGGTGCCGTCGGCGTCGTAGAGGAATCTTGTGGTGGCGCCGGAGACGGTGGAGGCGGCGAGCTTGCCTTCCTCGTTCCAGGTGAGCTCCTGGGCGGGGCCGCTGGCGGGGGTCTTCTTGGTCAGGTTGCCGGTCGTGTCGTACTGATAGGCGTCGGCGCCGGCTGCTCCTCCTGTGGCGGTGACGGTGCGGACGGCGTGGGGCTGCGCGGCGCCGGTGGTGGTGGGGTAGCTGTAGGTGCGGGTGGTGTCGGCGGTGACGGGACCTGCCATGTGCTCGGTTTCCGTGGCGCGGTCGCCGCTGCCGGTGAAGGTCCAGCTGGTCCAGTAGGGGTCGGTGGTGCCGAGAGCGGGGGCACCGGTGCCGTTGACCGATGTGGTGGTGCAGCCGTCGCCCGTGGTCCAGGCATCGCTCAGGCGGCGGGCCCAGTCGTAGGTGAAGCACTGATCGTCGACGACGGTGCCGTCGTTCTGGTCGTCGCGGATCCGGGTGATGTTTCCGACGGTGTCGTAGGAATACTTGATGTTGGAGAGGGTTTTCGGGCCGGCGGCCTGGCGGTCGGTGATCGAGGTGGCCAGGCGTCGGGTGATGGTCTCGTAGCTGAGGGTCTGGGTGACGAGGGTGCCGGCGTTGCCGAGCTGGGCCTGGGCGAGTTCACCGAAGGGGGTGTAGGTGGCGCCGCGCAGGTAGGCCTGGTTCAGGGTGCCCTCGACGATGGAGAGCTGGTCCTGCACGTAGTGATCGGTGACTTCTTCCGCGGGCAGGGCGGTGGTGGCGTTGGTGTTGGTGGTGCTGTAGGCAGTGGTGCTGGGCAGGTTGTTGACGGGGGTGGCGGTGGTGGCGACGGTGTAGGTGCCGGCGAGTTTTTCCTCTCCGGTCACCGAGGGCACTGTCACCTTGGTGCCGGTTGAGTTGCCTGCGGCGTCGTAGCCGGTCACTTCCGTCTTGTAGGCGGCGGCTGGGGTGACGGAGGTGTCGTAGCGGGTGGAGGTGGCGGGCAGCCCCTTGCCTCCGGTGGCGGTGTCGTACGTCCAGTCGGCGAGCTTGGTGCCGGTGGTGGAGCCGATCCGCAGGCTGGTCTTGCGGCCGAGTTCGTCGTAGGTGGTGGCCAGGGTGGTGTTCCGGGCGTCGGTGGTCGTGGCGATGCGGCCGTCCTTGCCGTAGACCGTGGTGTTGGCTCCCTTGTCCGGGTCGCTGGACGCTGTCTGGCGTCCGCGCAGGTCGTAGGTGTAGGTCCAGGTGTTGCGGCCGGATGCGTCCGTGACCTTGGTGAGGTTGCCGACCGGGTCGTAGGCGTAATGGGTCGCTTCGTAGTGGTCGGCCGGGGCACTGATGACCGGGGTGCGGTCCTTGTATTCGCGTCGTTCGATCGTGCGGCCGCGGATGTCGCTGATGGCGAGTTCAGCCGTTCCGCCGTCCGGGGGCAGCGTGGCCGTCCAGATGTCGCCGTAGGTGGTGGTGGTGCGCCACTTCTCCACGTTCAGCGACAGGGTCAGGGCGGCGGTGGGGCGGCCCCGGCCGTCGTACTCGGTGACCGTCGATGCGGGAATCTGGTTCGGCGTGACGGTGAGCAGCGTGGTGGAGACCGGCTGGTCGTTGTAGAACGGTGCGTCGGTCTGGAAGGCGCGGCCGTGCGTGTCGTAGAAGGTGTCGGTGATGGTGCGTCCGGTCACGCCTACGGCGTCGGTCTGGGTTTGACGCTCGCGCAGGAGGGAGTCGTAGAGGGTGACGGAGGTACCCCAGGTGCCGTCTTCGCGGCGCTGCTTGGTCGTGACGGTTGACGGCGCGGTGGCAGAGACGTTGTAGGTGAAGGTGGCGTTGGGGTCGTCGGTGGTGGCCCGGCCGGTGCTCCATGCCTTGGTCAGGCGGCCCAGGCTGTCGTATTCACTCGTCGCCGTGCGTCCGTTGGCATCCGTGGTCGCAAGGGCCAGGCCGCGCAGCCCGTCGAAGCTGGTGGTGGTCGTCTGGCCCTTGGGGTTGGTGACGGTGACAGTGGTCGGCTGTGCCCCGGTGGCCGGCTTGTAGGTGGTGGTGGTCGTCTGTCCGTCCTGGCCCTTGCTGCTGGTCACGCGCCCGTACCGGTCGTACGAGGCCTGGTTGGTGGTGTCCCAGGTCAGAGCTCCGTCGTCGCCGAGTTTCGACGCCTGTTCGGTCTTGGTGACAGTGACCTGGCCAGGCTTGGGCGCGGTGCCCAGCGACTGGCCGTCGTAGAAGGTCCGGGTGGCGCTGGTGACGGATGTGTTTCCGGTCTCGCCCTCGCAGCGCGGAGAGCTGAGTGCGACCACTTCGCTTGGGTAGGCGATCAGCCAGTTGCTCTTGTCGGGGGTGACGTAGGTGGTGCGGCTGCACACGGGCTTGACGCCGTGATCGGTGTCTCCGTTGTCGCCCTCGGAGGTGACCAGGCCGTAGACCGGGTCGTAAGTGCGGGAGGTGGTCAGCGTGCGCCACGTCGCGCCGTCGTCGAGGAGCGTGGAAGCCTTCTCGGTGACCGTCCCGGACAGATGGGCGACGACGTCGGGGAGTTTGGGTCCGGCGGTTCCCGACTTGTCGGGGTCGGTGATCCCGGTGATGTGCTGGGTGGCGGTGGCGTCGGATTCCCAGGGGGTGTAGGTGGTCTTGGCGACAACCTTGCCGCCGGTGCCGTCCTTGTCGTAGGTGCGGGTCTCAGCGGTCCGGCCGGAGAAGTCGTTACGGTCGGTGATGCCGTTGACCTTGGGCACGTCCCTGGAGCTGCCGTCGGACAGAGTGTCGCCGGCCATGCCGAGGAAGTACGTGCTCTCGGTCTTGGTGCGGTTGGTAGTGCCGGTCAGGGTACGCACCGTGCCGTAGCCGCGGAAGTCGTTCCAGCTGCGCTGCTTGTCGAGCGTGAACTCGTTCGTGTCGCGTCGCCAGTTCGGGCCGTCGGCGTACTGGTAGGTCGTGGTCTTCGACGCCGAGCCGGTGCCGGCGGTGGTGTCGTCCTCCACCACCTGGGTCACCACGTACTTGTGGAACCAGTCCTTGACCGGGTCGACTGCGCCGTCCGGCGTCCACCAGGACGGGTAACAGCGCTTGGTGTTCTTGTCCGGTGCGGGCAGGTCGCCGGTGGTGCACTCTGCGGGGCTGTAGGTGACCAGCGTGTCGGCGCCGGTCTCGCTGGTGATCCGGGTGATGCGGTACTTGTTCAGCGGGGGGCGGCCCTCGGCGGAATCGACCCGGTTCGGCATCAGCGTGCCGCCGGTGGTGATCTTCGTCGGCGACTTGATGTCGGGCAGCGCACCGGCTTTGGCGGTGTGCTGGATCGAGGCAAGCCACAGCGCGGGCGTCGAGACGTCTCCAGTGCCGGGGTATTGGTGCGTCAGGGTCCAGGTGTCGACCGGCTGCATCGTGCTGCCCTGCAGGGCGAAGGTGTTGACCGTCGTCAGGCGCTTGCGCGACCAGAACGACGGGGACGCTTCCAGGCATTGCTTGTCGGCTGTGCAGTCCAGGTCCACCGGCACGTCCGGCCAGCTGGTGGCGTGGTCCTCGTCGAAGGTGCAGTTGGACAGGCACCGGTCCGCCACGCCGAACTTCACCTGACCCGCCGGGTTGGTGGTGGTGAGCGCTTCACCGGCACGCAGGCCGTAGTCGATACGGGTCAGGTAGCCGCCGCGGATATAGGAGACGGGGTCGTCGATCTTGTTGTTCTGCGCGTAGTGGCCGGTCTCCTTGGTGTAGTACAGGGCCATGGCGTCGTTGTGCGGGTCCATGACGTAGTCGAGGTTCCAGCGCCAGCCCTGGGTCTGCACCGAGGAGGCGAAGTCCGTGTCGTGGCCGGGTTCACCGCTGTGGTTGCCGTAGACCGGAACGGTGAAGACGGAGTTCGTCTCGTTCTTGCCGCTGCTCCACCCGGGCAGGCGGTTCTTCCCGAACCAGTACTGGGTGCCGTCGACGGTGGTGAGCTTCCAGTACTCGTGGTCCTGGTCGCCGTTCACATCGTCCGGGGCACTGCCCTTGATCAGCTCGACGCGTGAGCCGTCGTCTTCAGCCGGCTTCCACAGACTCTTCCCGGAGTCCCACACCAGAGGAGTGGACCGGCCGTTCAGCGACAGGGTTGCGTTCTGGGACTTCCAACACAGATCGCCAACCTTCTCGGTGTTGTTGCCACCCTGCTTGTCGTTCTCACACGGGGCATAGGTGCGCTCGATGTAGCCGGGCGAGTACTCCCAGCCCTCACCGATCCACGAGGTCTGATTGTTGGTGGAGGACGTCCGCCCGTCCACTGCCGAGGAGTTGTAGGACAGCCCCACTGTGGGCTGCAGACCGCCCGGCACCGACGGCACCGCGAAGGGAACACTCCAGCCGAACCCGCCGGAGTTCCCGCCTGCAGACCACGACCCGGACGGGGCCAGCGACGTCGCCTTGAACGAGCCCTCCTCACCAGACGCACCGGCTTCGGCGGCCAGAACCACCATGCTCTGCGCGGACGTCTTACCGGCTGCCGGCGCAGACGAGCCGGACGCGCCCTGGGCGGGGGGAAGCGCCACAGTCGCGGTCAGGGTGTGAGCCTCTGTGTCGTTGTCCGTCGCCAGCGGCACGCCCTGGCGGCACTTGGCAGTCTCCGGCGTGGTCAGGGCGCAGGCGGGAAGCCGCACCAGATGCAGACGCGAGGCCCATTCGGCGCCGTACGCCGAGTCGATGCCCGCGTAGTCCACCTGAACATCGGCCGCCCCAGCCGTAGAGGTGTCAGTGGACTGAAGCGACAGCAGCAGGCCCTCGATCCCGGCCCGTTGCGTGGCTTCGTGGTCGGCAACCGTCACGTGCACGCGGTTGGGACCGGCGACAGCAGCGGCACGGAATGCACCCTTGCCGCCCAGGGCGGGACGGGAGGGCCTGCCGACGCGCACTGGGAGCGACCCGGCCTGCACCCGGCGGGCACGGCGCTTCGCGTCCGCACCCGCAGCGGCGGCCGGCAGGGAGACGTCTGCTTTTCCTCCGGTCGGCCACGTCGGTTTCCCGGGAGGGTGCCAGATGTTCAGGTCGGACTGCGAACGCACTGCCGCGTGATGGGAGACCAGGTCCTTGCCCGGTACTGATGTGGGTTTTGGCACCGGACGCGGCGAGAACTTGGCAGCGGGTGCGGCCCAGCCAGGCGCTTCGAGCAGGGTCAGACACAAAACCACGGAGAGCAGGCCCACCAGAGTGGTGACCAGGTGACGCACCCGCAATGACCGATGAGCCGAAAACGGCATGCCCGAACTGCGGCGTAACGCCATGGAAATCCCCACCCCTAGGCCTGATCACTAAAAAGATCAGATACAGGAAAGCCGAATGGATGCCCCATGCACAAGAGGGCAGCCGAAGTCTCTGGAATTCCATCGGTCCGCCCTGCCGAGCAAAACGATCTTCATGAGGTCATCATGATGAAACACGCCTCAACCTGCAACAATGAAGATCAAGGCGGAGTAATCTTCACAAAGAGGAGAAATGTGGAGGATCTGTGATTACGTGTGCGGTAGTCGCCGTAAATCAAGCGTTGCGTAGGTTTAAGGCCGTGACTTGGCGATTTAATCTGCAGGTTCCACGTACTCTCCGAGGCGTGCTTCCTGAAAGGACCCCGATGAAATATCCTCAGCGCGCACGTGGCAGAAAAAGACGTGCGGCAGCGGCTCTCCTTGCCCTCGCCTTCCCGGCGGCAGGCGTCAGCGTGCAGACCTTTCCCGCCGCAGCCGCGGCTCCCGCCGTGACAGAAGACGGTTCACCCTTAACGCCTCTGACCAGCTCCGAGAACAAGGCGTCTGCCCTGGCCGCGAAGACCGGGCACCCCGTCGAGGTCCTGGACCGGCGTGAGGAAGACGCCGAGACCTTCGCCAACCCCGACGGCACCACCACACGCCGCCAGTACTCCACTCCCACATGGTCCCGATACGAGGGTGTGTGGAAGAAAGCCGACGCCACCATGGTGCAGCGTCCTGACGGCTCGGTCGGCCCGGCCTCACCGACCTTCGGTATCACCTTCTCCGGCGGCGGCACCACCCCGCTGGCCACCATGACCAAGGACGACAAGCAACTGTCCCTGTCCTGGCCCACCGCCCTGCCGCAGCCCGTCCTGGAGGGCAACACCGCCCTGTACAAGGCGGTCCTGCCGGACGTCGACCTCAAGATCAGCGCCGAGGTCGACGGGTTCGCGGAAGACCTGATCATCAACACCCCGCAAGCCGCAGCTGATCCAGCCGTGCATAGCATCAAACTCGGTGTCGCCACCGTGGGAGTCACTCTCACCGAAGATGCTTCCGACAACCTGACCGCCACCGACGCGGACGGCAACGTCGTCTTCAGCGCCCCGCGCCCCAAGATGTGGGAGCAGCCGGCCGCCACCGCGACAGCGTCCAAGAGGTCCCTCACCGCATCAGGAGACACGGAGGACCAGCCCAGCACAGGGCCCGTGGGCGTCGAGGTCTCCGGCAACACACTCACCCTGACCCCGGATCCCACCCTGCTGGCCACCGCCGACCAGTTCCCGCTCGTGGTGGACCCTCCCTTTTCCGGCGGGAAACGCGAGAAGTGGGCCGTCGTCTACTCCGCCACCCCCAACGCCGACTACCCCAATGGCTCCGGCTGGAACTCCGACAATCCCAAGGACGAACCCCGAGTCGGCTTCAACGGCACCGGCAAAACCCGCTCCTTCTTCGCGATGAACACCGACGGCCTGGCAGGCGCGGACATCCTCAAGTCCACTTTCGCCGCCGTCGAAACCTACTCCTGGGGATGTGACGCCTCAGCTGCCGGGGCAACCGAGCTGTGGTCCACCGGCGGTATCGGCACCACTCCCACCTGGAACAACCAGCCGAGCTGGGCGGACAGGCTCGACTCGGCCTCCTACGCCCACGGCAATCCCACCTACTGCCCGGGCTCTCTCGGTCACGACTACCACTCCACAGCACTCACCAACTACGTACAGAAGGCGGCCGACAACGGCTGGGGCACCCTCGTCTTCGGCCTGCGGGCCGACAGCAGTCACGAAGGCGATCACGATAGCTTCAAGCGGTTCACCAACAACCCGGCCCTGGAAGTCACCTACAACTACAAGCCCACCGTCAACGACCACGACGCCTACGAAGGCTCGTGGAGTCCTGGCGGAGACGGCAACAAACCCGTCTCCTGCAACGGTCTGATCGGTAACAGCGGCATCGCGCTCACCGCCAAACTCGGCGACAAGGACGGCGGAAAGGTCACCGGTGAGTTCTCCGTGACCAACTCCGCCGGCACCACGGTCGCTTCCCCCACAGACAGGGTCTCCACCGGTCAGGTCGCCTCCGTCACCGTGGCAGCGAGCAAGCTCCCCAATGGGTCGTACACCTGGAAGGTCCGTGCCAAGGACGAGGAGAACACCTACAGCGCTTACACCGCGTCGTGTAGTTTCTCCGTCGACCGCGTCGGCCCTGCCGAGACCGTCAAGGTCACCAACACCGACGGCTCAGCAGCCAACCAAGCCACCGACATCTACACTGCCCGCGAACCCGTCCAGCTGCAGTTCTCCAATACCGCCAACGACCTGGCCGGTTTCTGCTGGACCACTGACCAGTACGTGTCCATTTCCAGCGCCCGATGCTCGAACGGCAACTGGGTGAGCGTCAGCGCCGATCAGCACAGCGCACGTGTCACCGTGACCCCCAGTGGCACGCCGAACAGCACCTTGCACGTACTCGCCTTCGACAAGGCCGGCAACCACTCCCCCTACGACACGGACACCGACGCCGTCATTCTCAGCACGGCCCCTTCCGACTTCGTCTACGCCCCCGGCAAGGACCCCGGCGCCGGCCTGGCACGGACAGACCTTGCCGGTGACATCACTGGCGACGGCTACACCGACATGGTCGCCGTTGACAACACCGGCAAGCTGCGCCTCTACGCGGGCGACGGCACCGGCAAAGTCTCCGCCGCCGAAACCGTCGGGACGGGTGGCTGGGGCGGCGCCCTCATCGCACACCGCGGCGACCTCCGCGGCTTCACCAGCCCCGGTGCCGCCATCGACGGGTACGAGGACTTCGTCGTCCGCCTCAGCAACAACAAGCTCTACGTCTACGGAGGCGACGGACAGGGCCGACCCGCCTACGACACCCGGACCGAGCTCGAACACACAAATGTCGACGACGCCACCGACTGGAGCCGCGTCCGGCAGCTCATCGCCCCCGGGGACATCGACAAGAACACAGCTGAGGGCCACGCCGCAGGCAACGACCTCATCACCATCGAATGCACCACAGCCGCCTGCACCAACGCCAAGCTGTACCTGTACACCGGCAACACCGTCGCCGGCGGAGGACAAGACCAAACCGAACCGTTCGACCTGAACAACCGCACAGTCATCGGCAACGGCGGCTGGAAGGACTACACCAACCTCGCCATCGGTGACCAAAACGGCGATGGTGTCCAAGACATCCTCGCCCGCGACCCCAGCACCGGCGAGTTGTTTCTCTACCCTGGCCGCCTCACCAACGGCACCTTCTCCCTCGGCTCACGCACCCTTTACGGAACAGCGGGCTGGGACCAGCGCCCCCACCTCGCTTCTCCCGGCAACGTGCAGGGAACCGTTACCACCGCCACCTACAGTGATCCCGACGCCGGCACCGACACCACCTACCACCAGTTCCAGCCCACCACGGGCGAAACCTACGGCGATTTCTGGGCCACCACACCCGCCGACACCGGCTACACCGTCAACTACACCGATGCCGGCGGCGCAGACCAGACCACCACATGCCCAAGCGGCTGCCTTCTCTTCTATCCTGGCGGCCCCACCACCCACCGCAAACCGCAACTCGTAGGCGCCAGCGGTTGGGACACCACCATCACCAACATCTCCTGACCGCGCTGCGCACAGGGGCGGCGGATGCCGGCCGAAGGGGAGGCGTTCACCGCCACCTGTGGAGCGCGAGCGACCTCCCCCGCCGGCCAACGCCCCCTACCGCGTAGCGAACCCGTACGCCGTCTCCGAGCGGTACGTCTGGCCCGCGTCCAGGCGGGTGCTGGGGAACTCCGGTCGGTTCGGGGAGTCCGGGTAGTGCTGGGTCTCCAGCGCGACGCCGTCGCCGGCCACGAACGGCGCCGGCAGATGGTCGCCGGTGTACACCTGCACCCCCGGCTCCGTCGTCGCCACCGTCAGTACCCGCCCCGACGCCGGGTCGTACAGCTCGGCCACCGGCTCCGCCACCCCCGTCACGCCCTTGTCGAGCACGAGGTTGTGGTCGTACCCGGTGCCCACCTTCCGCGCCGTCCGGAAGTCGAACCGCGTCCCGTCCACCGCCGCCTCCTCCCCCGTGGGGATGAGGTCAGCGTCCACCGGCGTGTACCGCCCCGCGGCGAGCGACAGCTCGTGCCCCGCCGCGCCACCCGTGCCGGGCGCGGCCCCCGCCAGGTTCCAGTAACTGTGATTCGTCAGGTTCACCACGGTCGCCGCGTCCGTCACCGCCTCGTACGCGATCCGCAGCGTCCCGTCCGCGTCCAGCGTGTACGCCGCGGACACCTCCAGACGGCCCGGGAACCCCTCCTCGCCGTCCGCCGAGACCCGGGACAGCCGTACGCCGTGCTCGATCTCCTCGACGGCCCACACGCGCTTGTCGAAGCCGTGCTCGCCGCCGTGCAGGGAGTTCGGCGCGTTGTTGGCGGCGAGCGTGTACGTCCGGCCGTCGAGCGTGAAGCGGGCGCCGCCGATCCGGTTGGCGTACCGCCCGACCAGGGCCCCGAAGTACGGCGCGGGACAGCCGAGGTAACCGTCGAGGGAGTCGAAACCCAGCACCACGTTGGCGGTGCGCCCCTCGCGGTCCGGGACCTCGACGGACTGCACGATCCCCCCGTACGACAGCACCCGCACCCGTACCCCGGCCCGTTCGAGCGTGCAGCGGTGCACCTCGGTGCCGTCCGGAAGCGTGCCGAAAAGTTGATTCATGGGGAAAGGCTAGGGCCTGTCGTTTGGATCAGGCCGCAGGAGGGTGACGGTGTCGACTCAACCGCCGGTGAGCGGGGTCTGGTGCGTGCAGCTGCAAGGCGGAGGAGGGAGTCGATGCGGTGGGGGTCCCCCCTGCTCGAACGAAGTTGAGAGCTTGGGGGAGGCCCTAGGTCACGGGCTTCTTCGCGGTGATGGTGCGGTAGGCGATCTGGGCGAGTCGGGCCTGCCCGTCGCGGCTGGGGTGGAACCAGTCCCAGTGGCTCAGCTGGGCCGGGCCGAAGCGGTAGTCGTGGACCGCGTTGCCGTCGAACCGGCAGCGGGCGTCCTCGGCGCAGACCTCCTTCAGCACCTTGTTGTACGCCTCCACCCGCTTCTGCACGGCGTCGCGGCGCAGCGTCGCCTTCGTGTCCAGCGCGTCGGCGTCGCCGAGCATGGAGGGGCAGATCCCCAGCTTCCAGATCTGTTTGCCGAGCGCGCTGGTGCGGCCCTGCGCCCACAGCCGCTTGAGGTTGGGCACGCTCGCCACGTACACCTGACTCTTCGGCAGCTTCGCGCGCAGGGTGGCGAGCGCGTCCTTGAACTCGGCGCGGAAGTCGGCCACCGGGGTCATCTGCCTCGTGCTGTCCCGGCAGGCGTCGTTGGCGCCGGCCATCACCGTGACCAGCTCGGGCCTGCGGCGTACGGCCTTGGCCATCTGGGCCGGCACGTCGGCCATCCGGGCGCCGGTCACCGCGTAGTTCCAGCTGTGCGTGGCGGCGTCGGCCTTGCCGAGGAGCCGTACCGCGAGGCTGTCGACGGAGGCGTCGCTGCCGGTGGCCCAGGAGACGGCGGGGCAGTCCGAGAGCACGTTGCAGGCGTCGAAGCCGCGGGTGATGGAGTCGCCGACGGCCGCGATCGAGTCGGGGCTCGTGTCCCAGACGGGGGCGGAGCGGCTGGTGGCGGCGGAGTGCGGGGTGCCGCCGCCGGAGTCGCAGCCGGCCGCGCCCAGTACGAGGGCGGCGGCCACCGCGGCCGCGGCCCGCATCCGGCGGTTCTGGCCGCGCGGCGCCTGGTTCCCCATCCCCTGGTTCCCCTCCTGATCGGAAACTGATCGCGAATGTGTGGCCTCTGTGGTGAACGTGACCGTCCGGTGATCCGTATGCAGAAGACGGGCGTGTTGGCGGCCACGGTCGCTCAGTGCCGCGTCCCGATGGGTGAAACCTCGGGGTTCACGCGCACTGGGACCGACGGTACGTCACACTCCCGGCACCGTCGCACGGTAGCCTCGCCACGTGGCCGCCCCCGCCACCGTCGTTCCGTAAAGTTACACAATGCGCCGCTCTGCCCGGAGGTTCAGGTGACGACACGTGGAGTCCTGTACGTGCACTCCGCGCCCCGCGCACTGTGCCCGCACGTCGAGTGGGCGATCGCCGGCGTGCTCGGGACCCGGGTGAGTCTGGACTGGATCCGCCAGCCGGCCTCGCCGGGGACGTGGCGGTCGGAGTTCTCCTGGCGCGGTGAGGCCGGGATCGCCTCCAAGCTCGCGTCGGCGCTGCGGGGGTGGCAGCTGCTGCGGTTCGAGGTGACGGCCGAGCCGTGCGCCGCCGCGGAGGGGGAGCGGTACAGCTGTACGCCGGAGCTCGGGATCTTCCATGCGGTCACCGGGATGCACGGGGACATCCTGATCCCGGAGGACCGGTTGCGGGCGGCGCTGGTGCGGGCCCAGCGGGGGGAGACGGAGCTGGAAGGCGAGCTGGCGAAGCTTCTCGGCAAGCCGTGGGACGACGAGCTGGAACCGTTCCGCTACGCGGGCGAGGGCGCGCCGGTGCGGTGGCTCCACCAGGTCGTCTGAGCTGCGGTCCGGTTGCGCACCGGGGGTGCGCCCGGGATTTTCTCGCCCCCGCCGCCCTTGCCCTTCCCGTCCCTTCAACGGGCTCCGCCCCTTGGACCCCGGGGTGCGATTTCGGCTGACGGCCGGTGGGGGTGCGCCGCGCAGTTCCCCGCGCCCCTGAGAGACCGGGTGCGCCCGGGGCTTTTCAGGGGCGCGGGGAACCGCGCGATCAGCCACGACGCGCCCGCAGTCGCCACACGATCCGCTCGGCCGCTCGGCCGCTCGGTCGCTCGATCCGCTCGGCCCGGGTTCCAGGGCGCCCCGCCCACGGCAAAGGCTCCCACCCCCTCGGGGGTGAGAGCCCTGAGCCGGCGGGGCAGTCGGACCGTCAGATCGACCTGAACGCCAGCACCACGTTGTGGCCGCCGAAGCCGAAGGAGTCGTTGAGGGCGGCGATGCGGCCCTCGACGGGGAGTTTGCGGGCCTCGCCGCGGACCACGTCCGCGTTGGCCTCCGCCTCCGGGTCCAGGTTCTCGACGTTGATCGTCGGCGGCGCCACCCGGTGGTACAGGGCGAGCACCGTCGCGACCGACTCGACGCCGCCCGCGCCGCCGAGCAGATGGCCGGTCATCGACTTCGTACCGGAGACCGCGATGTGGTCGGCGTCGTCGCCGAACACCTTTCGCAGCGCCTTCAGCTCGGCGATGTCACCGGCCGGCGTCGACGTCGCGTGCGCGTTGACGTGCACGATCTCCGCCGGGTCCAGGTCCGTGCGGTCCAGCAGGTTCTGGAGGGCGTACGAGATGCCCCGCCCCTCCGGCTCCGGCTGCACGATGTCGTGGCTGTCGGCGGAGATGCCCTGGCCGACCGCCTCCGCGTAGACGCGGGCGCCGCGCGCGGCGGCGTGCTCGGCGGACTCCAGGACGATCACGCCCGCACCCTCGCCGAGGACGAAGCCGTCCCGGCCGGTGTCGAAGGGGCGCGAGGCGCCCTGCGGGTCGTCGTTGTTCTTGGACATCGCCATCATGTTGCCGAACGCGGCGATCGGCAGCGGGTGGACGGCCGCCTCCGTACCCCCGGCGACGACCACGTCGGCCCGCCCGGTACGGATCATCTCGATGCCGTAGCCGATGGCCTCCGCGCCCGAGGCGCAGGCCGAGACGGGGGTGTGCACGCCCGCGCGGGCGCCCACGGCGAGCCCCACGTTGGCCGAAGGACCGTTCGGCATCAGCATCGGCACGGTGTGCGGGGAGACCCGGCGTACGCCCTTCTCCTTCAGCACGTCGTACTGGTCGAGCAGGGTGGTCACGCCGCCGATGCCGGAGGCGATGACCGTGCCCAGGCGGTCGGGGTCGACGGCGGGGTCCTCGCCGGCCTTGCCGGTGAACCCGGCGTCCGCCCATGCCTCCTTGGCCGCGATCAGCGCGAACTGCGCCGAGCGGTCCAGGCGGCGGGCCTGCGGCCGCGGGATCGACTCGGAGGGCTCCACGGCGATCTGCGCGGCGATGCGGACCGCCTGGTCGGCGGCCCAGTCCTGCTCCAGAGGACCCACGCCGGAGCGTCCGGCGACCAGGCCCTCCCAGGTGGAAGTCGCGTCGCCACCCAGCGGTGTGGTTGCGCCGATACCGGTGACGACCACAGTGCGATTGGTCGAGCTCACGGGGATTCTTTCTCCAACGTTACGAGGATGAAGCGGCGCCACCGCCGGGTGGCGGGGCAGTGGGGCCGTGTGCGGCGGCCGCCGCCGGCGGCGCCGGCAGGGTCCGCCGGACGGCCCCGGCCCAGGTGATCGGCGGATCAGGCCTGGTGCTTGAGGATGTACTCGGTGGCGTCGCCGACCGTCTTGAGGTTCTTGACGTCGTCGTCGGGGATCTTGACGTCGAAGCGCTCCTCGGCGGCGACGACGACCTCGACCATGGAGAGGGAGTCGACGTCCAGGTCGTCGGTGAAGGACTTCTCCAGCTTCACGTCCTCGACCGGGATGCCGGCGATCTCGTTCACGATCTCCGCGAGACCCGCGACGATCTCTTCCTGCGTGGCGGCCATGTTGGCGCTCCTTCGGTGTGTATCCAGAGGGTGTGGCGTGGGCCGGAGAATTCCGGCCGGTGCGCTGGGGGTGCCCGACACATGCCCGCGGCGTCGCGACGCCCGGCACGCACGCTCGCCGCGTCGCCGAACCGCCCACGTGGCTCCGCCACGAGGGCGCTCCGGCGCCTTGCGATCGCACGCGCCGAACGCCGCTCCTTCTCCCGCGCTCATGTGCCCGACATCCCCTAGGGGAGGGTAACGACCGTGGCGGCGTAGACGAGACCCGCCCCGAATCCGATGACGAGCGCGGTGTCGCCGCTCTTCGCCTCGCCGGTCGCCAGGAGCCGCTCCATCGCGAGCGGGATCGAGGCGGCCGAGGTGTTGCCGGTGGTGCGGATGTCCCGGGCGACCGTGACGTGCTCCGGCAGTTTGAGGGTCTTCACCATCGAGTCAATGATCCGCACATTGGCCTGGTGCGGGATGAAGACGTCCAGTTCGTCCGGGCTGATCCCGGCCGCGTCCAGCGCCTGCTGAGCGACCTTCGCCATCTCGAACACGGCCCAGCGGAACACCGCCTGGCCCTCCTGGGTGATCGCCGGGAACTTGATGTTCCCCGCGCTGTCCAGCGGGAGTCGCGAGACGTCGCCGACGTGGAAGTCGTTCCACGGCACGGTCTGCCGGATCGTCTCGGCCTTGTCGCCCTCCGAGCCCCACACGGTCGGGCCGATGCCCGGCTCCTGCGCGGGGCCGACGACGACCGCGCCGGCGCCGTCACCGAACAGGAAGGCCGTCGAGCGGTCCTCCAGGTCGGTCAGGTCGCTCAGCCGCTCCACGCCGATGACCAGCGCGTACTCCGCGGAACCGTCGACGATCATGCCCTTGGCCAGGGTGAGCCCGTAGCCGAAGCCCGCGCAGCCCGCCGAGATGTCGAACGCGGCGGCCTTGTCGGTGCCCAGTTTGTCCGCGATCTCGGTGGCGATCGCCGGGGTCTGGCTGAAGTGCGAGACGGTGGAGACGACGACGGCGCCGATCTGCTCCGCGGCGATCCCCGCGTCCGCGATCGCCTTGCCGGCCGCCTCGATCGACATGGCGGCGACGGTCTCCTCGTCGTTCGCCCAGTGCCGGGTCTCGATGCCGGAGCGGGAGCGGATCCACTCGTCGGAGGAGTCGATCTTCTCCAGGATCACCTCGTTGGGCACCACGCGTACGGGGCGGTAGCCGCCGACGCCGAGAATACGGGCGTGCGGGGCGCCCTTGGCGGGCTTGATCTTCGACATGGGGCTCCTTGTCAGGCGCCCGCCGCGTCGGCGGCAGGGGTCGCCGCCTCGGCGACGAGCTCACGGGCGGCGGCGAGGTCGTCGGGGGTCTTCAGCGCCAGCGTCTTGACGCCGGGCAGCGCGCGCTTGGCCAGACCGGTCAGGGTGCCGCCGGGGCACACCTCGAGCAGCGCGGTCGCGCCCAGCGCCTGGAACGTCTCCATGCACAGGTCCCAGCGCACCGGGTTGGCCACCTGGCCGACCAGCCGCTGAAGCACCTCGGTGCCGGCCGTGACGGTACGGCCGTCCTTGTTGGACACGTACGGGACGGCCGGGTCCGCGGGGGCCAGCTCGCCGGCGGCCTTCGCCAGCGCCTCGACCGCGGGGGCCATGTGGTGCGTGTGGAAGGCGCCCGCGACCTTCAGCGGGACGACCCGGCGCACGCCCTCCGGCTTGTCCCCGGCCAGCGCCTCCAACTGCTCCAGCGTGCCGGCGGCGACGATCTGGCCCGCGCCGTTGACGTTGGCCGGGGTCAGCCCCAGCTTCTCCAGGTGCGGGATCGTGGTCTCCGGGTCACCGCCGAGCAGCGCCGACATCCCGGTCGGGGTGACGGCCGAGGCCTCGGCCATGGCCAGGCCACGGGTGCGCACCAGCTTCAGCGCGGCGGTGTCGTCGAGGACACCGGCGAGCACGGCGGCCGTGATCTCGCCGACGCTGTGGCCCGCGACCGCACCGGGCGCGAGGACGGCGACGTCGCCGAGGGCGGACGCCGACAGCAGGCCCGCGGCCACCAGCAGCGGCTGCGCCACCGCGGTGTCGCGGATCGCGTCCGCGTCGGCCTCGGTGCCGTAGTGGACGAGGTCGAGCCCGATGGCGTCCGACCACGCGGCAACACGGTCGGCGGCACCGGGGAGTTCGAGCCAGGGGGTCAGGAAGCCGGGCGTCTGGGCGCCCTGGCCGGGAGCGACGAGTACGAGCACTCTCACACTCTCTCTTGTGGACGGCCACGACCGCCCGTGGGGACAAGGACGAAGAACAGCAGGGGGATTTGTGGACCCCCCACAAAAAGCCTAGATCTGGGGATCTCCATCGACCAGACGCCCCAGGATCAGCGCGATCCGCAAGGTGAAAGCGGAGCGTACATCAGAGGGTGACCACCCGGTGACGTCTGTCACACGTCGGAGCCGGTAGCGCACGGTGTTGGGGTGAACGAACAGCATCCGGGCGGCGCCTTCGAGACTGGACGCCTGTTCCAGATAGACACTGAGCGTCTCCAGGAGCGCGGAGCCAGCCTCCTCCAGCGGTCTGTAGATCTCCTCCACCAACTGCTCGCGCGCGGAGGGGTCCCCGGCCATCGCGCGCTCCGGCAGGAGATCGTCGGCGAGCACCGGGCGCGGGGCGTCCTGCCAGGCCGAACACGCTTTCAGTCCGGCCGCGGCGGCCTGCGCGGAGCGGGTCGCGGCGAGCAGGTCAGGCACGATCGGACCGGCCACCACGGGGCCCGCGGCGAACGGCCCGATCAGTGACTTGGCGACCTGCAACGGGTCGCTGTTGCCCCCGGCGATCACCACCAGCCGGTCCCCGAGCACCCCGGTGAGCACCTGCACCTTGGCGTGCCGCGCCGCCCGCCGGATCGCCTCGACCGTCAGCTCGCTGTCCCCGTCGGGCGCGGTCCCCAGCACCACGCACACATGGTCCGGCGAGTTCCAGCCGAGGGCGGCGGCCCGGCTGACGGCGCCCTCGTCGGCCTCCCCGCTCAGCACGGCGTTCACGACGAGCGACTCCAGCCGGGCGTCCCAGGCGCCGCGCGCCTCCGCGGCCTGCGCGTACACCTGCGCCGTGGCGAAGGCGATCTCGCGGGCGTAGACGAGCAGCGCCTCGCGCAGCACGGACTCGTCGCCGGGGGCCGCCACCTCGTCGATGGCGGACTCCATCACCTCGATCGTGGTCCGCACCATCTCCACGGTCTGCCGCAGCGTGATCGCCCGGGTCAGCTCCCGGGGCGCGGTGCCGAACACGTCCGTGGAGATCGCCTGCGGGGTCTCCGGGTGCCGGAACCACTCGGTGAACGCGGCGATACCGGCCTGCGCGACCAGCCCGATCCACGACCGGTTCTCGGCGGGCATCGCCCGGTACCAGGGCAGCGTCTCGTCCATCCGCGCGATCGCCTGCGCGGCGAGCCGCCCGGAGGACTTCTCCAGCCGCCGCAGCGTCGCGACATGCGAAGGAGGAGAGGACGCGGAGGGACCGGCGGAGCCGGCTTCGGGTTCGGACACGGAACAAGACTGCCTTATCGGGCCGCCAGGCCGCGGCGCCGGGGTCACCCCCCGGAGGGGGCGCCCCCAAAGGGCGCGGGGAACTGCCCGACCGGCCACGGGGGCGGGAGGGGCAGGGGCGGCGGGGGCGAGCGGAACATGCCAAGCCCCGCAGGGCTACCGTTGGCCCCGTGATGGACGTACGCCGCGCCGACACCCGCTACCCCGGCGGAGCCGAACCCACCGGAATAACGACCCGCCACGCCTTCTCCTTCGGCCCCCACTACGACCCCGACAACCTCCGCTTCGGCCCCCTCATCGCCTGCAACGAGGAACACCTCGCCCCCGGCGCCGGCTTCGACGAACACCCCCACAGCCACACCGAGATCGTCACCTGGGTCGTCGAGGGCGAACTCACCCACCGCGACGACGCCGGCCACGCCACCGTCGTCCGCCCCGGCGACGTCCAGCACCTCAGCGCCGCCTCCGGCGTCCGCCACGTCGAACGCAACGACGGCGACGAGCCCCTCACCTTCCTCCAGATGTGGCTGGCCCCCCGCGACCCCGGCGGCACCCCCTCCTACGCGGTCGTCCCCGGCATCGCGGACTCCACCCCGTACGCCCTCCCCGCCGCCGGCGCCATGCTCCACGTCCGCCGCCTCACCCCCGGCGCCCGCACGGCCGTCCCCGAGGCCCCGTACGTCTACGTCCACGTCGTCCGCGGCGAGATCACCCTGGACGGCGAGCACCTGCACCCGGGCGACGCCGCCCGCCTCACCCACCCCGAGGACATGGCGGCGGTGGCGGAGACCCGGGCGGAGTTCCTGCTCTGGGAGATGGCCTGAAGCGGCCGCGAAGGAGACGGTGCCGCCGGCCCGGTGAGGCGGCCCGGGGTGCCTCACGCCGGCCCGACGACCTTCTTGCGCATGTGCCCGTAGACCACCGAGGTCCGTACGTCGGCCAGTTCCGGACGCTTCGTCAGCTTGTCCAGGACCACCGCGTGCAGATGGTCGGTGTCGCGCACGGCGACGTGCACGAGGAAGTCGTCGTTCCCGGTGAGGACGAAGAGCGAGATCACCTCGGGCATCCGCTCCAGGAACGCCTGGAACGCCTCGATCACCGCACGCGTCGGCGGCCGGACCCGCACGGCGATCACGGCCTGCAACCCGCGGCCGATCGCCGCGAGGTCGGCCTCCGCGTGGAACCCCGTCAGGATGCCGCGCTCGCGCAGCGACCTGATCCGCTCCAGACACGTGGACGGGGCGATGCCGAGGGCCTGGGCCATGTCCCGGTTGGTGCGCCGACCGTCCTCCTGGAGCATGCGCACCAGTGCCGAATCTAGTTCGTCCATGCGTGCCTCACTCTGCCGATTACCGAAGATAATTCGGATGGTAGTCGTTCCTTGCGATGACGTTGTTAGCCTTTTCGAGCATTGTCTGATGTTCGTTCGGAAGCGCCCGCTCAACGGCGGGACCCGTGCGGCGGCAGGGAAGAGGGGGCGACTCCGGATGCGTGAGCGAGGAGCCGGTGTGTGGGCGGTGGTCGCGGTGGTGGCGGCCGCGCTGTTCTGGAGCAGTTCGTACGCGGTGACCAAACGGGTCCTGGACGACGTCGGGCCGCTGAGCATCGGCGCGCTGCGGTTCACCATGGCCGCGTTACTCCTGGGTCTGGTGATACGGCTGAACCGGCACCGCCCGGCCCGGCCGGACGCCCGGCAGCGGCGGCAGCTCTATGTGAGCGGCTTCCTCGGCATCACCGTCTACTTCGTCCTGGAGAACATCGGCGTCGACATGTCGACGGCGTCCGACGCGTCGCTGATCGTCGCCACCTACCCGCTGATGACGATGCTGCTGGAACTGCTCACCCTGCGCGACCGGATGCCATGGACGCGGGTGTCGGGCGTGCTGCTGGCCACGGTCGGCGCGGTCCTCGTGGTCCGCAGCGGCGCGGAGACCGGCGGCAGTTCGCGGTGGGTGGGCGACGTCCTGCTGCTCCTCGGCGGGCTGGCCTGGGCCGGCTACAACATCCTCGGCAAGCGCGCGAGCGCCGGCCAGAACGCCATGAGCGTCACGTACTACCAGACCCTGGCGGGCGCGGCGGGCTTCCTCCTCGCCTCGCTGCTGGAGGCGGGCGACTGGCAGGTCCCGGACGCGACCGCCTCGTCGCTCATCGTCTACCTGGCCGTGGCCTGCTCGGTCGGCGGCTTCCTGCTCTACAACTACGGCCTGCGCAGGATGGCGTCGAGCGTCGCGGTGAACATCCTCAACCTGGTCCCGGTCTTCGGCGTCGCCGGCGCGGTGGTCCTCAACGGCGAGTCCCTCCACCCGGTCCAGGCGCTGGGCGGCGTCGTCATCATCGCGGGGGTGGCGCTGGGCATGGCCGAACGGGGCCGGGGAGCACCGGTGGAGCCGGAACCGGCCTCCGCCACGCCCGTCGCGGCGCCCGCACCGGCACCGGCCGAGCCCCGGCCGCGGTGACCGGCGGAATCAGGTGACCGCCAGGCTCAGGGGTACTGCACGTCACCTTTGGTGATCGCCACGGACCACGGGAGCATGGCCTGCGGGCGGATGAAGTTCCTGAGCAGCATGTCGGCCAGCTCGTCGCCCGACATGCTCTTCAGCCTGTTCACCAGTGCGTCGTGCCCGCCCTGGCGTTCGATACGGCTGATCTCCAGTACGCCGCGGAGCGCGAGCCCCGGAATCACGTGCGGACCGACCAGAACGTTGCTGGTGACGGTCTCCTTGTACTTCCTCACCGCGTCCGCCGCCTCGGCCTCCTCGCGGCTCCGCAGGTCGGCGCCCCGCGTGTAGTGCATCGTCCCGTTCACGTCGAGACCGTCTTCTTCGTGAGAGCCGAAACCGCCGTCCTCGTCCGAGTCGGAGCCGCTCTCTTCGATCGTGACAGGATGGAAGCGCCGCACCTCTCTACTGTGCCTGGCGCCTGTTTCGAGATTGCTCCTGGCGCTCTCGGTGAGCCTCCGATATTCTTCTGCGACACCCTCCTGCGCGAATGTCTGTTTTATTTCTTTGATGAGGCCGGCCAGTTCGAGCACCTTTTCCTTCTTGGCAGGATCGGGAGATTCATGCAGGTTCTTGGCGAGCGTCTGAGCTTTTTCGTTGAGCGCGGGGAATCGTCTCCAGAGTGCCTTGATTCTTTTTCCGGCCTGGTCCGCCTTTCCTTCCGGTGAATGTTTTTTCTTGCGTTCGTCCCTCCTGTACGCAAGCAGGTCACCTTCCGGGGTGGAACGAAGCGTCGGGTACTCAGCGTCATCGAAATCGTTGAGCATCACCCATCCGCCGCTCTCCGCGACGCGGCTCAGCGGCACGACGACCCGGGCCGGCCCGCTGTCGTCGCCTCCGGAAAACCTGGTCTCCCGGAACGGAGCTCCCGCCTTGTCGATGAAGAAGAAGACGAACCTGTCGTTCGCCAAGTCATTCTCGTCGACATCCTGGGCGTTGTGGTGGATGTCCTGGTCGGGATTGTCGTACATCAACTTCAATCGGGAAGCGAGCTCGCCGGAACCCGATGCGCCCACGGCTTTCTCCGCCCGCCGCCGCGAGGTGTAGTGGTGAAGTTCGCGGGTGGCCAGAGCGGCTTCGAGTTTCGCTCTCACCGCATCCCGCCAGCCATGGACGGGCGCCACCTGCTGGTACATGGAGGCGATGTTGTGGCGGGACATCGTTCCGAAGAAAGCGCGCCCCGGAGGGGCGGCGGGGCTCCCGTCCTTCCTCAGCTGCTGCCAGAGCTCACCTTCGTTCGACATGTAGTGGTAGGCCTCGAACTCGTCCTGCATGACCGCCCACTGCGTCAGCTCGGGGAGGTGCCGACGAATGTATTCCTGTGCCTCTTCCTCGGGGGAATGCATGTCGTATTCTGATTCGTCGGAGGTCGAATCGTAGTCCGGATCGTATGCCGCGGCGGCTTGGAACGAGCCGGTCCCCGGCGCACCGGTGGCCGGGGCGCGCTGCACCGACGTGACGTCGTAGGCCTCCCCCCGCGCGCTGTCGTCGTGGCTATGCCCTCCGCCCACGTCGCCCACCCGTGGGTGGCCCGTCCGACGGAGCATCTGCACGACTGCCGCGTTTCCGGCGGTCGCCTGCAAACCGGCCATTCCCTGGGCGCGCCCTTTCGAAGCCCCGGGACGGGCGCCCCCGGCCCCGCTCTTCCGCCCCGCGGAGAACTGACCTTCCTTGCCTTCCTCGCGTACGCCCACTGCTTCCCCTCCCCGTCAGGCGTGGTGTTCCTCGTCTCACCTCAAGCCGCCGGCGCAGCACGGACAAGAGCCTCCGGGACAGGCATCCGGGCAACCCAGGCCTCACGCCCGCGCCTCCGGCCCTGGACGTGTGAGGCCCCCGTCAACGTGAGGGATACTGCACGTCGCCGCGTGTGACCGCCACGGACCATGGGAGCATTGCCTGCGGGCGTATGAAATCCCTGAGAAGTATGTCGGCCAGCTCGTCGCCCGACTTGCTCTTCAGTTTCCTTACCAGGGCGTCGTTTCCGCCTTGGCGTTCGATGCGGGAGATCTCCAGTACGCCACGCAGCGCGAGCCCCGGAATGACATGCGATCCGGCCAGGATGTTGCCGCTGAGGAGTTCGTTGTACCGCTTCACCTCGTCGGCCGCCTCGGCGTGCCGGTGTTCCGCGTGGTGCCCGCCCGTCGTGTACCGCGTGGTCCCCGACTTCAGTGTGGATCTCAGCGAGGTGTTCATATGCGGATCGAAGCGGCGCACCTGATTACTGAATCGCATACTCTTTTCGAACTGGGTCGTGACTTCGCTGGACAGCATACGAACCCGGTCGGTCAGGCCCGCACGCGCGAACTGTTCGTTCGCCTCCTTGCGGAGCTCCGCCATACCGACGATGTTCTGCACGTCGGAGGGACTGAGGGAATCCGTGGAGCCCTGGGCCGTCGCGGAGAGCAACTTGGCGAGTTCCTCGATGCGGTCGTCGAGGTCGGGGAAGTCGTCCCATATGTCCCTGAGCGCGATCCGGGCGAAGAGCAGCTTCTCCTCCGGGGCCTGGGCCACCTGCCCCTTGTAGTCGTCCCTCCGGTAGGAGAGAAGGTTTCCCTCGTCGTCGGAGCGAAGTGTCGGGTACTCCAGTTCCTTGAAGTCGTTGAGCATGATCCACCCGCTCTCCGCGAGATGGCTCAACGGCAGGGCGATGCGTGCCGCCCGGCGCTTGTCCTCGACGAACCTCGTGTCCCGGAACGGAGCGTTCTTCTTGTCGATGAAGAAGAAGACGAACGCATCGTTCGCGAGGTCCTGCTTGTCGAAGTCCATCGCGTGGTCGCCGGTGAAGGAGGGGTCTTCGGCCAGCAGGTGCTTTCTTGACTTGAGTGCGCCGGAGCCGGACTGGCCGAGCATGCCCTGCACTTTCTCTTGCGACGTGTAGTGATGGAGCATGCGGGTGGCCAGGGCGGCTTCGAGTTTCCCCCGTACCGTGCTCTGCCATCCCTCGTCGGATCCCACTTCGTTCCGCATCGAGGTGATGTTCGTGTCGGACATCGACGCGACATACGCCTCGCCCTGCGGATTTCCGGGCTGTGGCCGGTGCTGCCACAGACGCCCGGTGTCCTTCATGTGGTGGAAGACGGCGGAGTGGTCGGCATTCTTCACCCAGTTTCCCAGGCTGGGAACGTTCCGCCGAATGTAGTCCTGCGCGAGGGAGTGCCGCAGGGCCAGGTGGAATTCATGCATCTGAAACGGGTTGGCCCGCGGGACGCCGGTGACCGGGGTGGTGGGCGCGGCAGCAGGGACCCGTTGCACCGGCACGTCACCGTGGCCGCGGAGCAGCTGGACGACCGCCGCGTTTCCGGCGGTGGCTTGCAGCTCGGCCATTTCCCTGCCCTGGTCCGACAAGGGCGCCGGACGCCGGTGCCCGGAGGCGTTCCTTCGGTCTGCGGGGGGCCGGTTGCCCTTGTCGTCCTCCCGATGCGGGCGCATGGTGTCCTCTTCCTGACCAAGGCGGTGTCCTTGTCCATTCAAGGCGCCGTCGCGCGACGGGCAAGAGGCTCGAGGGCAAGAGGGTGGGCCATTGGCGCAGAGGCGGGACCGTCGGTGTCAGGGGTACTGCACGTCGCCGCGCGTGATCGCCACGGACCACGGGATCATGGCCTGGGGGCGGATGAAGTCCTTTAGCAGCACGTTGGCCAGCTCGTCGCCCGACATGTTCTTCAACCTGTTCACCAGTGCGTCGTGCCCGCCCTGGCGTTCGATACGGGAGATCTCCAACACACCGCGGAGCGCCAGTCCTTTGATGGCGTGAGGGCCGGCCAGGGTGTTGTTGTGGAGATACTCCGTGTACTCCTGCACTTCCTTTGCCGCCCTGGCGTCCGCCGCTTTCCGGTGACCGGCTCCTTTCATGTATCGCATCGACCCGTGTTCCGGCACCCTGTCCCCGTCCTGGAGCACGTCGAAGCGTCGCACCTGGCTGTTGAATCGCGCGCCCCGCTCCAGATGACCCCTGGCGTCGGCGACGACCCTCCGATAGCCGTCGGCCACTCCCGCCTTTGTGAAATCCTCCTTTATGTCTTTGAGGAGATCGGCCAGCGCCAGAATCCCTTCCCTGTCGGACGGATCGGGGTTTTCGGACAGCGTCGTGGTGAGGATTTTGGCTCTCCGGTCGAGTTCGCGAAAATGTCGCCAGAACTTTTTGATCTTGTCGCGGCCTTCTTGCGCCTTTCCTTCTGGGGAGTGGAATTTGTCTGACGATTCGTCGTCCCTCCGGTAGGACAGCAGCTCCCCCTCCGCGTTGGAGCGAAGTGTCGGGTGCTCGATCTCGATGAAATCGTTGAGCATGATCCAGCCGCTCTCCGTGATTCGGCTCAGCGGCAGGGCGATCCGTGCGGGCCCGCTGGCGTCACCCTCGGTAAACCTTGTTTTTCGGAATGGAGCATCGGCTTCGCTGATGAAGAAGAAGACGAACGCGTCGTTCGCGAGAAATTCCTCATCTTTGTCTTGCGTATTGTGCTCGATGTTCTTTCCGGGGTTGTCATCCAACAACTTGACCTTGGAATCGATATGGCCGGAACCCGATGTTCCCAGGGCCTTTTCCGCTCGCTGCCGCGTGGTGTAGTGATGAAGTTGGCGCGTACTCAATGCGGCTTCGAGTTTCGCTCTCACCGCGTCCTGCCATCCTTCGTCGGGCGCGATCTCCTGTTCCATGGAGGTGATGTTCTTCTGCGACCTCGACGCAATGAAAGCGCGCCCGGGAGGGGCGCCGGAGTCCAACTCCGGCCCCCAGAGGGCGCCCTTCTCCGTCATGTAATCGTAAGGACTGGATTCATCCATCTCCCGCGCCCAGTTCGCCAGGTCGGGAACATGTTCTTCGATGTACTTCTGGGCCGCGACCGCATCGTCGTCGAGTTCCCAATCGGAATCGGTGTCCGAGGTCGTCGGCGCGGGTGCGGGGCCGCCGGCGCGTTGCACCGAACGAATCATCTGGACGACCGCCGCGTTTCCGGCGGTCGCCTGCAAGCCGGCCATCCCCCGGTCTTGAGCCTTTACACCAGAATTACCGGCCCTGCTCTTCCTGCCCGCGGAGGACTGGAATCTCTTCTCTTCCTCGCGTATGCCCATCGCTTGCCCTCCCGGCCGACGTGGTGTCCCTTGTCTCACCTCAAGATGTCGGTGCATCGAGGGCAAGGGCCGCGAGGGCAGACGTGCGGGCAGTTGCCCCGTGCGGCTACCGAACCCGTCGACGAACGCCCGCCAGGCACGTGCGCCGACGGTGACGAGCGGAACGGAGGCCCTGACCGCCGTTGCGGATACCGGCTCCGTGTGTACGCGGGTCGGGATGACCGAGACACAGGAGGACGGCTGGTACGCGGCTTGCTGCGACTCGGCGAAGCCGCCGGTGTACGGGGGCGTTTCCCCCGGGCTGATCACGTCGGTTACTCCCCGCCCTCGCCCTCCGCGGGCTGTCGCACAGCCCGGGGTTCCCCGCGCGCGGGTGCCCGTCGGCAGCATCGGCGGCGAGGGTGAATGCCCCGCTCGCGCGGCCGGTCGCCCACGACCGTGACGGTGAGCGAGCCGATCGGCGTCTCGGGCCCGGCGCCGAAGCCACGGTGGTGAATCGACCGGGCCGGGCAGCTTTCGGCGGGCATGTTCCCTGTCTCGGGCACGACCACCCCCGCATATCTGCCACAGTGGGAGCAGAGCCCCGACCGGCTCCTGGACGAGACGCGCCGTACCCAGTCAGGACAAGACGACGCCGAGGAGTGTGGTCGTCGTGGCGTGGGTCGTGCTCGTGGTGTCCGGGGTGCTGGAGGCGGTGTGGGCCACCGCGCTGGACAAGTCCGACGGGCTCAGCCGGCTGGTGCCGAGTGTCTTCTTCTTCGCGGGGCTCGGGCTGAGCATGACCGGGCTCGCGTACGCGTTGCGGACCGTGCCCGTGGGGACCGGGTACGCGGTCTGGGTCGGGATCGGGGCGGTGCTCACCGCGACGTACGCCATGGTCTTCGGCGGTGAGTCCGCCACCCCGCTCAAGCTGCTGCTCCTCGCCGGCATCGTGGGCTGCGTGGCCGGGTTGAAGATCGTGCACTGACCGGTCCCGGCGGAGGGCGTCAGCCCCGCAGTTCCTCCAGTACCGCCTCCGTGAACGGCGGCCACGCCTCGGTCGCCCACGGGCCGAACGCGCGGTCCGTCAGGGCCACGCACGCCGCGCCCGCCGCCGGGTCGATCCACAGGAACGTGCCCGACTGGCCGAAGTGGCCGAACGTACGGGGCGAGGAGGACGCGCCCGTCCAGTGCGGGGACTTGCCGTCGCGGATCTCGAAGCCGAGGCCCCAGTCGTTGGGGTTCTGGTGGCCGTACCCCGGCAGGACGCCCTTCGTGCCGGGGTACTGGACCGTCATCGCCTCCGCCACCGTGCGCGGGTCGAGAAGGCGGGGCGACTGCACCTCCGCCGCGAAGCGGACCAGGTCGGCGACGGTCGACACGCCGTCCTTCGCGGGGGAGCCGGCCAGCGTCGTCGACGTCATGCCCAGCGGTTCCAGCACCGCCTGGCGCGCGTACTCCGCGAACGGCATGTCCGCCGCCTTCGCCACGTGGTCGCCCAGCGCCTCGAAGCCCGCGTTGGAGTACAGCCGGCGCTCGCCGGGGGCCGATGTGACGCGTGGCTCGTCGAAGGCCAGGCCCGAGGTGTGGGCGAGGAGATGGCGGACGGTCGCGCCGGGCGGGCCCGCCGGTTCGTCCAGCTCGACCGCGCCCTCCTCGTACGCGACGAGCACCGCGTACGCCGCGAGCGGCTTGGTCACCGACGCCAGCGGGAAGCGGTGGCCGGCCGGGCCGTGCGTGCCGAGCACGGTGCCGTCCGCGCGGACGACGGCCGCCGCCGCGGTCGGCACCGGCCAGTTGTCGATCAGCGTCAGGCTGCGCAGGGAGCTGTGCGAAGACATGCCTACGAGACTATGCGGGCCGCCCGCGCGGCCGTACCGAGGGGCCGGGGCCTCAGAGCTGGAGGCGCATGCTCGGGTCCGGCTTGCGGACGAAGCCGAGGGAGGCGTACAGCGGCTCGGCCGCCGCCGACGCGTTCAGGTCCACCTGCCCGGTGCCCTGTTCCCGGAACCAGTCCAGGAGCGCTTCCATGCACGCCCGCGCGTATCCGCGCCGACGGGCGCCGGGGTCGGTGGCCACGCTGAAGACGTGGCCGACCCGGCCGTGCGGATTGCCCGCCCGGCCTATCCGGTACTCCAGTGTTCCGACGACGAGGGCGGCCAGCATTCCCGGCCGCTCCGGATCCGGGTGGTCGACGACGAACGCGGCGAGGCCGCCGTCGGGGTCGGCCAGACGGGCGCGCAGGGTCGGCAGGGACTCGGTGTGCCAGTCCGTGGGCGGCTTCTCACGGCCGGTGGGGAACACGGAGTCGAGCATGACCTGGCGCAGACGCAGGACTTCCTCCGCGTCCTCGGGTGCGGCACGGCGTACGAGGCTCATGCGGCGCACGGTAGCCGGGCGGGCGGGGACGCGTCTCCGGGTTTTCGGGCGCCCTGCCGGGCCTCGCACGGCGTCGTCCGTCCGCGTCCGCGGTGACTTGCCTGGAGTGCACTCCAACGTTCTAGCGTGGGGGTCATGACGGTGATGGAGACCACCCCTGCCACCAGCCCCAGGACCGACAGCTGCGCCGCCCCGCCGCATCCGCACCGGCGGCCCGACGGGCAGGACCAGTACACGATCAGCGAGGTCGTGGCCGTCACGGGGCTGTCGGCGCACACCCTGCGCTGGTACGAGCGGATCGGGCTGATGCCGCACGTGGACCGGTCGCACACCGGGCAGCGCCGGTACAGCAACCGCGACCTGGACTGGCTGGCGTTCGTCGGCAAGCTCCGGCTCACGGGGATGCCGGTGGCCGACATGGTGCGGTACGCCGAGCTCGTGCGCGAGGGCGACCACACGTTCGGGGAGCGGTACGGGCTGCTGGAGTCGACGCGGAGGGATGTGCTGACGCGGATCGAGGAACTCCGGGACACGCTCGCCGTACTGGACCACAAGCTGGCGTTCTACGCGGAGCGGGGCGGGGACGGGGCCGCCTGAGAGCGCGGCCCCCTACAACTCCGCCAGCAGCTCCGTCTTCTTCGCCGTGAATTCCTCGTCCGTGACGAGGCCCGCCTCGTGGAGTTCGCCGAGGTGGCGGATGCGGTCGGCGATGTCGGCCGGGTCGCGGCGGGGGGCGGTGGCGAGGGCCGGCGCCGGGCCGGTGGCGCGGACCGCCGCCAGGACCGCCGCCGCGAACGGCAGCGACTCGTGCACCGGGCCGTACCCCAGGCCGAAGACGACGGCCGCCGGGTCCTGGTCCGGCTGGGCGGCCGCGGACTGCCCGGCCTCCCCGCGCGGCAGCAGCCGCAGATGCCCCTCCAGCACCTCCGGCGAGCGCCACTCCACCCCGCTCAGCGAGCCCACCGGATAACGCTGGTCGCCCGCCTTCCACTTCGCGGAGGACGCGCCCGTCCAGGACCAGCGGAACGACACCGTCGTCCCGTCGAACGACGCCTTCCCGTCGTACGCCTTGAACTGCCGGGGCCCCTCCGGCGGTGCCACGAGGTACGCCTCGGCCGGTGCCGCGCGCTCCTCGGGGTCGTCCGGGAGCAGGGCCCGTATCTCGTCCGCGTAGTACTCGGCGAGCGTCTCGCGGTCGGCGGGGAGCACCAGCCGGTAGGGGTCGCACCCCTCCTTGAGCTGGCCCGCGGCCGCGTCCATCAGTGGATCCGCCCCGGGCCTGGGCACCACGCGCAGCACCACCGTGCCGCGCCGGCCCGGTGCCAGCGTCACCCCCGCGATCGCTTCCAGGGGGACCTCGCGCGCGCCGAGCGCCTGGAACAGCTTCGGCGTACGAATCCCCCGTTCGAAGCGGATGCGCACGGAGTCGGACTCGAATTCCCACGTGGCGTGAGCTCCGGCCAGTACGTCACCCATGCGGCTCATCGTATGCGGCATGTGTCCCTCCGTCGCCACCCCGGGCAGACCGCAATTCCTGCGTCTCTACGCGCGTCCGGCCGTCGTCGTGCCGGACAGACCCGCCCGGCACCCGTCGTTGTCCTGGGCGCACGCCACCGTGTCGTACGCCCCCACGCCGATGCCGGCGAAGTTCCGCAGGCTGTCGGTGCCCGGGACGAAGTACCCGGTGTGTCCCTCCGCGTCCCGTGCCGAGAGCACCCGGGCGCCGAAGCCCCGGGAGACCGGGTCGGCGCCGTGGCCGAGGCCGCCGACCTCCAGGTACGGCACGTCCTGGATCCAGTCGTCGGCGTCCCGCATCGCCCAGACGCGGGCCGAGGTGTCGAGCCCGGCGGCCGTCTGGGTGCGCATGCCGGGGCTGCCGGCCACCGCGATGTCCGAGACCCGCGCGGGCAGATGGCGGGCGGCGACCCCGCACAGCACCGAGCCGTAGCTGTGGCAGTACAGCGCGACGGGGGCACGGCCGGGCAGCGCCCGCAGCAGGGCGTTGAGCCGGACCGCGCCGTCCTCGGCGCGCATCGCGGTGGCCGCCTCGATGCCGAGCCCGGCGGGCGCGGTGTAGTCGGCCCAGGCGATCACCGCCGTGCGCGTCCCGCCGTCCGCCGCGCGCTCCGCCCGGTACAGCGACTTCGCCATGCCGACGGGGGCGGTGTATCTGCGGTCGCTGCGCTGGAAGGTGAGCAGATCGGTGTCGACGCCGGGGACGACGAGGGAGATCCGGTCGGCGCGGCCCAGGTCGCCGAAGACCTCCGCGATCCGGCCCGAGCCCGCGGGGTCGAACGCGAGGATCTGCCGGCCGGGCCGCAGCAGCGACTCGAACCGGTGCATGAGGCGGCGCGCCTCCTGATGGCCGACGGCCGACAGCCGGACGTCGTGCGTCCGTCTGCGTTCGAGGTCACGCTGACGGGCGAGCGCGATCCGGTTGGCCTCGTACCGCAGTCCGACCGGCGCCCCGTTCATGTTGCCCACCGCGAGCGGATAGCGGTGGACGAGCCGGGAGCGCTGGCGGGTGTCGAGGGAGGCGAAGAACCGGGCCAGCCGCGCGGGCGCCGCGTCGGGGTCCGGCAGCCGGTGCCCGGCCAGGCGGCCGTGCTCCCAGGCGGAGCGCGAGGACTGGAGTGCCGTGGTGCCGCGGTGGCCGCGGACCGCGGTCCAGCCGGTGGTCGCCAGCATCACGAACACCACGGCCAGCGCGAGGCTCGCACGCCAGACGTTGAGTTGGGGGGAGGTGTCGAAGGAAGTCACTGGGAGGACACACTAGGAGAACGGGACGGTCTCACGTCGGCCTAGTGACGCGTCTCACGTTTCCTGTGGGAAAACTGTGGCATACACGCGTTCGGTGACCGGCCGTCAGTCCCCGCGGCGAGGCCGGAGGCGGATGGCTTCGCCCCCGTCACCAACTGCGGGCGAGCGCCGGACCGATCGCGTCGAGGTGGCGCACGGTCAGCTCCCGCATCGCCGCCACGCTGATGTCGCCGCCGGTGGACCACATCCGTTCGGTGACCCTCATCACACCGCCGAAGAGCGCGACCGCGACCCGGGGGCGGGGATCGGCGTCCGGATCGATGCCCTCGCGGGCGGCGATGATCCGGGCGATCTGCTCCTCCCACTCCGCCGACCGCCGCAGATGGATCGCGAGCAGCGCCGGCGTCTCCCCGATCAGCTGGTACGTGCGCAGGTGCAGTCCGACGGGGACGAGTTCCTCGATCGCCTCCCCGATGCGGTCCCAGCCGGTCAGCACCGCCTGCCGCAGTGCCTCCAGCGGCGCCTCCCCGGCCGGGCGCCGGCGGATCTCCGCGACGAAGTGCGACTCGACGACGTCCTGCACGAAGAAGACGACGTCCTCCTTGCCCGCGAAGTAGCGGAAGAAGGTCCGCTGCGAGACGTCGACGGCCTCGGCGATCTCGTCGACGGTCGTGTGCTCGTAGCCCTGGGTGGTGAACAGTTCCAGCCCCCGGCGCAGCAGCGTGTCGCGCGTGCGCTGCTTCTTCCGTTCGCGCAGCCCGGGCCGGGATGCCGTGTCCATGACGGTCGTGGTTCCTTTCTTCGTCCCAGGTCAGGGTAGTCGCGCCCGGGGCGACACCTGCCGGCCACCGGATTGTCAGTCACCGGCATCTGAATCGGTTTGTCGTTTGTCAGTGGCTGTCACTAGCCTCGACGGCATGACTAGTCAGTCCACCGTCGACGCGAAGGGGCCCGGCGACAACGGCCCGGACTCGCCGTCCGACTCCGCTCCCGCCACTACCGGCCTGCGCGGCCGCCCGTGGCTCACCCTGATATCCGTCGCGATCGGCGTGATGATGGTCGCCCTCGACGGCACCATCGTGGCCATCGCCAACCCCGCGATCGCCAGGGACCTCGACGCCAGCCTGGCCGACGTCCAGTGGATCACCAACGCCTACTTCCTCGCCCTCGCCGTCTCGCTGATCACCGCGGGCAAGCTCGGCGACCGGTTCGGACACCGGCAGACGTTCCTGATCGGCGTGGTCGGCTTCGCCGCCGCCTCCGGCGCGATCGGGCTGTCCAGCAGCATCGCCTTCGTGATCGTCTTCCGGGTCTGCCAGGGCCTGTTCGGCGCGCTGCTGATGCCGGCCGCGCTCGGTCTGCTGCGCGCCACCTTCCCGGCCGAGAAGCTGAACATGGCCATCGGCATCTGGGGCATGGTCATCGGCGCCTCCACCGCGGGCGGCCCGATCCTCGGCGGTGTGCTGGTCGAGCACGTCAGCTGGCAGTCGGTCTTCTTCATCAACGTGCCGGTCGGCGCCGTCGCGCTCGTCCTCGGCCTGCTGATCCTCACCGACCACCGCGCGAAGAACGCCCCGCGCTCCTTCGACGTCCTCGGCATCGTGCTGCTGTCCGCCGCGATGTTCTGCCTGGTCTGGGCGCTCATCAAGGCCCCCACCTGGGGCTGGGGCGACGGCCTGACATGGACGTTCATCGCCGCCTCGCTGCTCGGCTTCGCCCTGTTCGCCTTCTGGGAGACCAAGGTCAAGGAGCCGCTGATCCCGCTGGCGATGTTCCGCTCGGTGCCGCTGTCGGCGGGTGTGGTGCTGATGGTGCTGATGGCCATCGCGTTCCTCGGCGGCCTGTTCTTCGTCACCTTCTATCTTCAGAACGTGCACGGCATGAGCCCGGTCGACGCCGGTACGCATCTGCTGCCGCTCACCGGAATGATGATCGTCGGCTCGCCGCTGGCCGGCGCGATGATCACCAAGGTCGGGCCGCGCATCCCGTTGGCCGGCGGCATGGCGTGCACCGCGATCGCCATGTTCGGCATGTCGCGGCTCGACGCGAACAGCGGCAGCGCCGTCATGTCGCTGTGGTTCGCGCTGCTCGGCCTGGGGCTCGCGCCGGTCATGGTCGGCGCCACCGAGGTCATCGTGGGCAACGCCCCGCTGGAGCTGTCCGGGGTGGCCGGCGGGCTCCAGCAGGCCGCGATGCAGATCGGCGGCAGCCTCGGCACCGCCGTGCTGGGCGCCGTGATGGCCTCCAAGGTCGACAACACGTTCGCGGACAACTGGGCCGACGCCAAGCTGCCGCCGCTCACGCCCGAGCAGCTCGACCAGGCGTCGGGGGCCGTGCAGCAGGGCATCGCGCCGGTGCAGCCGGGCACCCCGGCGGGGATCGCCGCGAAGATCACCGACGTCGCGCACGACACGTTCATCTCCGGCATGAGCCTGGCCTGCCTGGTCGCCGCGGGGGTCGCGGCGGTGGCGGTGCTGGTGGCGCTCCTCACGAAGCGGGGGGACAACGCGGAGGCGGGGGCGGGGGGTGCGCACATCTGACGGGCCGGCCGGCCGGGGGGACCGGCCGGTGCCGGTGTGAGCGCGCCAGTGTGTGCGCGCCGGTGTGTGCGTCCCGGTGTGTGCGCCGCCGCGGTTCGCCTATCCGGGTGAGGGGGGTGTCGTTCCCTGGCCGGTGGGGCGGGGCGCGCGTCACAGTGGGTCAAGTCCTCCGTACGGCCTATGCGTGGCCGGTGGATCGGGGGGCGTCGCGGTCCGCGGCCGCGCTGTCGGAGGGGGACGGCGCGGCCGCCCGGCCGGGAACCCGTGGTGTGGCGGGGGATTGTCCACCGAATCGGGGGTACCCGCATGTCAGGCCCGAACTGACGGACTAGTTCTGGGAGTTGATATGGCGGGCTTCGGACACAGTTCGCGTACGCACCCCCGCTCACGGGGCCGGATGGGGTCTCGGAGTGGGCCGGATCGCGCGACGCTCGGCATCGTCGGACTGATCTGTGCGATCGCCGGATTCTTTGTGCTGGGGATCGTTCTCGGCCCGGTGGCCGTGGTCTGCGGCTGGCTCGCCATGGGGCGGAGCTGGGCGGGGTCACGGTCGGTGCCGGCGCTTGTCGCCCTTGTGCTGGGCGCGATTGACACGCTGCTCGCGGTCGTTTGGATCGTAGGGGCGGCGGGGCCGGGGGGCGGGCTGTTCTGACCCCCGGGCGAGAGGAAAGAGGGCCCTCGGCGACGGCGCGCCGGGGGCCCTGCCTTTGCCCTCCGGGCGGTGCGGAGTCCGGGGGTTCCCCGGGGGTTTTTCGCCCCCGCCGCCCCTACCCATTCCCGTCCCTCAACAAGGGGCTCCGCCCCTTGGACCCCGGGGGCGCCCAGGAGCTCGGGAGGGACGGGTTCGTGGGCGGGTGCGGGTGGGTGGGGCCTTCTCGCGCAGTTCCCCGCGCCCCTGAAAGCCGGGGGCGCCCCCTGCTTCCAAGGGGCGCGGGGAACTGCGCGACAAGCCACGACGCACCGTCAGCCGCCGAACAACCCAGGCCACCCGAGCTCTCCCGCGCTCTTCGAGGGGCGCGGGGAACTGCGCGAGCGGCCGCGGTGTGCCGGCAGCGGCTGGCGGACCCTGGCCACCCGCGCTCTCTCGCGCTCTTTGAGGGGCGCGGGGAACTGCGCGAGCGGCCGCGGTGTGCCGGCCGCCGCCGGCGGACCCTGGCCACTCGCGCTCTCTCGCGCTCTTTGAGAGGCGCCGGTAGCCGTCGACCGACCCCGGGGCACCCGGACCGGGGTGAAGGGCGGAGCCCTACGCGTCGCCCCCGGCCGCGCCGGGGTCGGCCGCGGAGGCGTCCAGCAGCTGGTAGCGGTCGATCGCCTGCTTCAGGGCCGAGCGGTCCACCCGCCCCTGCTTCGACAGTTCCGTCAGGACCGCCAGGACGACCGACTGCGCGTCGATGTGGAAGAAGCGGCGCGCCGCCCCCCGCGTGTCCGCGAAGCCGAACCCGTCCGCGCCCAGCGACGCGTACGCCCCCGGCACCCACCGCGCGATCTGGTCCGGAACCGACCGCATCCAGTCGGAGACGGCCACGAACGGCCCCTCCGCCCCGCTCAGCTTCCGCGTCACCCAGGGCACCCGCTGCTCCTCCTCCGGATGCAGCAGGTTGTGCTCCTCGGCCGCCACCGCCTCGCGCCGCAGCTCGTTCCAGGACGTCGCCGACCACACGTCGGCCCGTACGTTCCACTCCTCCGCGAGGATCCGCTGGGCCTCCAGCGCCCACGGCACCGCGACACCCGACGCCATGATCTGCGCCGGGATCTCGCCCGCCGAGCCCGCCGCGATCCGGTGCACGCCCTTGAGGATGCCCTCGACGTCGACGTCCGCCGGCTCGGCCGGGTGCTGGATCGGCTCGTTGTAGACGGTGAGGTAGTAGAAGACGTCCTCGCCGTGCGGGTGCTCCTCGCTCGCGCCGTACATCCGGCGCAGCCCGTCCTGCACGATGTGCGCGATCTCGTACCCGTACGCCGGGTCGTAGGCGACGCACCCCGGGTTGGTCGAGGCGAGCAGCTGCGAGTGGCCGTCCGCGTGCTGGAGCCCCTCGCCGGTCAGGGTCGTACGGCCGGCGGTCGCGCCCAGGACGAAACCGCGCGCGAGCTGGTCGGACATCTGCCAGAACTGGTCGCCGGTGCGCTGGAAACCGAACATCGAGTAGAAGACGTAGACCGGGATCAGCGGCTCGCCGTGCGTGGCGTAGGCCGAGCCCGCCGCGATCGCCGACGCCGTGCAGCCGGCCTCCGAGATGCCGTCGTGCAGCATCTGCCCGGTGGGCGACTCCTTGTACGCGAGGAGCAGCTCGCGGTCGACCGACTCGTACTGCTGACCGAGCGGGTTGTAGATCTTCGCGCTCGGGAAGAACGAGTCCATGCCGAACGTGCGGTACTCGTCCGGCGCGATCAGCACGAACCGCCTGCCGATCTCCTTGTCCCGCATGAGGTCCTTGAGGAGCCGCACAAAGGCCATGGTCGTCGCGATGGACTGCTGACCGGAGCCCTTCTTCACGGTCGCGTACGTCTTGTCCTCGGGCAGCGGCAGCGGTTTCGCGCGCACGACCCGGGTGGGCACGTAGCCGCCGCACTGCTTGCGGCGGTCGTGCATGTACTGGATCTCCTCGGTGTCCCGGCCCGGGTGGTAGTACGGCGGCGGGCCGGACTCCAGCTCCTTGTCGGAGATCGGCAGATGCAGCCGGTCGCGGAAGCGCTTGAGGTCGTCGACCGTCAGCTTCTTCATCTGATGCGTGGCGTTGCGGCCCTCGAAGTTCGGGCCCAGCGTCCAGCCCTTGATCGTCTTGGCCAGGATCACCGTCGGCTGGCCCTTGTGCTCCTTGGCCGCCTTGAACGCCGCGTAGATCTTGCGGTGGTCGTGACCGCCGCGCCCCAGGTGCAGGATCTGGTCGTCGGTCATGTGCTCGACCATCGCCCGCAGCCGGTGGTCGTCGCCGAAGAAGTGCTCGCGGATGTAGGCGCCGGACTCCGTGGCGTACGTCTGGAACTGGCCGTCCGGTGTCGTGTTCATCCGGTTGACCAGCACGCCGTCGCGGTCCTGGGCGAGCAGCGGGTCCCAGGTGCGGTCCCAGACCAGCTTGATGACGTTCCAGCCGGCGCCCCGGAAGACCGACTCCAGCTCCTGGATGATCTTCCCGTTGCCGCGCACCGGACCATCGAGCCGCTGGAGGTTGCAGTTGACGACGAAGGTCAGGTTGTCGAGGTTCTCCCGGGCGGCGATGGAGAGCTGGCCGAGCGACTCCGGCTCGTCCATCTCGCCGTCGCCGAGGAACGCCCACACGTGCGAGTCGGAGGTGTCCGCGATGCCGCGCGCCTCCATGTAGCGGTTCATCCGCGCCTGGAAGATCGCGCCGAGCGGGCCGAGGCCCATGGAGACGGTCGGGAACTCCCAGAAGTCCGGCATGGAGCGCGGGTGCGGGTACGAGGAGAGACCGTTGGGGTACTTCGACTTCTCCTGCCGGAACCCGTCGAGCTGCGCCTCGCTGAGCCGGTCGAGCAGATAGGCGCGGGCGTAGATGCCGGGGGAGGCGTGCCCCTGGAAGAAGACCTGGTCGCCGCCGCGGCCGTCGTCCTTCCCGCGGAAGAAGTGGTTGAAGCCCACGTCGTAGAGGGACGCGGAGGAGGCGAAGGTGGCGATGTGGCCGCCGACCCCGATGCCGGGGCGCTGCGCCCGGGAGACCATGACCGCCGCGTTCCACCGGGTGGCGTTGAGGATCTTGCGCTCGATCTCCTCGTTGCCGGGGAAGAACGGCTCGCTCTTGGTGGGGATCGTGTTGACGTAGTCCGTACTGCGCATCTCGGGCACGGCCACGCGCTTCTCGCGGGCGCGCTCGATCAACCGGAGCATCAGATAGCGCGCGCGCTCACGGCCGCGCTCGTCGACCGCGGCGTCCAGCGAGTCGAGCCACTCCTGGGTCTCTTCGGGGTCGAAGTCGGGAACCTGACTGGGAAGGCCGCCAATGATGATCGGATTGCGATCGGATGCGGAAGCCACGCTGTTCCTTCGCTCTCTGGGGGCTGTTGGGGCTGCACAACTGCGCCTTTGGCACCGTTCCCCATCGTGTACCTCGGACAGGGAAACTTCATCTTTACCGATCGGTAACCGGGATGCGCGGACAGCCTTGTTGGGGCCGGTCCGGGGCGAGCCCACCCCAATCGCAACGATACGCCCGGGGGGTGACGCGTTACGCAAAACCGTTCGAGTCCCGTAGGCTCGAAGGAATCCGAAACGGGTGAACGGGGCATAACGGTGTGGCGTGCGTCACCGGTGGCTGCGATTTCTTGCCCGGCGTCACGGCGGCACCGCCAGGATCGTCACCGTTTCGGCGGTCCGGACGGCCGGGTACTTGCGCGATCCGTCCCGCCCGTGTGGACTACCGCCAACGCTTCGCGCACGCGCGAGGCTCAAGGACATTCGCAACATGATCAGGAGGCAACCCGTGAGCGCGACCGCGGACCACGCGGAGGAGCGGACGAACCCTGCCGCAAGGCTGGGGTTCCAGCCCGAGCAGGTGGTCCAGGAACTGGGCTTCGACGACGACGTCGACCAGGAGCTCCGCGAGGCCATCGAGGAAGCCATCGGCAGTGAACTCGTCGACGAGGACTACGACGACGTCGCCGATGCCGTGGTGCTGTGGTTCCGAGACGACGACGGCGACCTGACGGATGCGCTGGTGGATGCCACCACGTACATCGAGGAGGGCGGCTCGATCCTCCTGCTGACGCCGAAGACGGGGCGCGACGGGTACGTCGAGCCCAGCGACATCTCCGAGGCGGCGACGACGGCGGGGCTGTCGGCGTCCAAGAGCGTGAGCGTGGGCAAGGACTGGAGCGGTAGCCGGCTCGTGACGCCGAAGAGGAAGTAACGGAACCCGCCCAACCCCCGGATGCGATGGCTTCCCGGGGGTTGGGCGCTGTCCGGGCAGGGGCGCGGGGAACCGCGCGGCCGGCCCCCGTCGGCCGTCGGCCGGCAACGCACCCGATGGGGCCCCCGCCCCGCCGGAAGATCGCTGCGTAGGGTGGAAGCCGCCCGAACAGCCCTACGGAGGGACGCAGCGAACATCATGGTCATCCAGGTCGGCGACAAGGCCCCCGACTTCGCGCTCAAGGACAATCACGGCAGCCCCGTCCGCCTCTCCGACTTCCGCGGAGAGAAGAACGTCGTGCTGCTCTTCTTCCCGTTCGCCTTCACCGGCGTCTGCACCGGCGAACTCTGCGCCCTGCGGGACAACCTTCCGAAGTTCGTGAACGACGACACCCAGCTGCTCGCCGTCTCCAACGACTCCATGCACACCCTGCGCGTCTTCGCGGAGCAGGAGGGCCTCGAGTACCCCCTGCTCTCCGATTTCTGGCCGCACGGCGAGACCTCGCGCGCGTACGGCGTCTTCGCGGAGGACAAGGGCTGCGCCGTCCGGGGGACCTTCGTCATCGACAAGGAGGGCGTCGTGCGCTGGAGCGTCGTCAACGCGCTGCCCGACGCCCGTGACCTCAACGAGTACGTGAAGGCGCTCGACACCCTGTGACCGATCGGGTGCAGCCGCTGCGGGCTGCGGGAACCCGTCACTAGGATCGAAGCGTTGATCCGGTACATCCGATACATCCGATGCACGACGGGGCTCCCCGCCCCTGAAGACAATGGGAGGACTCGTGGGAGTCAGCCTCAGCAAGGGCGGCAACGTTTCGCTGACGAAGGAGGCCCCCGGCCTGACCGCGGTCATCGTCGGCCTGGGGTGGGACGTACGTACCACCACCGGTACCGACTTCGACCTGGACGCCAGCGCGCTGCTGCTGAACGCGGAGGGCAAGGTCGCCAGCGACCAGCACTTCATCTTCTTCAACAACCTCAAGAGCCCCGACGGCTCGGTCGAACACACCGGTGACAACATCACCGGTGAGGGTGAGGGGGACGACGAGCAGATCAAGATCAACCTCGCCGGGGTCCCGGCCGACGTGGACAAGATCGTCTTCCCGGTCTCGATCTACGACGCCGAGAACCGCCAGCAGTCCTTCGGCCAGGTCCGCAACGCGTTCATCCGCGTGGTGAACCAGGCCGGCGAGCAGGAGATCGCCCGCTACGACCTGAGCGAGGACGCCTCCACGGAGACCGCGATGGTCTTCGGCGAGCTGTACCGCAACGGCGCCGAGTGGAAGTTCCGCGCCATCGGCCAGGGCTACGCCTCGGGCCTGCGCGGCATCGCCCAGGACTTCGGCGTCAACGTCTGATCCGTGCCCGGCGTCCACCGCCGGGACGCGCCGGGCGCCGGATCAGGAGGCGCCCGGCGTCACCCCCGGCGTCAACGCCAGGGGCACGAAGGTACAACCGTCCGGCGTCGCACCGTTTGCGTGCGGCGCCGGACGCGCAGTACATCCAGGAAGCAGCAGCAGCAGAGAAGCAGCAGCAGAAGCAGCGATACGGCAAGAAAAATCGGGGAGGACAGCATCATGGGCGTCACACTCGCCAAGGGAGGCAATGTCTCCCTCTCCAAGGCCGCACCGAACCTCACCCAGGTGATGATCGGGCTCGGCTGGGACGCGCGCTCCACCACCGGGGCCCCCTTCGACCTGGACGCCAGCGCACTGCTGTGCGGCGCCGACGGCCGGGTCATGGGCGACGAGTGGTTCGTGTTCTACAACCAGCTCAAGAGCCCGGACGGCTCGGTCGAGCACACCGGCGACAACCTCACCGGTGAGGGCGAGGGCGACGACGAGTCGCTGCTGATCGATCTGTCCAAGGTGCCGGCGCACTGCGACAAGATCGTCTTCCCGGTCTCGATCCATCTGGCCGACGAGCGCGGCCAGACGTTCGGCCAGGTCAGCAATGCCTTCATCCGCGTCGTCAACCAGGCCGACGGCCAGGAGCTGGCTCGCTACGACCTCAGCGAGGACGCCTCCACGGAGACCGCCATGATCTTCGGCGAGGTCTACCGCTACGGCGGCGAGTGGAAGTTCCGCGCGGTCGGCCAGGGCTACGCCTCGGGCCTGCGCGGGATCGCCCTGGACTTCGGCGTCAACGTTTCCTAGACCAGGGCCTGCCTGGGGCTCGGCGGTCCTTTTCCGGGGCCGCTGTTCTCCGCCGGGTCCCTGGTCGCGCGCGGAGCCCGCACGGCCGGCTGGAGGATGAGCACTCTAGACTTCGTGGTCAACGTTCAGTAAAGCCGAGTACGGCGCGGGGGAAACCCGTACACATCACGAGTCACGATTGGGTAGCCAGTGCTTCTGAAAACCTTCGGCTGGTCGTTCGCGATCACCGCACTCGGCCTGGTGGCGGCCGTGTTCTACAACGGATGGACCGGGCTCGGGATCGTCGCCATCCTGGCGATCCTGGAGATCTCGCTCTCCTTCGACAACGCGGTCGTCAACGCCGGCGTACTGAAGAAGATGAACGCCTTCTGGCAGAAGATCTTCCTCACCGTCGGCGTGCTGATCGCCGTCTTCGGCATGCGGCTGATCTTCCCCGTCGTGATCGTCGCCATCACCGCGAAACTGAATCCGTGGGACGCGGTCGACCTCGCGTTCTCCGACAAGGACCGTTATCAGCAGCTGGTCACCGACGCGCACCCGGCGATCGCCGCGTTCGGTGGCATGTTCCTGTTGATGATCTTCCTCGACTTCATCTTCGAGGACCGGGACATCAAGTGGCTCGCCTGGCTGGAGCGGCCGCTGGCCAAGCTCGGCAAGGTCGACATGCTCTCGGTCTGCATCTCGCTGATCTGCCTGCTCATCGCCTCCATGACGGTCGCCGCCCACGCCCACCAGCACGGCGGCATCCACGCCGACAAGGGGCAGACGGTCCTCCTCTCCGGCATCGCGGGTCTGATCACGTACATGATCGTCGGCGGCCTCTCGGGATACTTCGAGGACCGCCTGGAGGAGGAAGAGGAACGCGAACAGGAGGCGGAGGAAGAGGCCGAGCGCAGCGGCAAGAAGAAGTCGGCCGTACTGCTGGCCGGCCAGGCCGCCTTCTTCATGTTCCTCTACCTGGAAGTCCTGGACGCCTCCTTCTCCTTCGACGGCGTGATCGGCGCCTTCGCCATCACCAACGACATCGTGATGATGGCGCTGGGCCTCGGCATCGGCGCGATGTACGTCCGGTCGCTCACCGTCTACCTGGTCCGCCAGGGCACGCTGGACGACTACGTCTACCTGGAGCACGGCGCCCACTACGCGATCGGCGCCCTGGCCGTCATCCTCATCGTCACCATCCAGTACGAGATCAACGAGGTCATCACCGGCCTCGTCGGCGTCGTGCTGATCGCCTGGTCCTTCTGGTCCTCCGTCCGCCGCAACCGGGCGCTCGCCGCGGAGGGCGGCGGGAGCGAGGCGAAGGACGAGGTCTCGTCCGGCGTCTGACCGGCATGATCCTTCTCGGGCGGGCCCGGCGCACGACCGGGCCCGCCCGAGTGCTTCCGTCGCCGTCGCGGCGGGGGTGTGACGTGGCGCCCCGTGAGGAACGCTTCGTCTGTATGGCCGGTGCATCTCCGGCGAACGTGTCACGCGTGGGGGCGGGTTATGGGGTTCTTCGACGGTCTGCTGGGCGCGCGGGCGGCCCAGTTCGACTCCGGCAGCGCGGCCAGCAACTCCATAGAGCTGACCAAGCGGCACCACACGGTCTCGCTGACCAAGCAGGGTGCGGCCGGCGGGCATCTGCGGGTCAATCTGTCCTGGCGGATGCGCACGTCCGACATCGGTGCGCCGCAGCGGGGCAGTCTGCTGCGCCATCCGTTGCGGATGTTCACCCCCGAGGTGGTGCAGGCGCACACCATGAGCATGGTCAACGTCGACCTCGACCTGGGGTGTCTGTACGAGCTGGCGGACGGCTCCAAGGGGGTCGTGCAGCCTCTGGGCGGCTTCTTCGGGGAACTTAATGCGCCGCCGTACGTGAAGCTGAGCGGGGACGACCGGTTCGGATCGGGGTCCGGTGAGGACATCTACATCAACCTCGACCACCGGGACGACATCAAGCGGCTGCTGATCTTCGTCTACATCTACGACCAGACGCCGGCGTTCGACCGGACGCATGCGGTCGTGACGCTGTATCCGAGCAACGGGCCGCGGGTGGAGATCGGGCTCGACGAGCGGCATCCGCAGGCGCGGTCGTGTGCGGTGGTGCTGATCGAGAACGTGAAGGGCGAACTGATGGTTCGCCGGGAGGTCAAGTTCGTGTACGGCTTTCAGGCGGAGCTGGACCGGTTGTTCGGGTGGGGGTTGCAGTGGGGGCGGGGGTACAAGTCGCGGGCGGAACGGGGCGCGATGTAGGGGGTGCGCCCGGGAGGCTTTTCCTCGCGCCCCTTGCCGGCGCGGGTGTCCGCGCCCGCGCGGCGGAGCCGCGCATTCAGCACAGCCCCGCGCCCCCTGCCGGCATGGGTGTCCGTGCCCGCGCGGCGGAGCGGCGCATTCCTAGCGGCCGATGAACTGGGGCCCCTGTGGGGGGAGCTGGAAGTCGGGGTCCGGCGCGGCCGGGTGGCCGTACGCCGGCGCCGGCATCCCGGCCGTCTGGGGCTGCGGATACCCGTACGCCGGCCGCGTCACCGGCTCCGCCGGACCCGGCTCCACCGGCGGATACCCGTACGCCGCCTGCTGCGGAACCCCCGCGGACTGCTGTGCCACCACCACCGGCTGCTCCGGCGGCAACGGCGCCGCCCCGCCCGCCCTCTCCACCCGAGCGCCCTGCTCGGAATCGTCCACCGAGATGCCGAAGTCGTTGGCCAGCCCCTTCAGCCCGTTCGAGTACCCCTCCCCGAGCGCCCGGAACTTCCACGCGTCCCCGCGCCGGTACAGCTCCCCGCAGATCAGCGCCGTCTCCTCCCCGGTCTCCGGCGTGACCTCGAAGTAGGCCAGCGGCTCGCCACCGGCGGCACCTGCGTCGTACAGCACGATGCACAGCGACCGCACCTGCTCGAACGGCACATCGTCCGCGGACGCCACCAGCAGCACCCGCCCGACCGCACCCTCGACGCCCGCCAGATCCGCCTGGATCGCGTCGGTCATCCCCTCCGGCTCCCGCTTCTTGCCCAGCAGCCGGACCGCCCCCGAGGGGTGCCGGGGCTGGTTGTAGAAGACGAAGTCCTCGTCGGAGCGCACCCGCCCGTCGGGGCCGAGCAGCAGCGCGGACGCGTCCACCTCGGGGGCGCCCTGCCCGGGCGCCCAGCGCAGCACGGCCCGTACCGCCGTCGCCTCCAGCGGGACGTTCGACCCCTTCAGCATCGCGTGCGTCATGCGGTCATCCTGCCTTCTCGGTCCTGCTCACGACAACGCGGGGCGGGGGTCGCGCGGAGGTACGCGAAGGTTCGCCGCCCGGTCCGTGGGATACCCGGAGGGGCGCCGCGCGAACGTCCGTCACAGCGCGGTCATCGGGACTTCACACCCTGAGGGAACTGCGGACATACGTCCGTACGTACTATTACCGGCCACCTGTTTTCCGGCCGATCGGCACCACGGGGGAGTCTTATGCGTCATTTCGGGCACATCGCCCCGGAGCAGCGCCACCGCCTGTTCTACCGGGAGCCCACGGAGTTCACCGCCGACTCCCCGGCCCGGCTGCTCTCCGCCGCCCTCGGTGCCACGCTCTACAGCCCCGCGACCCGCCCCCGCCTCGCCGAGGACATCGTCAAACAGGCCGCGCGCGGGGTCGTCTCCATGGTGCTGTGCCTGGAGGACTCGATCGACGACGCCGACGTCACCGACGCCGAGGCCAACCTCGTACGCCAGTTCGCGGCCCTTGACGCGCTCCCCGATCCCGGTCTCCCGCTCCTCTTCATCCGGGTCCGTGCCCCCGAGCAGATCCCCGACCTGGTGCGGCGGCTCGGCCCGGCCGTGCGGCTGCTGTCCGGATTCGTACTGCCCAAGTTCACCGAGGAGCGCGGCATCCCCTTCCTCGAAGGGCTCTCCGCGGCCGAGACGGCGAGCGGGCGGCGGCTGTTCGCCATGCCGGTGCTGGAATCGCCCGAGCTGCTCTACCTGGAGACCAGGGCCGCCACGCTCGACGGCATCTTCCGCACCGTCGACAAGTACCGCGACCGGGTCCTCGCGCTGCGCCTCGGCGTCACCGACTTCTGCTCCGCGTACGGGCTGCGCCGGGCCCCCGACATGACCGCGTACGACGTCCAGATCGTCGCCTCCGTCATCGCCGACGTCGTCAATGTGCTGGGCCGTTCCGACGGCACCGGGTTCACCGTGACCGGGCCGGTGTGGGAGTACTTCCGGGAGCAGGAACGCATGTTCAAGCCGCTGCTGCGGCAGAGCCCGTTCCTGGAGGGGCGGGCGGTGGAACTGCGCCAGGCACTGCTCGAGAACCGGATGGACGGGCTGCTGCGCGAGATCTCCCTCGACCGTGCCAACGGGCTGCTCGGCAAGACCTGCATCCACCCCTCCCACGTCGCGCCCGTGCACGCGCTGTCGGTCGTCAGCCACGAGGAGTACAGCGACGCGCAGGACATCCTGCGGCCGGAGCGGGGCGGTGGAGGTGTGCTGCGGTCCGCGTACACCAACAAGATGAACGAGGTGAAGCCCCACCGGGCCTGGGCGGAGCGGACGGTGCTGCGGGCGGAGGCGTTCGGGGTGGCGGGGGAGGACGTGGGCTTCGTGGAGCTGCTGGCGGCGGGGCTGCGGGGCTGAGGGGCTGTGGCGGGTGTGGCAGGTGCGGCGCGTGCGGTGGATGTGTCCGGTGTGGCCGGTGTGTCGGCTGTAGCCGGTGCGGCGAGGAAGCGATGAGCGGTGACAGGGGTAGTGACGTGGTGTGGTCCGGTGCGTGGGTGGCCGAGCGGCTCGGGGTCGAGCTCGCCGGTGACGAGGGGCTGCGCGAGCTGCTCGGGCTGGCGCTGCGCCGGAACCCCAAGCGGGCGCATCTGCTGGTCTCCCACGTCCTCGGCAAGCATGTGCCGCAGCGTCCGTCGGTCGTGCACGGGCACGGGGTCGCGCTGGGGCGGCGGGTGCGGGAGCTGCTGGGGGAGCGGGCGGCGGGGGAGGCGGTGGTGCTCGGGTACGCCGAGACCGCCACCGGGCTGGGGCACTGTGTCGCGGACGGGCTCGGGGGTGCGCCGTATCTGCACTCCACGCGGCGGCCGGTCGCGGGGGTCGCGCCGGCGGGGGGCTTCGAGGAGTCGCACTCGCACGCCACGTCGCATCTGCTGCTGCCGGAGGATCCGGGGCTGTTGGGGGGTGACGGGCCGCTGGTGCTGGTCGACGACGAGTTCTCGACGGGGAACACGGTGCTGAACACCGTGCGGCTGCTGCATGAGCGGTTCCCGCGGGAGCGGTATGTGGTGGTGGCGTTGGTGGACATGCGATCGGAGGAGGATGCGGGGCGGTTGGCGGCGTTCGCGGGGGAGATCGGGGCGCGGGTCGATCTTGTCGCGGGGGCGTCGGGGAGGGTGCTGTTGCCGGAGGGGGTGCTGGAGAAGGGGCGGGAGTTGGTGGAGCGGTTCGAGGGGGCGGGGTTTTCTTCGCCCCCGCCGCCCCTACCCTTCCCGTCCCACAGGGGCTCCGCCCCTTCGACCCCACCGGGGGCCACGCCCCCGGCCCCCCACGGGGGCTCCGCCCCCCGCACCCCCGAAGCCATGGGGGGCTCCGCCCCCGGCGGTGGTTCGGGGGCTGTCGTCCCCGGTCCCGAGGGGGCTCTGCCCTCTGGGCCCCCGGAGGGGGGCGTGGGGGGTTCCGCCCCCGGTGGTGGTCTCGGGGCCGGTGCCCCGGGTCCTCGCGGGGGCTCCGCCCCCCGCACCCCCGAAG
>NZ_JOHS01000041.1 GCF_000725625.1 Streptomyces sp. NRRL F-6676
GTTCCTGGCGGCGCTGCGGAAGGTACGGGGCGGGGGGTAGGGCATTTTCTCCGCCCCCGAACCGTCAGCTTCTCCTCCGCCGCACCGCGAACACACCCCCGCCCACCACCATCAGCACGACCGACCCGCCCGCGAGATACGGCGTCATCGAACCCCCGCCCGTCTCCGCGAGCCCCTCCTCCGCCCGCTCCCCCTGCGCCCGCACGTCCTCCGGGGCCCCCGCCCCACCACCACCCGCCGGCTCCGCGCCCCCCGGCGCCCCGCACTCCGCCGACGCCAGCGTCACCGTCCCCTCCACCTCGGCCACGTTCAGCTTCAGCGGATTGACGGACACCGTCAGTTCGAGCGCGGTCGCCGCGGCCGTACGGGAGGTGGTCGTCCGCTTGGAGAGATCCAGCCGCACCTCCCCCACCCCCGGCACCTTCACCTCGGTCGGCCCGCCCGCGCTCACGGTCACCTTCTTGCCGAGCACGGTCACCGGCCCGAGGACGTCGGCCGAGGCGACCGGCTCCTTCCCGGCCTCGCAGGTCGCCGTGGACGTGACCTGGGTCAGCTCGACCAGGGACAGCAGCGGCAGCCCGGGCACGTGCAGCCGGGCGTGCGCGAGCTCCGTGCGCGCCTCGGCCGTGCCCCCGGACACGGTCGCCTTCGCGCTCGCGGCATCGGCGTGCAGCACGTTGAACGGACGGCCGTGGTCGACGCCGTCGAGCCGTGCGGTGAGCGCGGTCTTCTCCGCGCTCCGCGGCGCCCGCACCTCGTTGAGCGTGACCGCGAGCGGCACGTTCACGGTCCTGGCGGCGAGCGAGACGTCGAGTCCGGTGCGCAGGACGACGGCGTGCGCACTGCCGGCCTCGCGCCCGTGCCCGGGCCCGCCGGTCGCGGCGGCGGACCCGGCCCCCGCGAGGACGACGGACCCCGCGACCAGCACCGTGGCGGCGGCGACGGCGCCGGGACGGCGTACGGGCAGGCGGAAAGTGATGCCGTTCACGGCGTGGGACCCCCATGGGAGACGTGGGACAGGTGGTGGGACCCGGTAAGAATTACCTACTGTCAGTGAACGGTCAGCAATCCTGGGTCACTTCACTCCATCGAGGGGTTTCCGCGAACGAGTTCGAATGTGCTCAGCCGACGACCCGCCCACCCAGCACGATCCGCCGGGGCGCCGCCAGGACCCGTACGTCCTGCCGCGGATCCGTCTCGTAGACGACCAGGTCGGCGGGGGCGCCCTCCTCCAGGCCGGGGCGGCCGAGCCACCGCCGGGCGCCCCAGGCCGTCGCGGAGAGGGCCTGGACCGGGGGGATGCCGGCGGTGACCAGCTCCGCGACCTCCGCCGCGACCAGACCGTGCGGGAGCGAGCCGCCCGCGTCCGTGCCGACGTAGACGGGGATGCCGGCGTCGTAGGCCGCGCGGACCGTGTCGTAGCGGCGTTCGTGCAGCCGGCGCATGTGCGCGGACCAGCGCGGGAACTTGGCCTCGCCGCCCTCGGCGAGCCGGGGGAACGTGGCGATGTTGACCAGCGTGGGGACGATCGCCACCCCGCGCGAGGCGAACAGGGGGATCGTCTCCTCGGTCAGCCCCGTGGCGTGCTCGACGCAGTCGATGCCCGCCTCGACCAGGTCGCGCAGAGAGTCCTCGGCGAAGCAGTGCGCGGTGACACGGGCGCCGAGCCGGTGGGCCTCGGCGATGGCCGACTCGACGGCGCCGCGCGGCCAGCACGCGGTCAGATCACCGGCGTCCCGGTCGATCCAGTCGCCGACCAGCTTGACCCAGCCGTCGCCGCGCCGTGCCTCCTGGGCGACGTAGGCGGCCAGGTCCTCCGGCTCGACCTCCCAGGCGTAGTTGCGGATGTAGCGGCGAGTGCGGGCGATGTGCCGGCCGGCCCGGACGATCCGCGGCAGGTCGTCGCGGTCGTCGATCCAGCGGGTGTCGGACGGCGAGCCCGCGTCCCGCAGCAGCAGCGCCCCGGCGTCGCGGTCGGCCAGCGCCTGCTTCTCGGAGACGTCGTCGGGCACCGGCCCGTGCGCGTCGAGCCCGACATGGCAGTGCGCGTCGACGAGCCCGGGCAGCGCCCAGCCCTCCACGGTACGGACGTCACGGCCCGCGGCGCCGGCCGGCCGGTCGTAGGTGATCCGCCCGCCGACCACCCACAACTCGTCCCGCACCTGCCCGTCGTCCGCCCCGACGAGTACCCGTCCCCTCACGTGCAGCACCACGTCATCGCTCATGCACGGCACCCTAGAGGGTGGCCCGGTCGCGGTGTGCGGTGCCTGTTTCAGGCCCCCCGCCCCGGCGGGGTCGGCGGGTGGTCCCGCTTGGTGACCGGCGGGGCCGGGGCGGCGTGGACCTGGTCCGACGTCTCCTCCTCCACCTCGGCCATCGCGGGGTCGAGGAGACGGGAGAGGAAGTGGCGGGTGCGGGTGTGCTGCGGGTCGGTGATGACCTGGTCGGGGGGGCCGTCCTCGACGATCACTCCGCCGTCCATGAAGACGACCCGGTCGGCGACCTCACGGGCGAACGTCATCTCATGGGTGACGACCATCATCGTCATGCCCTCGTGGGCGAGGCGGCGCATGACGGCGAGGACGTCGCCGACCAGCTCCGGGTCGAGCGCGGAGGTGGGCTCGTCGAAGAGCATCACCTCCGGGCCCATGGCCAGCGCGCGGGCGATGGCCACGCGCTGCTGCTGGCCGCCGGAAAGGGAGGACGGGTAGGCGTCCGCCTTCTCGGCGAGCCCCACCCGCTCCAGGTTCTCCGCCGCCACCCGGGCCGCCGTCGCCTTGTCCCGGCCGAGCACCCGGCGCTGCGGCAAGGTGAGGTTCTCGGTCACCGTCACGTGCGGGAACAGGTTGAACTGCTGGAAGACCATGCCGATCCGGCGGCGCACGGCGTCGATGTCGACGTCCGGGTCGGTCAGTTCGGTGCCGCCGACGAAGACCTGGCCCTTGGTGGGCTCCTCCAGCAGGTTCACGCAGCGCAGCAGCGTGGACTTGCCGGAGCCGGAGGGGCCGATGACGCAGACGACCTCGCCCTGGTGGATCTCCAGGTCGATGCCGCGCAGCACCTCGTTGTCCCCGAAGGACTTGTGCAGCGCGCGGACGCTGATCTCGGGCGCGCCGGACCCCGGGGCGCTGGTTTCGGGTGCGCTCACTGGACTGCCTCTTCGCTGCTCGCTCGGGTGCTCACTTGGTGGCCTCCCCGGCCTTGGCCTCGAGACGCCGGACGACGAAGCCGAGCGGCACGGTGACCAGCAGATAGCACAGGCCGGCGACCAGGATCGGCGTGGAGTTGGCGGTCTGGCTCGCCAGGTCTCGGCCGAACTTCGCCAGTTCGCGCTCCTCCAGCGTGACCCCGAGGAACAGCACCAGTGAGGAGTCCTTGAAGAGGAGGACCAGCTCGTTGGTGAGCGGCGGGATCACGATGCGGAACGCCTGCGGGATGATCACGGAGACCATCGCGCGGGCGTGCGAGAAGCCCAGCGAGCGGGCCGCCTCCATCTGTCCCTTGGGCACCGCCTGGATGCCGGCCCGGATCGTCTCCGCCATGTACGCGGCGGAGACCAGGCCGAGCGCGATGGCGACCTTGCCGTACGTGCCGCCGGGGATCTCCGTGCCGGGGAAGGCCAGCGGGACGGCCACCCCGACGAAGATGAAGATCAGCAGGGCGGGCAGGCCGCGGAAGATCTCGATGTAGATGCCGGAGACCCAGCGGTACGGACCCACGGACGACAGCCGCATCAGCGCGATCACCATGCCGAGCACGAGGCCGACGACGAAGCCGGACAGCGTGTAGAGCACGGTGTTCTTCAGGGCCAGCGTGATGATGTCCGGGAACAGCTGCTTGGCCAGGTCCGCCTGGGCGAACTGGTTCCGCAGCCGCCCCCAGTCGGCGCCCACCGCGAGCGCGACCACGGCGGCGACGAAGACGACGTACTGCGCACCGCGCGAGAGCGCGCGCTTCTGCCGCCGGGTCAGTCCGGATCTGCGGGGCTTCAGGGCGGTGTCGGTACCGGTGTCCGTCATGAGGCGGAGGCCGAGGCGGACGCGGCGGCCGACGGGGACGCGGCCGACTCGTCGTACGGGCCGATCCACTTCTCGTACAGCTTCTTGTACGTGCCGTCGGACTTGGCCTCGGCGAGCGCCTTGTTGATGGCGGCGAGCAGCTTGCTGTTGCCCTTCTTCACCGTGAAGCCGTACTGCTCACCGGTGTTGATGTTGTCGGCGACCTCGAAGGCGTCGGCGTTGGCCTTGTCCTTCAGCCAGCCCTGGACGACCGGGTAGTCGATGACGACGGCCTGGACCTGGCCGGTGCGCAGGCCGTTGAGGACGGCGTCGGAGGACTCGAAGGAGACCGCGTCGAAGCCCTTCTTCCGGGCGTAGTCCTCGCCGGTGGTCTGCGCCTGGGCGCCGAGCTTCTTGCCCTTGGCCTTGACGTCGGCGAGCGAGGTGAGGCCGCTCTTCTTGCTCACCAGGACGGCCTGGGTGGCCTCGAAGTACGGGTCGGAGAAGTCGACGTTCTTCTTGCGCTCGTCGGTGATCGTCATACCGGCGGCGGCGAGGTCGCACTGGCCGGAGTTGAGGAAGGCGCCGGTCTTGAAGTTCTCGAACGGCGTGTCGACGATCGCCTGCTTCACTCCGAGGTCGTCCGCGACCAGGTCGATGAGGGAGACGTCGAAGCCCTGCACCTTGCCGTCGATCTCGGACTGGAACGGGGGGTACGGCAGATGGGTGCAGGTGGTGATCTGGCCGGCCTTGACCAGCGGCACGCCCTTGGCGGTGGCCTTCTTCCCGCCGTCGTCGCCGGAGGAACAGCCGGCCGCGAGCAGCAGTCCGGCAACCGCGGCGGTGGCGGTCAGCACGCGGGTCCGGCGTCCGGGGACCGTGTTCACGACGGGGCCTCCTGTGGGGGCGTGTGGGGCGGTTGTGGTGCGGGGGCCGCGGGGTTGCTGCGGCTGTGGTCTGCCTGTGGGGCACGGACAGACTTCCGATTATAAGGAGATGTTTGGGGTTCTCAAACCAAACCGATGGTCGAAGCGGTTGTGCGACCTGCGGTTCGGAAGGGAGCGGCATGCGGTTCGGGCGGAGCGGGAGGGGTCGCGGGGGTGGGATTAGGCTCGTCGGGCGGAGCGATACGTGGGTGACACCGGTGTTCCCTACCCGTGTCGGCACCCGTTAAGTGACCTGTTGGAGAGAGAAGAGAGCGCGTCGTGACCCACCCCCTGCTGGACCTGCCCCCGCTGACCGCCGCGCGCTTCGCCGCCGTCGAGGACCGGGTGGCCCGGCTGCTCGGCACGCGGAACGACGTGGTGATCATGCAGGGCGAGGCGCTGCTGCCGCTGGAGGGCGCGATCCGCGGCTGCGCCGGGCCGGGCACCACCGCGCTGAACGTGATCACCGGTCCGTACGGGCAGACGTTCGGGGACTGGCTGCGCGACTGCGGGGCAACGGTGATCGATCTCGCGGTGCCGTTCCACACGGCGGTGACCGCGGAGCAGGTGCGGGCGGCGTTCGAGGAGCACCCGGAGATCGACTTCGTCTCGCTGGTGCACGCGGAGGCGGCCACCGGCAACACCAACCCGGTCGCGGAGATCGGCGAGGTCGTACGGGAGCGGGGTGCCCTGCTCTACCTGGACGCGGTGGCCTCGGTCGCGGCGGAGCCGGTGCGGGTGGACGCGTGGGGCGTCGATCTGTGCGTGATCGGCGGTCAGAAGGCGATGGGCGGCCCGGCGGGCGTGTCGGCGGTGTCGGTCAGCGAGCGGGCGTGGGCGCGGATGACGGCGAATCCGCGCGCGCCGCGGCGGTCGTATCTGTCGCTCCTCGACTGGAAGGAGCGGTGGATCGACGGGGGCCGGGTCGCGCTGCCGCACGCTCCGGCGCAGCTGGAGATGCTGGCGCTGGAGGCGTGTCTGGAGCGGATCGAGGAGCGGGGGCTCGATGCGGTGATGGCCGCGCACGCCGCCGCCGCGGCGGCGGTGCGGGCGGGGGTGCGGGCGCTGGGGGGCGGGCTGGAGCCGTATGTGCACGAGGCGCGGGAGGCGGCGCCGGTGGCGACGACTTTGCGGGTGCCGAGGGATGTGGACGCCTCGGAGCTCGTCGCGCGAGCGGTGGCGGTGGACGCGGGGGTGCCGTTGGTGGCCGGCGGGGGTGTGCTGGCGCGGGAGATGGTGCGGGTGAACCACTACGGCGCGGACGCGGAGGCGGATGTCGTGCGGCGGTGCCTTGTCGCGCTGGGCGCGGCGTTGGGGGAACTGGGTGTGGACGGGGTGGATGTGGAGGGGGCGGCGCGGGTGGTGGAGGGCTGAGGCCGAGGGGGTCCGCCCCCGCCGTCCCTGCCCTTCCCGTCCCCGGGGGCCGCGCCCCCGGGGCCCCTAGAAAGATTGCGCCCGCTCGGCGGAGCCGCACAGTGACACAGCGCCACACATCGACACAGCCCCGCGCCCCTTATCAGCCGGGATATTGCCGGTGACATTCCGGTGGCATTCTTCTCCTTATTGCCGAGCAGTTTCCCATATTCTCCTGCCCGCTTCTTCTTGGTCTAAACGCAACGATTTCGCGAACCCGTACCGGCATAATTCGGACGCCCGTCGCAAGGGTTACACGGTTGTGATGCGTTCCACAGGGTGAGTGTTTCGCCCGCCTTTGTACCCCGCTTACCAGGACATTTCGCCGCCGACTCGCCCGGACGCCCGCGCCCGCGTGATAACACACGGGACTTCCGCGCGTAACCCCGATCGGCGATGCAATTTTCAATTTACCTGGGTAAGTTCATTCTGCATGACCGCCGCACAAGCCGACCTGTCAGCGGAATTCACGGGAATGACCGGAAACACCGGAGAACCACGTACAGACCGTCCGGACGTGGCGGACGGCGCCGCACTCTGGCGCATCGCCAAGGACTCCGGAACCCTCGACCTCAACTCGTCCTACAGCTACCTGCTGTGGTGCCGTGACTTCGCCGGCACCTCGGTGGTGGCCCGTGCCGCCGACGGCACCCCCGTCGGATTCGTGACCGCCTATCTGCGCCCCGACCGCCCCAGCACCCTGCTGGTCTGGCAGGTCGCCGTCGACGCCTCCTACCGCGGCCGCGGCCTCGCCGCCCGGCTGCTCGACGACCTGGCCGCCCATGTCGTCGCCGAGTACGGCGTGACCGGACTCGAGACGACCATCAGCCCCGGCAACACCGCCTCCGAGCGCCTGTTCGCCTCGTTCGCCCGCCGCCACGGTGCGACCGTCGAGCGCGAGGTGCTGTTCGAGACGGAGCGGTTCCCCGACGGTCCGCACGACCCCGAGGTGCTGCACCGCATAGGCCCGCTGTCCGCCGACAGCGCCCCGGCCGTCCCCGCCGCCTGAGCCGTCCGCCGCCCCCTGCCCTTCCCTCTCGCCCCACCCGCACCAGGACTTCAGCCCGCTGCGTCCGAGTCCCACTCCCACCCCACCACCGAGGAGCGATTCGCGTGACCATCACCCAGCCCGACCTCAGCGTCTTCGAGACCCTCGAATCCGAGGTACGCAGTTACTGCCGCGGCTGGCCCGCCGTCTTCGACCGCGCCCGGGGCAGCCGTATGTACGACGAGGACGGCCACGGCTACCTCGACTTCTTCGCCGGCGCCGGCTCGCTCAACTACGGCCACAACAACCCCGTACTGAAACGCGCGCTGATCGACTACCTGGAGCGGGACGGCGTCACGCACGGGCTCGACATGTCGACCACCGCCAAGCGGCAGTTCCTGCAAACCTTCCAGGACCTGGTGCTGCGCCCGCGCGACCTGCCGTTCAAGGTGATGTTCCCCGGCCCGACCGGCACCAACGCCGTGGAGTCGGCGCTGAAGCTGGCCCGCAAGGTCAAGGGCCGCGAGGCGATCGTGTCGTTCACCAACGCCTTCCACGGCATGTCGCTGGGCTCGCTCGCCGTCACCGGCAACGCGTTCAAGCGGGCCGGCGCCGGGGTCCCGCTGGTGCACGGCACGCCGATGCCGTTCGACAACTACTTCGACGGCACGGTCGAGGACTTCCTCTGGTTCGAGCGGCTGCTCGAGGACCAGGGCTCCGGCCTCAACAAGCCCGCCGCCGTGATCGTCGAGACGGTGCAGGGCGAGGGCGGCATCAACGTCGCACGGCCCGAGTGGCTGCGTGCGCTGGCCGAGCTGTGCGAGCGGCAGGACATGCTGCTGATCGTCGACGACATCCAGATGGGCTGCGGCCGTACCGGCGCGTTCTTCTCCTTCGAGGAGGCCGGCATCACGCCCGACATCGTCACCGTCTCCAAGTCCATCAGCGGCTACGGGCTGCCGATGTCGCTGTGCCTGTTCAAGCCCGAGCTCGACGTGTGGGAGCCGGGCGAGCACAACGGGACCTTCCGCGGCAACAACCCGGCGTTCGTCACCGCCACCGCCGCGCTGGAGACGTACTGGACCGACGGCTCCGCCATGGAGAAGCAGACCCGCGCCCGCGGGGAGCAGGTCGAGCAGGCGCTCATCTCCATCACCGAGGAGAACCTGGCCGACGTCAAGGAGTACCGCGGCCGCGGCCTGGTGTGGGGCATGGAGTTCCACGACAAGGAGCGGGCCGGGCGCATCGCCCGCCGCGCCTTCGACCTCGGCCTGCTGATCGAGACCTCCGGTCCCCAGAGCGAGGTCGTCAAGCTGCTGCCCGCGCTCACCACGACCGGCGAGGAGCTGGACGAGGGTCTGCGGATCCTCGCCCGCGCGGTCCGCGAGACGGCCTGAGCCGCCGTCGCCGAAGCGGCACCGCGCCCACGGGGCGACAACTGAACACCGACACACAAACACACCGGCACACAGACACACCGGAGAACACCGAGAAGGAGGCGTCACCCCACCGTGATCGTCCGATCGTTCAAGGAAGTCGAAGGCACCGACCGGCACATCAAGTCCGAGTCCGGTACCTGGGAGAGCAAGCGCATCGTCCTCGCCAAGGAGAAGGTCGGCTTCTCCGTGCACGAGACGATTCTCTACGCGAACACGGAGACGTCGATGTGGTACGCCAACCACATCGAGGCCGTCGTCTGCACCGAGGGCGAGGCGGAGCTCACCGACCGCGAGACCGGGCAGACGTACACGATCACCCCCGGCACGATGTACCTCCTCAACGGCCACGAGCGGCACACGCTCAAGGTCAAGGAGAAGGACTTCCACTGCATCTGCGTGTTCAACCCGCCCGTGACCGGACGGGAGGACCACGACGAGAACGGCGTCTACCCCCTGATCACCGAGGAGGTGTGAGGAACCCATGACCGCTCCCACCACCACATCCGCCGCCGGCTCCGGCGTCACCGACCTCTACCCCACCCGCGGCGCCACCGAGGTGACCGTGGACCGGCAGGACCCGGTCGTCTGGGGCTCCCCGGACACGCCCGGACCGGTCTCCGCGGGCGATCTGCAAAGCCTCGACCGCGACGGCTTCCTCGCCATCGACCAGCTGATCAGCGAGGACGAGGCCGGGGCGTACCGCGCGGAGCTGGAGCGGCTGGTCGCCGACCCGGCGATCCGGGCCGACGAGCGGTCGATCGTCGAGCCGAAGTCGCAGGAAATCCGTTCCGTCTTCGAGGTGCACCGGATCAGCGAGGTGTTCGCCAACCTGGTGCGCGACGAGCGCGTCGTCGGCCGGGCGCGGCAGATCCTCGGCTCGGACGTGTACGTCCACCAGTCGCGGATCAACGTCAAGCCGGGGTTCGGCGCCAGCGGTTTCTACTGGCACTCGGACTTCGAGACCTGGCACGCCGAGGACGGTCTGCCGAACATGCGGACGGTGTCCGTCTCGATCGCGCTGACCGAGAACTACGACACCAACGGCGGCCTCATGATCATGCCGGGGTCGCACAAGACGTTCCTCGGGTGTGCGGGGGCCACGCCGAAGGACAACTACAAGAAGTCGCTTCAGATGCAGGACGCGGGCACGCCGTCGGACGAGGCGCTGACCTCGATGGCGAGCGAGTACGGCATCAAGCTGTTCACGGGCAGGCCGGGCTCGGCGACGTGGTTCGACTGCAACTGCATGCACGGTTCGGGCGACAACATCACGCCGTACCCGCGCAGCAACGTGTTCATCGTGTTCAACAGCGTGGAGAACGCGGCGGTGGAGCCGTTCGCGGCGCCGGTGCGCCGGCCGTCGTTCATCGGCGCGCAGGACTTCACGCCGGTGAAGTGAGCGCGCGGTAGCCCGTTTCCGGGGCCGTTCCCCACCTGTGGGGAACGGCCCCGGACGCGCGTACTACGCGGCCAGCGCGTCGAGGAGCCGGTCCACGTCCGCCGGGGTGTTGTAGAGGTGGAACGCGGCGCGCAGATTGCCCGCGCGGTCGGAGACCTCGATGCCGGCCTCGCTCAGCGCCGGCTGCCGGCTGCCGAGTCCGGGCACGGAGACGATCGGGGAGCCCGGCGCGGGTACCGGCTCGTGCCCGAGGGCGGCCAGTCCGGTGCGGAACCGCTCGGCGAGGGCCAGGTCGTGCGCGCGTACGGTGTCCACGCCCAGTTCCTCCAGGAGGGCGAGGGAGTGGCGGGCGCCGACGTAGGAGTAGAGGGCGGGGCTCTCGTCGAACCGCCGTGCGGAGTGGGCGAGTTCCTCGACGGGGCCGTAGCAGCTGTCCCACGGGCGCTCCCCCGCGACCCAGCCGGCGAACACCGGTTCGAGGCCGGCGGGCTCCTCCGGGACCACCAGGAACGCCGCGCCGCGCGGGCAGAGCAGCCACTTGAAGGCGACGGCGGAGACGTAGTCGTACGCGCCCGCGTCGAGGTCGAGCCAGCCGGCGGCCTGGGAGGCGTCGACGTAGGTGCGGGCGCCGTGCGCGTGGGCGGCGGCGCGGATCGCGGGGAGGTCGGCGATGCGGCCGTCCGCGGACTGGGCGGCGCTGACGGCGACGAGCGCGGTGCCGGGGCGCACGGAATCCGCGACCGCCTCCAGCGGCACCGCGCGGACCTTCAGGTCGCGGCGTACGTGGAAGGGGTTGACCACGGAGCTGAAGTCGCCCTCGACGGTGAGGACTTCCGCGCCCTCGGGGAGCGAGGCGGCGATCAGCCCGGTGTACGTGGCGACCGACGCCCCGGTGGCGACCCGGATGACGGGGACGCCGACGAGACGCGCGAAGGAGGCGCGGGCCGCCTCGACGTCCGCGAACATGTCGGTGGGCCGGCCCGCGGCCGCCGCCTCCAGGGCGGTGCGCATGGCGGCGATCGTGCGGGCCGGGGGCAGCGAGGTGCTCGCGGTGTTCAGATAGGTGGTGCCCGGCGCGAACTCGGCGCGGACGAGGTCGTCGAAGGTCCGGGGGCTCTCTGCGCTCTCGATGCTCTCGGTGGTCTCCATGGGACAACTGTGCGACCCGGCGGCCGCCCCGTCCATTGCCGGTTTCTGCGCGATACCCCCAAGAGACGCTTATGAGACGCCTCCGGCCTGCGGTTTCTCAGTTCTGCGGCACCGCGCAGCCGTCCGGGCCACAGGCGTCGGCACCGTCGCTGTCGGTGCCGTCGAGCAGCCGCAGCGGGGTGTGCGCCTCCCAGGCCTGGCTGAGGGCGCGGGTGAAGACCTCGGCGGGCTGGGCGCCGGAGACGCCGTACTTCCGGTCGAGGACGAAGAAGGGCACGCCGGTCGCGCCGAGCTCGGCCGCCTCGCGCTCGTCGGCGCGCACGGCGTCGGCGTACGCGTCCGGGTCGGCGAGGACCGTCCGTACGGCCGCCTCGTCGAGACCGGCCTCGACGGCCAGCGCGACGAGCCGTTCGTCGCCCTCGGAGAACACGGAGCGCTCCTCGGCGAAGTTGGCCCGGTACAGGATGCCCAGCAGCTCGGCCTGCCTGCCGTGCTCCTTGGCGAGGTGGAGCAGGCGGTGCATGTCGAAGGTGTTGCCGTTGTCGCGGTCCCGGGTGCGGTACGCCAGCCCCTCGGCGGCGGCCTGCGCGCCCAGGTTCTCCTCACCGGCCTGCGCCTGCGCCTCGCTCATCCCGTACTTCCGGGTGAGCATGGTCAGCACGGGCTCCACGTCCCCCTTGGCCCGCCCGGGGTCCAGCTCGAACGAGCGGTGCACGACCTCGACCCGCTCCCGCTGCGGAAACCCGGCCAGCGCCTTCTCGAACCGCGCCTTGCCCACGTAGCACCACGGGCAGGCCACGTCGCTCCAGATCTCCACACGCATGCTCGGCTCACTCCACTGCTCGTACCGGTACGGGGGCGGGACCGCTCCCCGCGGATCCCGTCCGGTACGTGAACCTTCAACAGCGCGCCTTCATTCCCTCTTCATTCCCCCGGTACCGCATACCGCAGATACAGATGGTGATCGCCTTCGGCGGGCGGGTTCTCCGGATCGGGGACCCAGCCCTGACGTGCGTAGAAGGCCTGCGCCCGCGCGTTGTCGACATGCACGTCGAGCACGGCGGTCCGCTTCCCCGCGGCTCGCCACTCCTCGACGCACGCCGCGTGCAGCGCGGTCCCGCGACCGCCGCGCCAGTGCCCGGGATCGACGTGGAACTGGAACAGCTTGACGGTGTCGCCGGGGGCGCCCTCCGGGGTACGGAAGGAGGCGAGGGCGACGAGCCGCTCCCCCTCGACCATGCCCAGGACCCGCCCGTCCTGCCGCGCGATGGCCTCCCGCCAGACGGCGCCCCAGTCGGTCCCGTCCTCGGGAATCCCGTCCGGGTAATAGGTCTCCCGCGCCCGCCGATGCAACGCGGCCACGACCGCGCTCTCCTCAACCGACACCTCACGAATCACACGCTCACCCGTCACACGGTCAGTGACGCCCACGTTCGACCACCGGTTCCGGGAACGCCCCGTAAGGGGCGCGGGGCTGTGACATGTGCGGCTCCGCCGCGCGCGAGCAGCCACAGCCCACCCGCGCCCGCCGACGAACCCGCCCCAGCGGCGAACAGGCGAAGGGGGCGCGGGGCCCCGGGCCCCGCGCCCCCCACCGCGACCCAGCGGCAGCGCTACCGCTCCAGGCGCCCGTCATACCGTCGCGGCACACCCAGCTCGTTCGCGTCCCGCAACTCCACCGGAAGCAACGCCTCCGGCACCCCCTGGTACGCCACCGGTCGCAGCCACCGCTCGATCGCCGTCCCACCCACCGACGTGGACGTCGACGTCGTGGCCGGGTACGGCCCGCCGTGGTGCTGGGACGGCGCCACGGCGACCCCCGTCGGCCAGCCGTTCACCAGCACGCGCCCCGCCAGCGGCGTCAGCTCCGCGAGGAGCTCGGCGCCCCGGCCCTCGCCGGCCCCCTCCCCCTCGGAGAGGTGCAGCGTGGCGGTGAGGTTGCCCGGGAGCCGGGACAGCACCGCGGTGACCTCGTCCGCGCTCTCGTAGCGCGCGACGACCGTCACCGGCCCGAAGCACTCCTCGATCAGCACGTCGTACTCGCCCCCGGCCGCCAGCCGGCTCGCCGGCACCGTGAGGAACCCGGCGCTGACCGTGTGCTCGCCGCCCGCGCCCGGCGTCACGGGGCTCTCCACGCCGTCGAGCCGTGTGCGCTCCTCGATGCCGGCGAGGAAGTGGTCCCGCATCCGGTGGTCGAGCAGCACCCCGGCATCCGTGTCGCTGACGCCCGCGACGAGCGACTTCAGCAGCCGGTCGCCCGCCTCGCCGGCCGGGGCGAGGACGAACCCCGGCTTGGTGCAGAACTGGCCCACGCCCATCGTCATCGAGCCGGCCAGCCCGGTGCCGATCGCCTCGGCCCGCTCCTCGGCCGCCGCCTCGGTGACGACGACGGGGTTGAGGGAGCCGAGCTCGCCGTGGAACGGGATCGGCACGGGGCGCGCGGCCGCCGCGTCGAACAGGGCCCGCCCACCGCGTACGGAACCGGTGAACCCGGCGGCGGCGACCAGCGGGTGCTTGACCAGCTCGACGCCGGCCTCGAAGCCGTGCACCAGGCCGAGCACGCCCTCGGGGACGCCGTGCTCGCCGGCGGCCCGGCGCAGCACCTTGGCGACCAGCTCGGACAGGGCCGGGTGGTCGGGGTGGGACTTGACCACCACGGGGCATCCGGCGGCGAGCGCGCTCGCGGTGTCGCCGCCGGCGACGGAGAACGCGAAGGGGAAGTTGGACGCCGAGTAGACGGCGACGACACCCAGCGGCACCTTGTAGCGGCGCAGGTCGGGCGTGGGCGGGACGGTCGTGTCGTCGGGGTGGTTGATCACCACGTCGAGGAAGGCGCCCTCGTCGACGATGCCGGCGAAGGCCCGCAGCTGGAAGCAGGTGCGGGCGAGCTCACCGGTGAGCCGGACCGGGCCGAGCGCGCTCTCCGCGTCGGCGACCTCGACGAGCGTGTCCTTGGCCTCTTCGAGCCGCTGGGCCGCGGTACGCAGGAACGCCGCGCGCACGGCACGGTCGGCCAGGGCGCCACGCGCGTCGTGCGCGGCGCGGACGGCGGCGTCCACCTCCTGGGCTGTGGCCTCCACCGCAACCTGCTCGCGCTGCTTCCCGGTACGGGGGTCGACACTCCAGACTGGTGCTGCTGCCACCGCGGGTCACTCCACTTCCCGTTCGATATACTGAACGCTGTCTCTGATGGTGAATATGCTGTCGAGACTATTTCGCGTCCAACGAAGGGGTCAAGGGCGATGTCGGCAGGCGAGACGGGCGGCGGGGCGCAGGTCAAGTCCGCGGTACGGACGGTGGAACTGCTGGAGTACTTCGCCGGGCGGCCCGGCATGCACTCCCTGGCCGCCGTGCAGGAGGCGGTGGGGTACCCCAAGTCGAGCCTCTACATGCTGCTGCGCACCCTGGTGGAGCTCGGCTGGGTGGAGACGGACGCGACCGGCACGCGGTACGGCATCGGCGTACGGGCGCTGCTGGTCGGCACGTCGTACATCGACGGCGACGAGGTGGTGGCGCTGGCCCGCCCCACCCTGGACCGGCTCTCGGACGACACCACGGAGACCATCCACCTGGCCCGCCTGGACGGCACCAACGTGGTCTACCTCGCCACCCGGCAGTCGCAGCACTATCTGCGCCCGTTCACCCGGGTCGGCCGCCGGCTGCCCGCGCACTCCACCTCGCTCGGCAAGGCGCTGCTGTCCACGTACACCGACGAGCAGGTGCGGGGGCTCCTCCCGGAGACGCTGCCGGCGCTGACCGAGCACACGATCACGGACCGGGAGAAGCTCATCGAGGAGCTGCACCAGATCCGCGAGCAGGGCATCTCGGTGGACCGCGAGGAGAACACGCTGGGCCTGCGCTGCTTCGGCGTGGCGATCCCCTACCGCACGCCCGCCCGGGACGCGATCAGCTGCTCGGTGCCGGTGGCGCGGCTGACGCCCGCGCACGAGCAGTTGGTACAGGACGCGCTGTTCGACGCGCGCGACCGGCTGACCCTGGCGACACGTCGCCTCTGACCGATTCCGACCGGCTCCACCCGGTTCCGTCCGTCTTCGATCGTTTCATGAACGCCGGATGAGAATTCTGGCCAAGGAGCGCGGGGCGGGAACGATCAGGTCCGTTCCGTTCGTCGTCCATGTGCGATGAATACGACGATCAGGCGGGCCTCCGTCTTCACCCTGCTGCTGGTCATCGCCCTGCTGGTGCGGGCGACCTGGGTGCAGTTCTACGAAGGCAAGGCGCTCGCGGACGACAAGAACAACCGGCGGAACGTCATGGAGCGGTACGCGGCGCCGCTCGGGAACATCATCGTGGCCGGGGACGCGATCACCGGCTCGAAACGGACCTCGGGCGGCGACCTCGCGTACGAACGCACGTACACGGACGGCAAGCTGTACGCCCCGGTGACGGGCTACAGCTCGCAGGTCTACGGGGCGACGCAGCTGGAGGGCATCTACCAGGACCTCCTGGACGGCACGGACGACCGGCTGAAGACGGTGATGGACACGGTCACCGGCGAGCGCCCGGACCCGGGCAACGTGCTCACGACCATCGACCCGGCCGTGCAGAAGGCGGGCTACGAGGCGCTGGGCGACAAGAAGGGCGCCGCCGTCGCCATCGACCCGTCCACCGGCAGGATCCTCGCCGTCGTCTCCACCCCCTCCTACGACCCGACGTCGATCAGCGGCACGGACGACGGGGCGGCCTGGAAGCGGCTCACCAAGGACGCCGACAAGCCGATGACGAACCGGGCGCTGCGCCAGCCGCTGCCGCCGGGCTCGACGTTCAAGCTGGTGGTCGCGGCGGCGGCCCTGGAGGACGGCCTCTACTCGTCGGTGGACGAGAAGACGGACAGCCCGGACCCGTACCGGCTCCCCGGCACCGTGACCGACATGACCAACGAGAACCGCTCCGCGCCCTGCGAGGACGCCACGATCCGGGTGGCGCTGCAATACTCCTGCAACACGGTCTTCGCGAAGATGGCCGTCGATCTGGGGCAGGACAAACTGCGGGCGATGGCCGAGAAGTTCGGCTTCAACGACGAGTCGCTGGACGTGCCGGTGCGGGCGTACACGAGCGTGTACCCCGAGGACATGAACAAGTCGCAGACCGGCCTGACCGGCATGGGCCAGTTCGACGTGACGGCGACGCCCTTGCAGATGGCCATGGTGTCGGCCGCGATAGCCAACGACGGTGAGCTGGTCTCGCCGCACATGGTCGCGAAGATCACCGACGCCGACGGCGACGTGCTCAAGGACTACGGGGACAGCACGAGCACGGACCGGATCGTGAGCAAGTCCACCGCCGAGCAGCTGCGGTCGGCGATGCGGACGGTCGTGGAGGACGGCACGGGTGTGAACGCGCGGATATCCGGGGCCACCGTCGGCGGCAAGACGGGTACGGCGCAGCACGGCGAGAACAACAGCAAGACGCCGTACGCGTGGTTCACGGCCTACGGCACGTCCGACTCCAGTGACAAGGAGATCGCCGTGGCGGTGGTCGTCGAGCAGTCGGACGCGGCGCGCTCGGAGGTCAGCGGCAACGGTCTGGCGGCGCCGGTCGCCGCGGCGATGATGAAGAAGGCGCTGAGGAGCTGAGCGGGGCGCGGCGCACACGGGCGGTGTTCGCCGCACTCCGCCGCGGCGCGAAGCGGGGCCGGAGGGGCCGTCGTCCGGCCCCGCTTCTGCTCACCTGTCACCGCCGCCCCCGGAGCGGTTGGTGCCGCGCGCGACCGAGGCGTTCAGCTCACGAAGTACGTCGGGTTCGGGAGCTTGTATTTCTTGTCGGCGTGGCCGCCCTCGAGGTCGGAGTACTGGTCGCCGAAGTTGGCGACGATGTCGTACCCGAGCGACTCGATGTGCTTGCGCGTGCCGGACTTGTACTCGACGGTCGTGCACTTCCAGGTGCCCGGCGTGGCACAGCCGCTCAGGTACGCCGGCGGGTTGGCCGCGTCCTTGAGGAACATGTGGGCGGCGTCCAGATTGACGTCGGCGCCGACCTTCTTCAGGTTCTGCACGGCGGCGGTGCGCTGCGCCTCGCTCAGGCCCGAGTTGTAGAAGACCTCGATGCCCTTCTTCTCGGCGTACCGCACCAGCGCCGGGCTGCCGAAGACCTCCGGGCGGTCGGCCCGGTTGACGTAGTCGGCCCAGGTGGCGCTGTTGTAGCCGTAGTTGTTCTTCTTCTCGTAGTCGAGGCTGAGCAGCAGCGTGTCGTCGATGTCGAAGACGACGGCCGGCTTGGCGTGCTTGTGCTTCGCCTGGTGGGCCACCTTGTCGAGGTACCGCTTCGCCGCCGCGTCGATGCGGGCGAGGTCCTTGGCGTACGGGCTGTCCGGCGAGGCCTGGTAGACACCGTCGGCGTCGGCCGCGGTGCCGTAGTAGGTGTCGATGTCCTTGGTCAGGAGCCCGATGTTGTAGGGCTCGTGGGTGGAATTGGCCGTGGACTGCCCGGCGGTGGCGGCGCCGGCACCGTAGAGCGCGGCGGCGGCGACGGTGCAGGCGGCGGCGACGGCCGTGGTGCGCAGTGGCTTATTCATGACAGGTTTCTACGCGCGTCACCCCGCCGAGCGCGAGGCCCGTTGCCCGATCGATACCTGGACGGCGGACAAAACGGGCCCCGCCGCCCCGGGCCGCCGCGGGGACGGCCGGGGGGCCGCTCGCCGCGGCCACCAGTGACCCGGTGACCGCGGCGAGCGGCGTACGGCGGCGCATCAGCCCCCCGCCCTTTTCTCCTTCTCCCGCCACGGCGTCCAGTCCCCCAGGTACGCCCGCCGGGTCGCGGCGGCGGCCTGGGCGCGGGTGAGCTGTGGCCGGTTCGCGGGCACGGTGATCCGCGCGCCGGGCCCGGAGTTGCGGTACTCCGCGAACCGCTGCTCCTGCCACGGGTAGGAGTCGGACATGTTGGCGTAGGGCGCCACCGCGTCGATGCCGGGGCCGAGCCAGGTGTCGCGGACGGTGAGCATGGGCCGGGCGGTGGTGTCGGAGCTGGGCACCCAGGGGCGGGCCAGCTTGTAGGAGCCGTCGGGTGCCTCGCTGGTGATGCGGCTGTCGAGCACGAGGTAGCCGTGCGGGTCGGCGCCCGCGGTGGAGGGCGCGAAGACGAAGCCGTACGGGGCGGCCGTGAGGTCGGTGCGGTTCAGGGTGCGGAAGTGGCAGCGCTCGTAGACGGCGGTGGCGCGGCCGAAGACGAAGTCGACGTCGCCCTCGGCGTAGCAGTCGCGGAAGTACTGCCGGGCGAAGACGGTGAGCGCCATGGTGTCGGCGTACAGGGTGTCCTGGTGGCCGAGGAAGCGGCAGCCGAGGAAGGCCGAGCGGTCGCCCTGCACCTTGAGGGCGACGGCCTGGGTGCCGGTGATCCCGGGGTGGTCGGCGCGCAGCCAGTCGTTGGCGAAGGTGACCGCGCGGGCGGTGAAACCGTCGGCCTGCACGGTGGTGGTGGCCGATCCGGTGGTGCCGTAGGTGCCGGAACCGTCGGGCTTCGGGGTGCCGTTGGCGTGGTCGTAGACGATCACCACGTCCCGGGGGTCGCCGGAGGCGCCGAGCCAGGTCATCTCCGTACGGGTGCTGTCGACGGCGACGGTCTCGCGGTAGGTGCCGGGGGCGAGGACGAGGGTCCAGCCGCTGCCGGCCGCGGCGGCGACGGCGTCCCGCACGGTGGTGTGGTCGCCGGCGCCGCCCGGGTGGACGTAGAGGGTACGGGCGGTGAGCCGGTCGGCGGGCGAGCCGTACCGGCCGAACGGGGAACGGCGGCCGGTGGCCCGGGCGGACCCGGCCGCGAGGACGGACGCCGCCACGGCGCCGGCCCCCGCGGCCAGGAACCCCCGGCGGCCGAGGGAAGGGGTCTCCACGGTCAGCGCACCTTCCCGGCGCCCGCGCCGCGGTCGACGAGGTGGGGCACGGCCCTGGGCGAGTCCACCTTGGTGCGCAGGGTGGGCGTCCAGCCCGCGCCGGACCGGAGGACCTCGTCGGGGACGCCCGCGTTGTGCACGGCGATCAGATCGGTCCGCCTGCCGTTGACGTAGTTGTCGCCGGCGGTGAGCGAGGACTCCGACCACTTCTTCAGGATCGTCGCCTCGTCCACCCCGTCGGCCAGCGTGAACGCGTTGTGTTCGGCGACGAGTCGGGACTCCTTGCCGATGCCGTAGCTGTAGCCGTACCCGTCACCGGCCACGAAGTGGTTGTTGTACGAGTCGACCTGGCCGAACCGGACCCGGGGCGCGCGCTCGACCAGGTTGGTGAACAGGTTGTGGTGGAAGGTCGCCTTGAGGTGGCCTCGGTCGAGCGCGGCCGTGGACTCGCTGTCGCTGTTGCCGATGAGGATCGTCTTGTCGTGGTCCTCGAAGACGTTCCAGGAGGCGGTGACGTAGTCGGCGCCCTTGACGATGTCCAGCTCGCCGTCGTGCTGTTCGAAGATGCGGCCGTAGTAGAAGGGCAGCGTGCTGTCCGGGTGGTCGCCGTCGGTGAAGGTGTTGTGGTCCAGCCAGACATGGGTGGCGCCGTGGACGACCGCGCTGTCGTACTCGGAGTTCCAGTTGCCGTCGGCGGTGTCGGTCGGGTCCCACTGCGGGAAGCAGTCCAGCGGGCTCTCGAAGGTGAGGTTGCGGACGATGACGTTGTCGACGGCGGTGATCTGGAGGCTGGCGCCCTTGAAGCCGGCGTGTCCGCCGACGCCGATGAGAGTCGTGTTGGCGGGCACGGACGCCTTGATCGCCTTGGCCTGGTTGTCGGCGGAGACCCGGCGCAGCCCCTCGGGGCTGTCGTCGGGCTCGGCCGAGAGGTCGGTGTCGCGGCCCCAGTTCTCGGGCGAGTAGGTGTCCAGGTAGGTGGCGAAGTCGTAGCCGTCGGCGGCGAAGGCGTCGCAGCCCTCGGCGACCGCGTCGATGACGCCCTCGACCTTGATGATCTTCGGCGCGTTGCCGCCGTCGGCGAGGGCGGACGTGAACTCGGCCCAGGTGCGCACGGTGTACACGTGCGCGGCGTCGGCGGCGGCACCGCCGGTGGTGCCGGTGCCGTACGCGGCCCAGCCGTCGTGGGCGCCCAGTGTCTGCCGCGCCGGGTCGTGGTGGCGGGAGTGGGCGTCGGCGGTGGTGGCCGTCACTGAGAGGACCAGGGCGGTGCAGCCGGCCAGCGCGGCGGCCTTCACTATGGCATGCCCATGCCATACCTGTGCGTACATTGTGCGGCTCCTCATTCGGAAAGGTTCGGGGGGTGGCGGTATCGCGTGGGGGCGGTGGTGTTACGCGGGGGTCGTGCCCTCGGACCAGGTGATCCAGGACTCGGGGATCCCGGCGTCGAGCCGACGCACGTCACGCCGCCCGAGCACCCGCCGGCGCACCAGCTCACCGGCGACCAGCCGGGCCACGGCGATGGCGCCGGGCGGGTTGAAGTGCGTGTTGTCCTGCTCGGTGTCCGTCCAGTTGAAGTACGTCTTGGTCTCCTCGGCACCGAGCCGCTGCCACAGCGCGAGCGACAGCGCCTCGATGTCGAGCAGCGGCACGCGCTCCTCGACGGCGAGCGCGCGCATCGCCGCCGGGTAGTCGCCATGGGTCGGCACGGCGTTGCCGTCCGCGTCGAACCGGCGCCGCTCGACGGGCGTCGCGAGCACGGGCCGCGCACCGCGCCTGCGCGCACCGTCGAGGTAGAGCCGCAGATACTCCTGGTACGTGCTCCAGGGCTCGGTGTACCGCACCGGATCGGCGGACTTCTCGTCATTGTGCGCGAACTGTACGAGCAGCAGATCCCCGGGCCGAATCGACGCGAGAATGACGTCGAGCCGGCCCTCGTCCACAAAACTCTTCGAACTACGCCCGTTCACGGCGTGATTGGCCACGTCCACACCCTTCCCGAGAAAGAAGGGCAACGCCGTCCCCCACCCGGTCTCGGGCTCGGCGTCGACGTATTTCTGGGCGGCGGTGGAATCGCCGGCGATGTGGAGAGTGCGATCGCGGCGTTCATGAGCCTGCCCCGTACCGGCGGCGCCGACAACCAGCGGAACAGCGGCAACTCCGGCGAAAGCAACCTGCCTGCGACTAAGAGACACTTACGTCCACCTCTCTGACAGGGAGTGGGGGCCGCGCCCCGAAGGGGCGCGGGACTGTATCGACTGCGGCTCCGCCGCGGGGCGCGACCAGCCGCATCCGGCCCGCAGTCAACGCACGAACAGAACCATCCGCCCCCCTCAGTGATTCTCCTTCCAATCCCCCTGCGCAGCGTTGAGCTGATCCGCCAACGTGTCGAGGAACGACTTCGCCGACATCTTTCCCAGAAGCACCTTCTGGAAATTCGCCTCATTGTCGGACTTGGAAATCGTGTTCCAGTCGGGCAAGTAGTACGGGAGCTGCACGATCTTCGTGTTGCCCCCCAGCGCCTCCGCCGCCAGCTTCGTCGGCTCGGACTTCTGGACCCACGCGTCCCGCGCCGCCTCCTTGTTGGCCGGCACCTGCCCCGCCGACTCGTTCCATGTGCTGTTGGACTCGTGGGACGCGGCGAACTCGATGAACTTCCAGGCCGCCGCCTTGTTCTTGCCGGACTTGAACATCGCGAGTCCGTCGACGGGGTTGGAGACCTGCACCCGCGAGCCGTCGTCGAGCGTCGGGTTGGGGATGCCCTTGAACTTGCCCTCGCCCAGCGCCTTGAGATGGTCCTCGTAGGAGCCGAGGTTGTGGCTCAGTATCCCGATCGTGCCGTTGTCCCACTGGGCGACCATCTTGGTGAAGTCGTTGTTGACGTCGGCGGACGGCGTGTCCTTCTTGTACAGGCCGGTGTACTTCTCCAGCGCCTGGACGTTCTTCGGGTCGTTGACGGTGGTCTTGTCGCCGTTCCAGAAGCTGGTGATGCCGCTCTGCCCGTACATGGCGTCCAGCGCCTGGGCGATCGAGCCCTCGCCGCCGCGGATCGTGTAGCCGAACCTGTTCTTGCCCGCGTCGGTGAGCTTGTCGGCCGCCTTGTAGAAGTCGGTCCAGGTGGACGGCTCGTCGAGGCCGGCCGCCTTGAACAGGTCGGTCCGGTACCACAGGGTGCCGTTGTTCGCGGAGGTCGGCACCGTGTACGTCTTGCCGTCGGTGCCGGCGGCCTTGACGCCCTGGAGGAAGTTGTCGTTGAGCTTGCCGTTGAGGGAGCTCTTGGAGAGCCGGCCGTCCAGCGGTTCGAGGGCGCCCTGCGCGGCGACCTCGGCCAGCATCGAGGTGGCGAGCCCCCCGACGTCCGGCAGGCCCCCGCCCTGGATGGCGGTGTCGTACTTGGACTGGATGCTCGCGGCCGGGACGCCGACGTACTTGACCTGGATGTCGGGGTACTTCTTCTCGAAGTCGGCGATGATCTGTTTCCAGACGTCGGTCCGGACGCCGCCGTTGTTGTCCCAGAAGGTGATGCTGCCCTTGCCGGAGCCCTCGTCGCCCTTGTCCCCCGCGCCGCCGCTGCCGTCGTCGCCGCAGGCGGTGGCGGTCAGCGCGAGGACGGAGCCCAGGGCGACGGCCGTGGCGGCGCGCCGGCTTCTGTGATTGCTGCTCTTCATTGAACGGCTCTCTTCTGCTGGATCTGCTGGATCTGCTGGATCTACGGGTTCTTCCGGTGGTGCTCTTGGGGGGTCATGACCCGGAACCGGGTGAACGTCGCCGCCCCGGCGTGCCCCTGGCCCTCGGGGGCCAGGGCGAACAGTCCGAGCAGCGCGCCGACCCAGCGCCAGGGGGTGGCGGCGAAGACGGGGCCGGACGGCCGGGGTCCCGCGCCGAGGTCGTAGGAGAAGCGGCAGCGCGCCCCGGCGCCGATCTCGACGCGCAGCCGGGCCCGGGCGCCGGGCACCGGCACCGGGTGCGCGGCGTCCCGTTCGCGCTCGGCGACGGGTTCGGCGAACCGGTGCACCAGGCGGGCGGTCCCGTCGGCGCCCCGCTCCAGGCCGATCCAGCCGTACGCGTCGCCGAGGACGGCGAGTCCGGCCCGTGCCCCGGGTTCCTCGCTGTGCAGCCGCAGGTCGACCTCGACGGTGCGGGGTTCGCCCGGCAGCCGCTGGGTCAGGAGGTGCGGCACGGTGCGCAGGTCGTGCGCGCCGGTGGTGCGGACGCAGGCCGTGCGCAGTCCGTCGGCGGAGTGCTGGGTGGCCCAGCCGGCCTGGGGGTTGGCGGCCCACTGCCACTGGCGGCCGTACCGTCCGCCGGGGAAGTCGTCGTCGGTGGCGGGTGCGGCGGCCGGCTGCGGCGGCAGTGCGGGCCGCCGGTGGACGGCGACGGGGGCGCCGTTGTCCCCGAGCACCGGCCAGCCGTCGTCGTCCCAACGCATCGGCTGGAGGTGGACGACCCTGCCGTAGGGGCCGCGCTGCTGGAAGTGCAGGAACCAGTCCTCGCCGGCCGGGGTGCGTACCCAGCCGCCCTGGTGCGGGCCGTTGACGTCGGTGTCCTTCTGCTCCAGGACGATCCGTTCCTCGTACGGGCCGAAGAAGCCGCGCGAGCGGAAGGCGCCCTGCCAGCCGGTCTCCACGCTCCCGGCGGGCGCGAGGATCCAGAACCAGCCGTCGTGCCGGTAGGCCTTGGGCCCTTCCAGGGTGAACCAGCCGGGGATGCGGTCGCCGTCGACGATCACCTTGCCCTCGTCGAGGAGTCCGGTGCCGTCGGGGTGCATACGGTGGCCGGTGAGGCGGTTCTTGATGCCGGAGCGGGACTTGGACCAGGCGTGCACGAGGTATGCCTCGCCGGTCTCGTCGTCCCACAGCGGGCAGGGGTCGATCAGGCCCTTGCCCCCCTTGACCAGGTGCGGGCGGGTCCAGGGGCCGCGGATCGCGGGGGCGTTGACCTGGTGGATGCCGTGGTCGGGGTCGCCCCAGAAGATCCAGAACCGGTCGTCGTGATGGCGCAGGGAAGGCGCCCAGACGCCGCAGTCGTGCCGGGGGGAGGCGAACTCCTCCTCGGGTTCGAGGCGTTCGAGGGCGTGGCCGACCAGGGTCCAGCTGACGAGGTCGCGGGAGTGCAGCAGCGGCAGTCCGGGGGCGCGGCCGAAGCTGGAGGCGGTGAGGTAGAAGTCGTCGCCGACGCGGACGACGTCCGGGTCGGACCAGTCGGCGTTCAGCACCGGGTTGCGGTAGGTGCCCGGGGCGGGCGCGGCGGTCATGGGCTCACCGCCCGGCGGACGAGGGCGGCGGCCTCGGCGCGGGAGAGCCGGCCGTCGGCGACGACGGTGACGATCCGCCGTACGACGGTGTCTCCGGCGGGGACCGGGAGCCGTGCGGCGTGGGCGAGGGAGGAGCCGACGCCGGGGTACTCCTCGGCGCGCACGAACCAGGGGTCGCGGCGGGTGTCGGCGGTGGCCCCGGCGAAGACCAGCGTCCAGTCGGCGCCGGCCAGCGCGAGCCAGTCGGCGCACCGGCCGTGCACCCGCGCCTCGCCCTCGGCCTCCGCGGTGAAGGCGTGCGGGGCGGTGGCCTCCTTGCGGGCCCGCCAGAAGAAGCCGCCGTAGGCCGCGCCGGGGCGGCCGTTGGTCGCGGGGCTGCCGAACGACAGGGGTCCTGGGGTGGTGTTGGTGAGCGAGAAGGTGAAGTCCAGTGCCCAGGCGGTGTCGGTGAGCGCGGTGGCGGCCACGGTCCGGCGTTCGCGCAGGAGTTCGCGGCCGTCGGCGGTCCAGCTCAGTTCCTCGACGAAGCCGTCGGGGTCGATGAGCCGGAAGGCGCGGTGGCGCTGGACGCCGTGGTTGTCGAGCTCGGTGGAGCCCCGGTCGCGGACGAAGGTGCGGCCGCCCCAGAAGTTGTGCCCCTCGACGTCGGGGACGGCGACACCGACGCCGAGGTGGTGGAGGTGGTCGGCGGGGCGCAGTTCGGTGACCGCCGTGCCGGCCAGGGTGGTGACGGGGTGGAGGTAGGGGCGCGGGGAGAGCCGGCCGGGGAGTTCGGGGCGGGTGACGTAGCGGCCGACGGGGCGGCCCGCCACGCGCAGCACGGGGGTGTCGTGCGGTGTGGCCGGTGCGCCGGTCCTGCTCGGCGTGGTCATCAGGTGCTCGCCTGCCTTTCGGGAGCGGCGGCGGACGCGGGTGTCCCGGTGGACGCGGGCGTCTCTGTGAACGCGGGGGCCCCGGTGGACGCGTGGGCGGGGGCCGCCCAGGGGGCGCCCAGTTCGGAGTAGAGCGCGAGGGTGTCGGCGGCGGCCGCGACCAGCCCGTCGATCCCGGGCACCACCCGGCGGTCCTCGCCGGGCGGCCGGTGCCAGGCACCGGCGGGCAGCGGGGCCGGGTCGGGGGCGCTGCGGATCGCCTCGACGACCCGCATGAACGCGCCGGTCGCCTCCGGCGCCACCAGCAGCCGGGCGCCCTCGGTGAGGTGGGCGACGAGGTTCTCCAGCAGGTCGGTGCGGCCGTAGCTCAGTTCCTCGGGGCCGCGCCCCGCCCGCTGGAGCAGGACGCGGTCCTGCTTGTACCAGAAGGTGATCCGGCCCCGGTCGCCGTGGACCAGGACGTACGGTTCGTCGGCCCGTTCGGCGCAGAGCGTGGCGGCGACGGTGACCCGGCGGCCCGTCGCGGTGGCGACGCGGACGCAGGAGGTGTCGTCGGACTCGATGGCGTTGGCGCGCAGCAGTTCGGTCTCGATGCCGGTGACGTCCTCGGCGCGGTCGGTGCCGTTGAGTGCGAGGGCGGTGGCGACGGCGTGCGCGAGGGGGTTGGTGAGCGCCCCGTCGACGACGTCGGCGCCGTGCAGCCGCCGTCTGCCCGCCCAGGGCGCCCGCCGGTAGTAGGCCTCGTCGCGCACCCAGGCACCGGCGCCGCCGACGCCCCGGATCTCACCGATCAGCCCCTCGCCGGCCATCCGGCGGATCGCGGGCACGGCGTGCGAGCCCAGCGACTGGAAGCCGATCTGGCAGGCCACCCCGGCCGCCGCGACTCCGTCGGCCATGCGCCGGAACTCCGCGTACGAGGGGGCCGGCGGCTTCTCCAGGAGCAGGTGCGTCCCGCGCGCGGCGGCGGCCAGGGCGAGGTCGGTGTGGGTGGGGATCGGGGTGCAGATCACCGCGATCCGGGCGCCGGTGGCGTCGAGCAGCGCGCCGAGGTCGGAGGACTGCGCGGGGGTGCCGAGGCCGTCGGGGATCTCGTCGGGGGTGAGGGGCTTCAGCTCGCAGATCCCGGCGAGCCGGACGAGTCCCTTGTCCTGGAGGCGGCCGATGTTGGCGAGGTGCCACCCGCCGTGGCCGCGGGCCCCGGCGAGCACGACGGGGATCGGGGTGGGGAGCGGCACGGTGGCGGCCGCGACGGGTTCGGCGGCGGTGGCGGCGAGGGGGTCGGCGGCGGTCATGTCAGCCCTTCACCGCCCCCGCGCTGAAGCCGGTGATCAGCCACTTCTGGATGAACGCGAAGACGATCACCACGGGCACGGCGGCGATGATGCCGCCCGCGGCGAGCGCGCCGAGGTCGACGCTGTCCGCGTTCATCAGGGTGTTGAGACCGACGGGGATGGTCTGCTTGCTCTGGTCGGAGAGGAACATCAGCGCGAACAGGAAGTGGTTCCAGGCGTGCACGAAGGCGAAGGAACCGACCGCGATCAGTCCGGGCCGCAGCAGCGGCAGGACGACGATGCGGAACGCGGTGAGCCGGCCGCAGCCGTCGACCCAGGCGGCCTCCTCCAGGGAGTAGGGCACGTTCCGGATGAACCCGCTGATCAGGATCATCGACAGCGGCAGCTGGAAGACGGTCTCGGCGATGATGACACTGCCCAGCGAGTTGATCATCTGGAGCTTGGCGAAGATCTGGAACAGCGGCACGAGCAGCAGCGCCCCGGGCACGAACTGCGAGCAGAGCAGGGCGAGCAGGAAGCCCCGCTTGACCTTGAAGTCGAACCGGGCGAGGGCGTACCCGCCGGCGAGCGCGACCAGGGTGGTCATCACCAGGGTGGCGACGCCGATCAGGACGCTGTTCTGGAAGTAGGTGCCGAACGCCCGCTCGGTCCACACCTTCTCGAAGTGCTCGGTGGTCATCGGCCAGGGCGCCAGCGAGGTGGAGCCGGCCGGGCGGACCGCGAAGAGCAGGATCCAGTAGAAGGGGACGAGGGTGAAGACCAGGTAGAGCGAGAGCGGGACGTAGATCTGCCAGCGGGGCACCTCGTCCCAGGCGCGCCGCCGGCCGCGGCGGGGCGGCGCGGGCCGCTCGGGGCCGGGGGCGGGCGCGGCGACGGCGTCGATGTCCGTGCCGTGCGCTTCGTCCTTCGTACCGTATCCGGTGATCACTTGCCCTCCCCTCCGAACTTGCTCAGCCGCAGATAGACGATCGAGCAGAAGAGCAGGATCACGAAGGCGACGGTGGTCAGGGCCGAGGCGTAACCGAAGTTGTGCGCGTCGACGCTGGTGTTGGCGATGTACAGCGGGAGCGTGGTGGTCTCGCCGGCTGGGCCGCCGCCGGTGAGGGTGTAGAGCAGGTCGACGTTGTTGAACTCCCACACCGCGCGCAGCAGCGTGGAGAGCACGATGGCGTCCTTCAGATGCGGCAGCGTGATGTGCCAGAACTGCTGGAGCCTGCTCGCCCCGTCCACCTCGGCGGCCTCGTACAGATCGCGGGAGACGGACTGGAGGTCGGCGAGGATGAGGATGGCGAAGAAGGGCACCCCGCGCCACAGATCGGCGACGACGGCCGCCGGGAAGACGGTGGAGGTGTCGGAGAGCCAGCTGGTGCCGTACTCGCCGACGCCCAGGTCGGCGAGGTAACGGCTGACGCCGGTCTGGGAGTTGTAGAGCAGCACCCAGATGGCCGAGGTCAGCACACCGGAGACGGCCCACGGGGAGAAGACCAGCGCGCGGCCGAAGGCCCGGCCGGCGAAGGTCTGGTTGACGATGAGGGCGAGCGCGAGGCCGAGGAGGAGCTGCAACCCGACCTCCACCACGACCCACTTGGCGCTGAAGGTGAGCGTGTCCCAGAACTGCGGGTCGTCGGTGAAGGCGTGGACGAAGTTGTCGAAGCCCGCGAAGCCGTTCCGCCACGGCTTGGTGGGGTTGTAGTTCTGAAGGCTGTAGTAGAAGACGCTGATCACCGGGTAGGCGATGAAACCCAGCATGAGCAGGACGGCCGGGGCGATCAGCAGATACGGCAGCCTGCGCGGCGTCGCGGAGGCACGGCGCCGCCGGGGTGGCGCGGGGGGCTTCGCCACGGCTGCGGCTTGGGCCATGACTCTTCTCCGTTCGCTTGCGAGGGGTCGTGTACGGACGGTGCAGGAAGCGCTTGCTACATGCACATGAGTCATGGCTGAAGCGCTTCGGCGATCTCTTTCGGAGGTGGGCGTCAGCCCGCGTACGGGTCCGGCACGGTGCCCTTGCGGGCCAGGAAGGTGAAGTCGCAGCCGGTGTCGGCCTGGGTGATCTGTTCGGAGTAGAGCGCGCCGTAGCCCCGCTCGTACCGCACGGGCGGCGGCGTCCACTCCGCCCGCCGACGCGCCAACTCCTCGTCACTGACGTTGAGTTGAAGTGTCCGCGCGTCCACGTCGAGGGTGATCGTGTCGCCGGTGCGCACCAGGGCGAGCGGTCCGCCGATGTACGACTCGGGCGCCACGTGCAGCACGCAGGCGCCGTAACTGGTGCCGCTCATCCGGGCGTCGGAGATCCGCACCATGTCCCGCACGCCCTGCTTGAGCAGGTGGTCCGGGATCGGCAGCATGCCGTACTCGGGCATGCCGGGTCCGCCCTTGGGGCCCGCGTTGCGCAGCACGAGGACGCTGTCGGCGGTGATGCCGAGCGAGGGGGCGTTGATGGTGCGCTGGAGCTGCTTGTAGTCGTCGAAGACGACGGCGGGTCCGGTGTGCTTGAGCAGACGCGGTTCGGCGGCGATGTGCTTGATGACGGCGCCGTCCGGGCAGAGGTTGCCGCGCAGGACGGCGACCCCGCCCTCGTCCGCGACCGGGTTGTCGCGGGGGCGGATCACGTCGTCGTGGTGCACCTGAGCGCCGGCGAGCTGCTCGCGCAGGGTGTCGTGGCAGACGGTGGGGCGGTCCAGGTGGAGCAGGTCCGGGATGCGGGAGAGGAAGCCGGGCAGTCCGCCGGCGAAGTGGAAGTCCTCCATCAGATGGGTCTGTCCGCCGGGGCGGACGTTGGCGAGGACCGGGACGGTGCGGGCGATGCGGTCGAAGTCGTCGAGCGTGAGGGTGACGCCCGCGCGGCCCGCCATGGCGATCAGATGGATCACCGCGTTGGTGGAGCCGCCGAGGCCGAGCACGGTGGTGACGGCGTCCTCGAAGGCGTCGGCGGTGAGGATGTCGCTCGGTTTCCGGTCCCGGTGGACCAGGTCCACGATCGTCATGCCCGCCCGGGCCGCCATGCGGTCGTGCCCGGAGTCGACGGCCGGGATGCTGGAGGCGCCGGGAACCGTGACGCCGAGCGCCTCGGCGGCGGCGGTCAGGGTGGAGGCGGTGCCCATGGTCATGCAGTGGCCGGGCGAACGGGCCAGGCCGCTCTCCAGCTCCTGCATCTCGCAGTCGCCGATGAGGCCGGCCCGCCTGTCGTCCCAGTACTTCCACATGTCGGTGCCGGAGCCGAGCACTTCGTCGCGCCAGTGGCCCGGCAGCATCGGCCCGGCGGGCACGAACACGGCCGGCAGGTCGACGCTGGCGGCGCCCATCAGCAGCGCGGGGGTGGACTTGTCGCAACCGCCCATCAGCACCGCCCCGTCGACCGGGTAGGAGCGCAGCAGCTCCTCGGTCTCCATGGCGAGCATGTTGCGGTAGAGCATGGGGGTCGGCTTCTGGAAGGTCTCGCTGAGGGTGGAGACCGGGAATTCGAGGGGGAAGCCGCCGGCCTGCCAGACCCCCCGCTTGACCGCCTGGGCGCGGTCGCGCAGATGGACGTGGCAGGGGTTGATGTCGGACCAGGTGTTGAGGACGGCGACGACCGGCTTGCCCAGGTGCTCCTCGGGGAGGTAGCCGAGCTGACGGGTGCGGGCGCGGTGGCTGAAGGAGCGCAGCCCGTCCGTGCCGTACCACTGGTGGCTGCGCAGCTCCTCCGGGCGCTTGGGGGCGGGGGCGTTCATATCGACCACCCCGCGGCGATCGCGGCGACCTCGGCCCGCTCGTCCTCGGGCAGCGGCTTGCTCGGCGGGCGTACGTCGCGCCGGCACAGGCCGAGCGAGGCGAGGGCCTCCTTGACGACGGTGACGTTGTTGGCGGAGCCGTTGGCCGCGCGCAGTTCCTCGAAGCGGCGGATCTGCTCCCAGATCTTCATGGCCGCCGGATAGTCGCCCGATCGAAGCGCTTCGATCATGTTCAGCGAGACGGCCGGGGCGACGTTGACGAGCCCGGAGGTGAAGCCGGTGGCGCCCGCGGAGAAGTACGAGGGGGCGTACGGCTCGGCGAGCCCCGCGACCCAGACGAACCGTTCGAGCCCCGCGTCGCGCGCGAAGCCGGCGAAGCGGGCGGCGTCCGGGACGGCGTACTTCACGCCGATCACATTGGGGCAGGCGTCGGCGAGTTCGGCGAGCCGGGCGCCGGGCAGCAGCGCGTTGCGGATGTAGGGGACGACACCCAGTTCGGGCACGGCCTCGGCGACCGCCCGGTGGTAGTCGACCCAGCCGCCCTGGGAGACGTAGGGGTGCACGGGCTGGTGCACCATCACCATCTGGGCGCCGAGTTCGCGGGCGTGCCGGGCGGAGGCGACGGCGGTCGGCACGTCGTGGCCGACGCCGACGAGGACGCTGGCCCGGTCGCCCGCCTCGTCGATGGTCGACTCGGTGACCAGGCGCCGCTCGTCGGGGGTGAGGGCGTAGAACTCGCCGGTGTTGCCGTTGGGGGTGAGGATGCCGACGCCGCCGTCGAGCAGCCGGCGCAGCAGTGCCCGGTGGGTGTCCCGGTCGATGGTGCCGTCCTCGGCGAACGGGGTCACCGGGATCGCCACCACGTCGGCCAGGGCGGTCCGTTGTGCCTCGAACGCCACGCTGCTGCCGCTCATCGCCGGCCTTCCTCCTCACGGGGCCGGGGCACCTGGGGGAGGGTGCCCTCGGGGGTCTCGTCCGCCGCGTCCGGGAAGGCCCGCCGTACGAAGTCCGCGATGTGGGCGTGCAGGGCGCGGGCCGCGCCGTCCGCGTCGCCGGCCAGGGCGAGCCGCAGGATCTCGCGGTGCTCGGCGGCCTCCTGCTCCCAGGAGGGGTGGGTCGACCAGACGACGGCGGAGACGAGGGCGGCCTGGTCGCGCACCTCGTCGAGCATCCGGCCGAGCAGGGGGTTGCCGCAGCTGACGTAGAGGGCGCGGTGGAACTCCCGGTTGGCCAGGGAGCGTTCGGCGGTGTCGGCGGCCCGGTCGGCGCGGGCGAGGGCGTCGCGGGCGGCGTCCAGGGCGGAGCCGCGCCGGACGGAGCGGCGCAGGGCCTCCGGTTCCAGCAGGAGGCGTACGTCGTAGACCTCGCGCGCCATGTCCGCGTCCACCGTGCGCACCGTGACGCCCTTGTACTGGTTCATCACGACGAGCCCGGTGCCGGCCAGCGTCTTGAGCGCCTCGCGGACGGGGGTCTTGGAGACCCCGAACTGTGCGGCGAGTTCGGTCTCGACGAGGGGGTGGCCGGGGCTGAGCTGTCCGGTGAGGATGCGGTGTTTGATCCCTTCCAGCACGAATTGCGTGCGGGAAGGGATCGGCGTGGGCACAGAGGTCATGCGCGCCTCTCGGATATCGCGTCTCATATATGACGTACGAAGTACGACGCGATGAAGGTAGGCGCGCGGTGACGGGGCGTCAATGGTTCCGACGGGATTGTCTCGACCCCGCAGGGCCGGGACGTGGCTACGGGCGGCGCCAGGCCGGGTCGCGGCCGCTGAGGCCGAGCGCCCGGTCGAGCAGCGGCGCGCTCTCCTCCACGCGGACGACCGGCCCGAAGACGCCCTCGCCCCGTTCCTTGTCCTCCGCCGCCGCCAGGAAGCCGTGTGCCATGCGCAGGGCGCCCTCGTCCGGTGCGTACTCCTGCCCCGTCGCCCGCGCCAGGTCCCATCCGTGGATCACCAGCTCGTCCGCCACGACCGCCCCGGCGACCGCACCCGGCAGGTCCACCCCGCCCGCCCGGGTCGTGCCGCTCCACGACTCCGGCTCGCGCCACACCGACGCGAGTTCCTCCAGCGCCTTCGGCAGTTCCGTCCGCCAGCCGGGCGGGAGGTCCGTGCCGGCGACGTCCGGGGCCGTGTCCGTCGTGGCGCCGAGCCGTTTGCGGCCGGCGTCGCGGAAGGCGACGGACAGTCCGAACAGGTGGCCGATCATGCTTCCCACGGAGCAGCCGGGGCAGGGGGTGGGGTCCGTGAGCTGTGCGTCCCGGACGGTGTCCGCGAGCCGGGCGACGATGAGGGTTTGCGGGCCCAGGTCGACGGCGGTGGTGTCCATGCGTGTCTCCTCGCTCGGGGGGCGGGATACGGAGTTCGCCCCTCGAAGGTTGGACGGCCCGGGCCCCCGAAACTCATCGCCACCGCCCAAGCGGTTTTCGCCCCCGCCGCCCCTGCCCTCCCCCAAGCTCTCGGCTTCTCCCCCAAGCTCTCGACTGCGCTCGAGCAGGGGGGACCCCCATGAGCAGGGGGACCCCCATCGTCCCTTCAAGGGGCCCCGCCCCTTGCACCCCGGCGCGGGAGAGCTCGGGTGGGTGGGTTCGTCGGCGGGCGCGGGTGGGCCGTGGCTGGTCGCGCGGTTCCCCGCGCCCCTGAAGGGGCACCACGCGAGAAGCCCCACCGGCGGTCAGCCGAGAGAATCAGTGGTGCAGCTCCGCGAGAGCGGTCCGTACCGCCGCCAGGTCCGCGTCCGACGCCAACCCGGCGTGGTACAGGCGCAACTCCGTCGCGCCCAGTTCCGCCGCCCCCCGCGCGTCCGCCGCCAGCGTGCCCGGGCTGCCGCCCATCCCGGACACCACGGTGAGGTTCGCGGCCAGTACGGAACCTCCGTCCCCCGCCCGCTCCGCGAACGGAACCAGCGCCCCCGCCCCGCCCGTGCACGGCACGACCACCCCGTCCGCCACCCCGAGAACATGCCCGGGGTCGACGCCCGCGTTGGCCCCGACGTGGTACCAGACCGGATCCGCGTGCAGCAGCACCTGGAAGCCCTCAGGCGCCACCCCCCGCACCGCCGCGACCGCCTCCTCCCGCAAGGACCGCGCCACCGGCTCCCGCCACGCCCGCGTGAGCGCCGCCCGCTCCGCGCCGAGCAGCTTCTCCACCGCCGGCCATCCCCCGCCGGAGGGCGCCCCCCGCCACACCGGCTCCAGCGCGTCCCGTACGGCCGCCGCCAGCTCGTCCGCGTCGGTGCCGTACCCCGCCCGGCACGTCCCGCAGAAGCACAGCGACATCAGGTACTGCCCGGCGTCGCCGAGCCCGACCCCGCCGGTCTTGTCGTGGGCGTGCAGATGCGCGAACCCGTACCAGCCGAGCGACTCCAGCTCGGTACCGGCCGCGCCCGGCCGCACGGCCGCCTCCGCCGCGAGGTCCACGAGGTATGTACGCGTGGCGGGCTGCGCGATGCAGGGTGCCCACGGGTAGCGGTCCCCGTACGCGTTGACGACGGAGGTCTCCGGATGCTCGGCGCCCAGCCGGGAGTTGTGCGCGAGCACGACCCAGGTGTGCACCTCGAGACCGGCGTCCGTGAGCGCGGCGGCGGCCTCGCCGAAGGCGTCCCCCGGCGCCCAGTCCCCGGCGGCGTACGGCCGCAGCGCGCGCCCCTGCCACCGCTCCCCCGCCGGGTACAGCACGGCGGCGTGCTCGGCCGTCACGATCCGGTGCCGGGGGTGGCGCGGGGTCAGTGCGCGCGTGGAGTGGTACGCGGAGGCCAGGGTCGCCTGCCGCACCCCGAGCCCGGCGATGCGCCCGGGCGCCTCCGGGTCCCCGTTGACGTCCCAGGGGTAGACGAACGCCGACGCCTTCACCGGTCCTCCTCCAGCAGTGCGCAGCCGCGGTCGACGAGCGCCGCGAGCTGCTTGACGTGGTCCTCGGACGGTTCGTGCAGCGGCGGCCGCACCTCGCCCACATCGAGCCCGCGCAGCCGTACGCCCGCCTTGACCAGGGAGACAGCGTAGCCGCGGCCCCGGTCGCGCAGTTCGACGAAGGGCCGGTAGAAGCCGTCGAGCAGGCGCCGCACGGTCGCGTCGTCGCCGTCGCGCAGCGCGTGGTGGAAGGCGACGGCGATCTCGGGGACGAAACAGAACACGGCCGAGGAGTACAGGGAGACGCCGAGCGCCCGGTAGGCGAGCTGGGTCTGTTCGGCGGTGGGCAGGCCGTTGAAGTAGAGGAAGTCGCCGGGCACCTCGCCGCGCACGGCGCTGATCGTGCGCTGCATCAGGTCGAGGTCGCCGTGGCCGTCCTTGAGGCCGACGATGCCCTCGGTGCGGGCCAGTTCGACGACGGTCCGCGGAGTGAAGACGGCGTTGTCGCGCTGGTAGACGACGACCGGGAGCGTGGTGGCGGCGGCCAGTTCCCGGTAGTGCCGCAGCAGGCCCTCCTGGCCGGCTTTCACCAGGTAGGGCGGCATGGCGAGCAGACCGTCGGCGCCCGCGGCCTCCGCGCGGCGCGCGAGTCGCGTGGCGAGCGCGGTGCCGTAGCCCGCGCCCGCGACGACGGGCACGCGCCCGGCGGTCTCGGCCACGGCCGCCCGTACGCACTCCTCGTACTCCTCCGGCGTCAGCGCGTGGAACTCGCCGGTGCCGCAGCAGGCGAAGACGGCCGCGGCCCCGGCCTCGACGCCCCGGCGCACATGCGCGCGATAGGCGGTCGGGTCCACGGCGCCGTCGGGGCCGTACGCGGTGACGGGGAAGAACAGCGGCCCGCTGGGCACACTGAGACGAGCGGCGAGAGGGGACGAGGTCACGGGCTCTCCCTGGGCAGGGGCGCACGGGTGGTCGCGCCCCCGACACGCCTTCCATGTTTCTGATTCACGTACACACTCATGAACGACGCCACGCTAAGCGGCGGCCCTGGCACGGGTCAAGCGTGCACGACGACGCGATGGGGGCGGGGCGAGGGGTACTTGACGCGGGAGAACGTCCCTTCGTAGCGTGTCCACGCATGTGAATGGATGAGGCGCGCGTTTCCCGTGCCCGCACATGCTCGTACCGGCCGACTCAAGGAGACCGCGGATGCCCGCTCCCCGCACCGTTCTGCTCACCGGCGCCGCCGGCGGACTCGGCACGCTGATGCGGGAGTTGCTGCCCTCGTACGGCTACGAGCTGCGGCTGTTCGACGTCCGGCCGGTCGAGGGCGAGCCGGACGCGATCGTCGGCGACCTCGCCGACCGGGGGGCCGTGCGGGAGGCGGTGCGCGGGGTCGACGCGGTGCTGCACCTCGCGGGGATCTCCGTGGAGTCCACGTTCGAGAAGATCCTCGCGGCCAACATCGAGGGGACGTACCACCTGTACGAGGCGGTGCGGGAGGAGGGCGTGGAGCGGGTCGTCTTCGCGTCGTCCAACCACGCGGTGGGGTACACGCCGGTGCCGGGGAGCGGTGATCCGCTCATCCCCGTCGACACCCCGCGCCGCCCCGACACCTTCTACGGACTGTCCAAGTCCTTCGGCGAGGACCTCGCGCAGCTGTACTGGGACAAGCACGGCGTGGAGACGGTCTCCGTCCGTATCGGCTCCTGTTTCCCCGAGCCGGTGGACGTGCGGATGCTGTCCCTGTGGATGAGCCCGGAGGACGGTGCGCGGCTCTTCCACGCGGCGCTGACGGCGCCGGACGTCGGCCACACGGTGGTCTACGGCTCCTCCGCGAACACGCGGCTGTGGTGGGACCTCACCGGCGCGCGGGCGCTGGGCTACGCCCCGCAGGACGACTCCGAGAGGTTCGCCCCCGCGCTGCTGGCCGCACAGGGCGAAGCCCCCGCGACCACCCACGTGGGCGGCCGCTTCCTGACCGACCCGCCGCTCTGGCCGTACTAGGACCTGCCGTTCGGATCAGCGAGGCGGGGCCCGGGGACGCCCGGCGCACCGGGCCCGGCCTCGTGAAGGACGGCTACGTGTCGAGGTCGGACATGTCGAGTACGAACCGGTAGCGGACATCGCCGTCGGCGAGGCGGTTCAACGCCGTTTCGACCTCGCTCGAGGGAAGGATCTCGACGTCGGCCGTGATGCCGTGCGCGGCGCAGAAGTCCAGCATTTCCACGGTCTGCCGCAGCCCTCCCGTGCCGGAGGAGGTGAGCTTCTTGCGGCCGGCCCCCAGCTCCCAGAGCTGTGGCCCGGACAGCAAGGGGTTCCCGAGGACGCACAGGGTTCCGTCGAGTCCCAGCATGCCGATGAGCGGCGTGAGCGCGTGATCGGCGGAGACGGTGTCGAGGACGAAATCGAAGCGGCCCCGTGCCGCGGCGACCCGGGCTTCGTCGGTGGTCACCAGCAGTCCGGTCGCCCCCAGGCTCAGCGCGTCCCGCTCCTTGGCGGCGCTGCGGCTGAGGACGGTCACCTCGGCTCCGAGCGCGACGGCGAGCTTCACCGCGAGGTGGCCGAGCCCTCCCAGGCCGACGACGGCAACGTGGCTGCCCGGGCCGACCCCGGCGGCCCGCAGGGGCTCCCAGACGCTGACGCCGGCGCACATGAGCGGTGCCGCGGCGGCCGGGTCGAGCCCGTCGGGCAAGGGGAGGGCGAACTTCTCACGCAGGACGTACTCACGGCTGTAGGCCCCCTTGGTCGGGGTGCCGTCGACACGGTCGGTTCCGCCATAGGTGGTGGTCGGGCGGTTGTAACAGTAGTTCTCCTGCCCGGCCTCGCACATGGCGCACTCGCCGCACGAGTCGACGATCGTGCCGATGGCGACCCGCTCGCCCACGACGAAGCCGGTGACCGCCCGGCCGGTGGCGACGACGACGCCGGTGGCTTCGTGCCCCGGGACCAGCTCCGTCTCCCCGAGCATCCCGTGGATGCGGTGCAGGTCGCTGTGGCAGACACCGCAGTAGTCGATCCGCACGGCGATGTCGTCGGGGCGCGGGTCGCGCCGCTCGATGGTGACGCGCGTCAGCGCGTTGCTGTTCGGTGCAAGGCTCTGCCAGCCGGCCGTGGTCCTCATGAGCGGCTTCCCCTCATCGATCCGGAATCTGTATTCACCTTAACACGATACGGAATGCCAGTTCCGTTTCCGCGTACACTGGGGCCGTGAACCCACGTACCGGCCCCTCGCCCTCTCGCCGCGCTCCCCGCCGGGACGCGCTGCGCAATGACGCGATCGTCATCGACGCCGCCCGCGCGGTCTTCGCCGAGCAGGGACCGCAGGCGAGCATGGAGGCCATCGCCTCCCGCGCCGGTCTCGGCGTCGGCACGATCTACCGGCGGTTCGCCGGCAAGGACGCCCTCCTGGACGCCATCGCGCGGCTCTTCGTCGACGAGCTGGACCAGGCCGCCGCAGCCGCTCTCGCCCACCCCGACCCCGCCGCCGGCCTGGAGGAATTCCTCGAATTCGTGGGGGCCTTCAACGCGGAGAAGCGCCGGTACGCGGCGGCCTTGGCCGACCGGGTCTCCGGCGACGACGAGACGAGCGCGCGAACGGCGGACCGAGTCCGGCAGCTCACCCGGAAGGCGGTCGACGCGGGGTATCTCGCGCAGGACGTGACAGCGGGCGACATGAAGGCGCTCATCGTCGCGATCCGGGCGGTGGTCGCCGCTTCCCCCGACGGCGACGACACTTCGTGGCGCCGCTTCCTCCGCCTCCACCTCGCCGGTCTTCGCGCCCACTGAGCACGCGGGCGGGGCCCGTCCGGTGGCGAGCCTCGCGACCCGGCGCCCCCTACGGGCAAGGCGCACCCGGGCGCACCGGGGCGCGCCCTCGCACGCCCCCCGGGCACGAAACAGACCCCCGTCCCCCGCCTCCCGGGCACGCCCACTGCCCGTTCCCACTCGCCGCGCCCCCACCCCGCAGGTCGTCGCTCGCCCCTCACCCCCCGAAGCGGGCACAAACGGGCCCACTCGGACCGGCAACAGACCTGGTCAGCACCGCGCCCCCGCTGTAGAACTCTCCCCAAGGCCCGACAGGGCCCGAACGGGCACAGCGATGCCACAGCGACAACCCGCGGCCACGAGCCGTACCGAACGGCATCCAGCGGCAGCGAGAGGGCAGGTACCAGCCATGACGACACGATCGGCCGAGGAACGGCAGCGCGAGATCGTCACGGCCGCCCGCCGCACCGGCTCCGTGGACGTCGCCGCCCTCGCCACCCAGCTCGGCGTCGCCAAGGAGACCGTCCGCCGCGACCTGCGCGCGCTGGAGGACCACGGCCTGGTCCGCCGCACCCACGGCGGCGCCTACCCCGTGGAGAGCGCCGGCTTCGAGACGACCCTCGCCTTCCGCGCCACCAGCCACGTCCCCGAGAAGCGCCGGATCGCGGCCGCCGCCGCGGAACTCCTCGGCGACGCGGAGACCGTCTTCGTCGACGAGGGCTTCACCCCGCAGCTCATCGCCGAGGCCCTGCCCCGCGACCGCCCGCTCACCGTGGTCACCGCCTCCCTGGCCACGGCCGGCACGCTCGCGGAGGCGGGCAACATCAGCGTCCTCCTCCTCGGCGGCAGGGTGCGCCCCGGCACCCTCGCCACCGTCGACCACTGGACGACGAAGATGCTGGCCGGATTCGTCATCGACCTGGCCTACATCGGCGCCAACGGCATCTCCCGCGAGTACGGACTGACCACGCCCGACCCGGCCGTCAGCGAGGTCAAGACCCAGGCGATCCGCGCCTCCCGGCGCACGGTGTTCACCGGGGTGCACACCAAGTTCGGCGCGGTGAGCTTCTGCCGGTTCGCGGAGGTCGGCTCGCTGGAGGCGATCGTCACCAGCACCCTGCTGCCCGCCTCCGAGGCCCACCGGTACTCCCTGCTGGGCCCGCAGGTCATCCGAGTCTGAGCCCACCCCACCCCGCCTACGCAAGCCCCAGTCATCCCCATATGCCCCTTATGCGCCCCATGTCCCTGCACACCCCTTCACCCATCCCCCTCCTCCAGGAGCGATCCATGCGCACCCAGAGCCGACGGAGGCCGCGAGTCACGCTCGCCATGGCCGCCGCGGGAACGCTGCTCGCACCGCTGCTCTCCGGCTGCTGGGTCGGAGCGGGCGGATCCGGTTCCGGCGGTGACTCCGTCAACGTCCTGATGGTCAACAACCCGCAGATGGTGGAGTTGCAGAAGCTCACCGCCGCCCACTTCACCAAGGAGACCGGCATCAAGGTGAACTTCACCGTGCTGCCGGAGAACGACGTCCGCGACAAGATCAGCCAGGACTTCGCCAACCAGGCCGGCCAGTACGACGTGGCGACACTGTCCAACTACGAGATCCCCATCTACGCCCGCAACGGCTGGCTGCACGAGATGAACAGCTACGTCGCGAAGGACCCGTCGTACGACGAGAAGGACGTCCTCAAGCCGATGCGCCAGTCGCTCACCGGCGACGACGGCAAGCTCTACGGCCAGCCCTTCTACGGCGAGTCGTCCTTCCTGATGTACCGCAAGGACGTGTTCGAGGAGAAGGGGCTGAAGATGCCCGCGCACCCCACCTGGGACCAGGTGGCGGACCTGGCCGCGAAGGTGGACGGCGCCAAGTCCGGGATGAAGGGCGTCTGTCTGCGCGGACTGCCCGGCTGGGGCGAGATCATGGCGCCGCTGACCACGGTGGTGAACACCTTCGGCGGCACCTGGTTCGACAAGGACTGGAAGGCCCGGCTCACCGACCCCGCCTTCGAGAAGGCGACCAAGTTCTACGTCGACCTGGTGCGCGCGCACGGCGAGTCCGGCGCCCCGCAGTCCGGCTTCGCGGAGTGCCTGAACAACCTCACCCAGGGCAAGGTCGCCATGTGGTACGACGCCACCTCCGCGGCCGGTTCCCTGGAGGCGGACAAGTCCCCGGTCAAGGGCAAAATCGGCTACGCCCCGGCGCCGGTGGAGAAGACCAAGTCCTCCGGCTGGCTCTACACCTGGGCGTGGGGCATACAGAAGGCCTCCCGCAACACCGACAAGGCGTGGAAGTTCGTCTCCTGGGCCTCCAGCAAGGAGTACGAGCAGCTGGTCGGCGACACCATCGGCTGGTCCAACGTGCCCGCCGGCAAGCGGGCGTCGACATACGAGAACCCCGACTACCGCGCGGAGGCGGGCGCCTTCCAGGAGATGACCCGCGAGGCCATCGAGAACGCCCGCCCCAATGATCCCGGCGTCCAGCCGCGGCCCGCGCCCGGCATCCAGTTCGTCGGCATCCCCGAGTTCACCGATCTCGGCACCAAGGTCTCGCAGGAGATCAGCGCGGCCATCGCCGGACGCCAGTCCGTCGAGTCGGCCCTGAAGAAGTCCCAGAAGCTCGCCGAGCAGATCTCCGAGGAGTACGAGGGACGATGACCGCCACCACCGCGGCCCCCGTGGCCGCCTCCCCCGCGCACGACGTGAAACAGCCCTCCGCGCGGCTGCGCGCCTGGGCCACCCGGGCACCGCTGCTGCCCGCCCTCATCTTCATGATCGCCGTGACCCAGTTGCCCTTCGTGGCCACGCTGGTGATCTCCTTCTTCGACTGGAACGCGCTCTACCCCAAGGCCCGCAAGTTCACCGGCGTCGACAACTACCAGCAGGTCCTCACCGACGCCGACCTGCGGCACTCGGTGTGGACGACGATCCTGCTGACCGTGGCCGTCGTCCTGGTCAGCCTGGTCCTCGGCCTCGCGCTCGCCCTGCTGCTGGACCGGAAGTTCCCCGGCCGGGGCGTGGTGCGCACGCTGCTGATCGCCCCCTTCCTGGTGGTTCCGGTGGCGGCGGCGCTGCTGTGGAAGCACGTGCTGTACAACCCCGAGTACGGCCTGCTCAACGGGTTGCTGCACTACGTGGGCGGCCCGCAGCCGGACTGGGTCTCGAACACGCCGCTGCTCGCCGTCGAGGCCTCGCTGGTGTGGCAGTGGACGCCCTTCATGATGCTGATCCTGCTGGCCGGGTTGCAGAGCCGCGACCACCAGCAGATCGAGGCCGCCAAGGTGGACGGCGCGAGCGACTGGCAGATCTTCGTCCATCTGACGCTGCCGCACCTGCGCCGCTACCTCGAACTGGGCGCCCTGCTCGGCTCGATCTACATCGTGCAGAACTTCGACGCGGTCTTCACGATCACGTCCGGCGGCCTGGGCACCGCCAACCTGCCGTACACCGTCTACCAGAGCTTCTACCAGGCGCACGAGAACGGGCTCGCCTCGGCGGCCGGCGTCCTGGTGGTCATCGGCTCCCTGATCATCGCCACCTTCGCGCTGCGCGTGGTGTCGTCCCTGTTCCGCGAGGAGGTGTCCCGCGCATGAGCGCCACCGCAAGTCGCGTACGACCGTCCCGGACCGCCGACGAGGCCGGCGGCGCCAAGCGCTCCGGCCGGACCCGGGGGGCGGGCCTGGGCCTGCTGGCCTGGGTGCTGGGAGTGCTGTTCTTCCTGCCCATCGCCTGGATGGCGCTGACCTCCTTCCACTCGGAGGCCGACGCAGCGACCAACCCGCCGTCCTTCGCCGCCGCGCTCACCCTCGACGGCTACCGGGACTTCTTTGGCGTCGGCGGCGGGGCCAGCCCCTGGCCCGCGCTGATCAACTCGGCGGTGGCGTCGATCGCCTCCACGCTCTTCGTCCTCCTGCTCTCCTTCCCGGCCGCGTACGCGCTCTCCATCAACCGGGTGCGCAAGTGGACCGACGTGCTGTTCTTCTTCCTGTCGACGAAGATGCTGCCGGCGGTGGCGGGCCTGCTGCCGGTCTATCTCTTCGCCAAGAACGCGGGCATGCTCGACAACATCTGGCTGCTCGTCATCCTCTACACCTCCATGAACCTGCCGATCGCGGTGTGGATGATGCAGTCCTTCCTCGCCGAGGTGCCGGTCGCGGTCATCGAGGCGGCCCGGGTGGACGGGGCGCGGCTGCCGACGGTCCTGGCCCGTGTGGTGGCCCCGATCGCCCTGCCGGGCATCGCCGCCACCGCCCTGATCTGCTTCATCTTCAGCTGGAACGAACTGCTCTTCGCCCGGGTGCTGACGGGTGTGGCCGCCGAGACCGCGCCCGTCTTCCTGACCGGCTTCATCACCAGCCAGGGTCTGTTCCTGGCCAAAGTGTGCGCCGCGTCGCTCGTCATCTCCCTGCCGGTGCTCGCCGCGGGGTTCGCCGCCCAGGACAAGCTGGTCCAGGGCCTGTCGTTGGGAGCCGTGAAATGAAGGCCGCCGTCATCGAGTCCGTGGGCCGCGCCGTCGTCACCGAGGTCCCGGACCCGACGCCGGGTCCGCGCGAGGTCGTCGTCGAGGTCGCCGCGTGCGGGCTGTGCGGCACCGATCTGCACATCCTCCAGGGCGAGTTCGCGCCCAAGCTGCCGATCGTGCCCGGGCACGAGTTCGCCGGCGAGGTGGTCGGGGTCGGGACGCAGGTCACCGAGGTCGCGGTCGGCGACCGGGTGGCGGTGGACCCGTCCCTGTACTGCTACGAGTGCCACTACTGCCGCAGCGGGCACAACAACATGTGCGAGCGGTGGGCGGCGATCGGTGTGACGACGGCGGGCGGCGCCGCGCAGTACGCGGTGGCGCCCGTGGCCAACTGTGTGAAGCTCCCCGAGCACGTCCGCACCCAGGACGCGGCCCTCATCGAACCGCTGTCCTGCGCGGTGCGCGGCTACGACGTCCTGAAGTCGCAGCTCGGCGCGCACGTCCTGATCTACGGGTCCGGGACGATGGGCCTGATGATGCTGGAACTGGCCAAGCGGACGGGCGCCGCGAGCGTGGACGTCGTCGACATCAACCCGGCGCGGCTGGAGACGGCGCGGCGGCTCGGGGTGTCGGGGACGGCCGGCAACGCGGACGAGCTGGACCGGCCGCGGGGCTGGGAGCTGGTGGTCGACGCGACGGGGAACGCGGCGGCGATCCAGGACGGGCTCGGACGGGTCGCGAAGGCGGGCACGTTCCTTCAGTTCGGGGTCGCGGACTATGCGACCCGGGTGGAGATCGACCCGTACCGGATCTACAACCAGGAGATCACCATCACCGGCTCGATGGCGGTGCTGCACAGCTACGAGCGGGCGGCGGAGCTGTTCGCCGGGGGCGTCCTGAACCCGGAGATCTTCATCAGCGACCGTCTTCCCCTGACGGAGTACCCGAAGGCGCTCGAACAGTTCGCGGCGGGCGTGGGCCGCAAGATCGTGGTGGTCCCGTAGGACCCACCGGGCGACGTTGCTTCCAGGCCACCGCCGCGGCGATGTTCCGGGTGCGCGAGCACCGGACCGCCGCGGCGGTCGGGGCCCGGGGGTTCCCGCGCGCTCCGAGAACCCCGGAGCGCGCGGGACACGCCCGCCCGGCCGAAACCGGGCGGTCCACCCGGTTCCGCACACCCGCCCCTGACCACGCATGATCCCAACAGAGCGCCCTCTCAAGGCAGTTGACGACGCCGGACCGATTGACGGATCCGTGCCGCGCCCCCCACAATCTCCCGGGATGTGGGAGCGCTCCCAACAGTCGACGAGCCGCACTCGGGCAGCCCTCGCACGTTCCACCGGGCGCCCGGGCATCTGTCCCACGGGACCGTGATCGGAGGAATGTGTGACGGCACCCTGGTGGAGTTCCAGCACGGAGGCGGAGACGTACGCGTCATTGGGCAATCCCCTCGAATGGCAGGTCGCGTATCCGGAACTCTTCGACCGGATGGGATTCGGTACGGACGTGTCCGGCCCGGTCCTGGACTACGGGTGCGGGCCCGGGGCCGTCGCCTCGTTCCTCGCCGAGCGGTACGCCTACGAGGTCGTCGGATGCGACATCTCCCCGGACATGATCGGCATGGCCGAGCGGTGGGCGACGCGGCCCGGAGTCCGGTTCGCGCACCTCACCGACGGACGGCTGCGGGACCTCGCCGACGGCCACTTCGGCGCGGCCATCTGCACCTTCGTCCTGTGCGTGCTCCAGGACCCGGAGCAGCATCTGGCGATCGGCAGGGAGATCCACCGTCTGCTGCGGCCGGACGCGCCCTTCGGGATCGTCGTTCCGCACCCGGACAGCGCGGGGGTCCAGTTCAGCACCTGCCGCAGCGGTGATCCCGGCGTCTCCTACGCCGCGGGCGACCCGATGACGACCTGGCTGAAGGGGCACGGGAAGACCCTGGAGATCGAGGACTGGTTCTGGCCGGTCGAGTGGTACGAGAAGTTCATGGTCGAGTGCGGCTTCCACTCCGTGGCCGCGCACGCCCCCCTGGCCGCGCCTGAGGAACCCCGGCACGCGCCCTTCCTCGTCGTCACCGGGAGGCGGTGACCGTGTACGAGGCACCCACCGTCGCCACCCCGCCGCCCCACGCCGGCAGTTTCGCCGTCCAGTCGGTGATGCCGCCCAAGGAGGCCGCCGGCCCGCTCGTCGCCCCGCTGGGCCTCTCCACCGCGTACCACCAGGATCTCGACGACATCGCGCCCACGCGGTACGGCCGTTGGGGCCACGAGTCCGCCTCCGCGCTCGAGGAGGTGCTCGGCGCCATGGACGGCGGTACGGCCGTCGTGTTCAACAGCGGCATGTCCGCCGTCTCCAGCGTGATGCTGAGTCTGCTGCGGCCGGGCGACACGGTGGTCGTCGGCGCCGACACCTACTACGAGACACGGCAGATCGCCGAGCAGCTCGGCGAGCGCGCGGTGACCGTGCGGCCGCTCACCGACGTGGCCCGGCAGCTGCCCGACGCCGTGGCCGGGGCCCGGCTGGTGCTCCTGGAGTCACCGACCAACCCGCTCCTGGGCATTCACGACCTGCGGGAGTGCGCGCGGCTCGCCCACGGTGCCGGGGCCCTGTTCGCGGTGGACAACTCGGTGTCGTCCCCGCTGGGCCAGCGTCCGCTCGAACTCGACGCCGATCTGGTCATCACCAGTGACGCCAAGGTCGTCGGCGGGCACAACGACATCATCCTGGGGCATGTGACCGCACGTGATCCGGAACTGGTCGGGCAGCTGCGGCACTGGAGGCACCTCCACGGATCGATCCCGTCGGCCTTCGACTGCTGGCTGGCGCGCCGGTCCATCGGCACGCTCGAACTGCGTCACGAGCGCCAGACGGCGAACGCCGCCGCACTCACGGAGCTGCTGCACGGGCGTCCGGAGGTGACCCGGCTGAGGTGGCCGGGCTGGGAACTCGACCCCGGTCACGCCGTCGCGTCCCGGCAGATGGTGTGCGGGGGCGGCGTCCTCGCCTTCCGGCTGCCGGACCGCGAGCATCTGCACCGCCTCCTCAAGGCGAGCGCGCTGATCGTGCCGGCCACCAGCTACGGCGGGTTGCAGACCATGGCCAACGACATCGCCACCTGGCCGCACATCAAGGTGCCTCCGGGATACGTCAGGATCTCCTGCGGCTGCGAGCCCACCGCGGAGCTGGTGGACGACGTCCGCCACGCGCTGGACGCCGCGCTGGGGACCCGTTGAGCCGCACACCGGATCCTGCCCGCGGACGGCGGGGCCCGCTCAAGACACCACAGCAGACTGGAGGACTCCCGTGGGCCACCATGCCCTCGCCATCGGTTCCCTGAAGCCCCTCCCGACGGAGGTGATGACGTCCCCGCTGCTCGATTCGGTCACCGTCGTCACCGAGCCCGGCTGCGCCGGCTACTACGGGCCCGGGACCGAGGTCGTGCTCGTCCCCGGTGTCGACGACTTCACCGCGGTACGGGACGCGGCACTCGGTGTGCTCGGGGACCGCCCGATCGACGCGATCCTGACCCCGACCGAGTTCGGCGTGGCGACCGGCGGCCTGCTGCGGTCGTACTTCGGCCTCCCGGGCGAGGGGTTCGAGACGGCGCACGCCTTCGCCAACAAGTACGTGATGAAGCGGAGGCTGGCGGCCGCGGGCGTGCCGGTGGCCCCCTTCCGGCAGGCGTTCCGGCTCGACGGTCTTCCGGCCGCCGCCGAGGACCTGGGCTGGCCCGTGGTGGTCAAGCCGGTCTTCGGCAGCGGGACCGTGGGGGTCGACGTGATCGAATCGCCGGTCCGCTTCCGGGAGTTCCGCGAGTCGCCGGCCGGTGCGGCCCTGCGGACGACGGGCTGCCCACTGATCGTGGAGCGGTACGTGGACATCGAGACCGAGTACCACTGCGACGGCGTCGTCACGGACGGCGAGCCCGTCTTCGTCTCGGTCTCGCGGTATCTGCGGCCGGTGCTCGACGGGGTCGGGCACATGCAGGGCTCCCACCACCTGCCCCCGGACCATCCGGACGCCGTGGCCGTCCGCGAACTGCACACCGCCGCGGTGCGGGCGCTGGGGATGCACGCCGGGGTGACCCATCTGGAGGTGCTCAGGACGTCCGAGGGCTTCCTCGTGGGCGAGATCGCGTGCAGACCGGGCGGCGGGGGCATCGTCCGCGGCGTCCGGCTCCAGTACGGAGTGGATCTGTGGCAGGCGTACACCGAGACGTCGCTGGGGCTGCGGCCGGCCCTGGCCCCGGTGGAGCGGGCGGACCTCGTGGTCAACGTGATGCTGCCGGCCAGGCCGGGCCGCATCACCCGGCTCAGCAGCGCCGAGGAACTGGCGGCCGTGCCCGGCGTCACCGAGGTGGACCTGGCGCACAAGCCGGGCGACGTCATCAGCGACGTCATGTACTCGACCAACCTCGCGGGTCTCGTGTACCTCGCCGCGCCCGCACTCGACGACGTCGATCCGCTCGTCAGGGGTGTCTCGGACGCGTACGTCTTCGACGTGTCCTCGGCGAGCCCGGTCTCGGTGTGAGCGACCGCCGGCCGTGGCCGCCCCCGTGGTGGGGGCTGCCGCGGCTCGCGGGACACCGGCGGTTCGTGGCGGCGATCCTCGTCGACAGCCTCGGTTCGGGGATGTTCCTGCCGTTCTCGGTGGTCTACTTCGTCAGGTCGACCACCCTGTCCCTCACCACGGTGGGCGCCTGCATGTCGGCCGCGGCGCTGATCGCCATGGCCGGTGTCCCCGCCTTCGGGCCGGTGATCGACAGGTTCGGCCCCGGGCGGGCGGTCGCGCTGAGCAGTCTGCTCCAGGCGGTGGGCTTCTTCGGCTACTTGGGGGTGGAGCACGCCTGGCAGCTCGTCGGGTGCGCCGTCCTCGCGGGGGTGGGCCAGAACCTCTACTGGACGGCGAGCGGCCCGGCGGTCCTGTCGATCGCGGCTCCGGGCGAACAGGACCGGTGGTTCAGCCTGGTGCGGGCGCTGCGCAACATCGGCATGGGCGCGGGTACGGTCCTCTTCGCCGCGGCGGAGGCGGCCGGCGGCGCGGCGGTCGGGCGCACGATGGTCCTGGCCGACGCCGTCAGCTTCGTCGTCGCGGGCGCGCTCGCCGTCTCCTCGCTCCCGGCGCCCCCGGTGCACGACGGGAAGCCGGAGGCAGGGGAGGGAGAAAGGGTACGGAGACAGTCGTGGCGGGGCTACGGGCGCGTCCTGCGGGACGCCCCCTTCACCGCCGCCGTCACCGCCAACCTCCTCCTGGCGCTCTGCACGATGGTGATGCCCGTGATCCTCGCCGTCTATCTGACCGGTGAACTGCGTCTGGCCGGCTGGTTCGCGGGGGCCGTGTTCACGGTGAACACCGTGCTCGTCGCGGGCACGCAGACCGTGTTCTCCCGGCTCCTGGACCGTGTGCCCGCGCTGACCACCCTGCGGCTGTCCGCGCTGCTCTGGGCGCTGTGCTTCGTCGGACTGTGGGCGGCTCCCGTGTCCGCGCCGGCCGTCGCCATGGCCGTCGTCGGCGCGGCGATCGTCTGTTTCACCGCGGCGGAGATGGCGCACGCGCCGGTCATGAGCGCCCTCGTCGGCCGGCTGGCGCCGCGGGCCGCGCGCGGCCGCTACTTCGCGCTCCACCAGCTCTCCTGGAGTATCGCCACCGCGCTGGCCCCCACCGTCTTCACCTGGCTCCTGCGGCTCGGGGCCGCGTGGCTGTGGACGGCCCTGCTGGCCGCGTGTCTGGTGAGCGCCGTCCTCCTGCGGCCACCACGCGGCCGTACGGCCGAAGGGGGCGCGCGGGCCGGCGTCCTGCCGGGCGATCCTGCCCAGGTAAGGGAACGGTAAAGCGCCCCCGCTCGTTACACCCCACATGACAGCTATGACCCCCGGCTCGAACATCCCTCTCCCCGTCACACAGGTGACGGTGGACGTCGCCGCCCCCGTGCGACTCGACGTATCGGGCCTGCTGCTCACTCCCGACGGCAAGGTCCGCACGGACGAGGACTTCATCTTCTACAACCAGCCCACCGGCCCCGGTGTGACCTACCGCTCCGGCGGCGGCACGACGCCCGACGCCATCGGCATCGACACCGCCGCCGTTCCCCCGGGCATCGAGAAGATCGTCGTCACCGCCAGCCCCGACGCCGCCGGCCAGACCTTCCAGGGCATCGAACCCACCGCCACCCTCCGCAGCGCGGCCGACGGCTCGGTGCTCGCCACGTTCACACCCCCGCGGCTCGGCGCGGAGACAGCCCTCGTGATCATGGAGATCTATCTGCGCAACGGCGCGTGGAAGGCCCGCGCCGTCGGCCAGGGCTACGCCGACGGCCTCGCCGGGATCGCCACGGACTTCGGCGTCTCGGTGGAGGAACCGGCCCCCGCCGCCGCCCCGCCGCAGCCGACGGCCCCGCCGCAGCCCACCGCGCCCGCGCCGGCCCCCGCGGCGCAGCCCCCGGCCCCCGCCCCCGGTGCCGGCAAGGTCAACCTGGACAAGGGCCGCGTCAGCCTCCAGAAGAACCAGACGGTGTCCCTGGTCAAGGGCGGCCGCCCGCTGCTCGCCCAGGTCAAGATGGGCCTCGGCTGGGAGCCGGCGTACCGCGGCAAGGACATCGACCTGGACGCCTCGGTCATCGCCTACGGCCCGCAGCGCGACCACGTCGACAGCTGCTACTTCGGCAAGCTGTCGATCCTGAACGGCGCGATCAAGCACTCCGGCGACAACCTCACCGGCGAGGGCGGCGGTGACGACGAGGTGATCGTGGTCGACCTCGGCCGCATCCCGCAGGAGGTCTCGGGCCTGGTCTTCACGGTGAACTCGTTCTCGGGCCAGAAGTTCACGGAGGTCGCCAAGGCGTACTGCCGCCTGATCGACGCCGCGACGGGCGAGGAACTGGTCCGCTTCGACCTCACCAACGCCGAGGCCCAGACCGGCGTGATGATGGCCAAGCTGGTCCGCCAGTTCTCCGGCGAGTGGGACATGACGGCCATGGGCGAGTTCGTGAAGTCCCGCACGGTGCGGGGGATGGTGAAGCCGGCCGCCAAGGCGCTGTGACGCACGGCCGGCCCGCGCGACCGCCGGCTCCGGGGCGCCTCCCACCGGGCGCCCCGAGCCGTGGGCCCTCGCCTACCGCTTCTGGCGCTTCCAGGGGCCGGTGATGGCGAGCATGATGCCCGGGGTCTGGATGTTGGCGTAGAGGGTGCGGCCGTCGGGCGAGAAGGTGACGCCGGTGAACTCGCTGTACTCCGGCTCCTCCTCCGTACCGATGTTGAGCTCGTTGCGGGCGATGGGGTACGTCCGGCCGCTGTCCGTCGCGCCGAACAGGTGCTGCACGCCCTCGCCGTCCTCGGCGATGACGAGGCCGCCGTAGGGGGAGACGGTGATGTTGTCGGGGCCGTCGAAGGCGCCGTCGGCGGCGGGGTCGGTGTTGACGCCGATGAGGACCTTCAGGGTGAGGGTGCGGCGCCGGGGGTCGTAGAACCAGACCTGGCCGTCGTGCTGGACGGGGCTCTCGTCGCGGGCGTAGGAGGAGACGACGTAGGCGCCGCCGTCCGCCCACCACATGCCCTCCAGCTTGCGGGCGCGGGTGACCTGGCCGTCGGTGAACTGCTTGCGGACGGGGGTGGACGTGGCGTCGCGGTCGGGGACGTCGACCCAGTCGACGCCGTACACCGTGCCGGTCCGCGTGGCGCGGGAGAGGTCGTCGACGAATCTGCCGCCGGAGTCGAAGCACTTGAAGGCCTGGAGGACACCGGCGTCGTCGGCGAGGGTGCGCAGCCGGCCGCGGCCGTGGCGGAAGCCGTGGGGCGGGGTCCAGCGGTAGAACAGCCCGTTGGGTCCGGAGGCGTCCTCGGTGAGGTAGAGCTGCCCGCGCTTGGGGTCGACGACGACGGCCTCGTGCGCATACCGGCCCAGCGCCTTGATCGGCCGGGGGTCGCGGTTGGCCCGGCGGTCGGCGGGGTCGACCTCGAAGACGTAGCCGTGGTCCTTGGTCATGCCGTTCTGGCCGGCCCGGTCCTCGGTCTCCTCACAGGTGAGCCAGGTGTCCCACGGGGTGTGGCCGCCCGCGCAGTTGGTGGAGGTCCCGGCGATGCCGACCCATTCGGCGACGTGGTCGTGGCGCACCTCGACGACGGTGCAGCCGCCGGACGCGGCCGGGTCGTACACCAGCCCCTCGGTGAGCGGCACGGGGTGCGGCCAGTCGGCGCGCGGGCCCTTCAGCTCGTGGTTGTTGACGAGGAGGGTGGCGCCGCGGGGGCCGTCGAAGGTGGCGGTGCCGTCGTGGTTGGAGGGCGTGTACTCGCCCGACTCCAGCCTGGTGCGGCCGCTGTAGGTGAGGACGCGGTAGGAGAACCCGGCGGGCAGCGCGAGGACGCCCTTGGGGTCGGCGATCAGCGGACCGTAGCCGACGCCGCCGTGGTGGTCCTCCGCGCTGTGGTGGTCGGTGGAGGCGAGCGCCTGCGGAGCGGTGGCGAGCGCGCCGACGCTGCCGGCCAGGGCGACCCCGACCCCGGTGAGCGCGGTTCGTCCGGTGAAGTCCCTGCGGGTGAGCGACATGCTGACTCCTGTGACGGAAGAGGCGACCGTGGAGGGTGGCGCACCGCGATTGCGGCGCCACGGTGCCGCGCTCGCGTGAACGCCGGCCCAACGGGGCATGGCGCCCCGTCAGGGGCGCGGGGAACTGCGCGAGAAGCTCCACCGGCGGCCGGCCGACAACGAACCCTCGGGGTCCAAGGGGCGGAGCCCCTTGAAAGGACGGGAAGTGTAAAGGACGGGAAGGGTAGGGGCGGCGGGGGCGAAAACCCTCACGCGCCGGAACCGGCGGGCCCCCCGCTCACTCCCCCCGCTGCGACCGCGCCTTGAACGCCGCCTTCCGCGCCTCCTTCGCCACCCTCTTGTCCGGATGCAGCCGTCCCATCGCCTCCAGCACCTCCGCCGTCGCCGGATGCTCCACCCGCCACGCCGCCGCGAAGAACCCGCTGTGGCCCGCCGCCAGCCCCTCCACCAGTTCCCGCAGCTCCGCCGAGTTCCCCTCGGCGGCCAGCTGCGCCGCAACCGTGTCGATGGTCAGCCAGAACACCATCGACTCCGGCGGCGCCGGCACATCCGCCGCCCCGTGCTCCGCGAGCCACACCCGCGCGAGCCCGCCCAGTTCCGCGTCGTCGAGGACCTCGCGCAGGGCCGGCTCCGCCGCCCCGCCCACCAGCGCCAGCGCCTGCTGACAGCACAGCCGGCGCAACGGCGCCCCCGCGTCCACGCCCCGGGCCGCGCTCAGCAACTCCCGCGCCGCCGCGAGCGGTTCACGCCGGGCGAGCCACTGCTCGGTCTCGGCCCGGGCGGCGGCCGGCGGGAAGCCGGCGGTGCCGTCGAGGAGCACATCGGCCCCCTTGTCGGCCAGTTCGCCCACCGCGGGCGCCTCGAACCCCGCTTCGAGGAGCCGGACACGCAGGCCGTACAGACCGAGCGGCGTCAGCCGCACCATGCCGTACCGGCTGACGTCGGCCTCGTCGACCGCGGCCCCCTCGCCGCCCCCGCCGGCGGGCTCGCCCTCGTCCGCCGCCTCGGCCAGCACGTCCTCGTCGACCGGCTGGAACTCGACCAGACCCACCGGTTCGAGCAGCCGGAACTGGTCGTCGAGCCGCATCAGCGCGTCGGAGACCTGTTCCAGCACGTCGTTCGTGGGCTCGCCCATGTCGTCCGGGACGATCATCGACGCGGCGAGCGCGGGCAGCGGCACCGGCCCCTCGCCGGGCCCGTCCTCGTCCACCGTCAGCAGATACAGATTGCCGAGCACCCCGTCGAGGAATGCGGCCTCCGCCTCCGGGTCCCAGTCGAGCGAGGACAGATCGACCTCGCCGTCCTCGCCCGCCTCCTCCAGCAGGGCGTCCACGTCGCGCAGGTCCGGCACGCTCGCGTCGGCCAGTACGGTCTCCAGGGCGCCGAGCCACACGTCCAGCACGTCGTGCGGCGACCCGGAGGTGAGCAGCCGCAGGCTCTCCCCCGCCTCGACGGTGCCCTGCTCCTCGTCCGTGACGGTGACGAGCCCGGTGTTGACGGCGACCTGCCAGGCCTCGTCGGCGAGCCCCTCGGCGTGCTCGGCGGCCTCGGTGCCTTCCGTGTCGAGCCCGAGCGCCTCGGCCGCCGCCGGCAACTGCTCCTCGACCAGTTCGCCACCGGCGTCGACACGGGTCTCCGGTCCGGCCCAGCGGGCCAGCCGGACGGCGCGCGTGAGCAGCGGCGTGGCGAGCGCGTCCCGCGCGAGCTCCGCTTCGGGGCGCAGCCGCACCGGCGGCAGGGGGGAGCTGTCTGACATCGGCTGGTTCTCCTCGTACGCCATGCGCCTGTGAGCGGTCCCGCGGGCAGCCGTACAACCGCCTGAACGTCGTACGACCCAACCGCTCAGCCTAGACGGATTTCCACCCATGCCGCCCGGTTCACGTTCCCGATGCCGGGCGTACATGGCCGAAACCTTGACAACCGGTCGGCCTTGGCAGGAGATTGACGCGCGTAGAAGCCGACGGACAGTGGTCCACCGAACACTCGCCGTCGCTCGCGTCATCGCCGTCGGCCGAACCCCCGCGTCCGGCCGGGCGCTTCCCAGTCAAGTGGTACCCGGAGGGATCCCCTTGCCGAGCAAGTCATCCGCGCGTCTCGCCGCGCTCACCGTCGCCGCCGTCTGCTCCACGGTCTCCGGCGTGGTCCTCACCTCGCCGGCGCACGCCGACGAGGTGCGCATCCATGACATCCAGGGCACGACCCGTATCTCCCCGTACGCCGGCCGGCAGATCACCGATGTGGCCGGAATCGTCACCGGCGTGCGCGGCTACGGTTCGTCGAAGGGCTTCTGGATCCAGGACCCGGCGCCGGACGCCGACCCGGCCACCAGCGAGGGCGTGTTCGTCTTCACCAGCTCGGCGCCGAAGGTCGCGGCCGGCGACGCGGTGACGGTGTCGGGCACGGTCTCGGAGTACGTGCCCGGCGGCACGTCCAGCGGCAACCAGTCGGTCACCGAGATCACCAGGCCGGTGATCACCACCGTCTCCACCGGCAACGCGCTCCCGGCGCCGACGACGGTCGACGCCCGCTCGGTGCCGGACGCGTACAGCCCGGCGGGTGACCCCGCCGCGCACGACTCGGTCAACGGGCTGACGCTGCGGCCGGAGAAGTACGCCCTGGACTACTACGAGTCCCTGGAGGGTATGAACGTCCAGGTCGCCGACACCCGTGTGGTCACGGCGACGGACCCGTACACCGAGCTGTGGGTCACCGTGAAGCCGCACGAGAACCCGACCCGGCGCGGCGGCACGGTCTACGGCTCCTACGCCTCCCAGAACACCGGCCGGCTCCAGATCCAGTCCCTCGGCTCCACCGCCGACTTCCCCGCGGCGACCGTCGGCGACACCCTCGCCGGGACCACCGCCGGGCCGCTGGACTACAACCAGTACGGCGGCTACACGCTGGTCGCGAGCGAGCTGGGCACGCTGCGGAAGGGCGGCCTGGAGCGGGAGTCGACGCACCGGCAGAGCGGCCGCGAACTCGCGGTGGCCACGTACAACGTCGAGAACCTCGACCCGTCGGACGACACGTTCGCCGACCACGCCGCCGCGATCGTGCACAACCTGAAGTCGCCCGACATCGTGTCCCTGGAGGAGATCCAGGACAACAACGGCGCCACGGACGACGGCACGGTCGCCGCCGACCGGACGCTCGGCAAGCTGATCGACGCCATCGTCGCGGCGGGCGGCCCGCGCTACGAGTGGCGGGGCATCGACCCGGTCGACGACCAGGACGGCGGCGAGCCCGGCGGCAACATCCGCCAGGTGTTCCTGTTCAACCCCGCGCGGGTGTCGTTCACCGACCGTGCCGGGGGGACGTCCACGACGGCCGTGGGTGTGGAGAAGGTGCGCGGCAAGGCCCGCCTGACGGCCTCTCCGGGGCGGATCGACCCGGCGAGCGCGGCGTGGAAGGACAGCCGCAAGCCGCTGGCCGGGGAGTTCGTCTTCCGCGGGAAGACGGTCTTCGTGATCGCCAACCACTTCGCCTCCAAGGGCGGCGACCAGGGGCTGACGGCCCAGTACCAGCCGCCGGTACGCAGCTCGGAGACCCAGCGGCACGCCCAGGCGACGGAGGTCAACGCGTTCGTCAAGGACATCCTCAAGGCCCAGAGGAACGCGCGGGTGATCGCCCTGGGCGACATCAACGACTTCGAGTTCTCCGGCACGGCCCGGCTGCTCGAGGACGACGGCGCCCTGTGGTCGGCGATCAAGTCACTGCCGAAGAGCGAGCGTTACACGTACGACTACCAGGGCAACAGCCAGGTCCTGGACCAGATCCTCCTCAGCCCGTCCCTCCGCCACCGCGGCGCGTACGCCTACGACAGCGTCCACATCAACGCGGAATTCCCCACCCAGATCAGCGACCACGACCCCCAGGTGGTCCGACTCCACCTGTAGCCGGTCCGCGACCGACGCGGGGGCGCCCTACTGCTTTCAGCAGGGGGCGCCCCACCGCTTCTCAGGGGCACGGGGAACCGCGCGACAAGCCACAGCAGACCCGCGCCCGCACCCGCCGACGAGTCGACCCGCCCGAGCCCTTCGTACCCACCCCGCCCCCGGAGGGGCCCCTACCGCCGCCGCCCCCACCACACCCCCGC
>NZ_JOHS01000042.1 GCF_000725625.1 Streptomyces sp. NRRL F-6676
GTGAGGCGGTGGCGGGGGGTCCGGGTGGGGGCGGGGGTGACCGCCGAGAGGTGGGGCGGCGGGGTGAGGTTTCTAGTTGGGAGCGGGTTTGGTTGAGCGTGTGGGGGTGATTCCCGTTCCGGGTGTTGCGTATTCGCGTTTCAATGTGTACTGTAGTTATCACGAGGTCGGGGGAACGAAGAACCGGCCGAGAACCACACCACCTGAACCCTGTTGGAGGGGATCTTCATGTCCGGCACCCAGACGTTCACCACCCCGGCCGGTAACACCTACGCCTACACCGTCGAGGCCGGCGAGAACGGCGAGGCCGTCTACGACCTGTCCCAGGTCTTCCAGGACGGCGTGTTCCCGATCGGCTCGGTCGTGGTCCACCCGAACTGGGAGCTGTTCCCGGCCGTCAAGGGTCTGCTGAACGTCCAGTTCGGCAAGGGCAGCCCGGAGGACCGGCACGGCCGGACCGACCTCCCGATGCTCGGTGACGGCGATCTGCCGTACGTCGTCGGCTCCCACCTGGTCAACCCGGCGGACCTGACCGCCGAGACCGACGGCGAGGGCGCGGCGCTGCTGAAGTTCCGCAAGCGGATGCTCGGGGCGGCGTTCCCGACCAACTCCCCGGCCGAGAGCGCGAGCCAGGAGACGTTCGAGAAGGTCCGGGACCTGGTGACCGGTCTGGTCAAGGTCTACCAGGCCGACAAGGACACCGAGGCGCGCGAGGCCGCGTACGAGAACTTCCTCAACGGCAAGCGCGCGGAGGCCGTCGAGGCCGAGATCGGCAAGCTCGACGGCAGGGTCCAGGCGCTCATGATCCAGCGCGCCGCGCTGGTCGAGAAGCTGAACCGCTACAAGGCCGCCTGAGCCCCCACCAACCGCCCGGCGGCCCCAACCCCCCACCCCAGGGCCGCCGGGCCCCACACCGCCCGGCCCCCGGCCCCCACACCCCCCTCCACCAGGGCCCAGGGCCGGGCACCCCACACCAACAGACGCGCGGTACACGCAAGGAGCCCCCGATGACCCGCCCCTCCTTTACCACCCGAGAACTCGAACTCCTCGATGAAGCGCTTGGAGCGCTGAGTGAGATAGCGGGTGAGGCGCTCACTGATGAGGCAGAGACGGAACTTGAAGCCTTGAGCTTCAAGATTCGCCATCTGGGGCCGAAGCCGACGTGCCCCGGGTGGGGCGAGGAGTGCGGCAACGAGACGGAGGGGTCCGACCTCTGCCCCGACTGCCTCATGGCGCGGCTGAACGCGCAGTCCCCCCGAATTCCTCTCTGACTCGTCCCCGCCCGGTGCGGGCGGCCCTATCCCCAAGGGCCGCCCGCACCCCACCACCGGCCCCGCCCCACCAACCCGCCTACCTGGGAGCACTGATGAACCGGAAGATCGGACGCAGGACCGGAATCGTTCTGGGTGCCTTGCTCGGGGGCATCGCCCTTGGCCTTACCTGGTTCGCGTTCCAGGTCTCTATGGACGCTGTGCGCGCCATGCCGGACTTCGGCGCTGTCGCTCCCCCGGGACACAGCTGCCGATAGGGGGTCGCTTCCCACCGGGAATCGGCTCCCACAGGCCGCCCGTGTCGCTCCCGCACGCCCACGGGCTCCGGGCAGTGCAGGCGACAGACACGGGCGGCCCCTGACCGCTACAGATCCCTTGCAGATGGAGAGGACACCCCATGGCCACCGACAAGCTCACCGACCTGCTGGCCCGCGCGGCTGACGGCGACGCCGAGGCCGCCGCCGCGTTCCTGCGAGCGCGGGCGGTCCGGGCCCGCGCGGCGGATCGCGTCACCTGTAGCGCACGGGTTGCCGCTCTGCGGATGATCCGCGCGGACCGGTAGTCCCCTCTGCCCGACCCCCGCCCCTCCTGACGCGCGCCCCTCCCCCACCTCCTTTGCGCGCGCCCCGCTCAGCGTTTCGCTGGGCGGGGTCGCTTGCGTTCCGCGCCGATCTACGACGGCTCAACTCCCCGGCCCACTCGAACCTCGGACCCCGTCTCGGCCTCCTGGCTCCTGTGGCTCGTGGTCCTTCGCGTTTCCCGTTCCTCTGTCCGTCTCCGGTCTCGTGTTCTGTCTGTCTCTCGTGTGGTCGTTGTCTCCTGCGGCTGTCCTCTATCTCCTCAGCTCTTGCGCTTCTGGTTTCTTCGTCTCGCTTGCTGTTGTCGTCTAACTGCTCTCGCTGCTCACTGCCCTCTTTCCTCTTGTTCTGCTGCTCTCCCATCCATGTCGCTTGCTCCTCGCTTCCCGCCGGCTTCCTCCCTCCTGTCGTTCGTCTGTGGCTCTTCGCTAGTGTCCTCAGTGCCCTTGGGGGTCTCGTAGAGAAGTAGTCGGCGCGCTCAGGACCCCTTGACTGTGCCGCTGAAGTGCAAGTTTCCGCGTTGAGGGTGTCGTGTGGGGGCAACTTGTAGGGCAACTTGTAGGGCTACTTGCAAAGCAACTTGAAAGGCAACTTGTAGGGCAACCTGGTGTCGGGCCGTGTGTGCAGAGTCAGGACCGGTCTGTCATGGGGGGGTGATTTCTCCCCTCTTCTTAGGGGGAGAGAAATCACCCCCCGAAGCTGGCTCTTTCAGGGGGGAGAAATCTCCCTCGCGCGGGGAGGGAGATTTCTCAGTACCGCGAGGGGGGAGATTTCTCCCCCTCGCGGGAGGGGGGAGAAATCACAGTCCCAAGGGTGCAGTCCCGGGCGGCTGGCGGCCGCGCAGGGCCGGCAGGCACCTCGGTGTCTGCCGGCCCTGCGCCGCTCGGGTGCAGCGGGTTCACGCGTCCTGTGGCACTACGCTGCTCGTGGCCGGCTCGGAGGCGGGGATGCGACCGTCGAGGCAGAGTTCGCGGTAGCCGGGCGTGTAGGTGAAGCCGTGTCCCTCGCAGGTAGCGCAGTCGAGGGCATGGGTGGTGGGGGCGCCGTAGCAGAGGATCGGTTCCTGGTGGACGGCGGTGTAGATGTCGTCGCCGTGGTGCTCCCAGGTGAGCACGGTGAGGACTTCGCCGGTGCCGGCGCAGCGCCCTGCGCAGTCGTGGGGGTGTGGGTCGACGTCTTCGTCCTGGTCGTCGAAGTCGCGGAAGGCGTCGAGGAGGTAGGCGCGGGCGCGGGGGTCGCTCAGCGTGGGTCGGCGGTCGAAGGCCCGCAGGGCGTGGCCGGCGTTGGCGGCGGCCGCCGCTGTGGCGTTGTCGGTCGGTGCCGCGGTGGCGGCCCAGTCGAGGAGGAGTCCGCGGGTCATGATGTGTAGCCGCTGTTCGCTGGCCACGTCGACGGCGGGGAATCGGGGGGTGCGGCCGAGGTTGGCCCAGGCGTAGGTGTCGAGCATTTGGCGAACCAGCCGGGGGCCGGATCGGCGGAACGTGCGCTGGGGCGGCCGAGAGTCGTCAGTGGCTTGGGGCGCTCGGCATGCGTCGCCGTGGGTGTGGTGGTGGAGTCGGGCGTATTGGGCTCGTAGGTGGTTGAGGCCGTTGTGGGGGTGGTCGTTGAGGGCTAGGCCGTCGACCTCGCGGAGGAGGTCGCCGTGGTCGCGGGCGGCTTCGTAAAGGTCGGGGTCTCGGGTGCGCAGGGCGAGGATGTCGACGAGCGCGCCGGTGTGCAGGAGCTTGAAGCGGCGCAGGGCGGGGACGGCGTTGCTGTCGGGGGCGTGCTCGAGAGCGTCGGTAAGGCGATAGTGCGCCCAACGTGCTTCGAGGATCAGCCGGGTGATGGACGGGCGTTCGTCGCGGTACGCCCTTACAGCGTGTTCGGGGTGGAGGCCGACGGGCACGGGGGTTCCCTTCAGGGTGACGGGGTGAGGTGAGGGGGGCGTTGAAGGCGGGGGCACGATGGTGTCGGGCAGGCGGTGATGGTGGATGTCCTCCGGCGCTACAGCGTTGAGGACACGGTGCGCGGCTCCGGCGGGGGCGTTGGGCAGTGCAGAGACGCGGCCTTGGTCGAGGACGGTGAAGAGGCGTGGTGGCGGGTGGAAGCTGCCCCTGCGCTCCGGCTAGCCGTTCTTCGTCGAGGAGGTGTGCGTAACCCCAGGGGTTCGGTTTCGGGACCGGGCGGCCGTGTGCGATGTCGCGGAGGCGCTCGCGCCGGCGTGGATGTGGCCGAGGCGGTGCAGGGGGCGTGCTGGGCGATAGGTCAGGCCGAGGATGTGGCGCGCACCAAGGACAGTGCGGTCGCCGGGTCAGGCGCCGGCCGAGGGCGAGAGCGAGCAAGGTGGCGGTGGCTCCGAGGACGGTCCCAAGAACGAGGGGCATCTGGTGTCTCCCATTGGATGATGCGGGGCCACCGGGTGGTGGCCCCGCATCGAGGTAGGCGGAGGCGGGTGGTGCTGGGGGTGGGTAACTGGTCGCGTGGCAGCGGGTCGCCGGGGAGAAGGGGGAGTCGTGCGGGTGGGTTCACCAGGGCTCCGGGGGGGTCGCCGGGCTGAAGTGGGGGCGTGGGGTCTCCGTCGGGTGGTCGGTCAGATTCGGTCGTGGAGGTCGGTGCGGTCGTAGGTGTCCTTGGAGACCTTGATCCAGCCGGTGCGGTCACCGTCGCGGAGTTTCAGTTCCCAGGTGCCCGGGTGCCAGCGCTGGCCGGTCTTCTTGCGGCCGACGTACTGGCGCTCGCACCGCTGGGTGGGCTTCGTGCCGCCTGTGGCCGAGTCCGAGCCGGAGGAGTCGGGCTTGGTGGTGCCGGACGTTCCGCCGGACGTGACGGCCTTGCCCGGCTGGGAGCCGCCGTTGGTGTTGCCCTTGCCGGTGCTGTGGCCCGAGCTCTTGCCGCCGCTGGTTCCGCCCGGGCGGGCGGCGAGGGATGTGGTGAAGGAGCTGGTACGGATGGTCGTGCAGTTGTCGCGGTAGACGTCCTCGTACTGGTCAATCCAGGAACCGGCGTAGCCGCGCTTGTCGATGACCTCGCCGTGCTTGATGGGACTGTTGGTGCAGCCGGTGATGATGAGGGCGGTGCTCGCGAGGGCGGTTCCGATCATCAGGGTGCGGGGCGTGGGCACGTTGGGCTCCAGGAGGTGTGTGGGTGCGCTCGTCTGCTACAGGTGTTGTGCGCGAGCGGCGTGTGACACAGAGGCGGAACTTTCTCCGCGATCACCACAGTACATATTGAAATTCCAATACGCAACATCGAGTTGAGGGATAGGCCAGCTCGCGCTGCGCGGTGTTGGTTGGAGCAGCCCTGGCCCTGGGAGCGCGGCTGGACGATCGGTCAGTGCATGGTCTGGATGATCCAGGCGAGCAGGCAGACGACGGCGATGGCCGCCCACATGCGCAGGGCGGACGGGTCCTTAGCGATCGACTTGGCGTTGGACTCGAACACCTCGGCCGTTGGGGTCATGCCGGGGTGGGCGGTGTTCCGGTGTTCGTCCCGCTTGGCGGAGGCCTGGTCCTTCGGCAGCCATCCTGTCGTGACCCCGCACGGGCCGCACTCGTACCGCCATGCCATCGCGGGCCCCCTCCACTGGTCTTGCGGTTGTGGTTCGACGGTACCGGGCGGCCGCGCTCTACGGGACGGGAACAGGCTGATAGGGCACGGTAGATGGGGGTGATAGATGCATCTAGCGTTGGGGTAGATCCGCAGGTCAGGCGGTCGTATATGTGACCGATAGATGGCTGGTCGAGCCCCTGTGGGGGAGGGGAGTGGCAGCCGGCCGGAGGACATTTGTGGACGCCCGGGAGCCCCCTCTGGCCGGCGGCCGAGGGAGCTCCCGGGCGGATGGTTCAGTCGGCCTCTGCAGGAGCCTTGAGGAAGGCCACTTCGGGGGGCGGAGCGGGAGGCTCGGCAGGGGGCGCGGCGGGGGCGTTCGGGGTGAGGTCGGGGACAAGCTGGGCGGGGATCCTCAGGGGCCTGCCGAGGGCCTGCTCGAGGTTCTCGACATGCACACCGAAGTAGTTCCTCCCCTGGATGCCCATCTGGGTCCGGACGGGGATGCCAAGGGACTTGCACTTCTGCCTGAGCATGGGCTCCGTCCAGTCGGCCAGCATGTGCTCCTGGTGGATCCGCTTGAGCAGGGTGTCGGTGTGGACGCCCTTGCGGCCTTGGCGGACGGCGAAGGCGACGCTGTGCTCAATGAACACTGCGAAGGCGGCGTCGGCTTCGGCCGAAGTGGCCTGGGGAGTCGTTTCAGGGCCTCGCTCCCCCGCCATTTCATGATCGTTTACGCTGTCGCTCCCCTGCGGCTCCTCCTCGGATGGGGCATGTGCGGCTTCCAGGGCCTCTACTGTGCGGCCGGCTGACAGGCCGGTGCGGACGGCGACGGTCGTGACGACGACCAGCCCAGTGGCGCTGTAGACGTACCAGAGCCCGGGGTGCTTCTCGCTGAAGTGCAGGGCGACGTAGCCGGCGAGGCCGAGTGCGGTGAGGCGGACGAGGAACCCGCCGCGTTCCTGGTCGCCGGCGCGCAGCCAGGCGCCGACGTAGCGCAGCGCGACCATGGTGGCGCGTACCAGGACCGGGACCTCGCGCACGAACGGGATGTGCTCCAGCCTGATCTTCCGCCGTTCCTGCTTGGTGGTGCTCGTCTTGTCCGGCTGCCTGGTCATGCGCCCACCAGGGACAGTGCGGCGGTGGCGACGGAGATGACCGCCCGCCAGATGGAGCCCTGCGCGGCGGCCATGGCGGCCGCGGTAAGTATTCCCCACAGGGCACCGGTGAACGGCACGATGGGGGCGAAGGCGGACAGCACAAGCAGGATGATCACCACGGCAGTCATGCCGATGGATCCCAGGTCTGGGTTCGCGGCGACCTGGCGCGGGATGTCCTGGACGGCGATGCCGAGGTCGTGGGGCCAGCTGTCGGCGCGCAGGAAGGCGAGCTCGGCGAAGAAGCCGATGGCCTGGGCGGGGCCTCGGGCCAGCTTCTTCTTCCCCTTGCCCCAGATGCCGTAGATGAGGGTGACGATCAGGATGATGCTGACGGCGGTGGCGGACATCGGGCCGAGGGCGCTGGTTCCGGCCGCGGCGGCGAGCGGGGTGGTCACGGGTGTCCTTCAAAGGTGGAGGGCAGGAACAGCAGGACGGCAATGCCGGCGGAGGCGACCGGGATGTGGGTGAGGAAGCGGACGGCGGCGCAGAACGAGGGCAGGCGGTACAGCCACTTCTCCACGAAGGCGGTGATGGCGCCGCCGGCAACCGCGGCGATCAGCATCACGCCGCCGCCGACGATGAACGGGGTGGTGGGCTCGTTGCTGCTGGCGGCAGCGTCGTGCATGACGGCGAGCGTCCACTGGGGCAGGCCGGTGTTCCACTGGGCGGTGAACAAACCCCAGCTCCAGGCGCCGGCGGTCGCGGCCGCTCCGTTGTGGAGGATGAACCGCTGCAACGGGGTGAGCGACACCCACCAGGCGGTGAGAGAGCTGCGGTTGCGGCCGGGGCCGGTCCCCTCCCCTGCGCGTGCCGGCGGCTCCTGGCCTGTGCCGTAGTAGTGGTGATGCACCTCGTAGGTGTCCGGGTCTGGTGCCTGCGGAGCGGCGGTCTTCTGTACGCGGAACCAGTCGGGCTCGTCGCCCTCGAGCTCCGGGAGGTCTTCGTCCGCGTCCGAGGCGGCCGCGCCCTCGGCCTGGTCGTCGTCCTTGTGTCGACGCCAGGGAACACGAGGTGGCCACACCCTCTTCGCCGGCTCACCCGCGGGCTGCGCCTCTGCGGGCCCGGCCGGCTCAGCCGTGGCGTCCTGGCCCTCTGCGGGCATCGGCTCGTCGGCCGGGGCCTGCTGCTCGGGGATGTCCGTGAGGTCGATGGTCTGCCCGGGCACGGGCAGCCGGCCGCCGGGCGACATCGAGATCCGACGGGTGGCACCGGCGGACGTCAGTTCCTGCTCGGGGCGGGCCGCGGCCGGCTCGGGCTCCTCGTCGACGGGCTGCTCGGCGTGACCGAGGGGCCGGACACCGATGCGGGACAAGAGGCGACGCAGCTGCGTCTCGTCGTCCGGGACGCCGCTCTCCGCCTCCGCGGTCTGGGGCGGTTCGCCCTGAGAGGTGTTGGAGTGCGTCCGGTTTCTCCGGCCGCGGGTGGAAGGGGTCGTGCTCACTGCTCGCTCACCTCTCGGGAGATGGGGCGTCGCACGAGGGCGAGGCGGGGCCGGCCGCGCTGCGGGGCGCTGGCCGACCCGGCCGGTCCGGTAGCGGTGACGGGCCGGCGGGCCGGTGCGACGAGGGCGAGGGCCTCGTTGACGTGCTGGTCGAAGGTGGTGGCGGACATGTGTGGTCCTCACGGTCGTGCTCGCGGGCAGCCCTCCTGAGCGCCCTGCGGAGCGGGGCGTCAGGGTCGGCTGCCGGCGGCGGGGACGAGGAGGCCGCTGTCGTGCTGCTCGAAGTGGTCGCCCACGGTCGGGTCGAGGTGGAAGAGCTCGTCGAGGAGCGGCTGCTGGCCAGCCGGCGCCGGGTCGGAATGGAGGTCTTGGCGGCCGGCGGCCGACTGCGGCGGCTCGTTCGCGAGGGCGAGGGCCTGGTCGAAGTGGTCCGGTTCTTCGCCGTCGGCGCCGTGCGCCGCGGGATGGGCGGCCAGCGCCTTGGGCAGCCACTCGGCCTGCGTCTTCAGGAACTTCTCGGCCCGCGGGTTGCCAATGCCGAGGGCTTCGGCGCACTTGTTGATGCCCCAGGCGAACGTGCCGTCATCCTTGCGCGGGACGATCTCGACGAAGGCGGCCATGACCTCCTCGTCGGTCTTCCGCTCCGCAGCCGTGGTCTCATCCTGCTCGGCGTCGACGTCCGGGTGCGGCGAGGCGGTGTTCTCGTCATCGCTGGCGTCCTCGGGCCCACCGCTCTCGGTCATCCTGGCCTTGACCTGTGGCTCTTCGCCGTCGGCGGGGTGGGATGAGGGCGCAGGATGAGGTTCAGTTGCCTGGGATGGGATGGTCGGGATGGTGCCGATCAGGGTGTTGAGGATGCCCTCGAACGCCGCGGGATTGCGCAGGTTCATCCCGGCGATGTCAGCCTGGCGCACACGGAGCTGGAGCCGGGCGACGACGCGTTTCAGGATGACGGGGTCGGAGCATCCCGCTCGTTCGCTGGCATCCTGGGCGCGGGCGTCGGCGTGCATCTCGGCGAGGCGGTATGCCCAGTGGGTCATCCTGCCGCTCCTCTTGACCGCGTCCTGGGCGCGGCGCAGCCGGTACCAGCGGTAGGCGGCCCGGGAGATGCGGACCTCGGTGGTGGCTTCCTCCTGAGCCAGGTCCTGGCGGGCGGCGAGGAGCAGCGCGACGCGGAAGGCCTCGACGGGGTGGAGCAGGCGCACCAGGGCGATGCGGCGGTCCGGGCGTCCGCCCTTGTTGCGGGCGGCGCGGCGCTCCTCGAGGGAGCCGATCTCCCAGAGCACGGCGGCCAGGACTGGCCACACCGCGCGGACGGCGCCGCCGAGGACGGAGTCGGCTTCGGACGCGGAGAAGACGGCGCTGATGCCGGCCAGGGTCCAGAAGAGTGCTCCGGACAGGCCCGGTCCGTCGCCGTCGTGGGCGCGGCGGCGGGCGCGGCGGCCGCAGACCATCGCCGCGACGTCGAGCGCGACGAAGGGCAGGAGGTCGAAGGGGGCATCCAGGCCCATCTGGTGGTGGCCGACCCGGCGCAGACCGGTGGCCGACAGGGCAGCCGCAGCCGCAGCGATGACGACGGTGAGGAGGTCCTCGAACCGGCGCCCGCGGCGGTCGGCGGCCGCGGCCCGCTCGTTGTCAGTGAGCTCGGCCAGGGCCAGGCGGCGCCGGCGCAGGGCGATCGCTGGCCCGAGGGTGAGGACGAGCGTGCCGAGGACGAACTGCCAGCTGCCAAGGAGCTCGGCGAGGTCCGCGCCCTGGGGGGCGAGGTCGGGTGTCACGGGGAGTCCCTCCGGGCAAGGTTGCTGGCCGCATCGGCGGCCCGGGCGCGCAGCGGGTCGCCACTGGGCTGGATCGGGTCCTGGGTGACCCAGGTCCTGAAGGCGTCACGCTCGGCGGTGACCTGACCGAGCAGGACCAGGAGCATCGCGGTGAGCGGGTTGACGGGCGGTACGTCGGTGCCGGCCGGTACGAGGACGGGGAGTAAGAGGACGTCGTCGCGGCGGGCGAGGGCGCTGACCAGGGCGCGGTTGAGGGCGTATGCGTCGTCGGCGGGGTTCATGCGGCGACCGTCCAGCCGGCGGAACGGCGGTGGGCGGCGACGAGCTCGTCGCGGCGCCGGGCGGCCTCGCGGATGTTCTCCATGTTCTCCAGGCGCTTCTCGCGCTTGCCGGAGGTGCCGAGGTACTGACCGGCCAGCCGCTGAACCTCGCGCGCCGCGGCGATGCGGGCCTGCTGCTGCTGGGCGGCGTGCTGGTCCTCAGCGAGGGCCTGGTCGAGCCGGTCACGCTCCATGACGAGCCGGCGCTTGAGCTTCTCGGGGGACAGCCCGCCGCGGATGCCGACGGTGTCGCCCTCACGGAGGGCGAGTTCGGCGCACGCCGCGCGCACCGGGCACACAGAGCAGTGGTCGCGGACGGTCTGGGCACGGCGGCGGCGCCAGTCGGTGTCCGGCTCTCCGTCCCCCTGGTAGAAGTGGCCGATGTCCGGTTCGGCGGTGAGGCAGACCGAGTACTTCATCGCCTGGCGCAGTTGCGGGGTGCGCAGCTCCTGTGCGACGTAGTGGCCGTCCTGCCGATCAAGGAAGCCGCTGGCGACGAGGCTGTCGAGCGGGCCGGTCGAGGCGACGAACTGGGCGATGCTCGCCTCGGCCGAGCCCGGGTTCGGGCGGGAAGTCGGCGGGTGGGCTGCCATCATGGTGTTCACGCGATCTCATCTCCTGTGACGCTCTGGTGGGTGGATGAGGCGCGTTCACGGCCTCCGGGGGGACCAGCCCCGGGGGCCGCTTGCGTTTTCACGCCCCATCTGACTTAACTGACTGCGTCAGTTGAGTCAGATCATGCATGGCGATGCCGATCACGTCAAGGAGAGGGCGGTCGATCACGTGACGAAGCAGCTGTGGCTGGTGCGGCAAGATGTGGGCATGACGTCCCATCACCCGCACGAACGCGCCGCGGCGGCGCTGCGCGCCGACATCACGGCGGGAACGTTCGCCGCCGGCGAGGCGCTGCCCGGGCAGCGGGAGCTCGCGGAGAAGTACGGCGTCGCCCAGAACACGATGGGACAGGCGCTGCGCCTACTGGAGGCCGAGGGGCTGGTCGAGATGGCACCCCGCCGCCGGACCCGGGTGCTGCAGTCGTTCCCGCAGGTGGAGGTGCAGGTCTCCGACGCCGGCCATCTCTGGCCGGTCGACAGCGAGAGCCTCGGCCATACCGACCTTCACGCCGGCGCCAGAGTCGCCAACCAGCAGGCCGCGGAAGCACTCCTCCTCCCCCCCGGCGCGCGGCTCTTCGAGCGCCAGGCCGTCCTGCTCCACACGGGGACCCCCTGGGCCTGGCAGACGCTGTTCACCGCGACCGAGCTGAACTCGGACAGTGGCGGCCACGCCGTCACCGTCGCCCCCTTCGTCACCGGTGGCGCGCGACAGGAGAGCGGGCACAGCAGCCGTTGGTCCGCGCGGCCGGCGACTGCCGAGGAGAACCGGCTGCTCCGGGGTCACAGCCTGACGGTCCTGGAGGTCCGCAGAGTCGGATACGTCGAGGAACGCCCCAATACATACCTGTTGACGGTCGTACGGGCAGATCGAGCGACCATCCTCACGGGAAGCTCCAGTTCGTAGCCCTCTGCCCCAACTGCCCTTTTTTGTTAGTACTTTTCGACGCCAAGCGGAGAACGCGCCGACAGCGTGTGCGCGACGGCTGTCAGGGGATAGGGTGACTTTCGCTTGATCCAATACGCCTCACCTCGGGCCCCCGGTGCACAGCGCCGAGGATGAGCCCGGTGAACCGAGAAGGCGGTTCTCCCATGAGCAGCACCGCACAGCTTCTGAGCGGCTCCGCCGCCCCGGGCGCGATGCTGCCATGGGCGCCGTCCGGCGCGATCGGGCCCAGAGATGCGAAAGCCCCCTGGAAGGGGGAGTTGAGGATGTCGTAGACCTTCCGGGCGGGCACCTCTAGCAAAGGCTGCTCCTCGCCCCTCTCCACCGGCTTCGGAGTTAGCGGCTCCTCTGCCGGCCGTCACCGCTCAGTCCTGGGTTAGCGGCCCAGTTTTGAGCGAGGGCCAGACCGAATGGTCCGGCAATCACTGCCTCCAGCAGCAATCCCCCCGAAGGGGTTTGTCGTTTCCCGGGGCAACCCGGGAGAACGGGGTCCATCTTGCAGTACACCCATGCCCTTTGTCAGCTCGGACGCCACCGAAGCAACCCGATCGCGATGGTTATTCGCCCGTCCGTGACGCCAACGCCACGCTCCGTTCCCACTCTCGCGGCCAGCGCTCCCGCCGGGATCCGTCGTGGCCCAGCTCGGTCCAGTGGCCGGCCCTTGACCAGCTCCAGCCGGCACCCCTTGACCAACAAGGCCGATGCCTCGCTCCCCACAGCTGGCCGATGTCCCTTCACGGGCTTGGTCAAGGGGCTGGTCAAGGGGGCCCGCCGCCACCCCGGACACCCCCTTGACGCGCAGGTCACAGGCTTGCCAGGGATTTTCTCGGCCCGACTGTCACACCGTCGGCTTTTTCGACACCCGTAGCAGCTGAAGGGCCCTTTCCTTCAGCTTCCGCCCGAGTGCCTCTGGCCAGACCCCAGACCGCGCGTCCCCGCCGGACGCCGTCGAGACCCAGCGCACACGAGTCGCCGCCCCGCGGCGCCGGTGCGCCAGGAGAAGCGTGCCCCGCACAACAGCAGTACCGAACAGCCCGCCGCCAGCGGGCGATCAGGCGCGCCCGCAGCGCCGCCAGCGGGTCAAGGTGCCCCTGCGCCTCGTCACCAACCCGCACTACGCCGACGTCGCGGTGACCACGTACGTGAAGATCGCCGCGTTGGCCTCACGTCCCGAGGGCTGCACGGCGGCGACTGCGACCATCGCGGAGTACGTCGGCCTGTCGAAGGCCTCCGTCGAACGCGGCATGACGCAGCTGATGCGCCCCGGGCCCGACGGCGTAGTCGAGCTGTCCTCGACCCGCCGTTCCCTGCCCGGCGGATGCGGCACCTCGGCGGTGCGCCGTACCCGGCCGCTGTCCGCGACCGAGCGATTCGTGTGGATCCCGGTGGCCGCGGCCGAGGACCTCACCCCGCGCCAGCTGCGCGCGTACGCGCTCATCGCCTACGCCCAGGCCCAGAAGATCCCGCTCACCGAGTCGGAAATCGCAGGGGCGCTCCACCACCACAGCGGCCAGCGGGCCGGACAGCCGCTCACCACCGCGGCAGCCGGTGCGATCGTCGACGAGCTGGAAGCAACGCGGTGGATCACCGTGGAGCGGCGGGCCGGCGTGCGCGGCCGCCACCACTTCATCGCTCACGACATCCCGTCCGCCGCCCAGGACCTGCCCTGTGGACAACCGTCCCCCACGGGCGTCGCGCCCTCCTCCACCTCTGCTCCTGGTGAGGGATCGGGTTCCTCGGCTGGTGCGGGATCACTCGCGACTAAGGAAGAACCTAGGACTGACCGACCTGATGACGAGCGCGCACTCTTCTCACCCGCCGTAGGCGAGGTACAGGTAGGTGAAGGTGTGGAAAACCGCTGTGCTCGACTGCCACACGACTCCGGCGAAGACGGCCTCGCGCTGCGCGCGGATGACCACCAGACCCCCTTGACCACCCCCTTGACCAACCCCAGCGGCTCCTACGACGGGCCCGGGCTGACCGTCAGCGCCCGGGTCCACGCCGTCCTCGAGCCGGTGCACTGGCTCTTCCGGCAGACCAGCGTCTACATGCAGCGGCGCATCGCCAGGGAGGTCGGCCGCCAGTTGCGCTCCGGCATCGACGACGCCCGGCTGCGGCAGCGGCTGGAGACACGGGTCTGTCGCACCTTCACCGACGAGATCCGCGATCCCGGCCGGTGGATCCTCGGTGTCGGCCTGCCCCGCTGGGGCTGCGGCATCTTCGACTGCGAAGCCGGCGTCCTGTGGAGCAGCGGCCGCCGGTGCTCAGTGTGCGAGGAGATCGTCCGTGACCGGCGCCGCGCCACGGCTCAGCCCGAGGCGCCCACTCCCGCCATCGTCCATCCTGTCCCTGCTCCTGTTCCCGTCCAGCCGTCCGCTCTCGCGGCTCCCCGGGGCCGGTGCCCGGAGTGCGGCTGCGCCGTCCTGGTGCTGAACCGCGCCCAGCCAGCCCCCCGGTGCAAGCCCTGCCGAGAGGAGCACGAGGGTGGACGGGCAAGTGGTCCGCCCCCGTCGGCACACCCCGAAGTGTGCGCGGGATGGGACGGCAGTGGATGCACCCGTCCGGCCCTCGGCTCCACCGGCCTCTGTGTCCGATGCCGGACCCGCCGGATGGAGCGGGCCGCATCATGAGCCGCCCACTTCACCCGTCGAGACTCACCACTCCCGGGTCGCCCCGGGCCACCTCCACCGGAACGCGTCCCACTCCGCAGGCGCCGAAGGAGCAGAGCTCGGCATCAACCGCACCGCAGCGCCGTCGGCCGTTCCGGACATCGGGGCCGCGGGCATGGTCGACGTCCCGGCACCGGACCAAGGTTTCTCGTAGCGCCACGGCCCCCTTGACCGGCCTTCCCCACCCGCCGGGCTCCTCCTTGACGCGCGGTCCGGGTCAAGGGGAAACCTGACCGTCCAGTGCCGCAGCACCTCGAAGTCACCATCGTGGAGTGGCGCCGAGGGTCGCGGCCGCCGGATGAGTGGACGCCACCGAGGCCGATGCGTCGGCCCCATCCATCCCGGTCCACTCGCGCAACCGCCATCCATCGCCCGCCGCCGCGCACTGAGTGGGCTCCACCGTGTGCGCGGTGGAGCCCACTCAGTGGAGTGGAGTGAGGCCCGACCCCCGCCATCGGGTGTCGCTCATCGGCCACTCCCCCCGGTGGACGACACCCAATGCACCGGCCGGCCCGGTCTCCACTCAGTGGCCTCCACTCGATGCCCCCGGATCCCCTCGCACCGGTAGCACCCGCCGATGGGACCCGGCGGACAAGGCGAGAGACGACGAATGCCCGAAGCACAGAAGGGATCGTGGAGAGCGGGAGCATCCGTCCAGGACGTCCGCCGACGGCACCCTCTGTCAGAGCCCCTCTGCCCTCTCGCCCCCTTGACCATCTGCCTCGCGCAGGTTGCCCCACCCCCTTGACCGGCCTCCGTTCCACCCCTTGACCACCGGCCGTGGCCCTGCCGTTTCCCCTTGACCTCGGCCCAGGTCAAGGGGAAACCCGGCGGGGCCAGCCGATCAGCGGACGAACGACAGTGCGGACAGGCTTCCTCCCGGGCGAGCACCGGGGCGGGCGGAACACCGTGCAGGGGTGATGGGGGTCCGGGGCTTCAGCACGACCTCGCGGTGGCGTCCATCGCAATGGACCGAAGTGTGGGTGGACGGCGCAGCGCGAGGCCTGAGTGCGGATGGACCCGAGCACCCCGCGATGGGGCCGGCCCATCCACTCGATGTACTCCATCCAATCCAGTGGACCGGAGTGGGCAACCGGCGCCGGAGTCCACCCACAGAGTGGAGGGTGGACTCCATCCGGGGCTCCGCGCACACCTTGGTGCCCACCCGATGGAGAGCCGGCCGCGCCATCGGGTGTCGTCCACCGGCCAGCCAACCCCAGTGGGCGACACCCAGCCGCCCACCCACACAGTGGGCTCCGCCCGGTCGCGAGAGGCCAAAGCGGAAGGCCGCCCGAAGTGTCGGTGGAAGGTGAAGCGGAGCGTGCCACACACCGAGACGGCCCCCAGCGAGCATCTGCTGACGGCGCCCTCCGGCCGCCCTTGCCCACCTGCACTGCGCAGGCTCCCCACCCCCTTGACCGGCCTCCGTTCCACCCCTTGACCACCGGCCGTGGCCCTGCCGTTTCCCCTTGACCTCGGCCCAGGTCAAGGGGAAACCCGGCGCGAGCCGTGGGTCGATCTGCTGGGACCAACCTGCGGATGAGCATCGTGGCCGCAGGGCTTCATCCCCGGCACGCACCGAGCGCCCCGGCGGCGATGGCGGCAGCCCGAGCCTTCGATGGCGTCCATCGCGATGGGTGGATGGGTGGATGTGGGAGCACCGAGCCCACTGGGTGGCCACCACATGGACGTACGCGAGCGCCGCGACAGAGGCGCGGTCCATCCACTCGGTAGGCTCCATCCACTGCCAGTGGCCTCCACTCCTGCCCCTGGTCGGAGTGCGGCCACACCCCCATCCACCCGCCCAGTGGACGCCCCTTGCCCACTCCGCCCGCCCTTGACCATGGCCCTCCTGCTCACCCAGACACCCGGAGCGGGCCGAGCCCTAGACTCATAAACCCTTGACATCGTTTAGGGTTTACGCCAGAGTATCTCTAGACGGTGTTTAGGGATTTGGGGTAAGTTGGATGAACAGCAAGGACGTCCGGCAGCTCATCAAGAAGCTGAAGGCTCAGGGCTTCGAGGCCACCCCGACTAAGGGCGGCCATTGGCTGGTGAAGAAGGGCAGCGTTCGAGTCACCACACTGCCGGGCACGCCGTCTGACCCACGCAGCCTGAAGAACTGCATCGCCGCCCTCAAGCGGCACGGATACACCCCGTAGACCACGGGGCCCGCCCGGCAAACCGGGCGGGCCCCCCAACCGCCCCCACCGAGAACTGGAGACGATCATGACCCAGGCATGGAGCATCTACGTCGAGCTCGGCTGCTGCGATGCTCCGGACGACCTCTACGACGACCTGCACGACCGGCTTGCCACCGCCCATCCCGCCGTCGGCACCGCTCCCAACGGCAACCTGTCCGTGCGCATCTTCGTAGAGGCATCCACCGCCCGGCAGGCCGTCGACACCGGCCTGAAGACCGTCTCCGCTGCCCTGAAGGACCTCGGCGTCACCGCCCCCGTTGTGGGCGTCGAAGCCATCACCGAAGCCGAACTGGACCGCCGCAACGCCGAGAAGGACGTCCCGGCACTCGCCGGCGTCGGCGAGATCGCCGAACTCTTCGGCGTCACCCGGGGCCGCGCTGGACAGCTCACCAAGCGCGACGACTTTCCCCCTGCGGTCGCCATCCTGAAGTCCGGACCGATCTACGTGAAGGAGCAGGTACAGGCCTTCGGACAGCGCTGGGACCGCAAGGGAGGCCGTCCGGCGAAGCCCGTCGTCCTGACCGAGGCGGAGAAGGTTCTGCTTGCGGCGCTCCGGGATGCACAGGCCGCACGCTCCCGCGCGACCGTGGGCTGGGCGGAGCAGGGGGGCCAGCTCGTCGTCACGAGCGGAGAGGGTCGTGCCATCGTGGTGGAGCTGAAGGGCTCCTCGACCGGCGAGGCGCAGCTCCCCGATGAGGTCATCGAGAAGCTCTCGAAGGAGAAGTTGGTCAGCGTGACCCGCCGCAGCGACGAGCTGGATGTCGAACTGACGGCGAAGGGTGAGAAGCACGCCGCCGAGATGTGAATGGCGGACAACCGACGAAGGCCCGCCCCGGCATTGGCATCGGGGCGGGCCTCCGCACGTTCCGGGGGACCACGCCGGCAACTCACGGGGTCCACTCCCACCGCGGGCACTGCGTACTGAGTGGGCTCCATCCAGTGCTCCGCGGTCTGATGGAGCCACTCGGTGGAAAGCCACCCGCCCATCGCGGTGTCGTCCATCGGCCCGCACCACCTGGTCGACGAAACCGCATGGGCCGGGTCTTGCCCACCCACACAGTGGGCTCCATCCAACCCGGTGCACCGGTGGCGTCCATCGATGACGCACGGTGGACGAGGCGGGGAGCGGCATATGCCCCCACCCGGAGTGGGTCTCAGGCAGGCGGCTTCTGGTGATGCCTCCTCTGCCGTTCCCACCCCCTTGACCGGCCTCCCTTCCACCCCTTGACCACAGGCCTGCGCCTCTGCTGTTTCCCCTTGACCTCGGCCCAGGTCAAGGGGAAACAGCAGAGGCGTTCCCAACCCAGAACCGCGGAGGCTGGCGCACTGCACCGGCACGGGCGGGCGGCCGGTCCAATGGGGCCGGGAGTGTCTCGCCCTTCGCGCACGGAGCGGTACGGAACGACGTCCGGATGTGACGGCGGGCCGCGGGTCTCCCCCCCGAGCTGGCGATGGGGTCCATCGCGATGGCGATGGGTGGATGGGTGGGAGCGCCGAGCCCACTGGGTGGCCACTGCGTGGACGTGCGCAAGTTCCGCGACGAGCGGCGCGGTCCATCCATTCAGTGGGCTCCATCCGATCCGGTGGATGGAGCCGGCGCCGAAGTTCGTCCACTCCACCCCGGCCCCGGCCGGAGTGGGGCGCGCACCTCCGTCCACCCCACGCGGTGGGCGTCCCCCCTTGACCACTCCGCCCACCCCTTGACCACGGCCCCCTTGCCCACCTGGGCCACTCAGGTGCCGGGGCCCGTTTCCCCTTGACCTCGTCGCGCCGCGAGAGCGGTCAGACCGCGGTCAAGGGGGGTGTCGGGAGTGTGAGCGCCATCGAGACCAGATGGCGCGAAAGGACGGACACGGACGTGGCCACCACCCAGCACACCCCGGCAACCGACTCCTCCGAGTCCGTGACCCGCTACACCACGATCTCCCTGATGAACCGCGACTGGGACGTGCTCTGCCGCGACCTGAGGGCCGCCGACCGGGTGGTCGCCTGGGCGGAGGAGGACGCCGAGCTCGTCGGAGTAGCAACTCCCCAGGATGTCGTGGACAAGATCTCCGACCTCCACCGCCGCGGCGAGTTCGACCAGCACGACCGCGTGATGCACCTGCTGGTCGAGCGGGCCGCCGGGGTCGGCTTCGATGCCCACCTCGCGTGGAGGATCACGGTCCGGGTCCTGCTGCCCAAGGCGATCCTGATGGCCAAGACCCAGCGCCGTACCGGCCTGCCGTGGGACGACGTGTGCGCGGCCGTGTTCGGCGCCGCCTTCGAGGTCGTCCGCACCTACCCGCTCGACCGGCGGCCGCGGCGGATCTTCAACAACCTCGCCCTCGACACCCTGCAGCTCGCCCGCCGCACCCTGGCCGCCTGTCTCGACGACATCGAGGAGCTTCAGGAGTTCGCCGCCGGTGTCGCCCCGCTGGCCGCGGCCGAGCACCACACCCGATACACGCACGTCGTCTCCAGCGAGGACCCCGACACCCCCCACCGCACGGTCGAGCTCGCCGACCTGCTCATGCGGGCCGCCCAGATGGAGCTCGTCGACGTCGACGAGCCGGCCCTGTCGCGTCACGAGACACGGACGGAGGTCCTCGACCTGCTGCTGTGGGCGGTGGAGGTCGGAGCGCTCAAAGAGCTCGAGGCGCAGCGCATCGCCCGGTACTACCTGTCCACCTCGCAGCGCCCCGACCAGCGCCACATGACCACCCGGTCCATGGGCCACGAGGGAGACCTGCTGCGGCAGCACGCCAGCCGCGCCGTACGCACGCTGCGCGCGAAGTCGGACCTCTCGCAGTACCGCGCCGCGGCCTGAGAGCTGCCGGCGCCCGTCGGACCAGGCGCCGACGGAAGTCGCTCGAAAAAACTTCAGCCCGACTGTCACACCGCGCCCTTCCTCAACACCTGTAGCAGGCGAGAGGGCCGCCAAATCGGTCCAGCCCCACCTGAACATCCACCCCCACTCTTCTCGACTCCGGGAGAACCCCCGTGACCACGATGTCCCCGGCCGACACCGGCCGACAGCTGCTCGACGCCGATGAGGCCCGTGTGGCCCGTGCTTCGCGCGAGCTGACCAAGATCGCCGCTGCTCTGGTGAGCCGGCCGATGGACCGTGACCTGCACGAGCAGATGCGCGCCTTCCTCGACAGGGAGTCGGAGGCCTCTCTGGCGTCGTGGGATGTGCTGCTGCAGCGCACGCCGGACCAGCTCAAGGAGCGCATCTCGACGGTCCTGACCGTCCAGGCGCTGCGGAGGGCTTCGTGAAGCGGCCGCGCCGGCAGCACAAGGCGGCCAAGAAGCACCTCGTCGAGGCGGAGGCCTGGGACGAGGAGGTCGACGAGCCCCAGGAGACATCGGCGGACGAGCCGGACGAGACCGGGTGGAAGACCAGCACGGCACAGATGGCCGGCCTCTCCCGGCTGGTCCGCGCCGGGGTCTGGGTGCTCGTTGTCTCCGGCCCCGTCCTCGGCGCGCTCGCGTTCCTCTCCTCGTCCGCTCCGGCCCAGGGCGCGGCCAAGCCGGTCGCCACGGCGACGTCGGCGTCGCCGGTCGGGCCGGCCGGCTTCGCCGAGTTGTTCGTCGCCGCCTACCTGCAGGCTGGCCAAGGAACCGAGCGGGACCTGGCGCCGTACTACTCCGGCTCCGTCGCGCTCGCCGTAAAGCCCGGGACCCGCACGGCCACGCAGTCCACCGTGATCGCATCCCGCGAGGTTCAGCCGGGTTACTGGTCCATCACCGTTGCCGCCGACGTCACCGCCTACGACGACAAAGGCAAGTCCACGCGGCTGGGCGTCCAGTACTTCCGCGTCGGCATCCAGGCCACCGGCCCGGCTGGCGCCGGCGGAACCGCGCAGGGCGCTGCCCCTGCCGGCTACGTGGCGACGTCGCTGCCGGCGCAGGTGGCCGCGCCTGCCGCACTCAAGCCGGGCGGCCTGGCGTACGAGACCGACCGCGGGTCGAGCAGTGCGGACCCGTCGGTCGAGACCGCGCGCGGGTTCCTGGCCGCCTACCTGACTGGTACGACCGAGCTCGACCGCTACACCTCGCCCGGCACCCGGCTGCAGCCGATCACCCCTGCGCCGTACGCCGCGGTGAAGGTGACCGGTGTCCAGGACGACTCGTCCGGCTCGGGTCAGCAGAAGGTGCCGGCCGACGGCACGGTGCTGCACCAGCTGGTCCAGGTCGATGCCACGGACCAGGCCGGCAGTCCGGTCTCGCTGAGCTACGCGCTCACCCTCAAGTCCCGCGCCGGCCGCTGGGAGGTCGCGTCCGTCGACGACGCCCCGGCCATCCGCGCGAGCAGTCCGCCGTCGGCGGCGCCGCACACCACCACGAGCCCCGACGCAGCTACGGCATCTGACTCGCCGTCGCCGTCGCACTCCTGAAGAAAGAGGAATCGTTCATGCGCATCCTGGCAGCCGCCAACCCCGACCACGTTGTCCTCGCCGGCGACGTCCTTGACTGGGCCAACACCAAGACGGGGCAGGTCCGCGCGCTGGTTCTCACCGTGGCCGCCCTCATGGCGATCATCGCCGTGCTGATGGCCTGGTGGAAGACCCGCTCCTTCGTCGGCACCCTCGTCGCTTTCGTCCTGGCCGCCCTCGTGCTCTGGGGGATCAGCAACCTCAACGTCCTGCAGACCAAGGTCGGCTCCGAGATCAACGACGCGGCCCCTGTCGTTGTCGTCCACGTCGCTGGTGACGCCCCCGCGCTGGCGGGTGAGGGCCGGCGGGTCTCGTGAGCGCCTCGGAGGAGGAACTGATCGGGCACTCGTATACGCGAGCCCGTCGGCACCCGCTCGTCATCGGCAAGCTCCCGGGAGCCGGCCGGCTCCCGGGAGGGCCCTACACGATCACCCAGGTGATGACCATGGTGGTCACCTTCGGGCTCCTCGTCATGACGAAGGATCTGTGGGCCCACTTCGGCGCCATGAACTTCATCCTCATGGCGCTGATCCCCTGGGGTCTGGCCTGGGTGCTGCGGTACGCGCGGCTCGACGGCCGCGATCCGGCACGCGCCGTGCGCAGCCTGCTCATCTACTCCTCCACTCCGGCCCAGGGGCGCCTGGCCGGCAAGCCGCAGCGGGTCGCTCGACCTCGACTGGCGACCGCCACCTGCACGGTGCGCGTCCGGTCCGCCGAGCGACCCGCCCCGGCGGCGGCCCCGCAGCCTGCTGCAGCGCCCGCACCCGGGGCCAGGCGCAGAGCCCGCCCGGCACCTGTGCCAGCGGCGGCCGCAGCGAGCCGGCCAGAGCCGAAGACCGGGCTGCAGGCCCTCCTCGCCTCCCTCGACGAGGAGTAACCAGCCGCCCCGTCGTCACCACCAGCACAGAAAGAAGAACCCCATGCGTCTCCCCGTCCGGCACATCAGCGGCCACCTGATTTGGACCACTGCCGCCACCGTGTGGGCGGTGTGGCGCGTCGACACCGAGAACTACACCCACGCCTCCAAGTCCACGAAGCGCGAGCGGCTGGACGCACTGGAGTCCCTCTTCAAGTCCCTGCGGGGCGAGGCCCTCCTGCTCAGCCTGTGCCCGAGCGTCGACGCCGCGTCGGTCGTCACCCGCATGACCGCCGGCGTCGACCTCGACGCTTCCCCCGAGTACGTCGACCTGGCGCTGAAGGTCCTCGACCAGCTCCAGGACCTCGAGCTCACCGGCCGCGTCGACTTCCTCGCCGTCCCGTTGCCCCACCTCGACTTCAAGCAGAGCGCCCGGGCGGTCCTCTCCTCCCTCCAGGCGGAGGTGATGGGCACGCTCGGTCTGCCGGTCGCCCCGATATCGCTCTCCGAGGAGCGCCAGCGCCTGGAGCAGGCGACCCGCCTGGCCGCCGGCTGGCCCTCCGGCATCAAGATGCGGCCTGCCACCGAGGCGGAGATCCTGTGGATCTACGGGCACAGCGCCCGCCGGGGCCTGAGCGAGCCGCTCCTGCCCGAGGACGGCGCACCGCGCGGTCTTCGCGGTCGCGGCCACACGGTCACCGCCCACACTCAGGTGATCCTGGACGAGGGCGGCCGCGGCACCCGGGCCTCCAAGGGTCCGACCAACCCGTTCAAGCGCCGCTACCTGCGCGCCACCAGCGAACACGGCGACTCCTACCAGGCGTTCTGCGTGCTCTCCGAGATGCCGGAAGCCTTCCGGTTCCCCGGCAGCGAGTACCTGGCGGCGCTGGACGAGTTCAACTTCCCCGTGGACTGGGCCGTCCGTCTGCACGTCGAGTCCGGCTCGAAGGCCGAGCCGAAGTCCCGGCGCCAGCAGCGCGAGCTCGCGCACCAGCGCGGTGAGTACGACGGCGAGACCTCCGGCGTGCCGGCCTCCCTCGACAAGGCGTCCCTCGCCCTGGACGAGTACCGCGACCGGCTCACCGCCTCCTCCACCGAGGTCGAGATCCGTGCCACCGTCGCCACCTGCGTGTGGGGGACCACCCCCGAGGAGGCCGACGAGAAGGCGACGTCGCTGGCCAACCACTTCGGCGGCAACGACTACACGCTCGTGAGGCCCACCGGCGACCAGGTCGCGCTCTTCCACGGCATGCTGCCCGGCACCAAGACGCCCGGCCCGATGCTCGACTACACCCAGTACCTCCTGGCCCGCGATTTCGCGATGTCGATGCCGTTCTGCGGCGCCGGCCTGGGCGACGACTCCGGCAGCCTCTTCGGCCTCCAGCTCAACGGCGGCGGCGTACGCCCCGTGCTCGTTGACTTCTCCCACGGCCCCCGCGTCAACGCCTCCGCGTCCGCCGCGTTCGTCGGCGAGCTCGGCTCCGGCAAGTCGGTGGCGATGAAGTGCGCCATGTACAGCATCCTGACCACCGGCCACCGGGCCGGGCAAAGGAACTCCCGCGGCCGCGCCCTGGTCATCGACCGCACCCCGCAGCAGGAGTGGTCGCGGTTCGCCAACGCCTGCCCCGGCACCACGCAGATCATCAACGTCGACGAGAACGCCGGCGTCTCCCTCGACCCCCTGCGCGTCTTCCGCGGCCCGCGCGCCGCCCGCTACACCGAGTCCTTCCTCACCCCGCTCCTGGACATCGGCTCGATGAGCATCGAGGGCATCACCCTCGCCGAGGCGATCGAGGCCACCCGGCTCGGCCCCAAGCCGAGCATGACCGCGCTGATGGACACGCTCGCCAACCGGGCCCGCACGCCCGACCCGGAGGAGCCGAACGACGCCGCGGTCCGTGCCGCCGCCTCCGAACTCGTCCGCAAGCTGCGGTCGCTGGCCAAGAAGGACCTCGGCCGCGTCATCTTCGACCCCACGCTGCCGGTCGTACGGATCACCGACGCCGACAGCATCGTCTTCGCCGTCGACCGCCTGGGCCTGCCCACCAAGGAGGAGCTCTCCGAGCACCGCCTCCCGAGCCTGGAGGTCGAAAAGCGGTTCGGCTGGCGGCTGATGTACCTGATGACCGCGCTCTGCCGCGAGATCGCGTTCGCCGACCCCAACGAGTTCGCCGGCGTCTTCCTCGACGAGTGCTGGTGGCTCACCTCGTCCGCCGAGGGCTCCAACCTGCTGCTCGAGCTCATCGCCGACGGCCGCAAGCACAACGCCGGCGCCTTCGCCGGCAGCCACGACCCCTACGACATCGGCCCGAAGTCCGAGATCGGCGACAAGATCCGGGCGCTGCTGTCCCACATCTTCGTCTTCCGCCACCGCGGCAAGGCGCTGGCCGCACGCTGCTTGGAGTTCCTCGACCTCGACCCGACCGACGACGAGATGCTCAAGGTCATCACCGAGAACCTCAGCCCGCTCAACGTCAGCGAGACCGAGCGCGCCCTGCGGGCCGGCGAGGGCCTGTACCGAGACCTCCGCAAGCGCATCGGTGGGATCAAGGTGCTGATCCCCGCCGATGAGAACGCGGCCGCCGCCATCACCACAACGCCTGGGCAGCGCGACGAAGAAGACGACGAGGCCGTGGAGTTGTTCGCCGAGGCGGACGGAGCCCTCGCATGAGCCACATACAGCGAGGGCGCGTCAAGCGGCGCCTGGGGCTCATCGCCGTCCTGCTGGCCCTCTTCAGCGTGGTGCTGGCCCCTGCCGCCATGGCAGATCCGGCGCCGTCGCCCAGCACGTCCGCTCCTGCAGCCGGCCCCCCGAACTTGAACCAGAAGCCGAAGGACGGCAGCGACGGCCTCCTTCAGCCGTTCAATGTGACGGACAAGGACGGCGTCCCGATCAGCTCCTACACCGTCAAGACGGACACGGGCGGCTGGAAGGACATCGACCTCAAGATCTGGAACATCGTCGCCCAGCTGTTCTTCGGCGTCTCGAAGTGGGTCATCGGCTTCACCTGCTGGCTGATCAAGTGGGCGCTGAACTTCGGCCTGGCCAAGGTCATGGTCGGACCCGTCGAGGACATCTCCAGCACCCTCAAGTCCCAGGTCATCGACCGGCTCGGCCTGCCGGGCCTGTTCCTGACGTTCGCCGGCTTCTACTGCGGCTGGCTGATCCTCTTCAAGGAGCGTTCGCGCGGCTTCGCCGAGATCGGGGTCTCCCTGGTCGTCGCCGCGCTGACCACTACCGTGCTCGTCTCGCCGGCCCAGGTGCTGCTCGGCCAGCACGATCAGCCGCAGGCACAGGGCTCCACCATGCTGCTCTCCGAGGAGGGCTTGCTGGGGAAGTCGAAGGACTTCACCCTCGAGGTCGCCAGCATCGTGCTGGCAGACGATCCCGCGAGCGCCCAGGGCAGTGCCGACCCCAACAACGTGGCGAAGCCGATCACCGACGCCCTGGTGGAGGCGTTCATCGTCAAGCCCAACCAGCTCATGGTCTACGGGCAGACCTTCGACGGGCAGTGCGACAAGGCCTTCCGACAATTCAAGCTCGCCGAGTTCAACCTCAACCAGCTGGGGATGAACTACTGGGACGCCATGGTGATGGATTCGATGTACGACACGAACTTCATCGGGCAGCTCAACGAGAACGCAAAGAAGTTCGAGGCCGCGTGCGGGGATGTGAAGCCGAAGGCCAAGCGTGCCTCCGCGGACCTCGCCTTCTCCGCCCTGTTTGTCGCCATCGCCGCCGTCATCGTGGCGATCCTCATGGTTCTTGTCACCGGCACGTTCCTCACCGCGCAGGGCTGGTTGGCCTTCGAAGCCATCCGCGGCCACTGGGCACTGACCGCCGGCATCCTGCCCGGCGGCGGCCGCGCCACCCTGTGGCGCTGGTGCTCCGCAATCACCAAGGCCGTCCTCGGCATCATCATCGCCATTCTCTTCCTGGCGATCTTCATCCTCATCGTCCTGGCCCTGACCGACGCGGACACCGGCGATATCTTGGCCGTGAAGTTCATCGTCATCGACGTCACTGCCATCGCCGGCCTGGCCGGTCACAAGCGCATCAAGCAGACTGCCCAGAGCATCGCGGTCAACCTCAACCGCAAGCTCGCCAACGCCCGCGTAGGCGGGGCTGGCCGCCGCTCCGTGTTCAGCAGCCCTGGCCGGTACGCCGAGACCGCCCCCGGCCTGAAGCAGATGTGGAGTGAGGCCCGCGGCGAGGCCAGGCGCGTGAGCAGGCCCGTCGGCCAGGGCTTGAAGACCGCCAAGAACGCCTGGGTCGGCTCGCCGCAGGCCAACCGCAAGGCCAGCCGGCTGCGGACCGCGGCCCGACTTGCTACCAACGCCGCCGCGGCTGTGGGCACCGGCGGCGCCAGCGCGGCCGCGAAGGTCGCGGCGCAGCAGGCGGCCAAGCAGACCTTGAAGAACCGGCTGGCCACGGCGGCCGCGAACAAGATGTCCCAGACCCGGGGCGGCAGGGCCACCATGGCCACCGGCAAGGCGGCCGCCGCCACCGCCAAGTACGGCGCCAAGGCGACGAAGTTCGCCTTCATGGCCACGGTGGGTGCGCCGGTGGGCATTCCCCGGGGAGTCGCCGCGACGAAGCGAGGCGCTGCCGCGGCAACGGCCCGTGCCGGGCAGGTGCGCGACCAGCTCAAGGCCGTCAAGGCACGGACCGTCGACAGGAAGGTCCAGGAGGCCAAGGACTTCGGAGCCGAGTACAAGCGCAACGTCGTCACGGCCGGCAAGTTCGTCGCGAAGCAGGGAACGAAGGCCCAGGTCCACCTCGGTCTGGCCGAGATTCAGCCGGATCCGAAGGCCGGGAATCCTCCTGGGCCCCGGGCCGGTGCCGTCGCGCCGAAGACCCCCGGTGGCGCGCCGGCGGCGGCTGGCACGAAGACACCGAGCTCCGTGAAGCCCCCGGCCGCCGGGCCGGCCGCGGTGCCGAAGATGCCTACCCCGCCCACCCCTGCGCCGGCGACGCCCCCGGCTGCGAAGAAGTCGACGCCGGCCAAGCCGCCGGCTCCGCCTCGGACCATCCGGCGTGCCACGCGGCCGCCCGGCCCGCCCAAGCCCCGGCCGTAGCCGGACTGCGGCCGGGACTCCACAGGTCCCGGCCGCCCAGATCACCGCACCAGAACCACCTGACGGGGGACCCCCATGCCTCAAACCGATGCCGCGCGTGCCCGCGCCCAGCGCGCGACGATCGCGCTGTTCGTCGCTGCGGCCGTCCTGGCAACTGTCGGTGTCACCCTCCTGTTCGGCCTCCCTGAGGCCGACCGTCCTGCCACCGACTCGACTCCGGTCACGGCCGCTTCCTCCGCCCCTGCGGTCGGCAGCGGCTCTGGCGGCACGCGCCCGGCCGAGGCCTCCCCCGCGGCGGAACCGTCGGCGTCTCCTGAGCACTTGGGCCTGAGGCAGGTGCCGACGCCGGTCGAGGAGGCGGCCCGGTCCTTCGTGACCGCGTGGGCCAGCCACGACGCCCGACCGGGCCGGGACAACTCGTACGACGACGCATCCCGGCGGGCCGCGATCTACGCTGCCGGAGATCTTGCCGAGGACCTGCGCACTCACACCAGCGGCAGCGCCGCCACGCAGCAGTGGTTGAGCTGGAAGGACCATCAGGTCCAGGTGGCGGTGGCGGTCCTGCGGGTGTCACTGCCGGACGGAGCGCCCGCACCGAGCGAGGACTCCGCTTTCGCGCGTGTGATCTACAAGCTGACCGCAACGCCAGCCAAGGGCCCTGCCAGCGAGTCGGAAGAGCACGTGGCGCTCAAGCTCCGCCGCGGCGCCGACGGAAGCTGGCGCGTCGTCGGACTGCCCAATGTCTGAGCAGGGCAAGTCCAAGGCCCTGCGGAACGTGCTGATCGCGGCGATCCTCTCCTGCCTGCTTGGATTCGGCCTGATCCTGAGTGCCGTACTGGCGCTGTCGTCGGCAATCGGCGAGGACAACACCAGCAGCGCACTGGAGAACGCGGGCTTCGGCGGCGGTCTGTCGGACACCAAGGAGATCCCTGACTGGCTGCGTCCCATCATCCTCGACGCTGTGGCGAGGTACGGCTGTGCGGAGGTCACCCCATCGCTGATCGCCGCCCAGCTCTACCAGGAGTCCACCTTCCGCAAGAACCCGCCCGACGGTGGAGCCGGCGCGATGGGCATCGCCCAGTTCATCCCCTCCACCTGGGCGACCGAAGGCATCGACGCCAACAACAAGGGCGGCGCGGACCCGCTGGACCCTGAGGACGCAGTTTCGTCGATGGTGGCCTACGACTGCAAGCTCGCCGACGAGATCCGCAGCGTGCCGGGCGACGTCGTCGACAACATGCTCGCCGCCTACAACGCCGGCGGGAACAAGGTGAAGAAATACGGCGGCATCCCACCGTACGAGGAGACGCGCAAGTACGTCCGCGAGATCCGGGACCGGGCGGAGAAGTGGTCCGCGCCGATGGACGGCAAGGTCTCCGGCGGACTGTCCAAGGTTGTGGCCGCAGCCAAAGAGGCGCTCAACACCCCATACGTCCTGGGCGGCAGCTGCAAGCCTCCGTTCCAGGGAGCCAAGGGATGCGACTGCTCCAGCCTGGTCAAGTACGCCTGGAGCAAGGTCGGCGTGAACCTTCCACGAGTCACCTACGACCAGGTCGACATCGGCACCAAGGTGAAGTCGGCGAACGACCTGCGCCCCGGTGACCTGATCTTCTCAGGCGGCAGCGCGTCCAGCCCGGAGCACGTATCCATGTACATAGGGGGCGGCGAGGTCATCGACGCGCCGCACACCGGCGCCCGTGTCCGCATCAAGCCCCTGTCCTTCTGGAAGGGCCGGATCCTGATCATGAAACGGCCCAACTACACCGAGCCGGGGTCGGGTGGCACCTCAGGCACGTGGGTCGCCCCTGTCGCCGACGATCACGTAGGCACCGGGTACCGGGTCTTCGGATCGATGTGGTCGAGCGGCTACCACACCGGCGTGGACTTCCCCGTGCGCACCGGAACTGCGACCCGCGCGGTGGGCCCGGGCACCGTGGTGACGGCCGGCTGGAACAACGCGTACGGCTACCAGGTAGTGATCAAACACGGCGACGGCATGTACTCGCAGTACGCCCACCACTCCTCGCTGGCGGTGGTCGTCGGCCAGAAGGTGAAGGGCGGCGACCGGATCGGGTACTCCGGCGCCACGGGCAACGTCAGCGGTGCGCACCTCCACTTCGAGATACGCACCGGCCCGGAGTACGGATCGGACATCGACCCACTGGCCTACCTCCGTAGTCACGGCGTCAAGATCTGACCTGCCGGCCGGCGTCACGCTCTCCCGCAGGGGCATGACGCCGGCCGACGCCATACCGCGAAGAAATTCGGAGCGGAGTGTCACACCGAGCCGGATCCCGACACCTGTAGCAGGTGAAAGGCCCGTTTGCTCTTCGGAGGTGCCGCCATGCTCCCGACTTCCCCCGTGCCCGCTCCGGCCGCCGCGGTGCCGCCGTGCGCCTCGTCCTCGGACGGTGGGCGATGACCACGACCGACCTCATCGATGGCGCAATCGGCTTCGTCGACGACCTCCCGGGCCACGTCGAGCGCCTGGCGGACTCGGTGATGGCCAACGCCTGGTGGGTTGCGCTGGTCGCCCTGGCAGCCAGCGGGGTAGCCGCCGCGGTCCGCTGGGCCCTGTCCCGTGGCCCGATGTCCAAGCGAACGGCTCTGGAGGTGCTGCCGACCACAGGCTTCGACCCGAAGCCGGAAGAGGTCGTCCGCTTCGGGCACCAGATGGCCCGCGCGCACAAGAGCGTGTCGCGCTGGCTCGTGTCCTCGGCCCGCACCAATGCTCTGCGCATCCGGTTCACCTGCTCCAACGGGTCGCTGTCCATGAGGGTCGAGGGCCCGGATCGAGCGATGTCGGTTCTGCGCCACCAGGGCTACGCCCAGGTCGAGATGCGGCCTATCGAGGCCGACGGGCGTGCCGCGCGCGAACGTCCACAGATCCGGCTCGGCTCCTGACGCACCGCCGGACACCACAGACAGGTAGATCATGACCACCGCACCACACCCGACCGCCGCCCCGCCGGTCGATCTCGCCAAGCCGGAAGCTGATGACCACGGCAAGCCGGCCACCCAGGAGATGCACTACGCCCGCGCCGAGCTCGCCCTGGCCCTTCCTGACCACCTCGCCCTGCGCGAAGTGCCGCTCACCCCGGATCCGCTCGAGGCCCTGGCCAACGCGGTAGCCGACGTCCGCGAGGACCTCGGCGAGAGCGCCGACGTCGTCCTGGACCTCGTTCCCGTCGCCCCGAACCGTGTCAGCAGCCGCCGCCGGCGCCTGCTGGCCCAGGCCCGCCGCAACCCCACCGACGGGCCGGCCATACCCGGCATGCCGCAGCAGCGCGGCAACCGGTTCGGCTTCGACCTCGGCCAGGTGCTGTCCGAGATTGCCACCGAGATGAAGGGCAACCAGGGCGGCGGTGCCCGGCAACGGCAGCACCAGCAGCGCGCTCACCGCGTCACGGACATGAAGGCCGCCATGGGCAAGCTCGCCCCCGGCGCCGAGCCCGTCTTCTCCATGCAGTTGCTCGTCCGCACCCGCGCGCGCGACGAGTACCGGGCCCGGATGCTGCTGGACCAGGTCCTCGCTGCCCTGGAGCCGTGGTCCGGCGACAACCACCTGCGTCCCGTCGGGCTCCACCTCGGCGTCACCCGCCTCCGGGCGGACCACTGGCTCCACCGGCGCAAGTTCGACCGCCGTTTCGAGAGCGGGCTCTTCATGCCGCGTCGGCATTCCTGGGTGACCGCCCAGGAGATTGCCGGGCTGCTCAAGCCGCCCACCAAGCACAACATGGCCCCGAACATCGCCCGCTCGGGCGGAGTCGTCCCACCGCCGCCCGCAGCGCTCCCGACGTGGACAGGACAGCGAGGCCTGCTGCCCCTGGGGTGGGTGGCCAAGTCCGGCGGCGGGGAGCGCCTCGCCGGCGTCCCGCTGAAGTACCTGCTCTTCGCCCTGTTCCTCGGCAAGTCCGGCTTCGGCAAGACCGAGATGTCGCTCGTGCAGGCGATCGCGATCGCCCACGGCGGGTACGGCGTGCTCTTTCTCGACCCTCATGGTGACGGCTGGGTACGCGCTCGCCCCTACCTGGCCCACAAAGAACTGGCCGACCGGATCTGGGAGATCGACCTCACGAGCCCCGAGCTCGACAAGATGGTCGGCTCCTGGAACCCGCTGTCCATGGAACGCCGGCGCGAGTCCGAGATCCCCGACATCGTCCAGTACATCGTCACCGGCTTCGCCGCGGCCCTGAACTGGTCCGACTCCGCCGGACGTGCGAAGACCATCCTCACGCGTGCGGTCGAGTCACTGGTGTACCTCTCCTGGCATGTCTGCCGCGCCGGCCGGCCCGACCTGGCCCCCACCGTCTTCCAGATCCGCACGATCCTCACCGATGCCGTCTGGCGCACCAGCGTCTTGCCGTACCTGCCCAAGGACATCCGGGACTTCTGGGAAAACGTCTTCCCGGGCTACAGCAAGGAAGCCATCCCGGTCGTCACCAACATCATCGAACGGCTCTCGTCCAGCAACGCGATCAAGGCGTTCCTCGGGTCAAGCCGGTCGACGTACGACATCCGGCACGCCATGGACACCGGGAAGATCGTTTTCGTCTGCCCCGCCGGCACCGGCGATGTCGACCGCATCATCAGCTCCCTGCTGATCTACGACCTCTTCCGGGCCGGCCTGTCACGGCGGGACACCCCGCCCGACCAGCGCCGCGACTTCTATACCTTCATCGACGAGCTGACCAGCGTGGACGGCGCCTCCAAGGGCACGCTCGCCCAGATCACCGAGCAACTGCGCAAGTACAACGTGAAGCTGCTCGCCATGACGCAGATGGCGCAGCGGCTGAGCGCCACCACCCGGCAGGGACTGCTGCAGAACCTGTCCATCCTGTCGACGACCGCGTCCGACGTCGACGAGGCGACGCTGGTCACCCGCCGCTGGGGCAAGAAGGTTGCCCCCGACACGATCGTCCAGCTCAACCGGTACAGCTACGTGATGTCCGTGACCCTCGAAGGCGGCACGACCGACCCGTTCCGCGTCCGCGGTGCCTCGGTGGAGGACCTTTACGGCGACTACTACCGGCCGCAGAACGAGAAACTCCTGACGCAGGCCATCGACGAGAACCTCCAGCGCCGCTCAGTCCGCGACATCCTCACCGACCTGCGCCGACTGGACCCGCGGCTGCGCCGGTTCCTCGTCACCCTCCCCGTCCCGCCGGACGACGACGAGCCCGCCGCCGCCGATCTGCCGGCCGACGAGCCCGAATCCGACGAGACCGCACCGCGCGACCCCGAAGGGCCGGACGGACCGGCCGGCGGCACTGCGTCCGGTGGCGGGGAGGCCAAGCCGCGCGTCCACGACAGCGAAGGCACCGTCATCAGCGGTGGGCCGGACCCGGCCGATGAAGCCCACGACAACGTCCACCCGATCAACCCCCACCAGAACCAGTCGAGGATCGGATGAACCTGCCCCCTGTCGAAGCGACCGCCGCGGCAGCGCTCACGCGCAGTTTCCACGCGATCAGCGGCGAGGTTTTGGAGCTGCTGTACCAGCACCGGGTGCTCTCCACTCAGCAACTGCACGTGCTGCTCACCCCGCCCGAGAAGCGACCGGCCCGCCCCGTGTACCTGCGTCGGCAGCTCGGCGAGCTCCACAAGGCAGGGTTGGTCGGGCGGATCCGGGCGAAGGGGCCCGGTGGCCGCGGGCGGCTACAGAGCCAGCCGTTCCTGTGGTTTCTGACCGAAGCCGGTGCCGAGTCCGTGGAGGAGGCCGGTGAGCTGCCCCCGCGGCCATACCGGGTGACGCCCGAGTCCGTCGCCGGTGCTCGCCAGGCGCACACGCTGGGTGTGAACGAAGTCGGCATCGCTTTCGTCGAGTGGGCTCGCCGACTGGGGCACGAGTGTGGGCCGCTGGACTGGACCCCTGAGGTCGCCAACCGGATCCGCGACGGTCAGCGTCGATTCGAGGACGACCACGTCATCAGCGACGCCGTCCTCAACTACGTACACGTAGAGCGTGGCGGCCGCCGGACGATGCTCAGCTTCTTCGTCGAGTTCGACCGTGCCACGATGACCTCCGCGCGGCTCGCCGCGAAGCTCGAAGCGTACGGCCGGCTGTACGAGTACGTTCCACAGAGCGCGGACCGCGCTCGCCGGACCTCGAACGCGACCCGGCCAGCGTGGATGTACAACTATCCGGTCTTTCCCCGCGTCCTGGTGGTCCTCGACGCGGCGCCCCCGAAGGCCGGGGAGCCGGACCGGCGGGCCCAGCGCCTTGCCGCCCGTACCGAAGACCTGTACGCGCGCGCCGGCGCGGACGTCCGTCTCAGCCGGCTGAAGGGCGACATCAACATCGGCGTCACCACCCTGCAGCAGCTCCAGGAGCACGGGCCGCTCGCCCCGATCTTCACCCCGTTGCTGCGTGGCACGCCGTCCGCCCGCCCCGCCCCCACCGACCTCTACCTCGCCTCGAAGTGACCGGCCGCTCCCCGCGGTCTTGAAGGAAGCAGCGCCATGACCAGTACCTCGCTCGAGGTCCCGCCCGACGGCGGGAGCATGATCCGGCTCACCGAGATCCTGCACCGCAGCGTCAAGCTGCGGCAGCGGCGATTCGAGATGCTGCCGCTGCGCGGCCAGGGCGCGCCCTTCACCGAGCCCCACGCCCGCAACCCCTCCGACTCCTTGCCGCCGTCCGAACTCGCCGACTTGATCTCCTCCATGTCCGTCATCGGCCTCTTGGAGCCGGTCCTGGCCGAGGAGATCGTCGTCGACGGCAAGGCGCCGACGATCCGCCTGGTCACCGGGGAGCGCCGCCTGCGCGCCATGCGCTGGGGCGCCGTTAACAGACCGGACAACCCGCACTTCCAGGCCCTGCCGGCTGTGGTCTGCCCGGGCCCGTTGTCCGAGGAGGAGCGCCACATGTGGCGCTTCGTCGAGAACTTCGCCCGCGAGCCCCTCCGCCCCGGGGAGCAGGCCGCCGCGTTGCTGTACCAGCGGTGCGCCATTCTCGTCGGCAAGCTCCTCAAGGCCGGCAAGCCCGTGCCACAGGAGGTTTACGCGATCCCCGACCCGGCCGAGCGGTTCCTTGCCCTGGAGAAGATTCGCGGCACCGACAGTTCCTGCGCCGCCCCCTGGAGCGAGGTGCTGGACCGCCTCGGGCTGCAGCTCAACGAACGCAAGGCCAGCGAGCTCGTACGTGCCTTCCGCGCGCTGCCCCGGGACCTCACCGAGGCGATGGACGAAGCCGCGATCCGTCTGAACACCCGGATCCGGTTCGCCGAGCTCCGCAACGGCCGGGCACAGGCTGCAGAGGGCATCTGGGCCGCCTTGAAGTCCTCCAAGCGGCTCCACCTGCTGCCGACCGCCGTGAACGTCGGCCTGGAGGACCCCGACCTCGGACCAGAAGAGATCATCGCCGAAGCTGAAGAGCGGCAGGACACGGCGAACGCCGGCCGCCGGGCCAAGCTCACCCGGGTGCCCACGCAGACGGAGGACCAGGCGGAACCCGAAGACGGCGAGGGCGTTGGAGATCCCTCGGCACTCGGCCCAAGCACGGTGCCAGAGGTCACACAGCCCGGCGATCCGTTGGCGCCCGCGGCGCCAGCAGCGGCCGCAGATGCGATGCCCGCCGACGGGCCCCCGCGTCGACCGGCTGTGGAGTCGAACACGATCCGCACCGCGCTGGACGGGATCCGGGGGCTGCTGGCCGAGGTCCGGGCCGGCAAGGAGATCGCGCGGTACGACCGTGGCTCGCTGCTCCTCGCCCTGCGCGAACTCAGTACCCACCTCGACGACGCCCCCATCGACGGCGCGACGGACCACGATGCAATCAGCGAAGGAAGCGAAGCAGCATGACCAGTGTCTCCCTGCCCATCCCGACCGTCGGCGTGCCCCTTCCGGGCCGCGGCTGCGACTGCAACAGCTGCGCCTTCTACGCCGGACCCGACGGCCGGGGAGGCCCGGCGACCGTTGAGCCCCTGTGCACCGGCCAGAACTCGGACTGCCGGTTCTGCGGGTGCTCGGCGGCCGAGGCGGACGCGCCGGCGAACGCGTGCGTGACCCGCAAGTGCCCAATCCGGTGCGGGAGCCGTACCGACATAGCCGGGTGGATGGCCGACGTGGGCGGCACCCTGACGTTCGACGACATCAGCGTCGACAGCACGCTGCCCGACGGCCTGCCATCCTTCATCCCCATGACCGACGGCTCCGCGGTCACCAAGCTCGACGCCAGCCTGAACTGGCCGGCCTACGGCGTCGGACTGCGACGCGTGTTCTCGCCCGACACCCACACGCTCTACAAGCGCTTCACCGAGCAGACCGCCCGCCAGGCCCTGGCGCTCGGGGACCACCAGAAGGCCGTGCTGGTCGGCTACGGCGAGGACCCGCTCGTCGAAGCCTTCTGGACTCGCCGCGGACGCGACAGGCTCGTCGAACGCATCGCGGAGCAGGAATGGGACCTGGTGCTCTCCTGCAACTACTCGATCTATGGCGACTGGCCGCGGACGGAGCACCTGCTCAACATGCGCCGATCTCTCCTGCTCGCGCAGGAGTTCGCCGAGGCCGGTGTGAACGTCGTGCCGAACGTGTACTGGTTCCGGCTCGAGGATCTCCAGCGCTACCTCTCGTGGATCGAGGACACCCAGCCGGCCGCCATTGCCATCAACGTGCAGACCGTCCGTGACAACGCCGACTGGGACAGCTGGGAGCGGCCCGGCCTGCACTGGCTTGCCGAGAACCTTCCCGAGGACCTGCCGGTCATCCTCACCGGCCTGTCCCGGGCCAACCGGATCGCCGAGATGGTCCAGATCTTCGGCTCCCGGCTGACGCTGATCTCCCAGAACCCGCACCAGTACGCCCTGCACGGCGCGATCATGACCCCCAACGGCCGCGAGGACGTCCATGCCCGGACCGAGGATGCCTTCGCCGCGACGGTCCAGTACATGGCCTCGCTCCTGCCGAGCCGCTGAAACTTCTTCGCCCGCACTGTCACACCGGCGGCTCCTCCCACACCTGTAGCAGGTGAAGCGACCTTTGGGAGGAGCCCCCGTGAACACCGAACCCAACCCCACCATCGCCGAGACCGCGGAGCTGTCGACGGCCGCTCCGGCCTGGCGACTGTGGATTCTGCTCGTTTGGCACCCCACCCTCGGCCTCCCCGTCGATCCCGTCGCCGTGCTCGGCCTCGACGAGAGCCGACAGCCGGCCGAGCGTGTCGTGCGCTGGGTGCCCCTCGTCTACGAACAGGCCGACCCCTGGCGCGAGCGCCTGGGCCAGACCACCACCAGCGAGGACATCGAGCGCTGGATCGCGCACTCCGGCGGCGCGTGCTCGCTCGAGCCGGCCGACGTCCCGGAAGGCGCGCTCGACCTCACACACGCAGCCGACCTCGTTCTTGACGAACTGCTCGCCGAGGTCATCCCTGCGCTCCCGCCGCGGGGTGACGGCTGATGGGCACGGGCAGCAAGTCCTCCCACGCCTCCTACGCGGTGGGCCCCACCACGGCGTCCGAAGCAGACGACGTAGTGGCCGAAGCGCCAGCGCAGGCGATGTCCGAGGAAGAAGTCCAAGCCAAGGCCGACCTCCTGATGGCAATGAACCTCATGGAGGAGATCGCCGACCCTCCATTCGCCATCGACTTCGAGGACGCAGTCCCGACCGACCCGGTGGAGCGGTACGACCTCTTCGTCGGCCAGGTCGAGCAGGCTCAGGAAGCCATCGAGAAGCTGAAGGAAGCAGGCGCCTCCGAGGAGGAGATCGAGGCCCACACCAAGGCGCTCAAGGCGCAGACGCTCGCGTACCTGAACTCGCTCGACGAGGATGACCTGCGCGAGATCGCCGAGGCCAAGGGCTTCGAGCACCCTGCGCTGGTGGGCCTGTCCGGCAAGGGCCAGCATCCCCTGGTCCACTGGCTCGACCCCGCGTACCCGGGCGACATCCCGTCCAAGGAGAAGATCCAGGCCGCGGCGCTCAACCGGTACAACGAGTTGCTCGCGGGCAAGACGGTCGGCGGAATGACGCTCGCCGACCTGCACGAGATCGAGGGCACCGAGCCGCCCCTCAGTGGCGGCGCGTGGAAGGCCACGCCGGACGACGTCGCGGCCTCCGCCCAGGCAGTAACCGCGTCGATCGACGCCTGGAACGAGGCGTCGAAGACCTACGGGCCCCAGTGGCAGGAACAGCGGGCCGAGGCCCTGCAAACGATGCTCGCGGCCGAGCAGAAGCTGGCCTCAGCCGACTGTCCTGAGCTCGGCGAGGACCTGGCGAAGACCAAGGCCGAGGCCAAGTTGGCGGTCGATGAGGTTCTCACGCACACGTACATGCACCCGAAGGTGGTCCAGCCCTCGGTGCAGGAGGCTCTCGCCTCGGGCCAGCTGAGCGAGACCGAGGCGATGCATCTCGGCGGCCACCAGCTTGTGGCTCTGATGCGGCCGAACACGCCCGAGAGCGAAGTGGAGTCGCTGAAGGCCCTGGCGGTCAAGCGGCAGGAGCAGCTGGCGAACCTCGACGCCGGCTACGCCGCTCACATTGCGATGGCTCCCGAGGGCGGGCAGCCGTTGAACCTGCCGTCGGCTGGCGACCCGGGCGCGCCGCAGGCGATCGCCGCGTGGGCGAAGAACGCCGGCGACGTCCAGGACATGCAGATGGACGTGAAGGGCTGGTACGCCTACACCCAGCAGGGGGGCGCCAGCGACACCCCGTACGCCGAGCACCCGGCCCTGGGACCGGGGAAGCACCTCCACTCTGGCGATCTGACGAGCGACTTCAAGGCGTGGGCCGCGAAGCAGAAGCTCTCCGACCTGCGCGCCGTCGCGGCCGAGCTGGGCATGGACAACAACGCCAAGGCCACACGGGCCCAGGTCCAGAACTACATCGCCGCGAGCTTCAACAAGAAGTACGACCAGCAGGCCATCAAGGACAAGGTCACCGCGGACGTCGCCAAGAAGGAGGCGGCCAAGGCCGCCAAGGCAGCGGGCGCGGCGGCGCCTGCGGCGAAGCCCGATGCGGGTTTGGCCTCCGACGAGGCGGTCCAAGCCCTGGCGAGCAAACTGCCATCGAACAGCACCGGCGCCAAGGCGAAGCCAGCGAAGGCCCCAAAGCCGGGGTCGTTCAACGCCAACGTCCAGGCCATGATGGCAGCGGTACAGCACGCCAAGGCGACCAGTCAGGACCTGCCGGCCCGTGTCGACGCCAAGGAGGTCGCGAGCTGGAACTTCGGGTCTGGCACCAAGGCGTCGAACCTGGGCGGCACGTACGCCAAAACCGTCCATGTTGGCCCTGACGGCTCGCAGTGGATGTTCAAGGCCGACCACAACCACGGCGGTGCTCTGGGGCACACCGAAGCCGCCGCGTCTCACGTCCTGTCGCTGGGCGGCGTACCGGCAGTGCCGGTGTACCACCACAAGAAGGCCGACGGCACGGCTGGCTCCATCCAGCCGCTACTCAAGGATGCCAAGCCGTTCACGTCCAGCCCGAGCCAGTGGACTCAGTTCCAGGTCGACGCGATCGTCCGGTCGCACGTCGGGTCGTGGCTCGTCGGCGAGCACGACGGTCACCAGGACAACTGGCTGGCCACGCCCTCCGGCGGGCTCGTGCAGATCGACCGCGGCCAGGCCTTCAAGCACTTCGGCGCCGACAAGCTGTCGGTCGACTACGCCCCCAGCGGCGGAGGCGGGTTCACCCCCGTCCACCAGAAGCTCTACCAGGCGGCCCTGGGCGGTGGTCTCGCCAACGGGGTCAAGATCAACCCGGCTGCCGCACACCCGGTGATCAAGAAATTCGAGTCCATGCCGGACGCGCAGCTGCGCTCCATCCTGCATTCCACCGCCCACGAGGGCGCCAAGGCCGGCGTGGCGTGGGTGCCGCACATGCGCAGCCGAGCGGCCAAGGCCCTGAAGATCCCGCAGTCCCAGGTCACGCACGACCAGATCGCCACGGCGTTCCTCGACCACGCCGTAGAGAGGAAGAACAACTTGCGCCAGAACTTCTCCGACTTCTTCGTCAAGCAGCTGGGCCTCCCCTCAGGCGCCTCCCTCAAGCACGGCGGTGGTAACTGATGGGAACCGGATCCAAGTCGAGCCACCAGAGCTACGCGGTCAGCCCCACCGCGCTCGCCGAGGCCCCTGCCGCCCCGTTGGACATCACCAGCGCGCCGGCTACGGGCGAGGGGACTGACCTCACGGGCGCGGCCGCGGGGGGCCAGGCGTTCGAGGTGCCCGAGCTCCCCGAGGTCGAGTCGGCTCCCCCTGCGGAACTTCCGGTCGACGAGACTCCGCCGGCGAATCTCGACGCGCTCCTGGGCGGCGCTGAATCTGCTCCCGAGCCTGTCGTGTCCGCGCCGCCGCCTGAGGACGAAGTGGAGGAGGCGTCTGCCGAGGCAGAGGGTGTCGTGGCCGAAGAGGAGCTGCAGAGCAGCGGTGAGGAGCCGCCGGCCGACCAGGCTGTGCTGCTCCAGGCCGAGGACATCGAGGAGGTCCAGGAGGAAGAGGAGGAAACGGACCCTCCGCTGACACCGGTGCCAGCGGCGCCTCCGGTCGGCGAGCCCACCGGCACGCCGATCCTGGTGGGCGGCGACGACTTCATCAACTCCGAAGCGACCCTGGTCGCCTACGACTCTCCGGACGGGCCGCGGGAGGTGCTGCTCACGCACATCTCCGAGGAGGCCGAAGAGAAGCTCCTCGACGCGCTGAGCATCCCCGGCACGCACATGGAGGAGATCCAGGTGGAGGAGGAGGTCAAGGAGCGCCTCGACCTCGACAAAGAGAAGAAGCTGGCCGAGCTGACCAAGACCGCGGTCAGCTCGGTGCAGCACAAGCTGAAGACCGGCTCTCCGATGTCGGACGCGTCGATCGCCAAGCACCAGGCCGCCGTCGACGCTGTTTCCGCCGTCCTCAACGATCCGTCGATCAGCGACGACGAGAAGGCCATGGCCCAGCACTACATGGACCAGCTGAACGTCGTAAAGGACAAGATCGACAACGGCGGGGCGCCCATGCCGTGGATGGACGCGTACGAGGTGACCGCGACCAAGATGGTCACCAAGCAGATACCCGTGCCCAACGGGGACCCGGAACCCGGCACGCTCGCCGCGACGGTCCGCAAGGCCAGCCGGATCAAAGCGAACCTGAACCCGGAAACCGGGCAGACCTCGTGGGACGGCGTCACCCGCTCCTCCGCCAACGGCACGGAGTACGAGATCGACATGGGCGATGGCTGGAAGGCTGTCTATCGCCCCTACAAGGAGAACGATCCCAAGACCACGGAGTACTCGCTACGGGGGCAGCTCGAGGTCCATGCCCCTGCGGGCGCCGGCCACGGCAAGGACCTCGTGGAGCGGCTGGAACAGCTGCACCTGATGAACAAGCCGATGACCGCAGCCGAGGGCGAGTGGACGTACCTGGCCAACAACATCAAGGCCCAGGGGCTGGAGGGTGCCCCCGGCATGAAGGCCGCCATGGAAACGGCTCAGGGTCTCCAGGATCTCCAGGTTCAGGAAATCGTGCACCAGCGCATGGAGTCCCTCATGGGTCTCGACAGCGACGCTCTGCAGACGGCCATGAAGAGGATCCACCTGGAGGCGTCCCACAAGGTGCTGCCGATGAAGGTCGAGGTCGTCCGGGACGCCGTCGCTAAGGCCTCCGGATTCGCCAGCGGAGCCGAACTGGCGGCCAGCCCGGGCTACGAGCCGACGCCCTCGACCGGAGGGAAGTGGCTGACCTGGTCGCGCTTCGACGTGACCGGTAAGAAGGCCGAAGTCCAGGAGGCGTTCAAGGGCCGGTCTCTGACCCACAATCTCAACGGCGGCGATCTCGCCAGCCTCCTCGGAACCGGGGTCCTGGCCTCCACTGAGAAGCGGGCCGTGATGGGCATCGGCGGCGGGCTCGGCATGAGTGAGCAGGCCGACAAGATGACCGGTGGCGCCAACTCGGTGTTCCTGCGCGTCAAGAAGACGCCCTCCAAGCCGGGCGGCGGACGGCTGATCTGGGACGACCCGAGCGTGCTCATGCAGCGCAGCGACTACTACGCCTACAACGGCGACCACTACGGCGCCATCAACCCCGCGCACGGCCACTACAACGCGGGGGCGATCACCCGGGACCCGATGAAGATCGCCAAGTTCACCGGCAGCAGCAACGAGATCATGTTCCGCAACGGGATCGACCTGCTCGGGGCTGAGGCCCCCAGCCGGATCGTGTGCCACACCGCCGCGGAGCGCAGCAGCATCCTCGCCTCCCTCACCTCTCGGGGTATCACACAGCTGGGCGGGAAGCCCGTCGAGGATGTCCTGTGCACGGAAGCCGACTACTACAGCTGATCAGGAGCGACTTGATGACAGCAACGCAGCAGCAGTGGCGCCAGCGGTTCTCGGACCTCATCGCCGGCAACCACAGTCCTACTGGTGACCCGGTAGACGCCGGCGCGCGCCTGGTCGTGTCGGACCCCGACGGGACGGAGGTCTTCCGCGCCGCTCTCGCTCGCCACCACCGCTTCGAGGACGACGGCGACCAGGTCGTGTGGATCAGGCCTCTGGTCGGCGGCCAGGACACCGGGGGCGGATACCTGTTCAACCTCGGCCTGACTCGGCGGCGATCTCTTCCGGTGGTGCGGGCCGATCTCGTGGCCGACGGGGTGGAGATAGACCTGGCCTCGGGGCAGAAGGCGCGGATAGAGCCGGCCGACGGCCCTGAGCTTCAGGAGCTGATTCGCTGGGACGACTTCACCAACCGTCTCACCCCCGAGGAGGAGGCCGCACTCGAGCGGCTGGACGCCGACTCCTGGCACGGACGTTATGCGTGAGCGGCCTCGTCGCCGCTGCCGAAGGGCGGCCGGGGGGCGTGTTGGCATGATGTCCTCGCGGCCCGACAGCCGAGAGATGACCGGCCGGCCCCGGTGCCGGGATGGCCGGCTGGACGATGTAGACGCATGTGCCGGACCGCACTCGAGAGGAGGAGAACCATGGCAGATCGAGCACATCCGGTGACTGAACAGCGGCACGCTGCCCTGCGGAGCCCGCTGCCTGAACACGAGCGCGACCTTCCCGTCGACGTGCACTGGCTGCGTCGGCGCGCCAAGATGTTCTCGGCCGTGTCCGGGCGCGAGTTCCACCTCGTCACTGACCTCGCGGCGTACGCCTCGGTCAGCGGCATGCCCTACCTCTCGCACTATGCCGCCCAGGTGTACCTGGGCCCGAAGTCCGCACGGTTGAAGGTTCCGTTGATGGCCATGAACCTCGGGCTGGTGACCACGCGCGAGGAGGCCGATCGCGCGCTGGCGCACGAGACCATGCACCTGGTCGTTCCTTCGTACGGACACAAGACGGCCGCCTTCGCCCGTGCTCAGCTCCTGCTCGACAAGGTCGGACAGCTCGCCGCCGCGCCCGCGTAGGTCACGTCCGCACCGAGCCGGCCGGCCATGCCGCTGCCTACCTGTACGACTCCCCCTAGGCGCAGCGACTGGCCGGCCACCCCTTCCCCCCGAGTGTTGCTTATTCGCATTTCGATGTGTAGTGTCATTCCTGTTGGGCGGGCGATGCCGCCGACCGGAGCCGCTGTTCGCGGCCTTCGAATCAAGCCCCTGTGACCACGACGCACGTACCAGCGTGCAATCCACGGGCCCAATCCTTCTCGGAGACCCCATGCCGAGCACCATGAGGAAGCCGTTCAACTACGTCGAGACCGCGGCCGTACAGGCCGCAATGAAGCGCGCACGGACCGGTCAGGCCGGCCAGGTCGGCCCGGACCCGGCCCTCCACAGCGAGGACGCCGAGCTGCGCTGGGTGGAGGCAGTGCTCCGCCACCGCCTCTCGCTCCACTCCCTCGACCGCCCGGTCGGCATCCGCGCTCAGAACGACGACACCCATCCGCTCGTCGCGAATGGCCGGCACTTCCCCGCGGTCGCGCTCACCATCCCCTTCGCGGACAGGACGCTGGACTTTCTCGCGACCTACAACGACCGCGGCCGCCTCACCTTCGACGTCATCGCCCCGTGCGCCCAGTGCGGCAAGCCGGTGCCCACCGAGGAGATCAACTCCCTGGAGGACTTGGGCGACTACCTCCTCCAGGCGCGCGACACGCTCGGAGGATCCCCCCGCCTCCGCACCTCCCCGGCGCACGCCACCGACTGCCTCGCGCGCGGCAACTGACCGCGTTTCCCCTATCCCTGGCGCCCCCGGCTGTATCAGCCGGGGGCGCCCTGCATGGAGCGGTCCCTCACCATGACGACAACCATTCCTCCCGCCGGCGCCGACGATGAGCCCGGGCGGGCCGAACCGGGCCCAAAGCCCGTCCCTGACTCGCACGGCCCCTTCGGCCGGGTGGTCACCGCCCCCGGAAACGCCGCGACGGGGGCGTCATCGACGTGGGTGACGTGGCTGCTGTTCATGGTCCCGCTGTGCATCGCCGAGTTGCGAGAGGTCTCGGAACCCGACATCGAGCGCCTCGCGGCGCGGGCGGTCGACCTGATTTCCAGCCACGGTGACGACGCCCAGTACGGCGGCCACCACCAGCGCAGCGCGCGCACGGCCATTGCTCAGGGGCTCGCTGTGCTCGCGCGGGCCGACGGCGGAGTGACCGCGCTCGGGATCCACGCGTGCGTCCGCCCGCACCTCGACTGCCCCGGCCATTCACCCGCCCACCCCACTCTGCCCACGAGGAATGATCACAATGCCTGAGAGCACGAGCGCGACCGGCCGCACCACACGCAAATGGCTCCTCACTCAAAACTCCGATTTGAGGAGGATCGGCGTCTTCAACTGGACGCTTCCCGCATTCGTCATCGAATTGCCCGACGGGAGCCACTTCAACGTCTGCCCTCAGGCAGGTGTATGCGCTCAGCTGTGCTACGCCAGAGTCGGCACGTACAGGTTCAAGAACGTACGCGCAGCACACATTCGGAATCTCCTTCTCTGTCGGGACACTCCGGAGGAGTTCGAGAGGCAGATGACGGAGGAGCTGAGACACAAGCGGTACACCGGCAAGTGGATTCGTGTACACGATTCAGGCGAGTTCTTTTCCGACGATTACCTTCTCACCTGGATGCGCATCATGCGCAACTCACCGGGCGTGCGCTTCTACTGCTACACCAAGGAGATCAGCCGTTTCAAGCGGCTCGTCGTGAACGACGCGCCGGATAACTTCCTCTGGTGCTACAGCCTCGGAGGGAAGGAAGATCACCTTATCGACCTGAATACCGAAAGACATGCGGACGTCTTCCCCGACGTAGAAGCGCTGATCGCCGCCGAATACACCGACCAGACAGAGTCGGACCTTTTGTCGGTCCTCAGCGAGTCCCCTCTCGTCGGAATCCCGGCGAACCGGATTCCTCACCTTCTCAAGAAACAGGGGCGGGAGACCTTCGGCAGTCTTCAGCGAGCGCGCGACGAGAAGCTGCGCGCGAAGAACGAACGTGCGGGCCAGAGGTTCACGCTGGCGCACTAAATCCCGCGGGGGTGTCTTCGGGGCCGGGTGGACATACGCCCGGCCCCGACGACACCCCCGTCGGCGTGCGGCGGCACGCGGGCACGTTGCGTATTGTTCTCTCGGGATGTACTTTAGTGCCTCCCCCTGCGCGATCGAGGCCGGCGCCGTCTTCGAACCGATGATGCTGGCTCCACCTCGAGTTCGACCGACCAGGTCCCCACGTGCGGGACCATGACCACGGCCTGCGGGTCCACTGCCGGTCCGACAAGGAGTAACGGTGATTCCCGCCGACGCAGATGAACTGGTGACTACACAGGACATCGCGGAGAAGTACCAGGCCAACGAGGCCACGGTGACCTACTGGACGACGCTCCCGGGCTTCCCAGAGGGCTGGCCCGCCGGCCCTGGGCGGACCCTCGTGCGCGAAGCGGCTGAGGTGGACGCCTGGTTGAAGGAAAACCTTCCGGTCCACTGGGCGAAAGGGCAAGACTCGGACAACCCGTTCGGCCTGCCCGCCGGCGGCCCGAAGGACCTGGTGACTCTGTCGGACATCTGTGCCTGGGAGGGCAAGGCCCTCGGGCGGACGGAGCCAGTGCCGGAAGGCACCCTGCGCAGTTACATGTCCAAGAAGCCGCCGAAGATGCCCGGCCCTGACCGCGTGCCCGGAGACGGGAAAACGCCGGAGGTCACGGAGCGGATGTGGTTTCGCGAGACGGCCTACGCGTTCGTGAACCGCCCGCGGCGCATGCGCCGGCAGACGAAGGCCGAGGAACCGCCGGCCGGCGAGCAGACCCCTGCAGCCGGCAGCGCGCTGCCCAGCCGTTCAGCCACCGCGCGCACGGGGCACCTGGACGCCCATGCCATCGCGACCACGTACGGCGTCAGCGGGCAGACGGCCCGGGGGTGGATCCGCGCTGCAGGATTCCCCAAGGCCGACGAACTCGGCTACAGCGCGGCCGAGGTGGACGAGTGGATGCGCGAGAACCGCCAGCGGACTTGGGCCAAGGCCCAGCGCCGCGCAGAGCTGTCCGGCCATGCGTGGGCCGGATCATCGGCAACCGACGAGGACGCCGCCGTCTCGAGGGAGCTCGCCGAGCCGACGGCCTCGGCGGAGCCGGCCGCCGCGGCGCAGGGCGAGCAGGCGCACCTCACCGCAGAGATGATCGGTCCGCGGTATGGCGTTTCCGAGTACACCGGCCTCCAATGGACCAACGTCAAGGAGAAGCGCGAGGGAGGCAAGGTCGTTCGCCAGGCCTTCCCGGCGCCGCGGCGTACGCAGCCGCGTATGTACGACCCGCGCGAGGTCGACGCGTGGGTCGAGAAGCACCGTCCGCATGTCTGGGCGGCTTTCAAGGGAACCGGGCCGGCGCTGGTCCATGAACTGCCCGAAGGGGATCCACGGGACCTGCTGGACATCGACGACTTCGCCGAGGTGCTGGGCATGGCCACCCGTGGCGAGGCCCTCGTACGCGAGACGGTCCACGCTTACCACTCCCGGGGACAAATCCCGTTCGCCGACCGGACTGCGGGAGACGGCAAGAAGCCTCGGGTCTTTCAAGATCATTGGTACCGGGAGACGGTCTACAGGTTCGTCCTCAGCCGCAGGGGGCCCGGCCGCTTCGGCCCCAGGAGCTAGGAAGCCTCCATGGCCTTGTCCCGTGGAGCGTCTACCTGCTCGTGACCGGGTCGCTGAGCCGGCCTGGCAACCCGGCCGGCAGGGCAGACGGCCACTGGAAGCGCGAGAGCCCGCCAGTCAGACGACTGGCGGGCTCTCGGCTTTCGCGTACTGCTGCATGCGGCCGTGCCAAGGTGAGGTCCGATCGGGGACACGGCTGCGATGTCGTGCGTACCGACGGGGGCTCGGCAAGAGCCGTGATGCGGTGGATCCATTCGCGGCCTGCCTCATGCGTCGTCCCCGTCCGCTCGGGGTGACCGTCGCCAGTTTCTGTCCTTGGCAGGGACGTCGCCCATAGGGCACCGCTGGGCGCGGTCTCCGGGTGGAGGCCACGCCCAGCGGTATGGCGCCCCGGGTCAGGTGCGCTTCCGGAAGAAGCGGCGGCGAGGGCGGGGCTTCGGCGTGTTCGGCGGCTGCCCTGCCAGCTCGTAGACGGCGTTGTGGAGCTGCGGGTGCGCCAGGAGGGACCAGTGCTTGCCCAGGGCCTCCCAGACTTCCGTCAGGGCGGTGCGGGGGTCGGTTCCCAGAAGCGTGCTGTAGGCGGCCGCCACGGCGGGGGTGCGCGAGCGGCCCGCAACGCAGTGGACGAAGACCCGCTTGCCCTCCTTGCGGAGGCGGAGAATCTGGCGTGCCGCCTGGTCGAGGGCGTAGTGAAGGTTGGGGTTCTCGCCTTCCTTGTCGACCAGCCAGACGCGGACGTGCTCGACGGCGGCGTGGGAGAAGATCGGCCCCTGTCCGACGCGGCACAGCGACACGACCGCATCGACGGGCGGTGCGCCAGCGAACTCGGTCTCGGTCATGGGGAGGTTGCCGATCAGGACGCCAGGGTCGGCGGGGTGCCGCGCGACGTAGCCCTTTCCGGCGTATCCGGGGATCTTGACGCGCGGGGCCGAGGGCCAGCCGTCACCGTCGTCCATGCCCTTGCGGGCGGTCAGGACGGCCAGGCGGACGAGATCGGGGCCGGACATCGTGGGCCAGCCGTTCACGGCCTGCTGCCAGGCGAGGGGGATGGCCGAGACGCCCCAGCGCGCGCCCAGGAGGGCGCCTGCGATCGCGGCTACGGTGTCCGTGTCGTTGCCCGCCCGGACGGCCGCTTCGGTGGCGAGCTGGAAGTGCTGGGCGGGGAACGATCCACGCTCCGGTGCCAGCTCGGGAACGGGCGTGCGGGTGATGGCGGACCACGCGGCCTGGAGGGCGGTGACGACGTACCCGTTGCGGTCCCAGTGGTGCGGCGGGTTCGCCTCCGCCTCGTCCAGCCTCGCGTGCCAGATCTCCTGCCGGTCCCCGGGAAGCAGCGCGATGCCGTCACGGACGCCGTCGAAGGTTCCTTCCAGCACGGCGACCCGGATGCCTGAGCACCACAGGATGCACGCCTCGATGCACTCGGGGTCGCTGTGGGTGAGGGAGCTGATCATGGTGGCGGCCCTGACCATTCCGTCCACGTCGTCCAGGTAGGCGAGGGCGACGACGCCGGTCCGCATGAGCGAGCCGTTGCCCGCGCTGAACCGGGTGCGGGCGGTGTAGGCGTCAGCTTCCGCCGTCATGGCCTGGGCGGGCGTGCCCGTCTTGTGGGTTTTCGCGGCGCGAAGGACGCTGCTGGTCTGGTTTCCGATGTCGGTGGCGCCCCCGTCGCGCCAGAGGTGGAAGTTGCGGGCGATCTGGTCGAGTGCGGTCTGGCTGGTGAGGTCGGTGCCGGTGGAGGCGACGGCGGCGATGCACACGTGCATCTGGGTGTCGTCGGAGTACTCGCCGGGCTTGTAGGGACCCAGGCCGCCGCCGATCATGGCGGGCCGTTCCTCGGCGCCCAGTCGGCGGGCGAACTCGTAGGGCACGCCGAGGGCGTCACCGCACGCAGCACCGAGGAGGACGCCGGCTGCGCGGTCGGTGGCGTGGACGTTGAGCGGGTGCGACGCCGGGGCCAGGGTGGGGGTCATGGAGTCAACGGGCTTCGTCTTCACGGGTGTTCTCCCGAGGTCATGTGCTGCGTGCGTGGTCTGAGAAGGGCGGGGGCGGGGAGTGCGGCGTCAACTCGCTTCGCGCTCAAACCCGCTGTCGCTACGTCAGAATGGCACGGCCGAACAGCTTTCGTCAACATGACGATTAGCGTTGCGTGTTCTCTTTTCAATGTGTACTGTGATTGCTGTCGGAGGCGCTCAGACCGTCCTGGGTGACGCGCCCCCATTCCTTTCGTCGGCACCGCGCCCTGAATGTCAGCGGCCCTATGTCCGGCATCGAAGTGCACGCCAACTCACAGGAGTTACGCCATGAACAAGGCCCAGCTCATCGACGCGATCGCGGACAAGATGGGCGGCCGCCAGCAGGCCGCCGACGCTGTCGACCACGTGCTCGACGCCATCGTCCGCGCTGTCGTTGCCGGAGATCGCGTCTCCGTTACCGGATTCGGCTCGTTCGAGAAGGTCAACCGGCCGGCCCGCTACGCCCGCAACCCCCAGACCGGCGAGAGGGTGCTGGTCAAGAAGACCTCCATCCCCCGCTTCCGGGCCGGGCAGGGCTTCAAGGACCTGGTCAGCGGCGCCAAGAAGCTCCCCAAGGGCGAGGTCTCCGTCAAGAAGGCCCCCAAGGGAAGCCTCACCGGCGGCGCCCCCGCCGTGATGAAGAAGGAAACGGTCAAGAAGGCCACCCCGAAGAACGCCGGAGCAGCGGCCAAGAAGACGGGCCCGGCCATGAAGGCCGGGGTGAAGAAGCCCGTCAAGACCTTCTCCAAGAAGGCGCTCGCCTGATCAGCCGTTGCCGGGTCCCACCCTCCCGGCGTTCCTGCTCGACGGCCGGGCGCTGATGCGCCCGGCCGGACCGGAGAGATCCTGATGAACTACCTCGTGATCGACGGCGCCCGCGTCGTCTCTGCTCACCGTACTCTGGCCTCTGCCCGCTCATCGGAGCAGCAGGAGCTCGGGTCCAGCACCGAACCCGGCCCACTGCTGGACGGCGAACCGGCCTGGTGGTCGCGGACTCGGCGCAACGGCGGTGTCGCTGAGCTCGGCATCCTTCGGAGCGACGCGACCGAGCTCGGCTTCCGCTTCGAACTGCGCGCCTGCCAGGCCCCGGCCGGCTCTTGCCGTCATAGCCCATGCGGCACCTACACCACGTGGGCCGTGAGCCGCTGCTACGAGCTGCTCAGCAAGCTCGCCGCGTTCGTGCCCCTGTCGTGGATCTGGGTCGGCAAGCGCAGCGACGACCCTCGCGGCGACGCCCCGCAGTTCCTCGCCGAGGGCTGGGCCCTCATCGACCGCCTGACCGCGGAGATGCAGGAATCCCTGCGGGTCGTCGAGTTGTTGCCGGCCGACACCCGAACCCTGGACGAGCGGGCCCAGGCAGCTCACGCCCTTGTCGTACGGTTCCTGGCGGGGCACTTCGGCCCCGCGCCCGAACTGGAGTCCGTTGTTGTCCGGCCGGTCCTCCACGGCCAGGACCTGCACCTGCGACTTGACCCGTTCTCAGCGGACCTTCCCATCTGCGGCACCGTCTTGTCGGGCCGTGGCACTGACGCCACCGGCGCCGAACTGAACGCACACGCCTGTGACCAGTGCTTCGGGCGCGCCCCCATCGACCCGCCCCCGGTTCTCACCGCCGCCGAGTACGAGGCGTGGACCGCGTATATCCACCAGTCCGGCTCGTGACCGGCGAAGCGAGGAGGACTCCCTTCGTGTCCGAGGATTCAGCCGCCGTGCGCACCAACTCGCCCAAGCAGCTGGCACTTCGCCTGCTCCGCCGCAGGTCCTTCAGGGCTGGGTACCTGGCGCAAGTGATCGATCTTGCCGTACGGGAGGTGGTCCGTAGCCAGTTCGACGAACCCGACGAGCGCGAAGCGACCCAAGTCCAGCAGCGGCTGACCCGCGACGCCGCGAACGGGCAGCCCGGCGCCACCGAGCTGGCCCGCGCCATGCTGGACGTCAAACACGCCATAGACCTTGTGCGGCACGGGCATTACCGAGCTACCACCGTTCCCGAGAGCGGACCCGCCACAACCGTCTCAGCGGAGCAACTGCTTGAGCTGATCACCGGGGCCGGCCGTGACCGCGTGCTCGCGGCGCAGGGCGGAGCACTGGTTCTCCTCGCCGAGGACGAGGAGACCAGCACCGTCTACCGACCGGTGTCCGCAGCGGAGGCGAATGCACTGCGGCAGGCAGCGCGGAGCGCCAAAGAGGAGGCGATCCGCCTCTACGAAAGTGCAGTTGAGACGCTGCGACCGCACGTACGCATGGCCGACTGGAGCAAGAACGACGGTTACGGAGTCGCCGTCGACGTGGTGAACGGAGAAGTGTCGGTGCAGTGGTGGCCGGCGTCGCTGCCCGAGTCTCAGGAGCTGTGGGAGCGGGGCGGAATCCGGGCGCTCTGCGCGGCGCTGCTGTCAGCCAGGTTCACCGTGTCCGAACGAAATGGAAGGGCACCCCGCCCCATCGTGTTGCGTATCTAGTTTTCAATGTGTAGTGTGGTGTTGTCTGGTTGATCAGCCGATCATCCCTCACAGCCCGTACGTCGGTCCTCGCCGGCGCCATGAGGGCGGCCGCCAGGCCACCACACAGGCGCGCGGCGAATCCCGCAGCCTCATCTCACCGCCCCGGGCCGCCGAATCGCCCGCCTCGTACTGGGAGACCGCCATGGGTATGAGCAGCCCCCACCCGCGCCGGACGCCGCCCCTCGACACCCTCAGAGAACTGGTGCCGGGCGCCGAGCTCATCAAGGTCCGCGCCAACCCCAACAACTGGGACCAGGCCATGCTCCTCGCCGCGTACACCTGGCCGCAGCACCAGGGCGACCGCCTGGTCCCCCTCGAACACGGCGCCTACCCCGACGACTCGCACCACACCGCACTGACCATCGGCGAGTTCCTCAGCCGGTACCGGCAACTCCCCGTCGTGCGTGTACTCCAAGCCAGCGCCGCCGCCTACACCTTCCTCGTCGAACTCGCCCGCCCCTCTTGGGAGCTCTCCGGCGGTGATTCCCAGTGAGCGCCCCGGCGATCCCCGCAACGTGCGCGCACCGCCCCACCCACGGGGGTCTGGTGGTCCCGTACGTCTCGTTCGAGCACAACGGACTGCCGGTCTTCGGCGGCCTCGACCCGGGCAAGCGAGCCCGGGCCTTCGAGAACGGCCTGTGCCAGATCTGCGAAAGCCCTCTCGGGCGGTGGTTCTACGTGCTGGTCCGTCCAATGGACGTGAGCGTTGGGCACGCGCCAGAACCGGGACTCCACCCGCCGTGCCTGATGTATTCGGAGAAGGCGTGCCCGATGCTCAACGGCACCAGCGCCACCTACCGGCCGGGCGGCGTCATCGCCCAGCACCCGGCGGGCCGCCCGTGCGACGACCCGGCCTGTTCCTGCCCAGCGACGGCCCCCACAGCGGAATCCCAGGTGCGGGCCGGGCGCAAGGCCGACGACTGGGACGCCTGGATGCTCTCAGCAGACCAGTACGAGCTGCGCCGAGACGCCCACAGCACCGCCGTGGGCATCCAGCTTCCTTCCGACCCCAAGCGCATCCGCCGCGTGCGGATCTCCCCCGAGCGCGAGCGCGGCCTTGCCCTGATCACAGCGCTCCTGGAACTGGGCGCGTAGCCCTCCCCCTTCCATGCCCGGCGGGCCCGCCCATGCCCGCCGGGCGCTGCACCAACGAGGATGACCATGCTTGCTGAGCGCTTCCGCCCCTCCGACATCGAAAGCCTGGTGCGCATCGCCGGCACCCTGGCCCACTCACCGTCCGCGGCTGAACTGCCGCCGCACTACCGTGAGCTCGCCCAGCGCGTTCACGCCGAGATCGTCGCCGAAGCCGCCGGCCGCCGGTCCCCGGCCTCCTCCGCACTCCTGGGGCCCCGCCCGGGCGAGCAGGTCTGGATGCTGCGCATCTGGACCCGCCACGAAGACACCACGGAGCCGTACGCCACGAAGGGCGCCGCGCTCGCGGAGCTCGCCGCGCACGTGCGCAGCAGCTGGGACAACGTAGGCGGCCAGGGCGACGTGCCGGAAGAGCCTCCGGCCGACGACGCTGAGGCCATCGACCTCTACTACGGCCCCGACGGCGACGCGGTGCCCGATCAGGGCTACGAGCTGTATCCCGACGAGATCAGACGGCAGCAGCGCTCGCGGACAGTACCCCTGAACTTCCACTTTCCCGACGACGTGACAGCCGAGGCCCTCAACCGCCGCGCGGTCTTCTACGCCGCCGACGACGACGGACCGTCGTGCAGCGAGGTGGCTGGCGTACTCGTCTTCGGCTACCTGGACGCCAAGGACGGCGTCGTGCGGGTCTCGGTCCACACCGACAGCGCCGACCCCGAGCACGTCGTCCGGCCGGACGGGACCGTGCCGCTGCGCGTCGTCGTCGACGACACCGTCGTCTTCGACGACAGCAACCACCACGCCCCGCACCCCCCTGTGCTGGAGCAGCTCCTGGACGCGGCCGACCCGGAGCAGGAAGCGGTGGTCTACTCGCTGGCGGTCTCGGCGGGGCTGATGTGGAGCTGCCCGAGGTGCCGGTGGCCCAACCCGCGGGCGACGGAACGGTGCGCACGCCCCGGCTGCGGACGCAAGGCCAAGGCGGTGGCGATCGATTCGCAGGCAGCCGCACTCCCGGCGCCGACTCTCACGCTGGAGGGACCGCGATGACCGTCAAGACCTATCCGCCGGCACCCAAGCACCTCCGGGCCGCGTGCGCTCACCCTCAGGGGCACCTCACGTCACACGGCAGCCGTGCAACGCTCCAGGCCTACCTGGACGACGGCCTGGTCTACCGCAACGACGCCGACGGCTACCGGCTGCCAGCGGAGACGGCGCAGGCGCACGGCGTCGGACCGTACGTCATCACCGGCGCCGGGCGGCGGGCGATCCTGAACGAATCGCAGTTGGCGGCCATCGATTCCGCTGACGAGGACGGCGCGCTGCGGAACGTCAGCTGGCCCACCGCCGCCGCCCTCGCCCGCCTCGCCCTCGTCGAGTACCGGGACGCCACCGGCACCCCGCAGCCCACCGACGGCGACGACGGCCGCACTGGCCCGAAGCACCGGCCTTTCCTCACCCCGGCGGGCGTCGAGGCCGCACGCGCCTCGAAACCCCAGCCCTGATCCCCCGCTCCCCCGGTGGGTGCGGCCTCCCCGCCGCACCCGCCCTGGTCTCCGCAGGTACGCGCCCATGACTTCCCTCACCCTGTTCGATCCCGACCTCGACGAGGCCAGCCTCACAACGTCGCCCGGCGGGGCGGCTCCGGCCGAGGTTGCCTCCGCGGAGGCTCTGCAATCCTTCCGCGCGACGAAGCACAAGTCGCTGAACTTCGGTCTCGGCGTCGACTCGACGGCCCTGGTCCTGGCGATCATCGACGATCCAACCGCCTTCGGGATCGCCGAGGACTTCTCCGACTTCTCGATCGTGACGGCGATGACCGGGTTCGAGTTTCCCGACACGATCGCCGACGTCGAGAGCCACGTTCTCCCGCTGCTCCGGAGTAAGGGCATCCGGTACACGCAGGTCGCGCGGGCCGGGCGTCACGACTCGGCAGGCGTCGAGGTCCTCTCCGACACCACGAACCCCGGCAAGGTGTTCGGCAAGGGCCCGTGGACGCTCATGGACGAGCTGGAGGAGAACGGCACGGTCCCCCAGTACGCCGGCGGTCACGTATGCAGCCAGAAGCACAAGGCCTTCCCGATCGACCGCCTCCAGCTCAAGCGGTCGGGCGGGCAGACCGTCGGCAAGCTCTTCGGTTACAACGCCGACGAGCACAAGCGCGCGGTCAAGGCCAACAAGTTCCAGGCCGAGCGCAACCAGACGGCGGGCTACGAGACCTTCGCCCTGGACTACCCGCTGCTCAGGCTCGGCTGGTCTCGTCAGGACGTGCAGGGCTACGTGAAGAACCGCCTCGGGATTGACATGGCCAAGTCATACTGTCCGGTATGCCCTTTTTCTGGGGTGTGCTCACCTCAGCCGGATCACCTGAAGCGGCTGCGGAAGTACCCCGGCCTCGCGGCGCGCGTGCTGCGTCTGGAGTACCTGTCGATGGCCCTGAACGACAACATGTCCCTCTACAAGGACGACACCCTGTTCAGGCGGGTCACCGACGACCAGAACACCGAGGCGATCGGTCGGTTCAAGGCTCGGCTGGACGAGGAGCCGTGGGCGGTCTACCGGTTGCAGCGCGCCTACACCGCTGGCCGTCGACCCGAGTGCAAGACCGCACACGGCAACCGCTGCGCCAAGCCGGAGTGCCGCGACAGCAGCTTCAAGGGCACCGTCTACCGGTCGGTGAAAACCGTCCGCACCGGCAGCCGCGCCGAAGTCGGCACCTTCCTGCACAACGCCGCCACGGCCCTCAACCGACCGGTTGAGCACTCCACGAAGGCCCACGGCGTCGGCATCGACCGCGTCCGCACTCGCGTCCGCCCGGACCCCAAGGTCTACGGCACGGTCGAGGACTTCTACGTGACCGCCCCGGCTGGCGTGCAGGACAAGGCCCGCGACGGCTTCGCCAAAGTGTGGGCCGCGATGACCGCCGGCCAGTAGACCACCGCCCCTGCGAGGAGAGATGACCACGCGCACCCTGCCCCCCGCCGCCTACGACAAGGTCACCGCCACGGTCGGGCGCGACACTGGCGAGCAGCGCACGGCGACCCTCTGGACCCATGCTGCGGCCCTCGTCCGGCACGCTCATGACCACGGCCTGGCCCCGACCGACGACCGCCCGGCGGGCCCGGACGGCCTGCTCAAGTCCCTGGAGAGCCTCGCCGACTGCCACCCCTCCCTGGCCCCGCTCGCCGATCCGGCCGTACTGCCGCTGTGGGAGCAGCCGCTCGGCGCCACCGCCTGGGCCGCCATCGAGGAGTTCTGGGATCGGCACCCCGCCCTCGAAGACGAGCACCGCGCGGACGGCTACGCCCTCGGCGACACCTACCAGCTGCTGTCCGAGGAGGCCCGCAAGGGGCGGGCCCTGTGCCAGACGCCGCCTTGGGTCGCCCGACTCCTGCTGCGTCTGTCGCTGGAGCCTGCCATGGAGGAGTGGGGGCCGGCCAACGTCCGGATGATCGACCCCGCCTGCGGGACCGGGCACATCGCCGTCGCCGCGTTCCACATGACCCGCGTTCCGCCAGTCCGCGGCCGCCGGCCCGCCCCGGTTGGGCACGGGCCGCAGGCAGTCGAGCGTGCTCTGGCAGCGGTGACGGGCGTGGACCTCGACGCGTACGCCGTGGCGCTGACCGCCTACCGCCTTCTGGCCAGCTCGGCGTCCGTCCTCGGCGTGAGCCTGGACCGCGTCCCGGCGTCGTGGCCCGTCAACGTGACCGCCGCCGACTCCCTGCTGGACCGCACCGAGCCCCTGCTGGCCGCTGGCACGTACCACGCGTGCGTAGCCAACCCGCCTTACATCACCCCGAAGGACCCCGTCGTCCGCGACCAGGTCCGCGCCGCGTACCCGCAGGTTGCGGCCGGCAAATACTCACTGGCTCTGCCCTTTACCGCGCTGATGCTCGAGCACCTGGCCGTCCCGGACGGCTTCGTGGCGCAGCTGACCGCGAACTCGTTCATGAAGCGGGAGTTCGGCAGGCGGTACGTCACCGAGTTCCTTCCCCGCTTCGACGCGCGCTGGATCATCGACACCTCCGGGGCCTACATCCCCGGTCACGGGACGCCCACCTGCATCCTCGTTCACCGAGCCCGTCCGCCGGTCGGCGACACGGTCACGGTGGTCCGGGGCAACCGCGGGGAGCCGCACATTCCAGAGGACCCCGCGCAAGGGCTGGTCTGGAGAGCGATCGAGGAAGCGGTCGACAGCCGGCTGGCCTGGGACCGGTTCCAAGCGGGTGCGGACCTCGCGCGGCGCGACGGAGGCGACACCGCCTAGATGTTGCGTATTCCCGTTTCAATGTGTACTGTCATTCTCAGGTCGGGCCAACGCCCCGCCTCGCCAAACCGCTTGACGAGCGCCGCTCCAGGCGTCGCGGCGTCTCAGCGCATCCGGGGACTGATACAGATGAAGCGGAACAAGCCGCTCATAAAGCGCCGCAAGGCGGGAACGCAGTACATGCGGCGGAGGCCGTACCGGTGGCAGGTAAGGTCCACTGGCCACTGGGTGCTGGCCGTGCCTCAGGCGTTCGTCGGGACCAGCCAGACCGTCCTCGACATGACCGGAGCCGTGCCCGCGGGCGCTGACGAATCGTCCCCCGACGACCCGCGTTACGACGGCTCTATATTGCGCTGGCGGCTCGACCGCGACGGCCAGACCCAGTTCGTCTACGGGTTCTGGACATGGGGTCGGAGCCAGTCGGCCAAGGGTAAGCGCTTCTCGGCCAGGTTCCGTCTCTCTCTCCCCGCTACATCGGACGTGTACCACGTGTTCGCAGCGGAACGTCCCGCGTGCGCACACGGGACGCGGTGCCCGCTCGCGCAGCACTGGTACACGGCTATCGAGGCCGACCTGGCGACGCACCGACCCGATCAGTGCCCGATGGGCGTGCTGAATGACGGTCCGCCCTGGCGCCTGATCGGCCGGACAGTGCCCGACGGCCGCCACATCTACTGACGCCTCAGCACAGGACACCGGGCCGCCCGACAGTTGTCTCAACTCCGGTCGGCCCGGTCCCAAGCCCGAACGCAATCCAGCCTGGCCAAGGCCGCCGCTGGAACCCCTCCACAGCTCTTCCCTTCCGCCATCCCAAAGGCGACGCACCGCGTCTCATACACCCAGGAGCCATCATGGGCACCACCCGTACCCGTCTGCCCGGCATCACGCTCCGCGACGTGGCGCCCACCGACGCGGACGCCGTTATGCGACTCCTCGCCGACGTGAACCCCGGCGATCCCGACGCCTTCGAGGACGTCCAGCCGAACCTGTCTTTGCCGCAGGAGGGACCCCTCTCGCACTTCCGGAACCTGATGGTCGTGGCACTAAGCGATGCAGGCGAGATCCTCGGCGTCCTCATCGGAGGCGTCCCGCTCTGGCTCTTCAGCCACATCGGTGTCGATCCCGTCCTGGCACACCGCCTGGCGGAACGAATCGCGACCATCACGGCAGTGGCCGTGCTGCCCCAGCAGCGCGGGCGCGGCATCGGAGCCGAACTTGTCCGGCACTCGGTGCGCCGTTTCACGCGCGCCGGCTACGGACTGCTGACCCTCAACTGCTTCCCTGAGCTGGAAAGCTACTACCAGGGCTTGGGCTTCACGATCATGGACGACCTGAACGTGTCCCTCGGTCCTCTGAATCCGGTACAGCAGCAGTGGGGCGACACGCGAGTGGCCGCCCGGGCTCTGGACCGGTACACCGCACTCGTCGATGTCCCCGGTCTTTCCTCTCCGGTCGTCTCGGGCATTCTCCCCAACACGAGCTTGCCCCGAGGTACCTACTTCGACGGTGAGCGGCTGTGGCCCTGAACTGCCGAAGGCCAGGCTGAAACGTTCATCCCGGCTAGAGCATGCGTACGAATGCAGGTACGGATCTGCATCCACAACCAAGGAGAATCCGATGCCAGTTGCTGAGAGACAGGGCCCCGTGCCGCGCCCCTGGGCCCGGTGGTCGCTTCGCTGGGGCGCGCCGAGTGCGGCGGTCGCCCTGGTCAGCGTGTGGGTGATAGAGCCCGGCAGCCTCGTCGGCGGGATCGTTGCGGTCGGGGTGGCGCTGGCGGCGCTCCTGGTCTTCGCCGGGACGATGCCCCGGCGACAGCCCCAGGAGCGGCGAGCGCGCAGGGATGCTGCCGGCGCGGGCGAGTAGCGGGAGCCCGGTGCCGCGGCCGTTGCGCCGCGCACCTGAGACTCCGAATGGTGGTCCGGGTGAGTGTGTGAACACCCCGGCCCACCATCCGGGGGCGTGGGTACTCTCTGGCAGCCTGAATGTTGCTTATTCTCGTTTCAGTATGTAGATTGCTTGCGTTGCTGGCGAACCTTCAAGCCCGCGCCACGCCGCCCCCCTTCTCCTCAGGAGCCCTCCCATGCTTGCTGTCGTCCATGAGGTTGACGCCGCGCTTCTCGCCTACCGGCGGGGCTGGGCCGATGTCTGGCTGACCCTGGTGGACATCACCACCGACTTGATGCACCTGGCCAGTCACATGCGCACCGACGTCGAACGCTGCCTCGACGGCGACGCGAAGGCGCGACTGGACGAACGCCCCCTGGCCGCCATGCCGAACCTCGCGCCCTCCGTCGAGCCGATCCACAACACGGATGACTCGGCCGCCGAGGACCACCTCTTCGACGTATACGTGCACGCCAGCGACGCTGCTGCCGCCCTTCGAGTGCACATGGCAGACGACCCCTACCCCACCTTCTCGAAGGCGCTGCACGTCCTGCTCAACGATCTGCGCGCCTACGCCCAGAACCTCGGCTTCGACTTCGACGAGGTCATGCGCGTGGCTGCGCAGGCCCACCGGGTCGACCAGCGCAAGGCCAAGTAGCCGGACGCCGCCCGGCGCCGTCACCCACGGTGCCGCCGCCCTACGAACGATTCCGCCAGAAAGGGACCAGCATCATGACCAGGGCCGTGATCCGCACTCCGGAAGCCGAATACCCTCCCCGCGGCTCCATACGGATGTACCTCGACCGCGGTGTGCACCCGGCGACCGGGGCGCCGCTCCTCGGCGCCGATCTCGACAACCCGCCCGCCGTCTGCGGAAGTTGCGCCCACACGGTGCTGAAGCGGCTCGCTGACGGTCGCGAGCGGCTCAAGTGCGGGCGTCGGCCGTGCGGGAGCCGCGGGCTGCGCGGTCCCGATTTGCGCGACTCCATGCCCGCGTGCGCGGAGTACACCGCCGCATCCGCCGCACTGCACAGCACCTGATCTCCCTGACCGCCGCGCCCGGGTGCGTTCCGCCCAGACCTACGCGGTCCTGCACGCCGCAGGCGGCAGGACCCGGGCGTAGGCAGGTCCCCCGTAGCCCCAACCCCCAACCCGCTTCACCCGGAGATGTGATCATGCTGCCCGGCCTCACCCAGCACATCGACTTCCAGCCGGCCCACAACGACTACACCCGCGGGTTCCTCGTGGTGAGCAAGACCGACCGCACCACCGTGTACGGGTACGTGTGGGAACACACCCTCCCGGACCGCACCACCACGTGGGTCGCCCAGCCCGACGCGACCAACCACGCTTCGCGTATCGCCGGCTTCCAGTCCCGGGAGTGGGGCGGCGAGTTCCTGTACGAGCGCGAGTGGCCCAAGTTCGTCCATCGCGAGGGCGCCAAGGCCGACGCTCTCCCGCAGGTGGGATGCACCGAGCACACGCCGTGCGGGACCTGCTCCCTGTGCGAACCCGACCTGGCCCGCCGCGGAATTCTCTGAGCGAGACGGCTGCGCCGCTCGTACGGCACTCATCACCACAACGTGCAGGCCCGGTGCCGCAGACGGCGCCTTACCCACCCGCGGCACCGGTCCCGACTCCCTGTTCCCGACCACAACACCCCACCCATGCCCTGGAACCCTCATGCCCGCTGATTCCACCGCCACCATCGTGACCAAGGCCATCGATCAGGTGATCACCCACAGGGAAGGGGACTGTACCGATCCGAGTTGCGCCCGGCACGCCGGTACGACCAACTGCCCCCCGATCACCGTCAGCCGTAGCCCCGGCTCCGTCCTCGGCGAAGCGGTCGCCGAGGCCTGGCACGCCGCCGGCGGCAGCCGGCTCGACATCCCCGCAGGGGTCGTCGCCGCCCTCGCTCTGTGGCCCCAGAAGTCCCCCGGCGCCGAGGCCGCCGACACAATCGCCGCGTACATCGCCGCACAGCCCCCGCGCGTCCTGGTCCGCGGCCTGGCCGACAGCGCCGACTACTACTACCGCCTTCGCCCCGACCTGTGGGCCACCGCCCGCCCGCTGTTCGACTGGACCAGGGAGGACCTGCACGACACCCACCTCGCGGGCGTACGCGCCGTGGCCCGTGCCGCGCTGCGCCACGGAGTCCTCCAGCACACCGGAGACACCGACCCCGCCGAGCGGTCCCGGATCGACCTCATGTCCTGGGTCATCACGAGCCTGCGCCACCACCACTCCCGGCGCAGCCTCGGCGAGTACCACACCCCGCCCGACATCAGCAATCTGATCGCCACCGTGCTGGCCGACGAGGGCAGCACAGGAAGGCGACCCCACCGACGCGGCGAATGGGCGCTCGAGCCGACCGCCGGAACAGGAGGGCTCTTCCGCTCCGCCGCGCAGGACCTGCGCCGCGCCGGCGAGGACCCGGCAGAGCGCGGCTGGGTCATGCTCGAACTCGATCCCCTGGCCGCCGCCGGAGCCGCCGTCAACGCCCTGGTCTGGGAACTGGGCCCCCGCGCGTTCGTCGGATGCGGAGATGTCCTCGCACAGCCCAACCTCGCCGAGGACACCCTCGCCCGGGCGCGCGACATGGCCCGCCACCGCGACGACGTCATGGATCTGATCCGCTTCGCGATCGCCACACGCACGACCGACCGCCTGCTCGACGCCCTCATGGCCACCAACTAGCCGCCCCACCCGGCCCGCGACCTCGTGGGCCGAGCCCGAAGGAGAGACCATGGGCCAAGCCCACGACCACCGCGAGAGCCAGGCCGTAGCCCAGGCGCTGCGCACCGTCCTGCCAGCGCCCAGCCGTACCTATGTGTACGTGCTCGCCTGCGGATGCACCGACGCCGAGGGTCTGCTGTCCTGGCACATCGACACCGAGGCCCGGTCCTACGAGCTCGAGCTCTCCCCCGCCGCAGTCGGCCCGAGGGAGGTCCGGCTGACGAGCCGGCCGCTCATCGGCGACGAGCCCGCCTGGAGCGAGGAGTTCCTCATCGGCGGCGCATCAGCCAGCTCGGCGCACTCCCTCGCACGTCTGGTCGCCCGGCTCACCCTCTCCGACCGGAGCCCTCTCCCCCTCGACTGAGCAAAGGACCCCCGTGTTGAGCCCCGCCCCCCTGTCCGACTGCCTGCCGGCCTTCGGCCGGCACCGCGGCTACCCACCGCGCTACGGGTGGCTCCGCAAGGTCTACGACGCCCTGCTCCAGGACCCCACCGCCCTGCGCCGCCCCGACGCGACCGTCGTGCTCGGCGTCGGCAAGAGCATGGTCCCGTCCATGGCCTTCTGGTCCCAGGCCTTCGGACTGGCCGTCCGCAACAGCCAGGGGCTGGTGCCCACGGACCGCGCCCACTGGCTCCTGCACGACGAGACCGGCGCCGACCCCTACCTCGAGCTCGATGCCAGCCTGTGGCTGCTGCACTGGTGGCTGGTGAGCGCCCGGCCGTGCCATGTGCCCACCTGGCGGTACCTCTTCGGGTACTCCCCGCTCAGCCGGTCCAGCCGCGCAGAGACGCAGGGGCGCCTGGCGGCCGCCGCTGAAGCGGCCGGCCTCAGGAGCCCGGCTTCGTCGGTGCTCGCCTCGGACATCGCCTGCCTGGTGAGCATGTATGCGCCCGGCGACCGCTCTGCCGCGAGCATCGAGGACGAGCTCTCTAACCCGTTCCGCACCCTCCACCTGCTCGACCCAGAACCGCCCGCCGACCGCATGGCCGACCGCAGCCACCTCGTCGTGCTCCGCCGAACGGCCGGCCGACACTGTCCCGCGCCCGTTCAGGTGTACGCGAGCCTGGACTTCGCAGCCCGGACCGCCGGCCCGGAGGTCGGCTCCGTCACCCTGGCTCGGCTCGCCTCCGATCCCCTCGGGCCCGGCCGGCTCCTTCTCACCAGCACCGCCGACCTCCGCCGCGCCCTGCACCAGATCGCCGGCCAGCATGGGGGTCTGGCCGTCGTGGAGTCCGGCGACGGCCAGGAGACACTCGTCTACTCATGCCCGCCCGCACTGCTCGCCGAGGACGTCCTCGCCGACGCCTACCCCTCCCTACGGCCGACCACCAGCCATGCTGGGAGACGGGGAGTGCCCCATCCCGGCCCTGACGGACTGACTCCCGACTTCCGCTCGCCGAGGCGGGATCCCGGGCTCGGCGAACCCAGCACTCATGTTGCTTATTAGGTTTTCCATGTGTACTGTGATCCTTGTTGGTGGTGCTCGCCTCCGGGCTTGAGCACCCCCGCGTCTTCCCCTACCGACGAGACAGGCCCAGGAGACACGCATGCGCATCAAGACCGGTGGACAGCACCAGGGATGGACCGTCGTACACCAGGCGCGACGCGCGTGGCGCGGCTCCTTCGAGGGCGTGTGGCTCGGCGTGGAGGAGTCCACCGGTCACTGGATGGTCGGCCGCCAGCACGACGGGCAGTCGATGGACGACGGCTTCGACGCGGACGGCAACTGGGCCACGTCCCGGCACTTCCGCGAGGGCAACGAGTACCTCAACATGCGCCGGGCTCTGGCCGCGTACGACGAGGAGGCCCAGAACGCGAGCGACGTCTGGAACGGAATGTGGGACCAGCGCGCCCACGAGGCCGTCGCCCGGCACCTCGCGCACCGCGTTCCCTTCCCCGCGCCGGTCCGGCTCTCGGCCGGATGGATCGGGCGCGGCCTGACCGACTACCACCCCCCGCGCGGGTTGACGATCCCGCTCGACGGGCCGGAGGCCAAGTACCACCTGATCCGCTACCTCCAGGGCCAGACCCGGTTTGACGAGATCGTGACGGAGCCGGGCTCGGTCTCCGAGGAGGAGGCGTACCAGCTGGCCATCAACGCGACGGGCCCGGTCCGCTTCGTCTGCCGCGGCGTGACCTTCTACCTGAGCGAATGAGCCGGACGGCACGGGCGCGGGGTCCAACCGCGCCCGTGCCGCCGGACCACAAGTCGTCCAGCCAACCACCGACGTACAGACCGAAGGCGAGGACACCGCCCCTGGGGCGGTCGAGAAGATGGACCACAAGAACCTCATCGGCCACGACGGCGCCGTCCACGAGGGCCTGCTCAACAGCCACACCGGCTTCATGATTGACGTGGCCTGCAACGCGGGCCGGTACTCCGTCGTCCACCCCTACGAGAAGCTCGACCCGGCGCGCGTCACCGACGCTCCCCTGTCCTGTCCTGCTTGCGTCGCCGCGAACTCCCCCGCCAGCACGCAGCTGCACCGCGGAAGAGTCGCCCAGCGGTACGCCGAAGACGTCCTCGCCCTCGCCGACACCCGCGGATGCCCGCCCGCCCAAGACGACGAAGGGCTCCGACTGGCCTTCGTGGCACTCGCGACAGAGAACCCGCCGCCCCAGACCCTGTACGCGCTGATCAGAGAGCACGTAACCGACATGCTGACTGATCGCGCCCTGGCCGTTCCGGAAGGGGTCCCGCAGGTCCTCGTGCCCTACAAGCGGTACACCGGCGGCACAGTCCAGGCCCCCGTCGGCCCTGGGGACCGCCTCATGCACTACAGCGCCGCTGGCGGGTACTTTCAGTACGTCTGGGTCGATGGGCTCGATGAGTCTCCGGACGGAATCGTCGTCACGGTCCACGAGAAGGACCGGCGTCCGGTCACGTACTCGGCGCGCGAGGTCAGCCAGCGGTACTCGAAGCTCGACCGGGCGGCACCGCTGCCGCCGAGCGGTGGGTGAGCGAAGCTGACGGCTGCGACCTGCCCTCAACCCGCCCTGAGACAGGCCGGACACGCACCGTCGCGGCTGCCCCCGCCCCTCACCCGCAGGTGTTCACCGGGCTAGCGCTCGTCCCTCAAAGCCAGGTCCCCACCGCGATGGCCTGAGCCAGTTCAGGTTTCACCCGCAGCCCGCGCCGGGATGCCCTCGCCTCAGCACCGCGACGGATGCACCCCACAACCGCCCTGCCGCCCAGCTGACCCTCTCTTTTCAGACGCTGCGCCGCGCCGTCGCCCCGCCGCCGTATCACCCGACTCCGGAAGCGCCCACACCATGACCACCGACAGTCCGCACGTCGCCTACCTGGCCCCTTCCGATCCGGCCCGCCCCCAGCCCGGCCGAGCCAACGACGAGGAGGCCGACCGCTCCGAGAACGCGGTCCTGACCGCCTACCTCTTCCACCTGACGGCCAAGGGACACCGTGTCCTGCGGCACCGCGTCGTCACGGATCCCGTCCTGGCGTCCACCGACCTCTTCGACGCGACTGCCGGAGAGGTGGTGATGGCCTGTCACCGATCGCACTACCCCGCGCTCATCGCCGCGTACGGCGTGATCAGCGACTGCGCGCGGCTCTTCTCCCCGGCCCGCCGCGCACTGCTATTCACCGCCGAGCCGGGCCCGGTCGCCAAGGAGTTCCTGTCCCACCACAAGATCATCGCGATCTGGCCCGAGGGCGAGTCCTTCGTCCGCGCGGACCCGGCAGCCGAGACAGGCGGAGCGTGAACCGCCAGAGCTTCGGGCCGCCGTCGACGAGAGCCGAGGAACGCGCCTGGCGCGCGGCCGGTCTCCTCGTCGACGTCGCCGGGCGCGTACTGCCGGCCACAGCCCCGCCCTGCGCCTTCTGCGACGGCGAGGACATCGGCGACACCTGCCCGGCATCCCTCACCTGCCCCACATGCAAAGCCACGCCCCGACAAAGGTGCCGCCGGCCGAGCGGACACACCGCCGAGCAGTGGCACCGCAGCCGCGTCCGCGCCGCCGACCTGGAAGACCAGCGCCGCGAGGAAGACGGCGACACCACCCTGCCCGCCCGCTGGTCCGACCCCCAGCTGGCGCCGACCCCATCACGAGGAACACGATGACCACCGACCACCCCGGCAACAGCGCCACGGCCACGTCGCCCGGCGCCCCGGACCGGCCGCGTACGGCCGGAGCCTTCACTCCCCGCATCACCCCCGCCCAGCGCCGCGCCCTCCTCGCCGGGGCCAGGGACCCGATCGGGCTGCTGCCCAAGTCCGTCAACCTGCGGACCCTGGCGTCCCTTGCCGACATCGGCTACGTCGGCCTGGATCAGAGCCGCGACGTCCTTCGTGGACAGGAGGCAACGCGGGACGCGCTGGACGTCTGGGGCGGTGCTCTGACTGAGGACGGCTGGCAGCGGGCCCGCGCCGAGGGCGCGGGCAGGTTCCGGATCGTCGTCGTCGGCTGCGGAAAGGCCAAGCAGGACCGCCGCGTGACCGCTGGCGCGATGTACGTCGGCACCTTCCACGGCTCCTGCCGGGAGACGGCCAAAGCCCTGCTCCAGGACGGCGGCCGCCAGTACATCCTCTCCGCTGCCCACGGGCTCCTCGACCTGTCCACGGAGATCGACCCGTACGACATCACCGTGGGCGACCCCGGCAGCGTCAACGCGGACTTTGTGCAGGCGCAGGTACGGGAACGCGGCATCGAGTCGGCGGAGGTGACGGTGCTGGCCGGCAGCAAGTACGTCGCCCTCGCGAGGCAGTCCTGGCCGGACCTCAAGGCACCCCTCGCCGGTGCCAGCGGGATCGGGGAGATGAAGCAACGCCTTTCCCAGATCCGCCTCGCCGCGCGAGCCGAAGCCGGGCAGCAGCGGTGAGCGCGCCGCTCGGGCCCGCTTCGGCGCAGTGGGAGACCATGGCCGCCGGCCGCGCCGAGGGCTGGACGCAGCGCTGGAGCGGCGGTGTGCCGACGTGGGTGCACACGTCGCAGGGTGGCTTCGACCGGCGCCGGTACGAGGTCGTCGAGCTGGCGGAGGCGCCCGCCCGGAAGTACATCCAGGCGAACCACTATCTGTCGGGGTGGCCGCCGGCGGTCCACCGATTCGGGCTGGTGGACCTCAAGCCTGCAGAGGACGACCACGGCCAGGAGGTCGACGGCGGTCTGCTGGTTGGAGTTATCGTCCTGGGCGTCCCAATGAGCCGCCGGGCTCTGACCAGGGTTTTCCCTTCCCTGGAGCCTTCTATGAACCGCGTCTGAGCGTCGACTGACTCGTTCCGTTCGCGGGCAGGCGGTCCAGTGAGTCGAATCATCCATGTGCCCCTTGGTGCACTCGCGCACGGCTCCAACACCGGTTATGTCGTTGAGTGATCGAGCTGCTACATTCCGCTTGTGTTCGCTGCGGACGGGCCGACCGCCGAGATCCTGCGGGTCGAGGTCACTGACACGCTGGCCTACTGGACGGTTCTTGCCGGGCCCACCTTGAGGGTCGTCGAGGACGTGGACGGCTTCCTCTACCACCTGCGCTTCGGCCGGACCCGCGCGGAATCGACCACAAAGGCGTACGCAGGTCACCTCAAGCGCTTCCACGCCTGGTGCGACGAACAAGGCCTGTCGCGGGAGCACGCGGCCGCCGAGCTCCCGCACTACCTGATGAAGCTGCGAACCACGCCCCGGCTGACGAGCGGCCGCAGCCAGGGGCAGCTGCCACAGGACTCCACACTCGCCCCAGCCCTGGCGGCGATCCACGGCTTCTACCAGCACTTGGCCGACCTCCGCCGGATCAGCGCGAAGGCGGTCGACGCCCTGTTCGTCACCGCTCCGCACCCGGCGGCAGGAAAACTGGTACTTGAGCCGCGTATCCGCGTCGATCCGCGGCCGAGTCATGCTTCCGGCCGGGCACCGGCCGCCAGCCACGCGGAGTTCGCCGCCCTCCTGCGTGCCGCGAAGACCGCCCGCGACCGCTGCATGGTCGCTCTGCTCGGTGCGTGCGCGCTGCGCGTCGGCCAAGTCGTCGGCCTGCTGCGCGAGGACATTCACCTCGTCCCGGTCGGCAGTACCGTCCGGGGCTGTCCCTACAGCCTGGGTCCCCATCTGCACCTGGAGAAGCGTGACGGTCACCCGCGCGGGGCGGCGAACAAGAACCGCGGCACCGTTGTTGTTCCCGTGCCCGAGCCTGTGGTGATGCTCTACGCCGACTGGATGCGCGAACGCCTCACCATCCCCAGGGCGGGCAAGATTATGTCCCTTGACGTGGTGTAGGGGATCAGTCGTTTGATGCGGCCGGTAGGACGATGTTGTCGTCGGGGTAGAGGGCGTCCATGCTCTCGTTGGAGAGGTAGCGGCGTGGGAAGGCGATCCATTCGTCGTGGAGTTCGGCGAGGACCGCAGTCGCGAGGCGGAGGACGGCGGGTGGGTTCGGGAAGACCTGGACGACGTCGGTGCGGCGTTTGATCTCCCGGTTCAGTCGTTCCAGCGGGTTGGTGGACTGGATTTTCTTCCAGTGCTGGTGGGGGAAGTCCGCGAACGCGGTCAGGTCCTCCTTCGCCTCCAGCAGCATCTCTCTGACCTTGGGGAACTGCGGTCCGAGCATGTCGGCGACCGTGTCGAGCTGGGTGCGGACAGCGTCCGCGGTGGGCTGGGCGAAGACCGTGCGGATCGTCGCGGCGACCATCTCCGCCGAGCCTTTCGGGATCGCGGCGAAGACGTTGCGGACGAAGTGGAGCTGTGCGGAATTAACTTGGTGGATCCCCTTGCTGGGGAACGGAGGCCAAGAGGGCGCCGACAGTTCGGTACTTCCTCGGGGCTGGTTCGAGGTGGAATCCGTCTTCCTCCAGGAGCGGGCGCACGTCGAGAAAAGCGTTGCCGATGGTGCGGCGGCTGACCTGGAACAGTTCGGCCAAGACCTCGCCGGTGCAGACCCGGCGGTGGAAGAGCACGGCGGCGAGCACGCGCTCCGCGTCGCCGATCTTTTGGGGAAAGACGCCGCCGCGGGTGCCCGGCTGTCGGGGGCCGCCTCGCTGTTGGTGACGGCGCCGTTCCACTCGGGCGGCCTGACGGAGCGCGAGGCGGTCAACGAGTGTGGCGAGATCGGTGCGGCTCAGGCCGGTCAGGGCAGGGTCGGACAGGATCTCAGGCAGCGGTTCGCGGCTGCGGGATGCCAGCTGCCCGGTGCGCAGGAAGGCCAGTAGCTCGTCGGGGGTGCTGAAGAGCAGGGTGGTCGTCTCGATGCTGACCTTGTGTTCCCGCAGGAGCAGGCGGGTGTCGGTGACGACTTGGCTCATGGTGCGGTCGTTGATCTCCAGCATCTCGCGCAGGACCCGCTGCGAGCACACGCGCCGCAGGTAGAGCAGCGTGACGAGGATGCGGTCGCGGCTGTTGAGCAGGGGCTTCTTGCCGTGTGTGCCGGGGCGCTGGCGGCGTGGCCCACCGCGCGCTTCGTATCGCTGTTGTTCCCACTGGGCCCGCTGGGCTGTGGCCAGCTTCTCGGCCAGGGTGTCGAGATCACCGCTGGTCATGCCGGTCAGACGCGGGTCGTCCAGCATTTCCAGCACCGTGGCCCGTTCCGTTGCCGGGGAAGGGGCCGGTGCGGCTGTCTGGTCGGTCGGTGCCGGACGGAGCGTGTAGTTCCAGGTGCCGCGCACGGGGTGGGGTTCGATGGGCAGGGCCTGCATGCGTGCCTTGCTGATCGCCACGCCGAGCGGATAAGCGCCTGGGTCGAGTTCGGCGTGAACGCGCAATCCGGCGCGGGTGGTGGTCGAGGCGATCGTGTTGACCACGACTTCGTGGCTGGTCAGCGGCCTGCCTCGCCAGTTCATCGTGATCTGGGAGAACAGCCGGTGCTCGATCTTGTTCCACTTCGAAGTCCCCGGAGGAAAGTGGCAGACCGTGATGGCCAGTCCCGTCTCGGCGGCCAGTGCGGCAAGTTCGGCTTTCCAGGCCCGGTAGCGGTAGCTGTTCGAGCCGCCCGCGTCCGCGGTGACCAGCAGTCGGGTCGCGGCCGGATAGTCGAGCCGGCCGCGGCCCTGCCACCAGCGGCGGATCGTGGCCACCGCGAAAGCGGAAGTGTCGTGATCGACGCCGACGCTCACCCAGCCGGCATCGGCTGTCAGGTCATAGACGCCGTAGGGGATGGCGGTCTCGCCCTTGGGACCGGTGAAGAAGCTGTGGTCCTCCACCTCAATCGGCTCGCCTTTGGGACGCCACTCTCGCCCGGCGCTCGGCAGCTGGCCAAGCATCTCCTTCTTCTTCGAGTCGACGCTGATCACCGGCTCGTCGGCCACCTGGAACTGTCTGACCTGCTCGTTGATGTATCGGAACTGGGCGTCCCGGTCCGGATGCTGCTTGCCTTCAAGAGTCTTGGCGGTTGCCTGCAGGCTGAATCCGTTCGCCCTCAGCAGCTGGCCCACGGAGCCCGGAGATATGGGGTGGCCTTGACGGGTCAGCTCGGCGGCCAGCTTGCGCAGCGACTTCGTGGTCCAGCGCAGCGGCGACATCGGATCACCTCGTTCATCCGGCTCGACCAGAGCCATGAGCGCCGAAAGCAGGTACGGATCACGCTCCGTCAGGCGCTTGCGGCCACCTCCCCGCCTGCGGACACGTCCCCTGCCCAGAGGCTCTGAGCCCGTCTCCAGTTCGAGCAGGCCTCTGCGGACGGTGGTCTCGCTCGCTCCCGCAACCCGGGCGACAGCGCGCACGCCCCCATGGCCGAGCAGCCCCGCCTCCGTCGCCAGCATCAGCCGCCGCTGCCGCTCATCCAGATGCGGCAGCAACACACCGAAACGCACGGCAAGTTGCTGCCGTACTCCCTCTTCGATCGCCATGCCAGATCAACGATCTACATTGAGAAAGAGACACCTTGTTTCCGTACAGCTCCAGTGGACCCGGCACCTTTGCCAGGCGGCGCCCAGCATGACCTTGCGGATCGCTTTGACCAGGCCGCTGTGACTGTCGGAGATGACCAGGCGGACGCCACCCAGTCCGCGTTCGCGCAGGTGACGCAGGAACTGGGCCCAGAACGCTTCGGTCTCGCTGTCCCCGACCATGACACCGACGACCTCGCGTCCGCCGTCCTGCGTGACACCGGTGGCGATGGAGTAATTGTCAAGACTTGTGGGTGAGTTGAGTTTCAGGCGACTTCGAGGTCCTCGACGAGGTGGCCGTTTTCGAAGCGGGCGCCGGAGCGGACGAGGG
>NZ_JOHS01000043.1 GCF_000725625.1 Streptomyces sp. NRRL F-6676
GTGGTTGCTCGCGCAGTTCCCCGCGCCCCTAGGGGGCGGTGGCAGTGCGTACTCGGGTGCGGGTGGGTCGTGGTTGCTCGCGCAGTTCCCCGCGCCCCTAGGGGGCGGTGGCGGTGCGTACTCGGGTGCGGGTGGGTTGTGGTTGCTCGCGCAGTTCCCCGCGCCCCTAGGGGGCGGTGGCAGTGCGTTCTCGGATGCGGGTGGGTCGTGGTTGCTCGCGCAGTTCCCCGCGCCCCTAGGGGGCGGTGGCAGTGCGTACTCGGGTGCGGGTGGGTCGTGGTTGCTCGCGCAGTTCCCCGCGCCCCTTGCGTACTCGGGTGCGGGTGGGTCGTGGTTGCTCGCGCAGTTCCCCGCGCCCCTGGGGGGCGGTGGCGGTGCGTTGTCGGGTGCGGGTTGCAAGGGAGGAGCCGCGCACGTGCTACAGCGTGGCCAGGTGCTGTAGCAGCTCTGCGGCCGTGGATACGTCCGCCGTCAGCGGGCGGTCCTCCGTTGCTGTGGGCAGCGCCGCGGACGCGAGGGTGAACGCCGGTACGTCCCGCCCCGCACCGCTCAGCCGCAGCGCCCGTACCGCCACGACCAGCTCGCACGCCAGCACCGTCCGGTACGCGTCCACCGCGCGCAGCGCCTGACGGGCGGCCTGGGAGGCGAACCCGGCCGCCTCCTCCAGGCCGTGCGAGAGCACGGCGTGGCCCGCCGACGCGGGAGCCGCCGACGCCCGCAGTTCGGCGAGGGCGGAGTGCGCGGTGTACTCCAGGATCATCGTCCCGGAGCTGCCCGCCGGGCCCTGCGCGAGGAAGGCCGGCAGCCCGGTGAGGTCCGCGCGCCCGAGCGCGGACAGCCGCGCGGCGGACAGCTGGGCGGTGCCCACCAGCGCGAGGTCCGCCCCGTCGAGGGCGAGGCCGAGCGGCGCGGCGTAGAAGCCGCCGTGGTGGTACGCGGCGTCGTCCGCCGGGGCGATGAGCGGGTTCTCGGTGGGGCAGTTGATCTCGGTCTCGACGACGTGCCGCAGCCGGTCGGCGGCGTCGAGTGCGGCGCCGTGCACCTGCGGGAAGGCGCGGAAGCCGAACGGGTCCTGGATGCGCCGCCCGCCGCCGTGCGGTGGCCGGTCGGGCAGCCCGAGCAGCCGCCGCACCTCTGCGGCCGCGCGGGCGGGCCCGGGGTAGGGGCGCACGGCGTGCACGGGCGCGGCGTACGCCTCCGTCGCCCCGGAGACGGCGACGAGCGACAGCGCGGCCACGGCGTGCGCGGCCCGCAGCAGCACGTCGAGCTCATGGCAGACGAGCGCGGCCTGCCCGAGCGCGAGCGCGTTGCTGCTGAGCAACGCGAGCGCGTCCCCGGGCCGCAACGCGACGGGGGCGGGGGCGGGGGCCTCCGGCGGGGCGGACGGGAACGACAGCGGCGCAGCGACGGGCGGCTGCGGCGCGGACGGCCACGCCCGGCCGCCCGGGGAACCCCCCGGCGCCGGGACACCCGGCAGTCCCACGGCGCCCGGCAGTTCTGAAACGCCCGCCAGCCCCACGGCGCCCGCGCCATTCCGCGGTCGGCGCGGCATCGGGATCGGGGAGCCGTCCGGGTACGGCGACGGCGGGTGCGCGCCCGTTGCCCACGGGGGTCCGCCCCCGTCAGGGCGCGCGGGCGGAGGCGCCGTCGGGCCGGTCGCCGTCTCGACGGCCCGGTTGCCGCCCAGCCACGGGCGTTCGCCCAGCAGGGTGAGCGCCGTCTGGGCGAGGGCCGTCAGGTCGCCCGTGCCGACCGAGCCGTACTCGCTGATCGACGGGTGGACGCCGAGCCGCAGCGCTTCGGCGAGCGCCTCGACGAAGTCGGGGTGGATGCCGGAGCCGCCGGCCAGGAGCTGGTTGGTGCGGACGGCGAGCATCGCGCGCGCCTGCCGGGCCGGCAGTACCGCTCCCCCGCCGCCCGCGTGGCTGCGCAGCAGCCGCAGGCCGTGGGTGGCCTGGTCCCCGTCGTCGACGGCGACCTGCCGGTGCGCGCCGACGCCGGTCCCGCGCCCGTACAGCCGGCCGCGCGCGGCGAGCCGCTCGGCCGCCTCCCAGGCCTGCCGGACCCGGGCCAGCGCCTCGGCCGTGAGAACCGGCGCGGCATCGTTGTCGGCGAGCCGGACCACACCGCCGACGTCCAGCCCGGCACCGTCCAGAACGACGCGGGCCCCGGCCGGGGAGGCGGGGGCGCCCGCGTCAGGCCCGTCCGGCACCGCCCGGGTGCCCTCCGCGGAGGGCACCCGGGTCGGCTCGTCGGCGGTCGTGCTCACCGGTGGTGGGCCGTCAGTCGAGGCCCGCGGACTTCAGCCAGGCCTTGGCGACGTCCAGCGGGTCCTTGTTCTCGAGCTGCACCTGCGCGTCCAGGTCGAGGAGCGCGGCCGTGTCGAGCTTGGCCGACACCGCGTTCAGCGCGTCCGCGCCCTCCTTGGAGAGCCCGCCCTTGTAGACGAGCGGCTGGACGTTCTCGAACCCGAAGAGGTTCTCCGGGTCCTGGAGGACGACGAACTTCTCCTTGGTGATGGTCGGGTCGGTGGTGAAGAGGTCGGCCGCCTGGACCGTGTTCTTCTTCAGCGCCGCCTGGGTGAGCGGACCGCCCGCGTCGAGCGCCTTGAAGGACTTGAACTCCACGCCGTACACCGACTTCAGGCCCTTGAGGCCCTGCTGCCGGGTCTGGAACTCCGGAGAGCCGCCGATGACCAGTTCGGACGCGATGTCCTTGAGGTCGGCGATGGTGGACTTCTCGGTCAGCCCGTGCTTCTTCGCGGTGTCCGCGTTGACGGTGACGGAGTCCTTGTCCTGCGCGGCGGCCGGCTCCAGGAGCTCCAGCTTCTTGTCCAGCTTGGCGTTGATCGCGGCGGTCGTCTCGGCGACCGTCTTCGGCGTGGCCTTGGCGTCGAGGTACGCCAGCAGCGCGCCGTTGTACTCCGGCAGCACCGTGATGGAGCCGTTCTTCAGCAGCCCGTACGTGGTCTCGCGGCTGCCGATGTTGGGCTTGTAGCCGACCTTGACGCCCTTGGCCTTCAGCGCCTCGCCGTAGATGTCGGCGATGAGGATGCTCTCGGCGAAGTTGTTGGAGCCGACGACGACCGTGTCGCCCGACTTCTCGCCCGCGAGCGGATCGTCGCTCTTGTCGTCGGAGCCGCACCCCGCCGCCAAAAGGGCCGTGGCGGCGGCGAGCGCTACGGCAGCCGCTCCGGATCGTCTCGTGCTGGACCTGCTGCTCTTCGCGGTAGTCACAATTCCCGTTCCGGAACTCGGGGGTGGAGGGTGGAGGGACGGCACGGCCGCACGGGCGGGGCCCGGAGCGTGTGCCGAGGACGACGGTACGCGTCATTCCGGCACCGCACCCGACTGATCCAATCCAGCCGCTTCTTCATCAGTCAAGTGTCTTCCGGTCAACAAGTGACTTCCGTGGGTGACTTGTTGTGAAGATGTGGTGCGTGTTCACCGGTGGGGCTGATGGGGTTGTAACGGATTCTTGACATAGCGTGCCCGTCAAGGATCACAAGAGGCGGTAGTCTCACCGAAGTTGACCACGGGGAGCGGTGTGGCCGGCCTGGGCGTGCGGGGGTCGCCCGCTGGGGAACCGCGGTGCCCCAGGTGCCCCTGCCCGAACCGATCAGCAGCCGATCAACATCCGAACAGCGGTTTCGTGAATCCCGCGCGCCGTGATGACGCCCACAAGGAGGCTCGGTGTCCACGAACGTGGTGGACTCGCCCACCCCCGCGCCGGCACCGCCATCGCCGCCGCCGAGCGGTATCCGTCGATTCGCCGACCGGTGGCCGTTCCGGCGCAAGCTCAACGCCCTCGTCGGCGTCCCGCTCGCGGTGGTCGCGTTGCTGCTGTCGTACCTCATCGCCGACCAGGTGGGGCAGGCCCGCGACGCGGCGGACGCGGCACAGCTCGTACGGGACAGCGTGCAGGTGGCCGCCCTCGTCGACCAGGTGCAGAACGAGTACCAGCAGGCGATCCTGCTCTCCGTACGGTACGAGGCCGCCGGCAGCGGCGAGAAGCCGTCCACCACGGGGTACCGCAAGGCGCAGGCGGCCGTGGACGCGCAGGTCGAGAAGGTGCGTGAGGCCTTCGGCGACCGGCTCCCCGGCACCGAGGCGCAGTCCCTGCGCGAGGTCAACGGTCTCACCAGCCTCCGGGAGAACGTCGAGGCCGGCTATCTGCCCGCCGACAACATCGACCCCACGTACACCAGCGTCGCCAAGGGCCTGATCGACGGACTCGGCCTGGACCGCAACGCCGCCCTCGCCGCCACGTTCACCGGCAACATGCTGGAGTCGCTGCTGCGCGCCGACGCCGCGCACAGCGCGTTCGAGACCAACGTGTTCTCCGCGACCACGGGTGACAGCAACGCGCTGATCCAGTTCAACAGCGCGGTCGGCGCCTACCAGCTGTACACGTACCAGGCCGACCGCTTCGGCCGCTTCGCCACCGAGGCGCAGGCCGACGAGCTGGGCGGCATGGAGCGCGACGGCCCGCAGGCCACGATCGCCCAGCAGTACGCCGAGCTCCAGGTCGATCCGAGCGCGTTGCAGGCCAAGGGGCCCGCCCAGCTGCGCCGCGCGTTCACCTCGGCGCTCGGCACCTACCCGGACTACCGCGCCCAGGCCGAGTCCCGGCTGAAGATCACCACCTCACTGACCGACCAGATCGCCGGCCGGGCCGACGACGCCTCCTCCGACGCCTGGTGGCGGGCCGGCTGGCTGCTCGCCGCCGCACTGCTCGGGTTCGTGCTCTGGCTCGGCTTCTCGGTCGCCGTACGGCGGTCCGTGGTGCGGCCGGTGACGGCGCTGACCGGGGCCGCGCAGCGGGTCGCCGAGGTGGCGGGCCGCGAGCTGGCCCGGGTGGCCGACGACGACGCGGAGGACGCGGGGCCGCCGCGGCTGAGCGAGGTGCCGGTGGCCGTGCGCGACGAGATCGGCGAGCTCGCCGAGGCGTTCAACCATGTGCAGGGCACGGCGGCGGCGCTGCTGGAGCGGCAGGTGCTCAGCCGGCGCAACGTCGCCGAGATGTTCGGCAACGTGGGGCGCCGGGTCAGCAACCTGACGGCACGTCAGCTGGCGCTGATCGACGCGGTCGAGCGCGGCGAGACCGATCCCGCGCTGCTCGACCGGCTCTACCGCATCGACCACATCGCCGTGCGCCTGCGCCGCAACGCCGACAGCCTGATGCTGCTGGCCGGCATCCGCGAGACCGTGCTGGACGCGGGGCCGACCGCGCTCACCAACGTCGTACGGGCCGCGCTGGGGCAGATCGAGGGCTATCAGCGGGTGGTGCTGCGGGCCGACACGGAGGTCATGGTCGAGCCGGACATCATCGGCGACCTGACGCTGATGGTGGCCGAACTGATCGAGAACGCGGTGGCGTTCTCGCCCGCGCGCAGCCCGGTCGAGGTGGCGGTGCGGGCGGACGGCGACGGCGCGCACATCGAGATCGCGGACCACGGTCTGGGCATGAGCACGGAGCGGCTCGCCGAGGAGAACGCGCGACTGGTGCGCCGCGAGCGGCTCGACCTGGTGCCGACGAAGGTGCTGGGCCTGTTCGTGGTCGGCACGCTGGCGCGCCGCTGGGGTGTGACGGTGACGCTCTCCCGCACCCCGGGCGGCGGCGTCACCTCCCGCATCGCGCTCCCGTCCGCGCTGCTGCTGACGCTGAGCCCGCTGTCGGCGGACGCACCCGCGTCGGCCGGCGGCGGACGGCTCGCGGGCACGCCGTCGGCGGCCCCGGACGGTGGGCGCGCGGTCGCCGGAAGCCCGGCGGACGCCCCCGCGGTCGCGCCTGCCGAGCCCCGCAGGGCCCTGCCGGCGGCGTCGCGGACGGCACGGTCCGAGGACCCCGGCTCCGCGGCGGCCGACGAGCACACCGGTCGCACCCCGGCGTGGGCCGCCCGCCGTGCGGCGGAAGGCGCGGACGCCGGCTCCGCCGAGCCGATGCCGGCCGACGGGGACCCGCTCGTCCCGCTCCCCCGCCGTGTCCCGCGCCGGGACGCGGAGGAGGCGGCCCCCGCCGAGCGGGCGCCCGAGGCCGACGGCCCCGGCCGTCTCCCGGCCCGGCCGGGCACCTCCCGGCGGGTGACGGAAGAAGCAGGCCCCACCGGACGGACGTCCATGGACGACACCCCCGCCGAGCGGGCCCCCGAGGCCGACGCCGCCGGACGGGCCGGTTCCGCCGGGTCCGGACCGGAGCCCGCCGGTGACGGCACACGGACGCCGCTCGTACCGCGACCGCGGACGGAGACTCCGCTGCGGTCCGAGCGGGACCGGCCGTATCTCACGGAGGGCGCCGGGTACGGAGCCGAGCCGGGCCCCGCCCCGCACCGCGACACCGACGCCTCGCGGGCGCACCGGGACGACCACGCGGACGCTCTCCGGGCCGACAGGGACGAGACCGCCGAGGCGCCCCGCGACCACCACGCCGGCACCCCGCGTGCGTACCCGGACGACGCCCCCCGGGCGTACCGGGACCACACCACCGAGGTGCCCCGGGCGCACCGTGACGACGAGGTGCCCGGGGGCAGCGGCTCGCCGCGCCGGACCGGCCCCGCCGTACCGTCCGCCCCGGACGGCGAGGCCGCGGCCGGCGGTGTCCGGCCGTTGCGGCGGCGGGTGCGGGGGGCGACCCTGCGGACGACCGTCGGGGACGCGGCCGCGCAACGGGCCGCGGAGCCGCTGCGGCCCGCCGACGCCGAGGCCGTCCGCGACGCGCTCGACGAGTTCGAGGCCGCCGTCGCCCGCGCCAACCGCGACGCGCGCACCGACCCCGCCGACGGCCCACGTACGCTTCCCTCCGTATCCCCCACGTCCTCAGCCACCCCCCGCGCCACGCACGACCAGAACCACCTCCCGGAAGGAGCGGAGCAGTGACAACGTCGACAGGTGACACCTCCATGGGCGGGGCCTCGCCGACGGACCTGCGGGCTGCCGCGGCCGACTTCACCTGGCTCCTGAACCGTTTCGCCACCGAGACCGCCGGCGTCGTCGACGCCATCGCCGTGTCCTCCGACGGTCTGCTCATCGCCGTCTCCGAGCTGCGCGAGCACGCGGACTCGGAGCGGCTCGCCGCGATCGTCTCCGGCATCACGAGCCTGGCGTCGGGCGCCTCCGGCAACTACGGTCTGGGCGGCCTCAAAAAGGTCATCATCGATCTGGAGGGCGGCCATGTGCTGGTCTCCGCGATCGGCAGCGGCGCCGTCCTCGGCGTGGTCACCGACAAGGAGGCCAAGCTGGGCAACATCGCCTACGAGATGACGCTGTTCGCCAACCGCGCCGGCGCCGCGCTGAGCCCGCAGCTCGTACTCGAACTGAAGAACAGCGTCGGCGCCGCGTCGGCGGGATGACCGGTCGCCGCCGGGTCGAGGGAGGAAGAATCACCGATGGCGGACGGCCACGCGCCCGCCGGCGCGCACGGCTTCACCGGCCCGGACGGCACCCCTGTCGGCCCGGCCCCCGCGGTCCGGCCGTTCCTGGTCACCGCGGGCCGGGTGGCGGGCACCGCGTCCGGCCGCCCGATCCCGGTCGAGACCCAGGTGGTGGCGACCACCGCGGGGATCGAGGCGCTGGAGCGGCTGTCGTTCGAGCAGCACGACATCGTCGCCGCCTGCCGGCGGCCGCAGTCCCTCGCCGAGATCGCGGCCCGGCTGAAGCTGCATCTGAACGTGGTCCGCGTCCTGGCCGAGGACCTGCGCGCCGAGGGACAGCTGTCGGTGCACGTACCACGCACCGACATCGTCCGCGACGCTTCCGTACTGCGAAGGGTTATCGATGGCCTCCGTGCCATCCCCGACTCCCGGGGGGTACTCCGTGACTCCGACTGAACCGGCCGCCCACGGCGGCGCGGTGACCGCCGAACGGCCGCCGCTGCCGGTCAAACTGGTGATCGCGGGCGGCTTCGGCGTGGGCAAGACCACCGCCGTCGGCTCCATCTCGGAGATCGAGCCGCTCACCACCGAGGCGGCCATCACCGAGGTCGCGGCGGGGGTGGACGACCTCAGCCACACCCCGGCCAAGACGACCACCACGGTCGCGATGGACTTCGGCTGCATCACCATCGACCCGACCCTGAAGCTGTACCTGTTCGGTACGCCCGGCCAGGACCGGTTCGGGTTCATGTGGGACGACCTGGTGGAGGGCGCGGTCGGCGGACTGGTCATCGTCGACAGCCGCCGCCTCGACGACTGCTACGCGGCCGTCGACTACTTCGAGCACCGGGGCATCCCGTTCGCCGTCGCGCTGAACGCGTTCGACGGAATGGTGGAGCACTCGCTGGACGAGGTGCGCTGGGCGCTGGACATGGCCGACCAGGTGCCGGTCGTGGTCTTCGACGCCCGCGAACGCGGCTCCGTCCGCGACGCGCTGCTGACGGTCCTGGAACTGGCGCTGGCCCGCACGGAGGGATGACTTCCGCTCAGCTTCCGTCCGCGGCGTTCCGGCGGTACCGGCTCGGAGACATGCCGACGACACGGCGGAACGCGTGGCTGAAGGAGCTCTCCGAGGCGTAGCCGAGGCGCTCGCCCAGTGCGGCGACCGTCGTGTCGGAGTCGCGCAGCGCCTGCTGGGCCAGCCGGACGCGCCAGTGGGACAGGTACGCCAGCGGGGTCTGCCCCGCGACCTCGCGGAACCGCCGGGCGAAGTGACTGCGCGACATGCCCGCCACCGCGGCCAGCTCCCGCAGCCCCCAGGGGCGCGCGGGATCGGCGTGCACGGCCGCCACGGCGAGCCGCAAACGGGCGTCCGCGAGCAGGCGCAGCCAGCCGGGACGCAGGCCCGCACCGCCGCGCACTCCGACACGCAGGGCGTGCAGCAGCAGGAGCTGCGCGTGCTGGTGCCGGGCGAACGCGGCGCCCGGCCGGGCCTGGGCCGTCTCCTCGACGATCTCTTCGAGGAGGTTCCGCATCCGTGCCGCCTCGACGCCGTGCGCGGCCGCGTGCAGGACGTCGGGCAGCGCCGAGGTGAACCACTCCGCGGCGGCCGGGTCGAGTTCCACGTGCCCGCCGACGATCGTCACGTCCCCGCCGCTGCCGAGCCGGTGGAGCGCGCCCGGCGCCGACGCGGGGAGTTCCGCCTCCTCGACCGGGCGCTCCTCGGGGTCGCTGCACAGCACCACCGGTCCGGCGCCGTTGAGGACGACGACGTCGCCCGCGGCCAGTCGCAGCGGGAGCCGGCCGGGAGCGAGGAGCCAGCAGGCGCCGTCCGTCACGGCGTCCAACTTGACCTCCGCGCGCGGCCCGGAACGCAGCGCCCACCGGCCGCCCGCGCGCAGCCCACCGGTGATCTCGCATCGGGCCCGCACCAGCGCGAGCACGTCCGACAGCGGGTCGACGGACATGGGCGGACTCTCATTCAAGTATCTGGGACCACAAAGCATTCACAGTCCACCTTACGCTCGGCAGACTCCCCCGTATGGACACCACCGCACCACCCGCCCCGGACCACGTGACCTTCGACAGCCGTGGCGTCGGCCTCGCCGGTCACCTCCGCGTCCCGCCCGGCTCCGTCGCCGGCCGGCGCCACGCGGCGCTCGTCTGCGTGCATCCCGGCAACGGCGTGAAGGAGCAGACGGCCGGGCTCTACGCCCGGCATCTCGCGGCCAAGGGGTACGCCACCCTCGCGTTCGACGCCTCCCACCAGGGCGAGAGCGGCGGCGAGCCCCGGCATCTGGAGGAGCCGGCCACCCGCGTCGAGGACATCAGGTCCGCCGTCGACTACCTCACCACTCTGCCCTTCGTGGACGAGGAGCGCATCGGCGTGCTCGGGGTGTGCGCGGGCGGCGGTTACGCGGTCAACGCCGCCATGACCGAGCACCGCATCAGGGCGGTCGGCGCCGTCGTGCCCGTGAACATCGGCCGGGCCCGGCGGGCCGGCGGGTCCGTCGTCGAGCGGCTCGAGGAGGTGGGGAAGCGGCGTACGGCCGAGGCCCGCGGCGAGGATCCGACGCTCACGGCGTGGCTCCCCGACGGCCCGGAGAACCTGGCGGAGGCCGGTGTCACGGACATCGACCTGATCGAGGCGGTCGACTACTACCTCACTCCGCGCGGCCGGCACGAGCGGTCGGTCAACCGGCTGGCGCACCGCGGCATCGCCTCGATGCTCGCGTTCGACGCCTTCCACCTGGTGGAGGAGCTGCTGACCCAGCCCCTCCAGATCGTGGTCGGCGACCGCACCGGGTCCTTCGGCTCCCGCCGCGACGGGCAGGAGCTGTTCGACAGGGCGCCGGGCCGCAAGGACCTCTTCGTCGTCGACGGCGCCGGCCACTACGACCTTTACGACCGGCCGGAGTACGTCGGCCGTGCGGTCGAGCGGCTGGCGTCCTTCTACGCGGACACCCTCTGACGCCGCCCCCGCTCCCGCTCAGCTGCGCCGCACCCCCGGCGAGACCGCCGCCCGTGCCGCCGCCCAGAACAGGCCGAGGGTGGCCAGGGCAAGGACCGCCACCAGGGTGGCGCCGCCCACGACCTTCTCGTAGTTGCGCTGGTAGAGGCCGTCGACGATGTAGCGGCCGAGGCCGCCGAGGCTGACGTACGCGGCGATCGTGGCCGTGGAGACGATCTGGATGGCGGCCGAGCGCAGACCGCTGAGGATCAGCGGGAGCGCGACCGGCAGTTCGACCTGGAAGAGGATGCGCGGCTCGGTCATGCCCATCCCGCGGGCCGCGTCGACGGGGGCGGGCTCGACGGTGCGGACCGCCTCGTAGGTGGTGACGAGGATCGGCGGGATGGCGAGCACCACCAGCGGGATCATCACCGGCAGCAGCCCGAGCCCGAGCAGGACGAACATCAGCACCAGCAGTCCGAAGCTGGGCAGTGCCCGGGCGGCGGTGGCGATGAGGGCGAGCGTGGTGCCGCCGCGCCCGGTGTGCCCGGTGATCAGGCCGACGGGCAGCCCGATCGCGGCGGCGATGGCGAGCGCGATCAGCGAGTACTGGACGTGTTCGAGGAGCCGGTGCGGGATGCCGTCGTAGCCGTGCCAGTGGGCGCTGTCGCTGAAGAAGGCGTTGATGAAGTTCAGGACGTTCATCGGGCGGTGTCCTTCACGGGTGCGGTGTCCTGCACGGTGAGCGCGGCCGGTTCGGGACGTACGGCCGTCCCTGCCCCGGCGGGCCGGCCGAGGCGCCGGCGGGCGGGCCGGGTGCGGCCGGAGGCGGGCGGTGCCCAGGGGGTGAGGACCTTGCGCAGGAGGACCAGCAGGGCGTCGATGACGATGGCGAGGACGGCGGTGGTGACCACGGAGTTCACCGCGAGCACGGGCCGGTGGTAGAACATCGCGTCGGCGAGCAGGTTGCCGAGCGCGCCCTGGTTGCCGATGAGCGTGCCGACGCTGACCAGGGAGATGCTGGAGACGGTGGCCACCCGCAGCCCCGCGATCAGCGCGGGCACCGCGATCGGCAACTGCACCTGGAGGTAGCGGCGTACGGGTCCGAAGCCCATGGCGGTGGCGGCGGCGAGGGTCTCCTGGGGGACCGAGCGGACGCCGTCGACGATGGCGGGGACGAGCACCACCAGGCTGTACACGGCGAGCGGGATCATCACCGTGGTCTCGCTCTGGCCGGTGTAGTCGATGAGGACGACGAAGAACGCCAGCGACGGGACGGCGTACAGCACCGTCGTCACCCACAGCACCGGCGGGTACAGCCAGCGCACCCGCACGCACAGCTGCCCGATGGGCAGCGCCAGGACGAGTCCGGCCAGGACCGGGATCAGCGCCTCGCGCAGATGCAGCCCGATCAGGCCGAGCCAGCTGTGCTGGAGGTCGCTGGGGATGTCGAAGAAGCCGTTCATCCGGCGACGTCCGCCTTCCGGCGCTCGGCGTGCGCGGCGCGGATGGCCTCACCGATGGTCTCCTGGGAGGCGACGCCGACGGCCCGGCCCTCGGCGTCGACGGCGACCGCCCAGCCGGTGGGCGAGAGCACCGCGCAGTCCAGGGCGGCCCGCAGCGAGTCCTTGCCGGACTCGAACGGCCTGCCGAAGGAGAGCAGTTGGCCGGGTTCGGCGCCGGGGAAGTCCGCCGGGGCGCACCAGCCGAGCGGCTTGCCGTCGAGGTCGGTGACGAGGAGGTACGGGGCGGTGTTCGTGGCCTCGCGCGCGGCGAGCTGCCGGGCGGTGGTGTCGACGGCGACGACGGGCGCGGTGGTCAGCTCCAGCCCGGCGGAGGTGAAGAAGGACAGCCGGCGGATACCGCGGTCGGCGCCGAGGAAGTCCTCGACGAAGGCGTCGGCGGGCGAGGAGAGCAGTTCGGCGGGCGGCGCGAACTGGGCGAGGTGACCGCCGGTACGCATCACGGCGACCATCGTGCCGAGCCGGATCGCCTCGTCGATGTCGTGCGTGACGAAGACGATGGTCTTGCCCAGCTCCTCCTGGATGCGCAGCAGTTCCTCCTGGAGGCCCTTGCGCACGATCGGGTCGACGGCGGAGAACGGCTCGTCCATCAGCAGCACCGGCGGGTCCGCGGCGAGCGCGCGGGCGACGCCGACGCGCTGCTGCTGACCGCCGGAGAGCTGGTACGGGTAACGGCTCGCGAGCGAGGCGTCCAGGCCGACCCGCGCCATCAGCTCCCGGGCCCGGCCGCGCGCCCGGTCCTTGCTCCAGCCCAGCAGCCGGGGCACGGTCGCGATGTTGTCGACGATCGTGCGGTGCTGGAAGAGGCCCGCGTTCTGGATGACGTAACCCATGCCCCGGCGCAGCGTGTTGACCGGTTGCTTCTGGATGTCGACGCCGTCGATCAGGATGGTGCCCTCGCTGGGCTCGATCATCCGGTTGATCATCCGCAGGGTCGTCGTCTTGCCGCAGCCGGACGGCCCGACGAGAACCGTGATGGAGCGGTCCGGGATCTCGAGCGACAGCCGGTCGACCGCCACCGTGCCGTCCGGGTACCGCTTGGTGACTGAATCTATGCGTATCAAGACGCCGCAAACCCTTCGGGTGTGGCCGGGAACTGCCTTGTTCTGGTCACTGGCCGGTCAGCGCCGGTCACTGGCGAGCAGGCCGGGCCCTGTCGTCACATTGCCGTCGTCCGCCCGGAGGGCGGGCCGGGCGGCAATGTGACGACAGGGCCCGGGGGGAGAGTGTAGACGGCGCGTGTTGCGGCGGTATGGCGGGCGGCCGGGCCGGACGTCCGGTTCAGGGAGTCGATTCAGCCGTGCGGCGGCGGGCGAAGGGTCATCCGGCCGTGCGGCGGCGGGCGAAGTCGAGGGAGGCCGCGAAGACCTCCTCCACTTTCTCCTCGGGCAGTCCGACCCACACGTGTTCGGCGCCGGGTACGGGCCGGAAGTCGGCCTCGGCCCCGGCCGCGCGCAGTGCGGCGGCGAGGGCCTCGCCCTGGGCGAAGGGGACGGCGGTGTCCTCGGTGCCGTGCAGGATCAGGAACGGGGGCGCGTCGGCCGTGACATGAGCGACGGGGCTGGCGGCGCGGGCCCGTTCGGGTACGTCGGCGGGGGCGGCGCCGAGGAGCAGAGCCTCCGGGGTGGCCGGGTCGGTGGGGTCGGCAGGCGTGGTGGCGAGGTCGGCCGGGCCGTACCAGACGACGCAGCCGGCCACGGCGGGCCGTGCGGTGAGCGCCAGCAGGGCGGCGAGGTGACCGCCCGCCGACTCCCCCCACGTCACGAACCGCCCCCCGTCCAGGCCGAGTTCACCGGCGCGGGCGCGCAGCCAGCCGAGCGCGGCGGTGACGTCGTCGAGCTGGGCGGGGTGCGTGGCCTCGCCGCTGAGCCGGTAGTCGGGGCAGGCCACCGCGAACCCGGCGCGGACCAGGCGGGCGAACGGACCCGGCCGCCAGTCCCGGAACCGGGGGCCGAGCCGGTCGCGCAGCCCGGTGCGCCAGCCGCCGCCGTGCAGGAACACGATCACCGGGAGCGGCGCGGGCTGCGGCCCGGCCGGGAGCCACAGGTCGAGCGCGAGGGGCCGGCTGCCGGTGCGCACGGCGTACGGGACGGCACGCAGCAGCCGTACGCCGTCCTCCGGCTCGGCGGCGGGCGGCAGGGGAAGGGTGGCCGGGTCGGGCGGTGCGAGGTGGGGGCGGAGTGCGGGGGACGGTGGCACGGGGGCCTCCTGAGCGGGGAACGGAGTGCGGAAGGGTGCGGGTCAGGCGTCCGGGGTGCCTGTGCGCCACTGGTGGTCGGGGAGGAACGTCACGTCGTACGTCTGCGGCACGGTGGCGAACTTCTCCCGCTCGGGGATGAACGGCTTCCGCGGCAGGCCGGGTTCGTCGGTGGGGGTGCCGAGGGCCTCGAAGAACCGCTCGAAGGTGCCGCCGGGGCCCGCGGCCACGCCGACGATCTGGCTGTGGTGGCGCTCGATGCGGTAGGCGTGCGGGCAGTTCTTGGGGACGAAGCCGAAGTCGCCGGCGGTCAGCAGCTTCTCATACTGCTCCCCCTCGGTGTCCTCGACGAAGAGGCGGACGGCGCCCTGGGTGAGGAAGAAGACCTCGTAGGTGTCGGGGTGGGAGTGGGCCGGGATGATGTCGCCCTTGGGGCCCTCACAGGTGAAGAAGTTGAAGGTGTTCTCGGTCTGCGGGCCGCCGGCGTAGACGGTGAACAGGTCACCGAAGAGGTGGGCGCGGTCGCCGGCGCCCTTCTCGATGAAGTACGGCTTGCCCGGGTCGGTGGGGATGAGGGAGCCGGGGCGGTGGTGGGTGCGGGCGAACTCGATGGTCATAAAACGTCAGGCTACCTGACATTCGCGGGGCCGCAAGGGGTGTGACCGGGGACAGAGGGGGGTGTGCCCCGGCGCCGTATGCTCGGGGGCCCGATGATCCGAGGATTTCGGGGGCCCGATGATCCGAGGAGTTATGAGCGAAGCCGCGTCCCCCAACATGCCCATGCTGCTGACCGGCGCGAAGCGCTGGTTCGAGGAGGCGCTGTTCACGAGCATGCGGGCGGCCGGGGAGCAGCCGGTGACCAGCGCGCAGGGGATGGTGTTCGCCAACCTCGACGCCGGGGGGACGACGGTGGCGGAGCTGGCGCGGCGGATGGGGGTGACGCGGCAGACGGCGCACCAGGCGGTGCACGGGCTGGTGGGGATGGGGCTGCTGGAGCAGCGGCCGGATCCGGCGTCGGGGCGGAACCGGCTGATCGTGATGACGGCGGAGGGGGAGCGGGTGCACGGGCGGGCACAGGCGACGCTGGGGGTGATCGAGGGGGTGCTGGCCGAGCGGGTCGGGGCGGATGCGGTGATGGCGCTGCGCGCGGCGCTCACGCTGCCGTGGGGCGACCCTCCTGTGGTGGATGCCCCGTAGGTCCCCGCGTCCCTCGAAAGCCGGGGGGCGCCCCACTGCTTTCAGGGGCGCGGGGAACCGCGCGAGCCACCACCGACCCACCCGCTGCCGCCCGGCAACCCGTACCCCCGCGCTACGAGGCGCCCATCAGCCACGGCCGCACCCGGCGCCGTGCCTCATGCAGGCGTGACTTGAACGTGCCCAGCGGCACCCCCACCCGCTCCGCCGCCTCCGTGTACTCCAGCTGACACAGATCCCGGTACACCAGCGGCTCCACCAGCAGTGGAGCCTCCCGTTCCAGCCGTTCCAGCGCCTCGAGGAGGTCGATCCGCGAGCCCGCGATGACGCTCGTCGTCCGCGGGTCGGCCACCTGCACCGTCTCCACCGGCGGAGCCGCCCCCTCCGCCGCCCGCCGCTTCAGCTCCCGGTACTTCTGCCGTGCGCAGTTCGCCACCACCGTGTACAGCCACGTCCCGAACCGGCTGCGCCCCTCGAACGTCGAGATCCGCCGCGCGATCTGGAGCAGCACGTCCTGCGCCGCCTCCTCCGCGTCCTCCCGGCACGGCAGGAAACGCCCGCACCGCCGTACGACCTCCGGCCGGACCGCCGCGAGCAGCTCCTCCAGCGCCGCCCCGTCACCCCCGGCCGCCCGCCGGGCGAGTTCCTCGGTCCCTGCGGTGTCCTGCACCGGGTGCCTCCTCAGACGTCGATCGGCGCCAGGCATGATAGTCGTATGCACTCGTTGGAGCGGATCGGCCGGTACCGCCTCGAACGACGGCTCGGCAGTGGTGCCTTCGCGGTGGTCTGGCTCGCCCGGGACGACGTGCTCGAAGCCCCCGTCGCGATGAAGGTACTGGCCGAGAACTGGGCCGGCCGGCTCGACGTCCGGGAACGGTTCCTGGAGGAGGCGCGGCTGCTGCGCCGGGCCGGCTCCAGCCGGGTCGCCCAGGTCTACGACATCGGTGAACTCCCCGACGGCAGGCCGTACTTCGTCATGGAGTACGCCGACGGCGGCACCCTCGCCGACCATCCCGCGCTGGCCGCGGGCGCCCCCGTGCCCGTACCCGAGGCGCTGCGGCTCACCGCGCTCGCGGCGCGCGGCGCCCAGGCGCTGCACACGGCCGGGATCGTGCACCGGGACATCAAGCCGTCCAACGTGCTGCTGCACTCCTCCCCCGACGGCAGCGAGCGGCTGCTCCTCGCCGATCTGGGCCTGGCCAAGAGCCTGGCGCAGGCGTCCGGGCTGACGATGGCCGCGGGGTCGGAGGGGTACCGGCCGCCCGAGCAGGCCGAGCCCGGCGCCGGCATCGACGCCCGCGCCGACGTCTACGGACTGGGCGCCCTCGGCTACCACCTCGTCACCGGTACGGTGCCCGGACCGCCCGGCAGGGTGGTCCGCCCCGACCGGCTGCGCCCCGGCCTGGCCCCCGGGGTGTGCGACGCCCTGCTGCGCGCCCTCTCCCCCGACCGCGAGGACCGCTGGCCCACGGCGCTGGCCTTCGCGGAGGAGCTGGACCGGCTGGCGGACACGGCGAGCGCCGAGCCCGAGCCGGACACCCAGCCCGACCTCGAGCCCGAGCCCGAGCCCGAGCCGGAAACGCGCCCCGCGTCCACCCCTGCTCCCGCTCCCGCTCCCGCCCTCGCCCCCGCACCCGCGTCCGCGGCCGCCCCCACCTCCGTGGCCGCCCCCGCTGCCCGCCGCCCCCGGAGGCTGCTCCTCCCCGCCGTCCTCGCCGCCGTCGCCGTGGTCGTCGGCGGGACCGTCGCCGCCGTGCTGCTGCACCGGTCGCCGCCCGCGAAGGACGACGGCGTGCGCATCGCCGACGCCTCCGGGCGGCTGCACGTCGAGGTGCCCGCGGAGTGGGGCGGCCAGGTGCGCGCCTCCGGCTGGGACCCGGCGGTGCTCGGGCTGCGGGCCGGGAAGGAGCCCGGGCTGTCCGTCGCCGACGGCCTCTCGCGGTGGCAGGACCTGGGCTCCCCCGTCAACGGCGTCTTCCTCGGCCTGAGCGAGCACGGCGACGTCACCGCCGAGCTCGAGGCCCTCAGGCACTCCGGCTGCCACTACACCGGCGGCCATGCCTGGAGCGGCGACGACTGGCACGGCGAGGTCCGCACCTGGAGCGGCTGCCCCGGCGACGACGGCTCGCTCACCGAGGCCGCCCTCACCCCGGCCGACGGCACCGCGCAGCCGCAGCTCTACGTGCAGATCCGGGAGTCCGACGGCGCCGACGCGGCCGGCCGGGTGCTGGACTCGGTACGGGTCACCTCCTGAAGGCGTCGTACAACCGTGCGGTCGTAGGACGGACCGTGCGGTCGCAGGACGGACCGTACGGCTGTCGTACGACCGCTCGCACCGGGAACACGTACCGCGACCGCGACCACAACCGATCCGTACCGGGCACCGCCCGGACGGCCCCGAAACCGCCCGGAAGCCGCCCCGCCGAAAAACCTCACGCTTGCCGAACTTTTCCGCCCGACCCCGCATCGGACCTCTGTGACGGGGCAGCCTGCCGCCGTCCGCGGGCTCGCCGAGCACGCGCGATGCGACCCCAGGAGTGTTGTCGACATGGCCATCCTTCCCCCCACCTCCTCCGCCTCCCCCGACGGTTCCCCCTCCCCCACCCGCCGGTCCCGGCGGTCCACCGCCGCCCGCCGGGCCGCGGCCCTCGTCGCGATGGCCGGGGCGCTCGGTCTGGTCGCCGCCTGCGGTACGGACGACGGCTCCGCGAGCAGCCCGGAGACCCTGTCCGGCACGGCGGGACCGGCCTCCGGGGACGGCAGTACGGCGCCGGACGGCGAGGGCACCACGGCGAGCCCGGGCGGCGGGAACGACTCGGCGGGCTCCGCGTCCGCCTCCGCGGACCCCGGGAAGACGGGCGGGACCAAGGGCACCTCGGACGGCGACTCGTCGGCCGCGCGGAGCACCCGCTGCCACACCTCGGAGCTGGACGCCTCCCTCGGCCCCAACCACCCCGGTGCCGGGCAGGAGAACTTCGCCGTCGTGCTGACCAACACCTCGCACCGCACCTGCACCCTGCGCGGCTACCCGGGCGCCGCCTTCGTGGACGCCTCGGGCAAGCAGCTGGGCCCGGATCCCGTGCGCACCGGCGACACGACGAAGACGATCAAACTGACGCCGGGGCACAGCGCGTGGGCGGGACTGTCGTTCTCCAACCCGGAGATCAGCGAGGCCCGGACCGCCACGCCCGCGTCGCTGCTGGTCACGCCGCCCGACGAGCGGGACCACCTGTCGGTGAAGTGGACCGGGGGCGCGGTCCCGGTGTCCGGCAACTCCTCATCGGTGAAGCTGACGGCACTGCGCGCCGGCACGGGCGACTGACGGCACGGGCGACTGACGGCACGCGCAGGACGGCGTCGCGCTCCGTGGCGGGAGGATCGCGTCTCGTCCGGAGGCGGCGTCGGCCGTGATGGCGAAACGAACCGGGCCCCCCGCCGCACCGCCCACAGCCGAACGAGTGAGCGATATTCGCTCGGCGTTGTCAGTGCCCGGCTCTAAAGTGCTGATCAGTCCTGGGGAGCCCGTTCTTCCGGGGCGGTATCCGTGTCCTGGGAGAGTCCGTGAGCCAAACCTTCCGTGTCGATCTGCGCGGGATCGTCGACCTGCTGAGCCATCACCTCTACACCAGCCCGCAGGTGTACACCCGCGAGCTGTTGCAGAACGCGGTGGACGCGATCACCGCCGCGCGCGGCGCGGACGCCGGCGGCGCGGATGCCCCCGGCCGGATAGCCCTGACGTCCGGGGACGCCACCGGCGACGGCTCCCTGACGGTCGAGGACAACGGCATCGGCCTGACGGAGGCGCAGGTCCACGAGCTGCTCGCCACGATCGGCCGCAGCTCCAAGCGCGACGAACTGGGGTTCGCCCGGCACGAGTTCCTCGGCCAGTTCGGCATCGGGCTGCTGTCCTGCTTCATGGTCTCCGACTCCATCGAGGTGACCACCCGCCGCGCCGGCGAGCCCACGGTGCTGTGGCACGGCCGCTCCGACGGCAGCTACACGGTGCGCCCGGCCCCCGCCGACGCCCAGCGCGCCGAGCCCGGCACCACGGTCACGCTGCGTCCGCGTCCCGGCTGCGAGCATCTCCTCACCCGGGACGCCGTCACGGAACTGGTGACGCACTACGGCGCCCATCTGCCGCACACCGTCACGGTCGACGGCGAGGAGGTGACCGGCGGCCCCGCCCCGTGGGACCGCCCGGCGGACGAGGACCCGGGCCGCCGCCGGGCCCGCCTGGAGGCGTACTGCGAGCGGGTGTTCGGCTTCGTCCCCTTCGACGTCGTCGACCTGGAGGCCGCGGAGTCCGGGCTGCGCGGTGTCGCCTTCGTGCTGCCGATGCCCGCCAACCCGGCGGTGCCCGCGCGGCACCGCGTGTACCTCAAGCAGATGCTGCTCTCCGAGGGCGCCGAGCGATTGCTGCCGGAGTGGGCCTTCTTCGTCCGCTGCGTCGCCGACACCTCCGAACTGCGCCCCACCGCGAGCCGGGAGGCGCTCTACGAGGACTCCCTGCTGGAGAGCACCCGGGACGCGCTCGGCGCGGGCCTGCGCGCGTGGCTGGTCCGGCTCAGCCGGAGCAACCCCGCCCGGCTGCGGGAGTTCCTGCGCGTCCACCACCTGGGCGTGAAGGCCCTCGCCCTGCACGACGACGAGATGCTGCGGCTGGTCACGGACTTCTGGCCGATGGAGACCAACGTCGGCCCGCTGACCCTGGCCGAGTTCCGGGAGCGGTACGGGGTCGTCCGCTTCACTCCGCTGGTCGACGAGTTCCGCCAGCTCGCCCCCGTGGCCGCCGCCCAGGGCCTCGCCGTCGTCAACGCCGGCTATGTGTACGACGCGCAGCTCATCGACCGGATGGCCACCGTGGACGGCACGGTGGAGGCGGAGCCGCTGCGCGCGGCCGACCTGACCACCCATCTGGAACGGCTGACCGCCGCGGAGGAACAGGCGCTCGCCCCCGCCCTCGCCGCCTCCGACCGGGTCCTGGCCCGCCTCGGCTGCGATCTGCTCGTCCGGTCCTTCGAGCCGTCCGGGCTCCCGGCGCTGTATCTGCTCGACGACGACACCGCGTTCCAGGTCGACCTGCGGGAGGCCAGGGAAGCGGCCGACGACGTGTGGGCGTCGATCCTCGGCAGCTTCGAGACCACCGAGGAGTCACGCCCCCGCCTGGTCCTCAACCACCGCAACGCGCTGGCCCGCCAGGTGCTCGCGCTGGAGGACGCCGAACTGCGCGCGACCTGTCTGGAGGGGCTGTACGTGCAGGCCCTGCTGCTCGGTCACCATCCCCTGCGCCCGGCCGACACGGCCGCGCTCAACCAGTCCTTCCTCGGCCTCATCGGCCGGGCCGTCGCCGGGGGTGCCCGATGAGCTACACCGAACAGGAACTGCGCGGGCTCTACCAGAAGACGTTCGCCATGCCGAAGGGGCCCGCGAAGTTCGCGGCGCTGGAGGAGGTGATGCGGCACGCGGACGCGCTCGGTCTGGTGGAGTTCGCCTTCGACGTACGGATGAACGCCACGTCGGTGTTCCAGCACAGCTGGGTCCCGGCCAAGGCGTTCCTCTCCTACTCGTGGTGCCTGGCGGCGTACGACCGCGAGCCGCAGCGGTTCGGCGCGGGCGCCGAGCACCGGCTGCTGTGGGGCATGAAGTGGATGATCTACAGCGTCCACCAGTTCCCGGAGATCCCGCTCCGGCGCGCCACGGAGCTGCTGGAGGACATGGAGCGCCGCTACCGGCGCGGCGGCCACAGCATGCACGCCGTGCTCCAGCACCGCGGGCTGATCGCGGAGAGCGTGGGTGAACTGGACCGGGCGCAGGAGTTCTACGAGCAGATGTCCCGCACCCGGCGCGACGGTCTGTCGGACTGCTCCGGCTGCGTGCCGAGCAGCCAGGTGCGCACGCTGGTCGCGCTGGGCCGGGACGAGGAGGCGATACGGGTCGGGGAGCCGGCCCGCACCTCGGGGTGCAGCGAGCAGCCGCAGTGGATCAACTCCGAGCTGCTGCTGCCGTACGTGCGCACCGGGCGGGGCGGCCAGGCGGCGGAGGCCCACCGCACCGCCTACCGGCGGATCCGCGACAACCCGCACCACCTGGCCGAGCTGGCGTTGCACCTGCTGTTCTGCGTGCACACCGGGAACGCGCGGCGGGGCCTGGACCTCGTCGAGCGCCATCTGTCCTGGCTGGACAACGCCCGGACGCCGCTGGCGGAGGCCGAGTTCGCGGCCGCGGCGGTGGCCGTGCTGAGCGAGCTGGAGCGGCGCGGCGAGGGCGGGCTGACGCTGCGGTTCCCGACGGTGGAGGGGCGGCGCCGCCCGGACACCACGGTCGCCGCGCTCGCCGTCGAGCTGCGGGAGCGGGCGGGGGAGATCGCGGCCCGGTTCGACGCCCGCAACGGCAACGATTACCAGAGCACCCGGCTCGGGCGGTGGATGGCGGCCGGGCGGATCGGCGAGCCGGTGGAGCTGTCCGTGTTCTCCGCCGCCGCCCATACGGGGCGCAAGCCGGGTGCGGCACGGGTCAGGACGCTGGTCGAACAGGTGGCCGCCGCGACGGCCGCGGGCGACGCCGAGACCGCCGCGCGCACCCGGTTCGCCGTCGCCGAGGCGCTGCTGGAGTCCCGGCGGCCCCTGGAAGCACAGGAAGCCGCGGAGGAGGCGGTCCGCGAACTGGCCCGCCTCGGCCTGACGGAGGAGGCCGACCGCTGCCGGCTGCTCCTGGCCCACGCGTACGCGAGCGACGGCCACCATGCGGAGGCGGCCCGCCGCCTGCGGGACCTGCTGGACCGCGGGGCGGAGGACGGGGCGGGGGCTGGGGCTGGGGCCGAGCCCGGAGCCGGGGCCGGGGCTGGAACCGATGCCGGGGCCGGAGCGAGCGGGTCCGAGCCTGGAACCAGGGCCGGGGCTGGAACCGGGGCCGGGGCTGGAACCGGGGCGGGGGCCGGAGCAGGGGCGGGGGCCGGAGCAGGCGGGGCCGAGCCCGGGACCGGAGCCGAGCCCGGGAGCGGGGACGGGGAGATACCCGGGCTGCCGCCGCGTCCGGAGTTGGAGGAGCAGCTCGGTCGGTGGCTGGTGCACGGGCCGGAGGCGTCGCGCCGCCATGCGGCGGCGGCCCGCGGCTTCGCCGCCCTCGGCCGCACCGAGGAGAGGCTGGCCGCGCTGCGGCGGGCGCTGCTGTCCGGCCCGGACCCGACGGCGGTGGACGGACTGCTGGCCGAGGTGGAGTCGGCACTGACCGGACCCGAGGCGGCGAAGGCCACGGCCGAGGAGAGGGCCGGGCTCCGGTTCACCGGCGCCCGCGCGCTCTACGACACCGGCCGGACGGCCGAGACGGCGGACCATCTGGAGCAGGCCCGCACACTGCTCACCGCCGAGACCCCGGACGGCGGACGTTCCGGCGCGGCCAGGGAGCTGCTCGGCCATGTGCTGGCCGGGCTCGCGAGCGTCCGGCTGCTCCTCGGCGCCCCGGACGCGGCCGAGGCGGCGGCCCGCGCCGCCCTGGACGTGCTGGCCGAGACCGAGGACGACCTCTGGAACGAGACCCGGTGGCACGCGGCCGTGGTCCTCGTCCGGATCCTGCGGGCCCGCGGCGCCGTGGCGGAGGCCGGGCAACTGATGACCGAGCACGAGGTGGAGGCGGACGAGGTGGACGGCTGGACCGGCTGGGAGGACTGACCGGCCGGACCGCCGGGCGGGGCCGGACGGCGTGCCGGACCCGGCCGCCGGGCGCGCACGCACCCCGCCCGGCGGCCGGGCCCGGCACGGGTCTCCCCGGCCCGGCCCGGCTTCCCCGTCCGGCTCAGCTCTCCTCGGGCGTCAGCCGCAGCGAGATGCTGTTGATGCAGTACCGCTGGTCCGTGGGGGTCGGATAGCCCTCACCCTCGAACACGTGCCCGAGATGGGAGCCGCAGCGGGCGCAGCGCACCTCGGTGCGGACCATCCCGTGGGAGCGGTCCTGGATCAGTTCCACCGCGTCCGTGTCCTTCGGGTCGTAGAAGGACGGCCACCCGCAGTGGGACTCGAACTTGGTGCCGGAGGTGAACAGCTCGGCACCACAGGCGCGACAGGAGTACACGCCCTTGGTCTTGGTGTCGGTGTACTCACCGGTGAACGCCGGCTCCGTGGCGGCCTGGCGCAGCACCGCGTACTCCGCCTGGTTCAGCTCCGCGCGCCACTGCTCGTCCGGCTTGTCGACGTCGTACGCCACGACTGCCACCCCTTACCCACTCGAACCGCTCGAACCGCTTGTCTTCGGCGCGGCTACCGCCGCGCCAGGCGCTCCAGGATCCGCGGACCGAGGTCGGTCACGTCTCCCGCGCCCATGGTGAGAACGAGATCACCGGGCTCCGCCATTCCCGCGACGGCCTCGGGCACCTCGTCCATGCCGTGCACGGCCCGTACACCGGCCCCGGCGGCCCGGGCCGCGTCGAGGATCAGCTCGCTGGTGACGCCGGGGATCGGGTCCTCGCGCGCGGGATAGACGTCGAGGACGAGGGAGGCGTCCGCGAGGGCGAGCGCCTGCCCCATCTCCTTGCCCAGCTCCTGCGTGCGGGAGAACAGGTGCGGCTGGAAGACGACCAGGATGCGGCCGTCGGTCCCGGCGCGCATGGCCTCCAGGTCGGCGGTCATCTCCGTGGGGTGGTGCGCGTAGGAGTCGACGACCTGGACGCCGGCCGCCTCGCCCTTGAGTTGCAGCCGCCGCTTGACCCCCCGGTAGGCGGCGAGCGCGGGGGCCAGCTCGGCGGCCGGGACACCGAGCGCCCGGCCGGCCACGAGCGCGGCGACCGCGTTGTGCGCGTAGTGCCGGCCGGGGACGGAGACGGTGAAGGTGAGCGGGGCGCCGTCGAGGTCGATCGTGACCTCGCTGGTCAGCCCGTGCGGCACGACGGACAGCACCCGCACGTCGGCGTCCTCCGCCTCCCCGTACGTCACCGTCCGCACGGACCCGGCCAGCCGCCGGGTCAGCTCCCGGGCGCCCTCGTGGTCGGCGCTGACGACGAGGGTGCCGCCGGGCACGATCCGTCCGGCGAACGTCTCGAAGGACTCGTAGATCTCGTCCATGGAGGCGTAGTTGGCGTGGTGGTCGAGTTCGACGTTGAGGACGATCGCGACCTCGGGGGCGTACTTGTGGAAGCTGCGGTCGCTCTCGTCGGCCTCGGCGACGAAGATCTCGCCCTCGCCGTGCAGGGCGTTGGAACCGGGCGCGTCGAGGTCGCCGCCGATCGCGTACGAGGGCCGGCGGCCCAGCTCGGTGAGCGAGACGGCGAGCATGGAGGTGGTGGTCGTCTTGCCGTGCGTGCCGGCGACGGCGATCGGGCGCAGCCCGTCCATCAGCCGGGCGAGCGCGTCCGAACGGTGGACGACCGGGATGCCGCGCTCGGCCGCGCGGGCGAGCTCCGGGTTGTCGGCGCGGATCGCGGAGGAGACGACGACGCAGCTGGCGTCGTCGGCGAGGTGCTCGGCGGCGTGGCCGAGGTGCACGGTGACGCCGAGCGCGCGCAGCGCGTCCGCCGTCGGCGAGTCCTTGGCGTCGCTGCCGGCGACCTTCGCGCCGCGCTGGGCGAGGATCTTGGCGATGCCCGACATTCCGGCGCCGCCGATGCCGATGAAGTGCGGTCGGTCCATGGCGGGGGGAAGGCCGGGTGCCATACGTGTCTCTCCCAGATGCGGTACGACGGTGAACGCGCCGGGGGCGCGGGCACAGCCTATGCGGTGCCCGTCGGTGCCCGGCGCCCGCCGCACGCTCAGTCCTTGCTGTGGCTGAACAGCTTGAGTACCGGGACGCCGACCTTGTGCCGCGCCCGGGACGCCCAGTCCCGGTGGAAGAACTCCTCCACGTAGTGCGGATCGGTCAGCACGATCACCTCGTCCGCGCCGACCTCGGCCACGAGCGCCTTGAGCGCGTCCAGGGGATGCGCCTCGATGAGTCTGCCGTCCGCCTCGCTGCCGGCCGCGTGCAGGGCGCGCAGGGAGACGTCCAGCGCACGCCGGCCGGGGCCGAGCGCCTCGTCCCCCTCGGGCGTCTCCCCCTCCCGCGCGGCCTCGTCGAGCTCCCCGAGGGCGACGTCGTCCAGCGCGCGCAACAGGCGGTCCGCCTGATCCCCGCGAGGTTGCAGCAGAACGTGGAAGGAGACGGCCTCCTCACCGTGCAAGGTGGTCACGAACTCCACGTCGGCCGACGTCAGGGCCTTCTCAATCATCAACACACTCGAAAACACGCCGTCTGCCCCTCTTCTCCCTCGGCAACCCGGACCCGGGTTCCTACCATCCTGCCCCGCCTGCCCGGCGGAGGCAGGGGTAGACGCCTCTATGAGGGGCGCGGGACCGTACCGGATCCGCGGCTCCGCCGCGTGGGCGCGAGCAGCCGCGCCCCTTCACCCCCGCCGGTAGCTCGTGAAGAGGAACCCCTCCTCCTCCAGCACCGACGTCAGCCGGAACCGCTCCGGAACCGTCACCCCCGGCCCCCCGGCGATCCGCTGCGCATCCCCCGCCACCATCACCGGCGCCACCGTCAGACACAACTCGTCCAGCACCCCCCCCGCCACGAACTGCCCCAGCAACCGCGGCCCACCCTCCGTGAGCAGCCGCGTCCGCCCCCGCTCCCCCAGCGCCCGCACCGCCCGCACCGGATCCACCCCCATCCCGTCGCCCGCGACCACCACCCGCACCCCCGCCCGCTCCGCCTCCGCCACCCGCCCGGGATCCGCCGCCGCCCCTGTCAGGAGCAACGTCGGCACCAGCGGCGACGTGAACAAGGGCAGCGAGAAGTCCAGTTCGAGCCCCGCGCTGACCACCGCGATCGCCGGCGCGGGCCCCTGCCCGGCGGCCTCCCGCAGCGCCGCGGCCTCCGCCACCGCCCGGGCCGGCCGGTACCCCTCCTGCCGTACCGTCTCCGCGCCGACGACCACCACGTCCGCCAGCGCCCGCAGCATGCCGAAGATCCGCATGTCGGCCGCGCTGGAGATCGGCTTCGTCTGGCCCTCGTGCTGCGCGGCCCCGTCGAGCGTGGAGACCATGTTGGCCCGCAGCCACGGCCGGGGCTCCCCGCCCGCCGGCTCGGGATAGGCGTACGCGGCGGCGAGCTCGTCGAACGTCCACTCACGGTCGACGGCGCCGGAACGGACGCCGGCGGCACCGGCGGAACCGGCGGTATCCGAACGGGCATCTCCGGAACCGGCGGCGTCGGCGGGTCCGGAGCCGGCCCCCGTGCCGGAAGCTCCAGGTGTCGTGTCGGTCACAGGCAGCAGGCGTCGCATGCGGTGCAGTCTGGCACGGCGCCTACCATGGGGAACCGTGCCCTCCTCCACCCCCGCCGCCGGACCAGTACCGATGGCCGACACGGCCCCGCTCTCGCTGTGCGCCCGCGAACCGCACGTCCCGGCCGACCGGCTGGTCGCCGAAATGGTGCCGCCGCCGCGCTTCGACTCGGTCCGCTTCGCCACGTACCTCCCGGACCCGAACCAGCCCAGCCAGACCGAGGCGGTCCGCGTCCTGGAGGGCTTCGCCGCCGGGCTCGACGGCGGCGGCCCGGAGAGCGCCGGCAAGCGCTCGTTCCTCGGCTTCGGGAAGGGCTCCCGGAAGGCCAAGGCCCCGGCCGGCCCCCGCGGCGTCTACCTCGACGGCGGCTACGGCGTCGGCAAGACACACCTGCTGGCCTCCCTCTGGCACGCCACCCCCGCCGAGCCCGCCCGCAAGGCGTTCGGCACCTTCGTGGAGCTGACGAACCTGGTCGGCGCCCTCGGCTTCCAGCAGAGCGTGCGGACGCTTTCCGGGCACCGGCTGCTCTGCATCGACGAATTCGAACTGGACGACCCCGGGGACACCGTCCTCGTCTCCACCCTGCTGGGCCGGCTGGTCGACGCCGGGGTCGCGCTCGCCGCCACGTCGAACACCCTGCCGGGCAAGCTCGGCGAGGGCCGGTTCGCCGCCGCCGACTTCCTGCGCGAGATACAGGGCCTGTCCGCCCACTTCCGCGCCCTGCGGATCGACGGTGAGGACTACCGCCACCGGGGCCTGCCCGAGGCACCGGCCCCGTTCAGCGACGCGCAGGTCACGAAGGCCGCGCACGCGGCCCCGGGCGCCTCGCTCGACGCCTTCCCCGCCCTCCTGGACCACCTCGCCCGGGTCCACCCCAGCCGCTACGGCGCGCTGACCGACGGGCTGCGGGCCGTCTGCCTCACCGATGTGCGCCCGGTGCCGGACCAGTCGACGGCGCTGCGGCTCGTCGTCCTCGCCGACCGGCTGTACGACCGTGAGGTGCCGGTACTGGCCTCGGGGCTGCCGTTCGACCGGCTGTTCAGCGAGGAGATGCTGAACGGCGGCTATCGCAAGAAGTACTTCCGCGCGATCTCCCGCCTCACGGCCCTGGCACGCGACGCGAAGGGGCTCGTCGAGAACCCCAAGTAGGGGAAGAGAGGCGAGTTCCAGTCATTCGACCTCGATTTTTGGGCTTCTCTTTACCCGAAACATGGAGTTAACCCGGCCTGCGGTCGGCCGGGTTAGCGTGTGCCGAAGGGCGGCGGAGGGCACGCCCACGGTCGGGGGAGGGAGGCGCATGGCACGAGGTACGACGGTCCGGTTGGCGTTCACGCTCCTCTCCGCCGTCCTGTTGGCCCTGCAACTCCTCGCCCCCACCGCGTCGTCGGCGTCCGCGCACGCCTCGCCCCTCTCGGGCCCCTCGCACCTGACGTCCTCCGGGACGGCACCCGCGTACGCCGGCGAACGCACCACCGCGCCGGACCGCCGGGCGGACACCGAAGAAGAGATCGCCACCGTCGGCGACACCGACTCCCCGACGAGCCGCACGGCACCGCTGCGCACCCGGGACCGGCACCGCACCACCGTGGACACCCCGCCGCACGCCCCCGCCCGGGCCCTGCTCGCGCACGGCGCGCCGGACCCGGCCCCAGCGGTCACGGCCTCCGGCTCGGTCCGGATGTCGAGATCCTCGACCACCCGCGCCCCCGCGGCACTTCAGGTGTTCCGCTGCTGAGCCGCCACTGACCCTCGTCGTCCCTCGCCCCTCCGCCCCGCGGACGGACGAGGCCGCGGCGACGGGGTCCGGTGCACGCGCGGACCGCGGCCTTCCCCCACCTCACCACGCCACGTCGGCGGAGCGCGTCGACGTGGGTCGCTCCGCCGTGCCTCGACTGCCGAGTTCTCGTAGGCCAACGCGCCGGAACAGGCGCGCCAGGAGGAATGGACACATGCAGCCCCTCATCGATCACGCCCGTGCGTACGGTCGGCATCCGCGGGACCTCGCCCGGCTGGCCGAGGGCCAGTCGCCGCAGGTGCTCTTCATCACCTGCTCGGACTCGCGGGTCGTCCCCGCCCTGATCACCGGAGCCCGGCCCGGTGATCTCTTCGAACTGCGCACCGCGGGCAACATCGTCCCGCCGTACGCCTCCGAACGCCCCACCGGCGAGGCGGCCACCATCGAGTACGCCGTGGAGGTCCTCGGCGTCACCGACGTCGTCGTGTGCGGCCACTCCCACTGCGGAGCGGTCGGCGCCCTGGTGCGCGGCGACGACCTGACCGGCGTGCCCGCCGTACGCGACTGGCTGGCACACACCACCCCCCGCCCCCGGGGCGGGGCCGAGGACCCGGCCGTCGCCGAGGGCGTGCAGAGCCATGTGCTCACCCAACTGCTGCGACTGCGCTCGTACCCGTGCCTGGAACAGCGGCTGGCCGACGGCCGGCTCACGCTGCACGCCTGGTACTACGAGGTGCACACCGGCGCCGTACTGGCGCACCGCGCGGGTACCGACACCTTCGAAGCCCTGTGAGCGCCGGCATGGACGCGAGGGACACGACCGGTGCCGGCACCGGCACGAACGCTCCGGGCGCCGGGAAGCCGGCCCGGTTCCCGTATCTGAAGCAGGACTTCGCGGCCTCGCTCGTGGTCTTCCTGGTGGCGCTTCCGCTGTGCGTGGGCGTGGCCGTCGCCTCGGGCGTGCCCGCGGAACTGGGACTGGTCACCGGGATCGTCGGCGGGATCGTCACCGGGTTCCTGCGCGGCAGCAGCCTCCAGGTGTCCGGTCCGGCCGCCGGTCTGACCGTGCTGGTCTTCGAGGCCGTCCAGGAGTTCGGGCTGCCGGTGCTCGGGGCCGTCGTGCTCACCACCGGAGTGCTCCAGATACTGATGGGCGCGCTGCGGCTGGGCCGCTGGTTCCGGGCCATCTCGGTCTCCGTGGTCGAGGGCATGCTGGCCGGGATCGGGCTGGTGCTGATCGCCGGGCAGCTCTACTCGGTGGTGGGCGCCGAGGCCCCGGACTCCGGTACGGGGAAGATCGCCGGGCTGCCGGGGGCACTGTTCGACACCCTCGGGGACGACCGGGCGACGGCCTCGCTGGCCCTGGGCGCGGGCACCCTCGCGGTCCTGACGCTGTGGAAGCGGCTGCCGGCGAAGGCGCGTACGGTGCCCGGCCCGCTCGCCGCGGTCGGTCTCGCCACGGTCGTCGCGTCCGCGTTCGGTCTCCCGGTGGCCACCGTCGAGGTGAAGGGCCTGCTCGGCTCGGTCCAGCCGCCCCCGGTGGACGCCTTCGGCGAGCTGGCGGGACTCGGACTGCTGGGCACGGTCGTCGCGTTCACGCTGATCGCGTCCGCCGAATCGCTGTTCAGCGCGGCGGCCGTGGACCGGCTGCACGACGGCCCGCGCACCCGGTACGACCAGGAGCTGATGGCCCAGGGCGTCGGCAACACGGTGTGCGGGGCGCTCGGCGCGCTGCCGATGACCGCGGTGATCGTACGCAGCGCGACGAACGTGCAGGCGGGCGCGCGGACCAAGGCGTCGCGGGTCCTGCACGGCGTCTGGCTGCTGCTGTTCGCGGCGCTGCTGCCGGGCGTCCTCGCGTACATCCCGATCCCGGCGCTGGCGGCCGTCCTGGTCCATGCCGGGGCCAAGCTGATTCCGGTACGGCAGCTGGTGGCGCTGTGGCGCGGCCAGCGGGGCGAGGCGCTGATACTGGCCGTCACCGCGGTGTCGATCGTCATGGTCGGCATGTTCGAGGGCGTGCTCATCGGGCTGGCCCTGGCCGTGGTGAAGACCGCCTGGGAGGCGTCCCACCTGCGGCTGGAGATCGTCGACAAGGGGGCGGGACCGGTGCGGGCGCACCTGCACGGGAACGCGACGTTCCTCCGGCTGCCGCGCATCCTGGACGCCCTGGAGGCGTTGCCGGCGGACCGGCCGGTGGAGCTGGACCTCTCCGGGCTGCACCATCTCGACCATGCCTGCCGTACCGCCCTGGACGCCTGGGCCGAGCGGCACGGGGGCGTGGGGGTGGAGGCGGTACGGGTGACCGAACCGGCGGTCTGAGGGGGCGGGGAAGGGGCTGGGGTCCGGGGCGGGACAAGGAGGCGCTGCCCCGGCCCCCGTCCCCCGTCCCGTCCCCCGTCCCGACGTCCGTCCGACGGGTGATGTCGGGGCCCTTCCCGGCGACAGACCCGGATGACGGCCGTTCCGTCACGTTCATCCGCTTATCTTCATGCGGTGATCCCTCTCGTACGCCGGCTCACCGCCGCCTGTGTGCTGGGGGCCGCGCTCGCCGCCTGCGCGTCCCCCGGCACACCGGACAGCATCCGTCCCCCGTCCCGTCCCCCGACGCACTCCTCGCACCCCCCGGCGACCGCGGCCTCCCCGACGCCCACCCTCGCCCCTGGTCCGGCCGGGCGGACCCCCGTCTTCGCGCACGGTCCCCGGAACGGCGAGGAGAAGGCCGTCGCCCTCACCTTCGACGCCGACATGACCGCCGACGAGGGGCCGCGTGCCGCCGCCGGGGAGCATTTCGACAACCCGCGGCTGATCGACACCCTGCGCACGCTGAAGGTCCCGGCGACCGTGTTCATGACGGGGCGGTGGGCCGAGGAGTACCCGGACGAGGCGAAGGCCATCGGCCGGGACCCGCTCTTCGAGATCGCCAACCACTCCTACAGCCACTACGCCTTCACCGGCGACTGCTACGGACTGCCGACGCTGGACGGCGACACGGACCGGATGCGCGAGGACGTCGAGCGGGCGTTCACCGCGATCCGCGCGGCCGGTGTGCCCCACCCGATGCCGTACTTCCGTTTCCCCGGTGGCTGCCACGACCGGCGGTCGCTGCGCGCGATCAGTGCGCTCGGGGTCACGGCGGTGCAGTGGGACGTGGTCGGCGGGGACGCCTTCGCGACGGACGCCGACGCCGTGGCGCGGCAGGTGCTCGACGGCGTCCGCCCCGGTTCCGTGGTCGTCCTGCACTGCACCCGCAGCGCCGCCCCGGCCACCGAGCGGGCGGTGCGGAAGGTCGTCCCGGAACTGCGTGCGCGCGGCTACCGGTTCGTCCGGGTCTCGGAGCTCATCGGCGCCTCGACGGGGCGGCACTGAGCCGGACCCGCGCCGGACCACGACTGTCGGTGGGCGGCTCTACGCTGGAGTCATGGTGGAGAAGACAGGGGAAGCGCGGCGGACACGGGAGCCGCGGGAGCCGGCGGAGTCCGCGGCGGACACGGACGGCTACTGCGCGCCCGCCGGGGCCACGGCGGAGGCGGAGCCGAAGGCCGACGGGCCGCCGTACGCCGAGTGCGTGCTGTGCCGGGAGCCGACGGAGTACCCGGAGTCCCGGAAGGGGATGACCCTCTGCCCCGTCTGCGAATGGCAGGAGGCCCAGCGGACCGCCTGCTCGGGCTGACCGGACGGCCGTGATCGCGCCCCTGGCAGACTGGGGCTGTGACGACCGACCCGATCCCCGACACCGCCGCCTCCCCGGGAAGCGCCGCCCCGCCCGCCCGGGCCGAGGTGCCGCCGCCGTCCGCGAGCGAGCAGGACAGCCCCTTCCGTACCGAGCCGACCGCCCGCGACACCGCACGGCAGTTCGTACTGCCGCTGGTCGTCCGCATCCAGCGGGCCGCCCCGCCGGCCCGTACGGACGCGTTGGAGACGGCCGCCCGGGCGGTGCTGGTGATGCTGAGCGACGAGCGGTCGCTCGGCGACGGGCCCTGGGCGCAGGCGGTGCGGGACTGGCAGGACGCCCGCATCCGCAAGGTGGTGCGGCGGGCGCGCGGCGCGGAGTGGCGGCGGGCCGAGGCGCTCGACGGCGTCACGGTCACCGGCGGCGCCGCCGAGGTACGGGTCTTCCCTCCCGTACCGCTGGACGGCTGGCCCAAGGACCTGGCCCGGCTACAGGTCTCCGGCACCGACCTCGACGACCCGGAGCCGCCGCCCGCCGCCGGGGCCGGCCTGCCCGTGCTGTGGCTCAACCCCGGGTTGGAGATGTCGGCGGGCAAGGCCATGGCCCAGGCGGGTCATGGCGCGCAACTGGCCTGGTGGGAGCTGTCCGACGCCCAGCGCGCCGACTGGCGGGCGGCCGGTTTCCCGCTGGCGGTGCGTACGGCGCCGGCGCCCCGGTGGGCGGAACTGACCGCCTCCGGGCTGCCGTTGGTGCGGGACGCGGGGTTCACGGAGATCGCGCCCGGCTCGGCCACGGTGGTCGCGGAGCACCCGGCGCTGCGGCGGGGCTGAGCGGGCGGGGCCCGAGGGGCCGGGCAACCTCAAATGTTGCTCTGAAGGGTGCTCGTGGGCGGTTCGGCCGGGCCCTCCCGGGCGATGACACCGTCACCTACGGGAGGAGGGGGCCGGGGATGGAGCGGTTGGGGACGGGGATCGGCTGGCGGCCGGAGATCGCGGAGGCCGTGGAGCGGATGCCGGGCATCGACTGGGTCGAGGCCGTCGCGGAGAACCTCTGCCCCGGCCATCTGCCCGACTCGCTGCTGCGGCTGCGCGAGCGCGGGGTGACCGTCGTGCCGCACGGCGTCTCCCTCGGTCTCGGCGGCGCCGACCGGCCCGACGAGGCCCGGCTGACCGCCCTCGCCGAGCGTGCCGAGGCGCTGGGCTCGCCGCTGGTCACCGAGCACATCGCGTTCGTCCGCGCGGGCGGCCCCGGCACCGGTTCCGCGCGGCTGGAGGCGGGCCATCTGCTGCCGGTGCCGCGCACCCGGGACGCGCTGGACGTGCTGTGCGCGAACGTACGGATCGCGCAGGCCGCGCTGCCGGTGCCGCTCGCGGTGGAGAACATCGCCGCGCTGCTGGCCTGGCCCGGCGAGGAGATGACGGAGGGCCAGTTCCTGTACGACCTCGTCGACCGCACGGGGGTGCGGCTGCTGATCGACGTGGCCAATCTGCACACCAATCACGTCAACCGGGGCGAGGATCCGGCGCGGGCGCTCGACGAACTGCCGGTCGAGGCGATCGCGTACGTGCATGTGGCGGGCGGCTACGAGCGGGACGGTGTCTGGCACGACAGCCATGCGCACCCGGTGCCCGCGCGGGTCCTCGACATCCTGGCCGACCTCGCGGCGCGGGTGCGGCCGCCGGGGGTGCTGCTGGAGCGGGACGAGGACTTTCCGTCGGGGGCGGAGCTGGAGGGGGAACTGCGGGCGATCGGGGAGGCGGTGGAGAGGGGGGCGAGGACGACTGCCGTCACCGCGGCCCCTGCTGCCGGCCGCCTCTCCGGCGCCGGTCCCGCCACCGCGTCCGACGCCGCCCGGGAGCGGGTCGGGCGTGCGGAGACCGCGCTGCTGGCCGCGCTCGTCGCGGGGGCGGCGGTGCCGGAGGGGTTCGACGCGGTCCGGGTCGGGGTGCAGGCGCGGGCCTTGGCGGCGAAGCGGGCGGGGGTGGTGGCGAAGGTGGCACCGGAGCTGCCGGAGATTCTGGGGGAGGGGTACCGGGCGGCGTTCCTGGCGTATGCGGAGCTGCGGCCGATGGACGGGGGGTACCGGCGGGACGCGCTGGACTTCGCGGAGCATGTGCTGGACGGCGGCGGGGCGGTGGGCGCACGGGCGCGCCGCCGGTTGCGTCGCTGGTGGCTGGAGCGCGCGGGCCCCACCCCGCCGGCCCGCCTCACCCGCGCGGCCCGCCGCCTCCTCGCCCACTGACGTCATGTCGTCCCCGTCTGCGGAACCACCCGCGGAAGCCCCCGCACCGCCCGTGCCGTCCGCATCGTGAGAACCCCATGGCGGTGACCGGCCGGTTGGTCTTGGATCAACGCCATGGTCTCGGTCCTCCTGCTGCTCCTGGCCTGGTGCGCCGCCGGCACGGCCTGCGCGCGGCTCTGCCTCGCCGCGGTCCGCGCGGCCACCGCTGTCGTCACCTCCGCCGGGACCGAGACCGCCGGGACCGAGACCGCCCGGAGCACCGGCGCCGCCGGCCGGGAGCGGGACGAGCCACGCGAACTCACCCTCTACGAGGCCGCGTTCCTGTCCGGCGGCCCCACCAGGGTCGTCGATCTGACCCTCGTCTCCATGGCGCGCGGGCGCCGGCTGCTGCTGGCGCACACGGGCTGGGTGACGGTCGTGGACCCGGAGCCCGAGGACGAGCTGGAACGGTCGGTGCTGGCGGCCATAGGGCCACAGGGCCAGTCCCGGATCGCCCCGGTGCGCAGGGCGGCCGCCGCCGCGGACGCCGTGCGCGGCCTCGCCGGCCGGCTGACCGCCGCGGGGCTCGCGGTGCCGGACGGGGACGGGGCGCGGACGACGGTGGCGGGCGCGGTGCGCCAGGTGCGGGCCGCCGCCGCGGCCGTGGTGGCGCTGGGCGCCGTCGCGCTGCTGATGCCGGAGGACGGCGGCGCGGCCGACTGGCTGGTCGCGCTGTGGTTCGCACTGCCGCTGCTGCTGAGCGTCAGCTGTCTGGCGATCGCCCGGGTGGAGGCCCATCCGTACACGCGGTGGGCCTCACCGGCCGGTCAGCGGCTGCTCGCCGCGGCCGTGGCCGCCGAGGGGACGGACCAGGAGCTGGCGCTGGTCGCCGTCCGCGGCACCCGGGCGCTCGGCGAACCGGAACTGAGGGCGGCGTTCACCCACCGGTAGCCCCGGCCCCGCGCGTCGCGGGACCCGGGACACGCCGCCCCCTTGATCCGTGGCCTCAGGCCAGTCCCGCCACCAGCTCCGCGACATCCTTCCGGCGGCCCGTGAAGAACGGAACCTCCTCGCGCACATGGCGGCGGGTCTCCGAGCCGCGCAGATGGCGCATGAGGTCGACGATGCGGTGCAGTTCGTCGGCCTCGAAGGCGAGGACCCACTCGTAGTCGCCGAGGGCGAAGGACGCCACGGTGTTGGCGCGCACGTCCGGGTAGTCGCGGGCCATCCTGCCGTGCTCGGCGAGCAGCCGGCGACGGTCCTCGTCGGCCAGCAGGTACCACTCGTAGGAGCGCACGAACGGGTAGACGGCGACGTAGTCGCGCGGGGTCTCGTCGGCGAGGAACGCCGGGATGTGCGCGCGGTTGAACTCGGCGGGGCGGTGCAGCGCCATGTTCGACCACACCGGCTCCAGCGCGCGGCCCAGCTTCGTGCGGCGGAAGAGGTTGTACGCCTCCTGGAGCTGGTCGGCGGTCTCGGCGTGCCACCAGATCAGGAGGTCGGCGTCGGCGCGCAGGCCGGAGACGTCGTACGTGCCGCGGACGGTCACGTCCTTCGCGGCGAGCTGGTCGAACAGTTCCTGGACCTCGTCGGCGTACCCGGCGCGGTCCTCGGGGAGCACGTCCTTCAGCTTGAAGACGGACCACAGGGTGTAGCGGATGACCTCGTTGAGGTCCTTGGCCAGCTTGCCCTTGTTCGGGATGCGGGCGGGCTCGGTGGTGGGTGCGTCGTCACTCATGGGGCTATTCTCCTGCTCCGGCCTGGGCACTTGGCACCGGGTGCGCGGTGAGTTCCCGCACTCCTGCGAGAGGGGCGCCGAGCCGCTCCACGGCGGCGTGGGCGCTCGCGACGCACGCCGGGATGCCGACGCCGTCGTACGCCGCTCCGCAGACCGCGAGGCCGGGCAGGGCGGCGAGGTGCGCGCGGACGCGGGCCACGCGCGCGTGGTGGCCGACCGGGTACTGCGGCAGGCCGTCGTCCCAGCGGGTGACCCGGGTGGCGACGGGCTCGGCCGCGAGGCCGGTCGCCGCGCGCAGGTCGCGCCGGGAGAGCTCGACGAGGCCGGTGTCGTCCCGGCCGAGGATCTCCGTCTCGCCGTACCGCCCCACCGAGGTGCGCAGCACCAGCAGTTCGGGGTCCTCCTCGGCGATCCAGCCCCACTTGCGGGAGGCGAAGGTGGCGGCCTTGATCGCGCGGCCGTCGACCGGGGGCACCAGGAAGCCGCTGCCCTCGGGCAGTGCGGCGTCCCGGCGGCGGTAGGCGAGGGTGATCAGCGCCATGGAGGCGTACTCGACGCCGGACAGCTCGGCCGCGGCGGCGGGCGCCTCGGCGCGCAGCAGCGTGGCGGCGGGCCCGGCGGGCAGGGCCACCACCACGGCGTCGGCGGCCAGTTCCCGCTCCCCCGCGGTGACCCGCCAGCCGTCGGCGGTGCGGCGCAGCGCGGTGGCGGGGGTGTGGGTGGCGATCTCGCCGCCGCGTGCCCGTACCGACTCGGCGACGGCGAGCGGCAGCCGGCCGACCCCGCCCTCGATGCCGGTGAACACCGGGCCGCCCTGCTTGGGTGCGGCGGTCGTACGGTCCTGGATCTCGCGGACGGCCGCCGTCAGGGAGGTGTGGGTGCGGGCGGCGTCGAAGAGCTGGGGGACGGCGGAGCGCATCGACAGCCGGTACGCGTCGCCCGCGTAGACCCCGCCGAGCAGCGGTTCCACCAGGCGGTCGACGACCTCGCGGCCGAGACGGGCCGCCACGTACTCCCCGACGGCCACGTCGTCGCCGATCTCCGTGGGCGGCAGGTCGGCGTCGCGTTCGATGCGGGCGAGGCCCTCCGCGGAGAGGAGCCCGGACAGCGCGGCGGCGGTGCCGGGGACGCCCATGACGTGGCCCTTGGGCATGGGGCGCAGGGCGTCGCGGGTCCAGATCGACGCGGAGGCGGTGGCGGGCGGTGTCAGGCGGCCGCCGAGGCCGACCTCGCGGGCGAGGGTGACCGCCTCGGGGCGGCGGGCCAGTATCGACTCGGCGCCGAGGTCGACCCGGACGCCGGCGATCTCGCCGGGCAGCAGCTTGCCGCCGACCCGGCCCGCGGCCTCCAGGACCGTCACCCGCGCGCCGCGGTCCAGCAGCCGGTGCGCGGCGGCCAGTCCGGCGATCCCGCCCCCGATGACGACGACATGCCCGGCCTGCGCACGGGCCTCCTCTGCGCTCATGCCTCCACCCTCTCAGACCCCACCGACAACCCGGCCCGGCCCCTCGCCCCGGGGGCCGTTCCGCGCGGGGAAGGGGCCGGCCGGCCCTCGGCGACCGTGCCGACCGGCCCGGCGACGCGGGGCCGGCCGGCCCTTCTCCCCCGCCCCGGTGTCCGGGCCGAGGCCGGACCGTGATGGGTTCGGTACGCCTGTCGGCCAACGTTTGCGGGTGGACGTACGTCGAAGTAGCAACTCGCACGTCGACACTCCGGGGGGCTCCCAGATGCGTACCACCTCACGTTCCGCACACCAGCACGCCCGTACCCGCGCCCGGTGCCCTCGCCGGCTGCCGGCGGTCGCGCTGCTGGCCGCCGCGCTCGCGCTGGCCGGCTGCGGTGCCGGCTCCGGGGACTCGGGCGCGGCCGGCGACAAGGCCGCCGCGTCCGGCGCGGAGGCACAGCGGCAGGGCGCGGCCGGCAGCGGCGCCGCCAAGGGCGACGCGGCGGGCGCCGGCACCGCCTCCAAGGCGCCGAAGCTCACCGCCGGCAGCATCATCCGCACCGCCTCCCTCACCGTGCGCGTCAAGGACGTGCCCAAGGCGCTCGGCACCGCCCGTACGGCCGCCGAGGACGCGGGCGGTTATGTCGGCGACGAGACCACGCGCCGGGACGCCGAGGGCCACGAGCACACCCGTGTCGTGCTGCGCGTGCCGGCCGGGAAGTACGACGAGGTCCTCGGCGACCTCCAGGGCACGGGCGTCCTGCTCCACCGCACCGCCAAGGCGGAGGACGTCACCGACCAGGTCGTCGACGTGGACAGCCGGGTGAAGTCGCAGCGCGCCAGCGTCGCCCGGATCCGCGAGCTGATGGACCGGGCGGACAAGCTCGGCGACGTCGTCGCTCTGGAGGGCGAACTCAGCAGCCGCGAGGCCGATCTGGAGGCGCTCCTCGCCCAGCAGGCCTCCCTGAAGGACCGGGTGGGCCTCGCCACCATCACGCTCTCCCTCACCGGGGCCCCGGCGGCGGCGAAGAAGGCGGCCGGGGACGACGGCCCCGGGTTCCTGGACGCGCTCGCCGGCGGCTGGGACGTGTTCCTGACCCTGCTGCGCTGGATCGCGCTCGCCGTCGGCGCGCTGCTGCCGTTCGCCGCGGTGATCGCCCTGGGGGCGCTGGTCTGGACGCGGCTCGTCCGCCCACGCCTCCCCCGCCGCCCCGCCCCGGTGGCGGCCACCTCCCCGGGCACCTTGCCGACGGCGCCGCCCGCCCCGGCCGACGGCGACTGACACGCGCGGATCCCACGGGGAGTCGACCGTCCGGCCCGCCGCACGGTCGGCTCCCCCGCCCCCGTAGCGTGTCCGCATGAGCATGAGTGGCACGCGCCCGGACAGGGGCGGCGGGGAACGACTGGTCGTGATCGGCGGCGACGCGGCGGGCATGTCCGCCGCGTCGCAGGCGCGCCGCCTGCGGGACCGGGACCGCCTGGAGATCGTGGCGTTCGAGCGCGGCCACTTCACCTCCTTCTCGGCCTGCGGGATCCCGTACTGGGTCGGCGGCGACGTCACCGACCGGGACGACCTGATCGCCCGCACTCCCGAGGAGCACCGGGCCCGCGGCATCGATCTGCGGATGCGCACCGAGGTCACGGAGATCGACGTCGCGGGCGGCAGGGTCCGCGCCCGGGACGCGGACTCCGGGGCCGAGTCCTGGACGTCGTACGACAAGCTGGTGATCACCACGGGCGCCCGCCCCGTCCGCCCCGAGCTGCCCGGCATCGACGCCCCCGGGGTGCACGGCGTGCAGACCCTGGACGACGGCCAGGCCCTCCTCGACACGCTCGCGGCGACGGAGGGCCGCCGCGCGGTGGTGGTCGGCGCCGGGTACATCGGCGTGGAGATGGCGGAGGCGCTCATCAACCGCGGCTACGAGGTGACCGTCCTCAACCGGGGCGCGGAGCCGATGGCCACGCTCGACCCCGACATGGGCCGCATGGTGCACGACGCCATGGCGGGCATGGGCATCACCATGGTGAACGACGCCGAGGTCACCGAGGTGCTGACCGGTGCCGACGGGCGGGCGCGGGCCGTGGTGGCCGGGGGCACGGAGTACCCGGCGGACGTCGTGGTGCTGGGCATCGGCGTGCGCCCCGAGACGGCGCTCGCGCGGGCGGCCGGGCTGCCGCTGGGCGCGCACGGCGGGCTGCTCACCGACCTCGCGATGCGGGTGCGCGGCCACGAGAACATCTGGGCGGGCGGCGACTGCGTCGAGGTCCTCGACCTGGTCTCGGGCAGCGAGCGGCACATCGCGCTGGGCACCCACGCCAACAAGCAGGGCCAGGTCATCGGCACCAACGCGGGCGGCGGCTACGCCACGTTCCCGGGGGTCGTCGGCACGGCCGTGAGCAAGGTCTGCGCGCTGGAGATCGCCCGCACCGGGCTGCGGGAGAAGGACGCGCGGCGGGCGGGGCTGCAATACGTGACGGTCACCATCGAGTCGTCCAGCCGCGCGGGCTACTACCCGGGCGCGGCCCCCATGACGGTGAAGATGCTCGCCGAGCGCCGCACGGGCCGGCTCCTCGGCACGCAGATCGTCGGCCGCGAGGGGGCCGCGAAGCGGGTGGACGTCGCCGCGGTCGCCCTCACCGCGGGCATGACGGTCGAACAGATGACGGCGCTGGATCTGGGCTACGCCCCACCGTTCTCCCCGGTCTGGGACCCGGTCCTCGTCGCAGCCCGCAAGGCAACGACGGCGGTGCGGGCGCGGGGCGCCTGAGAACTCGGGGGGCGTGCGCGCCCCCGAGCTGTAAGGCGCCCTACGCGGACTCCCCGCTCCCCCGCACCGGCTCCGCCGGCGGCCTCGGCGGCAGCGAGGACACGGACCCGGAGGAGACGGACGCCGCGGAGGCGGAAGACGCGGCCGGTGCCGCCGTCGCCCGTGCGTGCGCCGCCCCCCGCACCGACCGCAACCGATGACTGACCGCCTCGTCCAACGTCACCGGCCGCTGCATCTGCGCGGCGAGCCGCCCCGCCTCCTGGCCGAGCCGGGCGACGTCCTCCCACGGCAGACGCAGTACGAGCGCGATCTCCGCCTCGCCGTCGGGCAGGGCGTGCATCGCGGGGATGGCTCGGTCGTTCATCGTTCGTTCCTCACGTCGTCCCTGGACGGTCGAGGAGTCATACGCACGGGCGTACGGCCGCGTTCACCGGTTCGCCGGGGCCGTCCCGGGCAGTACTTCCTTGTGGTGATCCCCGTCCATGACGTCAACCCGGCGCGCCGCACGCCCTACGTGACGTATGCGCTCATCGCGGCCGACTTCCTGGTGTTCCTGCTCACCCCCGGTCTGTCGGGCGCGGTGGCCGGACAGAGCGACGTGGCGCAGCTGTGCCATCTACAGGCGTTCCTGGACCACTACGCGGCGGTGCCCAGAGAGCTGATCCACCACCAGATGCCGCATCTCGTGCCGACGGGCGAGGTGGCCGGGGGGCCGCACGGCACGGCGTGTCTGGCGGCGCCGCCGGACTACGACAAGTCGCCGCCGCTGTCGGTGTTCACGGCGATGTTCCTGCACAGCAGCTGGCTGCACCTGCTGGGCAACATGCTGTTCCTGTACATCTTCGGCAACAACGTCGAGGACCGGCTGGGCCATCTGCGCTACCTGCTGTTCTACGGCGTGTGCGGCTACGCTTCCGCGTACGGGTTCGCGCTCACGGACCCCTCGTCCACCACCCCCCTGATCGGGGCCTCCGGGGCGATCGCCGGCGTCCTCGGCGCCTACCTGGTGCTGTACCCGCGCGCCCGCGTCTGGGTCCTCGTTCCCTTCCTGATCTTCCTGCCGCTGCGCCTGCCCGCCTGGATCGTCCTGGGCCTGTGGTTCGTCCTCCAGGCCTTCTACTCCGCCGGCCGGGGCGTCTCCGACGCCGGCGCCGTGGCCTACGTGGCCCACGTGGTCGGGTTCGCGGTCGGCATGCTTCTCGCCTGGCCGCTCAGACGCGGCACTCCCCCACCGCCGGAGCCGCGCGGCATCCTCTTCGGCCGCCGGGCCCGACGAGCTCCGCGGGGGCCGGCCGCACAGGCGTGAGGCCCCCGTCCCGCCACCGGGCCGCCGCCTGCCACGTCCTTCACCAGCGGGTGCCTTACGCACTCTGAAGTGCCCTCTTCTCATTGGAGAGTTACTTTCCGAATATGGTGCAAGGCGCTGTCAGGCACCTCTGACGCCCGATTCGAAAGGCAGAGTCATGAGTACGTTCCCCGCCTCGCTTCCCGGTGGCACCTGGGCCTTGGGCGACCTGTCCGTCACCCGGTTCGGCTACGGCGCCATGCAGCTCGCCGGCCCCTGGGTCATGGGCCCGCCGGCTGATCACGACGGCGCACTCGCCGTCCTGCGCGAGGCGGTCGCCCTCGGCATCACCCACATCGACACCGCCGACGCCTACGGGCCGCACGTCACCAACCGGCTGATCCGTGAAGCGCTGCACCCGTACCCGGATTCGCTGCACATCGTGACAAAGGTCGGCGCGAACCGTGACGAGCAGGGAGGCTGGCCTCCGGCCCGCAAGCCCGACGACCTGCGCCGGGCCGTCGAGCACAACCTGGAGAACCTCGGGGTCGAGACGCTGGACCTGGTCAACCTCCGGCTCGGCGACGCCGAGGGGCCCCAGCCCGGTTCGCTCGCCGAGGCGTTCGAGACGCTCGTCGAGCTCCAGCGGCAGGGAGTGATCCGGCATCTCGGCGTGAGCAACGCCACGGCGGAACAGGTCGCCGAGGCGCGTTCGATCGCGCCGATCGTGTGCGTGCAGAACATGTACAACCTCGCCCACCGCCAGGACGACGAGCTGATCGATGAGCTCGCCGAGCAGGGCATCGCCTATGTGCCCTTCTTCCCGCTCGGCGGCTTCACCCCGTTGCAGTCCTCCGCGCTCACCGCCGTCGCCGACCGGTTGAAGTCCACGCCGATGTCGGTCGCCCTGGCCTGGCTGCTGCGACGGTCACCGAACATCCTGCTGATCCCCGGTACCTCGTCGGTGGCGCACCTGCGCGAGAACGTCGCGGGCGCGGCTCTCCCGCTCTCCGACGAGGACGTCGCCGAGCTGGACCGGATCGGCCGCTGACAACGCCGCTCGAGGGTCCTCTCCGTACGGCACGGGGCGGGCCCTCGGACGTTCTCCGGCCGAGTGCGGGAGCGACCGCGGACGACACCGCCTCGCCACGGTCCCGACCGTCCGGCCGGTGGGGGCCTGACGATCCCGACCGTCCGGCCCCCACCGCACGGCCCGCCCGGCACGGCCTTCCCCGGGACGGCCGTCCGCACCGGGCCGGGGCGCCACCCATCTCACCGGCTTCCCACTCCCCCGTGCCCGCTGCCCGCTGCTCCGAAGGCACCGGGCCGAACCCGTGGGGGACGTGCGCCACGGCGCCCGGAAGCCGCCGGCCGGAGCACCGGAGCACACCCTTTCTCCCACTCGCCACAGTCGCAGGAGGATTCCGTGGCCCTTGCCACACTCCGAAGTCGCGCGGTCCGTCGCGCGGCCCTCGCCCTCGTGCCCGTTTCCGTCGTCGCTGCCGGCATCCTTCCCGCACCGGGTCAGGCCGCCGCGACCAACGAGTCCCGGCCCTTCGAACGCCACACGATCACCCAGCACGTCTCGCTCACGGCCGGCGGCCGGGCCGACCAGACGCTGAGCGCGGTGGTCCACGAGCCGAGAGGTCGACCCGCCCGCGGCATCCAGGTCATGATTCCCGGCGTCACCTACGACCACAGCTACTTCGACCTGAGAACGAGCCGCGGCTGGGTCTCGCAGGCCCGCCGGGCGGCCGGGGACGGCTGGATCACGGTCGCCGTCGACCGTTTGGGAACGGGCAGGTCGAGCCGTCCGCCCGCAGACGACCTCGACAACACGGTCCACGCCCTCACCGTGCACGAACTCGTCACCCGTCTCAAGGCCACCTACAAGAAGCTGCCCGTCGTGCTGGTCGGCCACTCCCTGGGCAGCGCCGTCGCGCTCCAGGAAGCGGCCACCTACAAGGACGTCGACGCGGTCGCGGCGACCGGGTACCTCCACCACTCCGGTGTCGCCGGCGGACTGTTCAGTGCCCTGATCCAGCCGGCGGCCGAGGACCCCCGGTTCGCCGCGCACCCGGTGCCGTCCGGCTACCTCACCAGCCAGGACGGCCTGCGCCACCTGTTCTACTGGCCCTTCGACGCGGACCTGAGCACCATCGGGGCCGACGAGGAGACCAAGCAGACCGCCACCCCGGGAGAGGTGGCCGACTTCCAGACGGAGGCGAACAGCGCCGCCTTCGGCAGACGGGTCGACGTCCCGGTCCTGTCGGTCGTCGGCGAGCACGACACCTTCTTCTTCGACCCCGACCAGCGCGACGAGGCCGTCGCCGCGGAGCCCAGGTCCTACCCCGCCAGCCCCGACGCCGACGTGGTGACCGTCCGCGACGCGGGGCACGACCTGGCGCTCCAGCGCAACGCCGACACCACCACGCACCTCATCGACCGCTGGCTCGCCCGCACACTCGGGAAGTGAGAGCAGGGCGGTCCGGGCGGCTTCGCCGCCGTCCGGACCGCCGGTCGAGGCGCCGAAGAATCCGGAGTCACACGGGCAACGGCGTCGGCCGGGGGCAGCGACGGCACGTTGTCCGGTGCGGTGCTCGCTCAGGCGACGCGGGTGTCGTAGCTCTCGCGGTGGGTGAGCACGTCGTCCATGTGCGCCTCGGCCCAGGCCTTGAGACCACGCATCGTCTCGTACAGCGACAGACCCAGACCGGTCAGCTCGTACGAGACCGTCACGGGCACGGTCGGCACCACGGTGCGGGTCACCAGTCCGTCGCGCTCCAGCGAGCGCAGCGTCTGGGTGAGCATCTTCTGGCTGACGCCGGCCAGCAGGCGGGCCAGCTCCGAGTAGCGCATCGCCCGCGGCTCGCCGGCGCAGACGGCACCCGGCCCGTGCGCGCTGTCGCTGCCGAGCGCGGCCATGATCAGGGTGACCCACTTGTTGGAGAGCCGGTCGAGCAACTGGCGACTGGGGCAGGCGGCCACGAAGGCGTCGTAGTCCACCTTGGCCCGCGCCCTCTGCTGTGTCGCTGTCGTCGTCGCCATCCGCCACTCCTCTCGCCCGTGAGCGCCGCGCACCTCCGCGGCACCCACTTCCCCGTGGGAAGTTATGCACCAATAATGCTGCAAGGCGCTGCCGAATACCATCGGTGCCGCGGGAAAGACCGTCGGCCCGGGGGTGCGGGCGCGGGGTCAGCGCGCGGTGTGGGTGTGCACGTAGTCCACGACGCGGGTGAGCGCGTCCGGGTCTGTGGTCGGGGGCACGCCGTGGCCGAGGTTGAAGACGTGGCCCTCCAGGCCGGCGGCCACGTCCAGCACCTCCTGGGTCTTGGCCTCCACGGCCTGCGGCGTGGCGAACAGGATCGCGGGGTCCAGGTTGCCCTGGAGCGCCTTGCCGGGGCCGACGCGGCGGGCGGCCTCGTCGAGCGGGACGCGCCAGTCGACGCCGACGACGTCCGCACCGGCCTCGCCCATCAGGCCGAGCAGCTCGCCGGTGCCGACGCCGAAGTGGATGCGTGGGACGCCGTACCCGGCGACGGCGTCGAGCACCTTGGCGGAGGCGGGGAGCACGGAGCGGCGGTAGTCGGCGGGGGCGAGTGCGCCGGCCCAGGAGTCGAACAGCTGGACGGCGGAGGCGCCGGCCTCGATCTGCACCTTCAGGAAGGCGGAGGTGATCACCGCGAGGCGGTCCAGCAGGTCGGCCCAGAGCTGCGGGTCGCCGTACATGAGCGCCTTGGTGTGCTCGTGGTTGCGGGACGGGCCGCCCTCGACGAGGTAGCTGGCGAGGGTGAAGGGGGCGCCGGCGAAGCCGATGAGCGGGGTCGGGCCGAGCTCTCGGACGAGGATGCCGACGGCCTCGGTGACGTAGGAGACGTCCTCGGGGGTGAGGTCGCGCAGCTGGGCGAGGTCCGCGCGGGTGCGGATCGGCTGGGCGACGACGGGGCCGACGCCGGGCTTGATGTCGAGGTCGATGCCGATCGCCTTCAGCGGGACGACGATGTCGCTGAAGTAGATCGCCGCGTCGACGTGGTGCCTGCGGACCGGCTGGAGGGTGATCTCCGCGACCAGCTCGGGCCGCGTGCAGGACTCCAGCATCGGGATGCCCTCGCGCACCTTGCGGTACTCCGGCAGGGACCGGCCGGCCTGCCGCATGAACCACACGGGGGTGCGCGGCACGGGCTCCCGCCGGCACGCCTTCAGGAAGGCGGACTCCTTGACTGCGGGGTCGGTCGCTGACGGCTGGCCGCCCGGCGCGGGGCGTTGGTCCATGGCACTCACACGCCCCAGTCTCCCATGCGCGGCTCCCCCGGAACGCCGGGGGCCGCGCCCCCACCCGCCCCACGCGCACGTCCGGGGCCGGAGGGGCCGGAGCGCCTGGTGGAGGGGAAAGAGCAAGGGCGGAGGGGGCGCAAAAGCGCCCCCGGACACCGCCGCCCGGGTGTCCCTCCCCGCACGAGCCCGCACTTCCCCTTAATCTTCCCCGCATGGCTGCGGCTCAGGGACGACTGTCGGACGACGCTGGCGGAAGGGACGACACGACGGAGGAGAACCGGAAAGCGATGCAGACGGCCCCGCCCCCCTTCCGCGCGGCCGTCGAGGCCCTGCGCACCGCCCGGCTGCGACCGGAGATCGAGCTCTCCGCGACCCCGGCCCCCCGCCGGCTCGCCCCTTACGCCCACGCCCTGGAGGCCGCCGTCGTCGAGGGCGACGACGACCTGGCCGACGGCCGTCTCGTCCTCCTCCACGACCCCGCGGGCCACGACGCCTGGCAGGGCACCTTCCGCCTGGTGACCCTCGTCCGCGCGGAGCTGGAACCGGAGATGGCCGCCGACCCGCTGCTCCCGGACGTCTGCTGGACCTGGCTGACCGGCGCGCTCCAGGGCCGCGGCCTGTCGTACGGCGAGCCCAGCGGCACGGTCACCCGGGCGAGCTCGCACTACTTCGGCGGCCTGGGGCAGCGTCCCGCCGCCTCGCAGATCGAGATCCGTGCCTCCTGGACGCCCCGCGAGGGCCTCGGCGGGGTCCCCGACACCGCCGCGCACCTCGCCGCCTGGGGCGACCTGCTCTGCCAGGTCGCCGGCCTGCCGCCGGCCGGTCCGTCCGACGCCTCCGTGGTGACCCTCCCCCAGCGCCGGGGCCCCCAGCCCCGCTGACGCCCACCGCTCCGCCCACCCGAAGAGCCGCACACTCCGTGCGGCTCTTCTCTCGTGTGCGCCCGCATGCCGCCCGGCGGCGGTTCCGCCGTCCGCCGTGTCACCCCACCCGGCACCTCAATTTGTCGATATGACACCTCACGTTTTGTCGATACGACCACTTTCCGACAGCTATCGACTCACCAGCGACCCGATTCGATCTTCGGGTGATCGATCGCGCGTCCGAATTGCACGGATTGTTACTCACCAAATCGTGATCATTCTCTAAAGGAGCCCCCCGTCACTGCCGAAGACGACTGTGACCCTGAAAGCACGGTTCGTCCCGGCTTAAACCCCGAAGCCGGCCCCGTCCCCACCCCCCACCTCCCAGGAGGCCTGGTGTCCGTTCTCCTCGAGCAGCCCGCAAGCCTGGTCGCCTACCGCCCCAACAAGCCGACCGCCATGGTGGTCGTGGCCGACCCCCGGGTCCGTTCCACCGTCACCCGCCATCTGTGGGCGCTCGGAGTGCGTGACGTCATCGAGGCGTCGTCCGTGGCGGAGGCCCGTCCCCGAATCGGCAACCCTCGCGACATCTGCGTCGCCGACGTCCACCTCCCCGACGGCTCCGGTCTGACCCTGCTGTCGGAGACCCGCGCCGCCGGCTGGCCCAACGGTCTCGCGCTGTCCGCCGCCGACGACATCGGCGCCGTCCGCAACGCCCTGGCCGGGGGCGTCAAGGGCTACGTCGTCACCGGCACGCGCACCAACCTCGGACTCCCCGCCCGGCCCGGCGTCTCCCCCCTCGGCGCCACCCGTATGCACCGGCGCCCCCCGGGCGCCCCGAGCCACCCGGGCGGCTACCGCGAGCTGTCCGGGCGCGAGGTGGAGGTGCTGCGGCTGGTCGCGGAGGGCCAGTCGAACAAGGCGATCGGCGTCTCCATGGGCCTGTCGGCGCTCACCGTCAAGAGCCATCTGGCCCGCATCGCCCGCAAGCTCGGCACGGGCGACCGGGCCGGCATGGTGGCGGTCGCACTGCGCACCGGGATCATCCACTGACCGGCCGGCCGACGGTACGGCCGCCCGGACTCCCGGCCGGAAAGTCACCCGGGCGACCGGTCTCGTCCCGTACCTGACCGGTTTACGCCCCTCCCGCACCCGCCGACGGAACGTTCCGTCGGCGGGTGCGGTGCATCCACGGATACCCTTGACAGGTGACCGACGCCCAAGACACCGCAGCAGACAGCCCCCTGCGCACCGCGGAGGGCGCCCCTCCGGACAATGACGGAGCCGCTGCGGCTCAGGCCCCGGTCCCCTTGCTCGAACCCCGCGAGGGCATTCCGCCGGTGATCGCCGACGAGGCCGCGCTCGCCGAGGTGGTCGCCGCCTTCGCCGCCGGCAGCGGCCCCGTGGCCGTCGACGCCGAGCGCGCCTCCGGGTACCGCTACGGCCAGCGCGCCTATCTGGTCCAGCTGCGCCGCGAGGGCGCCGGGAGCGCCCTGATCGACCCCGTGGCCTGCCCCGACCTCTCCGGGTTCGGCGCGGCGATCGCCGACGCCGAATGGGTTCTGCACGCCGCCACCCAGGACCTGCCCTGCCTCCGTGACATAGGCATGCGCCCCACCCGTCTGTTCGACACGGAGCTGGCCGGACGGCTGGCCGGTTTCCCCCGGGTCGGACTCGGCGCCATGGTGGAGAACGTCCTCGGCTTCGTCCTGGAGAAGGGGCACTCCGCCGTCGACTGGTCGACCCGCCCGCTGCCCGAGCCCTGGCTGCGGTACGCCGCGCTCGACGTCGAACTGCTGGTCGACCTGCGCGACGCGCTGGAGAAGGAGCTGGACCGCCAGGGCAAGCTGGAGTGGGCCCTGGAGGAGTTCGACGCGATCGCCTCCGCGCCGCCCGCCGAGCCGCGCAAGGACCCCTGGCGGCGGACGTCCGGGATGCACAAGGTGCGCCGGCGCCGGCAGATGGCGGTGGTGCGGGAGCTGTGGCAGACGCGGGACCGGATCGCGCAGCGGCGGGACGTGTCGCCGGGCAAGGTGCTCGGCGACGCGGCGATCGTCGAGGCGGCGCTCGCCCTGCCGCCGAACGTGCACGCGCTGGCCGGGCTGAACGGGTTCGGGCACCGGATGGGGCGGCGGCAGCTGGAGCAGTGGCAGAGTGCGGTGGACCGGGCGCGGGCGTTGCCGGAGGCGGAGTTGCCGCAGCCGGGGCAGGCGGTGACGGGGCCCCCGCCGCCGCGGGCGTGGGCGGACAAGGATCCGGCGGCGGCCGCGCGGCTCAGTGCGGCCCGGGCGGCTGTCTCGGCGCGGGCCGAGGAGCTGAATCTGCCGCCGGAGAATCTGATCACTCCGGACACCGTGCGGCGGGTGTGCTGGGAGCCGCCGCGGGTGGTGGACGGGGAGTCCGTCGCGGAGGCGCTCGCGGGGTACGGGGCGCGGGCGTGGCAGGTGGGGCTGGTGGGGCCGGTGCTGGTGGAGGCGCTGCGCTCGGTGGGTTGACCGGCCCCTTCCCGGCCGGTCCCCGACCGACGAGATCACGCCAAGATCTTCGGCCGGGGTGTGGGTATGGGCATGGGAGTTCGCGCAGGAGGGTTTTCGCCCCCGCCGCCCCTACCCTTCCCGTCCCCGGGGGCAAGCCCCCGGACCCCCAAAAAGATGCGCAGTTCCCCGCGCCCCTCATAGGGGCGCGGGGAACTGCGCAATCCTGGGTTACGCGGGGACGCTGGCCACGCCGGGGGCGAGGAAGCGGGAACCGTTGACCCGGTCGGAGACGCCTTCGCGGTCCAGGTACGGCGTGATGCCGCCCAGGTGGAAGGGCCAGCCCGCGCCCGTGATCAGGCAGAGGTCGATGTCCTGGGCCTCGGCGACGACGCCCTCCTCCAGCATCAGCCCGATCTCCTGGGCCACCGCGTCCAGGACCCGCGCCCGCACCTGCTCCTCCGTCAGGACGACGTCGCCCTGCTTGAGCAGCGCGGCGACCTCCGGGTCCAGCTCCGGCTTGCCGCTGTCGTACACGTAGAACCCGCGCTTGCCGGCCTCGACGACCGCCTTGAGGTTCGGCGAGACGGTGAAGCGGTCCGGGAAGGCCCGGTGCAGCGTCTCGGAGACGTGCAGGCCGATCGCCGGGCCGACCAGCTCCAGCAGGACCAGCGGGGACATCGGCAGGCCGAGCGGCTCCACCGCCTTCTCCGCCACCGGCACCGGCGTGCCCTCGTCGATGACGTTCTGGATCTCGCCCATGAAGCGGGTCAGGATCCGGTTGACGACGAACGCCGGGGCGTCCTTGACCAGGACGGCGGTCTTCTTCAGCTTCTTCGCCACGGCGAACGCGGTCGCCAGCGAGGCGTCGTCCGTCTGCTCGCCGCGGACGATCTCCAGGAGCGGCAGGACGGCGACGGGGTTGAAGAAGTGGAAGCCGACGACCCGCTCGGGGTTCTTCAGCTTCGACGCCATCTCCGTGACGGAGAGGGAGGAGGTGTTGGTCGCCAGGATCGCGTGCGCCGGGGCGACCGCCTCGACCTCGGCGAACACCTGCTGCTTGACGCCGATCTCCTCGAAGACGGCCTCGATGACGAAGTCCGCGTCCGCGAAGCCCTCCGCCTTGTCGAGGACGCCGGTGACCAGGGCCTTGAGCCGGTTGGCCTTGTCCTGGTTGATGCGGCCCTTGCCGAGCAGCTTGTCGATCTCGGCGTGGACGTAGCCGACGCCCTTGTCGACGCGCTCCTGGTCGATGTCGGTCAGCACGACCGGCACCTCCAGACGGCGCAGGAACAGCAGCGCGAGCTGGCTGGCCATCAGGCCGGCGCCGACCACGCCCACCTTGGTGACCGGGCGGGCCAGGTTCTTGTCCGGGGCGCCCGCGGGGCGCTTGCCGCGCTTCTGGACGAGGTTGAACGCGTAGATGCCGGAACGGAGTTCGCCGCTCATGATGAGGTCGGCGAGCGCCTGGTCCTCGGCGTCGTAGCCCTGCTGGAGGTCGCCGTTCTTGGCGGCGGCGATGATGTCGAGGGCGCGGTAGGCGGCCGGTGCGGCACCGTGCACCTTGGAGTCGGCGATGAACCGGCCCTTGGCGACGGCCTGGTCCCAGCCCTCGCCGCGGTCGATCACCGGACGGTCGACGGCGATCTCGCCCTTGAGGACGGCCGCCGTCCAGATCAGCGACTGCTCCAGGAAGTCGGCGCCCTCGAACAGCGCGTCGGCGATGCCGAGTTCGTAGACCTGCGCGCCCTTGAGCTGCTTGTTCTGGTTGAGGCTGTTCTCGATGATGACGGAGACGGCCTTGTCGGCGCCGATCAGGTTCGGCAGCAGCGTGCAGCCGCCCCAGCCGGGGACCAGGCCGAGGAAGACCTCGGGGAGCGAGAACGCCGGGAGGGCCGCGGAGACCGTGCGGTAGGCGCAGTGCAGGCCGATCTCGACGCCGCCGCCCATCGCGGCACCGTTGTAGTACGCGAAGGTCGGCACGGCGAGCTGGGAGAGCCGCTTGAAGACGTCGTGGCCGCCCTTGCCGATGGCGAGCGCGTCCTCGTGGCTGCCGAGCAGTTCGACGCCCTTGAGGTCGGCGCCGACGGCGAAGATGAACGGCTTGCCGGTGACGCCTACGCCGACGATCTCGCCGTCGGCGGCCTCCTTCTCGACCTGGTCGATCGCGGCGTCGAAGTTCGCCAGCGACTGGGGGCCGAGGGTGGTCGGCTTGGTGTGGTCGTGCCCGTTGTCGAGCGTGATGAGCGCGAAACGGCCGCCCGCGGCGGAGCCGCTGTCGGACTCCGTGAGGGGCAGGTCGAAGTGGCGTACGTGCGCCTGCGTGACGACCTCGTCCGGGAAGAGCTCGGCGGCGCGCTTCAACAGGTCGGCGGTGGTGCTCACTTGTCGCCTCCGGCGTTCTCGAAGTGCGGGTTCTCCCAGACGACCGTCGCGCCCATGCCGAAGCCGACGCACATGGTGGTCAGGCCGTAGCGGACGTGCGGCTGCTCCTCGAACTGGCGGGCGAGTTGGGTCATCAGCCGGACACCGGAGGAGGCCAGCGGGTGGCCGAAGGCGATGGCGCCGCCGTACTGATTGACGCGGGCGTCGTCGTCGGCGATGCCGTAGTACTCCAGGAAGGCGAGGACCTGGACGGCGAAGGCCTCGTTGATCTCGAACAGGCCGATGTCGGAGATCGACAGGCCCGCCTTGGCGAGCGCCTTCTCGGTGGCCGGGATCGGGCCGTAGCCCATGACCTCGGGCTCGACGCCCGCGAAGGCGTAGGAGACCAGCCGCATCTTGACGGGCAGGTCGTTCTCGCGGGCGAATTCCTCGCTCGCGATGACGGAGGCGGTGGCGCCGTCGTTGAGGCCGGCCGCGTTGCCCGCGGTGACCCGGCCGTGCACGCGGAACGGGGTCTTGAGGTTCGCCAGGTTCTCCAGCGTGGTGCCCGGGCGCATCGGCTCGTCGGCGGTGACCAGGCCCCAGCCGGTCTCGCCGCCTTCGGGGCTGGTGCGGCGTACGGAGATCGGCACCAGGTCGGCCTGGATCTTGCCGTTGGCGTACGCCTTGGCGGCCTTCTCCTGGGAGCGCACGGCGTACTCGTCGGCGCGCCGCTTGGTGATGCTCGGGTAGCGGTCGTGCAGGTTCTCCGCGGTCATGCCCATGAACAGGGCGGACTCGTCGACCAGCTTCTCGCTCACGAACCGCGGGTTGGGGTCGACGCCCTCGCCCATCGGGTGGCGGCCCATGTGCTCGACGCCGCCGGCGATGGCGACGTCGTACGCGCCGAAGGCGACGGAGCCGGCCACCGTGGTGACGGCGGTCAGGGCGCCCGCGCACATGCGGTCGATGGAGTAACCGGGGACGGAGGTGGGCAGGCCCGCGAGGATGCCGGCGGTGCGGCCGATGGTGAGGCCCTGGTCGCCGATCTGCGTGGTGGCGGCGACGGCGACCTCGTCGACCTTCTGCGGGTCGAGGCCGGGGTTGCGGCGCAGCAGCTCCCGGATCGCCTTCACGACGAGGTCGTCGGCGCGGGTCTCGTGGTAGATGCCCTTCGGGCCCGCCTTGCCGAACGGGGTGCGGACGCCGTCGACGAAGACGACGTCCCTGACGGTACGAGGCACGATGGCTCTCCTCCAGGGTGCGGGATGGCACTGCCGCGGCACGCTGAGCGTGCGCTCAGAGTCTATGCTACTTACGGGTAACCATGCTGCCCAGTCCCCCCGCCGGGAGCGTCGAAGGTCACACTCCGCGCCTCCTTCAGGGACGCGGGGCGCACGGGGTGCACGGGGCTCAGCACCACCGGCGGTTGGCCGGCGAAGAGAACTAGAACGTCCGCCACGCCTCCAGCGCCAGCCCCGGCTCCGCCTTGCGACGCGTCATCCGCAGCTCCCCCGTCGCCGGGGACAGCGTCGCGGCGACGACCCGTCCCGCCTCGTCCTCCGCGAGCGCGACCCCCGCATCCGCCCCCACCGCGTCCCCCGACTCCGTCCACCACGCCCCCGCCGACTCCTCCTCCGCCGGATACGCCGCGAAGGCCACCCGCCCGCTCCCCGCCGCCCGCTGCGCCAGCAACGTGCAGGGGTGACCGTCCAGTTCGCATCCCACCGCCGCCACCGGCCCCGGACCCGCCGCCGGCAACAGCACCATCGGCTTCCCGCCGGAACGCCACGCGCACAGATTCCCGTGCTCGTCGCCGAAGAACACGGTGACGTGCTCGTCGGAGGTCGCGAGTGGCCGCAGCGTCCCCGGCCGCACCGGAATCCGCAACGAGTCGTCCGGCACCGGCCGCGCCCCCGCCTCCGGCTGCCGCCAGCACACGATTCCGCCCGGGACGGTGCCGTACACCTCCACAAGCCCCGCCCGGGTGGTCACCGCCACCAGGTCGTCGTGCAGGTCGCGGCCCTTGAGGTCGCGCCACGGGTCCCAGCCGCCCTTCTCCTTCTGGGCGATCATGCTCAGTCCGCCGCCCTTGTTGCGGACGAAGACGTGCGCACGGCCCTGCGCGTCGACGGCGACCGCCGGCGCTCCGGTGACCTTGCCGCTCTTGTTGGGGTGGCCGATCGGCGCCCAGTCCAGGGCGGCCAGCGCGGGCCGGAAGTGCGTCGAGTGCACGAGGCCGGACTCGCCGCGGACGGTGGGGCGCCAGGAGACGAGGTGGGCGTAGCGGTCGGCGCCCTGCCCCACGGCGAGGACGGGGTGCAGTTTCTGGTCGCCGCCGACCCGGCGAGGGGCGTCCCAGGCGCCGGAGGGGACGGTTTCCGCCCGGCAGAGGACGGAGTCCTCGGAGAGTTGGTAGACGCTGAGCCGGCCGTCGCGGCCGCGGAGGAGCCAGTCGCCGTTCACGGGCTCACTTTATGACGTGCGGGGGCGGGGGCCGGTGGGAGGGGCCGGTGGTGGTGGGGAGGCGCGTGCGACGCTTCTCCCATGGCCGAGTTGAGTGTGCCCCTTGTCGTCATCGATGCCGCGAATGTCGTCGGGTCCGTGCCGGACGGATGGTGGCGGGATCGGCGGGGGGCGGCGGAGCGGTTGCGGGATCGGCTGGTGGGGTGCGCGGAGGCGGGGGTCGCCGGGTGGGAGGGGCCGGTGGAGGT
>NZ_JOHS01000044.1 GCF_000725625.1 Streptomyces sp. NRRL F-6676
GATGAGGCGGGGGGTGGTGGGGTGCGTGGGGGCGGGTTCCTGTGGCGCGGGGGTGGGGGGCTGCGGTGCGGGGGTGGGCATGCGGCTGCCGGTCGGGCCCGTCGTGGGGGTGGGCGTGCGGTCCGGCGGCTGCGGCGGGGCCGGGGGGCCGGGGGGCTGCGGGCCCGTGCTCGCCGCCGCCGACAGGGCCTCCGCCAGACCGCCGAGTTCCACGTGGACCACCAGGACCGGCTTCGCGGGGGCCTCGGTCGCCGCGGAGCGCAGCGCCTCGGCCAGCGCGGCGTCCGCCGCCGCGCGCTCTCCCACCGCCGGGATCGCCGTGACGACCACGGCGTCGCACGCGGGGTCGGCCAGCGCGCGGGTCAGCGCGACGTGGAAGTCGTCCGCGCTCGCGCCCGTCGTCAGGTCCAGCGGCGGCAGCGGGCGCAGCCCCTCGGCCAGGCACGCGTCGTACGTCAGCAGCCCCAGTGACTCGGAGTTGCCGAGGATGGCCACCCGGGGCCCGGCCGGGAGCGGCTGCCGGGCGAGCAGCAGGCCCGCGTCGACCAGTTCGGTGATGGTGTCGACCCGGATGACCCCGGCCTGCCGCAGCAGCGCGGAGACGGTGGCGTGCGGCAGCCGGGTGCCCCGTACGGCGTGCCCCGTCGGGGTGCCGCCGTGCCGGGCGCCCTGGACGACGACCAGGGGCTTGACCGCGGCGGTGCGGCGGGCGAGCCGGGTGAACTTGCGGGGGTTGCCGATGGTCTCCAGGTACATGAGGGCGACGTCGGTGTCCGGGTCGTCGTACCAGTACTGGAGCACATCGTTGCCGGAGACGTCCGCGCGGTTGCCGGCGGAGACAAACGTCGAAACACCCGTAACGCCGGCAACACCCGTAACGCCAGTGACGCCGGTGACTCCGGTAACCCCAGACGCACCCTCCGCACCCTCCGCGCCCTGCTCGGCCTTCCCGCCGGACACGTCCGTCACCCCGGTGGCCCCGGTGACCCCGCCGCCGCGCCGGTGCAGCCGGGCGAGCAGGGCGATGCCGATGGCGCCGGACTGGGCGAACATGCCGATCCGGCCGGGGCGCGGCATCTCGGGCGCGAGGGAGGCGTTGAGCCGGACCGCGGGCGCGGTGTTGACGATCCCGAAGGCGTTCGGCCCGACGATGCGCATGCCGTACGTCCGCGCCTGGCGCACCAGCGCGCGCTGGCGTTCGCGACCCTCCGCGCCGCTCTCGGCGTACCCGGCGGAGAGGACGACGAGGCCCTGCACGCCGTGCTCCCCGCACTCGGCGACCACCTCGGGGACCCGTTCGGCGGAGACGGCGACGACGGCGAGGTCGACCGGGCCGTCGATCTCGCGCACGGAGCGGTGCGCGGGCACTCCGTCGATGTCCTCGAGGTCATCGGCGAACGCCTTGTTGACCGCGTGCAGCCGGCCGGTGAACCCGGCGTCCCTGAGGTTGCCGAGCACGCTGCGGCCCACTCCGCCGGGTGCCCGGCCGACGCCGACGACAGCGACCGAGCCGGGGGCGAGCAGCCGGTGCACGGAGCGTGCCTCGGCGCGCTGTTCCCGGGCTCGCTGCACGGCCAGCGAGCGGTCCGTCGGCTCCAGGTCGAACTCCAGTCGGACGACGCCGTCCTCGAAGCTGCGCTTCTGGGTGTATCCAGCGTCCGTGAACACCTTGATCATCTTGGTGTTGGCGGGCAGTACCTCGGCGGCGAAGCGGCGGATGCCGCGCTCGCGGGCGACGGCCGCGACGTGTTCCAGGAGCGCGGAGGCGACGCCCCTCCCCTGGTGCGCGTCCTGCACGAGGAAGGCGACCTCGGCCTCGTCGGCCGGGCCGGTGGCGGGCAGGCCGTCGGCGTCGATGCGGTCGTACCGTACGGTGGCGATGAACTCGCCGCCGACCGTGGCCGCGAGCCCCACCCGGTCCACGAAGTCGTGGTGCGTGAAGCGGTGGACGTCCTTGGCGGACAGCCGCGGGTACGGCGCGAAGAAGCGGTAGTACTTCGACTCGTCGGACACCTGTTCGTAGAAGCTGACGAGGCGCTCGGCGTCGTCGGCCGTGATGGGCCGGATCCGCGCGGTGCCGCCGTCGCGCAGCACCACGTCGGCCTCCCAGTGGGCGGGGTACTCGTGCCGGTCCGACGGGATCTGCATGGGGCCCAGCGTACGGCGCGGGTCCGACACCGGCGTCCGCCGGAACCGACCGCACACCCGGGAGCGGCGTTGTGGAACACTGGTCTAGACAACCTGGCACACCTGAAGGGCAGCATCACCATGGCTGAGCGCCGCGTCAACATCGGCTGGGCCGAGGGCCTCCACGCCCGCCCCGCCTCCATCTTCGTCCGGGCGGCCACGGCCTCCGGCGTCCCCGTGACGATCGCCAAGGCGGGCAGCGCGCCCGTCAACGCCGGCTCGATGCTGGCCGTACTCGGCCTGGGCGTCCAGGGCGGCGAGGAGGTCGTCCTCGCCTCCGACGCCGAGGGCGCGGACGCGGCCCTCGACCGCCTGGCCAAGCTGGTCGCCGACGGCCTGGAGGAACTGCCGGAGACGGTCTGAGCCGTCCGGGACCGGTCCGCGCCGGCGGATCCTCGCGGTACGGCGGAGCCGCGTCGCCCCTTCGGGACGGCGCGGCTCTCTTTCTTTTCCAGCACCGTTCAATTCACGGGCGCGGCGCACAGGAAACCAGGCGCGGACGAAAATACAACTCCGGCGCGGGCGCACATGAATACGAGCAGCGCAAAGAGGCGCGAGGACCAAGAGGGCCGCTTCCGCGTATTCACTCTCCTTTGTATACGGCAGCCCTGTTAATTCCGTGGGCCAGCGATGTTTACGGCTTGTTGCGGAGCGCTCACATCCGTGTTCGTGGTGGCGGGGCGCAGGCGGTGGGTGGTGGTCGTCCGTTCGGTGTGCTGTGCGGCGAGGGTGTGGGCGCGGGCGTCGTCGCCGCGGGCGATCGCGTCGACGATGCCGCCGTGCTCCGCCCAGTCCGCCACGGGGTCGGCCGGCGTGCCGGCGACGTACATCCATGCGATCTTGTGCCGCAGCTGGGCCAGCGTGGTGCTCAGCGCCGGGCTCCCGGCGGCCTGCGCGAGCGTGTCGTGGAACCAGCCGTCCAGGGAGCGCAGTTCGTCGCTGCTGCCCTGGCCGGCCCGCTCCCGGCCGAGCCTGACCAGGCCGCGCAGCACCTTCAGATGGGCCTCGGTGCGCCGCTGGGCGGCCCGGGCGGCGCCGAGCGGTTCCAGCAGGACGTGCATCTCCAGCAGGTCGGCGGCCTCCTGCCCGGTGGGCTCGGCCACGCACGCGCCCGCGTGCCGACGGGTGACGACGAAGCCCTCGGCCTCCAGCGTGCGCAGCGCCTCGCGCACGGGGACGCGGGAGACGCCGTAGCGGCGGGCGAGGACCTCCTCGGTGAGCCGGCTGCCGCGTGGGTGGACGCCGGCGACGATGTCCTCACGGATCGCCGCGCATACCGAGTGCGCCGGAATACGCATGTCCGACCTCCGCCTCGATTTCCGTGCGAAGCGCCGTCGGCCGGCGCATTGCCCGACCGACTCTATTGCAGCGGAGAGGGATTTCCGACGGCGGGCCGGAATTCATGGTTCTTTTTTGGACAACGGCCGGGACGAAATGACCGCACGGAACGAGAACGGCCCCGGCTTCGGGAGCCGGGGCCGTCGACGACGGGTCGGGGGAACGTCGGTCGGTGCGCGGGTACGCCGACGCGGGTGCGTCAGACGTTGACGCCGTGGGCGCGCAGGTACGCCACCGGGTCGATGTCGGAGCCGTACTCCGGGCTCGTACGGGCCTCGAAGTGCAGATGCGGGCCTGTGACGTTGCCGGTCGCGCCGGACAGGGCGATCTGCTGCCCGGGGGTGACCTGCTGGCCCACCGTGACGCCGATGGACGACAGGTGGCCGTACTGGGTGTAGGTGCCGTCGGTCATCTTGATGACGATCTGGTTGCCGTAGGCCCCGCCCCAGCCGGTCTCCACGACCGTGCCGGAGCCGACGGCGTGCACGGAGGTGCCGGTGGCGGCGTGGAAGTCGATGCCGGTGTGGCTGCCGGAGGACCACAGGGAGCTGCTGGCCTGGTAGCCGGTGGAGACGTAGGAGCCCGAGATCGGCGCGACGAAGGCGTTGAGCCGCTTGCGGTCGGACTCACGGGCGGCGCGCTCCTTGGCGTCGCGGGCCCGCTTCGCCTGCGCGGCGGCCTCCTTGCGCGCGGCCTCCTCGGCGGCCCTGCGCGCGGCCGCCTTCTCCTGGGCGAGGGCCTGGGCGTCGATCCGCGCGGCGACGCTCTCGCCGATGCCGGCGGCCCGCAGGAGCCCGGTCTGGTCGACAGAGGCGGCGGGCTCCGCGGCGAACGCGGGGGCGGCCAGGGTGCCGACGACGCCGGTGGTGGCGAGCGCCGCGACGCCCACGGCGCCGGTCGTCGTACGCTTCGTGCGCTCGGCACGGCGGTGCTTCCCGGGGGCGCGGGTGAACGCCATGAAGAGGGTCGTCCTTTCCTTCCTTCTCGCCTACCGGGTTAGCTGACGGGTTCGGAGCAGGAAGGTCTCCTACGGACACCCTGTGGGGGGCGTCCGATTCACCCCAGGGACGTGGGTCCCCGGCTCCCCTGGCTCACGCCGTACGGGGACTCGGCGATGACTGTCCGCTGCCGCGGATGCGGCGCGCTGCCTGACGGACAGCCGGGAAGACGCTAAGCGGGCGCCGTTTCAACGGGCAAACGAGGTAACGGTTTTGTTGCGTATCCCACACAGCGGAAGCGCCACCCTCTGTGGCAATACGGACAAACAAGCGCCGCCGGCGGGCCGAACCGGGGACGCGGAAGGCCCTGGTGACGTCCGGCGTCACCAGGGCCTCGTCCACGCTGCCGTACGCCGCCCGTGCTACTCGGCGGCCACCACGGTGACTTCGCCGATCCCCAGGGCGCGTACGGGCTCCGCGATCTGCTCGGCGTCGCCCACGAGGACCGTCACCAGACGGTCCACCGGGAAGGCGTTGACGACGGCGGCCGTCGCCTCCACCGTGCCGGTGGCGGCGAGCTGCTGATACAGCGTCGCCTGGTAGTCGTCCGGCAGATGCTGCTCGACCTGGTCGGCGAGCGAGCCGGCGACGGCGGCCGCGGTCTCGAACTTCAGCGGGGCGACGCCCACCAGGTTCTGCACGGCGACATCGCGCTCGGCGTCGGTCAGCCCCTCGGCGGCGAGGGTGCGCAGCACCTTCCACAGGTCGTCGAGGGCGGGGCCGGTGTTCGGGGTGTCGACGGAGCCGCTGATGGCGAGCATCGCGGCGCCGCTGCCGTCGGGCGCGGAGCGCAGCACCTGGCCGAACGCGCGCACACCGTAGGTGTAGCCCTTCTCCTCGCGCAGCACGCGGTCGAGCCGCGAGGTGAGGGTGCCGCCGAGGCAGTACGTGCCGAGCACCTGGGCGGGCCACACGCGGTCGTGCCGGTCGGCGCCGACGCGGCCGATGAGGAGCTGCGTCTGGACGGCTCCGGGGCGGTGCACGACGATCACGCGTCCGGTGTCGTCGGCGGTCACCGGCGGCACCGGGCGCGGCTGCCCGGGCGCGCCGGTCCACGCGCCGAGCGTGTCGGCGAGGAGCGCGTCCAGGTCGACGCCGGTGAGGTCGCCGACGACCACCGCGGTGGTGGTGGCGGGCCGTACGTGCCGCTCGTAGAACGCGCGTACGGCCGCCGAGTCGATGGCCTCGACGCTCTCCTCGCTGCCCTGACGGGGCCGGGACATGCGGGAGTCGGCCGGGAAGAGCTGCCGGGAGAGCTCCTTGGCGGCGCGGCGGGCCGGGTTGGCGGTCTCGTGCGGGATCTCGTCGAGCCGGTTGCGCACCAGGCGCTCGATCTCGCCGTCGTCGAACGCGGGGGCGCGCAGCGCGTCGGCGAGCAGGCCGAGCGCCTTGGCGAGCCGCGAGACGGGCACCTCAAGGGAGAGCCGTACACCGGGGTGGTCGGCGTGCGCGTCGAGGGTGGCGCCGCAGCGCTCCAGCTCGGCGGCGAACTCCTCCGCGGAGTGCTTGTCGGTGCCCTCGGAGAAGGCGCGCGCCATGATGGTGGCGACGCCCTCCTGGGCCTGCGGTTCGGCCTCCAGGGGCGCGTCGAGGAGCACCTCGACGGCGACGACCTGCTGGCCGGGGCGGTGGCAGCGCAGCAGCGTCAGGCCGTTGTCCAGGGTGCCGCGTTCGGGGGCGGGGAACGCCCAGGGCTTCGCCTCGCCGGCCCGGGGCCGCGGGTGGAACTCCATGGTCGCGAGCTCGGTCACTTCGCCGACTCCTCGTTCTCGTCGGTGACTTCGGCGGCTTCGGCGGCCTCGGGCTCCTCGGGCGCGATCGGCTCGTAGACGAGCACGGCCCGGTTGTCGGGCCGCAGCCGGGCCCGGGCGATGTCCCGGACCTCCTCGGGGGTGACCTCCAGGACGCGCGTGACGGCCGTCAGGGCGAGCTGCGGGTCGCCGAACAGGACGGCGTACCGGCACAGTTCGTCGGCACGGCCGGCGACCGTGCCGAGCCGGTCGAGCCACTCGCGCTCCAGCTGCGCCTGGGCGCGCTCCATCTCCTCGGCGGTGGGGCCCTCCTCGGCGAACCGGGCGAGCTCCTCGTCGACGGCCGCCTCGATGACGGGCACCTCGACGTCACCGGAGGTCTTCACGTCCAGCCAGCCCAGCGAGGGGGCGCCGGCGAGCCGGAGCAGGCCGAAGCCGGCGGCGACGGCGGTGCGGTCGCGGCGCACCAGACGGTTGAACAGCCGGGAGGACTCGCCGCCGCCGAGCACGGTGAGCGCCAGGTCGGCCGCGTCGCACGCGCGCGTGCCGTCCTCCGGGAGCCGGTAGGCGGCCATCAACGCGCGCGCGGGGACCTCCTCCTCGACGACCTCGCGGAGCTGCTCCCCGAGGACGTCGGGCAGCGAGCCGTCGCGCGGGGCGGGCTTGCCGTCGTGCGAGGCGATGGAGCCGAAGTACTTCTCGACCCAGGCGAGCGTCTGCTCCGGGTCGATGTCGCCGACGATCGACAGGACGGCGTTGTTCGGCGCGTAGTAGGTCCGGAAGAACGCGCGGGCGTCCTCCAGGGTGGCCGCGTCCAGGTCGGCCATCGAGCCGATCGGGGTGTGGTGGTAGGGGTGGCCCTCGGGGTAGGCGAGCGCGGTCAGCTTCTCGAACGCGGTGCCGTAGGGGACGTTGTCGTAGCGCTGGCGGCGCTCGTTCTTGACGACGTCCCGCTGGTTCTCCATGGACTCCTCGTCCAGGGCGGCCAGCAGCGAGCCCATGCGGTCGGCCTCCAGCCAGAGGGCGAGCTCCAGCTGGTGGGCGGGCATGGTCTCGAAGTAGTTGGTGCGCTCGAAGCTGGTGGTGCCGTTGAGGGAGCCGCCGGCGCCCTGCACCAGTTCGAAGTGGCCGTTGCCCTTCACCTGGCCGGAGCCCTGGAACATCAGGTGCTCGAAGAGGTGAGCCAGACCGGTACGCCCCTTGACCTCGTGGCGCGAGCCGACGTCGTACCAGAGGCACACCGCCGCGACCGGGGTCAGGTGGTCCTCGGAGAGCACCACGCGCAGACCGTTGGCCAGGCGGTGCTCACTCGCTGTCAGGCCGCCGGAGCCTGCCTCGGCTGTGGCCGTGTGACCCATGGGCATGTACGTCCCTTCACTCACGGATGCGGTTGTGACCAACCGCGGAGTTCCTGCCAATCCTGCCACTGTATGCGCCGCCCAAAGGGGCGCGGGGCTGTGCCGATACGCGGCTCGGCCGCGCGGGCGCGAGCGATCGCGGCGCCCCGTGCGGGGTGCGGGGCTGTGTCATGTGCGGCTCCGCCGCGCGGGCGCGGCAGGCCCCCGCCGGCGGCCGGCCGACAACACGCCCAGGGGGTCCGGGGGCGCAGCCTCCAGGGACGGGAAGGACAGGGGCGGCGGGGGCGAAACACCCCTGCGGACCGCGGGGGCGCCCCCGGGCCGAGAGGGGCCCGGGGCCCTCCGGGCCGGGTCCCGCGACACGTTGTCGGTCCCCCGGTCCACAATGGTCCGCACAGAACCCGCCCACGCCCACACAAGGAGCCGGCAGCGATGGCCCGCCGCAGCACCAAGACCCCGCCGCCCGACGACTCGTACGAGGAGCGGATCCTCGACATCGACGTCGTCGACGAGATGCAGGGCTCCTTCCTCGAGTACGCGTACTCGGTCATCTACTCCCGCGCCCTCCCCGACGCCCGGGACGGCCTCAAGCCGGTGCACCGCCGCATCGTCTACCAGATGAACGAGATGGGCCTGCGCCCCGACCGCGGCTACGTCAAGTGCGCCCGCGTCGTCGGCGAGGTCATGGGCAAGCTGCACCCGCACGGCGACGCGTCGATCTACGACGCCCTGGTCCGCATGGCGCAGCCCTTCTCGATGCGCGTCCCCCTGGTCGACGGCCACGGCAACTTCGGTTCGTTGGGCAACGACGACCCGCCGGCCGCCATGCGGTACACCGAGTGCCGCATGGCCGAGGCGACGAGCCTGATGACGGAGTCCATCGAGGAGGACACCGTCGACTTCGGGCCGAACTACGACGGCCAGGAGCAGGAACCGGTGGCGCTCCCCGCCGCCTTCCCGAACCTGCTGGTCAACGGCGCGTCCGGAATCGCCGTCGGCATGGCGACGAACATGCCGCCGCACAACCTGCGCGAGGTGATCGCCGCTGCCCGCCATCTGATCCGGTACCCGAACGCGGACCTGGACGCGCTGATGAAGCACGTCCCGGGCCCGGACCTGCCGACCGGTGGCCGGATCGTCGGACTGTCCGGCGTCCGGGACGCCTACGCGTCGGGCCGCGGCACGTTCAAGATCCGCGCCACGGTGGAGATCGAGACGGTGACGGCCCGCCGCAAGGGCCTCGTCGTCACCGAACTGCCGTTCGCGGTCGGCCCGGAGAAGGTCATCTCGAAGATCAAGGACCTGGTCGGCGCCAAGAAGATCCAGGGCATCGCCGACGTCAAGGACCTCACCGACCGCGCGCACGGCCTGCGCCTGGTCATCGAGATCAAGAACGGCTTCGTGCCGGAGGCCGTCCTGGAGCAGCTCTACAAGCTGACCGCCATGGAGGAGTCCTTCGGCATCAACAACGTGGCCCTCGTCGACGGCCAGCCGCTGACACTGGGCCTGAAGGAGCTGCTCGAGGTCTACCTCGACCACCGGTTCGACGTGGTGCGGCGGCGCAGCGAGTTCCGGCGCGGCAAGCGGCGCGACCGCCTTCACCTGGTCGAGGGTCTGCTCACGGCTCTGGTGGACATCGACGAGGTGATCCGCCTGATCCGCTCCAGCGAGAACTCCGCGCAGGCCAAGGAGCGGCTGATCGAGCGCTTCTCGCTGTCGGACGTGCAGACGCAGTACATCCTGGACACGCCGCTGCGCCGGCTGACCAAGTACGACCGGATCGAGCTGGAGTCGGAGAAGGAACGGCTCAACGCCGAGATCGCGGAGCTGACCCGGATCCTGGAGTCGGACGCGGAACTGCGCAAGCTGGTCTCCGCGGAACTGGCCGTCGTCGCCAAGAAGTTCGGCACCGACCGGCGGACGGTCCTGCTGGAGTCCTCGGGTGCCCCGGCCGCCGTGCCGCTTCAGGTGGCGGACGACCCGTGCCGGGTGCTGCTGTCCTCGACGGGGCTGCTGGCGCGCACGGCGGACGGCAACCCGTTCGAGGACGACGGCAAGGGCCGGCGCGTCAAGCACGACCTGATCGTCTCCGCGGTCCCGGCGACGGCCCGCGGCGAGGTGGGCGTGGTGACCTCGGCCGGCCGGCTGCTGCGCGTCAACGTGGTCGACCTGCCGCAACTGCCCGAGCAGACCGGCACGCCCAACCTCTCGGGCGGCGCTCCGCTGGCGGAATTCGTCTCCCTGGAGGCGGACGAGACGGTGGTGTGCCTGACGACGCTCGACGAGTCCTCCCCCGGCCTCGCGCTCGGTACGGCCCAGGGCGTCGTCAAGCGCGTGGTGCCCGACTACCCGGCCAACAAGGAGGAGCTGGAGGTCATCACCCTCAGGGAGGGCGACCGGATCGTCGGCGGAGCCGAACTGCGCACGGGCGAGGAGGATCTGGTCTTCATCACGGACGACGCCCAGTTGCTGCGCTACCAGGCCTCCCAGGTGCGTCCGCAGGGCCGCCCGGCCGGCGGCATGGCGGGCGTCAAGCTGACGCAGGGCGCCAAGGTCATCTTGTTCACGGCGGTGGACCCGGCCGCCGACGCCGTGGTCTTCACGGTCGCCGGCTCGCGCGGCACGCTGGACGACTCCGTGCAGACGACGGCGAAGGTCACGCCGTTCGACCAGTACCCGCGCAAGGGGCGGGCCACGGGCGGCGTGCGCTGCCAGCGGTTCCTGAAGGGCGAGGACTGCCTGTCCTTCGCCTGGGCGGGTCCGGTCCCGGCGCGGGCGGCGCAGAAGAACGGCGCGCCGGCCGAGCTGCCGGACATCGACCCGCGCCGCGACGGCTCGGGGGTGTCCCTGGCGAAGACGGTGGCGGTGGTGGCGGGACCGGCCTAGGCCGGCCGCGGCAGACCCCCCTAAGGGAGGGGCTGTTCGGGACCCGGGGCGTCCTCCGGGTCCCGTACGTCGGGGGCGTCCTCCGGGTCCCGTACCTCGGGGGCGTCCTCCGGGTCCCGTACCTCGGGGGCGTCCTCCGGCTCCTGTACGTCCGCGCCGTCCTCCGGGTCCCGTACGTAGCGCAGGACGCCCCACAGGGCGTGCTCGTCGACGTGCTCGGAGCCGTCCTCGCACGCCCGGAGCTCCTCCAGCAGCGCGGGCGCGTCGATGCCGGAGCCGATCAGGACCAGCTGGGTCGCCCGCTCCCCGGCCCCGTCCTCCGTCTCCGTCCCGGCCCGCGGCCAGGGCTCCGGCGTGAACCGCAGGAACCGCCCGACGGCGTGCACGGCGTAGCGGTTGCGGCGGTCGTGGGCGCCGAAGTCGACGTACCCCTTGATGCGGTACAGCCCCTCGGGCCGGCTGTCGAGGAAGGCCAGCAGCCGACGCGGTTCGAGCGGCACCGCGGAGACGTACGACAGGCTGTCGTAGCCGGAGTGAAGATGGGCGGCGTGCTCCTCGGGGCCGTCGTCCTCCCTGGGGAGGTCGTCGAAGGAGAGCTGTCCGATCCGCTCCTCGGAGGGCCGGCAGTCGAAGAGGAACTCGGGGTCCACGCGCCCGTAGGAGGCCGGGACGACGGCGGCGTCGCCGGCGAGGGAACGCACGGTCTCCAGCACGCGCGGCCCGTCGGCGGCCCGGTCCAGCTTGTTGACGACGACCAGGTCGGCGAGGGCGAGGTGCCGGTCGATCTCGGGATGCCGGGCGCGGGTGTCGTCGAACTCGGCGGCGTCGACGACCTCGACGAGCCCGCCGTAGACGACATCGGGGTTCTCCGCGGCGAGCACCATCCGGACGAGTTCCTGCGGCTCGGCGAGCCCGCTGGCCTCGATGACGACGACGTCGACGCCGGTCGAGGGCCGGGTCAGCCGCTCCAGGTAGGAGTCGAGCTCACTGGCGTCGACGGCGCAGCACAGGCAGCCGTTGCCGAGCGAGACGGTGGAGTCCCCGAGCGCCCCGGCCACGGCCATGGCATCGATCTCCACGGCGCCGAAGTCGTTGACGACGGCGCCGATGCGGCTGCCTCCGCTGTGGTGCAGGAGGTGGTTGAGCAGTGTGGTCTTGCCGGATCCCAGGAATCCGGCGAGGACCACGACCGGTACCTGCCGCCGGCCCCGGTGCGGACTCCGGTCCCGGCTCCAGTCCCGACTCCGGTCCCGGTTCCGATCATCCCGGCTCCGGTCGACCGGGCCCTCGTCCACCGGGTTCTGGACCACCGTGCGACCTCTTCCGTGCCGGTGCGCGGGCCCGGACGGCTCCGGAACACGCGCGAGAACTGCGCTGCGGCCCCAGGATACGAGCCCCGCTCCACGCCCCGGGGTGAGCGGTTGGTCCGCGGCGCGCGCAGGGCAGACGTTCCGCTTGGCGCCGGTCCGTGCGACCCTCACTTCCCTCCGTGCGCCTTGTTTCCGCCTCCCCGCCGATCAGTACCCGTCGGCACCCTGGAAGACGGCAAGCGTCGCCCACCGCTCGCCGGTCCCCGTCAGCCCTCCCGCACCCGACGACCGGCGCACGGCCGCCTGAAATCGGGGGTTGCTCATGACCGCACAGACCTCGGCGATACGGAGGTTCGGGTCCACGGCCAGAGGCAGGCTGGCCGCGGTCGGACGCACCGTCACCGACTGGGGCGGCCGCAAACGGCGGCGCGCGGCACTCGTCGAACAGCACCGGCTCCACTTCGACCTGCTGTGCAAGGCCATGGACGACCCCGCGCTCGCCGCCGTCCTGGACACCTACGACAACGAGGTCCCGGCCGAGCGGCAGCGCCAGTACCTGTTCGCCAACGCCCTGTACGTCAACGCGCTGTATTTCCACCGCATCGGGGCGCTGAGCCTGGCCGAACTCTACGGCCACGTACGGATGATGTGCCGGAACGCGGTTTTCCGGGAGTACTGGCAGGCGACCCGCAGGCACCGCGACAGCCTGCCCGAGTGGTCGGAGGAGGCGCGGATCGGCAGGATGATGGACGCCCTGGTGCGCGACATGGACGCGCTGGTCGCCGACCAGGAGGACGGGGAGCTCGAGGAGTGGTGGGTGGTGGGGGAACCGCCGTCGGAGTGACGCGGGCCGCCGTTCGTCAACACCGGGCCGCCACCTGTGTGTCCGCGAGGAGACGCGTGCGTTGTGGGGCGCTATTCTACCCGCAGCTCGCCGGGGTCAAACCTGTCGCGAGCTGCCTCTTTGTGCGGCTCCCCCGTCGCACGGCGTCCCGGGCACCGTGGCGGCCCGTCCTTCGACCAGGCTAGGAACGGACTTGAAGATCGTGCGTCGCATCGGCGCCTCGCCCCGGGAGCGCGGCAGCGCGACGGGCCAGAGCTGCCCCGACATCTTCGAGCTGAGCGACGGCAACTTCGCCGTCATCGGCACCGAGGCAACCGCGCAACTCGACGCCGAACTCCCCCCGGACGCGTCCCGCGCGGCCTACGAACGCATCGTGGTCATCACCCGCGACACGCTGCTCCGGGCGAAGGCCGACATCCCGGACACGTAAGCGAGGATCTGCGGCTCCGCCGCGCGGGCGCGACCACCGAAGCCCCCTCAGGGGCGCGGGGCTGTGTCCCGATCTGCGGCTCCGCCGCGCGGGCGCGACCACCGAAGCCCCCTCAGGGGCGCGGGGAACTGCGCGACAAGCCACATCGAGCCCGCACCCCCCAACGAACCGCACCCCCCGAATCAGCAGGCAACACGAACCGGGGGCCAAGGGGCGCAGCCCCGACCGGCACGCACACTGAACTCAGGTTAGGCTCACCTCTGTGAGTACGTGCACCACCGCGTCCCAGGCCCTCGCCGAGCCGCTGCCCGGCACCGCCGCCCCCGCGCGGACCTGGCTGCTCCTCGAACAGCCCGGCCCCTGGGGCGTCAAGGCCCTCACGTCGAGCCAGCTCGCCCCCCGCCTCGGCCGCGCCCTGGAGGCCGCCGCGAAGGACACCGGCGTCCGCCTCGCCCTGATCCGCCGCCCCGGCCGGCACGCCGACCCGGACCCGGGCGCACCGGCCCGCGCGGACGAAGCCGCACTCCCCGTACGGCAGGTGTACGCCGCCCATACCCTCCCCGGCCTCTCCTGGCTGCACGACGCCACCGTCACCGACCCCGAACAGCTGCTCGACCTCGACTTCGAGGCGCTCGGCGCGGGCGACCCGTACACCTTCGACCGCGCCCTCGGCGGCCGCCCGCACACCGGCGACCCGCTGGCCCTGGTGTGCACCAACGGCAAGCGCGACCGGTGCTGCGCCGTCCTCGGCCGGCCTCTGGCCACCGAACTGGCCGCCGCCGGTGTGCCGGGCATCTGGGAAGTCACCCACCTGGGCGGCCACCGCTTCGCGCCCACCGTGCTCGTCCTGCCGTACGGCTACGCGTACGGGCGGGCGACGGCGCCGCTGGTCCAGGAGGCGCTCCGAGGCGTGCGCGAGGGGCGGATCGTGCTGGAGGGCTGCCGCGGCGGCTCGGCCTGGGAGCGGCCCGGGCAGGCCGCCGAGCTCGCCGTCCGCGCGCACACCGGCGTCCACGCGGCGGACGCGCTCACCGTGGCCCGTACCGAGGGCACGGCGCCGCACTGGGAGGTCACGGTCGCGCACGCGGACGGCCGCCTCTGGCGGGTCACCGTGGTCCGGGGCGCTTCCTCGCCGCCCCGCCCGGAGAGCTGCGGCTCGGTCCTCGGCTCCCCCGCCCGGATGGACGTGACGGCCGTACGCGAACTGCACCCGACGGCGGCGGGCACACGCCGGCACTGACCCGCCGCGGGCGGCCTCCACGAGTTCCCCGCCGCACCCCCTGGGGCACGGCGCACGCGCCCCGTACCGTCGTGCCCATGAGTCCCCGCACTCCCGTACGACGCCTGCGCCTCGGCCTGCCGCGGCGTGTGTTCTCGCAGGTCCTGCTGATGCAGGTGACGATCGCCGCGGGCGTCGCCGTGCTCGCGACCGGGCTGTTCCTCGCCCCGCTCGGGCAGCAGCTCGACGACCAGGCGATGCGCCGCGCCCTCGCGATCGCCCAGACCACCGCCGCCCAGCCGCGGATCGCCGAGGAGTTCCGCACCTCCCGGCCGACGCCCGACGGGCCGGTCCAGCGGGAGGCGGAACGTATCCGCAGGGCCAGTGGGGCGGAGTACGTGGTGGTGATGAACCTGCGCGGGGTGCGCTGGTCGCACACCGATCCGAGCCGGATCGGCGACGTCGTCTCGACCGACCCCAGCAAGGCCCTGGCGGGCGAGGAGGTCATGGGGATCGACCGCGGCACCCTGGGCCGCTCGGCCCGCGGCAAGGTGCCGCTGCGCGACGAGGACGGCCGGATCATCGGCGCGGTCTCGGTGGGCATCGAGTACAACAGCGTCCGCGCCAAGCTCGTGCACGCGATACCCGGGCTGTTCGCGTACGCCGGCGCGGCCCTGGCGATCGGCGCGCTGGCGGCGTACCTGATCTCCCGGCGGGTCCAGCGGCAGACCCGTGACCTGGCCTTCTCCGACATCTCCGCCCTGCTCTCGGAGCGCGAGGCGATGCTGCACGGCATCAAGGAGGGCGTCGTCGCCCTGGACCGCGCCGGACGCGTCCGGCTGCTCAACGACGAGGCGCAGCGGCTGCTGGGCATCGGCGAGGAGGCCGTGGGCCGCCCCCTGGACGAGGCGCTCGGCGCCGGGCGCACCACGGACGTGCTGGCCGGACGTGTCACCGGCACCGACCTGCTGACGGTGCGCGGGCACCGGGTGCTGGTCGCCAACCGGATGCCCACCGACGACGGCGGCGCCGTCGCCACCCTGCGCGACCGCACCGAGCTGGAGCGGATCGGGCGCGAGCTGGACTCCACGCGCGGCCTCATCGACGCACTGCGCGCCCAGGACCACGAGCACGCCAACCGGATGCACACCCTCCTGGGGCTGCTCGAACTGGAGATGTACGAGGACGCGGTGGAGTTCGTCGGAGAGGTCGTCGGGGATCACCGGGTCACGGCGGAGCAGGTGACCGAGAAGGTCCAGGACCCGCTGCTGGCGGCCCTCCTGGTCGGCAAGGCGACCGTCGCCGCCGAGCGCGGGGTGGCCCTGTGGGTCTCCGACGGGACGCTGCTGCCGGACCGGCTGATCGACCCCAGGGGGCTGGTCACCGTTCTGGGCAACCTGGTGGACAACGCCCTGGACGCCGTCGGCGGCACGCGGCACGCGCGCGTGGAGGTCGAACTGCGCGCCGAGGGGCGAACGGCGGTCCTCGTGGTGCGCGACACCGGCCCGGGCATCCCGGCGGACCGGCGGGAGCTGATCTTCACCGACGGATGGTCCACCAAGCAGCCGCCGGCCCACGGCAAGCGCGGGATCGGCCTCTCCCTGGTGCACCGGCTCGCCGAGCGGCAGGGCGGGAGCGTCCGTGTGGGCGAGGCGGACGGCGGCGGCGCAGAGTTCACGGTCGTGCTGCCGGAGGCGCTCTCCGAGGAGCCGCCGCGGGACACCGGGCCGGCCGCCGACGGCGACCGGGGGTGACCGCTCAGCCGGTGGCCTTCTTCACGAACTCCGTGGTGTACGTCTTGCTCAGGTCGATCGTCGCGTTCTTGATGTTGGGATTGAACGCCTTGAGGACCCGCTCCACGGTGGCCGGTCCGTCCGAGGGCATCACGCCGTCCTTGGTGAACATCGGCAGCGTGCTCTTGATGGCGCCCGCGTACAGCTTCTTGTCGCCCTGGGAGTAGTCGGCGGGCATCTTGTCCGCGATCTGCGTCGCGCTGTGCGTGGACATCCACCTGAGCGTCTTCACGAAGGCGTTGGCCAGCTTCTGGACGGTGTCCTTGTGGCTGTTGGCCCACTCCGTCTGCATGTAGAGGCTCGACGACGGGTAGGGGCCGCCGAGCGCCTCCTGGGAGCCCTCGGGGGTGCGCATGTCGATGAGCACCTTGCCGAGGTCCTTGCGCAGGATCTGCGCGACGGTCGGGTCCGTGGTCATCCCGGCGTCGATGGAACCCTTTTGCAGGGCGGAGATGAACGTGGGGCCCGCGCCGACGGCGACGGGGCTGAACTCGCTCACCCGCACGCCGTTCTTGACCGCGAGGTACTTGCTGAGGAAGTCGGTCGAGGAGCCGAGGCCGGTGATGCCGAGCTTGCGGCCCTTGAAGTCCCCCGGCGAGGTGATGTCGTCGGCGTGCTTCTTGGAGACGACCTCCACCTCGCCGGGCGCCTGGGAGAACTGCACGACGGACTCCACGTGCTTGCCCTTGGTCTGGAGGTCGAGGGTGTGGTCGTAGAAGCCGACGGCGCCCTGGACCTGTCCCGAGACGAGCGCGGTCTCGGCCTGCACACCGGCCGGCTCGCTCAGCAGTTCGACGTCCAAGCCCTCGGCGTCGAAGTAGCCGAGCCGCTGGGTGAGCATCGCGGGCAGGTAGATGACCTTGTCCAGGCCGCCGACCATGATCTTGACCTTGACGCCCTTGCCGTCGCCCCCGCTGCCGGAGCCGGAGGAGGCCGTGCTGGAGGCGTCGTCGGCGCAGGCGGTGAGCGAGGTGAGGGCGAGCAGGGCGGCGGTGGCCAGGGCGGCGTATCTGGCGGTCCTCGGGGTGCGCATGGTTCACGTCCTTCTGGAGGGGTGGTGCGGGGCGATGGGCGGGGCCCGACGGGGGCCGGGGTCTCGTGGGCCGGTCAGCGGCCGCTCTCCGACGGCTTCCAGCGGAAGATGCGGCGCTCGGCGAACGTGAGCAGCCCCTCGGCGACGAGCGCGACCGCGGCGAGGATGACCATGGCGGCGTACACGCCGGCCGCGTTGAACGTGCCCTGGGACTGCGCGACGAGCAGGCCGATGCCCTTGGTGGCGCCGATGTACTCGCCGACGATGGCGCCGATGAGGGCGAAGCCGAAGCTGACGTGGAGGCTGGTGAAGATCCAGGAGGTGGCCGACGGGATGACCACCTGGAAGGTCACCCGGCGGTCGCTCGCCCCGAGGATGCGGGCGTTGGCGACCAGATTGCGGTCGACCTCGCGGGCGCCCTGGAAGGCGTTGAAGAAGACCGGGAAGAAGACGAGGACCACGGCCGAGGCGATCTTGGAGGCCGGCCCGAGCCCGAACCAGATGACGAAGATCGGCGCGAGGACGATCCTGGGGATCGAGTTCAGCACCTTGATGTAGGGGCCGAGGATGTCGGCGAGAAACGTGATCCGGCCCAGGGCGATGCCGAGGACGACACCCGCGACGACGCCGAACACCCAGCCGAGCAGCGCCTCCTGGAGCGTGTACCAGATCTGCTCGCCCAGCGAGCCGAGCGCCGTGCCGTGGGTGATCCAGGTCCAGATCTGGTCCCAGATCTTCGACGGCATCGAGAAGTTGAACGGATCGATGACCTCGGCGCGGGAGAGCAGCTCCCACAGGCCGAGGACGACGACGAGGACCAGGACGCGGGCGGCGGTGACGACCAGTCTGCGTCTGCGCGCGGCACGCGCGCGTGCCGGCGAACGGTCGGAGACGGTCTTCTCGGCCGCCGCCACGGCGACCGCGGTCTCGGGAAGGATCTCAGGCGACATCGGCGACACCCCTCTCGCGGGTGATGCGGACCTCTTCGCCGAGGGACTCCCAGATCTCGCGGTAGATCTCGATGAACCGCGGCTCCAGGCGCACCTCCTCGACCTTGCGGGGCCTCGGCAGGTCGATGTCGAAGACCTGCTTCACGGTGGCGGGACCCGCCGTCATGACGACGACCTTGTCGGCCAGGGCGATGGACTCCTCCAGGTCGTGGGTGACGAAGACGACGGAGGCCCGGGTGCCGCCCCACAGCTCCAGCAACTCGTCCGACATCAGCGCCCTGGTCTGCACGTCGAGCGCGGAGAACGGCTCGTCCATGAGCAGGATCTCGGGGTCGTTGACGAAGGTCGCGGCAAGGGCGACGCGCTTGCGCTGGCCGCCGGAGAGCTGGTGCGGATAGCGGTCCTCGAAGGCGCCGAGGCCGACCCTGGCCAGCCAGGCGCGCGCCTTCTCCCGCGCCTCCGCCTTGGACACGCCCCGGAAGCGGGGGCCCGCCATGACATTGGACAGGACCGTGCGCCAGGGGAAGGTGGCGTCCTGCTGGAAGACGAAGCCGACCTTGTCGCCGACCCCGCGCACCGGCCGGCCGGAGACGAGGACCTCGCCCTCGGTGGGCTCCTCCAGCCCGCTGACGAGGGTCAGCGTGGTCGACTTGCCGCAGCCGGTGGGGCCGACGACGGCCACGAACTCACCCTGCCCGATGGTGAGGTCCAGCCCCCGGACGGCGGTGTGCAGTCCCCCCGACGGGGTCTTGAAGGTCTTGCCGGCGCCCCGCAGTTCGATGGCGGGGCTGATGTCTGCGCTCATGGCCGAGGACCGTAGGGGTGACGGGGGCCACGGCAGCAGTCTTCTGCGACCTGAACGTTCTTTTGCCTGCAACAGCCTGTTGTGCTCGTTTTGCTCGCGCTACAACCAGGAGGCCGAAAACAACGGGTACCGCGCCCGTCGGCCTTGAAGGAGAGGCCCGATGATTGACGTCCTGGTGGTGGACGACGACTTCCGCGTCGCCGAGATCAACGCCAAGTACGTGGCGAAGGTTCCCGGCTTCCGGGTCTCCGCCCACGCACACAGTGCCGCGCAGGCACTGGCCGCCGTGGCGCGCTCCCCCGTCGACCTGGTGCTGCTCGACCACTACCTGCCCGACCGTACGGGTCTTGAGCTGGTGCACAGCATGCGCGAGTGCGGCCACGGCACCGACGTCATCATGATCACGGCGGCCGGCGACGTCGCCACCGTGCGGGCGGCCATGCGACTCGGTGCCCTGCACTACCTGGTGAAGCCGTTCACCTTCGCCGCGCTGCGGGCCCGCCTGGAGTCCTACGCCGCCCTGCGCCGCACGGTGGAGCGGGTCGGCGGGCACGGGCCGGCGGGGCAGGAGCAGGTGGACCGGATCTTCGGCGCACTGCGGACCGGGCCGGCGCCGTCCGCCCCGGGGCTGCCCAGCGGCCATTCGGAGCCGACCACCGACCTCATCTGCGCCGTACTGCACCGGGCCGAGCATCCGCTGTCGGCCCACGAGGTGGCCGCCGAGACGGGCCTCAGCCGCTCCACCGCCCAGCGCTATCTGCGCCACCTGGAGCAGGCGGGCCGGCTGAGCCTGTCCCTGAAGTACGGCGACACCGGGCGCCCGGAGCACCGGTACGCCTGGGTGGCACCGTAAGGCCGTAGGGGGGCGGCCTGGCGCCCCGCGCCTTCACACCGCGCCGGCGCCGGTGAGCGAGCGCACCTCGGTCTCGGCGTGCTTGGCCTCGTCGGGGGGCTCCGCGGAGATCACCGTGCCGAGCCAGCCGGCCAGGAAACCGAGCGGAATGGAGACGATCCCGGGGTTGCGCAGCGGGAAGTACTGCACATCGACGCCGGGGAACAGCGAGTCGGGGCTGCCGGAGACCACCGGGGAGAGCACCACCAGGAGCAGCGCGGGGACCAGGCCGCCGTAGACCGCCCAGACCGCGCCGCGCGTGGTGAAGCCGCGCCAGAACAGCGTGTACATCAGCACCGGGAGGTTGGCGGAGGCGGAGACCGCGAAGGCGAGGCCCACGAGGAAGGCCACGTTGAGATCGCGGGCGAGCAGCCCGAGCGCGATCGCGACGACACCGATCCCGACGGCAGCGACCCGCGCCACGCCGACCTCCCCGCGCTGCCGTCCCCCGGGCCTGCGCAGGGCCGCGTACAGGTCGTGGGCCACGGAGGCCGACGAGGCCAGGGTGATGCCGGCGACCACCGCGAGGATCGTGGCGAAGGCGACGGCGGCGACCACCGCGAACAGGACCGTCCCCCCGGTGGTGTCCGGGCCGCCGCCCAGATCGAGCGCGAGCAGCGGCACCGCCGTGTTCCCGGCCGCGTTGGAGCTCCGCAGCGCCTCGGGCCCGACCAGCGCCGCCGCCCCGAAGCCGAGCACGATCGTCATCAGGTAGAAGCCGCCGATCAGCCCCACCGACCACACCACCGAGCGGCGTGCGGCCCGCGCCGTCGGCACGGTGTAGAAGCGCGACAGGATGTGCGGCAGCCCCGCCGTGCCCAGGACCAGCGCCAGACCGAGACTGACGAAGTCCGCCCGCGCGGTCCAGCCGCCCCCGTACTTCAGCCCGGGCGCGAGGAAGGCCGCCCCGTGTCCGCTGCGGTCCATGGCGGTGCGCAGCAGGCCGTCGACGTTCCCGTGGAACCTGACCAGCACCAGCACAGTCAGCACGACCGTCCCGCCGAGCATCAGCACCGACTTGACGATCTGGATCCACGTGGTGGCCCGCATGCCGCCGAACGACACATAGACCACCATGAGCGCGCCGACCCCGATCACCGTCCAGGACCGCGCCGCCTCGCCGGTGCCGCCGAGCAGCAGCGCCACCAGGCTGCCCGCTCCCACCATCTGCGCCACGAGGTACAGCACCGAGACCGTCACCGACGACGTCCCCGCGGCGATGCGCACCGGCCGCTCCCGCATGCGCGCCGCCAGGACGTCCGCCAGCGTGAACCGCCCGCAGTTGCGCACCAGTTCGGCGACGAAGAACAGCACCACCAGCCAGGCGACCAGGAAGCCCACCACATAGAGCAGCCCGTCGTACCCGAACAGCGCGATGAGTCCGGTGACGCCCAGGAAGGACGCGGCGGACAGATAGTCGCCCGCGAGGGCAAAACCATTCTCCATCGGCGAGAACAGCCGCCCGCCCGCGTAGAACTCCTCCGCCGAGCCGTGCCGGTTCCGGCTGACCCATGTCGTGATCGCCAACGTCACCGCCACGAACCCGCTGAACAGTGCCAGCGCCAACGCCTGATGATGCCCCGTCACCGCCGGCCGCCCCCGCTGTTCCGCGTCAACTCCTGTGTGGTCCAGCGCAGATCGAGCGCCGCCCGGTCCCGGCGCAACCGGGCGTGCCGCGCATAGGCCCAGGTGAGCAGGAAGGTGCTGAGGAACTGTCCGAGCCCCGCCAGCATCGCCACGTTCACCACGCCCGCCACCGGCCGCGCCATCAACCCCGGCGCCGTCGTCGCCGTCACCACATAGCCCACGTACCAGGCGAGGAAGACGACCGCCCCCGGAATCACGAACCCGCGGTACCGACCGCGCACTTCCTGGAACGCGGCGCTGGACCGCACCTCCAGATAGACCTCGGCCGCCTCCCGCTCACGCTCCCGCCGCGGCGCCGGAACCGCCGGCGAGGCAAGGCCCGTACCGTCCGTCTCCCCCCAGCCGGCGGCGAGGGCGTCGTACCAGGGGTCGTCGTACCCGGCGTCCGGCCCGCGCTCCGCATCCGGCGTCACCGGGCCATGGGGGTCGTGGCGCTCCGGGGGGCTCTCGGCGCCACTTTTGTTGGCGCGTGGACGGCCGTTGCGTGACTGCATGGCCCAAGGATGGACAGACCAGGAGGTTCCCCGACTCTTCTTCCCTCAGCTCTTCACCCCATCAGGTGACTCACTCGACAGATCGCACCAACCCCTTCCGAAAGGCGTAACGCACCGCCTGCGCACGGTCCTTGAGTCCGGTCTTGGCGAACATGTTGTTGATGTGCGTCTTCACCGTCGCGGTGGAGACATGGAGCCGCCGGGCGATCTCCTGGTTGCCGAGCCCCTCCGCGATCAGCACCAGCACCTCCGCCTCCCGCACGGTGAGCCCGTCCGGCGCCTCCTCGGGAGACGTCACCGCCGCCTCCGGCTCGTCCAGCCGTTCCAGCAGCCGCCGTTGGATGCTCGGGGCCAGGCCGGCCTGCCCGTCGACCACGCTCCGCACCGCCCGCAGAATCTCGTCACCTCCCGCGTCCTTGGTCAGATAGCCCCGGGCACCGGCCCGGAGCGCCGGGAACAGCGACTCGTCGTCCCCGAAGGTGGTCAGCACGACGACCTGGGTGCCCGGGTACTCGGCCCGGATGCGCCTGGTCGCCTCCACCCCGTCGCAGCGGGGCATGCGCAGGTCCATCAGCACCACGTCCGGCGCCAGTTCCCCGACGAGGCGCACGGCCTCGTCCCCGTCACCGGCCGCGCCCACGACCTCCAGTCCCGGCAGCAGTCCGAGCAGCATCACGATGCCCTCGCGCACCACCGTCTGATCGTCCGCGACGACGACCCGCACCGGTTCCCCGTCCTCCTCCCGCGTCATACCGGCACCTTCAGCGTCACCACGAATCCCTCCTCACCCGGCCCCGCGTCCAGCGAACCGCCCAGCAGCTCGGCCCGCTCCCGCATGCCCAGCAGACCGTATCCCCCGCCCGTGCCGCTGAGTTCGCCCGGCGGCCCCCCGGTGTCCCGTACGTCCAGCGTCACCTGCCGCTCCGCGTACTCCAGCCGCAGGTGCACCCTGGCGCCGGGAGCGTGCTTGCGGACGTTGGTGAGGGCTTCCTGGGCGACCCTGCGCACCGCCTGCGACGCCTCGGCCGTCAGCGGCCGCCGTTCCCCCGCAACGGTGACATCGGCACCGTCCGCCGCGGTGACGAGCTCGGTCAGGAACTCCTCCACCGGGGACACCTCACCGCGCAGCGCGGACAGCGCCTGCCGGGTCTCCGCGAGCCCCTCCCGGGCCATCCCTCGCGCGGCCACGACCCGCTCCAGCACACGCTCCCGCTCGGCCCCCCTCTCGATCAGCAACCGGGCCGCCTCCAGATGCACCAGCTGGGCCGAGAGGCTGTGCGCCAGCACGTCGTGGATCTCCCGGGCTATCCGCGCCCGCTCCGCCAGCGCCGCCGACTCCGCCTCCGCCGCCCGCGCCGCCCGCTCCTGCGCGAGCAGCCGCTGCGACTGCCCCCGCGCCTCGGCGTCCAGCCGCAGCACATACCCGGCGAGCGCGAGCCCGGCGGTCGTCGCCACCGTGGTCAGCCACGCGTCGTCATTGACCACCGCGTACGCCGACAGGGCGAGCGAGGCGACCGGCAGAGCCGCCACCAGGGGCAGCCGCTCCAGCGCCGTCACGGCACAGCCGCACCAGATCACCAGCGCCGGCACGGTCAGCCCCGCGGCCCCACCGGCGACCGCCATCGCCAGGAGAAGCGCAAGCAGGGCCAGCGACGGCACCAGCCGGTGCGCGAGGGTCGTGCGGTACAGCGCCCAGGCGGCCACAGCCGCCACGAACACGCCCCCGACCGCCCCGCCCAGTTCCCACCCCCGCACGGGAGCGTCGCGGAACGCGCCCCACAGCAGCATGGCGAAGACCAGCACTCTCACCGTCCGGCCGAGTGCCCGCCGGGGCCGGGAGGAGGCGCTCAGCATGAGCGCCTCGCGGGTGGGCCAGCGCGTCCATACGTTCTCCGTCACACGGGCTCCTTCCACCCGGACCGGCCAAGGGCCCCACCGGCCACCGCGCCACGACCGCCCTCCGGCGCCACCGTCCGCGCCCTCAAGACCAGGATCCCCGAGCGGACCAGCAGAGTCGCCGCCAGTGCCAGCACCAGAGCCGAACTGTCCTGATGAATACCCAGCGCCGCACCGACCCCGAAGAGCCCGGCCCGCAGGGCTATGCCGGAACCCCACACCACCACCCCCGCCGCGGTGCTGCTGCTCCACACACCCCCGTCCGGCTCCACCCACACCCGCGAGGTCCACGCCCAGCCGGCCCCCACGGCCAGACCTATGAGCAACTCGGCCACGAGCAGCGCCACGGATCCCACACGATGGTGCGCGTCGACGAGCCCCGGCTCACGCACCGCGAGCACAGCGAGGACACCCGGCACGATCCACCAGCGCCGATCCGTGTCCACTCGACGCGTACGGAACTGGCGCACGACCACCAGCACCACAGCGGCGGCGATCAGCAGAACATCGACGACCCCGGACATCCCGGCCTCCGTGAGCGAGAGAAGCGGACGGAACGACGACCGCCGTTCACGTCCACGACGCTACGGAAAACCGCAGACCAGCGAATCGGAGCAGGGGTGGAGCCAAGGTGGAATCTCACCTCCACCCACGGGTGGAGCCAGCCCGAAGGCGGCGCACCACCAAGCACCTGTCGACCGCGTACGCCCGCGAGGGGGCACGGGGCTGTGTCGGCCGGCAGTGGCCGGCGCGTCACCGCCCCCTCAGCCCAGCCCAGCGGCAGCGCTCACGCATCAATGCGCGACCGATCCAACGTAGCCGCCGAACTCGAGATGAACTCCTTCCGCGGCGCCACGTCGTTGCCCATCAGCAGGTCGAACACCGTCTCCGCCGCCTCCAGGTCGGTGAGGTTGATCCGTCGCAGCGTCCGGTGCCGCGGGTCCATCGTCGTCTCGGCCAGCTGGTCGGCGTCCATCTCGCCGAGCCCCTTGTACCGCTGGATGGAGTCCTTGTACCGGATGTTCTTGCTCTGGAACTCCAGCAGCCTGTCCCGCAGCTCACGGTCCGAGTACGTGTACACGTACTTGTCCTGCCCCTTCTTCGGCTGGACCAGCTCGATCCGGTGCAGCGGCGGCACCGCCGCGAACACCCGCCCCGCCTCGACCATGGGCCGCATGTACCGGTGGAACAGCGTGAGCAGCAACGTACGGATGTGCGAACCGTCCACGTCGGCGTCGGTCATCATGATGATCTTGCCGTACCGCGCCGTGTCGATGTCGAAGGTCCGCCCGGACCCCGCCCCTATGACCTGGATGATCGCCCCGCACTCGGCGTTCTTCAGCATGTCGGTCACGGACGACTTCTGCACGTTGAGGATCTTGCCGCGGATCGGCAGCAGCGCCTGGAACTCGGAGTTCCGGGCGAGCTTGGCCGTACCCAGCGCGGAGTCGCCCTCGACGATGAACAGCTCGCTGCGGTCGACGTCGTCACTGCGGCAGTCGGCCAGCTTGGCCGGCAGGGACGAGGACTCCAGCGCGGTCTTGCGGCGCTGCGCGTCCTTGTGCTGGCGCGCGGCGATCCGTGTCCGGGCCGCGGCGACGGCCTTCTCCATGACCACGCGGGCCTGCGCGGCGGCGTCCCGCTTGGTGGAGGTGAGGAACGCCTTGAGTTCCTTGGAGACGACGTTGGCGACGATACGGCGGGCCGCGGACGTGCCGAGGACCTCCTTGGTCTGCCCCTCGAACTGGGGCTCGGCCAGCCGGACGGTGACGACCGCGGTCAGCCCCTCCAGGGCGTCGTCCTTGACGATGTCGTCCTCGGCGACACGCAGCAGCTTCTTGGCGCGCAGGACCTCGTTGAAGGTCCGGGCGACGGCCTGCTCGAAGCCGGCGACATGGGTGCCGCCCTTGGGGGTGGCGATGATGTTGACGAAGGACCTGACCGTGGCGTCGTAGCCGGTGCCCCAGCGCAGCGCCACGTCGACGCCCAACTCGCGTACCACGTCGGTGGGCGTCATCTGCCCGTCGTCGTCCAGGACGGGGACGGTCTCCTTGAAGGTGCCCTGTCCGCTGAAGCGGAGCACGTCGCAGACCGGCCGGTCGGAGGCCAGGTACTCGCAGAACTCGCTGATGCCGCCGTCGTAGCGGAACGACTCCTCACCCTTGCTGCCGCCCTCGCCGAGCCCGTACTCGTCGCGCACGACGATCGTCAGGCCGGGGACGAGGAACGCGGTCTGCCGGGCGCGCTGGTGCAGCGTCTCCAGGGAGAGCTTGGCGTCCTTGAGGAAGATCTGGCGGTCGGCCCAGTAGCGCACCCGCGTGCCGAGGCGCGACTTGGGGATCTTCTTGGCCTTGCGCAGCCCCCCGCCGGCCTCGAACTTGGCGTCCGGCCCCGCCCCGGCGAAGGCGCCGGGAACTCCGCGCCGGAAGCTGACGGCGTGGGTGTGGCCGTTCCGGTCGACCTCGACGTCGAGCCGGGCGGAGAGGGCGTTGACCACGGAGGCGCCGACGCCGTGCAGACCGCCGGAGGCCGCGTAGGAGCCGCCGCCGAACTTGCCGCCCGCGTGCAGCTTGGTCATCACGACCTCGACGCCGGACAGGCCGGTCTTCGGCTCGACGTCGACCGGGATGCCGCGGCCGTTGTCGCGGACCTCGACCGAGCCGTCGTCGTGCAGGACGACGTCGATGTGGTCGCAGTGGCCCCCCAGGGCCTCGTCGACGGAGTTGTCGATGATCTCCCACAGGCAGTGCATCAGACCGCGGCTGTCGGTGGACCCGATGTACATACCGGGGCGCTTGCGTACGGCCTCGAGACCCTCGAGGACGAGGAGGTGCCGCGCGGTGTAGTTGGAACCGTCCCGGTCTGCTCCGGTCAGAAGCGCTGTGGACGGCACGGACGTCTCGGCGGTCACGCGGTTCGCTCCTCGCTGAATTTCGGATGTGGCCCTTGAGGGTAAGGGCGGGGCTTCGTCGCGGGTCCGAGCGTACCGAGCCCAGGTAGAGCCGTTGTCACGCCACCCTCCCCCCGGACCCAGACTAGTTCAGGCTCGCACGGGCGTTCGATCCCTCGATGGAGTGAAGTACATATCACGTTCCCTTCGGGGCATGAACCATTTAGGCTCCGGGCACGTCCTCATGAACACCGGCAAGCCGGCCGGGAGGACCGACACCCCTGACAGACAGCGCGAAACCGTACGACACAGAGAAACGCACTACGGCACATTCGCCGCCAACCGGCAGCAGACAGCCGGCCCCGGAGAGATTTTTCCGAGGAAAGCGCCGCGAGCGGGAACGTTTTCGGCCTGGTTGGATGTTGACCCTGGTACGACAGCTCGTCGAGCTAGAGAAGAGGCGACGTGACTACTGTTCTGACCCCCGCGACCCCGCTGACGGCGGCCGACCGCTGCGACCGTTGCGGCGCCCAGGCCTACGTACGCGTGGTCCTCCTGAGCGGTGGAGAACTGCTCTTCTGCGCCCACCACGGTCGCAAGTTCGAGCCGGAACTCAAGAAGATCGCCGCTGAGATACAGGACGAGACGCAGCGCCTGACGTCCGCTCCGGCCGCTGCTTCCGAAGAGGAGCGCTGACACTTCGCGTCGACGACGAGCGAGTGCCGGCACCAGGCCGGCGAAACGGGCGGCCGCCCCCACACCGGGGGCGGCCGCCCGTACGCGTGTTCCGAGGGCGGTACTCAGCGTCCGGCGCTGAGCGTGCGTACGACGTCCGCGACGCGCGTGTAGACACCGGGGCTCTCCGGCTGCCCGCAGCCGTTTCCCCAGGACACCAGGCCGATCAGGCGCCCCCGCGCCACCAGCGGGCCGCCGCTGTCCCCCTGGCAGGCGTCCCGGCCCCCGCCCGTCTCCCCGGCGCACAGCATCGAGCCGGCCAGATAGGTGCCGTCCCGGCTGCCCGGATAGGCCGCCCCGCACGCCTCGTCGGACAGGACGTGCACGGGGGCGGCCCTCAGGTCGCGCGGATAGGCACCGGCCCCCGTGGTGTCCCCCCAGCCGTACACCGTGGCCTGCTCGCCCGGCGTGTAGGCGGGGTCGTCGGCGCCCGCCATCCTGATGACCGAGTTCTCGGGGAGCGGCGACGCGAGCGTGAGCAGGCCGAAGTCACCGGCGTTGGTGTCGCTGTCGTACCCCGGATTGACCCACACGCCGCGGACGGCGACCTCCTCGCCCTGTGTGGACAGCAGATCGGTACGGCCCGCGATGACCTTGAAGTCGCGGGCGCGCGGTGAACCCAGAACGTCCCGCTCCAGGCAGTGCGCGGCGGTGAGAACGGCCGTGCGGGCGACCACGACCCCTCCGCAGAAGTGTCCCGCCCTGCTTCCCCCGAACCGGTCACGGCTGGACAGGGCGACCGTCCAGGGGCTCTGGGAGACATCGACGGGATGGCCACCGATCACGACGCTGTCGGCGGTGGCGGTGGCGGGCGCGGCCAGTGGTATCACGGCCGCTGCGGCCCCGAGGGCCAGGGCCCGGACAAAGGGACGACGCATGCGCACTCCTCACTCAGAGGTGGTCATGGAACACCCAGAGTGATCCACCTGCCTCTCGCGCGCACACGCAGAGCGGCCGTCCACACGTCGTGAGCGCCCCTCGACCGGCGGCACGCGAAGGGCCCGGCCCCCAGAACGGGAGCCGGGCCCTCGAGCGTGCTGGTGCCCCGGTCAGTCGAGGTAGTCGCGCAGGACCTGGGAGCGGGACGGGTGGCGCAGCTTCGACATCGTCTTGGACTCGATCTGGCGGATGCGCTCACGGGTGACCCCGTACACCTTGCCGATCTCGTCCAGCGTCTTCGGCTGGCCGTCGGTGAGGCCGAAGCGCATGGACACGACGCCCGCCTCGCGCTCGGAGAGCGTGTCGAGGACGGAGTGCAGCTGCTCCTGGAGGAGCGTGAAGCTGACCGCGTCGGCCGGCACGACCGCCTCGGAGTCCTCGATGAGGTCACCGAACTCGCTGTCGCCGTCCTCGCCGAGCGGGGTGTGCAGGGAGATGGGCTCGCGGCCGTACTTCTGGACCTCGATGACCTTCTCGGGGGTCATGTCGAGTTCCTTGGCCAGCTCCTCCGGGGTGGGCTCGCGGCCCAGGTCCTGGAGCATCTGGCGCTGCACGCGCGCGAGCTTGTTGATGACCTCGACCATGTGCACCGGGATACGGATGGTGCGGGCCTGGTCGGCCATGGCACGGGTGATCGCCTGACGGATCCACCACGTGGCGTACGTGGAGAACTTGTAGCCCTTGGTGTAGTCGAACTTCTCGACCGCGCGGATCAGACCGAGGTTTCCCTCCTGGATGAGGTCCAGGAAGAGCATGCCGCGGCCGGTGTAGCGCTTGGCCAGGGAGACCACCAGACGGAGGTTGGCCTCCAGGAGGTGGTTCTTGGCGCGGCGGCCGTCCTCGGCGATGATCTCCAGCTCGCGCTTGAGCTTGGGGGCCAGCTTGTCGGCACTCGCCAGTTTGTCCTCGGCGAACAGACCGGCCTCGATGCGCTTGGCGAGCTCGACCTCCTGCTCCGCGTTGAGCAGGGGGACCTTGCCGATCTGCTTGAGGTAGTCCTTGACCGGGTCGGCGGTGGCGCCGGCCGCGGCCACCTGCTGGGCGGGGGCGTCGTCCTCGTCCTCGTCGGAGAGGACGAAACCGGCGCTCTCGGTGCCCTCGGGCTCGTCGCCGCCCTTGTTGGGGGCGTCCTCGAGCGTCTCCTCCTCGACCAGCTCGGCATCGTCCTTCTTGGACGTCGTCTTCTTGGCAGCCGTCTTCTTGGTCGCGGTCTTCTTCGCCGCCGCCTTCTTGGCCGTCGTCTTCTTCGCCGCCGCCTTCTTGGCGGGCGCGTCGTCCTCGGCCGGAGCGGCGGCGGGCACCTCCGGGGCGACGGGAGCGGCGGGGGCGGCGGCCTTCTTCGTGGTCACCGGCTTCGCCGCGACCGTCTTGGTGGCGGTGCGCTTGGCCGGACTCTTCGCTGCGACGCTCTTGCGGGTGCGCTTGGGCTCCGCGGCACTGACCATCAGCGTCACACCCTCTTCCTCGAGGATCTGGTTGAGGCTGCGCAGTACGTTCTTCCACTGAGTGGCCGGAATCTGGTCAGCTTCGAAGGCCCGACGCACATCGTCGCCGGCGATCTGCCCCTCAGCCTTTCCCCGCTCGATGAGCGCCATGACAGAGACGGACTCGGCGATCTCCGGCGGGAGCGTACGGGATGTGCTGGCCGACACGAACAACCTCTCGGAACGTTGGAAAACGGCTTCCGGCTCCGTCCACGACGGACTGGAGCCGACGACCGCCGACTTGGGGATGGGCCGACGGCGCGGGCGGGCGCCGGGAAGAGACACAGCGCCGGATGCGGCGCCCGTATTCCCTCCTCGGCTGTCACCTCTTAGGTCATCGCGCAGTTCCGAGGAGCGTTACGCCCAATCCGCGTGGCCCGGGTCACACCGCGTAACCACTCAAAGAGTGAGGTATCCGATCAGAACGGATCATCTACGGTCGGATTCGGTACTGCTGCCCGCTCGGGCCGGACCGGTACGACGACGGTCACCGACCGGTGGGACCGGCACTACGGCGGTCACCGACCGGTGGGACGCCGCGGTCGCCGGCCGCTGCGGCGCCGCGCTCGCGTCGGCGTGCGCCGGTCGGCGCGGTGCGGTGCCGTACGGCGGGCACCGCCGGGCGAGCGGAACGCGGCGGGCGGGGCCCGGCGGGCCGGGTCCGCCGAGATACCGGGCGGGATCCGGCTACCGGGAGGCCCCAGGCTTCGGATGCCGAGAGCACGAGGCTTCGGATGCCGAGAGCACGAGGCTTCGGATGCCGAGAGCACGAGGCTCCGGAGGTCGCGGGCCGCAGGGCTCGCGGGATGCCGGGCTCGCGCAGCCGCAGGACTCGCGGGTCGACGGGCGGGTCCGGGCGGCACGACCCCCGTCGCCGTGCCGCCTCGCCCGGTCCTCTCGCTCTCTGCCGTCGCCCGCGCTGCCCGCGCCACTCCCGGCGCGCGGTCAGTGCTCGCGCGGGGCGGGCACCACGCGCTCGACCTCGGGGTGGATCGTGAGCAGCTGGCGCATGGCCACCTCGGCGGCCGCTCCATCCCCCTCGGCGAGGGCGTCGACGATCCGCGCGTGCTGGGTCAGCGAGGCGTCGTTCGGGCGGTCGCACCCGGTGACCGGACCACCGGAGACGTGCAGGGCGGCGGAGACGATGCCGGAGAGGTGTTCGAGCATGCGGTTCCCGGCCACCTGGATGAGCAGCGTGTGGAACTCGGCGTCGGCGCGCGCGAAGGTCAGCGAGTCCCCCTGCGCCATGGCGTGGCCCATGATCTCGACCATGTCCCCGAGCCGCTGCTGGACGTCCTCCCGGCCGTGCCCGGCGGCGAGCCGGGCGGCCAGCGGCTCGATCGTCCAGCGCAGTTCGCTGAGCTCGCGCCGCTGGTCGTCCCGCTGGGGGCCGAAGGCCCGCCACTCGATGATGTCCGGGTCGAGAAGGTTCCAGTCGCTCACCGGACGCACCCGCGTGCCCACGTTCGGCCGCGCGCTGACCAGGCCCTTGGCCTCCAGGACGCGAAGCGATTCACGGACGACGGTGCGGGAGACCTCGAACCGCTGGCCGATCTCCTCGGGAACCAGCGGACGGTCCGCCCCCAGGTCGCCGGAGACGATCATCTGTCCCAACTGCTGGACGAGTTGGCCGTGCAGCCCGCGGCCCCGGCTGCCGGCGGCGCGGCGGCCGACCCGGCCGAGCTCCACATCGGGGGTCTCCCAGACGGGGGCGCCGACGCGCTCGACGGCGGGGGTCTCGGCGTAGGGATAGCGGTCGAGTTCGCCCGGTCCGGTCAGGCCGGAGTCGGCGGAGCGGGCGGCGGTCATCATGGTCTGCGCAAGGGTAGTCACGGATCCTTTGTCGGCGCTGTTCTCAACTGCCTTGAGGGCTTTGGTGAAAAGCACACGAAAGGGTGATCGCTCACTCCGTCGCAATTGACGCCTTATCGGAAAGAAATGGGCGCGTTTCTGGGAGTTGTGGGCATGGCTGGACGGACGGTTGCGGACCGTCGTCACCGTGCCCTCGTGCGCAGGGTCGTGCACACGTAGGCGCAGAGCAGCGCGCCGAGCGACAACGTCAGTGCTCCACCGACGGGTTGGGCGACCAGCCGGGCCAGGGCCGCGACGTACCGCTCGCCGCCGAAGGGCCACTGCGGGAGGGTCAGCTCACGCAGCCGTCCGGTGATTCCGGCCGCTGCCCGGACGGACGGGGCGCCGAACACGTGTTGCACGAGGGGGACGACGGCGACGGGGACAGCCAGTACCGCGGCGAGCCCGGCGGTCGTCGAACGGAAGAGGCCGGCGGCGAGCACGCCCGCCCAGGCGCAGCCCACGACGAGCGCGAACCAGCCCGCGCCGAGCGAGAGCCAGTTGCCGGGAACCCTGGTGAGCTCCTGTCCGTAGACGAGGTAGAGCACTTCGAGGTCGCAGCCGAGCGCGAGGAAGGCGATGAGCAGCGCGGTGGCCCCGGAGACGAGGAGTTTCGCGGTGAGCAGTCCCAGACGGCGTGGGACGGTCCCGCGGTCCGCGGCCAGGGCGGGGTGGCGGAACTCGTCGCCGAAGGCGATCGCGCCGAGCAGCCCGGCGCCGAGCGCGGCGGGCGGCAGCGGGATCTGCTGCGGCCAGGCCGCCAGCAGACGGTGCTGCGGGGTGTGACCGGTATGGGCGAGCAGTACGGCGATGAGGGCGGAGGTGAGCAGGACGGCGGCGGTCGTGAAGTAGCCGGTGCCCACCCCGGCGGCGCGCCGCAGCTCGTACCGCAGGGGCTGGAGCGGGCTGGGGGCGGGGCGGACGTGGATGAAGCCGGGCAGCACGGCGGTGGAGCGCGCCGCGGGGTTCTGGGCGTGCGCGCGCGGGCCCGTTTCGCCGGGTTGCCGCGCGTGCGGCCCCCGCGTGCCGCGGACCGGTACGCCAGGACCCTGCCCGCCCGGGCCCCTCACGACGGGGGGCCGCCGTACGGCCGAGCCGGACGCTCCCGGGCCGGGCACCGTCGGAGCGGGCACGGGTCGGTCAGGCGTTGACGGGCTGGGGGTCGGCCGGCTGGATGTTACCCGGTCGGGCGTTCGGCGGCCGGAGGGTTCGGACGCCTCCGCGCCGGATGCCTCCGCGCCGGACGCCTCCGGGGCGTGCGCCTCCGGGACGTGCGCCTCGGGCGCGGACCGTGCCGGCACGGTCCGTGTGACGTCGGGCCGCGTCCCGCCGGACCGCGCCGGGGCGGGCCGTTCCGCACGCTCTGCCGCAGGCGCGGAGGAGCAGCCCATGTCCCCGACCTCGTCGGCGAGTTGGTGGACGAGGATGCCGTGCCGGAAGGCGGTCTCTCCGACGTCGGCGCAGGTGCTGCCGTACACCGACAGCCGGTTGGCCTCCTCCCGCACCACCTCCAGGGAGCGCCGGTCGGTACGCGCCTCCTTGGTGAGCAGTGCCGCGAGCCGGGCGGCGTGCGGACTGCGGACGGCGACGCGCGGGCGCAGCCGGGTACGGGCGAAGTCGGCCGCGGGCAGGTCGGCGACGACCCTGCCCTCGTTCATCGCGACGACCCGGTCGGCGTTCCGTGCGGCCTCCTTGGAGTCGCCCGTGGTGAACAGGACGGTGCCGCCCCGTTCCGCGTGGGCCCGCAGCACGCCGTGCAGCCAGCGGCCCTCGCGGCCGGACAGACCCGCGGCGGGTTCGTCCAGGACGAGGGTGTGGGGGTCGGGGAGCAGGGCGCAGGCGAGGCCGAGGCGCCGGTCGAGGCCGTGCGAGAGGCTGCTGAGGCGTTCCTCGCGCAGGCTGACCAGGCCGACCGCTTCCAGGAGTTCGTCGGCGCGGCGGGCGGGGAGGCCGGTGGCCGCGCACAGCATGCGGAGGTGGCCGCGGACGGTGCGCGCGGGGTGACCGGGAACGTCGCCGAGGAGGGTGCCGACCTCTCGTGCCGGGTGGGGGATCTCGTGCAGCGGGCGTCCCTTGAAGCGGGCGACGCCGAGGCCGGGTTGGAGTTCGAGCATGAGCCGGAGCACGGTCGTGCGGCCCGCGCCCGGCGCCCCGAGGAGGGCCGTGACACGGCCGGCGCACGCCTCGAAGGAAACGTCGTCGACAGCGGGCGGAAGGTCCTTGCGGGGGTGGCTGGAGAGCCCGAGCACCTGGATCACCCGAAGCAAGATAGCGCTATTTGTCTGTTTTGTCGGGATGTATGGGTTGCGCCGCAGCCCGGATCACCCGTGGTCCGCCGACGTCCGCCTGAGGGAGCGTCAGGCCTCCGGCCGCAGCATGGGCGGGTTGAGCAGGGTGGCGCCGCCGGCCCGGAAGAGCTGGGCGGGCCTGCCGCCCTGACGGGTCGTCGTGCCGCCGGTCGGGACGAGGAAGCCCGGTGTGCCGGTGACCTTGCGGTGGAAGTTGCGCGGGTCGAGGGCCACGCCCCACACCGCCTCGTAGACGCGGCGCAGTTCCCCGACGGTGAATTCCGGGGGGCAGAACGCGGTCGCCAGCGAGGAGTACTCGATCTTGGAGCGGGCGCGCTCCACACCGTCGGCGAGGATCCGCGCATGGTCGAAGGCGAGCGGTGCGGCCTGCTCGCCGTCCCTGCCGTAGCCGCCCTGCCGCAGCAGGTCCTCGACGGAGGCCCAGCGGGCGCTGTGAGCGTCGCCGCCCGGGCGCGGGGCCGGGAGATCGGGGGCGAGCGCGAGGTGGGCGACGCTGACGACCCTCATCCGGGGGTCTCGGCCGGGGTCACCGTAGGTGGCGAGCTGTTCCAGGTGCGCCCCGTTGTCCTGGGCGGGTGCGGACGGGTCGTGGGCCTGGAGCCCGGTCTCCTCGGCCAGCTCGCGCGCCGCCGCCTGCGCCAGGTCTTCGTCGTCCCGTACGAACCCGCCGGGGAGCGCCCAGCGGCCCTGGAAGGGTGGCTCCCCCCTGCGGACCGCCAGTGCGCACAGGGAGTGGCGGCGCACGGTCAGCACGACCAGGTCCACGGTGACGGCGAAGGGCGGGAAGGCTGACGGGTCGTAGGGCATGCGGTGATCATAGTCGTCTGCCTGACGATAAACACTCCCTTCGCCGGTCGCTCCGACGGTCTCTGCGACAACCGGTGGGCCTCTGTCCGCTCTGGCGTCCGTACCGCCCGTTCTGGTGTCCGTACGGCCGCTCCGGGTTCCGCCGCGGCGGGCGTACGGGCCGGGTCAGGCGCCCAGTTGCAGTCCTTCGGCGGCCTCCTCGACCATGGCGAGGCCGAGGCGGCCGACCCGTACGGAGAAGGGGGCGCCCGCGACCCTCAGTCCCGTGAGGCCGATCTCCCCGAGCGGCGCGCTGCGCACCGGGCGGAGCGTGACCGTCCCCTCCGGTACGTCCGGCCGGACACCGGCGAGCGTGGTCAGCAGCAGCACGCCCGCGGCGGCGGCCGTGGCGGCGGGACGGCAGGCGGCGGGGTGCGGCAGGGGGAGACCGCCCTCGGTGCGCTGCTCGCCCGCGTACATCTCCGGCAGCCGGTATGCGAAGGCCTCGGCCGCGGCGAGCACCCCGCGCAGCAGGGAGCTCGCCTCCTTCTCGTAGCCGGCGGCGGCCAGTCCCGCGACGGCGACCGCCGTCTCCTGGACCCGCACCGCACCGCCGCGGTGACCGAAGGGGTTGTAGGCCGTGTCCCTCGCCTCCATTCCGCGCAGTCCCCAGCCGGAGTCCATGGCCGGGCCGCCGAGCAGCCGTGCGAGCTGTTCGGTCCGCACGGCGTCGAGCAGACCGGGCGCCGGCGCCCCCGAGCCGAGCAGCCCGGTGTCGAGGAGATGGACGCTGTGGGCACCGAGATGCGTCACGGGCCGTCCGTCGGCGGTGCGGGCGGCGGCGGGTCTGCCGCCGGCGCGGTCCTCGATCCAGAAGTGCTCGCGGAACGCGGTTCTGAGCGTGTCCGCCCACTGCCGCAGCTCCGTGCCGCCCGGGCGGCCGTAGGCATCGAGGAGATCGGCTCCCAGCAGCGCCGCGCGGTGGGCGTGCGCCTGCGTCTCGGCGCGCACCGGCCCGCCGGGCAGCGGGTCGGCCAGGAAGCCGCCGTCGCCGACGGTGCTGCGCAGCCAGCGCAGACAGCGCTCGGCGGTGGGCAGCAGTTCCCGTGTCCGCCGGTCGGACAGGCCCCAGCGCCGGGCCTCGGCGAGGAGCACCGGGAACAGCAGGGTGGCCTCCGTGGCGGTGCAGCCCGGCGGAAGCCGGGGACCGGCGTCGCGCCGGGGTCCCGGGATCATGCCGGAGCGGGGGCCCGGCCCGGTCAGCTGGGTGCGGGCGAGCGTCCGCAGGGTGCCCAGGGCGAGGCCGGTACCGAGCGGAAGGGTCATCCGCGCGGCCGCCAGCGCCTCGGCGGGTGCCGGTCCGCAGCGCCAGGGCGCCCCGCCCGCGAGGTGCAGGTCGGTGGGGTGCCCGGGGTCGCGCAGCAGCAGGGCGCGCAGGTCCTCGAGGCAGGTCCGCCACAGGTGCGTGACGCGGGGGTCGTCGCCGCTCGCCCGGGCGGGGGCGAACGGGCTCGTCGGGGTGCCCGCCGGGGCGGTGCCCGAGCCCGAGCCGTGCGGGCGGACGCGCAGTTCCACCGTCCAGGTGCCGCCCGGTGGCAGCTCGGCCTGCCAGCGCAGCAGGCCCGCGGAGGCGAGGGCGTCGGACGGCGGCGGGTCGGCCGTGACGGCGCAGGCGCCCTGCGGGGTGTTCCAGCGCAGGCCGGAGGCGTGGACGTCGGCCGGGAGCTCCGGGCCCGCTTCGCCGGAGGCCACCGTGGCCAGTTCCGCGAGGTCCGTGCCGAGGGCCGCCTCGACAGGCATCCGCAGGGTTCGCACGGCGGAGCTGCGCAGGGTGATCCGTTCCGTGCCGTCCGCGTGCCGGATCCGTTCGACCAGGACATCGGGGTCCGGTCCGGCGGCGGGGGACGTACGGACGGTTCCCACGAAGCGGGCCCGGTCGGCGGCGACCGTCCGCGCCTGCACCGCGAGCGGTTCGCACCCGGCCACCCGCAGCCGGCACCGGGAGAGCAGCCGCCGGCCCGCGCGGTAGAAGCCCTCCATGCCCCGGCCGGTCAGCTGCCCGTCCTCCCCGGAGATGACCAGCCCCGGCAGGGCCACGCACATCAGGGCGGTGTGCACCGGGGGCGGCCCCGCCGGTGCGGGTCCGGGCACGGGGCGCCGGGAACGGAACGCGGGGTTTCCGGGGTGGCGCGGAATTTCCCCGGGGCGTACCGGCGGATCCCCGGGGCGGGACGGGACCGGCATGGACGGGACGCGTGTGGGCGGGACCGGCATGAGCGGGGTCGGCGTGCCCGCGTTCGGGATGCGCGCGCCCGCTCCGCTCCCCTCCGGCGACCGGAGCGGAGGCGGCTCGTCCGGTACGGGTCGGCGGTGGTGCGCAGGGGTGGTGTCGGGAAGGTGCGGGGTCGGCTGGGGCATGCGGCGGCTTCCTCTGCCCCGGGCGCGCGCCCGGGGGCGTCCGGCAGCGGATGGGTGCTCCGGAGTGTCGGGGGCGGTGTGTCGGCGCGACCCGGCAGCGGGTTCCGCCACACAGGTGAACGGAACGGACCTGCCCGGGGTCACGCCCTCGTTGCCGGAAACGAGCGGTGAAGCGCCATGAGGGGGCGGTGAGGCGGCAGGAAGGGAGGGTGAGGTGACTTGGAAGGGCGGTGAAGCGGCACAAAGACGGGCGCGGGCTCATTCCTCGGCCCCCGGCTCGTGCGGAACCACGCTCCCCCGCTCCCTGGTGCGGTCCGCCCGGGCCTCGTGACGCGGTGCGGCGGCGGGCCGCCGGTTCCCGTCGGCGGCCGGGGACGGATCGGCGGGGCGCCTGCGCCGTCCGTCTCCCGGCTTCGCGGTGCGCCGGCCCGGGTGTCCACCGGCGTCCGCACCTCGCGTCGTCCGGTACCGCCGCCGTACGGTGCGCTCCGGAAGGGGGCCGGTGGTGGTCGGGCAGGACGGTGTCCGCGCGAGTCCGGCGGCCGCGGCGGTCGCACCGGGCTGGAGGGCGGCCCCCGCGGGGACGGTCGCCCCGTGCTGCTGCGGCGTGCCGGATTCCGTCCCGGTCGCCTGGCGGGGAGAGGTGGCGGCCGGCCGGTCGTTCTCGCCGCGGTCCCGCTCGGTGCGCAGGCAGTTGCGGATGGTCTCGGGATCCAGGCCCTCGTTGCAGGCCTGGTGGAGGAGGCGGGCGAAGAGGTAGTCGGGATCGGCGCCCATGGCCATGGCCAGTGCCTCGCGGGCCTCGAGTTCGTCGCCCGAGGACCAGGCGACCCAGCCGGCCAGGGTGAGCGGGGCGGCGGCGTGTTCCCGGTAGGAGCCGACGCAGCGGCGGGCCAGGGCGCGCCACAGACGCAGGGCGGGGGCCGCCTCGTCACCCTCCATCCATGCGGCGGCGCGGTCCCGGGTGGTGCGGTCCTGCAACCCGAGGATGACGCCGGCCGCCTCCTCGTGACCGATCAGCGCGTCGTCGCGGGCGTCGGCGGAGGCGGTGTCGGTGACGGGTCCGGCTGCGGAGAGCCTGTCGAGGAGTTGCCTGGCCGCTTCCAGCGTCTCCGCCTCTACCTCGTCCCGGGAGCCTCCGTCCAGGATGCGGGGCACGAGGGCCGCGCCGGCCGCGTCGAGGGCCGTCTCCTGCTCCACTGCCGCCGCGCTCTCCCAGGGCAGGAGCCTGGCCCGCAGTTCCCTGAGGCTCCCCCGGACCTGGATGCCGGCGTACGTCGCGGCCGCTGCCAGGACCGAGGTGCCCGGCAGTCCCATGGGGGTGCCGTCGCCCGGACAGCAGCCCGGGCTCGGGCAGCAGTAGGACCAGAAGCGGCCGTCGGCGATGCAGAGCGCCTCCACCACGGCGACGTCGAGGCTGCCGCAGGTCGTGCGCAGCAACTGGGCGAGGGGGCGCAGGCGTTCCATCACGTCCCGCCCCGTCTCCCCGCTCGCCGGGTCCTGGACGAGGTAGGCGACCATGCTCTCCGGCCGGGCTCCCCTGCGCTCGCTCCCGGCGACCAGACCGTGCGCCAACTGGCGGGCTGCGGCGGCCCAGTCCTCGCGCTGGGCGGGGATGCCGAGGCGGGCCCGGCCGCCGAACCTTCCGCCCTGTTCCCGGTCGTGCAGGGCGACCAGCACGATGCTGTCGTCCGGCCGGTAACCCAGCAGGTAGGGCAGGGCGTCGGCCAGTTCGGCCGGGGAGCGGAGGGTGACCTGGTTCTCCTGGCCGGCGACACCGGGGATGCCGTGGCCCGCGTACGTCGTGGGGTCTTCGTCGTGGTTCGTCATGCCGCGACCTTCTCGCGGATTCCCGCATTCCGCTTGGGCCTGTGGATAACTACGATCATGGCCACGCCAGGAGTCGTTCCCAGCTCGCCCGATCCGCTCGCCCGGCTGCTCCCCCGGTCCGCTCGCCCGGCCGCTCCTCCGGCCGCTCCCCGATCCGCTCGCCCGGCCGCTCCCCCCGATCCCCTCCCCCGACGTCCGAGCCGTCGAGTGTCAGTGCCCGGTCGCATACTGACGCCCATGCAGATCTCGGCGTACACGCTCGAACGGGCCTGGCACGACCTGGCCGTGGGCTCCGACGTCCTCCACGACGCGATGCTCCCGCCCACCGGCACCTCTCCCGACCAGTACGGGCAGCACATGGGTGAGTCGCACGGTCGTCTCTTCCTGGTCCTGGACGACGACGGCACGGTGCACGGCCACATCGGTCCCTACCGGGAGGTCTTCGTCACCCAGGACCTGGATCAGGTGCTGTACTTCGCCGCCGAGGACGCGGTCCGCATGCTGGCCGAGCACATGGCGGCCCGGTCACCGGGGCGCGGTCCGGTGGCCAATCTCGTCTCGGGGCAGGCCGAGTTGCTGGACCGTGTCAACCCCGCCTGGGGCAGCAGATTCCGCAACGGCGGCATGGACGGAGCCCCGCCCTCGGCCGCGTGCGGACGCGACCCGCTGGAGCGCCTCGCCTGGATCGCCGACAGCTGGCGCGAGCAGGACCCCTATACCCACCTCGTCTTCTTCCGCGGCGAGGACATCAGCGCCGAACAGATCGCCCTGCTCCACGGAGCCGACCCCGCACAGATCGCCGCCGGGACCCGTCTCGCGGATCTGCGCGACATGGACGGCGGCACCTTCGACCACTGGGACATCGTCTGGGAAACGTGCTGCTTCGGACAGGCGGGCGGCTGGGCGTTCCTGATGTACCACGAGACCCCCGGCTTCGGACCCGGTGCCGAGGCTCTCGCCCGGCTCGGGGTCACCGAGACGGTCCACCTGAGCGCCACCTCCGCGAAGGCCATCTACACGTTCACCTACCTGCGCGACGGCCGCCGCGTCGACGACGACTGGGGCGTCCTGGAGCTGATCTGGTACGACCGCGGACGCGCCCCTTACTTCCGAGGCGGTCAGCTCGACTTCCTCAACCAGGCCATACGCCGCGCCGAGCTCGACCACCCCGAACTGATCAGCGAGTTCGAACTGTACTTCCACGCCCTGGAGGACGCCTTCGGCCTCCAACTGCCCCGGCGGGACATTCAGCAGGGCACGGTCCGGGCCGCGCGGTGGGCACGCCCCAGCGGTTGACGGTTCCGCCCCGAGCGCCGGCCGAGGACCGCGGCATGCCCCCGGCCGCAGTCTGCCGGCGGGCAGCCGGGCTAACCGGCCAGAGCGAGGACGAGCGGGAGCACCTGGTCCGCCCCTGTCTGGCGCAGGAGGCGGGCGCCCACCGCCAGGGTCCAGCCGGAGTCGGTGTAGTCGTCGACGAGCAGGACCGGGCCGGGTGTGGCGGCCAGGGCGGCGGCGAGTGCGTCGGGCACGGTGAACGAGTCGGCCAGGGCACGCAGCCGCTGGGCGGAGTTGCTGCGGTGCGCGGCGTGCTCGTCGGCCCGGGGGGTGTAGGCCAGGCTGCCCAGCATGGGGAGCCTGCCGACCCTTGCCACCCCCTCGGCCAGGGTGGCGACCAGCCGTGGGCGGGTGCGGGAGGGCATGGCGACGACGCCCACGGGACGTGCGGCCGCGTCAGGGGAGCCGCCGGCCCAGCCGCCCGGCGAACGGGCCCAGTCCGCCAGCACCGTCACGACGGCGTTCAGCACGTCGTCGGGGACCGGCCCGTCCGCCGCCTGCGCCGACAGGAGCGGCCGCAGCCGGTTGCCCCAGCCGATGTCCGACAGCCTGCCCAGCGCCCGCCCGGTGGCCGCCTGCTGACTCACCGGAATACGGCCCTTGAGGTCCATGCCGACCGCGGCCAGCCCCGTCGGCCACATCTTGCGCGGCTCGACCTCGGCCCCCGGCCGGTCCAGCTCACCCGTCGCCGCCGCGAGGGCCGGGGGAGAGACCGCCGCCTCCAGCCACGGCCCGGCACAGTTGTCGCAGCGACCGCAGGGAACCGCCTTCTCGTCGTCCAGCTGCCGTTGCAGGAACTCCATCCGGCAGCCCGCGGTGGCCACGTAGTCCCGCATGGCCTGCTGTTCCGCCGCCCGCTGCTTGGCCACCCACGCATACCGCTCCGCGTCGTACACCCACGGCTGCCCGGTGGCGGTCCAGCCGCCCTTCACGCGCCGCACCGCGCCGTCCACGTCGAGGACCTTCAGCATCGTCTCCAGCCGCGAGCGCCGGAGATCCACCAGCGGCTCCAGCGCCGGCAGCGACAGCGGCCGGCCCGCCTCCTCCAGCACCGCCAGCGTGCGCCGCACCTGCTCCTCGGGAGGGAAGCCCACCGAAGCGAAGTACGCCCAGATCGCCTCGTCCTCCCTGCCCGGCAGCAACAGCACGTCCGCATGGTCCACGCCACGCCCGGCGCGTCCCACCTGCTGGTAGTAGGCGATCGGGGACGAGGGCGACCCCAGGTGCACCACGAACCCCAGGTCCGGCTTGTCGAAGCCCATTCCCAGAGCCGACGTGGCGACCAGCGCCTTCACCCTGTTCGCCAGCAGATCCTCCTCCGCCTGCAACCGGTCGGCGTTCTCCGTCTTGCCCGTGTAGGAAGCCACCGGATAACCGCGCTGCCGCAGGAAGGCGGCGACCTCCTCCGCCGCCGCCACCGTCAGCGTGTAGATGATCCCCGAGCCCGGCAGGTCCCCGAGCCGCTCCCCCAGCCACGCCAGCCGGTGCGCCGCGTTCGGCAGCTCCAGCACTCCCAGCCGCAGGCTCTCCCGGTCCAGCGGCCCACGCAGGACCAGCGCGTCCGCGCCCCCCGTGCCCAACTGCTCGGCCACGTCCGCGGTGACCCGGGCATTGGCGGTCGCGGTCGTGGCCAGCACCGGCACACCGGCCGGCAGCTCCGCCAGCATCGTGCGCAGCCTGCGGTAGTCCGGCCGGAAGTCGTGGCCCCAGTCGGAGATGCAGTGCGCCTCGTCGACCACGAGCAGGCCCGTGGTGGCCGCCAGCCTGGGCAGCACCTGATCACGGAAATCCACCGAATTGAGGCGTTCGGGGCTTACGAGAAGAACATCGGTCTCACCGCGTTCGACCTCCCCGTAGATCGTTTCCCACTCCTCCGGGTTGGCCGAGTTGATCGTCCGGGCCCGGATCCCCGCCCGCTCCGCCGCCTCGACCTGGTTCCGCATCAGCGCCAGCAGCGGAGAGATGATCACCGTCGGGCCGGAGCCACGCCGGCGCAGCAGAGCGGTGGCGACGAAGTACACCGCCGACTTGCCCCATCCGGTGCGCTGCACCACCAGAGCACGCCGGCGCTCCTCCACCAGGGCCGCCACCGCCTGCCACTGGTCCTCCCGCAACCGGGCCGAGCCCCCCGGAGCACCGACGAGCTCGGCGAGGACGGCATCGGCTTCGGCGCGGAGTTCCAGGTTGTCCATGCCTCCATGCAACCCGATGACGAAGGCCGCAGGCGAATCCGCTCACCCCTGGCAGCCGTTTCGCGCTCACGGTCGGGGCGCCGGCCGCCGTGGCACCTCAGCCGCGGCGGGCCGGGACCCGGGAGGTGTTACCGCTGGTCCTAGCCGTGCAGACGTGACCCACGCATCGCCGGGCGGCTCGGCGGGCACACAACAGTCAGGGATATATGGGATGCATCATCCGAAATAGGTCGGTGATCCCGATTGCTCGTTGCCGCAACCAAGTTCGACAGGAACAATTGGAATCCGCTCCCCGCGTGACTCGTCCGTCGTCCGTCGTCCGTCGTCCGGCAGGACTCTGCCGCGGTGTGCGCCCCCCAACACCGATCCCGCCCGCTGTGTGGGCGGCGTAGCCGAAGGGAGGACCGTGACCTTCGGATTCGCTCCGTCCTCGGCGGCGTCGTCGCCGGCTTCCGCCGATCCGTCCACCGTTTCCGCCGCCCCACCGGCCCGCATGCTCGAACCGGCGGAGTGGGCCGCCGCGGGCATCCCGCTGCTGCGCAGCCCCCGGGACGTCGTCAACGGACTGCACGCACTGCACCGGCCCCGGCCCGCCACGGCCGTCGTGGCCGTCCTCGACCCGGAGGAACGGCTGTGCGCCAGCGCCTCCTTCGTCCGGCGCGGCACTCCCGCGGACGGCTGGATGTTCCGCAACGCGCTGCTCGCCCAGCTGCGCCGGGTGATCCCGCACGATCTGCGGCGCCGCACCCCGGTGCGGACGGCCGTGCTGCTCTACTGCCGCGAGGGGGACGCCAGGTGGACGGAGGAGGACGGTGCGTGGATGTGGGGGCTGCGGGACGCGTGCACGCTGCACGGGTTGCGGTGCGGGGCGTACATCACGCTGACACGTGACGGGTGGCAGGTGCTCGGTGAGGGGCGTGGCGGTCGGCGGCCGCACGCCGGCTCCGTGCCGGAAGGGTCGGAGCAGGGGGTGACGCGGCCGTTGCCGCGTACGGGGGGTGTGGCGTCGGAGGTGATGCGGCGGGCCGCGGCGCGGTGACGCGAGGTCCGCTGGGGGGCGATTTCCGCCCTCCGCTGGGGGGCGTTTTCTCCCCCGCCACCCCTAGCCTCCCCGTCCCCGGGGGCCGCGCCCCCGGACCCCGCTGAAAGACTGCACAGTTCACCCGCGCCCCGGGAAGAGCGGGCGCGGGTGAACTGCGTCGCGTCAGGCTGCGACGCCCAGGACCGCGTTGATCTGTTGCGGGTCGCCGCAGACGATCAGCAGGGCGGCGGCCCTGGTCAGGGCGAGCGGCAGCGCCGTGGCGACCGTCGTGTCGGTGCCGCCGTTGACGGCGACGACGACCACGGGCCGGGGTGCGGCGCGGTCGGCCGCGGAGGCGTCGGCGTAGAAGACGTCGTCACGGGCGTCGTGCTGCGCCCAGTACGACGTCTCACCGAAGGAGAGTTCGTGCGCGGCCCACGGGTGGAGGTCGCCGGTGGTGATCACCAGCACCTCGTTCGGGGCGCGACCGCTCTCCAGCAGCAGGTCGACGGCTTCCTCGGCGGCGTCCAGCGCGCCCGCGGCGGAGGCCGGGATCAGCTGGATCTGCGGAGTGGCCGCGGCATTGGTGGAGTTGGCGGGGTCGGCGGACGTGGCGGGAGCCGGTTCGCGCGGGGTGCTGCGCTGCGCCGGCACGGGCCGGTTCGGCCCCGGACGGCCGGGACGCGCCGGGGCCGCGGGACGGGGGCCGGGTACGGGGCGAGGGGTCGGCGCGGTACGGCCGCTGGCCGGGGTGGCGCGGGGACCCTGGGCACTCTCGTGAATCTGAGGCTCCTCGGGAATGAGAGGCATGGGTTGATGTCTATCAAACGCCGGTGCGAGTCGCCCCGGCGGGTGGCACATGAGTGCGACCGGAATCGTCAGAAATCGAAGCCGAGCTGACCCTCGATCTCCGGACCGCTTCCGTCCGCCCAGCTGCGGGCCTTCTTGAGGTGCCGCCACTGGGGCAGCGCATCAAGATACGCCCACGACAACCGGTGGTACGGGGTGGGGCCCCGGACCTCCAACGCGGCCCGGTGCACGGGGGACGGGTATCCCGCGTTGGCCGCGAAGGCGAAGTCTGCATGGTCGATGCCCAGTTCGGCCATCATTTTGTCGCGCTGCACCTTGGCGAGCACCGAGGCCGCCGCGACGGCGACGCAGGACTGGTCGCCCTTGATCACCGTACGGACCTTCCAGGGCGAGCCGAGGTAGTCGTGCTTGCCGTCGAGGATCACCGCGTCGGGCCGGACGGGCAGCGCCTCAAGGGCACGTACCGCCGCCAGTCGCAGTGCGGCCGTCATGCCGCGCTCGTCGATCTCCTCCGGAGAGGCGTGGCCGAGCGCGTACGAGGTCACCCACGTCCGCAGTGTTTCGGCGAGCTCTGTGCGCCGCTTGACGGTCAGCAGTTTGGAGTCGGTGAGGCCCTGGGGCGGTCGGCGCAGTCCGGTGACGGCCGCGCAGACGGTGACGGGGCCGGCCCACGCGCCGCGCCCCACCTCGTCGACACCGGCAATGACCTTCGCTCCGGTCGTGGCGCGCAGGGAGCGCTCGACGGTGTGAGTGGGTGGTTCGTACGGCATGGCGATCTCAGCGTACGACGCCCCCGACCCCGCGCGACACCCCGCCCCGCCCCCACGCCCGCAAGCGTGGCCAAGCCGCAATCCGCAGGTCGGGGGCGGCGCGGCTCAGGTGCCGTCGGGACGGAGCAGCGGGAGCATCAGCCGGTCGATCATTTCCTCGATGTCCCGTTCGCTCCATTCGCTGTCGCACATCTTGGAGCGGTACATCATCATGGCCGGGATCGCGTCGTACACATAGTCGTCGGCCGCGCTCGCCCGCACCTCGCCCCGCTCGATTCCGCGGTTCACGATCTCGCGGAGCAGCCCGCTGGTGGGGTCGAGGACCTTCTCGCAGATCAGCACATGGAAGCGCTCGACCTGCACGGTGTCGCATTCGTGAATCACCGAGCGCAGGGCGTGACCGGAGCGCGAGAACATCGCCTCGCGCGCCCGCAGACACAGGGCGATCAGATCCTCGCGCACGCTGCCCAGGTCGGGCGCCCGGTCGAAGCTGGGCAGCCCGGCCCGCAGCGCGTCGGCGACGAGTTCCTCCTTCGACGACCAGCGGCGGTACACCGCGGCCTTGCCGGTCTGGGCGCCGGCGGCCACGGCCTCCATCGTGAGATCCCTCCAGCCGACGGTGCTGAGCTGGTCCAGGGTCGCGTCGAGGATCGCGCGCTCCAGAACGACACCGCGCCGGCGCACGGGCGCCGGGCGGGCGGGGGCGTCGGGCCAGTGGGAAGTAGCCATCTGAGGTTCTCCGTTGAGCGGGTGAGCGGGTGAGCGGTTCTCGGACAGCGGTGGGGCGGGGCGGAGCCGCGGCGGGCCCGGTCGGGGTGTCCGGGGGCCGGGGATCGACGGGGGGATACGGGTCCGCCGTATGAGCACTGTCAGGCAGGACGGCGGGAAGCGCGTCCCCCGCGGGGAGCCACGCGCCCCGGCGCCGCCGGGGCGCATGGGGGCGTACGGGCGCGGCGGGCGCGCGACGTGGGGCGCGAAGAACGGCATCGCGCGCCACGAACTTAAGTGAACGCTTGCGTTCACTGTGGCGGGATCACTACCGTAGCCCCCGACAGTGAACGCGAGCGTTCACTAATACTTCTGTGGGGGATCCACCGTGACAACCTCGCCAACCTCTTCAGCCTCTCCATCACTCCACCAACCCAAGCCGGGAGCCGCCCGCCGGCAGGGACACCCCGGCATCGCGCTCGCCGTCATCGCGGCCTGCCAACTCATGGTCGTACTCGATGCGACGATTGTGAACATCGCACTCCCGCACATTCAAGACGCGCTCGAATTCAGCACCACCGACCTGACATGGGTGGTCAGCGCGTACACCCTCACCTTCGGCGGCCTGCTGCTCCTCGGCGGCCGGGCCGGTGACATCCTCGGCCGGCGCCGGGTCTTCATGACCGGCATCCTGCTGTTCACCGCCGCCTCGCTGCTGGGCGGACTGGCCCAGGAGCCCTGGCAGCTGCTGGTCGCCCGGGCACTACAGGGTGTGGGAGGCGCGATAGCGTCGCCCACGTCGCTGGCGCTCATCACCACGACCTTCCCCGAAGGGCCCGAGCGGAACCGGGCGTTCGGCGTGTTCGCCGCGGTCTCGGCGGGCGGTGGCGCGATCGGGCTGCTGGCCGGCGGCATGCTCACCGAGTGGCTCGACTGGCGCTGGGTGCTCTTCGTCAACGTGCCCATCGGTGTGCTGATCGCCGTTCTGACCCCGATGTACATCAACGAGTCCGAACGCCACCCGGGCCGCTTCGACATAGCCGGGGCGCTCACCTCCACGCTCGGCATGGTGGCGCTCGTGTACGGCTTCATCCGGGCGGCCGAGAAGGACTGGCACAACGGCCTCGCCATCGGGTCCTTCGTCGTGGCCGTGGTCCTGCTGCTGGCGTTCGCCTTCATCGAGACGCGGGCCAAGGAACCGATCACTCCCTTGCGGATGTTCGCCGACCGCAACCGCTCCGGCACGTACGTGATCATGCTGAGTCTCGCCGCGGCGATGTTCGGGATGTTCTTCTACATCGTGCTCTTCGTGCAGAACGTGCTCGGGTACAGCCCGATCAAGGCGGGTGTGGCCTTCCTCCCGGTCACGGTCGCGATCGTGATCGGCGCGGGACTGTCGCAGCGGTTCCTGCCGACGCTCGGCCCGAAGCCGTTCATGGTCGTCGGCTCGACGCTGGCGGTGATGGGCCTCGGCTGGCAGACGTTCATCACCCCCGACAGCTCCTACACGGGCGGTGTGCTGGGGCCGATGCTGGTGTTCGGCTTCGGCATGGGGCTCAACTTCGTGACGCTGACGCTCACCGCGGTCTCCGGGGTCGCACAGCACGAGGCGGGCGCGGCCTCCGGGCTGCTCAACGCGATGCAGCAGGTGGGCGGTTCGCTGGGGCTCGCCATCCTGACCACGGTGTTCGGCACCGCCAGTACGAACGAGGCGGAGAAGCAGCTGCCGAAGTTCCTCGCCAATGGCACGGCGGAGCAGAAGGCGGAGTTCGCCAGGTCGCACCAGCTGCCGGCTCCGTGGGGCCACGAGGTGCTGGCGCACGGCATATCCTCGGCGTTCATCCCGGCCGCGGCGATGGCCGTGGTGGGGCTGGCGACCGCGGCGCTGGTGATCCGGGTGCGCAAGAGCGACCTGGAGGCGCTGGCCGGTACGGCGGGGCCCGCGGCCGGCTGACCGGGCGGGCGGCGGCGACGGGGGCGGGCGCCCTCGCGGCCCCGCCCCCGTCGCCGCCGCCCACCGTGTCCGTCATAGCGGCGCCGGACGCCCGGCGCTCAGCGGTACAGCGCTTCCGAGCCCAGCTGTCCGCAGGTGACCACGTCGGCGTCCGTCGACACCGGGCGGTCGGCGAGGATGTCACGGGCCCGGGCCTGGCCCCAGCTCGTGGCGTACCAGGGGTCGCCGGCCGTGTCCGCGAGGTCCCGCGCCAGCAGCCGCAACGCGCAGGAACGCATCGGCTCCTCGAGCCGGTCGAGCGCCGGTACGGCGTCGGCGGAGAGTCCGTCCGCGTAGTCGAGGTCGAACTTGCCCGTCTCCTCGTACCGTTGCACGTTCCGCTCGGCCACCAGGGCGTCCGGGGAGACGAGCCCGAACGCCAGTACACCGGCGACCGCGCTGGCCGCCACCGCGCGCGGCAGCCACCGGGCGCCCCACACCCCGGCCGCCATGATGAAGACGATCACCAGACCGAGCCACCACTCGACGGCGGTCACCGAGATCCGTAGCCGGGTCAGCCCGTACGCCTCCACGTACATGTCCATGCGCCGCACCGCGGACGCCACGACGACGAGCGCCAGCGCGCACAGGGTGCCCAGGACACCACGCACCAGCGTCCGGTCGCGCACGCCGCCGCGCGGTGCCCAGCGCAGGGCGAGGACGATGACGACCAGGGTCAGCAGGGTGGCGAGGAGCAGCTGCCAGAAACCCTGACGCGCGTACTCGGCGTACGACAGCCCCGTCTCGCGCAATACGGCGTCGTAGCCGCCGAACAGCACGGTGAGCTGCACGGCATTGAAGACCGCGAACAGCAGCACCAGCACGACCAGCGGCAGCGCCCACTCGACCCGGCCCCGCGCCCTGCCCTCGGGCACCCGGGCCCGGTCCCAGCGGATGGGCGCGGCGGCGGTGTGCGCGACGGCGAGCGCCCCGACGATGCCGAGAGCGAGCGTCAGTACGTGCCACGCGCCACCGGTGAACGAGGCCTCCGGCATCAGATCGCCGAGCAGGCCGGCGAAGGCGGCGTCCGCGCCGGCGAAGAGCGCGCCGAAGACGAGCAGGAGGACGGCCGTCACGACGAGGGCGCGCAGGACGGGTACGACCCGGCCCCGCGCGTCGTTCGACCGCGTGCGTACACCGTGCCAGCCCCAGAGGGGGCCGGTGACCAGGGAGTTGAACACGCCGATCGGGCCCAGCAGCACGGCGGGCCAGCTACGGCCGCCGTGCAGCGCGAGTGAGCCGGCGGCGAGCGCGGTGACGACGGCGAGGAAGGAGGGCCAGTCCGCGTCGCGCAGGACGGGGATCGTCAGCAGGGCGAGTCCGCCGACGGCCCAGACGAGGCTCCACGCGCCTGTGCGACGGCCCGCGGAGCGGCCTGCCGCGTAGGCCGCACAGGCGGCGGGGAGCGCCACGAGGAGGAGGTTGACGGCGAGGCCGTCGGTGAGGAGGAAGGTGGCGAGGACGCCGGTGGCGAGGGTGGCCCAGAGGGCGGGGGCGGGTATCGGGGCGGGGGGTGCGGTGGCCTGGGCGGGGGTGAGCCAGTCCGGCGTGGGCGAGTGGTGGGGGGTGTCCGCCCTGACGTCGGTGTCCGAGGTCGCCTCCGGGCCTTGGGACGGACCCGGTTCCGTGTCCTTGGGCCGCTCGCCGGGATCGGGGATCGTCGTCGGTCTGTCGGTCACGGAGGTCCTCCCTGCCGGGGCGCCGGGGACGCCGGGGCGCCGGGGACGACCGGCATGATCATCTGATGGGTGCCGGTCAGGGTAGGCAGGTGGGGGGCGGTTCGAGGTGGGGGGTGGAGGTGTCTGTGGCAAGCCTGTGACAAACGTGAAGGCGAGTTTCTCGCCCCCACCGCCCCCCCCCTTCCCGTCCCCGGAGGCTCCGCCCCCGGCCTCCCCCTTGGGTGCGCTGTCGGCTGCCGGCCGACGGGGACTTCTCGCGCAGTGGGACGCGGCCGTGAGGTTCCGGAGGCCCTAGGGGGTGTCTTTCCGATCATCGGATCGTTGGTCCGGTGGTGAGGGATGGGGAGATTTCTGACGCGGCCTGGGCGGTGATCGAGCCGTTGCTGCCGCCCGTGGGCAAGGCCCGGGGGCGGTGGCGGGATCACCGCCAGGTCCTTGAGGGCATCGTGTTCAAGTTCCGCACCGGGCTGCCCTGGAGGGACCTGCCCGAACGGTTCGGTCCCTGGCAGACCGTCCACGGACGCTTCGCCCGATGGGCCGCCGACGGCACCTTCGACCGGCTTCTGACCGCCGCGCAGACACGGGTGGAGGTGGACTGGCTGGTCGCGATCGACTCCACGATCGTGCGAGCCCACCAGCACGCGGCCGCCAAAGGGGGCTCGAAGAACGAGGCCTCGGACACTCCCGCGGCGGGCTGACCAGCAAAATCCACCTCGCCTGCGACGGACAGGGCCGGCCTCTGGCGTTCCTGGTCACCGCGGGCAACCGCAACGACTGCACCCAGGCCGAGACCGTCATCAGCCTGATCCGCGTCCCCGGGCCGGGTCCGGGAAGACCCCGGACCCGGCCCGACCACGTCGTCGCGGACAAGGGCTACTCAGCCCGCACCTTCCGGGCCTACCTCCGCCGACGCGGGATCAAGACCACCATCCCCGAACGCGTCGACCAACTCGCCGGCCGCAGACGCCGCCGCGAACGGCCCTGCGGGTTCGACAAGACTGTCTACCGGCGCCGCAACGTCGTCGAACGCTGCTTCCACCGCCTCAAACAATGGCGCGGCATCGCCACCCGCTACGACAAACGCTCCGACCGCTACCTCGCCGCCATCACCCTCGCCAGCACCCTCATCTGGCTCGACCAATGATCGACAAGACACCCCCTAG
>NZ_JOHS01000045.1 GCF_000725625.1 Streptomyces sp. NRRL F-6676
ACGGCCGTATCCCGGGACGGGTGCGCGTCTGCTGCGACGAGCTACGCGACGGACTGCGACGCACCCCCACGGCCCACTCCGGTCACACGGCGCCTGCGGCCAGTACGGCGCTTGCGGCCAGTACGGCGCCTGCGCGCAATACGGCGCCTGCGGCCAGTACGGCGCCTACGGCCAGTACGGCGCCTGCGGGCAATACCTGGTCTGGGATCTTGTGGCTGGGGGGCGGGGATGGTTTTCTGCGCGGCTCTGCCGCGCCCCTTCAGGGGCGCGGGGCTGTGTCTTTGCGCGGCTCTGCCGCGGGGGGCGCGACCAGCGCCCCGTCTTTTAGGGGCGCGGGGAACTGCGCGACAAGCCACGACGGACCCGCACCCGCCCACGAACCCCACCCACCCGAGCTCCTAGGCGTCCCTGCCCTCGGGGGTCGAAGGGGCGGAGCCCCTGGGGGACGGGAAGGGTAGGGGCGGCGGGGGCGAGGAAACGCCTTGGTGGGCCGGAACGACAAAAGCCGGCCCACCCGAGGGTGGACCGGCAATCGCGGCGGATCCGGCGTGGCCGCGCGCTCGAAACGTCAGCGCGAGACCTTGCCGGCCTTGATGCACGAGGTGCAAGCGTTCACGCGCTTCGGCGTCCCGCCGACCACGGTACGCACACGCTGGATGTTCGGGTTCCAGCGACGGGGCGTACGGCGGTGCGAGTGGGAAATGTTGTTGCCGAAGCCCGGCCCCTTGCCGCAGACGTCGCAGTTGGCAGCCACGGGTCACTCCAAAGACTTCAGATGCACTTACAGTAGGAAATCCCGGGCACGCCGGAAGATCGGTAAGGATCCGGGTGGCTCTGCCAGGGGAAGGCCCGACACGAGGTCGGGCAACCGGAGCAGCATACAACGGCTGCGTCCGTACAACGAAACTACCATGTCCGTCACCGCCCCCCGACCGGTCCCTGTCGCGGTCTACGCTGCCTGCCACGGAAGCGACAGGCCCCAGGGAGGCGCAGGTGCCGCAGACGTTCGATGCTCTCGCGGTGCGCACATGGTGCTCTCTCGCGCTCGAGGCGCTCGGGAGGGCGCGCGAGGAGATCGACGCGATCAACGTCTACCCGGTGGCCGACGGCGACACCGGCACCAACCTGTACCTGACCATGGAGTCCGCGGCGACGGCCGTCGAGGCGGTGTTCGCCGGGTACGACGAGGCCGGCCGGCACCCGGGGCTCGCGGACGCGGCGGGAGCCATGGCGCACGGGGCGCTGCTCGGCGCGCGGGGCAACTCCGGGACGATCCTCGCCCAGCTGCTGCGGGGCATGGCGCAGCGGCTGGACGGCGCCGGGGTGGACGGCCGGGAGCTGCGGCGGGCGCTCCGTCGGGCCGCCGACCTGGCGCGGGAGGCCGTCGCGCACCCGGTGGAGGGCACGGTGCTGTCGGTCGCCTCGGCGGCGGCCGACGCGGTGGAGGCCGTGGCGGAGGACGCGGCGGGCGACTGCGCGGCCGTCGCGCTGGCGGCGTACGAGGGGGCGCGGGTCGCGCTCGCGGCGACGCCGGGGCAGCTGGCGGCGCTGCGGCGGGCCGGGGTCGTGGACGCCGGCGGGCGAGGGCTCGTCGCGGTGCTCGGGGCGCTCGTGGAGACGCTGACGGGGCAGGCGCCGGTGCGGATCGTGGAGGATGCGCCGGCTGTGTTCGAGGGCGGGTGTGCGGAGCCGGGGCCCGCGTTCGAGGTGATCTATCTGCTGGAGGCCGAGGACGCGGCCGTGGCCCGGCTGCGGGAACGGCTGGACGGGCTCGGCGACTCGCTGGTCGTGGTCGGCGGGGACGGGCTGTGGAACGTCCATGTGCATGTCGACGACGCCGGGGCCGCCGTCGAGGCCGGGGTCGAGGCCGGGCGGCCGTACCGCATCCGGATCACCCACTTCGGGACCGGCCGGCCGGACCGGGAGCGGGCGCAGCGGGCCGTGGTCGCCGTGGTGCCGGGGGAGGGTCTTGCCGCGCTGTGCGCGGAGGCCGGGGCGACGACGGTGCTGGCGCGGGCCGGGGAGCCGCCCGCCAGCGGAGAGCTCGTGGACGCGGTGCGGCGGGCGCACGCCCGGGAGGTGGTGCTGCTGCCGAACGACACGGAGCTGCGGCACACCGCCGCCGCGGCGGCGGAGCAGGCGCGCGCGGAGGGCGTACGGGTCGCGCTGATCCCGACGCGGTCCGCGGTGCAGGGCATCGCGGCGCTCGCCGTGCACCAGCCGGAGCGGCGGTTCGACGAGGACGTCGTCGCGATGACCTCGGCGGCCGGCGCCACCCGCTACGCCGAAGTGGCCGTCGCCGAGCGGCAGTCCTGGACGATGGCGGGGATCTGCCAGGCCGGTGACGTGCTCGGGCTCATCGAGGGCGATGTGGCGGTGATCGGCGCGGACGTCGCCGAGACCGCCGAGGGTGTGCTCGCGCGGATGCTGTCGGCGGGCGGTGAGCTGGTCACCCTGGTGGTCGGGGCGGGGGTGCCGGGCGGGGTCGTGGCGCGGCTGGAGGCGTATGTGCGCGAGTCGTATCTGGCGGTGGACACCGTCGTGCACGACGGGGGTGCGCAGGGGCCGCTGTTGCTGGTGGGGGTCGAGTAGCCGGGGTCAGCCCTTGTCCAGATAGCGCTCCCTGTCCTCGTCCAGCAGGGCGTCCAGTGCCGTGCGCAGGGCCGGTACGTCCTTGAGCGACGGGTCGGCCGCCACCAGTTCCGTCGCCTCCTGCCGTGCCTCGGCGATGATCTCCTCGTCGTCGATGACGGCGAGCACCCGCAGGCTGGAGCGGGCGCCGGACTGCGCCTGGCCCAGGACGTCGCCCTCGCGGCGCTGTTCGAGGTCGATGCGGGAGAGTTCGAAGCCGTCCAGGGTGGCGGCGACCGCGTTGAGCCGCTGCCGGGCCGCGCTGGCCTCCGGCATCTCGGTGACCAGCAGGCACAGCCCGGGGGCCGAGCCGCGGCCCACCCGGCCGCGCAGCTGGTGCAGCTGGGAGACGCCGAAGCGGTCCGCGTCCATGATCACCATGGCGGTGGCGTTGGGGACGTTGACGCCGACCTCGATGACCGTCGTGGCCACCAGCACGTCCGTCTCCCCGGCGGCGAAGCGCCGCATGACGGCGTCCTTGTCGTCGGGCTGCATCCTGCCGTGCAGCACCTCGACCGTGAGGCCCTGCAACGGGCCCTTGGCGAGTTGGTCGGCGATGTCCAGGACGGCGAGCGGGGGGCGCTTGTCGGCGTCCGCGGCGGCCGCCTTCCCGGGGTTCTCCTCCTCGTCGCCGATCCGGGGGCAGACCACGTACGCCTGGTGGCCGTTCCCGACCTCCTCGCGCACCCGTTCCCAGGCGCGGGCCAGGAAGTGCGGCTTGTCGGCGGCGGGGACGACATGGCTGGCGATGGGCGAGCGGCCGGCCGGGAGCTGGTCCAGGACGGACGTCTCCAGGTCGCCGAAGACCGTCATGGCGACCGTGCGCGGGATCGGTGTGGCGGTCATGACCAGCAGATGCGGCGGCTGTTCGCCCTTGCCGCGCAGGGCGTCCCGCTGCTCCACCCCGAACCGGTGCTGTTCGTCCACGACGACCAGACCCAGGTCGTGGAAGCGCACCTTGTCCTCGATCAGGGCATGCGTGCCGATGACGATGCCGGCGTCTCCCGAGACCAGGTCCAGCAGCGCCTGCCGGCGGGCCGCCGCGCCCATCGAGCCGGTGAGCAGCACCACCTTGGTGGCGTGCTCGGCGCCGCTCAGCATGCCGCCCTGGGCGAGGTCCCCCATCATCTCGGTCACCGACCGGTGGTGCTGCTGGGCCAGCACCTCGGTCGGCGCCAGCATGGCGGCCTGCCCGCCGGAGTCCACGACGGCGAGCATCGCGCGCAGCGCGACCATCGTGTTGTGGGTGACGGTGAAGTGGTCGGTCACATAGGCGTGGTCGGGGTGGGCGACGCTGATGCACTGCACGGGTTTGCGGCCCACGTACTCCACCGCCCGGATCGCGCGGTGGAAGGCCGCCGGGCGCGTGTGGGGGTCCGGCAGGGTGACCGACACGCCCTCGGGAAGCACGCGTGCCAGGCCGCCCAGGGAGCGCGCCAGCCAGGCCACGTCCTCCGCGAGCCGGCGGGAGGGCGTGCGCAGTCCGGTGCCGTCGCCCGAGTCCAGCAGGCCCTGGAGGAGGGCGAGGCGGTTCTTGACCGTGGTGTTCCGGTACGCGGCCGGGAGGTGCGGCGGGGCCTGGGGGCCGGTCAGGGCGGCGCCCAGGGCGTAGGGGTCCTCGGGGGGCTCCGGGCCCAGGTCGGCCGGGGTCACCGGGGGGATGTGCCACTTCGGGGTGCCGTCCGGGGCGAGGGTGTCCAGCCGGATCTCCCGGGCCGTCCTCACCTTGGCGGGCGCGGAGGGGGCGGTGGTGACGATCCACAGGTGCTCGTCGTCGCACTCGACGGTGGACCCGTCGTCCAGCACCAGCCGCCACACGTCCCGTTCGCCCTGCGGGAAGACGCCGTCGACCGGTGCCACCTCGCCGCTGGGCACCACGACCTCGTCGCCGACGCGCACCTCGCCCATGGGCCGGAAGCCCGTCGGCGTGAGGACGAGCGCGTCCAGCGGCTGTGCCTTGCCCGAGCCGACCTCGCCCTGGAGCAGCCGGTGCATGGGGTGGTCGGTGGCGAGGTCGTCGAAGATCTCCCGGGAGACCGACCGCTGGCCCTCGGTGAGGGTGAACGGCAGGCGGTCGTCGAACGCCGTGAGCAGGCCGTCGGGCTTCGGTGTCCGGGGTGTGGCGCGCAGTTGGGCGTCGTCGTACCGGCGGCGGGCCAGGGCGACCTGGAGGACGAAGGCCTCGTCCCACTTCAGCCGGGCGCGGGCGTCCTCGACGTCGGCCCGGGTGCGCGGGCGGTGGATCTTCACCAGGGCCTCGGGCAGGGTGGCCAGACCCCGGCCCGCGCGCAGGGACTCCGGCAGCGGGTCCAGCGCCTCCTGGGCGCTCGGCAGCACCGTCTGGACCGCCTTGGCGAGCTTCCAGGACTCCATCTTCGCCGTGGCCGGATAGAGCGGGATGAGCGCGCCCGCCCAGCTGTCGACGGCCTCCTCCGCGCCCTCGCCCCGCAGCAACTCGTACGCGGGATGCGCCAGTTGGAGACGGCGGTTGAAGACGGAGACCTTGCCGGAGAACATCGCGCGGGTGCCCGGCAGCAGCTCCTTGTGCGGCTTGTGCACGCCGTTGCCGAAGAAGACCAGCGTCAGCCGGCCGCTGCCGTCCGTGATCGTGACCTCCAGGCGTTGGCCCTTGCCGCGCGGCGCCCGGGCGGAGGCGAAGCTGTGCAGCCGGGCGTCGGCGACCTGCGCCACCACCGTGACGTGCTCGTCCATCGGCAGGTCGGCGAGGTGTGTGAGCTGCCCGCGCTCCTCGTATCTGCGCGGGTAGTGGTGCAGGAGGTCGCCGACGGTGTGCAGGCCGAGGTGCTCGGCCATCACCTTCGCGGTGGCGGGGCCGAGCACCTTCTTCAGAGGTTCGTCCAGTGCGGGCACGAGATCCATTCCACACCACGGCACTGACAACGGCGTATCCGGCAACCGGCGCGTTGCCCCGATCATTACCGGAAACCGCTGGTCAGGCGGGTGCTTCCGGGCATAGCATGACGCGCTCCGGCTGCCCGACCCGCGGTCACCGCCTCACCGGGACCGCCCTACCCCGCGCCGTCGCCCGGCCTCCCCACACCTCGGCACACTCGGCGCTGCGACGATGGATTCCGAGATCTCACAGCCCTCCCAGCCCTCCCGGCCCCCGGTGCCCCCGGCCGCCGCGCCCCATACGTTCCAGGTCGATCTGCGCGGTCTCGTCGACCTCCTCTCCCACCACCTCTACTCCAGCCCCAAGGTCTATCTGCGCGAGCTGTTGCAGAACGCCGTGGACGCGATCACCGCCCGGCGCGCCGAACAGCCGGACACCCCGGCGACCGTGCGGCTGCACACCGGGGACGGCGAACTGCGCGTGGTGGACACCGGCATCGGGCTCACCGAACCCGACGTGCACCAGCTGCTCGCCACGATCGGCCGCAGCTCCAAGCGCGACGACGGGCTCCAGGCCGCCCGCTCCGACTTCCTCGGCCAGTTCGGCATCGGACTGCTCGCCTGCTTCGTCGTCGCCGAGCGGATCCGGGTGGTCAGCCGCAGCGCCCGTACGCCCGACGCGGCCCCCGTGGAGTGGACGGCCACCGACGACGGCTCCTACACCGTGCGCACCCTCCCCGAGGAGGCGCACCCCGAGCCCGGCACCACCGTGCACCTGGTGGCGCGGGCCGGGGCCGGCGAGTGGCTGAGCGGGGAGCGGGTGCTGTCGCTGGCCCGCGACTTCGGGGCGCTGCTCCCGTACGACGTGCGCGTGGACGGCGAGGCGGTCACCGAACTGCCCGCCCCCTGGGACCGCCCCTACGCCTCGCCCGCCGCCCGCCGGGTCGCCCTGGCCCGGCACTGCCACGACCTGTTCGGCTTCACCCCGCTGGACTCCATCGAACTCGACGTGCCGCTGGCCGGCGTACGGGGTGTCGCCTACGTCCTGCCCACCGCCGTCAGCCCGGCCCAGCGCGCGAGCCACCGCGTCCACCTGAAGGGCATGCTCCTCACCGAGCGGGCCGAACAGCTCCTGCCGGACTGGGCGTTCTTCGTGCGCTGCGTCCTCGACACGGACAGCCTGCGCCCCACCGCCTCCCGCGAGTCCCTGTACGAGGACGAGACCCTGGCCGGGGTCCGCGACGCCCTCGGGGAACGCATCCGCTCCTGGCTGACCGGCCTCGCCGCCCAGGACCCCGAACGGCTCACGGCGTTCCTCTCCGTGCACCATCTCGGCGTCAAGTCGCTGGCCCGGCACGACACGGAGATGCTGCGCACGATGCTGCCGTGGCTGCCGTTCGAGACGACCGACGGACGGCTCTCCCTGGAGGAGTTCGCCCAGCGCCACCCCGTGGTGCACTTCACGCGCACGGTCGAGGAGTACCGGCAGGTCGCCCCCATCGCCTCCGCCCAGGGCATCGGCGTCGTCAACGGCGGCTACACCTACGACAGCGATCTCGTCGAGGCGCTGCCCTCGGTGCGGCCCGGCACGACCGTCGCCGAACTCGACTCCGACACCGTCACCGCGCACCTGGACGCCGTCGACCCGGCCGAGGAACTCGCCCTGTCCGGCTTCCTGGCCGCCGCACGCACCGCCCTCGACCCGCTGGGCTGCGACATCGCCCTGCGCGCCTTCCACCCCCTGTCGGTGCCCGCACTGCACCTCGACGACCGGGCCGCCCGCCACGAACAGGCCCGCGCCGAGGCCGAGGAACAGGCCGACGACCTGTGGGCCGGCATCCTCGGCTCCCTGCGCGGCAGCGCACCCCGCGCCCGCCTGGTCCTCAACCACCTCAACCCGCTGGTCCGCCGCATCGCCGCCCTCGGCGCACCCGAACTCATCGGCACCGCCGTCGAATCCCTGTACGGACAGGCGCTGCTGCGCGCCCAGCGCCCCCTGCGGCCCGCCGACTCCGCCCTGCTCAACCGCGCGTTCCTCGGCCTGCTGGAGTGGGCCACCCACACCGACTCCCCGGAGGGCGGCACCCGATGAACCCGATGGACCCCGCCATGGACTTCGACACCCTCCGCCGCGCCATGGCGGACAACTACGAACAGCCCGAGGGCCCCGCCCGCAACGCCCGCGCCGAGGCACTGCTCGCGGAGGCGGAGAAGCTCGGCATCCCGCTCGCCGTCATCGAGGCGCTCGGACACCAGCTGAAGGTCTACAACTACAGCTCCGAGAAGGACAAGATGTTCGTCCCCTTCGCGCGCCTGCTGCGCCTGTGGGACGAACACCCCGAGGACTTCGACAAGTACGAGATCCACACCCTGCACTGGGTGTTCAAGTGGATGACGGCCGGCATGCTCGGCCAGCCGCACATCCCGCTCGCCGCCATCGAGAAGTGGCTCGGCGAGATGGAACACCGCTACCGGCTCGCCGGACACACCGAACGGGCCGTGCGCAACTGCGAGTTCAGCATCGCCTCGCACATCGGCGACCTGGCGCGCGCCGAGCGCGCCTACACCGCCTGGCTCGCCGCCGACCGCGACTCCATGGCCGACTGCCACGCCTGCGAACTCCACGACCAGGGCTGGTGGCAGGCGCACCAGGGCAACGACGCCGAGGCGCTGGAGCTGTGGGCGCCCGTCCTCGACGGCACCCACGCCTGCGCCCACGAACCGCACGCCGTGCTCGCCTCCTCCCTCCTGCCGCTGCTCCGCCTCGGCCGCCTGGACGAGGCCCGCGCCCACCATCTGCGCGGACTGCGCCTGGTGCGCCCCATGGAGAGCATGCGCGGCTCCTACGCCGACCACGTCGAGTTCTGCGCGCTCACCGGCAACGAGGCCCGCGCCCTGGAACTGCTCGCCGAACGCCCGGCGTACTTCACCGACACCGGCGAACCGCGCAGCCACATGGACTTCCTCGCCGTCGTCACCCTGCTGACCGACCGGCTCGTGGCGCTCGGCCACGGCGGCCGGACCGTACCGGGACCGGCCGGCCGCGACTGGACGGCCGACACCCTCGCCCGTCACGCGCGCGCGGAGGCGCTCGCCCTGGCCGACCGCTTCGACGCCCGCAACGGCACCCCGCACATCGGGGAGCACGTCCGCGCCCGCATGGACCGCCGGCCCCTGGTGGACCGGCTGCCGCTCGGCGTGCGCACGCCGGGCCCCGCACACCCCGCGCCCCGGCCCGTCGTACCCCGGCCGACGCCCGCGCCGGCCGCGGCACCCGGGTTCGAGGACCTGCTCGCCGAGGCACGCCGGCAGTCGGAGGCCCTGCACCCGCACTCCATAGGGGCCTGGGCGGCGGTCGCCGAGGCCGCCGGGGACCGCGCACTGGCCGCCCGCGACCGCGCCGAGATCGCCGACCACGAGGCGATGGGCAGCGGCCCCGGGGGCGCCGCACTGTTCGAACGGGCCGCCGCGCTGTACGAGGAGGCCGGCGATCCCGGCGAGGCCCTGGCCGCACGCGCGCGTGCCGCCTACGTACGGGCGCTCACCGTCGGCGGCGAGGAGCCCCCGAAGACCGCCGAAGAATTGCGCCGCACGGCCCTCGCACTGCACGCCGAGGGCGGCACCGGGGTGTCGCAGGCCGCCTCCGTGCTCGTCTGCCGGATGCGGATACTGCTGCACCTCGCGCTCCAGGAGCACGAGGAGGAGGCGGACGCGGAGGCAGCCGTGCGGGCCGCCGGCGAGGCGGCGGCGGAACTGCTCGACCTCACCCGCCCGCACACGGACGAGCCGCGGATCGCCTCCCGGGCCGCCGAGGCCCGCGCGACGCTCGGCGAACTCGCCGCGCACACCGGGGACCTCCGGGGCGCGGCCGGACTGCTCACCGCCGCGGCCGGGGAGTACGTGACGGCGGGACTGCCGTGGTTCGCGGCGGACCACGAGGCCCGGCTGGTCGGACTCGCCCGCCGGCTCGACGACACCGCCGGCGCCGAACGGGCCGCGCGCGCCGCCCTGGAGCACGGCGCGGACCACCTGGACCCGCTCGGGCAGGCCCAGTCGCACCTCCGGCTCGCCGAGGTACTGGGCGAGAAGGGGAAGTTCCCCGAGGCCGCCGAGCACGCCCTCCAGGCCGCGCACTGGGCCGACGAGGCGGGCGAGGCCCCGACCCTGGGCGCCTGGGCACGCCATCTGCTCGGCGGCTTCCTGCTCCGCCAGGGGCGGTTCGCCGAGGCCGCCGAGGTGCTGGAGTCGGCGCTGCCCGACCTCGACGCCGGGACGCACGGCGACGGGGCCGTCGTACAGACCCAGTGGTGGCTCGGCGACTGCCACACCGAGCTGGGCGAACACCGGCAGGCCGCCGAGCGCTGGCTCCAGGCCGCCGAGACCGCGCGGCACTGGTCCGAGCAGCACGACCACGCGATGCTCGCGCATCTGGCCGCCGAGGCGCTGGGGCGGGCCGGGCTGTTCGACGAGGCCGACCGCGCCTACCGGCGGGCGGCGGAGCTGTGGCGGGACCTGGACAACGTCCACGGCGTGGTGCGCTCGCTGCGTGCCCGGGCATGGCTCGCGGCGGGCGGGAAGACGGCCGACGGGGGGCTCGCGCGGGCGCGGGAGCTGATGGAGGAGGCGGTACGGGAGTGCCGCGACGCGGCGGCGTCGGCGAGCGACGACGAGGCGGTTGAGGAGCGGATGGTCGCCGAACTGGGCCATACGTTCCGGCAGTTCGGGGACCTGGTGGCGCGGAGCGCCGACGAGGACGAGGGCGAGGAGGTGTTTCGTCCTCTGTTCGAGGAGGCGCTCCGGTACCTGGACGAGGCCGTCACCGTGTACGGGTCGCTGGGGGACGGGGCCGTCGATCTGCGGACGGGCGCGGAGCTGGCGGCGGCGTGGCTGGAGCTCGATCTGGGGGAGCGGGAAGCGGCGGGGGTGCGTGCGGGGAGAGTGCTGGAGGCGTACGGGGAGCCTGTGCCGGACGGGGTGGACGGGGTGGACGGGGCGGAGTCCGACACGGCGTTCAACCGGCGGGCGGAGGCACGGCGCATAGCGGAACTGTCCACGCGGACGGACAGATAACGCCGCGCCCCACAGGGGTGCGGGGAACCGCGCGACCGGCCGGGCACGGACCGCACTCGTCCACGACCCGGCCCCGACGTCGCCGCACCTCCGGAGTACTCCGGCTGCGACACTGGTGTGGACCGTCCACCGCATCGAGGAAGCGCACGAAACATGACCCGCGTGATTGCCGGCCGGGCCGGGGGGCGGCGGTTGGCCGTGCCGCCGGGGAACGGCACCCGGCCCACCTCCGACCGGGCCCGGGAGGGACTGTTCTCCACCTGGCAGTCCCTCCTCGGCGGACCCCTGGACGGCGAACGCGTCCTCGACCTGTACGCCGGCTCCGGCGCCGTCGGCCTGGAGGCGCTCTCGCGCGGCGCCGGGCACGTCCTGCTCGTCGAGGCCGACGCCCGCGCCGCCCGTACCGTCCGGGAGAACGTCCGCAGCCTCGGGCTGCCCGGCGCCGAGGTCCGGGCCGGAAAGGCCGAGCAGACCGTCCGTACCGCGCCCCCGCCCGACCCGTACGACCTGGTCTTCCTGGACCCGCCGTACGCCGTCACCGACGACGCTCTGGGGGAGATCCTGCTCACACTCCGCACCGGGGGCTGGCTCGCGCCCGACGCCCTCGTCACCGTGGAGCGCGGCACCAGGGGCGGCGAGTTCCGGTGGCCGGACGGCTTCCACGCACTGCGGTCCCGCCGCTACGGCGAGGGAACGTTTTGGTACGGTCGCGCCGCCGCTACGTGCGACGACGCACGATGACCGGACCGGAGAGCGAGGGATCACAGTTGCGCCGCGCAGTCTGTCCCGGGTCGTTCGACCCGATCACCAACGGACACCTCGACATCATCGCCCGCGCCTCCAGGCTGTACGACGAGGTCTACGTCGCGGTGATGATCAACAAGTCCAAGAAGGGCCTCTTCGAGGTCGAGGAGCGGATCGAGCTGATCCGCGGGGAGACCGCCGAGTTCGGCAACGTCCGCGTGGAGTCCTTCCACGGCCTCCTCGTCGACTTCTGCAAGCAGCGCGAGATCCCCGCCATCGTCAAGGGGCTGCGCGCGGTCAGCGACTTCGACTACGAACTGCAAATGGCCCAGATGAACAACGGCCTCTCGGGCGTGGAGACCCTCTTCGTGCCCACCAACCCCACCTACAGCTTCCTGTCCTCCTCGCTGGTCAAGGAGGTCGCGGCGTGGGGCGGCGACGTCTCCCACCTGGTGCCGCCCGCCGTGCTCGCCGCCCTGGACACACGCCTGCGCAGGAGCTGACCGTCCGCCCGCGGGGACACCCGCCGCACGCCCGCAGCCCGCGCACCGCTCACCCGCTGTCCGGCGCCCGCTCGGGGGCCGTACAGTCGGACCGTCCGTCTCCAACACCCCTGTAGAGAGTGGCGAGCACACGGTGGACGTGCAGAAGAAGCTCGACGAGATCGTCGCCGCGGTCTCCGGCGCCCGGTCGATGCCCATGTCGGCCTCGTGCGTGGTCAACCGCGCCGAACTGCTCTCCCAGCTCGAGGAGGTGCGCGCGGCGCTGCCCGGCTCCCTCGCCCAGGCCGAGGAACTCATCGGCGACCGCGAGCACCTGGTGGAACGGGCCCGCCAGGAGGCCGACCGGATCATCGAGAGCGCGCACGCCGAACGCGGCTCCCTGATCTCCGACACCGAGATCGCCCGCCGCTCCCAGGCCGAGGCCGACCGCATCCTGGAGGAGGCCCGCCGGGAGGCCGAGGAGATCCGCGCCGAGGCCGACGACTACGTCGACTCCAAGCTCGCCAACTTCGAGGTCGTCCTCACCAAGACCCTCGGCTCCGTCGGCCGCGGCCGCGAGAAGCTGCTCGGCACCGGCCCGGGACTCGACGAGAACGGCTACGAGGACGAGGACGCCCCCGAGCGCAGCCACGACCCCGAGACCCTGCGCCGCGACGCCGACGCCTACGTGGACGTCAAGCTCGGCGCCTTCGAGGCCGTCCTCGCCAAGACCCTGGACGCGGTCGGCCGCGGCCGGCAGAAGCTGCACGGCCGCATCGCCACCGACGAGCTCGGCGCCCTCGCCCTGAACGACGACGGCGCCCCCGGCCGGCACACCAGCGACGCCGACTACCTCGCCGGCCTCTCCGACACCCCGGCCGCGCCCGCGCGGCAGCGGAGCGCACCGCCCGCCCCCGCCGAGCAGCCCGCCGTCGCCGCCCAGCAGCAGGATCCGTACGGCTACGGCCAGTCCGTCGAGACCTACGGCGACGGACAGGGCACCGACGCCTACGGAGACGGGGGCCAGGGCACCGACGCCTACGGCTACCCGCAGCCGGCCTACGCCCCGCAGGACCCGTACGGCTACACGCAGGCCGATCCGTACGCCGCCGCCTACCAGCAGCAGGGCTACGACCCCCAGGCCGCCTACGACCAGCAGGCCCAGGCCCAGGTCTACGGCCAGGTGCCGGCCCAGGCCCAGGCCCACACCCTGGACGAGACCAGCCTCTTCGACACCAGCATGATCAGCGCCGAGCAGCTGCGGGCGTACGAGGAGGGGCGCGGCGGCCACTGAGGCCCGCCCCACCGGTGGCCGGACGGTACGCGGTTTGGGCCGTCGCGGATGGTCCAGTATCCTGGCACTTCGGTCGCGCGTGCATCCGCGATCCACGCTGCCTGAACATCCCCGGCGGCGATCTCCCCCGGAGCTCCCCGGAGTCCGAAGACCGAAAGCAGGAATGGCCCTGAACGCCCGCCTCGACCACCGCAACCCCCTCGTGATCGACACGCACGAGCTGGGGCGGCGTCCTGGTGCGCTGCGGCGGCTGACCCGCACGGTCGACGCCCCCAAGGACTTCGGTGTCCGCGGGGTGATCGGAGTGCCCGAGGGCACCCCGGTCGTACTCGATCTCCGGATGGAGTCGGTCATGGAGGGGGTGCTCGTCACGGGTACCGCCGGTGCCACGGCCGAGGGGGAGTGCGTAAGGTGTCTGGAGCCGCTTCGGCAGGAGACCGAGGCGGAGTTCCAGGAACTGTTCTCGTACCCTGACGCCGACGACCGGGGCCGCGTGCGCGCGGAACCGGGCGACGACGCCGAGGACGACGAGGACAGGTACTTCGTCGAGGACGATCTGATCGACCTCGAACCCGTGCTGCGCGATGCGGTGGTGCTCGCACTGCCGATGCAGCCGGTGTGCCAGGACGACTGTCCGGGCCTGTGCTCCGAGTGCGGAGTGCGGCTCGCGGACGACCCGGACCACCACCATGCCGCCGTCGACATCCGTTGGGCGGCATTGCAGGGACTCACCGGTTCACTCGAATCCGGTGACAAGGACGACACGAGCGGCACCGATACGGGCGCCGACGAGAAGCAGGAGAAGTAGCCGTGGCTGTTCCGAAGCGGAAGATGTCGCGCAGCAACACGCGCCACCGCCGGTCGCAGTGGAAGGCTGCGGTCCCCACCCTGGTCGCGTGCGAGCGCTGCCACGAGCCGAAGTTGCAGCACATCGCGTGCCCGTCGTGCGGCACGTACAACAAGCGTCAGGTCCTCGAGGTCTGATCGGCTGGTGACAGGTCTGATGTCTGACGCCACAAGTGGTCCCCGCCGCGGCGGGGCCGGCTCGGCGGACAACGCGGCCTCGTCCCACACGCTTCTGGAAGGGCGGCTCGGCTACAAGCTCGAGACCGCCCTTCTGGTGCGCGCGCTGACCCACCGTTCGTACGCGTACGAGAACGGCGGTCTGCCGACGAACGAGCGTCTGGAGTTCCTCGGGGACTCCGTGCTCGGTCTCGTCGTCACCGACACGCTGTACCGCACCCACCCCGACCTGCCCGAGGGCCAGCTGGCCAAGCTGCGGGCCGCGGTGGTCAATTCGCGTGCGCTGGCGGGGGTCGGCCGCGGGCTCGACCTGGGCTCCTTCATCCGGCTCGGCCGGGGCGAAGAGGGCACGGGCGGCCGGGACAAGGCCTCCATCCTCGCCGACACCCTTGAAGCGGTGATCGGCGCGGTCTACCTCGACCAGGGCCTCGACGCGGCCTCCGAACTGGTGCACCGCCTGTTCGACCCGCTGATCGAGAAGTCCTCTAACCTGGGTGCCGGCCTGGACTGGAAGACCAGCCTCCAGGAACTCACCGCGACCGAAGGGCTCGGAGTCCCCGAGTACCTGGTCACGGAGACGGGCCCGGACCACGAGAAGACCTTCACTGCTGCCGCCCGCGTCGGAGGCGTCTCGTACGGCACCGGCACCGGCCGCAGCAAGAAGGAGGCGGAGCAGCAGGCCGCGGAGTCGGCCTGGCGCTCCATCCGTGCCGCCGCCGACGAGCGTGCCAAGGCGGCCGGAGCCGCCGCGGACGCCGACGAGGCGGCCGCCTCCGCCTGACACATCCCGAGCGCCCGCCCCGCCACCGGGGCGGGCGCTCGGACCGTCCCGGCGGGTGCCTGCGGTTCCCGGCGGTCACGAGGAGTAACGGAAGCCCGCCATGCCCGAGTTGCCCGAGGTCGAGGTCGTCCGGCGCGGACTGGCGCGGTGGGTCGCCCACCGCACCGTCGCCGATGTCGAGGTGCTGCACCCGCGCGCGGTACGGCGGCACCTGGCCGGGGGCGAGGACTTCGCGCAGCGGCTCAAGGGCCACCGGGTCGGCACCCCGGCCCGCCGCGGCAAGTACCTGTGGCTGCCGCTGGACGACGCCGGCGAGGCGGTCCTCGCCCACCTCGGCATGAGCGGCCAGCTCCTGGTCCAGCCGCACGAGGCGCCCGCCGAGAAGCACCTGCGCATCCGCGTCCGCTTCGACGACGGACTCGGCACCGAACTCCGCTTCGTCGACCAGCGCACCTTCGGCGGGCTGTCGCTGCACGACACCACCCCCGACGGACTGCCCGACGTCATCGCGCACATCGCCCGCGACCCGCTGGACCCCCTCTTCGACGACGAGGCGTTCCACCGGGCGCTGCGCCGCAAGCGCACCACGATCAAACGGGCCCTGCTCGACCAGTCCCTGATCAGCGGCGTCGGCAACATCTACGCGGACGAGGCGCTGTGGCGCTCCCGCCTGCACTACGAACGCCCCACGGCCACCCTCACCCGCCCCGGCACCGCCGCACTCCTCGGCCACATCAGGGACGTCATGAACGCGGCCCTCGCGGTGGGCGGCACCAGCTTCGACAGCCTCTACGTCAACGTCAACGGGGAGTCGGGCTACTTCGACCGCTCACTCGACGCGTACGGCCGCGAGGACCTGCCGTGCCGGCGCTGCGCGACGCCGATGCGGCGGCGCCCGTGGATGAACCGGTCGAGCTACTTCTGCCCGAAGTGCCAGCGGGCGCCGAGGGCGGCGCTCTAGCTCCGGCTTCGGCTCCGCCTTTGGCTCTGGCTCCGCCTTTGGCTCCGGCTTCAGCTCCGGCGCGCGGGCTCGCGGGCGTCGTAGCGCTCGCGGGCGGCCAGGACCTCGTCCATGCTGCCTTCGAGGCAGGCGATCAGGGCGAGCAGCCGCTCGGCCACCTCGCGGCCCAGCGGGGTGAGCGAGTAGTCGACCCGGGGCGGGTTGGTCGGCCGGGCGTCCCGCAGGACGAGTCCGTCCCGTTCCAGTGCGTGCAGGGTCTGCGAGAGCATCTTCTCGCTGACCCCGTCCACCCGCCGCCGCAGCTCGTTGAAGCGGAGCGTGCCGTCGTACAGCGCCCCGAGGGTGAGCGCGCCCCAGCGCCCGGTCACGTGTTCGAGGGTGCGCCGGGAGGGGCAGCCGCGGGCGAACACGTCGAACGCGTAACCGCTGGGGGAGGCCGTACCGGCAGGGGAGGTCGCCATGGCCGCACTGTACTGCGCCACAGCGCTCACTCCCAGGCAGCGCTCACCAGGAGAAAGCGCAGACGGCCTGCGCGGGGCGCCGTCAGTACCCGAAGTCCTGCGTCCACCAGGGGCCGCCGGAGCCGAAGTGGACGCCCACGCCGAGCGTCTTGAAGTCGCAGTTGAGGATGTTGGCCCGGTGGCCGGGGCTGTTCATCCAGGACTCCATGACGGCCTCGGCGGTCGCCTGGCCCATGGCTATGTTCTCGCCGCCGAGACCGGTGATGCCGGCCGCCTTGGCCCGCTCCCAGGGGTCGTTGCCGCTGGGGTCGGTGTGGGAGAAGAAGTTCCGCGCGTCCATGTCCTCGCTGAACGCCGCCGCCAGGCCGCGCAGCGCGCTGTTGGCCGCCACCGGTTGGCAGCCCGCGTTCGCGCGCTCGTCGTTGACGAGCTGGAGCACCCGCGCCTCGGCCGCGGCCTCGGCGGAGGTGGCGACCGGGGCGCTGCTCTCCGGGTCCTCGGTGGCCTTGCGCTGCGGGGGAACCGTCTTGCCGGAGCCGGAATCCGACGCGGAACCGGACTCGGAACCGGATCCGGCCCCGGTCGCGGAGGGCGCGGGCTTCTTCTTCGCCGGCTCCTTGGTCTTCCGCGACGGCTTCTCCGAGGGCTCGGCACTGCTCTCGGAGGCGGACGGCGAGGCGGAGCCGCTCGTGCCCTGCCCCGCGGTGGCGGACCCGGGGGCGTCCTCGACGGTGCTGCCGGCGCCGCCCTGCTGGGTCTCGAAGCCGGTCGGGGTGCCGCCGGCCTGGACGTTGTCGGAGCCGCCGCCGATCGTGAACTGGCTGCCGCCGGGCAGTACCCCGGTGGCGACCGCGGCGGTGCCCAGCGCCACGGCGGCCGAGACGCCGAGCAGTCCGGTGCGCATCGGGGTGGCGGCCTTCTTCCGGCGGTGCGAGCGGGTCGCCCGCTGCTCGGCCTCCAGGACGGCGGCGAAGCCGTAGAGGTTCTCCGGGCCGTAGTGCTCCGCGGGCGTCTCCTGCGCCTGGCTCACCCGGCCCGCGTGGCCGGCCGGGCCCGTGGCGGGGCGGCCGGCGTCGGAGCGTCGGTGGCGTCCCATCTTCTGGCCTCTTCCTCAGTGCTTCCTCAGCGCGCGGGCGGTCCTGTGCACCCGGCACACACCCGCTCAGCCTCTTTACGTGATCGGCACACCATCGGTTCACACGATCGTGTGAGTTTCACATGGGATTCATTGGGTGGGGACGGTACCCCATGGCGCGGAGGAGGGAAGTGCCCGGACGCACATTGACCGGTTAGCGTGCCGGCATGAACGATGATGTGCGGCTGGTGGCGTGGGTGCGCGGACGGGTGCAAGGGGTGGGTTTCCGCTGGTTCACCCGGGCCAGGGCGCTCGAACTCGGCGGGCTGAGTGGCTTTGCTCTCAATCTGGGGGACGGACGGGTCCAGGTGGTCGCCGAGGGCCCCCGGGAGCACTGCGAGGGGCTGCTGCGGTGGCTGCGCGGCGCGGACACGCCCGGAAGGGTGGACGGCGTCACCGAGATCTGGGACACACCCCGCGGGGGCTACGACGGCTTCGCCATCCGCTGACACCCGCCGCGCCCGCGCCGCCCCCGCACCGGCCCGGGCGCGGCCCGGCGCCCGTCACCCACGGAAAAGTCCTGGTGGTTGCCAAGGGGCGGCCGCCGTGGCAGGCTCCGCACCTGACACCGGCGTATGCGTACGAGGACCCCGCCGAGAGCCGCGCCGCCGCCCGCACAGGGCCGCGCGCCCCCGGGCCGTCCCCCGCCACGGCGTGATCGTGTTGACCGTCAAACTTTTTGGTGAGACGCTGAAAGCCCCGCGCACCTCAGCTGTTTGGCATGGCAGAACGGCAGCACCACAGCAGCAGTGCCAAGCACCGCGGATCCCGATTCCCTCACGACCCACACCGCTTCGGTCGGTCACTCATTGTGGAGGACCATCCATCATGGCAAAGGCGCTTCTCGGTTACGTCGGTGGCTCCGACCCTCGACTCCTCGCCGAGATGCGACGGCTTCAGCAGCGTGTCCAGGACCTGGAAACCGAACTCGTACGGATCCAGGCCGAGAACGACGCGCTCGCGGCTGCCGCCTCTCACGACAGGATCATGGAGCACGTAGACGCACACCAGGCGGAGCCTGCGCTCACCTGATCGCTGCCACGCTCCCGGCAACACGGCAGTGACCGGCTCGCCCGTACCCACCGCTCAGTTGTCGACGCTCGTACCGGAACAGCACCGGAACACACGCACCAAGAGTCGCAAGGGACGCCACCTCGGCGTCCCTTCTTTCTTGTCATTCCCGCGTATTCGTTCCTTGCGTGTTCAGTTGTTGTCCCCGCACCCTTTCACTTGCTTCACGGATGATGTGCCCTGCACATTCCTGCGTGAAACCGCGAGGACCCCGGCGTTCATGGAGAGCGTGCGGGGCGGCGGGTAGAGTCCGACGGCGTGCACCTCAAGGCCCTGACCCTCCGCGGGTTCAAATCGTTCGCCTCGGCGACCACGCTGCGGTTCGAACCGGGGATCACGTGCGTCGTCGGACCGAACGGCTCGGGCAAGTCCAACGTCGTGGACGCGCTCAGCTGGGTCATGGGCGAACAGGGCGCCAAATCCCTGCGCGGCGGCAAGATGGAGGACGTCATCTTCGCCGGCACCACCGGCCGTCCCCCGCTCGGCCGCGCCGAGGTGTCCCTGACCATCGACAACTCCGACGGCGCCCTGCCCATCGAGTACGCCGAGGTCACCATCACGCGGATCATGTTCCGCAACGGCGGCAGCGAATACCAGATCAACGGCGACACCTGCCGCCTCCTGGACATCCAGGAACTCCTCTCCGACTCCGGCATCGGCCGCGAGATGCACGTCATCGTCGGCCAGGGCCAGCTCGACTCCGTCCTGCACGCCGACCCCATGGGCCGCCGCGCCTTCATCGAGGAGGCCGCCGGCGTCCTCAAGCACCGCAAGCGCAAGGAGAAGGCGCTCAGGAAGCTGGACGCGATGCAGGCCAACCTCGCCCGCGTCCAGGACCTGACCGACGAACTGAGGCGGCAGCTCAAACCGCTCGGCCGGCAGGCCGCCGTCGCCCGCCGCGCCGCCGTCATCCAGGCCGATCTGCGCGACGCCCGCCTCCGCCTCCTCGCCGACGACCTCGTACGGCAGCGCGAGGCCCTCGACGCCGAGATCGCCGACGAGGCCGCCCTCAAGGAACGCAAGGAGACCGCCGAACGGGCACTGCGCGAGGCCCTGCGCCGCGAGGCCGCCCTCGAAGAGGAGGTGCGCCGGCTCACCCCCCGGCTCCAGCGCGCCCAGCAGACCTGGTACGAACTCTCCCAGCTCGCCGAACGCGTACGCGGCACCGTCTCGCTCGCCGACGCGCGCGTGCAGAGCGCCACCTCCGCACCCGAGGAGGAACGGCGCGGCCGCGACCCGGAGGACCTGGAGCGCGAGGCCGCCCGCGTCCGCGAGCAGGAGGCCGAACTCGAGGCCGCGCTGGAGGCCGCGCAGCGCGCCCTGGAGGACACCGTCGCCCACCGCGCCGAACTCGAACGCGCGCTCGCCCAGGAGGAACGCCGCCTCAAGGACCTCGCCCGCGCCCTCGCCGACCGTCGCGAGGGACTGGCCCGGCTCGGCGGCCAGGTCAACGCCGCCCGCTCCCGCGCCGCCTCCGCCCAGGCCGAGATCGAACGCCTGGCCGCCACCCGCGACGAGGCCCGCGAACGTGCCGTCGCCGCCCAGGAGGAGTACGAGGCGCTCAAGGCCGAGGTCGACGGCCTGGACGCCGACGACGCCGGACTCGCCGAACGCCACGAGGCCGCCCGCCGCGCCCTCACCGAGGCGGAGGCCGCCCTCACCGCCGCCCGCGAGGCCACCACCACCGCCGAACGGCGGCGCGCCGCCACCCGCGCCCGGCACGACGCCCTCGCCACCGGACTGCGCCGCAAGGACGGCACCGGCGCCCTGCTCGCCGCCCGCGACCGCCTCACCGGACTGCTCGGCCCCGCCGCCGGGCTCCTCACCCCCGCCCCCGGCCACGAGATCCCCGTCGCCGCCGCCCTCGGCACCGCCGCCGACGCCCTCGCCGTCACCGGCCCGAACGCCGCCGCCGACGCCCTGCGCCTGCTGCGCAAACAGGACGCCGGCCGCGCCACCCTGCTCCTCGCCGGCGCCCCCGACGACGTACCGCCCGAGGAGGGCGACGGCCTCGCGTACGCCGCGGGGCTCGTCCGAGGCCCCGTCGAACTGATGCCCGCCGTACGCCGGCTGCTGCGCGGCTACGTCGTCGTCGACACCCTCCAGGACGCCGAGGAACTGGTCCGCGCCCGGCCCGCGCTGACCGCCGTCACCGCCGAGGGCGATGTCCTCGGGGCGCACTACGCGCACGGCGGCTCCGCCGGGGCGCCCAGCCTGCTGGAGGTGCAGGCCGCCGTCGACGAGGCCGCCGCCGAGCTGGAGGAACTGGCCGTACGGTGCGCGGAGCTGGCCGACGCCCAGCAGGCCGCCGCGGCCCGCCGCACCGAGTGCGCCGCCCTCGTCGAGGAGCTGGGGGAGAAGCGCCGGGCGGCCGAGCGGGAGAAGTCCGGCGTCGCCCAGCAGCTCGGCCGGCTCGCCGGACAGGCCCGCGCCGCCGCCGGGGAGGCCGAGCGCGCCACCGCCGCGGCCGCCCGCGCCCAGGAGGCGCTGGAATCCGCCCGCGAGGAGGCCGGGGAACTCGCCGAGCGGCTCGCCGTGGCCGAGGAGATGCCCGTCGAGGAGGAACCCGACACCGCCGCCCGCGACCGGCTCGCCGCCGACGGGGCCAACGCCCGGCAGACCGAGATGGAGGCCCGTCTCCAGGCCCGTACGCACGAGGAACGCGTCAAGTCGCTGGCCGGCCGGGCCGACGCGCTGGACCGGGCCGCCCGCGCCGAACGCGAGGCACGCGCGCGTGCCGAACGCCGGCGGGCCCGGCTGCGGCACGAGGCCGCCGTCGCCCGGGCCGTCGCCTCCGCCGCCCGTCAGCTCCTCGCCCACGTCGAGGTCTCCGTCGGCCGGGCCGAGGCCGAGCGCGCCGCCGCCGAGGCCGCGCGGGTGAGGCGGGAGCAGGAACTGGCCCGGGCCCGCACCGAGGGCCGCGACCTGAAGGCGGAACTCGACAAACTCACTGATTCAGTTCACCGGGGCGAGGTACTAGGAGCGGAGAAGCGGCTGCGCATCGAGCAGCTGGAGACCAAGGCCCTGGAGGAATTCGGTGTCGAACCGGCAGGCCTCGTGGCCGAGTACGGCCCGGGCCAACTGGTGCCGCCCTCGCCCCCCGCCCAGGGCGAACAGCTGCCCGACGACCCCGAGGACCCCCGCAACCTGCCACGGCCCTACGTCCGCGCCGAACAGGAGAAGCGACTGAAGGCGGCGGAGCGGGCCTACCAGCAGCTCGGCAAGGTCAACCCGCTGGCCCTGGAGGAGTTCGCGGCGCTCGAGGAGCGGCACCGGTTCCTCAGCGAGCAGCTGGAGGACCTGAAGAAGACCCGCGCCGACCTGCTCCAGGTCGTCAAGGAGGTCGACGAGCGCGTCGAACAGGTCTTCGCCGACGCCTACCGGGACACCGCACGCGAGTTCGAAGGTGTGTTCGGCCGGCTCTTCCCCGGCGGGGAGGGACGGCTGCTCCTCACCGACCCCGACCACATGCTCACCACGGGCGTGGACGTCGAGGCACGGCCCCCGGGCAAGAAGGTCAAGCGGCTCTCCCTGCTCTCCGGCGGCGAACGGTCGCTGACGGCGGTGGCGCTGCTGGTGTCGATCTTCAAGGCCCGGCCGAGCCCGTTCTACGTCATGGACGAGGTCGAGGCCGCGCTCGACGACACCAACCTCCAGCGGCTCATCCGGATCATGCAGGAGCTGCAAGAGGCGTCGCAGCTGATCGTGATCACGCACCAGAAGCGGACGATGGAGGTCGCCGACGCGCTGTACGGCGTGTCCATGCAGGGCGACGGGGTCTCCAAGGTCATCAGCCAGCGGCTGCACTGACGCGTCGGCCAGCGGGTGCGCCGGGCCGTCGGTCAGTGAGGAGCGTCGCCCCCTTCCTCTTCAAGAAGTGAACGAACGATGGCGGCTTGCGTCCCTGAACCTCGAAAATCTCACATCCTCCCTCCTCTTGACTTCGAAACTTGAAGGCATAGCCTCTGTCATGTTGTTTTTACCTTCAGGTGTCGCCGCGAGCGGCATCCGCGAGGGCTGACCCCACACCGGCAGCGAGGCCGGTGGCCCGAGGAGTTGTACACGTGACCAGCACTACGCAGGCACCCCGACCCGGAGCCGGAGCGGCTCACCCCGAACATCTCGGGCACGTCATCTTCATCGCGGCGGCGGCCGCGATGGGCGGTTTCCTCTTCGGCTACGACAGCTCCGTCATCAACGGCGCCGTCGAAGCCATCCGCGACCGCTACGACATCGGCTCCGCCGCACTGGCCCAGGTCATCGCCATCGCGCTGATCGGCTGCGCCATCGGCGCCGCCACCGCCGGCCGGATCGCCGACCGCATCGGCCGCATCCGCTGCATGCAGATCGCCGCCGTCCTGTTCACCATCAGCGCCGTCGGCTCCGCCCTGCCGTTCGCCCTGTGGGACCTCGCCCTCTGGCGCATCATCGGCGGCTTCGCCATCGGCATGGCCTCCGTGATCGGCCCCGCCTACATCGCCGAGGTCGCGCCGCCCGCCTACCGGGGCCGTCTCGGGTCCTTCCAGCAGGCCGCGATCGTCGTCGGCATCGCCGTCTCCCAGCTCGTCAACTGGGGCATCCTCAACGCCGCCGACGGCAAGCAGCGCGGCCACCTGCTGGGCATCGAGGCCTGGCAGCTCATGCTCGGCGTCATGGTCGTCCCGGCCATCCTCTACGGCCTGCTCTCCTTCGCGATCCCCGAGTCGCCCCGCTTCCTGATCTCCGTCGGCCGCCGCGCCCGCGCCCGCGAGATCCTCGCCGAGGTCGAGGGCGAGCACATCGACTTCGACGCCCGCATCGCCGAGATCGAGCACGCCATGAAGCGCGAGGAGAAGTCCAGCTTCCGCGACCTGCTCGGCGGCAGCTTCTTCTTCAAGAAGATCGTCTGGATCGGCATCGGCCTGTCGGTGTTCCAGCAGTTCGTCGGCATCAACGTCGCCTTCTACTACTCCTCGACGCTGTGGCAGTCGGTGGGCATCGACCCCTCGGCCTCGTTCTTCTACTCGTTCACCACGTCGATCATCAACATCATCGGCACCGTGATCGCGATGATCTTCGTCGACCGGATCGGCCGCAAGCCGCTCGCGCTCATCGGCTCCGTCGGCATGGTCGTCGGCCTCGCCCTGGAGGCCTGGGCCTTCTCCGCGCACCTCGTCGACGGCAAGCTGCCCGCCACGCAGGGCTGGGTCGCCCTGGTCGCGGCCCACGTGTTCGTCCTCTTCTTCGCCCTGTCCTGGGGTGTCGTCGTCTGGGTCTTCCTCGGCGAGATGTTCCCCAACCGGATCCGCGCCGCCGCCCTGGGCGTCGCCGCCTCCGCGCAGTGGATCGCCAACTGGGCGATCACCGCGAGCTTCCCCTCGCTGGCCGACTGGAACCTGTCGGGGACGTACATCATCTACACGGTGTTCGCCGCGCTCTCCATTCCGTTCGTGCTGCGGTACGTGAAGGAGACGAAGGGCAAGGCCCTGGAGGAAATGGGCTGACGCGCCCCTCCCGAGACCGAGGAGACGGGCCAAGTCCCCGCTGCCCCTCTCCTCACCCGTCCGCCGCCCTGCCCCTTCGGGGGTGGGGCGGCGGTGGTCTGTTTTCGCGGAGCCCCTCGAAGGGACGGGAAGGGCGGGGGCGACGGGGGCGGCACCCTTCTCGCGCACCACCCGTCGCGCATACTGGCACTGTTATGGAAATCGTCATCCTTGCTGTAGTCATCGCCGTGGTCGTGATCGGTGCGCTCGGCGGGCTCGTGGTCGGCAGCCGCCGGAAGAAGCCGCTGCCCCCGGCGCCCCCCACGACGCCCGACATCACCGCCCCCCCGGCCGAGCCGCACGTCGGCGACGAGGCCGAGACGCCGCGCGAGGAACCGCGCCGGACCATCGAGGAGGTCGACCTACCCGGCGGCGGCACCGCTCCCGTCGTCGTCGAGGAGCCCCCCGCCCCGCCCGCGATCGAGGTCCCGGAGCCCACCGCCGGCCGGCTGATCCGCCTGCGCGCCCGCCTCGCCCGCTCGCAGAACGCGCTCGGCAAGGGACTGCTCACCCTCCTCTCCCGGGAGCACCTCGACGAGGACACCTGGGAGGAGATCGAGGACACCCTCCTCACCGCCGACGTCGGCGTCCAGCCCACCCAGGAACTGGTCGAACGGCTGCGCGAGCGAGTAAGGGTCCTCGGCACCCGCACCCCGCAGGAGCTGCGCACCCTGCTGCGCGAGGAACTGCTGACGATCCTGGTCCCCGAGTTCGACCGCACGGTCAAGACCGACTCGAACCTCGACACCCCCGGCATCGTGATGGTCGTCGGCGTCAACGGCACCGGCAAGACCACCACCACCGGCAAGCTCGCGCGCGTCCTCGTCGCCGACGGCCGCAATGTCGTGCTCGGTGCCGCGGACACCTTCCGCGCCGCCGCCGCCGACCAGTTGCAGACGTGGGGCGAGCGGGTCGGCGCCCGTACGGTGCGGGGTCCGGAGGGCGGCGACCCGGCGTCCGTCGCCTTCGACGCGGTCAAGGAGGGCATCGAGGCCGGCGCCGACGTCGTCCTCATCGACACCGCCGGCCGGCTGCACACCAAGACCGGCCTGATGGACGAGCTCGGCAAGGTCAAGCGCGTCGTGGAGAAGCACGCCCCGCTCGACGAGGTGCTCCTCGTCCTCGACGCGACCACCGGCCAGAACGGCCTCGTGCAGGCCCGCGTCTTCGCCGAGGTCGTCGACATCAGCGGCATCGTCCTGACCAAGCTCGACGGCACCGCCAAGGGCGGCATCGTCGTAGCGGTCCAGCGCGAACTCGGCGTCCCGGTGAAGCTCGTCGGTCTCGGCGAAGGCGCCGACGACCTGGCCCCCTTCGAATCAGAAGCGTTCGTGGACGCCCTGATCGGCGACTAGCGGAACCTCCCCCGCGCGCGCCCCGTGCCCCGTAAAGGGGCGCGGGGCTGTGTTGTCCGCGCGGCTCCGCCGCGGGGTGCGAGCACTTACCGTGCCCCGATAGGGGCGCGGGGAACTGCGCGAGAAGCCCCCACCGGCGGTCGGCCGACAACGCACCCCGGGGTCCAAGGGGCGGAGCCCCTTGAAGGGACGGGAAGGGTAGGGGCGGCGGGGGCGAAAAAAATCCCACGCCTCCCGCGCGGCGGGACCTAGACCCGCGACCGATGCGCCACGTACGCCAACGTCCCGATCAACAACCGCGCCGCCGGCAACACACCCCCCGCCTCAACCCCCGGCGCCCGCAACCACCGCACAACCCCGCGCCCCGCCCGATCCGACGGCGGAGCCGTGATACACGCCCCCACACCCAACCCCCGCAGATCCAGCGCCGCGTCCTCCCACGCCATCCGGTACAACAACCCCGGCAACTCCGCCGCACCCCCGGGCGCGACGAAGAACTGCGCCCGCCCCTCCGGCGTCACCGCCACAGGCCCCACCGGCAGCCCCATCCGCTCCATCCGCACCAGCGCCCGCCACCCCGCCGCCTCGCCGACCTCGATCACGTCGAACGCCCGCCCGACCGGCAGCATCACCGCGGCCCCCGGAAACTCGGCCCACGCCCGGTACGCCTCGTCGAGCGTGGCCCCCGCCCGCACCGGCGCCGCGAAGTCCAGCGGATGCGCCCCCGGCTCCGGACAGCCGGCCCGCCCGCAGGAACAGGCGCCCGCCGCGGTACGCGCCCCGGGCACCACGTCCCAGCCCCACAGGCCGGTGTACTCGGCGACGGCGGTGCACTCCGGTGACCGGCCACGGCGCCGGGCGCCGGACCTGAGGTCGCGGATGGTCCTGGTCCGTGTGGAGCCGATCGTGAAGCCCATACCCCCTCCAACGGGTCCGGCGCGCAGCTGGTTACGCACCGCAGCGAAGCGTGACCGTGTGTCCCCGGCGCGGTCGGCGCGGCCGGCGTGGGCGGCGGGGACGCCGCTGAGGGCGCCGTCCGGTGCGAGCAGCACCCCGGGGTGGTGCGCTCCCCGTCGCGCGCCCCGTTGTGCATCCGTCCGCCCATCTCCGGCCGTCATGTGTCAAGTGAATCGCGCACCCGGCACCGCGAGTTCATTCGAAGGGGTGGCGAATGGTGGCGTTTCTGAAACGGCCGTGGTTGGAAGGGTGATCGTGGGACTACTGTGAGTGCACGAGTCCTGGGGCGCATGCACTCGTGGGTATGCCGGAGGCAAGTCGGCTTTCCGTTCGATGGGTGAGAACCGGCGGACGCAGGCGGCCAGGACCGGCATCCTGGTAGCGCGTTCGGGGCGTTCGGCGCATCGGCGCACACGTGGTTTGAGGGATGGGGGCGTTCCAGTGGGCGGCAACGGCGGAAGCGGCACGATCGCTGACAAGCGCCCGAACGAGTTGCTGACGTCATGGTTCGTGCGCAGCGGCTGGTCCAAGGGCGAGCTCGCCCGCCAGGTCAACCGCCGGGCCCGCCAGCTCGGCGCCAACCACATCTCCACCGACACCTCCCGCGTACGCCGCTGGCTCGACGGAGAGAACCCCCGCGAGCCGATCCCGCGCATCCTGTCCGAGCTGTTCTCCGAGCGCTTCGGCTGCGTCGTCGCCGTGGAGGACCTGGGACTGCGGGCCGCCCACCGCGCCCCCTCGGTGTCCGGCGTCGATCTGCCGTGGACGGGCCCCGGAACCGTCGCCCTGATCAGCGAGTTCTCGCGAAGCGACCTGATGCTGGCGCGGCGCGGCTTCCTCGGGACCGCGCTCGGCCTGGCCGCCGGCCCGTCCCTCATCGAACCCATGCAGCGCTGGCTGGTCCCCGGACCGCCCGCCCCGCCGCGCGAGGAACCCACCTCCGCCTCCTCGCGCGGCCGGGGCCGGCTCTCCCGCCCCGAACTGGAACTCCTGGAGACCACCACGGTGATGTTCCGGCAGTGGGACGCCCAGTGCGGCGGCGGCCTGCGCCGCAAGGCCGTCGTCGGCCAGCTCCACGAGGTCACCGATCTCCTCCAGGAACCCCAGCCCGGCGCCACCGCCCGGCGCCTGTTCAAGGTCGCCGCCGAGCTGGCCGAACTGGCCGGCTGGATGAGCTACGACGTGGGGCTCCAGCCCACCGCGCAGAAGTACTTCGTCCTCGCGCTGCACGCCGCCAAGGAGGCCGGCGACCGCCCCCTCGGCTCGTACGTCCTCTCCAGCATGAGCCGCCAGATGATCCACCTCGGCCGCCCCGAGGACGCGCTCGAACTGGTCCACCTCGCCCAGTACGGCAGCCGTGACTGCGCCAGTCCCCGCACCCAGGCCATGCTGTATGCGATGGAGGCCCGCGCCTACGCCAACATGGGCCAGCCCGGCCGGTGCAAGCGGGCCGTCCGCATGGCCGAGGACACCTTCGCCGACGCCGACGACTGGGACGAGCCGGACCCCGACTGGATCCGCTTCTTCTCCGCCGCCGAACTCCACGGCGAGAACTCCCACTCCTACCGCGACCTCGCCTACGTCGCCGGCCGCAGCCCCGCCTACGCCGGCCTCGCCGAACCCGTGATGCGCCAGGCCGTCGACCTCTTCGCCCAGGACACCGAGCACCAGCGGTCGTACGCCCTCAACCTGATCGGCCTGGCCACCGTCCACCTCCTCCAGCGCGAGCCCGAGGAGGGCGTCGTCCGCGCCCGCCAGGCCCTGGACGTGGCCCGCAAGGTCCGCTCGGAACGCGTCAACACCCGCATCCGCAAAACGGTCGACGCGGCCGTACGCGATTTCGGCGACCTCGCCGACGTCGTCGACCTCACCGAGCAGCTCGCCGTCCACCTGCCCGAGACGGCCGAAGCCGTCTGAGACCCGCGGCGGGACGGCCGCGGACACCGATGACCCGCCTCGGACAGTTCACCGAGGCGTAACACACAGGCTGCCTTCGTCACTGCGGCGAAACACCGAGGGGCGCCGACCGAAACCGCGCTGCGCCACGCTCGTGGCGCATAACCGGCCCACCCCTCCCATCCTCCCGGCTCAGGCTTCACCCCCACGGGGCCGTACGGGGCCGCACCACACGACGAGGAGACGCCGATGGCACCAGCCGTCACGCTCGCGGCGGACGCACCGGAGTTTTCGTCCGCCAACACAGGCTTCATGCTCATCTGTTCCGCCCTGGTGATGCTCATGACCCCGGGCCTGGCCTTCTTCTACGGAGGCATGGTCCGCGTCAAGAGCACGCTGAACATGCTGATGATGAGCTTCATCAGCCTGGGCATCGTCACCATCCTCTGGGTGCTCTACGGCTTCTCCCTCGCCTTCGGCACCGACAAGGGCTCCGTCGTCGGCTGGTCCTCCGACTTCGTCGGCTTCACCGGCATCGGCAAGATGGAACTGTGGAGCGGCTACACCATCCCGGTCTACGTCTTCGCCGTCTTCCAGCTGATGTTCGCGATCATCACACCCGCCCTGATCAGCGGTGCCCTCGCGGACCGCGTGAAATTCAGCGCCTGGGCGCTCTTCCTCACCCTGTGGGTCACGATCGTGTACTTCCCGGTCGCCCACTGGGTCTGGGGCACCGGCGGCTGGGCCTTCGACCTCGGTGTCATCGACTTCGCCGGCGGCACGGCCGTCCACATCAATGCCGGTGCGGCCGCGCTCGGCGTGATCCTGGTCATCGGCAAGCGCGTCGGCTTCAAGCGGGACCCGATGCGCCCGCACAGCCTGCCGCTCGTGATGCTCGGCGCGGGCCTGCTGTGGTTCGGCTGGTTCGGCTTCAACGCCGGGTCCTGGCTCGGCAACGACGACGGCGTCGGCCCGCTGATGTTCGTCAACACGCAGGTCGCCACCGCCGCCGCGATGCTCGCCTGGCTCGCCTACGAGAAGATCCGCCACGGCGCGTTCACCACGCTGGGCGCCGCCTCCGGCGCCGTCGCGGGGCTGGTCGCCATCACCCCCTCCGGCGGCGCGGTCTCCCCGCTCGGCGCGATCGCGGTCGGCGCCATCGCCGGTGTGCTGTGCGCCATGGCCGTCGGCCTGAAGTACCGCTTCGGCTACGACGACTCCCTCGACGTCGTCGGCGTCCACATGGTCGGCGGCATCGCCGGCTCCCTCCTCGTCGGCCTCTTCGCCAGCGGCGGCGGCCAGTCCGACGTCAAGGGCCTCTTCTACGGGGGCGGCCTCGACCAGTTCTGGAAGCAGTGCGCCGGCGTCTTCGGCGTCCTCGCCTACTCGCTGGTCGCCTCCGCGATCCTCGCCTTCCTCATCGACAGGACGCTCGGCATGCGCGTCACCGAGGACGAGGAGATGTCCGGCATCGACCAGGCCGAACACGCCGAGACCGCCTACGACCACACCGGCGCCGGCGGCGGCACGATCGGCTCCTCCGCACCGGGCCCGCTCGCCGCTGCCTCCGCAGCCTCCAAGAAGGTGGACGCATGAAGCTCATCACCGCGGTCGTCAAGCCGCACCGGCTCGACGAGATCAAGGAAGCGCTGCAAGCCTTCGGCGTCCACGGCCTGACCGTCACCGAAGCGAGCGGGTACGGCCGCCAGCGCGGCCACACCGAGGTCTACCGGGGCGCCGAGTACACCGTCGACCTCGTCCCCAAGATCCGCATCGAGGTCCTCGTCGAGGACGACGACGCCGACCAGCTCATCGACGTCGTCGTCAAGGCCGCCCGCACCGGCAAGATCGGCGACGGCAAGGTCTGGTCCCTCCCCGTCGACACGGCAGTACGCGTCCGCACGGGCGAGCGAGGCCCGGCCGCGCTGTGACGCGCTGAGCCCCGCGCCCGTGGGGCGCGGGGCTGTCCCTCGGTGCGTTGTCGGCCGCGGGCCGGTGGGGGTACTTCGCGCAGTTCCCCGCGCCCCTCACCGGGAGCGCCCCCGACTGCGAAAGCGAGCCGGAGCCCCGGTCCCAGGTCGTCCCACCCCTCCGTACGAAGGAGCCGTCCGTGCACCACCCCCACGGGGACAATCCCCCGGACGACCCCGCCGGCTACGCCGCCGCCCGCGTGCGCCTCCTCACCGAGGACACGGCCCCGGGCCCCGCACGCCGCACCGCCCTCTCCCGCCTCACCGACAACTGGCTCGCCACCCTCTTCACCACCGCGGCCACAGCCACGGCCGCGGCCACCCGAGCCGGCGGCGTCGCCCTGGTCGCCGTCGGTGGCTACGGCCGCGGTGAGCTCTCCCCCCGCAGCGACCTCGACCTGCTCCTCCTCCACGACGGCACAGACCCCCAGCGCGTCGCCGCCCTCGCCGACCGCCTCTGGTACCCCGTCTGGGACCTCGGCCTCGCCCTCGACCACTCCGTCCGCACCCCCGCCGAGGCCCGCAGGACCGCCGCCGACGACCTCAAGGTCCAGCTCGGCCTTCTCGACGCCCGCCACCTCGCCGGTGACCTCGCCCTCACCACCGCCACCCGCACCACCGTCCTCGCCGACTGGCGCAACCAGGCCCCCAAACGCCTCCCACAGCTCCAGGAACTGTGCGCCGAACGCGCCGCCCGCCAGGGCGAACTGCGCTACCTCCTCGAACCCGACCTCAAGGAGGCCCGCGGCGGACTGCGCGACGCCACCGCCCTGCGCGCCGTCGCCGCCTCCTGGCTCGCCGACGCCCCCCGCGAGGGACTCGACGACGCCCGCCGCCGCCTCCTCGACGTCCGCGACGCCCTCCACCTCACCACCGGCCGCGCCACCGACCGCCTCGCCCTCCAGGAACAGGACCAGGTCGCCGCCGCCCTCGGCCTGCTGGACGCCGACGCCCTGCTGCGCCAGGTGTACGAGGCGGCGCGCGTCCTCTCGTACGCCGGCGATGTCACCTGGCGCGAAGTGGGGCGCGTCCTGCGCTCCCGCGCCGTACGCCCACGCCTGCGCGCCATGCTGGGCGGCGGCGGAAAGCAGCCCGCCGAACGCTCACCGCTCGCCGAGGGCGTCGTCGAGCAGGACGGCGAGGCGGTGCTCGCCCGCACCGCACGCCCCGAACGCGACCCCGTGCTCCCCCTGCGCGCCGCGGCCGCCGCCGCACAGGCCGGGCTCCCGCTCTCCCCGCACGCCGTACGGCGCCTCGCCGCCACCACCCGCCCCCTGTCCACGCCCTGGCCCGCCGAGGCCCGCGAACAGCTCGTCACCCTGCTCGGCGCCGGCCGCCCCACCGTCGACGTCTGGGAGGCACTGGAGGCCGAGGGACTGATCACCCGGCTGCTGCCCGACTGGGAACGCGTCCGCTGCCGCCCGCAGCGCAACGCCGTCCACCTGTGGACCGTCGACCGCCACCTGATCGAGACCGCCGTCCGCGCCTCCGCGCTCACCCGCCGCGTGGGCCGCCCCGACCTCCTCCTCGTCGCCGCACTGCTGCACGACCTCGGCAAGGGCTGGCCCGGCGACCACAGCGTCACCGGCGAGACCATCGCCCGCGACGCCGCCGCCCGCATCGGCTTCGACCGCGCGGACGCCACCGTCCTCGCCACCCTCGTCCGCCACCACCTGCTCCTCGTCGAGACCGCCACCCGGCGCGACCTGGACGACCCCGCCACCGTCCGCGCGGTCGCCGACGCCGTCGGCTCCCAGGGCACCCTCGAACTGCTGCACGCCCTCACCGAGGCCGACGCCCTCGCCACCGGGCCCGCGGCCTGGTCCTCCTGGCGCGGCTCCCTCGTCGCCGACCTCGTCGCCCGCGTCGCCGCCCGGCTCGCCGGGGACACCCCCGCCGAGCCCGACACCGCCGCGCCCACCGCCGAACAGGAACGCCTCGCCGTCGAGGCCCTGCGCACCGGCGGCCCGGTCCTCGCCCTGCACGCCCGGGCCGAGCCCCCGGCCGACGACGACCCCGGCCGGCCCGAGCCCCTCGGCGTCGAACTGCTGATCGCCGTACCCGAGCAGACCGGCGTCCTGCCCGCCGTCGCCGGCGTCCTCGCCCTGCACCGCCTCACCGTCCGCACCGCGGAACTGCGCGCCCTCGACCCGCCCGACGGCGTCGAGGGCTCCGTACTGCTGCTCGACTGGCGGGTCGCCGCCGAGTACGGCTCCCTGCCGCAGGCCACCCGGCTGCGCGCGGACCTCGTACGGGCGCTGGACGGCAGCCTGGACATCGCATCCCGGCTGGCCGAACGCGACGCGGCGTATCCGCGCCGCCGGGGCGTACCGGCGCCGCCGCCGCGGGTGACGGTCGCCGCGGCCGCATCCCGGCACGCGACGGTCATCGAGGTCCGCGCCCAGGACGCCCCCGGCCTGCTGCACCGCATCGGCCGGGCCTTGGAGAAGGCGGGCGTACGGGTGCGCAGCGCGCACGCGTCGACGCTGGGCGCCAACGCGGTGGACACGGTTTACGTCACCGGCCCGACCGGCAGCCCCCTGCCCCCACAGGAGGCGACGTCGGTGGCACGGGCGCTGGAGGAGGCGCTGGGGGAGTAGGGCCGCGCGGCCAGGGGGAGCGGAACGGCGCCGGGGTGGAGACCCAACCGTGCGGCTCCGGATACCCTGGAAGACGCTCAGACTGCCCCCGACTCCGAGGACCGACGCCGCCGTGTTCGACACTCTCTCCGATCGCCTCTCAGCGACCTTCAAGAATCTGCGCGGCAAGGGGCGGTTGTCCGAGGCGGACATCGACGCCACGGCCCGCGAGATCCGCATCGCGCTCCTCGAGGCGGACGTGGCCCTGCCGGTCGTCCGTACGTTCATCAAGAACGTCAAGGAGCGCGCCCTCGGCTCCGAGGTCTCCCGCGCGCTGAACCCCGCCCAGCAGGTCCTCAAGATCGTCAATGAGGAACTGGTCACGATTCTCGGCGGCGAGACCCGCCGCCTGCGGTTCGCCAAGCAGCCGCCCACCGTGATCATGCTCGCGGGTCTACAGGGTGCCGGTAAGACGACCCTCGCGGGCAAGCTGGGCCGCTGGCTCAAGGAGCAGGGCCACTCGCCGCTCCTCGTCGCCTGTGACCTCCAGCGCCCCAACGCCGTCAACCAGCTCAGCGTCGTCGCCGAGCGCGCCGGCGTCGCGGTCTACGCGCCGGAACCGGGCAACGGCGTCGGCGACCCGGTCAAGGTCGCCAAGGACTCCATCGAGTTCGCCAAGAACAAGGTCCACGACATCGTGATCGTGGACACCGCCGGCCGCCTCGGCATCGACCAGGAGCTGATGCGGCAGGCCGCGGACATCCGCGACGCCGTCAGCCCCGACGAGATCCTCTTCGTCGTCGACGCGATGATCGGCCAGGACGCCGTCAACACCGCGGAGGCCTTCCGCGACGGCGTCGGCTTCGACGGCGTCGTCCTCTCCAAGCTCGACGGCGACGCCCGCGGCGGCGCGGCCCTGTCGATCGCCTCGGTGACCGGCAAGCCGATCATGTTCGCGTCGAACGGCGAGAAGCTCGACGACTTCGACGCCTTCCACCCGGACCGGATGGCCTCCCGCATCCTCGACATGGGTGACCTGCTCACCCTGATCGAGCAGGCGGAGCGGACCTTCAGCCAGGCCGAGGCCGAGAAGATGGCCTCCAAACTGGCCTCCAAGAAGGGCCAGGACTTCACACTCGACGACTTCCTGGCCCAGATGGAGCAGGTCAGGAAGATGGGCTCGATCTCCAAGCTGCTCGGGATGCTGCCGGGCATGGGGCAGATCAAGGACCAGATCAACAACATCGACGAGCGGGACGTCGACCGTACGGCCGCGATCATCAAGTCGATGACCCCGGCCGAGCGCCAGGAGCCGACGATCATCAACGGCTCGCGGCGGGCCCGTATCGCGCGGGGTTCCGGCGTCGAGGTCAGCGCCGTGAAGAACCTGGTCGAACGGTTCTTCGAGGCGCGGAAGATGATGTCCCGCATGGCGCAGGGCGGCGGAATGCCCGGTATGCCGGGGATGCCCGGCATGGGTGGTGGTCCCGGCCGGCAGAAGAAGCAGCAGAAGAAGGCCAAGGGCAAGCAGCGCTCGGGCAACCCGATGAAGCGCAAGCAGCAGGAGCAGGAGGCCGAGGCCCGCCGCGCGGCCGCCGCCGCGCAGGGTGCCGGCCAGGACGGCAACGCGTTCGGACTGCCGCAGCAGGGCGCCGGTCAGGACTTCGAGCTGCCGGACGAGTTCAAGAAGTTCATGGGCTGAGCGGACGGCGCCGAGGCCCTGAGCGGGCGCCGCCGAGGTTTTGAACGGGCGGCGCCACGGGCCGGACGGGTGGCGTCACCGGCTGGACGGGCGCCGCCACGGGCCGGACGGGGTGGCGTCAGCGGCCGGAAGGGCGCCGCCACGGGCCGCACGGGTGGCGTCACCGGTCGGACGGGCGGCGCCACGGGCGCCGGACGGGTGGTGGCCGGGAGCGACCGCAGGCGCCCCCGGTCCGCCGTTCATCCCCTCCGGGCGACCAGGTAGCGGAAGACGTTCGGCATCCACACCGTGCCGTCCTCGCGCACATGCGGATGCAGTGCCTCCGCCAGCTCCTTCTCGATCTGCTCCTCGTCCGTCACGGCGAGGGCCGCGTCGAACAGACCGGTGGACCTGAGCCCCCGCACCGCACTGCCCGTGTCCGCGTACCCGAACGGGCAGGCGACCCGCCCCGACCCGTCCGGCCGCAGCCCGGCCCGCTGCGCGGCCTCCTCCAGCTGGTCCCGGCCGGCCGGCCGCCAGTCGGCGGCTCCCGGCGACGGAGCGGCACCGGTCTGCCCGTCGGTGTCCCCGCCGCGCACCGGATCCGCCAGCTTCGCCGCCACCCGCAGGACGGACGCCGTCGCGCACCGCTCCGCCGGGCCCCACCCGGCGAGCACCACCGCGCCGCCGCGCTCCGCCAGCGGCGCCGCCTCCCCGAGTGCCTCGACGAGGCCCTCGGTGCCGCCGGACGGGGGACCAAGGGGTTCGAACACGGTGACGACGTCGTACCCGGGGCGTCCGGACGGCGGGGCCGCGTCACCGGGCGCCCCCTCCACGAGCCGCGCACACCCCGGCGCGGGCTCCCGCGCGGGCGCCCCCGCGTGCGGGACTTGCGCGCCCGCGCCCGGCAGCAGCCGCTCCCGCGCGAGCGCCAGCAGCTCGGCGTGCCCGGTGTCCACCCCCGTCACCGCCGCGCCCCGCGCGGCCGCCAGCAGCAGCGCCAGCCCGGAACCGCAGCCGAGCCCGAGCAGCCGCGTACCGGCGCCCACACCGAGCCGCTCGTAGACCGCCTCGTAGAGCGGGACCAGCATCCGCTCCTGGATCTCGGCCCAGTCCCGTGCGCGGGCGCGTGCGTCCACGCGGGGCGGGGAGCCGGCGTGTGCCGGATGCTGTCGCACGAGCGTAGGTGTCATCAAAAGCGCCCCAATCCGCCGAGAGTTGCCCCTGTACCCGATTCCGTGGCCCCCGTGACGTGCGCGCGCTCCCCCCGTATGCCAGGAAACTCCGCACCTGTCGTGACGTCCAGTGGGCGCGGCACACTCCTTGCCACGCGGCGCCACTCGTCGGGGTACCGCATACGGGACGGAGTACGCCGTCGGCGCCGCGCCCCGCCCGTGCCTCGTGCGCCCCCACGGGCGGGGCCGGTGCCATGGCGCTACCGGGTACCCGGTAACGTCGGGGCGGCCGGGGCCCGTTGGGGCGAGTGCGAAGGCCGACGGGCCTGCCGCGGCCGTCGGCTACACGACTGTCCGTACGTGCGACTACGCACCAGCTTGGTACGAGCTGTGAGGCTTCTCCGGGGATCGGCGCACCCGCCCTCGTCGCGACGCATCAGCCGTAACTGACGGGTACGTGCAAAATATTTGGGATGGCCCGGAATAGGAACACGGGAGCCCTCCGGCTCGTTGTCATTACGTGAGCACGACACCAACTGTTCTCGCCGCAGAGCTGGCGCAGGCGTGGGCCGACATTCAGCGGCACCACCCCGAGCTGCCCGACCTTGCCGCACCCGAATCCCTGATCGGAGAGTCGTCGTCCGCCTGCGGACACGAACTCTCCTTCGAGCGCCTGCTGCACGAGGCGGTCCACGGCATCGCCGCCGCCCGCGGCATCCGTGACACCTCACGCGCAGGCCGCTACCACAACCGCCGATTCCTCACGATCGCCGAGGAGCTGGGCCTGGACCACCCCGACGAGCCGCATCCCAGCAGCGGCTTCTCGCTGGTCACACTCAACCCCGAGGCCAAGCGGAGGTACCGGCCCACGATCGAGCGGCTTCAGCGCGCGCTGAAGGCCCACTCGGCGGCGACGGCCGCCGACACGGCCCGCTCGTTCCGCGGTCCCGCCGCCCGCCACGGCTCCTCCGGCGGCGGCGTCCGTGTCAAGGCCGTGTGCGACTGCGGGCGCAACGTCCGCGTCGTGCCGTCGGTCCTGGCCCAGGCGCCGATCATGTGCGGCGGGTGCGGAAAGCCGTTCCGCATCCCGGAGGTCGTGGGCGCCGGCGTGGGCTGACCCTTCCGGCATCTCGTGGATGCCGGAAGGGTCCGGCCGTCGCCGGCCCACCGCGTACGCCCGCTCAAGGGCCCGCACCCTGCGGGAGCGCACCCCGCGCAGGGCGGCCCGGCCTCAGCCGCACCCCGCGCGAGGCCGTCCCCGGACGGCCCCGCGCCGGGTGCCGCTGAGGGCTGCCCGGGCGCGGGCAGCGGCCCCGTCCCCCGGGGACGGCGCGCCGCGCGGTGTGTGGCACAATGGCTAGCTGTACTCGACAGCCGCACAGGACCCCTCTCTCCTCCGGCTGACGCGTCCGTCGGGCACTCGGGTACCGCAACCCCACGCGGCTTCCTCGCCGTGCCCAACCACGTCAAATCCAGGAGAACCCACTCCCGTGGCAGTCAAGATCAAGCTGAAGCGTCTGGGCAAGATCCGTTCGCCTCACTACCGCATCGTCGTCGCCGACTCCCGTACCCGCCGTGACGGCCGGGCCATCGAGGAGATCGGTCTGTACCACCCGGTGCAGAACCCCTCGCGCATCGAGGTCAACGCCGACCGTGTCGCGTACTGGCTCTCCGTCGGCGCTCAGCCGACCGAGCCCGTGCTCGCCATCCTGAAGAAGACCGGCGACTGGCAGAAGTACAAGGGCGAGCCCGCCCCCGCGCCGCTGCTCCAGCCGCAGGAGAAGTCGGCCCGCCCGGTGTTCGAGTCCCTCGGCGGTGACGACGAGGGCAAGGGTGAGGCGATCACCCAGAAGAAGAAGGCCGAGAAGAAGGACGAGGCCGCCGCCGAGTCCTCTTCCACCGAGTCGACCGAGGCCTGAGCAGCATGCTCGAAGAGGCGCTCGAGCACCTCGTGAAGGGCATCGTCGACAACCCTGACGATGTGCAGGTGGCCTCGCGCAACCTGCGCCGCGGTCGTGTGCTCGAGGTCCGGGTCCACCCCGACGACCTCGGCAAGGTGATCGGCCGCAACGGCCGCACCGCACGCGCACTGCGCACCGTCGTGGGTGCCATCGGTGGCCGTGGTGTCCGCGTCGACCTCGTCGACGTGGACCACGTCCGCTGACGCGTCATCGCAACCGGCTCGGGCCGGGGAGGGCCTCCGTGCCCGCCCCGGCCCGCAGTCGTTTCCAGGTGCCCGGTCGCCCCAGGCGTCCCGGGTGCCCGTTCCAGACGTTCCCGACAGGAGATCTTCCACAGTGCAGCTGGTAGTCGCACGGATCGGCCGCGCCCACGGCATCAAGGGCGAGGTCACCGTCGAGGTCCGTACCGACGAGCCGGAGGTCCGGCTCGCCCCCGGCGCCGTACTCGCCACCGACCCGGCCTCCGCGGGCCCGCTCACCATCGAGACCGGCCGGGTGCACAGCGGCCGGCTGCTCCTGCGCTTCGAGGGCGTGCGCGACCGCACCGCCGCCGAGGCCCTGCGCAACACCGTCCTGATCGCCGACATCGACCCCGACGAGCTGCCCGAGGGCGAGGACGAGTACTACGACCACCAGCTCATCGACCTCGACGTCGTCACCGAGGACGGCACCGAGGTCGGCCGGATCACCGAGGTCTCCCACCTGCCCTCGCAGGACCTGTTCGTCGTGGAGCGCCCGGACGGCACCGAGGTGATGATCCCGTTCGTCGAGGAGATCGTCACCACCGTCGACCTGGCGGAGCAGAAGGCCGTCATCGACCCGCCGCCCGGGCTGATCGACGACCGCGCGGAAATCGCCTCCGCGCGCGCGGACGACGCCATCCCTGAGAGCGATGCCGCTCCTGAGGGCGACGCCACTCCTGAGGACGATGCCGCTCCTGGGGATGACGTTGCTCCCGAGGACGACGAAAACGCGGCCACCGGCGAGGACGGCGACGCCCCCGGTGCGGCCCCGGGAGCGCGGGCGTAATGCGGCTCGACGTCGTCACGATCTTCCCCGAGTACCTGGACCCCCTGAATGTCTCCCTCGTCGGCAAGGCCCGCGCGCGCGGCCGGCTCGACGTGCACGTGCACGATCTGCGGTCCTGGACGTACGACCGCCACAACACCGTCGACGACACCCCCTACGGCGGCGGCCCCGGCATGGTCATGAAGACCGAACCCTGGGGCGACGCCCTGGACACCGTCCTCGCCGACGGCTACGAGGACGGCGCCCACGGACCCGTCCTCGTCGTCCCCACGCCCAGCGGCCGGCCCTTCAGTCAGGAGCTCGCCGCCGAGCTGTCGCAGCGCCCCTGGCTGGTCTTCACGCCCGCGCGCTACGAGGGCATCGACCGCCGGGTCACCGACGAGTACGCGCGGCGGCTGCCCGTCTACGAGGTGTCCATCGGCGACTACGTCCTGGCCGGCGGCGAGGCGGCCGTCCTGGTGATCACCGAGGCCGTCGCCCGGCTGCTCCCCGGCGTCCTCGGCAACGCCGAGTCCCACCAAGACGACTCCTTCGCCCCCGGCGCCATGGCGAGCCTCCTGGAGGGCCCCGTCTACACCAAGCCGCCCCACTGGCGCGGCCACGGCATCCCTGAGGTGCTGCTCAGCGGTCACCACGGGAAGATCGCCCGCTGGCGCCGCGACGAGGCCCTCAGACGCACCAGCGCCCACCGCCCCGACCTCATCGAGGGCTGCCCGCCCGCCGCCTTCGACAAGAAGGACCGCGAGATGCTCTCCATCCTCGGCTGGGCCCCCGACCCCGAGGGGGAGCCCTACGGCCGATTTTGGCGCAGGCCGCACGACGTGGAAGAATAGGCCGCTGTTGTCCGGAGTCCGGCGCGCGCCCCTGCCACAGGGGGACACGACGCCCGCCCCGACCCCGACGGCAACCATCCTCCGTAGCACTCGTTCCCGTTGATGACCTGTGGCATCAGCGAAGAAAGCAGACTGACATGTCCCACCTGCTCGACACCGTCGACGCCGCGTCGCTGCGCAGCGACGTCCCGAACTTCCGCCCGGGCGACACCGTCAACGTCCACGTGCGCGTCATCGAGGGCAACCGCTCCCGTGTGCAGCAGTTCAAGGGCGTCGTCATCCGCCGCCAGGGCTCCGGCGTCCGCGAGACCTTCACGGTCCGCAAGGTCTCCTTCTCCGTCGGCGTCGAGCGCACCTTCCCGGTGCACACCCCGATCGTGGAGAAGATCGAGCTCGTCACCCGCGGTGACGTGCGCCGCGCCAAGCTGTACTACCTTCGTGAGCTGCGCGGCAAGGCCGCGAAGATCAAGGAGAAGCGCGACAACTGAGCGCGCTGCCGGACGCGCCCGCGGGTGCGTCGGCGGGTGCGCCGAGGGGCGCACTGACGGGGTCCACATCGCGGGCCGGATAGCATCTGGCCCCGATGGACACCGAAACACCGCACGTGGAACGCGACCGTTCCTCCCGCCTTCCCGACTCCGAGGATCCCTCGGACACGGAGGGGCCGGAGGAGCGGTCGCGTTTTTCATGGGTTTCCCGCGCTTCGTCGGCCTCCCGCCTGCCGTCGGCCTCCCGCATGTCAGGGATCTCCCGCGCCGTGCGGTGGCTCCCCGGCGGGCGCCTCACGTTCGGCGCGCTGTTCTGTCTGCTCGCCCTCCTGCTGTTCAGCACCTTCGTCGCCCAGCCGTTCGAAATTCCCAGCGGTTCCATGGAGAACGGATTGAGGATCGGGGACCGCGTTCTCGTAAATAAGTTGGCGTACCGTTTCGGTGCACCGCGGCGCGGCGATGTCGTCGTGTTCGACGGGGCGGGGAACTTCGGAAACGGGGACTACGTCAAGCGCGTTGTCGGTGTGGGCGGCGACCATGTGGTCTGCTGCGACAAGGAGGGGAGGCTCGAGGTGAACGGCCGGCCGGTCGACGAGTCGTCGTTTCTGCATCCCGGTGACACTCCGTCCGACGTCCCCTTCGACGTCGTCGTGCCCGAGGGCAGGCTCTTCGTCCTCGGCGACCACCGCGCGGACTCCAGCGACTCCCGGGACCGCCTGGGCGCGCCCGGCGGCGGCATGGTCCCGGTCGGCGACGTGATCGGGCGGGCCGAGTGGATCGTGTGGCCCGCGGGGCACTGGACGCACCTGGAACGGCCCGGCGCCTACGCGCGCGTGCCCGCCGCGGACGGTGTCCATGGGTAACCGGGGCCGACCCCGCGGCTCGGGCCCCAGCGGTTCCGCCGCGGACAATCTGCTGCCCACCGGCTCCCGCCGGGCCGGCGCACCGGCCGGCGGCGGGCCCACGGGGCGCAGCCGGGCCGAGCGGCGCAAGCTTCAGCGCAAGGTCAAGCGCAAGCGGCGGCGCAGCGCCGTGCGGGAGATACCTCTCCTCGTCGGTGTCGCCGTCCTGATCGCGCTGGTCCTCAAGACCTTCCTCGTCCAGGCGTTCGTGATCCCGTCGGGCTCCATGGAGAACACGATCCAGATCGGCGACCGGGTCGTCGTCGACAAGCTCACCCCCTGGTTCGGCTCCGAGCCCAAGCGGGGCGACGTGGTCGTGTTCCGCGACCCGGGGAACTGGCTCGCGGGCGAGAAGACCGCCAAGAAGGACGACCCCGTCGTCGTCAAGCAGATCAAGCAGGGGCTCGTCGCCATCGGGCTGCTGCCCTCCGACAACGACCGGGACCTCATCAAGCGGGTCGTCGCCGTCGGCGGCGACACCGTCAAGTGCTGCGACAGCGACGGCCGCATGACGGTGAACGGCATGCCCCTGGACGAGCCGTACATTCACCCGGGGAACAAACCTTCGGACTTCTCCTTCTCCGTCACCGTCCCGCAGGGCCGGCTCTGGGTCATGGGCGATCACCGCGCCAACTCGGCCGACTCCCGTTACCACCGCTCCGAGAAGTACGGCGGCACGGTCTCCGAGAAGTCCGTCGTCGGCCGCGCGGTCGGCATCGTCTGGCCGTTCGGACACTGGACCAGGCTGCGGGAGCCGAACACATATGCGTCGGTGCCGGACGGGACGGCCACCGCGACGGCCGCGTCGCATAGGGTGGCGTCCTCGGACCGAAACGGAATGATCCCTCTCCCGACCCCTGCGGAACTCCCGCTCGTTATGGGAGTGGTGGGCCTGCGCCGACGGTGGCGCGGGCGGCGGCACAAGGTGAGGAGTGGATGTGGGGGATTTGGCGGTCGGCGCACGGTCCGGACAGGATGGTCCGGAAGACGAGCCCGAGCGATCCGACGGAACGGCGTCCCCGGCAATGAAAGACACCGCGTACCCCGGGAGTGACCCCGGGGACGGCGAGCACAACGGTCCCACCGATGCGGCACCCGGCCCCGGGGACGGCGGCGGCTCCCGCACCACCGAGAGCGACGGCTCCCGGACGGGCGGCCCGAAGAAACCGCGCTCCTTCTGGAAGGAGTTGCCGCTGCTCATCGGCATCGCGCTGGTGCTCGCGCTGCTGATCAAGACCTTCCTGGTGCAGGCGTTCTCGATCCCCTCGGCCTCTATGGAGAACACCCTCCAGATCGGCGACCGGGTCCTCGTCGACAAGCTCACCCCCTGGTTCGGCTCCGAGCCCGACCGCGGTGAGGTCGTCGTCTTCCACGACCCCGACAACTGGCTCGCGGGCGAGCCCACGCCCACCCCCAACCCGGTGCAGCGGGTCCTCGGCTGGATCGGCCTGATGCCGTCGGCCAACGAGAAGGACCTCATCAAGCGCGTCATCGGCGTCGCCGGCGACACCGTCGAGTGCAACGGCACCGGCCCGCTGAAGGTCAACGGCAAGCCCCTCGACGAGACGTCGTACGTCTACGCCGGGAACACCCCTTGCAGCCTCGACGACGAGGGCGGGAAGTTCAAGGTCACGGTACCGGCGGGCAAAATCTGGGTCATGGGCGACCACCGGCAGAACTCGCTGGACTCCCGCTACCACCGCTCCGACAAGAACGGTGGCTTCGTCCCCGTCGGCAACGTCGTGGGCCGCGCCATCGTCATCGCCTGGCCCCCCACCCGCTGGGACACGCTGCCCGTCCCGGACACCTTCGACCAGAACCTGAGCGCCGCCGCGGCGCCCGACGCGCTGGCCCTCGTGGGCGTCGCCCCGCTGGTCCTGTGGCGCAGGCGGCGCCGCACCGTGCGTGTTACCGGCGGAAAGACCCGGGTTTCCGGCGGCGGTACCGCCGGGTAGGGTGCCGTCCCGTATCTCCGATCCTCCGCGCCCCCACCCGGGCGGCGGAGGCATATCTCCGACGTGGGGGAGCACTGGGATGAGCGGGACAGGTCGTACGGGCGGGGGCCGCGGGCGGTTCGGCAGCGTGCTGTCGAACATCGCCGTGGCCCTCGGCTGTGTCCTCTTCCTCGGCGGATTCGGCTGGGGCGCCCTCGTGTACAAGCCTTATACGGTGCCGACCTCCTCCATGACGCCCACCATCGACGCCGGCGACCGGGTGCTCGCCCAGCGCGTCGACGGCGACGACATCGAACGCGGTGACGTCGTCGTCTTCCGGCAGCAGAGCTGGGGCGACGCGCCCATGGTCAAGCGGGTCGTGGCGGTCGGCGGCGACACCGTCGGCTGCTGCACCGACGGCAAGCTGACCGTCAACGGCAAGCAGATCGACGAGCCCTATCTGCCCGCCGGCCAGGCCGCCGAGTCCAGGAAGATCCCCACGCTCACCGTTCCCAAGGGCCGGCTGTTCCTCCTCGGCGACGAGCGCAGCGGCTCCCTCGACTCCACCGCCCACCTCACCGAGGCCGGCAGCGGCACGGTGCCGCGCAGCGCGGTGGACTCCCGCGTGGACGCCGTCGCCTGGCCGATGCACGGCATGCTGGCCCGCCCGACCGGGTTCGAGGCGCTCGGCCCGCTCTCCTCGCCGGGGCCGCTGCGGATCATCCTCGCCGCGATCGTCGCCGGGGTCGTACTGATCCTGGGCGGAGCGGCGTACGGGCCCCTCGCCAAGCGTCTGGGCGGCAGGCGCCCGGCCTCGCGGAGGGAGCCGGCGGGTGTCCACTGAGCCGGTGCCGGCGGCACCTGGGGCCGCGGAGGGAGCGGCTCCCCAGGATGCTGAGCCACGGCTGCGCAAGGTGGCCCGTGTGGTGCTGCTCGATCCGGAGGACCGCATCCTGCTCCTCCACGGACACGAACCGGACGATCCGGCCGACGACTGGTGGTTCACCCCCGGCGGCGGACTGGAGGGCGCGGAGACCCGCGAGGAGGCCGCCCGGCGCGAACTCGCGGAGGAGACCGGCATCACCGAGATCGCGCTCGGCCCTGTGCTGTGGCGGCGCCGCTGCTCCTTCCCCTTCGCCGGGCGACGCTGGGACCAGGACGAGTGGTACTACCTGGCCCGCACCCGCCAGACCGGGACGGCGCCGACGGCCCTGACGGAACTGGAGCGGCGCAGCGTCGCCGGTGCGCGGTGGTGGACGTGCCGGGAACTGGCCCTCACCCGTGAGACGGTGTATCCGACCAGACTCGCCGGGCTGCTGCGCAGGCTGCTCGACGACGGTCCCCCGGCCGAGCCGGAGACCCTCGACACCGAAATCGTCTAGGGGCACGCGGGGCTGGCGCACAATAGGGGGACGCACGGCTGAAGGGGAACATGCCATGAGCGCCGAGGACCTCGAGAAGTACGAGACCGAGATGGAGCTGAAGCTCTACCGGGAGTACCGCGACGTCGTCGGTCTGTTCAAATATGTGATCGAGACCGAGCGGCGTTTCTACCTCACCAACGACTACGAGATGCAGGTGCACTCCGTCCAGGGTGAGGTGTTCTTTGAGGTGACGATGGCGGATGCGTGGGTCTGGGACATGTACCGGCCCGCCCGCTTCGTCAAGCAGGTACGGGTTCTCACGTTCAAGGACGTGAATATCGAGGAGCTGAACAAGAGCGACCTCGAGCTGCCGGGGGGCTGAGGGGGCCGAGGAGGCTGGGCGGGGCGGTGGTGGCAGGCGGGCTCACGTCAACGCGTGAGCCGCGCGCCACCCGTGCGGGTGACGGAGATATCCACAATCCGCCGGTTGTCCACCAAGATCCACACGTCTGCCGTTCTGCCCGCAGTGTTGGCGCCGAGGAGGTGCCGACATGGCAGAGACGTACGGGAAGAACGGCACGACTGCGAAGAACGGTGCGCGGAACGGCACAACGGCCGGCCCGCCGCGCGGCGCACGGACGGCGCGCAGCGCGCTCGGACGGTACGGGGAGGCGCTGGCGGCCCGCCGGCTCACCGATTCCGGCCTGACCGTCCTGCGGCGCAACTGGCGCTGCGGCAGGACCGGCGAGATCGACATCGTCGCCCGCGACGGCGACGCACTCGTCATCTGCGAAGTCAAGACCCGCAGGGCCGGCCCCTTCGAACACCCCATGGCCGCCATCACCCCGGCCAAGGCGGAACGCCTGCGCGGCCTCGCCGAACGCTGGTTGCAGGAACACGGCGGAGCACCACCCGGCGGCGTCCGCATCGACCTGGTCGGCGTCGTCCTACCACGACGCGGCGCACCCGTCGTCGAACACGTACGGGGGGTGGCGTGATGGGATTCGCCCGTACGTGCTCGGTGGCACTCGTCGGCGTCGAGGGCGTCGTCGTCGAGGTCCAGGCCGATCTGGAACCCGGAGTCGCCGCCTTCACCCTCGTCGGCCTGCCCGACAAGAGCCTCACCGAGAGCAAGGACCGGGTCCGCGCCGCCGTCGTCAATTCCGGCTCCGCCTGGCCCCAGAAGAAACTCACCGTCGGCCTCAGCCCCGCCTCCGTGCCCAAAAGCGGCAGCGGCTTCGATCTGGCCGTCGCCGCGGCCGTCCTCGGTGCCTGCGAGCGGATCGACCCGCGCGTCCTCGCGGACATCGTCATGATCGGCGAACTCGGCCTCGACGGCCGCGTCCGCCCCGTCCGCGGCGTCCTGCCCGCGGTCCTCGCCGCCGCCGACGCCGGCTACGAACAGGTCGTCGTCCCCGAGAGCGCGGCGGCCGAGGCCGCCCTGGTGCCCGGCGTCTCCGTCCTCGGCGTCCGCAGCCTCCGCCAGCTCATCGCCGTCCTCGCCGACGAACCCGTACCCGACGAGGACCCCGACACCGCCGGCCGGCCCGACCCGCTCCTCGCGGGGCTGCGCCTGCCCGGCACCGGAGCCGCCACCGGCATGCACACCATCGGCGCCGCCGCCCAGGACAACGGCCACGACCTCGCCGACGTCGTCGGCCAGCACGCGGCCCGCACCGCCGTCGAGGTCGCCGCCGCCGGCGGACACCACCTGTTCCTCGAAGGACCGCCCGGCGCGGGCAAGACCATGCTCGCCGAACGGCTCCCGGCCGTACTGCCCGCGCTCACCCGCCAGGAATCCCTCGAAGTCACCGCCGTCCACTCGGTCGCCGGACTCCTCCCCGCGGGCAAACCCCTCGTCGACACCGCCCCCTACTGCGCACCCCACCACTCCGCCACCATGCAGGCCCTCGTCGGCGGTGGCCAGGGCATCGCCCGCCCCGGCGCGGTCTCCCTCGCCCACAGGGGAATTCTTTTTCTGGACGAGGCCCCGGAGTTCAACAGCCACGCCCTCGACGCCCTGCGGCAGCCCCTCGAATCGGGCCACGTCGTCATCGCCCGCAGCGCCGGTGTCGTACGGTTCCCGGCCAAGTTCCTGATGGTCCTCGCCGCCAACCCCTGCCCCTGCGGCCGCTTCTCCCGGCGCGACACCCAGTGCGAATGCCCACCCTCCGTGATCCGCCGCTACCAGGCCCGGCTCTCCGGACCACTCCTGGACCGCGTCGACCTGCGCGTCGAGGTCGACCCCGTCAGCCGCTCCCAGCTCACCGACCTCGACGCCAGGGGCGAGGCCACGGCCACCGTCGCCGCCCGGGTGCACGCCGCCCGGGAACGCGCGGCCGCCCGCCTCGCCGACACCCCCTGGAGCACCAACAGCGAGATCCCCGGCCGCGAACTGCGCAGCAGGTGGCACGCCGTACCCGGCGCCATGGAAGAGGCCGAGCACCAGCTGGAACGCGGCGCGCTCACCGCCCGCGGCATCGACCGCGTCCTCCGCGTCGCCTGGACCGTCGCCGACCTCACCGGCCACGACCGCCCCGGCGTCGCCGACGTCAGCCTTGCACTCCAACTCCGCACAGGCGTCCCGCGCGGCGTCCCGATGGCCATCGGAGCGGGCACATGACCGCGGAACCACCCGCCCGGGAGGGCGGGGCGGCCGACGGCGACGGGGCCCGGGACCGCCGGTCCGGGGCCGGGCGGGCCGGCGGCCCCGGGGCGGGGACCTACCGGGCCGCCAACCAGGCAGGGGACAGGAGGGCAGGGGACTGCCGAGCTGAGGAACACCGGGGGGCCGGGGACGCACACGCCGCCGATCCGGAGCTGCTCGCCCGGGTCTTCCTCAGCCGCGTCGTCGAACCCGGCGACGAGACCGCCGGACGCTGGCTGCGCGAACGAGGCGCCGCCCAGGTCGCCGCGCACCTGAGAGCGGGCGGCGGACCACTGCCGGGCGTCTCGGAGACACGATGGGCCGGACTGCTCGCCCGCGCCCGGCGGGCCGACCCCGCACACGATCTCGCCGTCGCACGGGACGCCGGAGTGCGCTTCGTCCGCCCCGGCGACCTCGAATGGCCCGCGCAGCTCGACGACCTCGCGGACGCGCGGCCCGTCGGACTCTGGGTCCGCGGCACACCCAGCCTCCGCATGTGGGCCCTGCGCTCCGTCGCCGTCGTCGGCGCCCGCGCCTGCACCGAGTACGGGTCACACATGGCCACCACCCTCGCCGCCCAACTCGCCGAACGGGGCTGGGTCGTCATCTCCGGCGGCGCCTACGGCGTCGACGGCGCCGCCCACCGCGGTGCCCTCGCCGCCGGCGGCGCCACCGTCGCCGTCCTCGCCTGCGGCGTCGACCGCCCCTACCCCCGCGGACACACCGCGCTGCTCACCAGAATCGCCCGGCAAGGACTCGTCATCGGCGAACTGCCACCCGGCGACCACCCCACGCCCAGCAGATTCATCCAGCGCAACCGGGTCATCGCCGCCCTCACCCGGGGCACCGTCGTCGTCGAGGCCGCCCACCGCAGCGGCGCCCTCGTCACCGCCCGCGCCGCCACCCGGCTCGGCCGCCACACCATGGGCGTCCCCGGCCCCGCGACCAGCGCGCTCTCCGCCGGAGTGCACGAACTGCTGCGCGGCGACGCCGTCCTCGTCTCCGACGCCGCCGAGATCACCGAACTCGTAGGTGACATGGGAGAACTCGCACCGGACAGACACGGCCCCGTCCTCCCGCGCGACCTGCTCGACACGGGCACCGCCCACGTCCTGGCCGCCCTGCCCGGCAGCTCCACCGCCACCACCGACGACATCGCCCGCGAAGCACGCACGACCCCCGACGACGCCGTCGGAAAACTGTACGAACTCCGCGCACTTGGCTTCGTGGAACGACACGGCGACGGCTGGAAGTTGACACGCCAGGCCATCACATCCGGCCGCCCCGGACCCCACCCGCCCTGACCGAGAGTGTTCGCCCGTCCGTGGGACCCCCGGCGACCTCGGCACTTCGCACTCCCGGACACAACCGATCATCACTGTGCGTGAGGTCACCGGGAGCGTGCCGCACGCGGCGCGGCCCCTTCGCGCACGGGTGATCCACGGCCCTTCGCGCACTGCGACGGCTCAGTCACGCTACGCTCACAAGGATCCGGCAACGACGGAACACCACCAAACAGCACACGGCGACAACACTGCACACGGCGACAACGACAGAACACCCCGGCACGGGACCGACGGCACCCAAGGGCCGTACCGGTCCACGGCAGAACGGCACAAGGCGACGAATGCCCCAGCACACCTCCGGGTCCGACCGGGCGGCCATCCCCCCAGCCGCCCGCGACGGCGGCACCGTGCGCCCGCCCGCTCCCTCGACCCTCGACGAGTTGTGGCGGACGTACAAGGCGACGGGGGACGAACGGCTGCGGGAACAGCTGATCCTGCACTACTCGCCGCTGGTGAAATACGTGGCCGGCCGGGTCAGCGTCGGCCTGCCGCCCAACGTCGAACAGGCCGACTTCGTCTCCTCCGGAGTCTTCGGCCTGATCGACGCCATCGAGAAGTACGACATCGGCCGCGAAACCAAGTTCGAGACCTACGCCATCACCCGCATCCGCGGCGCCATGATCGACGAACTGCGCGCTCTGGACTGGATCCCGCGCTCGGTACGGCAGAAGGCACGCAACGTCGAACGGGCCTACACCACCTTGGAGGCACGGCTCAGACGCACTCCCACCGAGAGCGAGGTCGCCGCCGAACTCGGCATCCGCGTGGACGACCTCCACGCCGTCTTCAGCCAGCTCTCCCTGGCCAATGTGGTCGCCCTGGAAGAGATCCTGCACATCGGCGGCGAGGGCGGCGGCCTCAGCCTGATGGACACCCTGGAGGACACCGCCGCCGACAACCCGGTCGAAGTCGCCGAGGACCGCGAACTGCGCCGCTTCCTCGCGCGGGCCATCAACACCCTGCCCGAACGCGAGAAGACCGTGGTCACGCTGTACTACTTCGAAGGTCTCACTCTCGCCGAGATCGGCAACGTACTCGGCGTCACCGAGAGCCGCGTGAGCCAGATCCACACCAAATCGGTTCTGCAACTACGCGCCAAACTGGCAGGTTTCGGCCGATGAGGCGGCCTGCGCACCCCGGCACCGCCGACCACGGGTGGGGGCGAGAACGCCCATGGGCGGGGGCGAGGACCGGACACGGGTGTGAGCGAAGCCGCTGCCGCGTGCCGCGGACCCTCCGTACAGTGGGTGCGTGCCAAGGATTCGAGCGGCCTCCGTGGCCGAGCACCGGTCGATGCAGCGAGCCGCCCTGCTGGACGCGGCGCGGTCCCTGCTGGCCGAAGGCGGAACGGAAGCACTGACCTTCCCCGCCCTCGCCCAGCGCACCGGACTCGCGCGCTCCTCCGTCTACGAGTACTTCCGCTCCCGCGCCGCCGTCGTCGAAGAACTGTGCGAAGTCGACTTCCCCGTCTGGGCGGCCGACGTCCTGGCCGCCATGGAACGGGCCGGCACCCCCGAGGGCAAGGTCGAGGCCTACGTACGCCAGCAGCTCGCCCTCGTCGGGGACCGGCGGCACCGCGCCGTCGTCGCCATCTCCGCCAGCGAACTCGACGCCGGGGCCCGGGAGAAGATCCGCGCCGCCCACGGCGGACTCGTGACCCTGGTCGTCGAGGCCCTCGCCGCCCTCGGGCACGAGCAGCCCCGCATGGCGGCGATGCTGCTCCAGGGCATCGTCGACGCGGCCGTGCGCCGCATCGAGTTCGGCGCGGCCGAGGACCCCGGGACGATCACGGACGCCGCGGTCGCCCTCGCCCTGCGGGGCGTCCGGGGCTGACGCCGGACCGGCCGCTGTCCCGAAGGCCCCCGGTCACGGCGCACCCGGCACCGGCAGCAGCCGGGACGGCCCCCGGCGCAGCAGCCAGGGCGGCAGCAGGGAGAGCGGGTCGAGATAGGTCTCGCCCCGGCGCAGCCCCCAGTGCAGACAGCCCCTGGGACAGTGCCGCGGACCCGGCTCGGCGAGGAAGCCCACCACATCGCCCGGCGCGACCACGTCGCCCTTGTGCACGGAGGCGCGCACGGACTGGTAGGTGGTGCGCAGCGGCGGGGCACCGGTCCCCGCCAGCTCCACCGAGACGTCCCCGAGCCCGCCGACCGCCCCCGCGAAGGAGATCCGGCCCGCAGCGACGGCCCGCACGGGGGTATCCGGCGCCGCCGCCAGATCCACCCCGCGATGCCCCGGCCCGTAGACCGAGGCCGGCGGCTCCCAGCCACGCAACACGATGGGACGCACCCCGACAGGCCATGTGCGGGCGAGGGCGGGGACGGGGGTGACGGGCGGTGGTGCGGAAACGGGGGGAGGGGCCCCCACCCCCCTACCCCCCACCCCACCC
>NZ_JOHS01000046.1 GCF_000725625.1 Streptomyces sp. NRRL F-6676
AGAGTTTGCCGGGTCCGGGTGGGTTGGCGGTGGGGTCGGCGTGGGGGTCGAAGCGTTCGGTGTGGAGGGTGGCGTGGGGTGCGTGGGGGCGGAGGTGGAACCAGGCGCCCTTGGTGACCGGTTCGGTGACGCGGGGTGCGGGTTCCTGGTTCCTGTTGGTGGGTGCGGGGCGGTGGCGGCCGTCGGGCTGGGTGCTGGGGGCGTCGCCGGCATGCCGGGGCGCACTCGACGTCGTGTTGGTGTGCGGGAGCGGGGGCGCGGTGGTGGCGTTGTAGTGGTCCCGGTCGGTGTAGTGGACCTCGATGACCCGGTCGGCGGTGGGTGGGTCGACACGGACCACGCTGCCGGGGCCGGTGCCATCGGGGTTCGGGGACAGTACCTCCACGCTCAGGTCCAGGGTGTCCGCCAATAGGGGCAGGAACATCTCGCCCATGTCGGTGCCCCACGCCGTGTTCCAGTTCCGCACCGTCGCGATCGCCTGCGCGTGCTCCGCGTCGGTGAAGGGCGCGGGGCTGTCGACGTAGCCGGAGGTGAGCACCAGGCGCAGTTGGTCGTCGGACAGGTCGTTCAGCGCGGGCAGCCGTCCGGTGTCCCGCAGATGGGCGAACATGTGCGGGACGCCCGGGTCCGCCGGGCCGGTCACGCCGTCCTCTCGCAGCGCGGCCCGGTAGCGCGGAGACACGTCGTCGAGCTGGTCCGGCGACCTCACCCCGTCGATGCCGTACTGCTGGAGAGCGGCGAGGAGTTGGGGCCGGTTCATCGTCGCCGTCCGCGTGGTGAACGTCCTGAGCATGCTCTGCCGGGCCTGGCCCACCACGGTGTGCGGCAGCGGACGTCCACCGTTGTGTGCGTCGCGGAGCCGGTTCTCGGCGAGCGTGCGGAGGAGGTCCGACGTGATGGAGAGCTGGCGCCGGCCCGGAGTGCTCGGCGAGTCGATCGTCGCCATCGCCTCCTCGATGAGCGCCGCGCGCACGTCGTCCGGCCGGCTCAGCCAGGCGTGGGTGCTCGGTGAGGCGCTGCTCAGTCCGGGCAGCCGGTCGCGGACGCGTGTGGGGTCGGTACCGATGAAGCTGTAGAGCAGGCACCGGCCGTCGCCGGGGGTCAGCACGGTGTGGCCGCGCGGCTCCCGCACCTGGAAGGGCTCCGGTGCGGGGGGAGTGGCCGCGGTGCCGTCCCCGGCGGTCGTCTCCTTGGCCTTCCCCTTGCCGTTGTCCTTGCCCTTGTCCTCGTCCTTGCCGTTGTCCTTGCCCGCGTTCTTTTCCTGGTCGGACGTGTCGTTGTTCTTGTCGGTGTCGTCCTTCTTGTTGGTGTTGTCGTCCTTGCTCTTGTCGTGGGTGTCGTCGGTGTCGCCGTCGCCCGGCGGGTCGGTCTTCGGAGGCCCGGGGGGTGTCGACTCCGGGACGGTGATCTCGGTGCCCGTCACGGAGTGGTCACCGGTGTCCGACCCTTCCGGTGCGACGGAGCTCAGGTCGCTGTCGGAGCCGTCGTCCTGCCCGGGGGCCGGGAAGTTGCCGGTGGAGGGGTTCGCCTCGCGGGGCACCCCGGAGCCCGGCCAGCGCGGGGCGGTGGCGGCCAGCGTCGTGCGCGAGGTGGGCAGGGCCGGGGGCGCGGAGGACAGCACGAGTGCCGTCGCGGGCGACAGGTAGAGCTGCGCGACGTTCCGCCAGGAGTCGGCGTCGTCACGCCGTGTGGTCGCGGCGGTGACGTCGGAGTCGATCTGGTCGAGCTGCTGCTGTGCCCGGTCCTGGGACTCCTGCGCGTCGTCCCGGACCAGGGCCTGGTGGCCGGCCAGCCCGCGTTTGCCGTTGGCGTCCGACCGCAGGTCGTTCGCCGTGGTCCGTACGCCGGGGAGCTGCGCGCGGGCGTCGTTCAGCGCCGGCTCGTCGCGGGTGAGGACGGCCTCGGTGTCCTGGAGGTCCTTGCGGTCCTGCGTCAACTGGCCGCGTACGTCACCGAGTTCGGTGGTGAGCCGCCGTACCTCGTCGGTGGCCGCCTGGATCTGCCGCTCGAGCCCGGGATCGACGGTGGGGGTGGCGTCGGTGTCCGGCGTGGGATCGGTGTCCGACGTGGGGTCGGTGCCGGACGCGGGGTCGGTGCCGGACGCGGCATCCCCGCTCGGCCCCTTCGCCGCCCGATTCTGGAGGTCGGTGAGGTGGTTCCGGGCCGCGTCGAGTTCGCCGCCCAGGCGGATCTCCCGCTGTTCGCCGTTGTCGATGGACGCGGTCAGGGGCGGGATCTTGGCCCGGGCCTCGGTGACGGACGTGGACAGCTCGCCGATGCGCTCCGTCAGGTCCCGCAGGTTCTGCTCGGCCACGTCGGCGGCCCGCTCGGCGTCGGTGGCGGCCTGGTCCGCCTTGTTCGCCGCGTCCTTGGCCGCGTCGAGCCTGTCGGTCGCCCGCGTCAGCGACTCCACCGCGTCCGTCCGCAGGCCGTGCAGCTCGTTGAGGTCGGCGAGCGCCTGCTCGTGGTCGGCCGTGGCCGCGTCGAACCGGTTGGCCACGAAGTCGAAGTCCGCCCACGCCCGGTCGAGGGCGGGATCGCCCGTCGTGGTGCCGGACGGCGTCGCCCCGTCCGTGCCCGGGCTCGTGTTGGCGACGAGCGTGCCGTCGGGGTTGAACGACCAGACGCGCAGCCCCTCCGGACCCCGTGTGACCAGCTCCACCGGGTGCCCGGTCGAGCGCGCCGTGCGGGAGGCGCCGTACAGGGAGAGGGCCAGCCGGGAGCTGTCCGGGTCGGTGCCGGTCGCCACCCAGAACTGGTAGCCGCTGTCCTTGGGGTCGACGCCCCGGGCGAGGGCGGCCGGCAGCTCCCGCAGCGGGGTCGACGCCCACTGGTCCGGGGAGGTGCCGGGCCGGTTGGCGGCCAGCAGCGCCGGCAGGTCGTACACCTGGGCGACCGGCCGGGGCGGGGTGATGCCGTGGCCGAGCGCGTCGCGCTCCTCGATGCGGAGGGTGGCGGTGCCGGTGACGTGCCGTACGCCCTCGGGGCCCGAGACCTCGATGTGCACATCGGCGCGCACCTCGTAACTGTGGGCGCTGCGCCCCTCCTTGGGCACGCTGGTGCTGCCGTTCTTGAGCCAGTCCCGGCGGGTGCCGGACACGGTGCCGCCGAAGTTGCTCGGATCGGCGGGCCGTTGCAGCACCGGCGGGGTGGCGCCGAGGAGGTTGCGGTCGGGGTCGTCGGCGCTCAGCACGAACGGCAGGGACACCCCGGTGGTGGTGTCGCCGCCGGAGAGCGTGCTGCTGTTGTCCAGGGTGATCCGCAGCCGGTCCAGGGTCACGTCACCGCTGTTGGTGACCACCCTGGGCCGGTACAGCGACACCGTCAGGGTGGGCCGTTCGTCCGGTTCACCCTCCAGCGGGAACGCGCCCGGCATCGACGGCATCATGCCGCCGACCTGACGCGGGTTGTCCAGCGACACGGTGCCGGCCTGGAGCATCTCGCCCAGCCGCACCGACGCGTTCTCCTCGGAGGTGGAGGCCGGCCGGGCGCGCCAGCCGCGGCCCGTGGCGGGGTTGGTCTCCTCCAGGGCCGTGTACAGCTGGTCCCAGGCGTCGAACCCGTACACCGGGGTGCTCCCGGTGGGGTGGAACAGCTCCTGCTCGCGCAGCGGGGGCGGCGCGGTGCTGTGCGTACGCCGGGGATCGGACGCGGACACCGAGGGGGCCACCGGCGGACGGGAGGAGTCGCCGGTGGCGGCGTCGGCCGCCTCGCTGCCGGTGAACCGCAGACTCACCCGGGCCGGGACCCGCGCCTGGTCGCCGAGCGCGCCACTCAGCGTGCGGCTGATCCAGCTGCGGGTCCCCGCGTCCGCGTCGTCCCACGCCAGGAAGCCGCGCTGGACGAGCGCGCCCACCACGTTGGGCGGCCAGTCCGTGACGAGGGAGGTGCGGACGGTGGCGGTGAACTCGTACTCCAGATCGTCGAAGTCGGCGGCGCTGTCGGTACGCAGCCAGAACCGGTCCTCGGCGGTGTGGTTCCGTTTGTCGATCTTGCTGGTCGCGGAGACCAGATGGAACGAGGGACCGACCCGGTCGGTGCGCTCGTCGTCGTGGGGCCGGGTGAAGCGGGCCATCGGGTTGAAGGTGTAACGGTGCTGCCGGCCGACCGTGTCCGACGTGGACACGCCCGACGCCGTCTGCGAACCCCACTGCTCCATACCGGACTTGTCGGTGGGCACCGAGGTGCCGCGGATCTTCTGCCGCTCCTCGCGGGTGGAGGTGGGCCGCGCCGAGAGGGTCACCTCGACCAGGGCCGCCCCGCCGAACCGGTGGTGCCGGAAGGCGAACCTGGTCTGTCCGTTGCCGCGCCCGATCAGCGCCCGCTTGCCGGACACGCCGGTGTGGTCGGCGAGCAGGGCGGCGACGCCGGACAGATAGGAGGCGTGGCCGGGCGTGGTGGCGCCCGGCGCGAACCGGTCCACCAGCTGCCGTACCTCGTCGTGGAACCGGTTGCGCTGCTCGACCGGCCTCGGCCCCGTGCTCAGCTCGGTGACCGAGCTGACCGAGGCCAGACCGAGGGTGCCGTCCTGGATGTACCGGCTGGGCAGCGGCGGCTCCTGCTTCTCCTCGGGCTCCTTCTCGGGGGGCAGCCCCTGGACGCCGCCCATCCACCGCCGGTCGCGCCGCAGCTGGTTCTCGGTCATCAGGAACTGCAACCCGTCCGGCACGTCCACCGCGAGGGTCACGTCCCCGTTGGGGCCGACGCCCACGGAGTTGGCGAACACGTTGCGGTTGCCGGAGCGGACGGTGAGGAGATAGGTGACGTCCGCCGTGACCCGGTGCTGGTGTCCGGCCTGGGTGGGCACCCGGTTGGTGACCGTGGTGGACGTGAGTGTCTCGGACTTGTCCGTCTTGCGGTCGTACTGGTAGCGCCCGGACGGGCTGAACCGGGACGGCCGGCCGCGGTCGGGGCCGACGGGCTGCGCCGTGGACGGCGAGCCGTCCACGCCCGGGCTGGGGCTGGTGAAGAACTGCTCGCCGTCGCCGTCGCCGTCCTGCCCCGAAGCCGGACGCGGCAGGTTGTTCTGGGTGAAGGTGCCTCCCACGCCGAACTGGTGACTCTTGCCGAACCCCTTGAGCTGCTGCGCCGAGTCGGCGGAGGAGATGCCCGTCTCCAGGTACTGGTTCAGGCTGTGCGTCAGCCGGGGCGTGTGGGCGATCGCCCGGATCTCGACGGAGACCTGCCGGTCGGAGCCGAGCCCGGGCAGCGTCAGCCCCTCCAGCACATAGGTGCCGCCGAAGAGCTGGTGGCCGCGGGCGGTCAGCGACGCGGGGGAGAGGGAGGTGGCGCGGGACTCGGCGGCCACGGTGGTGGGGTCGGCGGCGGAGTTGCCCGTCAGCGAGGTGGTGAGGAAGGTGGCGAGCCGGTTGAAGGCCCGGGAGACCGGTCCGGGAACGGAGGGAGTGGCGGCGGGCGCCGGGGTGTTCGTGTCCGTCGAGGTGTCCGGGGTGTCCGGGGTGTGCGAGGTGTCGGACGGGCCCGACGTGTCGGACGTGGGCGGAGCCGTCGGTATGTCGCCCGTGACGATCCGGCCGAAGCCGTTCTGTAGCGCCCCGGAGCCGCGCACCACGTCGACCAGGGCGTCGTCCGGTATGCGCACGACGTCCGGCCGGGGCGCGCCGTTCTCGTCCGTCATCCGCAGCCGGTCCAGGTCGAGCTGCGAGACCGGGCGGACGGTGAACGGCCGCTCGGCGGTGGGCTCGTTGGTGGTGTCGGTGGTGGACGCGCCCTCCGTGGCGGGGACCGCGAGGGGCAGGGTCCGCCCGTGCGGCACGGCCAGCCGGACCGTGCCCCGCACCCCGTGGTACTCCGGATCGGGGCCCATCTCCAGATCGTCGGGGGCGTGCGGTACGGGCTCCGGGGCGCCGAACCTGATCCGCGGTTCGGCGCCGGGGCCCTCGTACAGGTCGAGCGTGAGGAGCGCCGGCACCTCGAACACGTGGGTGTCCTGGTCGCCGGTGCTGATGAAGAACTGGTCGTGGCCGACCGTGGTGGCGGTGGTGTTGCCGAGTGTGGTGTGGCCCGTGAACTGGTAGTCGCCGGTGCCGCTCGCGGTCCAGGTGCGTCCCGGCAGCGGGATGGAGGGGCCGCCGCCGAACCCGCCGCCCAGCCCGTAGGTGTTGCCGAGCTGCCCGTTGCCACCGCCCGCGAACTGCGTCACGCCCTCCACCTGGATGCCGGGCAGCACCCTGGCGTGGGTGACCGGCCGCCCCGGGTCCCGGGCGGCGCCCAGGACCAGCCGCACCCGGCGCCGTCCCGTCACCGAGGGGATCTCCAGGAACAGCGAGTGGCCGCCGTCCACCATGGAGTCGGTCGCCGCCCGCAGCCCCAGCTGGGACCGCAGCTCCCGCAGCCGCCGCAGGTTGTTCAACTGCGCCTGCACCAGCGTCTCGTCGGGCAGCATGCTCCGGGGGGTACGGGACGAGGGCGGCAGCAGACCCTGGTCGCGCAGCCAGGTCTCCGCCTCGTCGAACAGCGTGTCCGCGTGGTTCACGCCGAGCGGCGCGGTCGACTGCCCGATCGACTCCAGCGAGTCCAGCTCCCGCGGCAGCCGGCGGACCTCGTCCTTGGCCTTGTCCGGCGCGTGCCCCTCCGCGTCCGCGCGGCTGAGCACCCGCAGATCGAGACCGTGCGTCCAGGTGCCCGGCGCGTAGGTCGCCGTGCTTCCGTCGGGCCGGATCAGTGTGAGCGTGTAGGTGACGTCCGTCTCGGTCAGCAGATGGCCGCGGTTGGTGCGCACCGCGTGCATCGCGGCCGCGAGCGAGCTGGTGCCGAACGCGTTCTGCGCCGCGATGCTGGCGCTGCCCTTTCCGGCGAGACTGCCGCCGACGCTGCCGGTGGCGTCCGGATGGCCCTGCCGGGTGTCATGGGTGAAGGACGGGCCGATGCTGCCGGTGAAGGCGACCCCGCTGTTGAACGCGGTCTTCTGGTCGTTCTTCACCGTGTTGACGAGGTGGCTCTCCAGGTTGATCTTGCCGTCGATGCTCTTGGCGACCCGGTTCCGCGGCGCGACGACCGCGTCCAGCCGCACCATGCCGACGGCCCGGCCGTGCGCGTCGGTGAGCACCGGTGAGTACAGCCCGCCGTCGAGCTGCATGGGCAGCGTGCCGCGCAGCACCGGCTCGGACAGGAAGTCCGCGAGCTGGGAGGAGGCCGTGGCGTCGAGGTCCGTGCGGAACTCGTGCGCGGCGCCCTCGTACAGGCGGCGCGGGTGCAGGACGGAGTCCACGCCGAAGATCGGCAGGGTGCTGGGGTGCGCGGCCTCGGGCAGTGCCTGGGACGGGTTGTCGTGCGCGTCCACCAGATGCTGCGGGAACCAGATGGTGAGCGGGCCGTGCTGGGCCGCCGGGCCCCAGTCGTGCGCCGGGTCCACGGGCGGCGCGACCGTCGATCCGGGGTCGGGAGCGGTGTCGGCGCCGGTGTTCGGGTCGCTTCCGGTGGTGGTGGGCGGCGCCGTCGGAGGTGCCGTCGGGGGCGCGTCCACCCGCACCTGCCAGTCGCCGGTGAAGTCGTAGGCGCGCGAGGGCTCGTTGCTGCGCTGGGCGCTGGTGGTCTGCACGACGTGGGTGACGGTGGTGGAGCCGTCCGCCTGGTTGTGGGTGAGCGTCGCGCCCAGCGACAGGTCCACCGCGCGGACCGGGCCCGCGTGCTCGATCGGCAGCGAACCCGTCCACGGCACCGGAAGGGTCGAGAACGTGCCGGACTGCTGCGCCGAGACGCTCTCCCGGGTGCCCTGGCCGCGCCGCTCCACATGCTTGTCGGGGTCACTCGTGTCAAGAGTGCCCTGCCGTGCGGAGGGCCGCCTCTTGCTCAGCGCCAGCCGTACGTCGACGTCCCGGTCCCTGCCGTCGACGCGCAGGGTGATCCGGTGACCGCCCAGACTGCGCAGATACGGCAGATGCAGCGCCATCCGCTGGGCCGACAGCACGTCCTGGAGCTGCGTCAGCACCGGGTCGCCCTCGGCCGGGTCCGGCCGGTTCAGCGCGGCGATCACCTGGCGGTGCACCGCGTCCACCACGTCCGGCGAGATCGGGTTCACGTACACCAGGCCGACCTGGCCGTCGTGACGCCGTCCGTAGCCGCCGAGGTAGGAGGGGCGCCGGCCGCCGTCCGGCTCCGGTGCGGTCGTGGTGTCGTCGGGCGATGTCACGGTGATGGTCGGTATCACCGGCGTGACGGTGTCCGCGGGCGGGTCCTGCGCAGGGGGCTGCTCGGTGTCCTCCGGCGGGGGCGGCGCCGCGGAGGTCGTGTCGACGGGGGCCGGAGGCGGGGCCGGCGTGGTGTCGGTGACCGTGTCCGTGGTGGTGTTCGGGAGCGGAGCGGGCGGGTTCCCCGTGCCCGGGGCGGGCAGGCTCGACGAGGTGGTGATCGGCTGAGGGACGTCGGCCGGCGTCGGTTCCGTCGTTCCGGTGCCGCCGCCGCGGACCCGGACCGGGAGTCCGAGGTCGTTGCGGAGGCGGTCGGCGAGACCGACTGCCGGGAGTCGGCGAGCACGGGGTGCAGTTCCAGCGGCAGGACCAGCCCGGCCGCCGAGTCCCAGGCCTGCCGCACGGTGCCGGGATCCAGGTCCGGCCGCGACTGGGCGAAGTCGTCGTAGGAGTTCTGCCACAGCCGCTGGGAGGCATGGGACGCGACGGTGTCCAGGCCCTCCGGCCATGGACCCGGCCGGTTCATCAGCACCTTCACCTGGTCCACGGGGTCCAGCCCGCTGTCGGCCAGGGACACCCGGCCGTCGCCCAGCGCGAACTGCGTGTGCAGATCGGGGCCGACGGTCACTCCCGCCGCGGTGACGTCGTCCCGGGTCACCGTGATGTCGGGGCCCAGCTGCGCCGGCAGGCCGTCGGGGAGGTCGTCGGCGGTCACCTGCGAGGCGATCCACTGCCGCTGTGTCGCGTCCCGCTGCACGACGGGGGCGGGCGCGGGGTGCGGGGAGGCGACGACCGGGGCGTACGGGTCGACGCCGAGGTCCCGCAGTCGGTCCACGGTCCCGGCCAGTTGCTGCCCGGCCTGCTCCGCCCGCTGATTCGCCCGGTCGAGTGCGTCGAGGTCGCGGCTGCTTCCCTCGCCGTTCTCCACCCGCGTCCGGATCCGCTCGGCGTCGTTCGCCGCGTCGGTGAACTCCCGTACGGCGTCGGCGTGCCGGTCCCGCGCGTCGGCGACGTCCGTGACGTCGGGGTCGGACGACAGCTCCGGCCCCTTGCCCTTGCCGGTCACACCCTGCGGGGTGTTGGTGTGCGTCGGCGTGCCGTGACTGGTCGTGGCGACGGGGGCGTTGATGCCGGACGTGTCGTCCGTCGCCGTGGTGCTCGGCGTGTCGTCCCTCGTGCTCGACGTGCTCGACGTGCTCGTCGTGTCGTTCGTGCTGGACGTGTCGTCCGTCGTGCTCGTCGTGCCGGTATGGCTCGTCGTGCTCGGTGTATCGCTCGTCGTGCTGGACGTGTCGTCCGTGCTGGACGTGTCGTCCGTGCTCGACGTGGCGTCCGTGTCCGGTGCCGAGTGGTCTGACTGTCCCGGCGCGGGCGTCCGAGTGCCGGTGCCGGTGCCGGTGCCCGTGCCCGTGCTCGTGCCCGGCGTCGGGGACCCGGTGGATCCGGTGGACCCGGTCGACCCCGTCGGCCCGGTGGACGGCGAGGTGTGTGGCAGTGGTGCGCCGGTGGTCGGCAGGGGTGCGCCGGTGGTCGGCAGTGGTGCGCCGGCGGTGTCCTCGGGGCCGGGCGAGCCCTTGGACTGGTCGGTGTCCGGACCCCCGGTGTGCGCGGCCGTCTCGTCGTCGCCGAACAGACTCTCGGTGTCCGTGTCGCTGTCGTTGTCGCCGAGGGGCCTGTCGAAGACGCTGTCGGTGTCGGTCTCGGCGTCGCTGTCGTCGAACAGGCTGTCGTTGTCGACGTCGTCGTCGAAAAGGCCGCTGTCGTCCTGGGTGCCGCCCGGCCCCTGCGAGGTCGTGGACCCGGGCCGTACCCCGCCCCCGGCCGGGACCGTCCCCCCGTGCGGGGCGCCGTTCCCGGGCTGGGAGGCGCCGTTCCCGACGTGCGGCGCGCCGTTCCCGGTGTGGTCGTCCCCGGTGAGGCCCTGGGACGCCTTGGGGCCGGCACCGTTGACGTGCACCCCGTCCAGATGCCCGCCGTCGAGATTCACGTCGCCGAGCTTGACGTCACCGAGGTCGACGTCGTCGAGGTCGACGCCGGACGGGCCGCGACCGGTGCTCCCGTTCTCGTCGAGGTCCAGGTCGTCGAGGCCGCCGGACTGCGTCTTCGGGGAGCCGGTCCCCGGACGGTCCTGGCTGCCGCCGCCCGTGGACGACGTGCCGCCGGGCGGCGGCGTGAGGGAGGGGCCGGGGCCGAGGTCGGGGGAGTCCTTGCCGTCGCCGGGGTTGTCGGACGAGTGGCCGGAGGAGGAGTCGTTGTCCTCCGAGCCCGGGATGTCCGTGCTGCTCGTCGTGTTGACGTTGGGCGGCTTGTTGATGTTGAACTTGCCGCCGAACGCCGCCGCGCCCTGGCCGAGATGGCGTTCGCTCACCGAGCTGAGGCCGCCGCCGAGGAACGTCATCGGCCCCTCGGTGGGGAAGTGGAAGATCGCCGCCGTCGCCTGCTCGCCGAGCGCCTCCGCGCCGCCCTCGGCGAGGAAGTGGTGGATGTCCTCGCCCAGTTCGTGCTTGAACCGGTCGATCGGGGTCGGCTTCGGCTTCGGCACCGGGGTGAAGTCGGGCGTCGGGACGGTGTTGGGTCCCGGACGCGGCTTCGGCTCCGGCGTCGGGTCGGGCTTCGGCTCGGGCGTCGGGTTCGGCTTGGGTTCCGGGCCGGGCTTCGGATTCGGGTGCGGATGGGGCTCGGGCGTCGGGTTGGGCTTCGGCTTCGGGTTGGGCGTGTGGTTGTTGAGGTTGTTGTCGAACTTGTGGTTGAACTTATTGCCGTCGCCGGTCAGGTCCTTGAACAGGTTGCTGTTCGTCAGGTTCTTGAAGTTGTTCTTCAGACCTTTGAGGATGTCGTTCAGGAACCCGTGGAACAGACCGGTGAACGCGCCGAAGACACCGTCCTGGATGATCTGGTTCCAGTCGAACCCGTCCGGCCTGCGGCCCTTGGGCGCGCCCAGCATCATTCCCAGCCGGACGGCGAAGGTCTGGAACGCCTCCTCGAACATCTCCGAGAGGCTGGGCAGCGCGTGGCTGCGCTTGAACAGCCACTGCATCACCGTGAGGATCGCCACCCGGCTGCGCGCCTTCGCCACGGCGGCCTGGCTGGAGGCGGTGCCGCCGGTGAAGATGGACAGCGCCATGATGATGGCGAGTTCCAGCAACAGCGTGATCAGCTCGGCGATGATCTGCCACTTGGCCTCCATGATGTCCATGGAGGACTGCGTGCGGGACTTCTCCAGGTCGTCGAGCTGCTTGGCGAAGTCCTGGAGGTAGTTGACGCCGCCGTCGTCGAGGAACATGTGCATCGCGCGCACATAGTTCGCCCCGACCTTCGGGGGCAGGGACCGGCCCACGCCCCCGGCGGTCGCCCCGATGACGTCCGACAGGTCCCGCATGCGCCGGGCCAGCCGCCCGTACGGTTTGCCGTTGGCGTAGGCCATGTCCTCGTCGGCCTGGAGCATCTTCTCGCCGATCAGCACGAACAGCAGATTGTTCAGCTGCGGCGAGACCTGGATGCTCATCGGTGGAGGACCGGGCCGTCAGCGCTTGCCGCCGTGCGAGCCGCCGTTGTTGGTGTTGATGCGGGAATCATTGATGGCGTCGAGCACGCCGTTCTGCGTGCCCACCACGCTCTTGGTGTTCGCGATCGTGCCGTCGCCCGCGCTCACCAGCGCGTGCACCAGGGCCTCACCGGCCGCGATCGAGCCCTCGCGCTGCTCCTTCTCCTTGGGGATCATCTGCTTGGCGTAGCTGTCGGACTTGCCCGGCCAGCCGGCGGTGGCCGACACGTCGGCGACGAACTCGCCGAACATCTCGTTGGCCATCTGGCTGATCAGCTCGATCTGCCGGGTTCCGGCCATCAGCGCGCTGGGGTTGGCGAAGTACGCGTTCTCCGTCATCGTCCTCAGTCCTCCGGATCCTCGCTGATCTCGTCGCGGAGCCGGCCGGATCCGCGACGCCGGTCACTCTTCGGGCCCTCCAGCACACCGGGCCCGAAGATCTTGTTCCAGTCCACGTCGAAGCCACTGAGCTCGGGTGCCTCGGAGTTCGGTCTGGTGAACGGTTCGAACGTCGCCATGACCTTGCGTGCCATGCGCGCCCGCGCCTCCTGAACCGCCTCCAGCACACTCGCCGCCAGCTGACCCGCGGGCATCGTACGGTACTTGTCGTTCAGAAAGGTCACCGATGTCAGATCGCCCTGTGCGGTGACGGTCACCTCGACCACGCGGTCGGCTGAGCGCACCGTGGCCTCCGCATGGGCGAGCTGGCCCTCGGCCCGGGCCACCGCGGCCTCGGTCGCCTCCAGTTCGGCCATGGCCTTGGCCAGCCGCTGTTCGATCGACTCACTGTCCACCGCGCACCATCCCCCTGTCGCCTTCTCTCTGCATCCTCGACTGCCCCGCGCGGTGACGGACGACCGTGTGCCGTCCGTCACCGCACGGAAGGGGCCCGTCAGCGGCCGAGGACCGCGGGCGCACCGCCCTCGTCCGTGCCCCAGACGTCCTCGTCCTCGGTGAGCCAGGCATCCCGGGCCCGGTCGCCGCTCTCCGTGGAGCGGCCGTTCTGGCCGGCGGCCCCGGGGCCGCCCACCGGGAACGGGGCGCTGGAGGTGGTGGGCCGGGTGTACACGACGTCCTCGTCCTCGTCGACGCCCGCCGCCCTGCCTCCCCGGCCGTGCCGGGTGCCGGCGCCGGTGGGGTCGGTGAGTACGGCCCGGGTGCGTTCGCTGTTGCCGCCCTGGCCACCGCCGCCGCCCATGCCGCCCATGCCCGGCATGCCGCCGCCCATCCCCATCGGGTTCATGGGCGTGCCGTTGCCCGCGGTGGTCTGCGCGTCCTGCGTGGTGCCGAAGCCGGCGTTGAGGGCCACGCCCTCGGAGACGTTGCCGGAACGCAGCGAGCCGCCGCCGTACGGGGTGCTGTCGTAGTCGTCGTAGTCGAGGTCGGAGCCGGAGTTCAGGCCGCCCGAGGAGTTGAGTGAACCACCGCTCGTCCCACCGCCGTTGAGCGAGGTGGGGCCGCCGTCCAGTGAGAGCGAGTCGCCGTTGCCGCCCAGGCCGCTGGTGTCCAGGGAGGAGTTGTTGTTCAGGCCGTCGGTGTTGAACGAGGAGTTGTTGTTCAGGCCGTCGGTGTTGAACGAGGACGTCGACAGACCGTCGCCGTTGATGTCGGTGGTGGTCGAGTGCCCGCTCGGATCGGTGGTGGTGAGTTCCCCGGTGTCGGGGTTGAGCTGCTGGCTGGAGCCGTCGGGGAACTTGGTGGTGAGGGTGCCGTCGTTGTTGAGGGTGGTGGTGGAGCCGTCCGGGTTGGTGAAGCTCTCGCCCGGGTTGAGGTGGCTGGTGGTGGTGTGCCCGGTGGAGTCGGTGACGGTGACATCACCGGTGTCCGGGTTGATGTCCTGCTTCGACCCGTCCGCGAAGTCGGTGTGGAGCGTGCCGTCGGAGTTCAGGTGCGCGCTGTTCCCGTCCGGCGTGGTGAACGACCCGGAGTCCGGCACGAGATGGGTGGTGGTCGAGTGGCCGGACGGATCGGTGGTGGTGAGTTCCCCGGTGTCGGGGTTGAGCTGTTGGCTGGAGCCGTCGGGGAACTTGGTGGTGAGGGTGCCGTCGTTGTTGAGGGTGGTGGTGGAGCCGTCCGGGTTGGTGGTGGCTGGTGGTGGTGTGGCCGCTGGGGTCGGTGACGGTGAGGTCGCCGGTGTCCGGGTTGAACGTCGAGTGCGACCCGTCCGTGAAGTCGGTGCTGAGGCTGCCGTCCCCGTTGAGCTGCGCGGTGGAGCCGTCCGGTGTGGTGAACGAACTCGCGTCCGGAGTGAGGTTCGTGGTCGTCGTGTGGCCGGACGGGTCGGTGGTGATGAGCTGCCCGGTGTCGGGGTTGAGCTGTTGGCTGGAGCCGTCGGGGAACTTGGTGGTGAGGGTGCCGTCGTTGTTGAGGGTGGTGGTGGAGCCGTCCGGGTTGGTCGACCCGTCCGCGAAGTCGGAGCTGAGGGAGCCGTCCCCATTGAGCTGCGCGCTGCCACCGTCGGGCAGGGTGAAGGAGCCGTCGGTCGGATCCAGGGTGCCCTGGGACGCGATGCTTCCGTCGGGGTTGAGCGTGGTGACCTGACCGGTGGTCGGGTCCAGGGTCTGCTGGGAGCCGTCCGGGAAGGTGGTGGTGAGGGTGCCGTCGTCGTTGAGCTTGGTGGTGGAGCCGTCCGGGTTGGTGAAGCTGTCGCCCGGGTTGAGGTGGCTGGTGGTGGTGTTCCCGTTGGGGTCGGTGACGGTGAGGTCACCGGTGTCCGGGTTGAACGACGACGAGGAGCCGTCCGGGAAGTCGGACTTCAGGGTGCCGTCGTCATTGAGCTGAGTGGTCGACCCGGTGGGCGAGTTCAGCTTCTTGTTGCCGGTCTTGTCGTTGTCGTCACCCAGGAGCGAATTGGGGTTGACCGACTTGAACGCCAACCCGTTCAACGGATTGTTCGGATCGGTGACGCCGTTCGGATCGTTCAACGGATTGTTGGGATCGTTGATGTCGAACGCGCCGTTCAGCCCGTTGTTGAGGTCGTCGCTGAACGTCTTGAGGTTGTTGCCGAGGCCGTTGCCGAGGCCGTTGAGGCCGTCGTTGAGACCGTCGCCGAGGTCGTTGAGGTTGGTGTTCAGGTCCTTGTTGAGGTCGTTGAAATTGTTCCCGAGGTCGTTGAAGTTGTTGCCGAGGTCGTTGAGATTCTCGTTGAGATCCTTGTTGAGGTCGTTGAAGTTGTTGCCGAGGTCGTTGAAGTTGTCGTTCAGGTCCTTGTTGAGATCAGTGAAGTTGTCCCCCAGCTTATTGACGTTGTTGCCGAGGTCGTCCAGATACTTGTTGAGCTTGTCGTTGTTCTCCTTGTTCTCGTCCTCGGCGATCTGGTTCTGTTCCTTCGTGTAGACCTCCTGGAGCGTCTCCGTGTTCTTGTTCTTGATCTCCGTCTTGATGGTGTCCAGCGCATTCGCCCAGGCATTCTTCAAATGGCTGAGTGCTGTCATGGACGCCGCCACCACCGTCTTGTCCGCGTGATCCGCCCAGGCGTCCACGGCCGCGTCGGAGATCTTCTCCCAGGTGGTCTTCTGAGTGAGGTCGCCGTACTCGGAGACCTGCTTGAACGCCGCCTCCGTCGAGTACGACGTGGTCGTGGTGGTGCCGCCCCCGTAGTTGCCGTACGTGGTCGTCTTCGACTGCACGTGATTGATGTTGTTCTCGATGACGAACTTACTGACTTTGTCCAACACCTGGACAAGGTGATAGTGGGGGTCGTGCTTGCCGTCCTTGGCCCACTCATCCCATCCCTTCTGCACATCGAGGACCGCCTGCCGCGCGGCGAACATCGCGCCGAGCAGCGCGTCGCTCACGTTCGTCTTCGGGTGGTAGTCGTTGAAGACGTGACCGGCCGAGTAATCACGCCCGCCCAGCTGGCTGATGTACCCGTCGTAATTCGTCTGAAGTTCCTTCAGCAGGTGGTAGAAGAGACTGGCCGCCTTCCCCTTCCACGCGGCCTGGTCCTCACCGAGTGACTTCATCCACGAGGCGATGGTGTCCGCGTGGGAGGTGAAGAAGTTCATCACCCGGTCGAAGGACTGCCCGACGGTGACGAACGAGTTCAGGTCGACGGCGTTGGCGTCGGAGACACTGGCCCCGGCGTACTCGAAATCCTCCGTCGTGAGGTTCGCGATCAGCCTGTCGAGGGCCAGCTTGCTGCCGGAGATGTACTGCGCCATCGGCCCGGAGTCCCACTGGGTGTGCGAGTACGAACCCTCGAACTTACCGCCGCCGCTGATCTGCTTGTCGCCCCAGAGCGTGGCACGGCCGTTCTCATCGACGCCGACACCGATCATGATGATCCGCGCCTTCTTGAAGCTCACGCTGTTGTGCGCCCCGTCGCCGCCGGCGTCGTAGAAGGCGAGGACGTAGTCGTCACCGCCGTCGTGCCGCTGCTTGTAGAGCGCCGAGTAGTCGGCCTCGGTCACCGACCGCATGCCCTCCCCGGAGATCTCCATGCGGAACAGTTGCAGCCCCGAGAAGTCGTCGCTGCTGGCACTGCTGAGGCTCTTGAACAGGGAGGACCTGGACGGGACGGGGTAGCCGGTGAGGTTGATGACCGCTTGGGCGAAGTAGTCGCCCTCGTCGTACGTGGGGGTACCGGTCGTGCTGTCGGCCATGGACGGAGCTCCGCTGCTGAGAGTGGTGGAGGAAGGGCGGTGAGCGGGGTACGCCGGAGGGGCGGGCGGGGGTGCCCGAATCAGGACTCGGTCTTGTCCCCGGTGCCGGTCATGTCGTCGTCGACGGTCCCGAAGATGTCCAGCAGCTTCTCGCCGTCGATGGAGGTGAGACTGTCGCCCTGGGTCTTGAGCAGCGTGGTGATCGTTTCCTCGAGGGCGCTGTCGATGTCCCCGAAGAGCGTCCCCTGGGAGACGAAGATGTTGTCCACGTCGGTGGCCTTCTTCGTGAGCGAGGTCAGCAGGGCGCCTCCGCCGAGCGCGTCCGAGTTGTCACCGCCGCCCATCATGCCGATCCGCAGGATGGACTTCTTCTTGATCGAGTCGTCGCCGTTGTTGGTGATCGTGTTCTTCAGTGACTTGACGCCCGCCGCGTCCTCGCGGATGTTCTTGAGGTCCGTCCTGAACCCGCCGACATCCTGGTTCTTGAAGTTCTTCAGCGCGGTCGAGTCCAGATGTGTCAGGTCTGTCATGAGTGCCTCCGCTGGCGGTGCTCGCCGGCCGACGGGAGCGGCGACGGCGACGGTACGGGGAGATGCCCGCACCGCGCCGGAGGCGCGGGGGCCGGTCCGGCGCGGTGCGGAGGGATGCCGGATCAGCGGCCGATGGTGACCTCGGACCACATCTGGCTGAGCGAGTTCTCGCTGTACTTGTAGCTGGAGGAGATGTCGCTCAGGAGCTGTGCGTGCGAGGTGAGCAGCGTCTCCATGTTCTGCACCGCGCCGTCCCAGGCCGCCTGCTTCTGGCGGTAGGTGTTGGCGTCGTTGCCGTACCAGGTCTTGGACAGCTCGCTGAGTTCGGCCTCAAGGTTGGACAGCGTCTGCGCGATGGCCTTGGTCTGCATGACCATGTCGTCCGCCGCGTTCGACATGTGGTTGTAGCTGACGTAGATGTAACCGTCGCTCAGGTTGTCTGCCACGGTCTGCCTCTTTCACGAGGTGTTACGGGGTTGTGGGTCTTGGTGTGGGGTGCGCCAAGGGGCACGGCCCTGCCTGGCTCAGCCCGCCAGCTGGTCGAAGGCGGACTGGGAGGCGTTGTACGCCTGGTTGATCTGGTCGTTCGAGGAGCCCTGGGTCTTGTTGTGCTCCACCAGGCTCTGGTTCAGCCGGTCGATGACGTCCTCGAGGTTCTTGAGGATGACGTTGCACTGGCCGTCCCACTGGGCGAGCAGCTGGCCGTACTGGCCACCGTCGCTGCCCTGGTAGCCGCTGCCCAGGGTGGAACGGGTGCCGTCGACGTCCTGGCGGATCTTCATGATGCCGCTGAACGCGCTCTCGAGGGCCTGGATGCCGTTCCGGGTTGAACTTTCGCTTGACTGCTGGCCGTCTCCCGCCATCGTCCCACCTTTCGTAAGTCGGGTTAGTGTTCGGGGCACTGCGAGCCTAGGGTGAGCAAAGTTACGCTGACAACCAACTGAGGAAAATCTGGGGTTGCCGTCGAGGTGCCGTCAAGTTCTGTTGCGCGGCGGTTACTTGGCCGCAACCTTCCCATCCGCGGCGGGTCTCCGGGCGCGCTCGTGCCGGTTGCTGCAAAGCGGTCGGAGAGCGGGCACGGGCACCTCCGGAAGCGGTCACGAACTGCTGCCCGCGGTGCCCGAGTTGCCCGCGGAAGGCCCGGTGCCGGCGCCCTTGCCGGTGCCCGCCTCCGTGCCCTTGCCCGCTTCGGCGCCCTTGCCCGCCCCGGTGCCCTCCGCCGGGGCCTTCGCCCTGGCGTCCCCGGCAGCGACGGGTGACGTACCCGCCTTCCCGGAGCCGGCGCCGGGACCGCCCGTGCCGCACTGCGCCGCCGCTCCGCCCGCCGCGGGCCCTGCTGCCGCCGCCGGGGAGACCGCCTCCTCCGCCGCCGCCTTCGTGTCCAGCTCGGGCCCGGTCGGCAGCATCGACAGCAGCGTGGACGGCACCCGCACGGCCGACGCCTCGTTGTAACCCAGTGCCGTGAGTGCCTGGGAGTCCGGGATGCGGTACTTCACCCCGTCGTCGCTCACCAGGAACGTGGTGTCGCCCACCGACGCGCCGGCCGCCCCCAGCACCCGTACCAGCGTGCCGTGGCCCGGACGCATCACCACCCCGTTCACCGGCACGCACGCCGCCGTCAGCGCCGTGGTGTCCGGTTGCGCCACCGGGGACAGCTCCGACTCCGCGAGGCGCACCGACCGCACCCGCACCCGGCCGTCGACCGAGTCGACCTGCGCGCACGCCGCCACCCCGGAGTCCAGCTCCGCCGCGCGCGGCGGACTGTCCGGCAGCCCGGGCACCGAGGGGTCCTTCGCCGACGTGCCCGGCGCCTGATGGGCCCGCAGATCGGAGACGCCGATCGTGGTGACCGCCGGCGGCTGCCCGTCGTAGGCCCTCTTGCGGGTGGCCGGGTCACCGATCAGCAGTGCCGACTGCGTGGCCGTCACCGGGTGCAGCCCGTCCTTCTGCAACACGTACTCCTGCTTGCCGGAGCCCGCCACCACCCGGAACACCTGGCCCACCCGGGTGGGCCGCCCGTCCAGCTCCGGGCCCTGCGAGCCCTGCCCCGCGACCGCCGGGGTGGCCAGCTTCGGGCCGCTCACCAGGGCGTCCAGGAACGCCGCCGACACCGGCCGGGGCTTCACCGCCCCGTAGCCGAGGGACTCCGCCGCGCCCGAGGCGTCGTCCAGCATCAGCCGGCTGCCCTGCCACACCAGATACGTCCGCCTGTCCGGTCCCCGCACCACCAGCGCCGAATCCTCACTCACCGGCTTCGTCTCCACCGGTGCCCCCGCCACCAGCGCCGTCGTCGTGCCCGAGCCCGCCGAGCACACCTCCCACGCCGAGTCCTCCAGGTCGCCGGTGCCCGGCACGGTGTCCGGGGCGCCGGTGATGCCCACCGGCCTGCCCACCGGGGTGCCCTCCAGCGACGCCGAACCGACCGACGTCGTCGACAGGTCGGAGCCGCCGATCAGCATCGCCGACGCGTAGTTGCGCACCGGCCGCAGCCGGCCCCCGGCGTACAGGTAGCGGGCGCCGGTGTCCTTGTTGACGATGAGGGTGTCGCCGCTGCGCCAGGTGTCGTTGCCGCCCGGCCTGAGCAGCCCGAACACCACCGCGCCGCCGCACACCAGCGCGCCGACCACCACCCCGATCAGTGCCCCGCGGGTGGTGCGCCCCAGCGGACTCTCCGGGGCGTCCGGGTCGGCCAGCAGCATGCCCGCGGTCAGCCGCCCCATCATGAACGTGTGCGCCTGCACCTGGTCGCGCTTGGACCGCACGTTGCCTCCTGGCTCGTTCTGGTACGTACTCGCTTACGGGGACCGGACCGGCCGCCCGGGTCAGCCCGTCATGCCGCGCAGATGACCGAACACGCCGAGCAGCCACAGCGTCAGCGGCAGCAGCGCGATCGCCAGCAGCGAGTGCAGCAGCTCCGCCGCCCGCCCCCAGTACGGCACCAGCCGCCGCCCCGGCACCGTCCACAGCGCCACCAGCAGCGCCGCCGCCACCGCCAGCAGCCCCGCCACCAGCAGCGCCCGCCGCGACCCGGACAGCTCCAGACCCCAGCCGAACGTGAGCAGCAGCAGACCCCACGCACCCGGCAGCACCAGCACCAGCCGCTGCGCGGTGTTCACCAGGCCCCGGCCGTGCAGGAGCAGCAGCAGCGACAGCACCAGCGCGCACAGCAGCGCCGGCAGATTCGGTTTGTGGGCCAGCCCCACCAGGCAGCTCGACGCCAGCACACCCGTCGCCCCGTACAGCGCCGTCATCCACTCACTGGCCAGCTCGGTACGGACCGCCACGTCGTCGCCCCGGTAGGGCTCGATGCCCTCCTGCAACTGGCTCGCGTTGGTCGGCAGCGCCGGCATCCGCATCCCCGCGAACCGGAACGACAGCGCCGGCACCAGACCGCCCACCAGCACCGTCAGCGCCGCCACCACACCGGCCGCCGCCGCCGGACGCACGTCGAACACCGTCATCAGCGTGCCGCCCACCGCCGCCGCCAGCGCCACCAGGGCCGACGCCAGGAACAGCGGCGTACGCACCGCCGCGGCCGCGAGGGCCAGCACCGCGCCGCCCGCCCAGGCCGCCGCCGCCCCCAACAGCCGGGCGCCCAGCACCTGGTGGGCCTGCGGCCCGCTGAGCTCACCGCCCGGCACCAGCCAGCCCGCCATCGCCAGCGCCGGGGAGGCCAGCAGGCCCAGCACCGCGCCGGTCGCCGGATCGTCCACCGCCCGGCTCGCCGAGGCCGAACCCGCGAGGAGCAGCAGCCCCGTGGCACACGCCGCCCCCACGCGCAGCGGCACCGAGACACCCCCCGGCCAGGCCAGCAGGACCAGCCCGGACAGCACCGCCAGCGCCACCAGTCCGCGCAGCAGCCGCCGCGCCGCCTCCTCGCTCCAGCCGTGCAGCCGGTCCCGGGTGACCGCCGCGATCCCGTCCACCAGATCGTCGAGCCGCACCTCCGGCAACGCCTCGGTACGCGGCCGCAGATGGAGCGCCTCACCGTCGGTCAGGTCGAGCGAGGCCAGCGTCGCCTCCTCGTCCAGCGGCCGGCCGCCGAGGCGCTGAAGTATCCAGCCGTCGTGCTCGAGGCCGTTCTCCTCGACGTCCTCGCCCGCGTAGCGCAGCACCGTGGGCAGCAGATCGGCGACCGGCACGTCGGACGGCACGGCGAGGTCGATGGTGCGGGCGGGGGCGCGCACGGTCACATGGCACAGTCCGGCCACGGAGGTGTCGGTCATACCGGGACTCACATCTCTCAACGTCGGATACGGGAAGGCAGCAGGACTAGGAACGGGAAGACCGGGGGAGGGATGACATGGACGTACGGAGTTGACGGGGTGCAGACTACTGACACTTCCGATCACCGTCGTCAACGGGGATGGGGGCACAATGGTGTTCACGTCGTGTTACCCCTGAGGGCACGTACTGGTGCACCGCCGTATCGTACGGTCCGGCCGACCGGCCTTCCCCGCGCGCCGCCCGGCGTGCGCTGCCGAGGTGCCGTTCCCGGGCGCGCCCGGCTGCCTTCCCGTGCCGCCGTCGCGTGCGAACGAACCGTTAAGGAGCTCCAGCGTTGAGCGTGGTCCTGTTCCGTCGACCGGCCCGCCGTCGCGGGCCGGTCATGCCCAGCGGCGAGCTGACCCTGCAGGAACCGCCGACCTTGCAGGAGACCGTCCCGGACACCTCCGCGGTGTGGACGTACATGCCGATGGCCATGATGTCGGTCTCGATGATGCTGATGTTCCTGCGCACCGGAGGCCAGGGCAACGGCGTTTTCATGTACATCGCGCTCGGCATGATGGTGCTGGCCGCCGCCGCCATGATGGTCGGTCAGGTGATGCGCAAGGCCGGCGACCGCAAGCAGCGGCTGCGCGGCGAACGCCGTGACTACCTGCGCTACCTCGCCCAGAGCCGGCGCACCGTGCAGCGCGCGGTGGTCGAGCAGCAGCTCGCCCTCGCCTGGCGCCACCCCGACCCCCAGGTGCTGCGCTCCATGGTGCGCACCACCCGGCTGTGGGAACGCCGCCCCAAGGACGAGGACTTCGGCGAGGTCCGGATAGCCGTCGGCGACCAGCAGTTCGCCATGCGGCTCACCCCGATCTCCACCAAACCCGTCGAGGACCTCGAACCGCTCAGCGCGCACGCGCTGCGCCGCTTCATCCGCGCCTACAGCACCGTCCCCGGCCAGCCCATCGCCCTCTACCTGCGCTCCTGGTCACGCGTGCTGATGCGCGGCGACCGGGACGCCGCCCGCGCCATGCTCCGCGCCGCACTGTGCCAACTGACGCTGTTCCACCCGCCGGAGGAGATGTGGATCGCGGTCTGCGCCGACGACGAGGTGCGCGCCGAGTGGGAATGGCTGAAATGGCTCCCCCACAACCAGCACCCGCAGGAGACCGACGGCGCCGGCCCGCTGCGCATGATCGCCACCGCCTTCACCGACCTGGAGGACCAGCTCGGCAGCGAGTTCGCCGAGCGGCCCGCCTTCGACCCGGACGCCGCACCCGGCCGTGACGAGCCGTTCATCGTGGTCATCGTGGACGGCACGAGCGTCCCGGCCGGCCACCGCTTCGACGGCCCCGGCTACCGCAACGCCGTCGTCCTGGACCTCTCCGGCTCCCTCACCTGGCGGCCGGGACGCACCACGCTGCGCCTCGACGTCGCCCCCGACACCGTCTCCCTGGTCCGCACCGACCGCAGCCGCAAGGAGCAGACCACCGTCCTCGGCCGCCCCGACCAGGTCGGACCCCGCGCCGCCGAATCGCTCGCCCGGCTCATCTCCCCCTACCGGATGAGCCTCACCACCGACGCCGTCGAGCCGCTGCTCGCCGACATGGAGCTCACCACCCTCCTCGGCGTCGCCGACCTGCACCGCCTCGAACCCGAGACCCTGTTCCGCAAGCACACCGGCTCCGCCCGGCTGCGGGTCCCGATCGCCGTCGGCCCCGACGGACGCCCCGTCGAACTCGACATCAAGGAGTCCGCACAGGGCGGCATGGGCCCGCACGGCATGCTGATCGGCGCCACCGGCTCCGGCAAGTCCGAGCTGCTGCGCACCCTCGTCCTCGGCCTCGCCCTGACCAACTCCTCCGAGCACCTCAACTTCATCCTCGTCGACTTCAAGGGCGGCGCCACCTTCCTCGGCCTGGACGAACTCCCGCACACCAGCGCCGTCATCACCAACCTCGCCGACGAGGCCGCCCTCGTCGAGCGCATGCAGGACGCCCTGCACGGCGAACTGATCCGCCGCCAGGAACTGCTGCGGTCGGCCGGCAACTACACCTCCGCCCTGGAGTACGAGCGGGCCCGCGCCGCCGGCGCCGCCCTCGACCCGCTGCCCAGCCTCTTCGTCGTCGTCGACGAGTTCAGCGAACTCCTCGCCTCGCACCGCGAGTTCATGGAGCTGTTCGTGATGATCGGCCGCCTCGGCCGGTCGCTCGGCGTGCACCTGCTGCTCGCCTCGCAGCGACTGGACGAGGGCCGTATGCACCAGCTCGAGTCGCACCTGTCGTACCGGATCGGTCTGCGCACCTTCTCCGCGATGGAGTCCCGGGGCGTCCTCGGCGTCCCCGACGCCTACGAACTGCCCTCCCAGCCCGGCAGCGGCTACCTCAAGAGCGGCGTCGAGGCCCTCACCCGGTTCCGCGCCGCCTACGTCTCCGGCCCCTACCGCAGGCGCGGCGGCGCCGTCGCCCAGGCCCGGGTCGCCACCCAGGTGGTGCCCTGGTCCGCCGGGTACGTCGTGCCCCGCGCCCCCGCACCGGCCGCCGTCCAGCCCGAGCCGGAGGAAGAGGAGGAGAGCAGCACCCTGCTGTCGGTGGCCCTGGACCGGCTGCGCGACTCCGGGCCGCCCGCCCACCGGGTGTGGCTGCCGCCGCTCGGCGACCCCTCCCCGCTCGACGAACTCCTCGGCGGCCTCACCGTCGACCCGGTGCGCGGCCTGACCGCGTCCCGCTGGCTGGGCACCGGCAAGCTGCGGGTCCCCGTCGGCCTCGTCGACAAGCCCTTCGACCAGCGCCGCGAGCCGCTCGTGGTGGACCTCGCCACGGCCGGCGGCCACGTCGCCGTCGCGGGCGGCTCGCAGAGCGGCAAGTCGACCGTGCTGCGCAGCCTCATCATGGCCCTCGCGCTCACCCACACCCCCCGCGAAGTCCAGTTCTACTGCCTCGACTTCGGCGGCGGCACGCTCTCCCAGCTCACCGGGCTGCCGCACGTCGCCGGGGTCGCGGCCCGCCTCGACGCCGAGCGGATCAGCCGCACCGTCGCCGAGGTCACCGCCGTCCTGACCGAGCGCGAGAAGTTCTTCCTCGACCAGGGCATCGACTCGATGGCCACCTACCGGCGCCGCCGCGCCGCCGGGGAGTTCCCCGACGAACCGCACGGCGACATCTTCCTGGTGATCGACGGCTGGTCCGAGGTCCGGCAGAACTTCGACCAGTTCATCCCCACCTTCAACCAGATCGCCACCGGCGGCCTCAACTACGGCATCCACCTCGTCGTCGCCACCGCCCGCTGGCTGGAGCTCACCGCCCCGGTCCGGGACCAGGCCGACACCCGGCTCGAACTGCGGCTCGGCGACAACATGGACTCCGTGGTGGACATCCGCAAGGCCTCCGCCGTGCCCCGCATCCCCGGCCGGGGCCTCACCGTCGACGCCAAGCTGCACTTCCTGTCCGCGCTGCCCCGCGGCGACGGCTCCAGCGACCCGGAGACGCTCAGCGAGGGCGTCGCCGACCTCGTGGAGCGGATCGCCGGCGCCTGGCAGGGGCCGCGCGCCCCGCAGGTGCGGATGCTGCCGCACCTGCTGCCCGCCGCCGACCTGCCCGAGCCGGAGCTCGGCGACGGCCTCAAGGTGCCGCTCGGCCAGGACGAGGAGACCCTCGGCACGGTCTGGCACGACTTCTCCCGCACCCCCCACCTGGTCGCCGTCGGCGACACCGAGAGCGGCAAGACCAACCTGCTGCGGGTGATCGCCGACGCGGTCGTCGCCCGCTACCAGCCCAGCGAGGCGCGCATCCTCGTCGTCGACTACCGCCGCGACCTCGTCGACGCGGTGCCCGAGGAGTACCGGCTCGGCCACGCCGTCGCCATGGACGCGCTCAAGCAGCTCGTCGGCGGCTCGGCCAAGGCGCTGCGCACCCGGCTGCCCGGCCCGGAGATCACCCCGGCCCGGATGCGGCTCGCCGACTGGTGGAGCGGGCCCCGGCTGTTCGTCCTCGTCGACGACTACGACATGGTCGGCGGCGGCACGGTCATGGACCACCCGTTCGCCCCGCTCTTCGAACACCTCGCCCTCGGCCACGAACTGGGGCTGCACATGGTGGTCGTCCGCTCCGCGACCGGCGCGGGGCGCGGGCTGAACGACCAGTTGCTGCGGCGGCTCGACGAGGTCAACACACCGGGCATCCTGATGTCCTGCCCGCCGTCGGAGGGCTACGTGTTCGGCAACGTCAAGCCGCGGGTGCTCCCGCCGGGGCGGGCGCTCCGTATCGTCCGACGCAAGCCGGTGCTTATTCAGACGGCCCTGGCCGCGGGGACGGCGGAGTAGTCTCCGCCGGGTTGGCAGAGGGCCGGTCGCGACCTGGGAGGTCGTGGCCGGCCCTTTTGTGACGCGCGGGAGGGGGGTGAGGTGCGGGGTGCGATGGCGGGTGCGGGTTGTCCGTGGCTGGTCGCGCAGTTCCCCGCGCCCCTGAAAAGCAGGGGGCACCCGGGATCCTTCAGGGGCGCGGGGCTGTGTCGATGTGCGGCTCCGCCGCGAGGCGCGACCGGCCACGGACGACCCACACCCGACGACGAACCCTCAGACGTCCGTCTCCGCGCTCCCCGCGGTCTTCGCGGACGTGGGGCGCCAGCCCAGCCGGCGGCCCCGGGGGAGGATCACGCCGAGCCAGACGACGGCGATGATCACGCCGAGTCCGGCCGCCGCCGGCCACATGGCCCGGCGCAGCGGCCCGGCCGCCTTGTCCTCCGGCATCCGCACCGGCGCAGCCGCCGCGGCCTGCCCCCGCAGCCCGCCGTTCTCGGAGGTGAGGACGGACGTCACCGCCGCGTACGGGTCCAACCGCGGCACGTCCGCCGGATACGCGGACGACCGCAACAACTGGGCCGTCTCCTTCGCCGACAGCTCCGGGTGGACGGAGCGCACCAGCGCCGCCGACCCGGCCACGAAACCGGCGGCCAGCGAGGCACCGGAGCCGATGTAGTGGCCGTCCTTGGCCGGACCGATGCCGACGACGCCGTCGCCGGGCGCGGCGAGGTCCGCGCTGTCGGTGGTGTACGAGCCGGTCGGACGCTTGCCGTCGACGTCGACGTCGAGGACGGAGAGCACCCCGTCGGCCGCCGCCGGGTAGAAGTCGCGCGCGGGCAGATCCGTGGAAGAGGGCGTGGACGGCACGTTCGGCACCGCCGCGGCGACCACCAGGACGTCCTTCTTCGCGGCCAGCGCCACCGCCGAGCGCAGCGCGGCGGAGTCGCTCTCGAGCGCCGCCGACACCGTCACCACCTTGGCGCCGCCCTCGACCGCGGCCTCGATACCGGACGCGACCCGCTCGGCGGTGACCGCGCCCCGGCTGTCGGTGCCGCGCACCGCGAGGATGCGGGCGTGCTGGGCGACGCCCGCGAACCGTACGCCGTCCCGCGTCGCGGCGGCCACCAGACCGGCGACGAACGTGCCGTGCCCGACGCAGTCCGTCCCGGCGTCGCCGACCGCCGTCACCCGCCCCTTGAGCGCGGGCGCGGAGGTGGAGACCCCGGTGTCGACGACGCCGACGGTCACCCCGTCGCCCGTCGTCACCTGCCAGGCCCGGTTCAGCTGGAGACCGGCCTGCTCCCACGGCACCGCCGTGGCCTGCCGGCTGGAACCCGCCGTGCACGGGTCGTCGGCGGACACCGTCGAGGGCAGCACCGGCAGCCGCACCGAACTGCCCCCGTCCGCCGCCGCGGGCGCGGCGGCACTGCCGCCCACGACGGCCGTCAGCAGCAGCGCGGCACCGAGGACGCGGGCCCGCCGGGGGGCGCGCGGGGTCCTGCCCGTCATGTGCGGTCCCGTTCCGTTCGTCATGCGCCCGCCGCCCCGCTGGAGGCGGGCGACGCGGACGCCTGGTCGACCAGGTCCTCGGGGAGGAGCAGCCGCAGGTCGTCCAGGCTGGGCGCGGCCAGCCGGCTGAGCCGGCCCGCCTGCCGGGTCATCATCCGTTCCAGCACCTGGCGGGCGGTGCGCGCGTTGCCGAACGACCGGTCCCTGGGCAGCGTGTCGAAGTGCTGCCGCAGCACCGAGCCGAGCCCGGCCCCGCACTCGTACCCCGCCTGCACCGCGTGCTGGCGGACGATGGTGACCAGCTCGTCGGAGGTGTAGTCGGCGAACTCCACCCGGCGCGAGAACCGGGAGGACAGGCCCGGGTTGGAGGAGAGGAACGCCTCCATCTCGCCGGTGTAGCCGGCCACGATGACGACCACCTGGTCGCGGTGGTCCTCCATCAGCTTCAGCAGCGTGTCCACCGCCTCCTGGCCGAAGTCCGACCCGGAGCCGCCGCGCGGGGTGAGGGTGTACGCCTCGTCGATGAACAGCACGCCGCCCAGGGCCCGTTCGAAGACCTCCCGGGTCAGCTGCGCGGTGTGGCCCACGTACCGGCCGACCAGATCGGCGCGCGAGACCTCGACGAGCTGGCCGCGCGGCAGCACGCCCAGCGAGACGAGGAGTTCGCCGTAGAGCCGGGCCACGGTCGTCTTACCGGTGCCGGGCGGGCCGGTGAACACCAGGTGGTGACTGATCCGGGGCACCGGGAGCCCGGCGGCCTCGCGCTGCCGTGCCGTCGAGACCAGGTTGACCAGGTCGGTGACGTCCCGCTTGACCGCCGACAGCCCGACCAGTGCGTCCAGCCTGCTCAGCGCGTCGTCGCCGGCGTCCACGCCGTCCGGTCCCGCGGCGGCCTCCTGCGCCGCCTCCTCGCTGATGTCCTGCGGCAGCAGCAGCGTGAGGTCCTGCTCGGAGACGTCCGACAGCGAGGCCAGCCGCACCGCCTGCCGGTCCACCATCTCCTCGAACACCTGCCGGGCGGCACGGCCGTTGCCGAAGCCGGCGTCCTTCGGCAGCCGGTCGAAGTGCACCGCGAGCGCCTTGCGGGTCTCGTCGGCGAGCACGTACTGGTGGCGCCCGCACATGCTCTCCATGATCTCCACCAGTTCGGGCACCGAGTAGTTCTCGAACTCCACGGTCCGCGAGAACCGGGAGGCCAGTCCCGGGTTGGAGGAGAGGAAGCTGCGCATCTCGTTGGAGTAGCCGGCCACCACGACCACCACGTCGTCGCGGTGGTCCTCCATCAGCTTCAGCAGCGTGTCCACGGCCTCCCGGCCGAAGTCCGCGCCCGAGCCCCGGGAGTCGGAGGTGAGGGTGTACGCCTCGTCGATGAACAGCACGCCGCCCAGAGCCCGTTCGAAGGTCTCCGTGGTCTTGATGGCGGTACCGCCGATGACCTGCGCCACCAGATCGGCGCGCGAGACCTCCACCAGGTGCCCGGAGCGCAGCGCCCCCAGCTCGGCCAGGATCGTGCCGTACAGCCGGGCCACGGTGGTCTTGCCGGTGCCGGGCGGGCCGGCGAAGATCAGGTGCCGGCTCATCGGCGGCGCCGACATGCCGAGCTGGGCGCGGCGCCTGGCCAGCTGGGTGAGGTTGACCAGCGTGCGGACCTGCTCCTTGACGTTGTCCAGGCCGATCAGGCTCTCCAGCGCGGCCATCGGCCCGTCCGGGCGCCCCGGCCCGTCGGACTCCGGTACGGTGCCCGCCGGGTCGGTGCCCTCCGCCTCGCCGAAGCCCCAGGCGTCACGGGACTCGTTGCCGGTGCTGGTGAGGTTCTCCACCGCCAGCCGGCCGCCTGCCTTGGACTGCATCAGGCCGGCGCCCCGGTTCTCCCGCACGGTGCAGTTGACCACCGAGACCGGCGCCTCGGACTCCACCCGGATGCCGTCGCGGGTGGAGCCGGCCGCCTCGCAGCCGTTGAGCGAGGCCCGGCCGCCGTCCCGGATCAGGAAACCGTGCTCGGCGGCGGCCGCCGCCCGGACCCGGGTCGCCGTCAGCTCGCCGCCGTTGTCCACCAGGACACCGCAGCCGCCCGCCGACACCAGCTCGCCGTCCCGGATCGACACCGTGCCCTCCGGGCCGATCTCCAGACCGGCCCCGGCGGGGTTGCTCACCTGGAACCCGGCCAGATAGACGTCACCGCCCGAGGCGACCTGGGCGCCCGCGCCGCCCGGCGTCTCCACCGTGCAGTCCTCCACCCGGCCGCGCCCGCCGTCGCGCACCGACACACCCGTGCCGCCGGCCCCGGTGATCCGGGCCCGCCGCACCAGGGGGTTGGCGCCGCCCTTGACGACCACGCCGGTGCCCTTGACGTCGACGATCTCCACGCGCTCCAGCTCGGCCGCCGAGTCCTCCTCCAGGAGCACGCCGTCCGCCTCGCCGTCCCGCACGGTCAGCGAGGTCAGCGTCGGCGAGGAGGCACCCGACACCCGCAGCGCCGGCACGTGGGCGCCGGTCAGCCAGCAGTCCTCGTACGTGCCGCGCGACCGGTCCGTCACCAGCAGGCCGTGGCTCTGCGTACGCGCGGTGCGGCAGCGGCGCAGCACCGGGTCGGCGCCGTGCGAGACGACGATGCCGGGACCGCTGGTGCCGTTGACCCGCAGCTCCTCCAGCTCCGTGCGGCCGGAGCTGGTCAGGTGCGCGCCGGTCGTGGTGTCGTGGATCACCGTGCGCAGCACCTTCAGCGCGCTGCGCTCCTCCAGGGCCAGCGACGGCTTGTCCGTGGAGGAGACGTCGCAGTCCTCGACCGAGCCCTGGGCGTCGCCGTTGGCCAGGATGCCGTTGCCGCGGGCGTCCCGGATCGTGCAGCCGCGCACGGTGGCCCGGCCGCGCTCGCCGATCACCACACCGCTGGTGCCGAGGTGCTCCAGCGTGCAGGACTCCAGCGAGCTCTCCGTCTGCGAGGTCACCACGACACCCGCGCCGGACCGGCTCGACACCCGGCACTCGCGCATCGCCAGCGAGCCGGAGTTGCGGGCCAGCACCGTCGTCCAGGACATCCCGGACAGATCGCAGCCCTGCATCGCGACCTGGCCCTGCGAGACGTCCACGACGGGCAGTTTCTCGTCCTGGCCCTGCACCACGAGGTCGGTGAGCATCACCGCGTCCGCCCGCAGGGAGATCACGGTGCCCTGGCGCGGCGCCAGCCGGACGCTGCCGCGCGACTGCTCGGCGACGATGGTCACCCGGGTGGTGACGACGAGGTTCTCCTCGTACGTCCCCGGGCGCACACTCAGCACCGCGCCGCCGCGCGCCCTGGCCAGGGCCTCTCCGATCGTCCGGGCGTCCCCGGTGCCCTCCGGACAGACCGTCACTACCTGGCGCACTCCGCTGACCTCCTCGTGTCGGCACCCGTGGGTTGCGGTGGACACCATCATGCCGTCCCCGCACGCGTGTTCCTACTCCGGTCCGGGTTCCGGAACGACCGGGGCGGGTGGGGTACGCGGTGTGGCGCGTGTTTCCGTGCAACGAATTATGGGCCGTGCGCAACGCGCTTACCAGCGCGGAGACTTTCCGACAGTCTTTGGTAACCCCCGCGACATGACGAGCGGTTGGAACATGTGCGTGAATGGAGTCGTTCACACGGACGCATGACGAACTGCGGGACGGATGGCGCGGATGGCAGAACGGACGAAATCGGCCGCCGGGGAGACGGCGGCGGAGACTTCGACGGACGACACCTCGGCGGCAGCCGGGAGCCCGACGGGCGCCCCGGACACCGGCGCGGGCGGCGGGCCGGCGGCCTCCGGCCCGCCGCGGGACCCGCGCACGGCGTGGCCCGCCACCGCGGCGGACGACACCGCCGACGAGGGCGCGGCCTTCGACACCCTCACCGGCGCCGGCTCACGGCCGGACGCCGCGCGGGGCGACGACGGCGGGGAGGGTGAGGCCGGTGCACCGGAGGCCGGGGACACCGACTCCGACGTCGCCCCCTCCGGTGTCCTGGGCCGCGCCGCCGACGGCGCCACCGTCACCCTGGGCCCGGCCGCGGCCCGCCAGAAGGCGACTGCGGGTGCCGAAGGCGGAAAGGGCGAGCCAGGCGAGGGTGCGCCGGGCGGCGCCGAGGCGGATGCCGAGGCACCGGTCGTCGCGGGACCGGGCGCCTTGGGCCGGCCCGCGTCCCCGGCCGCCGGCGGCACGGGCACCGGCGCTCTCGGCGCCTCGGGCCGGGGCGCGGCGGCGGTTGCCGACGGTGCCACGGCCGCCGGGGGCCGCCGGGAGGCGGGTCCGGGTGCCGGCGCGGGCGAGAAGGACGAGCCGGGCGCGGGTGCGCCGGGCGGCGCCGAGGGCGGCGTGCCGGCCACCGGTTCCGGGGCCGCCGCGGGTCGTCGGGAGGCGGGCTCGGGGCTCTTCGGCGGGCGGAAGAGGAAGCGGGAGGCCGCCGCGGCGGCCTCCGCCACGGCGCAGGGCGCCGCTGCCGCGGCCGTCGCCGCCCCGGCCACCGCGGCGGCCGCCGCCGTCGCGGCGAGCCCCGCCACGCCGGAGGCCCCGGCCGCTGCCGCGGCCGAGGGCGCCGAGGCCCGAGGGACCACCGGGGCACTGGGGCGGGGAACTCCCGACGGCCGGGGCGCCGTCGAGCCCGCCGCCGCCTCCGGACGGCCGGACGGCGGTGACGGCCGGGCCGCCGCCGCTGCCGCCCCCGAGGCCGAGGCGCGCGCCGAGGCGCTGGCCGCGAGCGCCCCCGACAACCCCGGCTCCGGCACCGCCGCCGCCGTGCCCACCGGGCGCCCGGGCCGCCCGCTGCTGGCCGGCGCCGCCGTCCTCGGCGCCGTCCTCGTCGCCGTACCCGTGCTGCTGGTCAGCCGGGACCGGGCGCCGGAGAACCACGACAGCGTCGTCGCCGACCAGGCCGGCACCGTCCTCGGCGAGGACGACGCCGAGGGCCAGGCCGCCCCGTACGCCTCCTCCACCGCCTCGCCCTCGGCCAGTCGGTCCCACTCCGACGCGCCGAAGGTGAAGTCGCACCCGGCGGCCCCGGCGCCCCCGGCGCCCGTGTCGAGCCCGGTCTCCTCGCCGACGAGGACGACGTCCTCGAAGACCACCAAGGTCACGACCAAGAAGAAGCAGAGCAAGCCGAAGAAGGCCGCCAAACCGAGCCTCCCGGCGTACATCAGCGTCTCGGCCACCCGGGTGCTCAAGGCCGGCCAGACCCTCGACGCCAAGCGGGCCCGACTGCACATGCAGAAGGACGGCAACCTCGTGGTGTACGACGAGAACAACAAGGCCCGTTGGGCCACCATGACGTTCGGCTCGAACTACCAGGCGGTGTTCCAGGCGGACGGCAACCTCGTCGTCTACACCTCGGCCAACCGGCCCGTCTGGGCCAGCAACACCTACGGTCACAACGGATCCGTCCTCAAGATCCAGGAGGATGGCAACGTCGTGATCTACGACAACGGCCGGGCGATCTGGGCCAGCAACACCCAGCACTGACCGCCGGACACCGGCCGTCCGTACGGACCCCCACGCCGATCGGGCGGCGGCCACCGGGAACTCACCCGGTGCCCGCCGCGACTACTGGACCGGGGGTGGCGCGAAGCCACCCGCGCACCGGACCGATCCAGGAGAGTCGCGATGCGTTCTCGTACGGCGTGGGGCACGGCGGCCGCGGTGACGGGCGGCCTGCTCGTGACGGGCTGCGGCGACGGAGGCGGTGCCGGCGGGGCCCAGGGCGCCGCCGCCACCGTCTCCGGCCGGTTCCCGGTCACCGTCACCGACTGCCGGGGAGCGAGAACCACCTTCTCCCGGCCGCCCGCGAAGATCGTCACGAGCGGGGCCGCGGGGTGAAGGTGCTCAGCAGGTCGGTGATACCGAAGGAGAAGCTCCTCGCCTCCGGCGCCGACCTGTACATCGACACCTTCGCCGCCATGAGGACGAGCGGCATGGGCGACGCCCCACCGACGAGGAATTCCGGGCCGCCGGCATCCAGCACCTCTACCTCAGGTCCACCGCCTGCGCGGGACAGCGCGAGCACGCGGTGACCGACCTGTCCGTCGTCGAGGCCGACATCACCGCGCTCGGCGAGGTCACCGGCGCCCGCGCCAGGGCCGCGGAACTCGTCGACGGGATGAAACTCCTCGCCCTGCTGCGCGGCCGGGGCCGTACGACGCCGGTGTCCCTGCACGACCTCAACGCCGCGGCCCCCGTCCCCGACCGGCTGCACGTTCTGCACGAGGGCCACGTGGTCGCCTCCGGGCCACCGCGCGAGGTGCTGCGCCCAGAGCTGCCGGCGGAGGTGTTCGGCGTCCGGGCGGCCGTCGTCACGCACCCGCTGACCGGCGATCCGCTGATCGCCTTCGACCACCGGCGGCCGGTGGACGGAACGGACGGGCCGCGCAGCCGGAGCGGCGAGGAGAACGCGGCACCGGGACTCCCGCGCCCGGCCGCGACCGGGTCCGCGGGTCGGTGAACCGGGCCCGGGCACCGGGTGTGAGGATGAGGCGAGATGTCTGCCGGCGGGGTACTGCGCGCACTGCGGGCCGCGATGTTCGCGGCCGTGTGCGTCGTGCTCGCCGCCGCCGGTCACGTCCTGATGTCCGGCGCGCCGGTGCCCTGGTGGGCCCTGGCCGCCGCCACCGCGGCGGTCGGCGCCGTCGGCTGGGCCTTCGGGGCCAGGGAGCGCCGCCGGACCACGGTGGCCGGGCTCACCGTGGCCGTCCAGACGGCTCTGCACATCTGCTTCACGACCGCGCAGTCCGCACTCCAGCCGTCGGGGAGCGCGCCGGACGGCACCGCCTCGGTCCGGCAGTGGGCCGCCCAGCTGCTCTGCGGCGGCGAACCCGGCTCCGCGGCGGCGGCCCGGGCGTACGACGTCGCCGTGCACGCCGGACTCGCCCAGCGGGTACCGGGCACGCATGCCGGACACGTACACGGCATGGATGCCATGCCGTCCATGCCGGGGATGCCGGGAATGCCCGGCATGGGCGCCGCCGGTTCGCACGCCATGGCGCACACGACCGGTACGGCCTCCTGGGGCATGCTCGCCGCCCACCTCCTGGCCGCCCTGCTGTGCGGACTGTGGCTCGCGCAGGGCGAGCACGCGGCCTTCGCGCTGGCCCGCGCCTGCGCCGACCGCGCCTTCGTCCCGCTGCGGCTCGTCCTCGCCGTCCTCCTGCCGCCCGAACCGCCGCCCGTACCGCGGCGGTTCCGTGAACGGGCGCACCGACCGCGGCAGCGGCTCCTCGTCCACGCCTTCACCACCCGGGGTCCACCCGGGGCGATCGCTGTCCTCTGACAGCCGGATTCCCCACGCCGTGCGCACGCGCGGCGCGGGCCGTCGTCCGCGCGTCCGCGTGGACGGGATCTCCCACCCGTGCGGGCCGCCCCCTGGCCCCAGCGGCCCTTCGGCGCGGCCGCACGGGACCCGAGTAAGGACCCAGCAACCATGAGCCCTGCCCTGCCCGCGGTGACCGACGAGACGGTCACCGCCTGGGCGCTCGCCGCCGCCGGCGGCGACAGCGAAGCGGTCGACCGCTTCGTGCGCGCCCTCCAGCACGACGTACGCCGCTACGTGGCCCACCTCGCCCACGACCCCCAGGCGGCCGACGACCTCACCCAGGACACGTTCCTGCGGGCCCTGACCGCGCTGCACCGCTTCGAGGGCCGCTCCTCGGCCCGGGTCTGGCTGCTCTCGATCGCCCGCCGGGCCGTCGCCGACAGCCTGCGCCGCGCCGCCGCCCGGCCCCGCAAGGCCGACACCGCCGACTGGCAGCTCGCCGCCGAACGCGCCCAGCCGCTCGGCCTGCCGGGCTTCGAGGAGGGCGTCGCCCTGATGGACCTCCTGGCCGCGCTGCCCGGCGACCGGCGCGAGGCGTTCGTCCTCACCCAGCTGCTCGGCCTGCCGTACGGGGAGGCCGCCGAGGCCAGCGGCTGTCCGGTCGGCACGGTGCGCTCCCGGGTCTCCCGGGCCCGGGGCGCGCTGACCCGGATGCTGGACGACGAGCCCGGCACCGCCGGTCCGGCGGCGCCCGCACCGGGGGCGCTCGTGATGACGTAGGTCACACCGGCCCCGGGGAACCCGGCCGCCCGCCGCCCCGACTCCTGTACCGGTACGGCTTCCTCCGGACGGCGCCGTACGAGGTGTTGGGAGTCGTTCTCGATGGCACGGACCCGCCGACCCGCCCCCGCGGCGGGTCCTTCCCTCCGCCGGGCGCTGCCCCCGCCGGCCCTGTGCGGATTCCTCCTGTTGCTGGTCGTGGCGTTCGCCGCGGCCTACGCGGTGGGAACCGGCGCGGGGCCGGTCGCGCCCGGCATGCACGGCACCCAGGTGACCCGGGACGGCGGCGGGGGAGACGGCGGCACGGACTCCGGCGGGATGGAGATGGGGGACATGGGAGAGGGAGGCGGTCACTGATGGCGGCGGAACCCGTCATCGGACCGGCCGCCGCGGAGGTCGTGACCGACCTGCTCGTCGGCGGGATGACGTGCGGGGCCTGTGTGCAGCGCGTCGAGAAGAAGCTCGGGCGGCTGGACGGGGTCACCGCGGCGGTCAACCTGGCCACCGGCCGGGCCCGGGTACGGCACCCCTCCGGCGTCGGCCCGCGGGAGCTGATCGCCACCGTCGAGCGCGCCGGGTACACGGCCGCGCTCCCCGCACCGCCGGTCCGGCGGAAGCAGGCGGACGGGGAGATCGGAATGGTCGGGGGGGCCGGGGAGGACGGGGCCGGCGCCGGGGAACCGCGGCGGGAACGCGACCGGCTGGTGGTCACGGTGCTGCTCGCCCTGCCGGTCATGGCCCTCTCGATGGTCCCCGCGCTTCAGTTCCGCGACTGGCAGTGGCTGTGCTTCGTGCTCGCCGCGCCCGTCGTCGTCTGGGGCGCCCGGCCGTTCCACGTCCGGGCGGCCCGCGGGCTGCGGCACGCGGCGGCGACCATGGACACGCTCGTCTCCCTCGGCGTCCTGGCCTCCTTCGCCTGGTCCTGCTACGCCCTCTTCCTGGGTGGCGCGGGCGCCCCCGGCATGCGGATGCCGTTCAGCCTCGTACCGTCCACCACCGGTGGCGTCGTCCCGATGTACCTCGAAGTGGCCGTCGGCGTACCGCTGTTCGTGCTCGTCGGCCGGTTCCTGGAGGCGCGTGCGCGGCGGGGGACCGGTGCGGCCCTGCGCTCGCTGGCCCGGCTCGCCGCCAAGGAGGTGTCCGTACGCGAGGACGGGCGCGAACGCCTAATTCCCATCGAGGAGTTGCGCGTCGGGCAGGTCTTCGTCGTACGGCCCGGGGAGCGGCCGGCCACCGACGGGGTCGTCGTGGAGGGCAGCTCCGCGCTCGACCTCTCCCTGGTCACCGGGGAGAGCGAACCGGTGGAGGTGGGTCCCGGCGCCCCGGTGACCGGCGGTGCCGTGAACGCCGGGGGACTGCTCCTGGTGCGGGCCACGGCCGTCGGCGCCGACACCCAACTGGCGCGGATCACCGCTCTGGTGACCGAGGCCCAGGCGGGCAAGGCACGCGCCCAGCGGCTCGCGGACAGGGTCGCCGGGGTCTTCGTCCCGGTCGTCCTCGTCCTCGCCGTCACGGTGCTCGGGTTCTGGCTCGGTGCGGGGGCGGAGCCGCAGGCCGCGCTCACCGCCTGTGTGGCCGTGCTGGTCGTGGCGTGCCCGTGCGCCCTGGGCCTGGCGACCCCGACCGCGCTGATGGCCGCCACCGGCCGGGGCGCCCAGCTCGGTGTCCTGGTCAACGGGCCCCGGGCACTGGAGAGTCTGCGGCACCTGGACGCCGTGGTGCTCGACAAGACCGGCACGCTCACCTCCGGGCACATGAGCGTCGCCCGGGTCACCACGGTGCCGGGCGGACTCGACGAGGAGACGGCAGTACGGCTGGCGGCGGCGGTCGAGCAGGGCTCGGAACACCCGCTGGGCCGTGCGGTGGTGGCGTACGCACGGCGTACCGCGCCCGGGCGCGGACTCCCCGCCGTCGAGGACTTCGAGGCCCTGCCGGGGCGGGGCGTGCGTGGACGGGTGGAGGGCAGACGTGTCGAGGTCGGCGCGCCGGACGACGAACTGCCCGACTCTCTCGCCGGTGCGCTGACGACCACCGGGGCGGGCGGCGCCCGTACCCCGGTCGTGGTCCGCGTCGACGGCACGGTCGCGGCGCTCCTCCAGATCGGCGACGTGCTGCGGCCGGGCAGCTACCGGGCCGTGGAACGGCTGCGGCAGCTCGGGGTGCGTCCGGTTCTCGCCACCGGCGACCGCGTGGAACCGGCCCGCGCCGTCGCCGGGGAGCTGCGTATCGAGGAGGTGCACGCGCGCTGCTCGCCCGAGGGCAAGGCGGCGCTCGTACGGGAGTTGCGGGAGCAGGGGTACCGGGTCGCGGTCGTCGGCGACGGCGTCAACGACGCGGCCGCCCTGGCCGGGGCCGACCTCGGCATCGCCATGGGCACCGGCGCCGATGTGGCGATCGGCGCCGCCGACGTGACGCTCGTCCGCGGTGACATCGAGGCCCTCGCCGACGCCGTACGGCTGGCCCGCGCCACGCTTGGCACCGTCCGCGCCAATCTGCTCTGGGCGTTCGGCTACAACCTGGTGACCGTGCCGCCGGCCATGGTCGGCCTGCTCAACCCCATGCTCGCCGCGGCGGCCATGTCCGTCAGCTCGCTGCTCGTGGTGGGCAACAGCCTGCGGCTGCGCGCCTGGCAGCCGTCACCGGCCGGCCGGCGGCGTACGGCGTCCGCACCGCGCGCCCGGGCGGCGCTGTGACGCCCGGAGCGGCCCCCGCCGCCCGCACCCGGACCGAGACCGGCACCGGCACCGGCACCGGCACCGCCGCCGCCGACGCCGACGCCGTGAAGGAAGCGCCGATGACCCCGCACCCCTGGCGCCCCACCCGCCGGCGCCTGAAGGACACCGTCCTGGCCGGCCTCGCCCCCGTCTGCGCCGCCGTCCTCGCGCTCGGCGGTCTCGCCGCGTGGACCGCCTCGGGCAGGGCCGGCAGCCCCGCCCGGATCGCCGTCGCCGACGCCCGGCTCTACCTCCCCGCGCCGGACGCCGTGGAGACCGCCGCCTTCTTCCGCCTCACCAACTCGGGCGGCGCACCGGACACATTGCTCGCGGTGACGTCGTCCGCCGTCGGCCGGGAGATCACCCTGAGCCGCCATCGGATGACCGCCGGGAACGCGGCCTACCGGCAGCTCACCGGCTCGCTGCCGGTGCCCGCGGGCGGCACGGTCGACATGTCACCCCTCACCAGCGATGTGACCGTGCCCGCCTCGCCGCGCTGGCGTACCGGTGATCTCGTCCCCTTCGTACTGCGCTTCGCGCACAGCGGGCCGGTCGAGACGCTGGCGGTGGTGGTCCGTCCGGGGGCGGCCGAGTGAGGCGGCCGGGCCCGGTACACCGATGGATGTGGCGTACCTCACTCGGTATTTCCCCTATTTGCCTTGTGCCATGGTTCAGCCCGGCGAGGGGGGTTACGCAAGAGGGACGAGATGTCCCCGATTGGGAAGGGGGTGGCCGTCGTGGCCACTCACTCGCAGATCGAACAGCACCCGGACCTTCTCGCACTGCGAGCCCGCTACGCCGAGGTGTCGACCCGGCCGTCCGCGCAGGCCGCCGAGGGACTGAGCCTGCTGACCGGCCTGTACCTGGCGATCTCGCCGTGGGTGGTGGGATTCGACGGCAACCCGCTGGGCGTCAGCAACCTGGTGACCGGTATCGCCCTGGCGATCCTGGCGCTGGGCTTCGGCAGCGCCTATGAGCGGACCTTCGGCATGGGCTGGGTCGCCGCCGCGATCGGCGCCTGGGCGATCATCAGCCCCTGGGTCGTGCAGAACGCGGCGGCCACGACCGGCACGGTCGTCAGCAACGTCATCACCGGCGCTGTCGCGGTCGTGCTGGGTCTGACGACGACGGCGATGGGAGCGGCCAAGGGCCGCGCCTGACCCGGCCGGTCACCGGGACCGGCCCGTCGTCGCCGCCGTGAGCGGCACGGTGTGGGGGCCCGGGCGCACTACGCGCCCGGGCCCCCACACCTGTGTTCAGGACGCCAGGACGACCCCGAAGTGCCGTTCCAGGCTGCCGCGGATCGCGTCGCTGGACAGCGCGCGCCGCAGTTGGCCGCGTTCCGCCTCCGACGGGGGAGAGGTGACGACGTCGGCGAACTCGGCCGTGCCGGAGCGCAGTTCGGCCGCGAGCCCGGCGACGACCTGGTAGGCGTAGGGCAGCGACGCGCGGACGGCCGCCACGACGTCCGCGTCGCGGACCTCGCCCGCCTCGGCCTCGGCGAGCGGCTGCGGGGGGACGTCGGGTGACATGGGGCTGTCCTGTCTGTTCCGTGGCGGGATGTCGAGGAGTCCGTGGCGGGATGTCGAGGGGCAGAGGGACGGTCAGCGGGAGTCCCGCAGCGCGGCCGGTCCGTGCCGGAAGGAGGGGTCGACCTGCGCCGCCAGGTCCGTACCGGTGGCCCGGTCGCCCCAGGCGGCGGCGTTGCGCAGATGGAACTCGACCGCGTGCCGCTGGAAGGTCTCCCAGTCCTTGGGGCGCGCGTCCACCGCGCGGCGCAGTGCGTCGAGAGCGCCCAGCAGGGCCGGCTCGGGGCCGTCGTGCGGGCGGCCCTGCTCCTGGGCGCGGACGTGGGCGGAGTGCGGGCAGTACGCCAGCAAGTCGTCGCCGACGTGACTCTTGAGGAAGAGCAGGTCGTCCTCGCCGGTCACCTTGTTCCCGACGACCCCGACCGGGATGCCGAACTCGGCGGCGTGCTCGCGGTACTGACGCAGTACCGCGACGCTCTTGCGGGTCGGCTCGACGACCAGGAACGTCATGTCGAACCGGGTGAACAGCCCGGAGGCGAAGGCGTCCGCGCCGGCCGTCATGTCGACGACGACGTACTCGCCGGGACCGTCCACGAGGTGGTTGAGGTACAGCTCGACCGCGCCCAGTTTGGAGTGGTAGCACGCCACCCCGAGGTCCTCCTCGGCGAAGGCACCGGTCACCATCAGCGGCACCCCGGCCACCTCGCGGACGTGCCGGGCGTGGATCTCGTCGTCACCGAGCAGCCGCAGCAGCCGGGAGCCGCGACCCGGGGGAGTGGTCTTCAGCATGGTCTCGCGGGAGGCGATCCGCGGGTTGCTCCCGCGCAGGAAGTCCTTGATCTCGCCGGTCCGCGCACTGAGCGGCGGGGCGCCGAAGGACTCCTCCTCGGGCAGGCCGAGGGCGTGGGCCAGATGCTGGTTGATGTCACCGTCGACGGCGAGGACCGGCACGCCGGAGCGGGCCAGCCGGCCGGCGAAGAGGGCGGACAGCGTGGTCTTGCCGCTGCCGCCCTTGCCGACGAACGCGACGCGCACTACGAGCCCCCTCTACTGAAACTGAAAACGGCTTTCATGAGGCCATCGTGGTGAGGCCGCGCTCCGGCTGTCAAATCGGGGTCGCCCGACTGGCGGAAGACCCCAACTGGACGACGACGGCGGCCCGTTGCGTCACCGCGCGGGACGGCCCGCCCGTTCGCGGGCCGCGGCCGCCGCGGCCTTCGCGCTGCCGCGGTACAGCGGGCCGTGACCGGGGGCGACGACCTCCGCGTCCAGCGCCTCCAGGACCGCCAGCGAGTCCAGCGCGCGGGCCCGGTCGGTGTGGAACATGCCCGGCAGCAACTGCGGCCCGCGCACCCGGGAGGTGGGGTGCGCGGTGACGAGCGCGTCGCCGCTGACGAGTATGCCGCTGTCCGGCAGCAGATAGGCGCAGTGCCCGTGGGTGTGCCCGGGGGAGTGCACCGGCACCGGGGCGCCGGGCAGGTCCAGCGGGCCGGCCGCCACCGGGAACGCGCGGGGACCGGTGACGGGGATGTGCGCGGTCCCGCCCGCGCGCAGCGCGCGCACGGCCCACGGCACCACACCGGGCCGCCACGCCCGGGTGAACACCTGGCCCACGCTCACCTGGTGCAGGAAGTCGCGGCGGGCGTGCGGCACTTCCTCCTCGTGCAGCAGCACCGGCGTGCCGTGCGTGGCGCGCAGATGCTCGGCGGAGCCCAGGTGGTCGTTGTGCGCATGGGTGACGAGGACCGCGGCCACCGCCTCCGGGGCCACCCCGACGGCGGCCAGCGAGGCGTACAGCCGCGCGCGGTCCCCGGGGTACCCGGTGTCGATGAGGACGGCGGTGTCCCCGTCCTTGACGATCACCCAGTTGGTGTCGCTGCCCGCGACCGCGTGGACGTGGTCGTCGATCCGGACGATGTCCTCGTCCCGCAGGGCGGATGCCATGGCTGTTCCTCTCGCCGCGGTGATGCCGTGCCGGGCCGCGGTGGCCCGGCAGGACCGTACTGCCGAGCGGCCCGCGCGGGAGCCCCGGGGCGACGGACCGCCACATGTGACACGGTGGGTACCGGAGAAGTGGATCAGAGAACAGGGAGGCACCCCATGTCCAAGCCGCCGCTTCCGGACGCCGCCGTGGCCATGCTGCGCAAGGCCAACCCGGCCGTCGTCACCACGCTGCGCTCCGACGGCCAGCCGGTCTCCACCGCGACCTGGTACCTGTGGGACGAGGGCCGGGTACTGGTCAACATGGACGAGGGCCGCAAGCGCCTCACCCACCTGCGCAACGACCCCCGGGTCACGCTCACCGTGCTCGACGAGTCCGACTGGTACAGCCACGTCACCCTGATCGGCCGCGTCACCGAGATGCGGGACGACGAGGGCCTGACCGACATCGACCGCCTCTCCCGGCACTACCTCGGCCAGCCGTACGCCGACCGCGACCGCGCCCGCGTCAGCGCGTACATCGAGATCGACCGCTGGCACGGCTGGGGCGGCTTCCGCGACGCGGACCAGACGGCGACGTGAGTCCCAGGCGTCCCTGACGGGGCGCCAGGGGGTTGGCCGGGGAGTGTCTTGCCGGGCCGGCGGGGGGCACGTCACGATGACGTGAGCCACCCGGTGCCCTACGCCCGAGGAGACGCCTGTGGACAGCTACGAGCGGCAGCCCGCGGCCACGAGCGTGGTCGAGGACTTCCAAGACACCCCGCTGGACGAGGTGCCCGAGGCCGCCCTGGATGCGGCCCTGGCCAGGACGGCCCCCGGTGAGGAGGAGCCCGTGGCCGCGTTCCAGTCGTCGCTGCTCTGACCCGGCCGTGACCGCGGCGACGGGTTCCTTCCGCCAGTTCGTGCTCAAGGTGCACAGCCGCTGCGACCTGCGCTGCGACCACTGCTACGTCTACCGCCACGCGGACCGCAGCTGGCGCGGGCGGCCGGTGACCATGTCGGAGGAGACGCTCCGGCTGGCCGCCGCCCGGATCGCCGAGCACGCGGCGGAGCACGGCCTGCGCCGGGTCCACGTCGTCCTGCACGGCGGCGAACCGCTGCTCGCCGGACGGGAGCGGCTGCGCGGCTTCGCCCGGACGCTGCGCTCCGCCCTGGACGGCGTCGCCGCCCTCGACCTGCGGATGCAGACCAACGGCCTGCTCCTGGACGACGCGTTCTGCGCGATGCTCGCCGAGGAGTCCATCGTCACCAGCGTCTCCCTCGACGGCGACGAGGCCGCCCACGACCGGCACCGCGTCCGCGCCGACGGCTCCGGCAGCCACGGGGACGTGGTGCGTGCCGTGCGCCGCCTCAACGCCCCCGCCCACCGCAGGGCCTTCGGCGGACTGCTCTGCACGGTCGACATCGAGAACGACCCGGTGGCCGTCTACCGCGCCCTGGCCGCCCTTGACCCGCCCGCGATCGACTTCCTGCTGCCGCACGCCACCTGGGACCGTCCGCCACCCCGCCCGCGCGGCGCCACCGGCCCCGCCGACTCCACCGGGGCCACCGAGTATGCGGACTGGCTGATCGCCGTCCACGAGCGGTGGGCCGCCGACGGCAGACCCGTGCCCATCCGGATGTTCGAGTCGATCAGCCGGCTCGCCGACGGCGGCACCAGCCTCACCGAGGCGCTCGGGACGGACGACTCCGACCTGCTGGTGCTGGAGACCGACGGCGCCGTCGAACAGGCGGACTGGCTGAAGACCGCCTACCCGGGCGCCCCGGAGACCGGACTGCACCTGGCCACCCACCGTCTGACGGAGGCCGCCGCCCACCCGGGCATCAAGGCCCGCCGCACCGGCGTCGACGGCCTGAGCGCCGCTTGCAGGTCCTGCCGCGTGGTGTCGGTCTGCGGCGGCGGCCTGTACGGGCACCGCTTCCGCACCGCCAACGGCTTCGACAACCCCAGTGTGTACTGCGCCGGCCTCCTCAAGCTCATCGACCATGTGCGCGCCGCCGAACGGAGGCCCACCGGCATGGACCCCGCCCCGGCCGCGAAGGCCGACGCCGGCACCCCAGGGAAGCGGCACCACCTGCCCTGGCCCCGCTTCGACGCCCTGGCCGAGGGCCGGGGCACCGCCGCCGACGTACGCGAACTGGCCGCCGCGCAGCGCAGTCTGCGCACCCAGGCGCTGGCCGCGGGACTGCGGACCGCCCGGCGGCGGCCCGACGCCTCGGCGGCCGGCTGGGAGGCCGTCAACGCGCTGCCCGCCGAGGTCCGCCGGCCGCTGCTCGCCGACCCCCATCTGCGGGGCTGGGCAATGGCCCACGCCGGTGTGCGGCGGCCGGCCGGCGGCCGCCCCGCCGAGGCCGCGCTCGCCGCCACCGCACGCGCCGGAGGACGGCTCGCCCTCCCCGTGCCGCCGCGCCACGGGCCGGACGGCACCGGCATCCACCTCCCCGGCCTCGGCCGGCTGCTGCTGCCCGACGACCCCGCGCCGGACACGCCGAGGACGGTGACCGTCGAGACGGCGGACGGCCGGATCGCCGTCGCCGGACACGTCCTCGGGCGGGACCCGCTGCCGGGCGGCATGCGCTGGCAGCCGCTGCGCCGCCTCACCGCCGACGGCCTCCAGGTCGTCCTCGACGATCTCGAGCCCGCCCGCGACTGCTACGGCGAGGCCGGCACCGCCCACCCGCGCCTGACGCACCGTCAGTTCGAGCGGTGGCAGGAACGGTTCGCCGATGCCTGGCGGCTGATCCGCGACGCGTATCCGGCGTACGCCCCGGGGATCGCCGCCGGCCTCACCACGCTGACCCCGCTGGTCCCCCGGCCGGAGGAGGACGTCAGCGCCACCTCGTGGGGGACCTTCGGCGCGATCGGCCTCGCGCTGCCCCGGACCGCCGACGACCTGGCGCTGCTGCTGATCCACGAGTTCCAGCACGCCGTCCTGTGGGCGCTGTACGACATGTACGACCTCCTCGACCCGGCCGACACCAGCCGCGTCCCCGTCCCCTGGCGCACCGGACCGCGGCCCCTGCCCCTGGCCCTGCAAGGCGCCTACGCCCACCTGGCCGTGGCCGACGTGTGGCGCCTGCGGGCCCGGCGTGCGCGGGCCGGGGCCGGCCCTGACACGGCCGCGGCCCGGCACGCGCGGGCCACGGCGGCCACCTGGCGGAACGGGGTGCTGGAGGTCACCGGCAGGCTGCTGGACACCGGCGCCCTCCTCCCCGAAGGACTGCGCCTGGTCCGCCGGCTGCGTGCGGCGGCGACCGCACTCGCACCGTGATCCCGCTCCCCGCGGCACCCCCGGCCCCGGGCGCACGTGCGCCGCCCGCGCGCCCCCTCGCACAAGCGGAATGCGTCAACCCCTGGCCCCCGGCGGGGATTTCGCGCTCCAATGGTGGATTCAGGGACCGGCCGCACGGTCCGCGTCCGTGCGTGCGGCGACCACCGGGGGACGAGGGGCACGCCATGACTGATCCGGCTCCCGAGCCGGCCGGGACGGCCGGCGCGCCGGACCCGTACGTCTTCTTCCTCAGCTACGCCCGGGTGCCCTCCACGGAGGACGGGGCGAAGGCGGAGAACCCGGACGAGGACCTGGTCGCCTTCCATCGCCAACTGTGCGGCCACATCATGCAGTTGACCGACCACGACGGGGAGCGTCCGCCGGGCTTCCTGGACCGCAGGATGGGCGTGGGCGCCGACTGGGAACGGCGGCTGAAGGAGACGCTCACCGACTGCCAGGTCTTCGTCCCCGTCTACACCAAGCGCTACTTCACCCGTGAGTGGTGCGGCCGGGAGTGGGACGCCTTCGTCCGCCGCCAGGAGGAGCACTCCCGCAGCCGCCCGTACACCGGCAACGCCATCGTCCCCGTCCTCTGGGTCGACCCCCGCCCCCTGACCCTGCCCCGCGTCGCCCGGCGCGTGCAGTACGCGCACCCCGACCTCGGCCAGGAGTACCTCAAGTCGGGGCTGTACGGGCTGCGCGCGAAGGGCTACCACGCCAAGTACCACACGGCGGTGTGGGGCATCGCGCAGACGATCGTCAAGGTGGCCGAGCAGACCCGGCTGGCGCCCTGCGACATCGAACTGTTCAAGGAACTCAGGAACGTCTTCGAGGAGGAACAGTAGGATGCCGCTCTTCTTCCTCAGCTACTCGCACGTCCCCGTGCACCGCGCGGGCCGCGCCCCCGACTTCGACCGGCTCGTCTTCCGCTTCTTCGACGAGCTGTGCGCACGGCTCGCCGCCGCCGGCGGACCGCAGGGGGAGACCGCCGGTTTCGTCGAGCGGCCCGGGGCACCGGCCGGCCAGGCGCTGCGGGCCCTCGCCGAGTGCCGTGTCTTCGTCCCCCTCTACGCCAAGCGGTACTTCACCGACCCCAAGTGCGGCCGGCACTGGACCGCGGTCACCACCCGCCCGGCCGCGAGCCCCCCGGCCGTCGTACCAGTGCTGTGGACGCCGTACCCGCCTGCCGCGCTGCCCCGCGCCGCCCAGTACGACCTGCCCGCGATGCCCGAGGGCGGCGGCGAGGCGGCGGAGGCGTACGCCGCCACAGGACTGCACCAGATGCTCCAGCTCGGCGAGGAACTGGGCGACGCGCGGGCCGCCGAACAGGCCGGCCGGATCACCGCCTGGCTGGCCCGGCGCATCCTGCACGCCGCCGCCACCGTCCCCGCACCGGACGCGGACGGGACCCTGCCGGACCGGGCGGTACCGTCCCGACTGGCCGACCTCGACAACGCGTTCGCCGCCCCGCTGCCCGCCCCGCCGCCGCTGCGCGTCACCGTCCTCGCGCCCACCGAGGACCGGCTCCCCATCGGCCGCGACGAGTCGCGCTACGGCCCGGCCCCGGAGGACTGGCGGCCCTACGGGCCCACGCTCGGCCCGCTCGCCGACCAGGTGCGGGCGCTGGCCCGCAACCTCGGCTTCGCCCCCGACCTGGTGGCCTTCGACAAACTCCGCGCCGAACTGCGCAGCGCGGCCGTCCCGGACGCACCCTGGGTGCTGATCGTCGACCCGTGGGCCCTGGAGGACCCCCGAATCGCCGCCCAGGCACAGGAGTTCGACACCGCCCGGCAGCCCTGGACGGCCGTGCTCAGCGTGCTGCCCGAGGACGACCCGCAGACCAAGGAGCGGTCCGAGCGGCTCGACCGGCTGCTGCACACATGCTTCCCGCGTTTCCTGCGCGAGGGCCGCACGGGGGAGCAGAATGCGGTCCGGGGGCTGCCCGACGCGGACGTGTTCGCGCTGTGGTTCAGCGAACTCGCCGAGTCCGCCAAGATGCGGTACTTGCGATACATTCACTCGCACTTGTCCACCGGGAGCAGCGGCACCGGGGACCGCACGGAGGGCAGGCCATGACCGGCGACGAGGGCAGGATCATCACGTTCTACTCGTACAAGGGCGGTACGGGACGGACGATGGCACTCGCCAACACCGCCTGGATCCTGGCCTCCGCCGGACACCGCGTGCTCGCCGTCGACTGGGATCTCGACGCCCCCGGGCTCGACCGCTTCTTCCACCCCTTCCTGGACGAGGAGAAACTGCGCATCACGCCCGGCGTGCTCGAACTCGTCTCCCGCTTCAGCGAGTCCCTGGTCCAGGTGCGGCACACCGCCGCCGCGCACGGACCCGGCCACGACCCGGTCGAGGCCGTCGCCGTGCCCGACGCCGCCCGGTACGGCGAGATGCTCCCCCTCGACAGTTGCGTGCTGCCGGTCTCCTGGCACTTCCCCGACGGCGGCTGGCTCGACTACCTCCCGGCCGGCACCAAGAACAAGGGCTATCTGACCGCCTTCTCGCAGTTCGACTGGAAGCCGTTCATGGACGGCCCGCTCGCCACCCGCTTCCTGGAACGCCTCAAGCGCGAGTTCGGCGACCGGTACGACTACGTCCTCATCGACAGCCGCACGGGCCTCAACGACATCTCCGACATCTGCACCGTCAACCTGCCGCACACCCTCGTCACCTGTTTCACGCCGAGCAGCCAGAGCATCGACGGCGCGGTCGCCGTCGCCGAACGCATCGAGGAGATGCACCGCGACCGCCGCATCCGCATCCTGCCCGTCCCCATGCGCGTGGAGAACGCCGAGGCCGACCGGCTGGAGGCGGCCCGCGGCCAGTTCCAGTACCGCTTCGACCGCATCCTGCGCCGCCACCTCGCCCCCGGCACCGAACCCGACGACTACTGGGGCAGGGTGGAGATCCCCTACCGCCCCATCTACTCCTACGAGGAGACCCTCGCCCCCTTCCGCGAGGCACCCGGCGACCCCAAGAGCCTGCTCGCCGCCTACGAGAGACTCGCCGAGGTCCTCTCCGACGGCCAGGTGCGCCGGATGGCCCGGATCGAGGAGACCCTGCGCCGAAGCACCCTGGAGCGCTACACCCGGCACCGGCCGCCCCGCGTCTCCGACGTGTACGTCAGCTTCGTGCCGCAGGACCGCAGTTGGGCGCTGTGGGCGGGGGCGGTCCTGGAGGAGGCCGGCTTCAAGGTCCACCTCGCCCAGGAGGGCACCGCCGAGGGCGGCCGGCACCGGCAGGAGATCGAACGCGTCGTCGAGTCCGCCCCGCACACCCTCGTCGTCCTCTCCGAGGCCTATCTGCGCTCCTCCCGCTTCCGCACCACCTGGGAGGCGGTCTACGCGGCCGGCGGCCTGGCGGAGGACCGGCGTCTGGTCTCCATGAGCGTCGAACGGCTGCCGCTCGGCAGCCCGTTCACCGACCGGCTCGCCGACCTCACCCGCTGCGACACCGGGGAGGCCGCCCGCGACGCCCTGCTGGCCTGTTTCGGCCGCACCTTCGCCCCGGCGCCCCGCGAGCACTACACCGGCGGCGAACGCCGGACGCCCCGCTACCCCGGCGCCGAACCCCCGGTCTGGTCCGTCCCGCTGCGCACCGCCTCCTTCACCGGCCGCACCGCGCTACTGGAGCAGATCCGCGAACGGCTGTGCGACGGCGACGGCAGGGCACTGCTCCTCAAGGGCCTCGGCGGAGTCGGCAAGACGCTGCTCGCCCGCGAGTTCGCGCACCGCTACAAGAGCGACTACGACATCGCCTGGCACATCCAGGCCGAACAGCGCAACCTCGCCGTCGAGCAGTTCGCGGCCATGGCCGGACCGCTGGGCGTGACCGAGCGGAAGAACCCCACCGACACCGCCAAGGCCGTCCGCGAGGCCCTCGACCGCGGGGAACCGTACGGCAGCTGGCTGCTGATCCTGGACAACGCGGTCGAGGCGGGCAACCTGCCCGACTTCATGGTCACCGGCCGCAGCGGACACGTCCTGATCACCAGTCAGCGCTCCGAGGGCTGGGGCCGCTACGCCGACACCCTGGAGGTCGGCGTGTTCGAACGAGAGGAGAGCATCGCCCATCTGCGCGGCCGGCTCCCCGACTGCGGCCGGGCCGACGCCGACCAGATCGCCGAGGTGCTCGGCGACCTCCCGATCGCGGTGGAACAGGCCGCCGCCGGCATCGAGCAGTCCAAGGTCAGCGCCCGCGCCTACATCCGCGAACTCCAGTCCCCGGCCACCGGCGCCGCCCGCACCCGCGGCTCCGGCGACGACAAGGTCGGCGACGTCACCCGGGTCAGCGGCGCCACCTGGGAGTTCGCCCTCGGACAATTGCGCCGCAAGTTCCCGCAGGCCGTCCAACTGCTCCAGATCTGCGCCTACTTCGGCCCCGAGCCGATCTCCATGGACCTGCTGGAGGGCGCCGAGGTCTCCCGCGCGCTCGGCGACTCCCGCACCGTCGCCCGCGCCTACCAGGAACTCAGCCGCTTCTCCCTGGTCACCGTCGACCGCAAGATCTGGGGCGTCCAGGTGCACCGGCTGGTGCAGCGCGCCATGCGGGACAGCATGACCGAACAGGAGCGGCAGGCCGCACGGGACGTCGTCTACCGCACGCTCATCGCGGCCCGGCCCAGCAAGGACGACCCCGAGGACCCCAACACCTGGGAGAGCTACCGCGTCATCTGGTCCCACCTCGGCACCCCCTGGGCGCTGAGCGCCCCCGAGGGCGGCATCCGGGAACTCCTCGTCGACCGGGTGCGCCAGCTGCGCCGCCGGGGCGAACTGGCCCAGGCCATGGAACTCAGCGTCCGCTGCGTGACCACCTGGACGGAGAGCGGCCCGGCCGACGACCGCTGGACGCTGCACATGCGCTTCCAGATCGCCAACATCCTGCGCGCCCAGGGCCGTTACGAGGAGTCGCTGGCCCTGGACGAGGAGGTCCGCGAACGCCAGCTCGCCACCCTGCGCGACCCCGACGACCAGCATGTGCTGATGACCACCAGCAGCATCGCCGCCGACCTGCGCGGCCTCGGCCGGCTCACCGAGGCGCTCGACCACGACCGCCGGACCCACCAGCGCTACCTGGAGATCTACGGCGAGGACCACCCCCGCACCCTCGGCGCCGCCAACAACCTCGCCGTCTCCCTGCGGCTGTCCGGCGAGTACTACCAGGCCCGCGCCCTGGACACCAGGACCCTGGAACTGCGCGAGGAGATCCTCCTGCACGACCACCCGCTGACCATCGAGTCCGCCGTGAACCTCGGACGCGACCTGCGGGACTGCGGCGACTACGCGGCCTCCGCCGCGCTGCTGCGGCGCGCCTACGACCGCTGCTTGCAGAACCCCCGGCTCACCCCGGGCTCACCGACCGTGCTGAACACCGCCAAGGGCCTGGCCGGGGCGCTGCGCCGGACGGGCAGGCCGGCCGAGGCGCAGGAACTCCTGGAACACGTCCTCAAGCACGGGCAGGACGGCGAGAAGGGCGCCTCCCCGGAGCGGCTGCTCGTGGAGATGAGCCTGGCGGGCGACCTGGCCGCGCAGGGCCGCAGGGACGAGGGGCTGCGGCTGATCCGCCGGGTCCTCGGCGACCTCCGGGACAGCCTCGGCGAGGACCACCCCCAGACGGTGGCGTGCTCGGCCAACTACGCGGTCATGCTGCTCGGCGACATCGGCACCGGCCCGGACCCCGCGACCGCCGGCGGCACCGGGACACCCGAGGAGGCGGCGCGGGCCCGGACACTGCTGCAACGGGCCCTCGAGGGGTTCACCGCGCTCAACGGCGAGCACCACCCCTACACCCTGGTCTGCCGGGTCGACCTCGCCGCGGCCGACGCCGCCCTCGGCGACCTGGAGGAGGCCCGCACGGGCTGCCAGGAGGCGTACGACCTGCTGCGCGAGGCCCTGGAGCCCACCCACCCCTCCACGCTCACCTGCGCCGCCGACCTGGGCCTGATCCTGGGCCTGCTCGGCCGGCCGCAGGAGGCGCGGAGCACCCTCCAGGCCGCACTCACCGCCCTGGCCAAGCGGCTGGGCGAGGACCATCCGCGGGTGCGGTCGCTGCGGGAGGAGCGGATCACCTGCCTGGAACTGGAGCCGTCGCCGATCTGACCTGGGGCCTGTCGTCCGGATCGGCCCGCAGACGCTGAAACGGCACCGTCGGTCCCCCGCGACCTGATCCGAACGAGGGGCCCTAGCCCGCCCGGTCCCGCACCCAGGCGAAGACCTGGGGCATGGCCGGCAGCGCCGCGAAGTGCGCGACGGAGGGTTGCAGCACCGCCCGGGCGGACGGGAGATGCCGTTCGAGGTAGCGGAAGTGGGACAGCGGCGCGAAGACGTCGTGCTCGCCGTGCCAGAGCAGCACCGGCAGGGAGGGGTCGATCTCCGCCAGCTTGAACTCCCACGGTGTACGGAAGGCGACCAGGTCGTCCACCCAGCCCAGCGGTGCCCGCGGATCCATCCGCGTGGGCTCCGCGCCGGGGGAGCGGGCGTGCCCCACCGCCGACAGATAGTTGACCAGCAGCATCCGCCGCACCCCGGCGTCGGAGACGACGACCCGGTCCACCGCGGGCAGCTCCTCGTCCAGGGAGCGCAGCAGCGAGGCCGGATCGCTCCGGATGGCCTCGGCGTTGCGCGCGAGCAGGGCGCCCAGCTCCGCCACGTCGGGCGCGCACCGGTCCAGGAGCCGATAGGTGGCGACGTTCGACGGCGACATGTCCTCGAACCAGTCCAGCTCCGCGCCGTCGGCGTCCGGCGGGGCGGTCGAGACCAGTGCGGCGACGCTCGCCACCCGCCCCCCGGGGTTGATCGCGGCCAGCGCGAGGGCGTGCGGCCCCCCGCCCGACCTGCCCACCACCGAGTAGTGCGCCAGCCGGAGCTCCCGCGCGATCGCATCGACGTCCGTGGCGGCGTCGGCGACCGTCCGTCCCGGGTCCCGGCCGGAGTCGCCGTAGCCGGGCCGGTCGTAGGCGATCAGCCGGACGCCGAGCTTGTGCAGGTCGAACGTGCGGGGCCGGGGGCCGAGCCGGCTGCCGGGGGTTCCGTGCAGCAGGAAGACGGGGTGCGCGTCCTCGTCGCCCCATGTCTGGTAGACGAGGGTCCGGGTCCGCCCCGGGCCGTCCGGCTCACGGACCGGCACCTCGACACTTCCGACCACCCGATGTCCTCCCGTCGCCAGCGGCGGTGTACTGGAGCGGGACCCTCCCAGGATTCTGCACGGGCGACCCCCGCGTAAGGGGCGGTTCAGCCGTTCTGACACGGCGAACCGCGCCCACGCTAGTGCACGCCACGGTGCCCCTGTGGGCGGATCGCCCAGTGCGGAGGGGGGTGCGCATGTGTTCGGCGGGTGCGGCCGAGCGGGTGGTTGTGCGCGCCCACACGGCGGAGCCGCACATCGGCACCGCGCCGTTCCCCGAAGGGCGCGGGGAACCGCGCGGCAAGCCACGTCACACGCCGCACCCGCCGGCGCACCTCACCCACCCGGGTTCCCGGGCGCCCGTCTCACTCCTTTGCACGGTGCAATCCCGGGTACCCGTACCGCCGTGACACCCCCAAACCCCGCGGGAGCGAACATGGCCGATGTCCCGGTGCCCCAGCTCGAGGCCGCCCTCCGCGCCGAAGCGGACGCCGAGGTCCGCTTCGACGCCGGCAGCCGCGGCGCATACGCCACCGACGGTTCGAACTACCGTCAGGTCCCCCTCGGCGTCGTCGTCCCCCGCACCGTCGAGGCCGGCGCCCGCGTCATCGAGATCTGCGCCCGCTTCGGCGCCCCCGTCCTCTCCCGCGGCGGCGGCACCAGCCTGGCCGGCCAGTCCACCAACACCGCCGTCGTCGTCGACTGGACGAAGTACTGCCACGCCCTCGTCTCCGTCGACCCCGAGGCCCGCACCTGCGTCGTCGAACCCGGCATCGTCCTGGACGAACTCAACCGCCAACTCGCGGGTCACGAGCTCCAGTTCGGGCCGAAGCCGTCCACGCACAGCCACTGCGCGCTGGGCGGCATGATCGGCAACAACTCCTGCGGCGCCTCCGCGCAGGCGTACGGCAAGACCGTCGACAACGTGCGCCGGCTCGAAGTCCTCACCTACGACGGCGTCCGGATGTGGGTCGGCCCCACCTCCACGGAGGAGCGCGCCGCGATCGCCGCCGCCGGGGGCCGCCGTGCCGAGATCTACGACGGCCTGGACCGCCTCGTCACCGAGTACCTCGCCGACATCCGCACCGGCTACCCGCGGATCCCACGCCGCGTCTCCGGCTACAACCTCGACTCGCTGCTCCCCGAGAACGGCTTCGACGTGGCCCGCGCCCTCGTCGGCAGCGAGGGCACCCTCGTGACCGTGCTGCGCGCCGAACTCGACCTGGTGCCGGTGCCCAAGTACCAGTCGCTGCTCGTCCTCGGCTACGACGACATCTGCCACGCCGCCGACGACGTCACCCACCTCCTCGAACACTGCTCACCCACCCAGCTGGAGGCGCTCGACGACCGCATGGCTCAGCTGATGCGCGAGGAGCACGCCCACGAGGAGTCCCTGGACGCCCTGCCCGAGGGCGACAGCTGGCTGCTGGTGCAGTTCGCCGGCGACAGCCAGGACGACGTGGACGAACAGGCGCACGCCCTGCTGCGGGCCATCGGCCGCGACGACAAGGACCCCCGGGTCGCCTTCTCCGACGACCCGGAGCGCGAGCAGCGGATGCTCAAGGCCCGCGAGGCCGGCCTCGGCGTCACCGCCCGCCCGCCGGACGACCGGGAGACCTGGGAGGGCTGGGAGGACTCGGCCGTCCCGCCCGAACGGCTCGGCGACTATCTGCGCGACCTGAAGAAGCTGTTCGAGGAGTTCGACTACGACCACCCGTCCGTGTACGGGCACTTCGGGCAGGGCTGTGTGCACACCCGGATCCCGTTCGGGCTGAAGACCGCCGAGGGCGTCGCCGTCTTCCGGCGGTTCCTGGAGCGCGCCGCCGACCTCGTCGCCTCCTACGGCGGCTCGCTGTCCGGCGAGCACGGCGACGGCCAGTCCCGCGGCGAACTGCTCACCCGGATGTTCGGCGAGCGGCTGGTGGGCGCCTTCGGCGAACTCAAGGCGCTGTTCGACCCGGACGACCGGATGAACCCCGGCAAGGTCGTCCACCCCAACCCCGTCGACGGCCAGCTGCGCCTCGGCGCCTCCTGGACGCCGATGGTCCCCGAGACCCACTTCGGCTATCCGCAGGACGAGCACTCCTTCACCCGAGCGGTGATGCGCTGCGTCGGCATCGGCAACTGTCGCAGCCACGAGGGCGGCGTGATGTGCCCCTCCTACCGGGCCACCAAGGAGGAGGAGCACTCCACCCGCGGCCGCTCCCGGCTGCTGTTCGAGATGCTCGACGGGCACGCCGACTCCGCCGTCAAGGACGGCTGGCGCTCCACCGAGGTCAAGGACGCCCTCGACCTGTGCCTCGCCTGCAAGGGCTGCAAGTCGGACTGTCCCACCGGGGTCGACATGGCCACCTACAAGGCCGAGTTCCTCGCCCACCACTACGACGGCCGCCTCCGCCCGCCCGCGCACTACTCCATGGGCTGGCTGCCGCTGTGGGCCCGGCTCTCCCGGATCGCGCCCTCGCTGGTCAACACCGCGCTCCAGGCGCCCGTACTGGCCCGGGCGGGCAAATGGGTGGCCGGGGTGGCCAGGGAGCGGCAGGCGCCGGTCTTCGCCGAGCAGTCGTTCGTCCAGTGGTGGCGGGAGCAGGGGTCCGCCGACGGCGGCGTCGCCGGCGCGCCGGATCCGGCCGATCCCCGGACAGTGGTGCTGTGGCCCGACACCTTCAGCACCTACTTCCACCCGGCGATCGCGATCTCCGCCGTACGGGTCCTGCGGGACGCCGGTTTCCGAGTCGCCGTCCCGGACAAACCCGTCTGCTGCGGACTGACCTGGATCTCCACCGGCCAGCTCACCGTCGCCAAGAAGGTGCTGCGCCGCACCCTGGACACCCTGAAGCCGTATCTGGAGGCCGGCACCCCGGTCATCGGACTGGAGCCGTCCTGCACGGCCGTCTTCCGGTCCGACGCGCCCGAGCTGATGCCCGCCGACCAGGACGTCCAGCGGCTCGCCGGGCAGGTGCGCACCTTCGCCGAGCAGCTCGTCCACCACGCCCCCGAGGGCTGGGAGCCGCCGCGGCTGTCCCGGCGGGCGACCGTGCAGACGCACTGCCACCATCACGCGATCATGAAGTTCGACGCCGACCGCGAGCTGATGCGCCGCGCCCATCTGGACGCCGACGTCCTCGACGAGGGCTGCTGCGGACTGGCCGGCAACTTCGGTTTCGAACGCGGTCACCACGAGGTCTCCATGGCCGTCGCCGAACAGGGCGTGCTGCCCGCGGTCCGCGAGGCCGCCCCCGACAGCGTGCTGCTCGCCGACGGCTTCAGCTGCCGCACCCAGATCGAACAGGGCGACACCGGGCGGCGTGCGCTGCACCTGGCGGAGGCGCTCGCGCTCGGCCTGGACGAGGCCCATCTGCCCGGCGAGCACCCCGAACGCCTGGCCGCCCGCCCGGCCGGACCCTCCCGCACGGCCCGCTGGGCGGCCACCGCGGCCGCCGCGGGCGCCGCCGCCGTCACCGCGACGGCCGCGGCGGCGGCGGGCCGCGGCACCGTACGCCGGCTCACGCGCCGGGGCTGACGCACGCCGCCGCGCGGGCGGCGCACGCCCGTGCGCGCGTGACAGCCCCCGGCAGCGGGGTAGCCGGGAGCCGAGCGGCACCTCCCGGAGCCCCGTCCCCCCCCCACACACACAGCAACCCCCACGGAAAGGTCCCGAACATGGCGTCGAAGAAGGTCTCCGACTACGTCCTCGAGCGGCTGCGCGAGTGGGAGGTCGAACACGTCTTCGCCTACCCGGGCGACGGCATCAACGGCCTCCTCGCCGCCTGGGGCCGCGCCGACAACCACCCCCAGTTCGTACAGGCCCGGCACGAGGAGATGGCCGCCTTCGAGGCGGTCGGCTACGCCAAGTTCTCCGGCAGGGTCGGCGTCTGCGCCGCCACCTCCGGGCCCGGCGCGATCCACCTGCTCAACGGCCTGTACGACGCCAAGCTCGACCACGTGCCCGTCGTCGCGATCGTCGGCCAGACCAACCGCAGCGCGATGGGCGGCTCCTACCAGCAGGAGGTCGACCTGGTCAGCCTCTACAAGGACGTCGCCTCCGACTTCTGCGAGATGGTCACCGTCCCCGAGCAGCTGCCCAACGTGCTCGACCGCGCGATGCGCACCGCCATGGCCCGCCGCTCCGTCACCGCCGTCATCATCCCCGCCGACGTGCAGGAGCTGGACTACTCGCCGCCGGAGCACGCCTTCAAGATGGTGCCCTCCAGCCTGGGCATGGCCCACTACGCGCCGGTGCCCGCCGAGGCCGACATCGAGCGCGCCGCCGAGGTGCTCAACGCGGGCAGCAAGGTCGCCGTCCTGGTCGGCCAGGGCGCCCGCGGGGCCCGCCAGGAGGTCATGGAGGTCGCCGAGCGGCTCGGCGCCGGCGTCGCCAAGGCGCTGCTCGGCAAGGACGTCCTCGACGACGACCTGCCCTACGTCACCGGGTCCATCGGACTGCTCGGCACCCGGCCGTCGTACGAGCTGATGAGGGAGTGCGACACCCTCCTCGTCATCGGCTCCAGCTTCCCCTACACCCAGTTCATGCCCGAGTTCGGGCAGGCGCGGGCCGTGCAGATCGACATCGACCCGCACATGGTCGGCCTGCGCTACCCCTTCGAGGTCAACCTCGTCGGCGACGCCCGCGAGACCCTGCGCCGGCTGCTGCCGCGTCTGGAGGCCGCCGAGGACAACGCCTGGCGCAAGAAGGTCGAGAAGGACACCGCCCGCTGGTGGGAGGTGATGCAGCGGCGCGCCGCCGTGGACGCCGAACCGATCAACCCCGAGTACGTCGCCCACGCCCTGAACGAGCTGCTGCCCGAGGACGTCATCCTGGCCGCCGACTCCGGCTCCGCCGCCAACTGGTACGCCCGCCACCTGCGGCTGCGCGGCCAGATGCGCGGCTCGCTCTCCGGCACCCTGGCCACCATGGGCCCCGGCGTCCCGTACGTCATCGGCGCCAAGTTCGCCCACGGCGGCCGGCCCGCGATCGCCCTGGTCGGGGACGGGGCCATGCAGATGAACGGCATGGCCGAGCTGATCACCGTCGCCAAGTACTGGGAGCAGTGGGAGGACCCGCGGCTGATCGTCGCCGTCCTCAACAACCAGGACCTCAACCAGGTCACCTGGGAGATGCGGGCCATGTCCGGCGCCCCGCAGTTCCTGCCCTCGCAGTCCATCCCGGACGTCGCCTACGCCGACTTCGCCCGCTCGGTGGGGCTGAACGGCACGCGGGTGGAGAAGCCCGGCGACGTCCAGGCCGCCTGGCAGGCCGCGCTCGCCTCCGACCGGCCGTTCGTGCTCGACTTCGTCACCGACCCGGCCGTCCCGCCGATCCCGCCGCACGCCTCCCTCGACCAGATCGAGGCCGCCGCCACGTCCATCCTCAAGGGCGACAGCGACCGCGCGGGCATGGTCCGGCAGGGCTTCAAGGCCAAGGTGCAGGAGATGCTGCCCGGCGGCCGCGGCCGCGCGGACCGGCCCGGCGCGGAGGACGGCAAGTGACCCACCCGCACCACCACCGGACCCGCCGGACCCGCCGGACGGGAGGCCGGAGAGCATGAGCACCACGGGCACCCGTCCGTCCGGTCCGGACAGCGCGGACACCCCCGGCAACCCGTTCCCGCCGCACGCCCTGCACGACTACGCGCTGCTGGCCGACGGCGAACGGGGCGCGCTGATCGGACCGGACGGCGCCATCGGCTGGCTGTGCGCCCCCAGCTGGCACGACGACGCCCTCTTCGCCAACCTCATCGGCGGCCGGGGCGTCTACGCCGTCACCCCGCGCGACACGTACGTCTTCGGCGGGTACTACGAGGAGGGCACCCTCATCTGGCGCAGCCGCTGGGTGACCGTCGACGGCATCATCGAGTGCCGCGAGGCGCTGGCCTTCCCCGGCGACCCCGACCGGCTGATCCTGCTCCGCCAACTCCGGGCCGTCGACAACCCGGCCCGGGTCACCCTCGCCCTCGACCCGCACGCCGATTACGGCCGCGCCCCCCTCGACCCGCCCCGGCAGCCCGCGCCCGGGGTGTGGGAGCTGCGCACCGGCGGCCTCCACCTGCGCTGGCAGGGGCCCGCGTCCGCCGTGCCCGGCGCGCAGGGGCTCACCGCCGACGTGGAACTGGCCGAGGGCGAGCGGCTCGACCTCGTCCTGGAGTGCTCCGGCTCCCCGCTGCCGCGCGCACTCCCGCGCGCCGAGGAGCTGTGGCGGACCACCGAGGACGCCTGGCGGCGGGTGATGCCCAAGCTGGAACACACCCTCGCGCCCCGCGACGCCCGCCGCGCCTACGCCGTCCTGCGCGGACTGACCACCCGCGACGGCGGCATGGTCGCCGCGGCCACCACCAGCCTGCCCGAGCGGGCCGAGGAGGGCCGCAACTACGACTACCGGTACGTGTGGATCCGCGACCAGAGCTTCGCCGGGCAGGCCGCGGCCGCCGCCGGGGCGCCCGAACTCCTCGACGACGCCGTCCGGTTCGTCACCGAGCGGCTGCACGACGACGGGCCGGGACTCGCCCCCGCCTACACCGTGCACGGCGCCCCCGTGCCCGACCAGCGGGACCTCGAACTGCCGGGCTACCCCGGCGGGTTCGACCGGATCGGCAACCAGGTGCGCAAGCAATTCCAGCTCGACGGCTTCGGCGAGGCCCTGCTGCTGTTCGCCGCCGCCGCCCGGCTGCGACGCCTGGACGACACCGGCTGGAAGGCCGTCGCCCTCGCCGTCCGCGCCGTCGCCGAACGCTGGCGGGAACCCGACGCGGGCATCTGGGAACTGGAGGACCGGAAGTGGACCCACTCCCGGCTGAGCTGCGTCGCCGGACTGCGCGCCGTCGCCGACGCGGCCCCGCGCCACCCGCTGGCCGACACCTGCACCCGGCTCGCCGACACGATCCTGACGGCCACCGCCGCGGACAGCGTCCACCCCGAAGGGTATTGGCAGCGCGCCCCCGACGACCCCAAGGTCGACGCCGCGCTGCTGCTGCCCGCCGTACGGGGCGGGCTGCCGGCCGAGGACCCGCGCACCCGCGCCACCCTGGAGGCCTGCCGCCGCGATCTGACCCAGGACCACTTCGTCTACCGCTTCCGGCACGACGGCAGACCCCTGGAGCAGGCCGAGGGCGCCTTCCTGCTGTGCGGCTTCGTCATGGCCCTGGCCGAGCACCGGCAGGGCCGCCGGGCCTCGGCGTACCGCTGGTTCGAACGCAACCGGGGCGCGTGCGGGGCCTCCGGCCTGTACGCCGAGGAGTTCGACATCGCCCAGCGCCAGCTCCGCGGCAACCTGCCCCAGGCGTTCGTCCACGCCCTGCTGCTCGAATCGGCGGCCCGCCTGACCGGGCCGCCGGGGTGAGCCTTGCCGCTAGGGCAGCGGGGGGGGGAGAGCCTTGCCGAGCCCCGCTAGGGCAGCGGGGTGCCGCCGGTCGCGTTGACGATCTCCGCGGTGATGAACGACGCCTCCTGCGAGGCCAGGAACACATACGCGGGCGCCATCTCGGCCGGCTGGGCGGGCCGGCCGAGCGGGGCCTGCTTGCCGAACTCCCGCGTTTCCGGGAGCGTCGCCGGGATCAGCGGGGTCCACACCGGGCCCGGCGCCACCGCGTTCACCCGGATGCCCTTCTCCGCCAGCATCTGCGCCAGCCCCTGGGTGAAGGTGACGATGCCGCCCTTCGTCGTCGCGTAGTCCAGCAGATGCGGACTGGGCTTGTACGCCTGGACGGACGCGGAGTTGATGATGCTGCCGCCCGCCGGGATGTGCGGCAGCGCGAACTTCGACAGCCAGAACAGGCCGTAGAGGTTGGTCCGCACCACCCGGTCGAACTGCTCGGTGGAGATCGCCTCGATGCCGTCGGGCTGCGACATCTGATAGGCCGCGTTGTTCACCAGGACGTCGATCCGGCCGAACTCGCGCACGGCCCGGTCGACCAGCGCCCGGCAGTTCTCCTCCTCCCTGATGTCGCACGACACCGGCACCGCGCGCCGCCCGGCCTCCTCCACCAGGCGGGCCGTCTCCCGGGCGTCGTCCTTCTCCTCGTCCAGATGGGTGAAGAGCACATCGGCGCCCTCACGGGCGAACGCCAGCGCCACGGCCCGCCCGATGCCGGAGTCACCGCCGGTGATCACCGCCTTGCGGCCCTCCAGCCGCCCGCTGCCCCGGTAGGAGTCCTCGCCGTGGTCCGGGGGCGGGTCCATCGGGCCGGTCCAGCCGGGGTGCGGCTGGTCCTGGGCGGGGAAGTCCGGGCGGGGGTGCTGCTCTCCGGGATGCTGCTGCTCGTTCACGGTGTGACGTCCTCGTCTGTTCGTCGTCCTCCGCGGTACCCGCGGACGGCGGACGAGTACCGGCGAGCGGCGGGAGTACGCCTGCGCGGGCGGCCGGGTTCCGGCTCACCCGGCCAGCGGCAGCCCCGCGCCCTCGGCGAGCACCGCACGGACCTCGTCGATCACCGTGCCGTCCACCGGCAGCATCAGATGGCCCACGCCGTGCACCTGGACGTTGCGCACCCGCAGGTCGGGGTGGTCGAGCCGGCCCCGGCTGGTGGGGATCACGGCCTCGTCCAGATCGCTGTAGAAGGACACGAACCGGGTACGGCAGCCGCGGCACGGCTCGTCCAGCTCGGCCAGCAGCTCACTGCCGGGGCGCAGCTGGCGCAGGAAGGGGTGCGGGATGCCCCACAGCGCCATCGCGGTGCCGCCGTGCGGGGTGCCGAGGGTGATCGCGAGCGGGACGTGGGCGTCGCCGCCGAGCCGCTGCACGTAGTAGCGGACGACCAGACCGCCCAGGCTGTGCCCGACCAGGCACACCGGCCGGCCGCCGGTCTGCCGCCGTACCCGCTCCACCTGCTCGCCGAGCAGCCGGGCGGCCTCCGGGATGTCGGGATTGAAGGCGTTGTACGTCGCCATGAAGCAGGGCCCGGCGCCGCTGTCGCTCAGGGCCCGCCGCAGTCGGGTGAAGATCGACGAGCGGTCGGCCAGACCGTGCACGAACAGCACGGGCAGGCCGTCCTGGTCGGCGCAGTCCAGCTCCTCCAGGTGCGCGTCGCCGCCGCCCAGCCAGGAGGTGAGGCCCCTGACCCCTTGCAGGGTCAGCTCCCACGGCAGACCGGCCAGCCGCACATACGCCCATCCGGTCTCCAGCGCGGCGCCCCGCAACGCCATCAGCGAGGCGACGACGACACGGGGTTTCATCAGGTCCAGACCCGTGATGCTCATGGGCGGTCGACCTCCGTCCGGTGCGCCGGCGTTCCCGGCGGTGCCGGGAACTGGCACCCTCGGCCGATTCCAGGGTTTCCCAGTACCCCGACGGTGCCTTGTGAACCATGGGGGCGTGCGGGTGAGTGGCCGGGTGCGGGTGGGTCGGTGGTTGCTCGCGCAGTTCCCCGCGCCCCTGAAAACCCGGGGGCGCCCCCTGCTTTTTAGGGGCGCGGGGAAGCTTTTTAGGGGCGCGGGGAACTGCGCGACCAGCCCCCACCGGCGGTCAGCCGACAACGCACCCCCGGGGTGCAAGGGGCGGAGCCCCTTGAAAGGACGATGGGGGTCCCCCCTGCTCGAACGAAGTTGAGAGCTTGGGGGCGGGCAGGGGCGGCGGGGGCGAAAAACCTCCTACGCCCGCCGGGAGGCAACCCCCTCCCACACCATCCGCCCGAACAGCGCACCCCCGTACACCACGAACCCCACCCCCGCGAACCACGACTCCACCACCAGCACCGTCCCCACCGCCCCATAACTCACCGCATTCGTCACCACGAGCGGCGTGAACACCAGGAACGAGAACACCCGCAACCCGCCCAGGCACACCATCGTCGTCACCGCCCCCGGCAACAGCTCCCGCCACCTCACCTGCCGCCCCAGCAGGAACCGCGGCCCCCACCAGAAGAACAACAACCCCGTCCCCGCGCTCAGCGCGATCCGGTACGACCCCTCCAGCACCGTCCGCGTCTGCACCTGGAGATACAGGTACGCCATCAGCACCACCAGCCAGACCAGCTGCCGCCACACCCGGTGCCAGGGCCCCGCCGCCAGCCCCCAGATCCTCTCGTACCCGTTCTGCACACTCGCCGCGAACGACAGCCCGAACACGGCCAGCAGCACCGCGCCCCACGCACTCGTCGTCCCCACCACCCGGCTGGGCGGGGTGAACACCTTGCCGACCGCCGCCGCGGACCGGCCGGACAGCCCCATGCCGTCCACCAGCCACAGCGCGAAGCCCCCGTGCCCCAGCGGATCCGCCGCGGCCACCACGATCAGCAGGGGCGCCAGCGTGACCAGCGCGAGCGTGGCGAACCCCATGGCACGGTGCAGCAGCTCCAGATCCTTCGCCCGCCCGCGCAGCTCACCGAGCCACGACCGGCTGCGCGGTTCCCCGGACGGCTCCATGCTCGACGGCCCCTCTTCCCCGTTCGCCCCAGTGATCACGCCGGTGAGTTCCCCCGGTCGCACGGACGGTAACCACGGCCGGCGCCACGTCCGCCGCGCACACGCCCGGGCCGCCGGACAACTGCCCGGCGACCCGGTCGGCGACCGCGTGACCCGCGGTCGGGCTCCGCTAGACGCGTACCCCGGCCCCCACCTCCTGCGAGAGCGCCAGCGCCGGCACCGGAAGGGCGCGCGGCACGCCGAGCGCCGTGCTGAGCGTGGGCGTGGGGGACGGCGCCACCAGCGGAGCCCGCTCCGCGGACCGCGCACGGCGCGAGAACCAGATGATCTTTCCGCCGCCGGCGGTGGCACAGCACCCCCAGCCGTCGCTCAGCGCGGCGATCTGCGCCAGACAGCCGCTCGGCGCGTAGTGCGGCCGGATGTCCCGTTCACTGTCCTGGACGGCGGTGATCAGGTGCTGGCCGTTCCACCACATCTCGAGCGTGGTGTTCTTGTCCACCGCGTGCTGGGCGATGGTGTGCAGCAGCACGTCGGTGCAGTGGCAGACGGTCTCGGCGTGCGCCTCCAGGTTCCAGTACCGGAGATGGGCGGTCAGGATCCGGCGGACCTGGTCGATCCGTTCCGGGGTGACGTCCACCTCGAGGTGGTAGTAACAGGGTGCTGCGGTCTTCATCGTCGTTGGCTCCTCACCGGCGAAGCTCTCGCTCCTCCTCGCCCTTCTGGGCCGAGCCCCGATCACGAAGCGTGAGCGGACATCGCTCCTGAGTCACTCCCAGGGTGGGAGGGCTACTCCATCCGCGCAACTCGAGCGGGGGTGCCCGGGCCGGGACCGCCCGGGGTCTTGGGGGTGAACCGGGGATGGTTGAAAACCGAACAGGACGCTTCGTGATGTTGCGTGCACCATGAGTGAAAGGTGTCGAGGGCCGTGACCGGGCGACGTGTCCGCGTGCGCGGCCCTCACCCGACGCCGAATCTCCCCGGGCGCGCACCGCGCGGCCGGACCCCCGCGGCAGTCCAGAGGAAGAGGAGGTGACCGGTGCGATGCTGACGCCTGCCAGGGCCGAGGTCGCCCGCCATCTCGAGCGGTACCGGGAATGGGAACGCCGAATGCTCGTCGCCCCCGACGACCCCGAGGTGCGGGCCGGCTTCGAGGGCACGGCCCAGAACCTCTGCACCCTCATGGGGAAGCGCTGCGCACGGGAGGCCGCCCAGGCGGCCGAACGCCTGCTGCGCGCCGATGTCGCCCCCACCCCCCGCACCGCCCCCGTACGGACGCTGCCGCCGGCCGCGGGAAAGCCCCTCCCGTCGGCCGCGGCCAAGCCGCGCGCGGCGGCCGGCCCCCGCCGCGGCACACGCGCCACCGCCCGGCACGGCGAGCCCGCCCCCGCCGGCACCCCCTAGCCCTGTTCCACCCACCACCCACCCACCGCGGCCGGCTCACGCACGGCGGAGGAGGAGGCGACACCGATGAACCCCGACCCCGCCATCGGCCGCATTCCGGTCCTGGACGTCCGGCCGCTCGTCCAGGGCGGCCGCCGCCCCGCCAAGGCCGTCGAGGGCGAGACCTTCCGTGTCACCGCCACGGTGTTCGCGGAGGGCCACGACGCGATCGCCGCCAACGTCGTCCTGACGGACCCCGACGGCCGCCCGGGTCCCTGGACCCCGATGCGCGAGCTCGCCCCCGGCACCGACCGCTGGGGCGCCGACGTCACCCCGACGGCGGTCGGCGACTGGACCTACCGGGTGGAGGCGTGGCGCGACCCCGTCTCCACCTGGCGGCACCACGCCGGCATCAAGATCCCGGCCGGGATCGACACCGAGCTGGTCCTGGAGGAGGGCGCCCTGCTGTACGAGCGGGCCGCCGGGGGAGTGCCGGACCCGGCCGACCGGGCCGAACTCCTCGCCGCCGCCGAGGCGTTGCGCGACGACACCCGTTCCCCGGAGTCCCGGCACGGCGCCGCGCTCACCCCCCGGGTGCGGGCCGTCCTGGCCGCCCACCCGCTGCGCGACCTCGTCACCACCTCGCCCACGTACCGCCTCCGGGTGGAGCGGGAGCGGGCGCTGTACGGCTCCTGGTACGAGTTCTTCCCGCGCAGCGAGAACGGGGGGCTGGACCCGTCGGCGCACGGCACGTTCCGGACGAGTCGGACGTCGGCTGTCCCTGGGCGATCGGTTCCCCGGAGGGCGGCCATGACGCGGTGCACCCGGCGCTCGGCACCCTGGAGGACTTCGACGCGTTCGTCGCCCGCGCCCGGCGGCTCAACATGGAGATCGCCCTGGACTTCGCGTTGCAGTGTTCCCCGGACCATCCGTGGGTGGAGAAGCATCCGGAGTGGTTCCACCACCGCAGCGACGGTTCGATCGCGTACGCGGAGAACCCGCCGAAGAAGTACCAGGACATCTACCCGATCGCGTTCGACGCGGACATGGACGGCATCGTCGCGGAGACGGTGCGGGTGCTGCGGCACTGGATGGCGCACGGGGTGCGGATCTTCCGGGTGGACAACCCGCACACCAAGCCGGTGGTGTTCTGGGAGCGGGTGATCGGCGAGATCAACGGCCGCGACCCGGACGTCATCTTCCTG
>NZ_JOHS01000047.1 GCF_000725625.1 Streptomyces sp. NRRL F-6676
CCTAGTACTGCAACGGTGCTTGCCGTGACGGGTGGCCAGGTCAGGGGCTGTGTCCGCGTCGTTTGTAGTGGCTGGTGCGGGCCTGGTGTTGTCGTCGTCGGCGCCAGGTCGACCAGTGCAGGATGTGCTCGACGGGTGTGGGCCGGCGGTTGGTGAGGCGGGTGATCAGCCGTCGGATCTCGGCGAGGCTGAGGTGGATGAGCTGGGAGGATCCGTTTCTGCTTTCCCGGCATCCAGCTCGCGGGCTCGCAGGACGGTCAGGCAGGCGTGGGCGGCCATGGCGAGGGTGATGTGGCGGTGCCAGCCGGGATAGCGACGGACTTGGTAGTCGTCCAGTCCGCATTCCTGCTTCGCGCTCTGGAAGCACTCCTCGATGGCCCATCGGCTGCCCGCGATGCGGATCAGGTCATCCAGTGTGGTTCCAGCGGGGCAGTAGGCGATGTAGTAGGAGATTTCCTGCGGGCGTGCGACGCTGCGGCGGGCGATCACCCAGTGGCGGCGATCGGGCCGGTGCCAGGGCCGCACCTCGACGTGTGCCCAGTCGTAGATCCGCAGGCCGTGAGCCCCGCTGCCGCAGGAACGACGCTTCCATTTCTGCCGTGCCAGGCCGTTGAACAGGTCGTGGACGGGATGGTCGATCGCCCAGCGGGTGACCACGGTGTCGTGCCGGGTGGTGGCCATGACGTGGAAGACGTCCGCCCGCTCCAGCTCGGACCGCCAGCCCTTGGAGAAGCCGTAGGCGGCATCCGCGGTCACCCACCGGAACGGGATCTTGTCCGCGATGGCGCGGCGGACCATCGTCTTGGCCATGGCCACCTTGGTCTCGAAGGCGACCTCATCAGTGATGCCGGCCCGGCGACACCTTTCCCGGTCGTCGGTCCAGGAAGTGGGCAGATACAGACGCCGGTCGATCAGCGTCCGCCCACGGTCGGTGGCATAGGCGAGGAAGACGCCGACCTGGCAGTTCTCCGTCCGCCCCGCGGTTCCGGAGTACTGCCGCTGCACCCCCGCCGACCGCGTCCCCTTCTTCAGGAAGCCCGTGTCGTCCACGGCCAGGACGGCGTCCCGGTCGCCGAGGTTGTCGACCACGTACTGACGCACGTCGTCGAGTACCTCGTCGGCGTCCCACTCGATCCGGTTCAGCATCCGGTGGATGCGGTCCGGGCCCGCATGGCCGGCTTCCTCCGCCAGCGTCCAGCCGTTCTTGCGCTGCAGCGGAGCGATCAGTCCCCGCATATAGGCCAATGCCGACTCACGCGGCTCCGACCTGCTGAAACGGTGCACGAACCGACCATGCACAGCTTCCAGTTCACCCGCCCACAACCTGACACCAGCAAGGTCCCCACCCATAACCACACCAACGACCGACCTGGCCATCAGTCACGGCAAGCACCGTTGCAGTACTAGGGCCTGTTGTTCGGATCAGGTCGCAGGGGGCTGACGGTGCCGACTCACCGCCGGTGAGCGGGGTTCCATACGGCACAGATCACACCACGCGTCCCACCCGCCGGGCGTCACGCGTGCCCGGCGCTCACACCGTCCAGCCGGGTTCCAGGTCGACGATGTCGCCGGTCATCGCGGCGACGTCCGCCTCGATCTGTGTGCGCAGGGCCAGCCGCTCCACCCGCTCGGCTCGGTATTTGCCGTGTTCGGCGGCCGACTGCCACATCGAGAGGATCAGGAACTCGGGGCCCGGCGCCTCGCCGAACAGTCCGCGGATCATGCCCGGTGAGCCGGCCATCGCCGGGTTCCAGACCTTCTCCTGCATCAGCGCGAAGTGCTCGGCCCGCTCCTCGTGGACGCGGCAGTGGGCGACGCGGACGAGGTCGGCCTCGGTGAAGCGCGGTTCGAAGCCCGTCTTCACGTCGAAGCGGTAGTCGAACAGTTTGACCTGCTGGTCCTTGAACGTGCCGGACTGCGTGGCGGCCAGCCGGTCGTGGGAACGGGCCATGAAGGAGTCGTAGAAGGTGCGGCTCTCCCAGAAGGTGAAGACGTGCGCCACACCGGGGCGGGCGCGGCTGAAGCCCCCGCCCTGTCCCCTGAAGCCCGGCTCACCCGGCAGCCCCGCCCACTTCCGCTGTCCCCGTTCGAAACCTCGGCGGTCCACCACGGTGCAGCGAATCCACTTGACCAGCACCGCGCCATCGTAAGGCCACCGGCGTGGCGCCGGTCACGCTCGTCGGGAGCGCAGGGGCGCACGAGCACCCCCGACCGTCGCACGACCGTGGCAGGATGGACAAACGGCCCTCGCGGCCTGGTGGTTGGCGCTCGGCACTCGGGGAAGGGGCACATGCGGTGAGCGGCATCAGCAAGGGGATCGACAAGGCCGAGGTATCGGTCAAATGGGACCCGTCGCCCACCGGCGAGGACCCCACCGACCTCGACATCGTCGCCGGGACCTACACGGGCGACGACCCGTACGGCACCCCGGTCTACGTGGCGCACTTCGACAGCCGGTCCCCGGACGGGACGATCAACCTCAACCGGGACAGCCACGACGGCAAGGGCTTCGGCTGGGACGAGGTCATGACGCTGGAACTGGAGCGCCTCGATCCGCGGTACGTACGGGTGGTGGTCGGCGTGGTGATCCAGCAGCGGTACGGTCACCGGACCTTCGCCCGCGTCCTCAACCCCGCGCTCCGCGTCCGCGAGGGCTACGACGTACTCGCCGAGGACGACTTCACCGGAGTCCCGGACGCGACGGCGGCCACGATCGCGGAGTTCGTCCGGGACGACTCCGGCGAGTGGGAGTTCCGCGCGGGCCTCACCGGCTTCGCCGACGACGACCTGGCGACGTTCCCGCGCGTGATGGGCCGGGCCCGCGCCTGACCTCGCGTTTCGCCCGGGCCGGTCCGGGCGAAACCCTCGCGTTTCGCCCGGGCCGGTCCGGCGGACCCGCCCGGGCTTCCGGCGCGCGCAGCACTCCGGGAGCGGGCTCTGAGCCACGAGAGTCCGGCGTCTCGGTCGGTGGTGCCCACAGCGGCGCTCCGATACGCCGAGGGCGGGGGCCCGGACATCCGGCCCCCCGCCCTCGCCGGACGCCTTCGGCGCCCGGCGGTGTTCACCTCAGCTGCAACCGCTGGTGGAGCCGCAGCCCTCGCAGATGTAGCAGGAGCCGGCCCGCTGCATCTTCGTGCCGCAGGAGAAGCAGAGCGGGGCGTCCGCCTGGATGCCGAGCTGCATCTCGACCAGTTCGGCGCTGGTGTGGGCCTGCTTCGGGGCCGGCAGGGCCGCGGCGACCTCCGCCTTCGGCGTGGCGACGGCCTTCAGCTCCTGGGCGCGGGGCGCCGACTGGGCCAGGCCCTCGACGTCCATGTCCTCGTCGTCGAGCGGCTCGTAGGAGCCGGTCTCCAGGTGACGCTGGCGCTCCTCGGCGGAGTGGATGCCGAGCGCGGAGCGGGTCTCGAAGGGCAGGAAGTCCAGCGCCAGGCGGCGGAAGATGTAGTCGACGATCGACTGCGCCATCCGCACGTCCGGGTCGTCGGTCATGCCGGCCGGCTCGAAGCGCATGTTGGTGAACTTCGAGACGTACGTCTCCAGCGGCACCCCGTACTGGAGGCCGACGGAGACCGCGATGGAGAAGGCGTCCATCATGCCCGCGAGGGTGGAGCCCTGCTTGGACATCTTGAGGAAGACCTCGCCGAGACCGTCGTCGGGGTAGGAGTTGGCCGTCATGTAGCCCTCGGCGCCGCCGACGGTGAAGGACGTGGTGATGCCGGGGCGGCCCTTGGGGAGGCGCTTGCGGACCGGACGGTACTCGACGACCTTCTCGACCGCGGTACGGATCGTCTCCTCGGCCTTCTCGGTGATCGCGTCCTTCTCGACGGACTTGGTGTCCTTGGTCTTGGCCGACAGCGGCTGGCCGACCTTGCAGTTGTCGCGGTAGATGGCGAGCGCCTTGACGCCCAGCTTCCACGCCTCGTAGTAGATCTCCTCGACCTCCTCGACGGTCGCCGTCTCCGGCATGTTGACCGTCTTGGAGATGGCGCCGGAGATCCACGGCTGGATCGCGGCCATCATGCGGACGTGGCCCATCGGGGAGATGGCGCGCTCGCCCATGGCGCAGTCGAACACCTCGTAGTGCTCGGGCTTGAGGCCGGGGGCGTCGATCACGTTGCCGTTCTCGGCGATGTGGGCGACGATCGCCTCGATCTGCTCCTCCTGGTAGCCCAGGCGGCGCAGGGCCTGCGGGACGGTGCCGTTGACGATCTGCATCGAGCCGCCGCCGACCAGCTTCTTGAACTTGACCAGCGCCAGGTCCGGCTCGACACCGGTGGTGTCGCAGGACATCGCCAGGCCGATGGTGCCGGTGGGGGCGAGCACGGAGGCCTGCGAGTTGCGGAAGCCGTGCTTCTCGCCGAGGCGCTGCACGTCCTGCCAGGCCTCGGTGGCCGCGGCCCACACCGGGGTGTCCAGGTCGTCCATGCGGACGGCCACGGCGTTGGCGTCGGCGTGCTGCTTCATGACGCGCTGGTGCGGCTGGGCGTTGCGGGCGTAGCCGTCGTACGGGCCGACGACCGCGGCGAGCTCGGCGGAGCGGCGGTAGGCGGTGCCGGTCATCAGGGAGGTGATGGCACCGGCGAGCGCGCGGCCGCCGTCGGAGTCGTAGGCGTGGCCGGTGGCCATGAGCAGGGCGCCGAGGTTGGCGTAGCCGATGCCGAGCTGGCGGAAGGCGCGGGTGTTCTCGCCGATCTTCTGGGTCGGGAAGTCCGCGAAGCAGATGGAGATGTCCATCGCGGTGATGACCAGCTCGACGAGCTTCTGGAACCGCTCGGTCTCGAAGGACTGGTGGCCCTCGCCGTCGTCCTTGAGGAACTTCATCAGGTTGAGCGAGGCGAGGTTGCAGGACGTGTTGTCCAGGTGCATGTACTCGCTGCACGGGTTCGAGCCGTTGATGCGGCCGGACTCCGGGCACGTGTGCCAGTGGTTGATGGTGTCGTCGTACTGGATGCCGGGGTCGGCGCAGGCCCAGGCGGCCTCGGCCATCTTGCGGAAGAGCGACTTGGCGTCGACCTCCTCGATGACCTCGCCGGTCATCCGGGCACGCAGCCCGAACCGCCCGCCGGTCTCGACGGCCTTCATGAAGGTGTCGTTGACACGGACGGAGTTGTTGGCGTTCTGGTACTGGACGGACGTGATGTCGTCGCCGCCCAGGTCCATGTCGAAGCCCGCGTCGCGCAGGGCGCGGATCTTCTCCTCTTCCTTCACCTTGGTCTGGATGAAGTTCTCCACGTCGGGGTGGTCGACGTCGAGGATGACCATCTTGGCGGCGCGGCGGGTGGCACCGCCGGACTTGATGGTGCCGGCGGAGGCGTCGGCGCCGCGCATGAAGGAGACGGGGCCCGAGGCGTTGCCGCCGGAGGAGAGGAGCTCCTTGGAGGAGCGGATGCGGGAGAGGTTCAGGCCGGCGCCGGAGCCGCCCTTGAAGATCATGCCCTCTTCCTTGTACCAGTCGAGGATCGACTCCATGGAGTCGTCGACGGACAGGATGAAGCAGGCGGAGACCTGCTGGGGCTGGGGGGTGCCGACGTTGAACCAGACGGGGCTGTTGAAGCTGAAGATCTGGTGCAGGAGGGCGTACGCCAGTTCGTGCTCGAAGATCTCGGCGTCGGCGGGCGAGGCGAAGTACTTGTTGTCCTCGCCGGCCTTCCGGTAGGTCTTCACGATCCGGTCGATCAGCTGCTTGAGGCTGACCTCGCGCTGCGGAGTGCCGACCGCTCCGCGGAAGTACTTGCTGGTGACGATGTTGACCGCGTTCACCGACCAGAACTCGGGGAACTCCACGCCGCGCTGCTCGAAGTTGACCGAGCCGTCGCGCCAGTTGGTCATGACGACGTCACGAGACGCCCATTCCACCTCGTCGTACGGGTGTACGCCGGGGGTGGTGTGGATGCGCTCGATACGCAGGCCCTTGCTGCCCGCCTTGGTGCCCTTGGCGCGGGAACTCCGTGCCGGACCGCTCGCCGTCTCTGTCATGCCGCCTCCCTGATATCGGGCAAAACGCCCATCAGTGCCCGTTTCTTCCTGGCACTTGTGTGTGGTGTGTCTGCTGGTCACACGCGTCCGTGCTGCTCGGGCGCGCGTGACAGGTCTGTGTGCGCCGCCGTGGTGGCCGGTCCGGCGTCCCCGCCGTTCCGGGCCGGCCGTTTCGTCAGTCGGCGGCGGTGGCGGGCACGGGGACGCTCCCGGGCGTCCCTCCGGACCCGCGGTCGGTTCCCTGCCGTCCCGCCCGGTCGGCTCCCTGGCGTTCCGCCCGGTCGGCCGGCCGGCGTTCGGTGACGGCGTCCGCGCGGTCGTCGTCGTCCGCGCCTCCCGCCCCGTCGCCGGCGGGGTGCGCCGTCTGTTGCTGCCTGAGTTCCGCGATGGCGGCCTCGAAGTCCTCCAGCGAGTCGAACGCCCGGTAGACGGACGCGAACCGCAGATAGGCGACGAGGTCGAGTTCCTGAAGGGGTCCGAGTATGGCCAGCCCCACGTCGTGGGTGGTCAGCTCGGCGCTTCCGGTGGCGCGCACCGCCTCCTCGACCCGCTGGCCGAGCTGGGCGAGTGCGTCTTCCGTGACGGGCCGCCCCTGGCATGCCTTGCGCACGCCGTTGATGACCTTGGTGCGGCTGAAGGGTTCGGTGACCCCGGACCGCTTGACCACCATCAGCGAACAGGTCTCCACGGTCGTGAAACGACGGGAGCAGTCGGGGCACTGGCGGCGCCTGCGGATCGAGGTGCCGTCGTCGGTCGTACGGCTGTCGACGACGCGGCTGTCGGGATGCCTGCAGAAGGGGCAGTGCATGGTTCCAAGCCTCCTTCACGGCACGACACATCAGCCACAAGAGACCTCACCGGTCCCTCGGAGCGACCCCCAGCATAGGCGATCTCCTGACCGGCGAAAGACCGGGGGAACACAACTTGTGGGCCGCTGCCGCTATCCAACCACTAGATGTAGCGATTGGCTCGCACAAACGCCGATGACACGCCCGGCGCATGCGACACCGCGGGTGCGACGTGGGCGGGGTGCGACCGCCCGCTTGCGGACAGTGCCCGGCCCGCTTGCGGACAGTGCGCGCAGGGCCCCGGGACGGGACTCGCGGGCGCGTCCGAGCCGCGCGTGCACGGGACGTGCGCGCGGGCGTACCGACGTGCGGGCGGTCGTGCGCGGATGCGGTGGACACCGCATGGAGAAGCCGGGCCGGTGCGCGGCGCGCGGAAGCCCTGATGGCAGACTGGGCGCCGCCGACGCGGAGTCCCGGCCGACGGGGCCCTCGCCCCGGCGGTGAAGAGTACAGCAGCACATGCCCGCCCGACCCCCGGACGGCCGGCGTCGGCTATACACCTGGGCACCCGATTCCGACAGGTAATCAGCGGTTTTTCACTCGAACGTGTGTTTGGCGCAACCTTTCGAAAGCCACTACCGTTGTGCTGCACGGGAGACCATCGAGAGGGGCCGACGACGTGACCACCACCGCAGACAGTGCCGCCATCACTGCCCAGGACCGTTCCCAGGGCCGACTCGAGCCGGTGCATGCGATGACGGAAGTTCCGCACCCCGAGGGACCAAAGAGGTCCCTGCCCGGGCGACCTCCCGGCATCCGGGCGGACAGTTCCGGGCTGACCGACCGGCAGCGCCGCGTGATCGAAGTCATCCGGGATTCCGTGCAGCGGCGCGGCTACCCGCCGTCGATGCGGGAGATCGGCCAGGCCGTGGGCCTGTCCAGCACCTCTTCCGTGGCACACCAGCTGATGGCGCTGGAGCGCAAGGGCTTCCTGCGCCGCGACCCGCACCGCCCGCGCGCCTACGAGGTGCGCGGCTCGGACCAGGCCGCTCCCGTGCAGCCCACCGACACGGCGGGCAAGCCGGCCGCGTCGTACGTGCCCCTGGTGGGCCGGATCGCCGCCGGTGGGCCGATCCTGGCCGAGGAGTCCGTGGAGGACGTGTTCCCGCTGCCGCGGCAGCTGGTCGGTGACGGTGAGCTGTTCGTGCTGAAGGTCGTCGGTGACTCGATGATCGAGGCGGCGATCTGCGACGGGGACTGGGTCACCGTGCGGCGTCAGCCGGTGGCGGAGAACGGGGACATCGTCGCCGCGATGCTGGAGGGCGAGGCGACGGTGAAGCGCTTCAAGCGCGAGGACGGGCATGTGTGGCTGCTGCCGCACAACGCGGCGTACGAGCCGATCCCCGGTGACGATGCGACGATCCTGGGCAAGGTGGTGGCGGTGCTGCGGCGGGTCTGACGTCGTCGCCTGCGGGACGTCGCCTGCGGCGTCCTTGCCGACGGGCCCCGGAACCACCTGCGCCGGTTCCGGGGCCTTGTGCTGTGCGGGGCGGGTTCTTTCGCCCCCGCCGCCCCTGCCCTTCCCGCCCCTGCCCGTCCCGTCCCGTCCCTGACAAGGGGCTCCGCCCCTTGGACCCCGTACGGGGCTTCGCCCCGTTTCGCGCCCACGTGGCGGGGCCGCAGGGTGACACAACCCCGCGCCCCTACGCCTGTTTCGCCGCCGCGTCGATCGCCGCGAGGGAGCGGCGGACCTGGCCGCCGTCCACCGTGTACCAGAAGTCCGGCATCGACGCCTTCAGATAGCTGCCGTAGCGGGCCGTGGCCAGGCGGGGGTCCAGGACCGCCACCACACCCCGGTCCCCCGTCGCCCGGACGAGCCGCCCCGCCCCCTGCGCCATCAGCAGCGCGGCGTGCGTCGCGGCGACGGCCATGAAGCCGTTGCCCCCGGCCTCCTCCACCGCCTTCTGCCGCGCGCTCATCAGCGGATCGTCGGGCCGCGGGAACGGGATCTTGTCCATCACGACGAGCTGACAGCTCGCCCCGGGCACGTCCACGCCCTGCCACAGCGACAACGTGCCGAACAGACACGTCGCCGGGTCCGCCGCGAAGTTCTTGATCAGCTCGCCGAGCGTCTCCTCGCCCTGGAGGAGGATCGGGTACTCGGGGATGCGCGCGCGCAGCGCCTCCGCCGCGAGCTGGGCGCCCCGCATCGAGGAGAACAGCCCCAGCGTGCGCCCGCCGGCCGCCTGGATCAGCTCCGTCAGCTCGTCCAGCATGTCGGCCCGGTCGCCGTCCCGGGCCGGCCGGGAGAGGTGTTTGGCGACGTAGAGGATGCCCTGCTTGCGGTAGTCGAACGGGGAACCGACGTCGACGCCCTTCCACCGCGGCACCTCGTCCCCCTCCGTGCCCTCGGGGGCCAGCCCGAGCGAGGCTCCGACGCCGTTGAAGTCGCCGCCGAGCTTCAGCGTGGCCGAGGTGAGGACCACCGAGCGGTCGGTGAAAAGCTTCTCGCGCAGCAGCCCGGAGACGGACATGGGCGCGACCCGCAAGGACGCCCCGCTGTGTCGATACGCGGCTCCGCCGCGGGGCTCGTGCCGCTCGTACCAGACGACGTCCCACTCGCTGCCCTGCGTGATGCGCTCGGCCACGTCGTGCACCGACTCCACCGAGGCCAGGGCCTGCTTGCGGACGGCGTCCTCGTCCTGCACCGACTTGTCGCGCGTGGCGCCGATCGCCGAGATCACCGTACGGGCGGCGTCGCGCAGGGCCGTCAGGGCGTAGCCGAGGTCCTCCGGGATCTCCTCCAGGCGTCCGGGCAGCGCCAGTTCCATCAGCCGTTCGAAGCCCTCGGCGGCGGTCTGGAGCTGGTCGGCGGCCTTCTCGTTGACGAGCTTGGCCGCGCGCCGCACCGCGCGGTTGACCTGGCCCGGGGTGAGCTCGCCGGTGGCGACGCCGGTGACCCGGGAGACCAGTTCGTGCGCCTCGTCGACGATCAGGACCTCGTGCTGCGGCAGCACCGGGGCGCCCTCGATGGCGTCGATGGCGAGCAGCGCGTGGTTGGTGACGACGACCTCGGCGAGCTTGGCCCGCTCCCGGGCCGCCTCGGCGAAGCACTCGGCGCCGTAGGCGCACTTGGAGGCGCCCAGGCACTCCCGGGAGGAGACGGAGATCTGCGCCCAGGCGCGGTCGGAGACGCCGGGGGTCAGGTCGTCCCGGTCGCCGGTCTCCGTCTCGTCCGACCAGTCGCGCAGCCGCAGCAGGTCCTGGCCCAGCTTGCTGGTGGGGGCCGCCGCCTCGAACTGGTCGAACAGGCCCTCCTCCTCGTCCTGCGGCATGCCCTCGTGCAGCCGGTGCAGACACAGGTAGTTCGAGCGGCCCTTGAGCATCGCGAACTCCGGGCGGCGGCGCAGCAGCGGGTGCAGCGCCTCGACCGTGCGCGGCAGGTCCCGCTCGACGAGCTGCCGCTGCAATGCCAGCGTGGCCGTCGCGACGACGACCGGCTCGCCGTGCGCGAGCGCGGGCACCAGGTAGCCCAGGGACTTACCGGTGCCGGTGCCGGCCTGGACCAGCAGATGGGAGCCGTCGTCGACGGCGTCCGCGACGGCTTGGGCCATGGTCACCTGGCCGGGGCGCTCCGTGCCGCCGACGGCGGTGACGGCTGCGTGGAGGAGTTCGGGAAGTGAGGGCTTCGTCATAGCCCGACCACCCTACGGCCCGGGACCGACAACCGGGTCCGGACGGCCGGAGCGCGAGGGGCGGCCCGGGGTGGTGAGGGGCGCCCGTGCGAGCCGCCCCCGGGCGGGGTGGTCGCGTTCACATCAGATGCCGCAGGGAGCGGTCGCGGATCATCAGGGCCGCCCGCTTCCCGGGCAGCGTCAGCTCGGCGGAGAAGCGGAACCCCGCGCTCAGGAAGGCGGTGAGGGAGGCGGTGTTGCGCAGGTCGGGCTCCGCGACCACCCGCGCGCAGGCCGGGCGGTGGTCGAGAATCAGGTCGGTGACCGACCGCAGCAGCACCGAGCCGAGCCCGCGGCCCCGGTCGGCGACGGCGCCGAGGAGCAGATGGACGCCGGTGTCGTGCGGCCGGGCCGGATAGTGCCGGGCCAGGGGGTCGAGGTCGGCGCGGTACACCTCCCAGTAGCTCATCGCCGCGCCGTCCAGCACGCCGAGGCAGGGCACGCTGTGGCCGTCCCCGTCCGCCTGGGCGCGCAGATGCCGCCCGGTGACGTCGTCGGGCCCGTCGAGCTCCCAGAACGCGGCGACCGCCGGATCGTTCATCCAGCGCGCGACCAGCGGAGTGTCCCGCTCCGGGCGGACCGGCAGCAGCCGGAAGGCGCCGGCGGGGGTGGCGACCGGGCCCCAGTCCACGATCCGGCCGAGCAGGTCGTCGGCGGGGCCGGTGTCCGCGTCCCCCGCGTCGGGTGCGGGCGCGGCGAACGCCTCGGCCGGCCGCAGGCTCAGCGTGGTCTCGCAGTCGGATTCCTCGGGGACGGACAGGGGTTCCGCGGTGGGCACAACAGTGCGGCGCGACGGAGCGCCGTCGTCGGTGCGCGCGTCGTGGGAGGACACGGGGCGCTCCTCTCGGCAGACGGGGGTGGGCCGTGGTCAGCCATGAAGGGGGTTGGCGAGGGTGACGTAGACGGACTGGGTGTCGACGGGGCCGACGAGTTCGTCGAGCCCGTGCAGCCGGGTCAGCAGATTGGCCTTGCAGCGCAGCACGGGTGAGTCCAGCAGACGGGACGGCAGGCTCGTACGGAGCCGGTCCGGGCCGGTGGCGACGGCGGTGAGGAAGCCGCGGAACGCGGCGAGCAGCAGTCGCTCGTCGGCCAGGCGCTGCGCACCGAACGCGCCGATCAGCCCGAACACGTTGTTGATGCCGAGGTAGTAGGCGAACCGTTCGTCGGCGACCGCGTCGGCGACGAAGGTGTCGCTGCGGGCCCCGATGCCGGGCAGCAGGGCGTCTAGTTCCGCGTGCCGGGAGGTGCGGAAGTAATAGCCCTGGTTGTCCCGGTAGCGGCCGCCGGCCGGCCAGCCGTCGGGGTCCAGCAGGAGCAGGGTGTTCTGCTGGTGGGCCTCCAGCGCGATCCCGGCCTCCGCGTCCAGCCACAGCAGGGGCCGTACGACCGCCTCCAGATAGCGCAGGAACCACTCGACGGACACGGCGCCGGGCGGGCGGCCGGTGCGGCGGGCGAGCCGGGTGACGAGACGGGCGAGCCGGGAGCCGGTGCCGGGCGGGGCCTGGGCGGCCCCGGAGTCCGGCTCCGGCAGCGGGCGTGGCGCGACCAGGCCCGCCACGCACGACACGTCGTCCGACGGGGCGAACGGGTTGTGGCGGAGCAGCGCGTCGAGCCCGGGCACGGGGCCGCCGTCCGGGTCGTCGACGGCGAGCCAGGCCGGGTCGCGGACGATGTCGAAGCCGGGGTGGGCGGCCCGCCATCGCCGGCCCAGGCCGGTGCGCAGCAGCCGGTGCGCCTCGACGCCCCGGTGCAGTTCCTTGCGCAGGTTCTCCCGGCGGGAGTTGGTGATGCGCAGGCCGAGCGACAGCTTGAGCATGGCGGGGGCGCCGGTGCGGTGGACCGTGCGGACGGAGGAGGTGGGGTGCCAGGGCGGGCCGTACGGATGGAGGTCGCGGAGCAGCCCGGTGTCGAACAGCGCGGCGACGCCCGGTCGCAGGCGCAGTTCGCGCGCCTGCCAGGGATGGACGGGGAGCGCGGCGTGTCCGGCGGGCAGCGGCAGGCCGTGGCCCGCGAGCCGCGCGGTCAGCTGGGCGGCGGGCACGGGCCGTCCGCGTTCGGTCCAGGCGGAGTCGGTCGCGAGGGCGGTGGGGGCCACGGCCAGCCAGTGCAGCGGGAAGGAGCCGCGTGCTTCGGGCGAGTAGCGGCCGGCCTCCGCTTCGGAGAGCCCTTCGCGGCTCTTCGGCGTGGGGTGCAGTGGGTGGCCGAGCAGCAGCGCCTGTTCGGCGGCGAGGAAGAGGTCGGGACCGTCGTCGGGGCGGGCGCGGCGGTCGCGCAGGAAGACGGCGGTACGGCGCACGGAGTCGGCGACGCGCCCCACGAGGTCGGCGGCCTCCGCCCCCGCCCCGGGTGCGCCGGAGCGTGCGCCGGCCTCCCTGGCCAGCAGGGCCGCGAGCGTCACGGCGTCGACGGGCGGGGCGGACTCCGGTGCGTCCGTCAGGGCCGGTGCCCCGAAGCGGTGCCAGCCGGTCGCCGACCAGTGGCGGACCGGCACGCGCAGATGGGCGCCGGAGGCGGGCAACGGGACGCGGAGGACGCCGTCGTCCGGCGCCGCGAACCCGTTCTCCCGCACCCAGCAGCGCAGCAGATTGTCGACACCGGCGGCCTGGGCGGCGGCATACGGGTCGGGATGGTCGAGCGGGTCGGGATGGTCGAGCGGGTCGGGATGGTCGAGCAGGTGGGAGTGATCGAGGTGGTCGAGGTGGTCGAGTGGGGCGAGCCGGCCGCGTGCCTCGGGCTTGTCGCTCGCCGTACGGCGGTCGGGCGGGCCGGCGGGGCGGGGCGCCGACAGCCGCTCGACGGGGGCCGACGGACCGGCGGGCGGCGGGACGTCCTCGGCGTCCGTACCGGCGAGAGCGGCGGTCGTGTTCACACTGGCTCCTTGATTGCGAGGGGCGCGCGGCGGACCCGGCCACGGCGCACGGTTGCCTCACGCGCCGGCGCGCGCTCCCCGGGCCACCGCCGCCACGGCGTCGGCGAGGCGGTCCAGTACGGCGGAGGCCTGCTCGTCGGTGATCGTCAGCGGGGGCAGCAGCCGTACGACACTGGCGTCGCGGCCGCCCAGTTCGACGATGAGCCCGCGCCGCAGACACTCCCGCTGCACTGCCGCCGCGAGGTGGGGCGCGGTGGGGCGGGGCTCGTGACCCGCCGACTCCGTGAGGCCGTGACCCGCCGGCTCCGTGAGGCCGTGACCCGCCGGCTCCGTGAGGCCGTGACCCGCCGGCTCCGGGAGGCCGTGGCCCGCCGGCTCCGTGAGGCCGTGGCCCGACTCCGTGAGGCCGTGGCCCGACTCCGTGAGGCCGTGGCCCGACTGCGTAAGGCCGTCGGGCGACGCGCCGGCACCGCGCTCGCCCCGCTCCACGTCCCGACCGCCCGACTCCCCCGCCGGATCGACCAGCTCCACCCCGATCATCAGCCCGCGCCCCCGCACCTCCCCCACGCACGCGTACGACGTTGCCAGCTCCCGGAGTTGACCGAGCATCCGTTCGCCCAGCTCCGCCGCCCGCGCGGCGAGCCCGTTCTCACGGACGTACGCCAGGGTCGCCGTGCCCGCGGCCATGGCGAGCTGGTTGCCGCGGAAGGTGCCCGCGTGGGCGCCCGGCGGCCAGACGTCGAGGTCGTCGCGGTAGACGACGACGGCGAGTGGCAGGCTGCCGCCGATGGCCTTGGACAGCACCATCACATCGGGCACCGTGCCGCTGTGTTCGACCGCCCAGTAGCGGCCCGTGCGGCCCACCCCGGTCTGCACCTCGTCCACGATCAGCGGAATCGAACGCGCCTCGGTGAGTGCGCGCATGCGGCGCAGCCAGGCGTCGGGCGCGGGCAGCACGCCTCCCTCCCCCTGCACCGGTTCGAGGATCATCCCGGCGGGCCGGGGCACCCCGGACTTGGGGTCGTCCAGCAGCGACTCGGTCCAGCGCGCGGCGAGTTCGGCGCCGCGCGGGCCGCCGACGCCGAACGGGCAGCGGTAGTCCTGCGGATACGGCAGGCGTGCCACCCGTACATCGCTCGCGCCCCCGGATGCTTCGAGCGCCCCCGCGGTCTGTCCGTGGTAGGCGCCGGTGAAGGCGAGGATCCCGGTCCGTCCGGTGGCCGTGCGGACCAGTTTGAGCGCGGCTTCGACGGCGTCCGTTCCGGCGGGTCCGCAGAACTGGATGCGGGCACGCTCGGCGAGCCCCGGGGGCAGGGTCCGGAACAGTTCGGTGGTGAAGGCGTCCTTGACGGGGGTGGCCAGATCGAGGCAGTTGAGCGGGGCCCCGGAGTCCAGGACCCCGCGAATGGCCTCCAGGACCACGGGGTGGTTGTGGCCGAGGGCCAGCGTGCCCGCGCCGGAGAGGCAGTCGAGGTAACGGCGGCCGTCGGCGCCCTCGATGGTGAGGCCGCGGGCGCGTACGGGCACGATCGGCAGGGCGCGCGCGTAGGTGCGGGCGGCGGACTCGCGCGCCGCCTGCCGGCGCAGGATGCCTTCGTGCGCCCCGCGCGCACCTCCGGGCACGCGCGCCCCGAGCGCGTCTGCGGACGCGTGCGCCCCCGCCACCACCGATGCCTCCGCTGTCTCTCCTGCTTCTCCCGCTTCTCCCGCTTCTCCCGCTTCTCTCGTTTCTCCCGTTTCTCCCGCTTCTCCTGCCTCGGACGCCACCGCAGATCCGGTCACTGTCACGACGACGGTTCCTCCCGCTTCCCGACGGCGAGTTGCCGGGGCACCGCACGCCCGCGCCGGACAGCCGGGCGGCAGGCCCCGTGACCACCAACGACCGGAGAGGCCGGGGGGAAGCGGGCACGGGCACGATCTTTCGCCCGCCGTTGCCACGATCTTTCACCTGCCGTTGCCCCGACGGCCCTTGTCCCGGCGGCTCTTGAGCGCCGCTGCCGTGACGCAACCGTTGCCCTCCGGTGGGCAACCACCCACAGCGACCGCATAGTGTGGGATGCCGTCGCGTAAAGCCGTACGGGCAGGGGACTCACTCCCGCACGACAGTCAACTCCGCAGCACATCCCGTTCTTTCCAGGGGGACTTCACACCATGCGACCCATACGCCCGCTCTTCGCCGCTCGCCGAGAAAGGAGCGGACGCCGCAGGATCTCCCCCTCCCCGGCCGCCGTCGCCCTGGCCGCCGCACTGGCGCTGACGGCCACCGCCTGCGGCTCGGACGACGACACCAAGGCGAACGCCGAGATCTCCGCGAGCCCCTCCGCCGGCGACGACGGCAAGATCCACATCCCGGACGACGTCAAGCAGAAGCTCAAGGAGCACGGCTTCGACCTGGACAAGTGGAAGGACGGCGCCTGGAAGAACTGGGACAAGGACGACTGGCTGCGCGAGGCCAACGAGTACATCAACCCCATCATCCAGGGCCTGTGGGACCCGGACCGGATGCGCAAGGCCGACGACCCGGACAAGGGCGTCGACGCCAAGGATCTCGCCGCCGACCAGGGCGTCACCGATCAGACTCCCGCCCCGGTGCGGGCCCAGTCGGTCACGGCGCCGTACCACGACAGCGCACCCACCGCCGGCAAGGTCTTCTTCGACGCCCCCGAGGGCACGATGGTCTGCTCGGCGACAGTGGTCGAGGACCCGGCGCACCCGGGCAAGTCCAACCTGGTGTGGACCGCGGGCCACTGCGTGCACGCCGGCAAGAAGGGCGGCTGGTACCGCAACATCGCCTTCGTGCCCGCGTACAACAACGCCGGTGAGACGGCCGCCCAGTTGGTGGACGCCTCCCGCGAGGAGGTCGCGCCGTACGGGGTCTGGTGGGGCGACTGGGCGCAGACCTCGCAGCAGTGGATCGAACAGGGCGGTGAGACGGGCGGCCAGGGCGCCGCGTACGACTACGCCGTGATCCATGTGACGCCGGAGAAGGGCAGCGGCGGCAAGTCGCTGGAGGAGACGGTCGGTTCGGCGCTCCCGGTGAACTTCGACGCGCCCGCCGTGCCGGACGTCGACAGCATCACGGCCACCGGCTACCCGGCGGCGCCGCCGTACGACGGGCAGACGCTGTACCGCTGCCAGGACAAGCCGGGCCGGCTGTCGATCGCCCAGAACGACCCGACGATGTACCGCATCGGCTGCACCATGACCGGCGGTTCGTCCGGCGGCGGCTGGGTGGAGACGGGCTCGGACGGCAAGCCCGCGCTGGTCTCCAACACCTCCATCGGCCCGGTCAGCGCCGGCTGGCTGGCCGGCCCGCGCCTGGGCGACGTGGCGAAGGGCGTCTACGACGCGGTGAGCAAGAAGTTCGCAGCCGCGCGGTAACCGCGCGAGCACCGCGGCCGGGAACGGCGGAAAGGGCCCGGCCCCTGCGAGGGGGCCGGGCCCTTTCCACTGCACGCCGGCGCCGTACGGTCCGGGCGGGACCGTACGGCGTCGGCGTACCGCCTGTGGGCCGGTCCGGTCAGGCCAGCGGGGCCGGAGTGTACGGTTCCAGGTCCGCCGCCAGTTCCTCGTGCACCCGTACCTTGAGCAGCGTGCCCTCCGGGGTGTGCTCCTCGGAGAGGACCTCGCCCTCGGCGTGGGCGCGGGCGACCAGCTTGCCGTGGGTGTACGGCACCAGGGCCTCCACCTCGATCGCCGGGCGCGGCAGCTCCGCGTCGATCAGGGCGAGCAGCTCGGCGATGCCGCGGCCCGTGCGGGCGGAGACGGCGATCGCACGCTTCTCGGTCCGCAGCAGCCGCTGGAGCTCCAGCGGGTCGGCCGCGTCGGCCTTGTTGACGACGACGATCTCGGGCACGCCGGTGGCGCCGACGTCCCTGATCACCTCGCGCACGGCGGCCAGCTGCTCCTCCGGGACCGGGTGCGAACCATCCACCACGTGCAGGATCAGGTCGGAGTCGCCGACCTCCTCCATCGTGGAACGGAACGCCTCGACCAGGTGGTGCGGCAGGTGCCGGACGAAGCCGACCGTGTCCGCCAGGGTGTACAGCCGCCCGCCCGGGGTCTCGGCCCGGCGCACGGTCGGGTCCAGGGTCGCGAACAGCGCGTTCTCGACCAGGACGCCCGCGCCGGTGAGGCGATTGAGCAGCGAGGACTTGCCGGCGTTGGTGTAGCCGGCGATGGCGACGGAGGGCACCTTGTTGCGGCGCCGCTCCTGGCGCTTGACCTCGCGGCCGGTCTTCATCTCCGCGATCTCCCGGCGCATCTTCGCCATCTTCTCGCGGATCCGCCGCCGGTCCGTCTCGATCTTGGTCTCACCGGGGCCGCGGGTGGCGAGGCCGCCGCCCTTGCCGCCGCCCATCTGCCGGGACAGCGACTGGCCCCAGCCGCGCAGCCTCGGCAGCATGTACTGCATCTGCGCGAGCGCGACCTGCGCCTTGCCCTCACGGGACTTGGCGTGCTGGGCGAAGATGTCGAGGATCAGGGCCGTACGGTCGATGACCTTGACCTTGACGACGTCTTCCAGGTGGATCAGCTGGCCGGGGCTCAGCTCGCCGTCGCAGATGACGGTGTCGGCGCCGGTCTCGATGACGATGTCCCGCAGCTCCTCGGCCTTGCCGGAGCCGATATACGTCGCCGCGTCCGGCTTGTCGCGGCGCTGGGTGACGCCGTCGAGCACGAGGGCGCCGGCCGTCTCCGCGAGGGCGGCGAGCTCCGCGAGGGAGTTGTCCGCGTCCTGGATGGTGCCCGAGGTCCAGACGCCGACGAGGACGACCCGCTCCAGGCGGAGCTGGCGGTACTCGACCTCGGTGACGTCCTCGAGTTCGGTGGAGAGGCCGGCGACGCGGCGGAGGGCCGCGCGGTCGGAGCGGTCGAGCTGGTCGCCGTCCCGCTCTCCGTCGATCTCGTGGCTCCAGGTGACGTCCTCTTCCATCAGGGCATCGGCCCGGAGACCCTCGGGGTGAGTGTGCGCGAGGCGTTTGGTGGCCTGAGAAGAGGAAGAGGAGGAGGTCATTGGTTCCTTACGTCGTGGGAATGCGGTGGGGGACGGCGGGGAGCCGTCCTCTTCGTCAACGTGTGAGAGTGCCCGGGGATTCCCGGGCGGGCCCGTCGCACGGCCGACCCCCCGATGCTCCCACGGCCCCCCGGCCCCCGTCACCGTGTTATCGCCCCCGCCGCCCCGTAAAGATCGCACGGTTCCCCGCGCCCCTGTCAGGGGTGCGAGGAACCGCGCATTCAGGGGCGCCGGAACTGCGTACTCAGCGGCGCGGGGAACTACGCACTCAGGGGCGCGGGGAACCGCGCGAGAAGCCCCACCGGCGGTCAGCCGACAACACGCCCCCGGGGTCCAGGGGCGGAGCCCCTTGTCAGCTCGGGTCGGTGGCCGGACGCCAGTCCGGGTGACCCGGCATCGGCGGCGTCTTCGCCCCGTACAGCCACGGCCGCAGGAACCCGCTCACGTCCCGCCCCGCCACCTCCGACGCGAGCCGTACGAAGTCGGCCGTCGTCGCCGTACCGTCCCGGTGCGTGCCGACCCACTCCCGCTCCAGCCGCTGGAACGCGTCCGCGCCGATCTCCTGCCGCAGCGCGTACAGGACCAGCGCCGCGCCGTCGTAGACGTTGGCCCGGAAGATGCCGATCTTCTGGCCGGCCTTGGGCGGCTTGGGCGCGGCCGGCGGGCCGCCGGACGCCCTCCAGCCGTCGGACGCGGCGTACGCCGCCTTCATACGGGCCTCCATGGGCCGGTCCGCCTTCTCCTGGGCGTACAGCGCCTCGTACCAGGTGGCGTGCCCCTCGTTGAGCCACACGTCGGACCAGGCGCGTGGGCTGACGCTGTCGCCGAACCACTGGTGGGACAGCTCGTGCACCATGATCGACTCGACGTACCAGGCCGGGTAGCCGGGCTCGGTGAACACCTCCTTCTCGAACAGTGAGAGGGTCTGCGTCTCCAGTTCGAACCCGGTCTGCGCCTGCGCCATCAGCAGCCCGTACGTCTCGAACGGGTACGGGCCGACCTTGCTCTCCATCCAGGCGATCTGGCCGGGGGTCTTCGCCAGCCACGGCTCCAGCGCCTTCTTGTCCTTGGCGGGGACGACGTCGCGGACCGGCAGTCCGTGCGGGCCCTGGCGGTGCAGCACCGCCGAGCGGCCGATGGAGACCTGGGCGAGCTCGGTGGCCATGGGGTGCGCGGACCGGTACGTCCATGTGGTGGTGCGGGCGGTGCGCTCAAGCCCTGCGGGCAGGCCGTTGGCGACGGCCGTGTAGCCCTCGGGGGCGGTCACGTGGAAGGTGAAGTCGGCCTTGTCGGAGGGGTGGTCGTTGCACGGGAAGACGAAGTGCGCGGCGTCGGCCTGGTTGGCCATGGCGAGGCCGTCCGTGGTCCGCACCCAGCCGCCGTCCCGGTCGGCGGAGGGCTTCCGCGGGTCGCTGGTGTGCCGGACGGTGACCAGGAGCGGGGTGCCCGGCACGAGCGGGGCCTCCGGTGTGACGACGAGGTCCTCACCCGCGGTGGTGAACGAGGCGGGGTCGCCGTTGACGGTGACGGACTGCACCGTGCCGTGCGAGAAGTCGAGGTTGAACCGCTCCAGGTTCTCCGTGACGCGGGCGTTGATCCTGGTGACGGCGGTGAGCGGCTTGGTGTTGTCGCCGCCGTAGGTGAAGGACAGGTCGTACGCGCGGACGTCGTACCCGGGGTTGCCCAGGTGCGGGAAGAGCCGGTCGCCGATGCCGAGCGGCTCCGCCGGGGAGGGCGCGGAGGCGGCGACGAGGCAGACGGAGACGGCCGAGGCGAGCAGGGCGGCGCGCAGTCGCCCGCCGCGGCGGGAGCGGCGTGGCCTGCGGGTGTCGGGGAGCGGAGGGGCGGACGAGCTGCTCTGCGGATCCGGGGTGTGCGGCATGGATCACCGCTATCAGCGCCCGCACCCGACACGGCGCAGACGCGCACCGAGCCCACCCGAAAGAGGGGCGTACGGGGGCCGGGGGACGTGTACGGCGACGCGGGGAAGCCCAAAATGCAACCGTGCGCACGCATCGCGCCGGGGGCCCGTGCGGCGGCACCCGGGCGCCCGCACGCACGACGCCCCGAGGGCGCGCGGGGCAGCACGGAGATGCCAGGCACGCGCCCGAACGCACGACGGCCCGGGGGCGGAACACAACCAGGCGCACCCGCCCGCCCGCCGTCGCGCACAGCGTCACCCGGCGGCACGGGCGCGACGCCCGGGGCCGGTGCGGTGCGGTGCCCGGGGCCGGGTGGGGCACCCGGGGCCGGAATGCGGCCGACCGCAGCCGACGGCCCGAGGGGCAGCACGGAGATGCCAGGCACACGCCCGAACGCACGACGGCCCGGGGCGGAACACAACCAGGCGCGCCCGCCCGCCGTCGCGCACAGCGTCACCCGGCGGCACGGGCGCGGCACCCGGGGCCGGGTGCGGCACCCGGGGGGGCGGATGCGGCACCCGGGGGGGGCGGATGCGGCACCCGGGGCCGGATGCGGTGCCGGGGCCCGGATGGGGCCCGACCGCAGCCGACGGCCCGAGGGCGCGCGACGGCGCAGGTATGCCGGGAACCGACCAGGCGCGCCCGCTACCCCGAATGGCGCGCAGCCGCGCCCGGCGGCACGGGACGCGACGCCCGCGACCCGGCACGGTCGGCCGACGCCGCCGGCCCGGGCGTCCGTTCGACGGCGCCCGGGCGGCGGCGTCCGGACGCCGCCGCCCGGTCGGCGGCCTCCGCGCATCGGCGCCCGGCCGGTGAGGTTCGGTCGGCCGCGCCCGGTGAGCCGCGGCCGGTCAGCCGCGGTCGGTGGTTCGGGCCGCGGCCTCCGTGTGCTGGGCGCGGTCGACGTCGTACACGCCGGGGACGTCACGCATGGCGCGCATCAGCGCGGGGAGGTGCGCGGCGTCGGGGAGCTGGAGCGTGTACGTGTGCCGTACGCGCTGCTGGCTGGGCGGTTCGACGGTCGCCGAGACGATGCCGACGCCCTCCCGGGCGATCGCCTCGGTGAGGTCGGCGAGCAGGTGGGGCCGGCCGAAGGACTCGGCGACGAGCGTCACCCGGAAGTCGGCGGTGTCCCCCCAGCGCACGTCGACCTCCGCGCGCCCGGCGCTCTTCATGCGCGCCGCTCCGGCGCACTCGACGCGGTGGACGGTCACCGCTCCCCCGCGCACCGTGAAGCCGGTGATCTCGTCCGGTGGTACGGGCGTACAGCACCCGGCGAGCCGTACGGGGGCTCCGGGCCGGTCGGCCACGACGCTCGCGGGGGCGCGCGTGGCGGCGGGGCGGGGGTCGGAAGCCGCCGCGGGCGCCCGGCGTGCGCCCTCCGGGCCGTCGGCCGGAACGGCGAGCGGGGCGGCAGGCGCGGTCGGCGGATGGGCGGTGAGCCAGCGCTGGATGGCGATGCGCGCGGCGGGGGTGTGCGCGTGCTCCAGCCACTCGCGGGAGGGCTCGGAGGCCGCGTCCTGGCCCATGAGGAGCTCGACCGCGTCCCCGTCCTTCAGCACCGTGCTGAGCGTGGCCAGCCGGCCGTTGACCCGGGCGCCCATGCAGGCGTGGGCGTCCTCGCCGTACTGGGCGTAGGCGGCGTCGACGCAGGTGGCGCCCTCGGGCAGACCGAGCGTGCCGCCGTCGGGGCGGAAGACGGTGATCTCGCGGTCCTGGGCGAGGTCCTCGCGCAGCGCCGACCAGAAGATGTCGGTGTCGGGGACCGCCTCCTGCCACTCCAGGAGGCGGGAGAGCCAGCCGGGACGGGTGGGGTCGGCGCGCTCGCCGTCGGCCGGGTCCTCGGCCCCGGGGGCGTACGGATTGCCGAGGGCGACCACGCCGGCCTCGGCGACCTTGTGCATCTGGTGGGTGCGCACGAGCACTTCGGCGACCTCGCCGTCCGGGCGGGCGACGGCCGTGTGCAGCGACTGGTACAGGTTGAACTTGGGTACGGCGATGAAGTCCTTGAACTCCGAGACGACCGGCGTCATACAGGTGTGCAGTTCGCCGAGGACGGCGTAGCAGTCGGCGTCCTCGGCGACCAGGACGAGCAGCCGGCCGAAGTCGGTGCCGCGCAGGGTGCCGCGTTTGCGGGAGACGCGGTGGACGGAGACGAAGTGCCGCGGCCGGATGAGGACTTCGGCGGTGATGCCGGCCTCGCGCAGGACCGCGCGGACCTCGTCGGCGACCTCCGTGAGGGGGTCGGTGCCGCGTTCCGCGTTGCGCGCGATCAGCTCGCGGGTGTGCGCGTACTCCTCGGGGCGCAGGATCGCGAAGACCAGGTCCTCGAGCTCGGTCTTGAGGGCCTGGACGCCGAGGCGTTCGGCGAGCGGGATGAGGACGTCGCTGGTGACCCTGGCGATGCGTTCCTGCTTCTCGGGGCGCATGACGCCGAGGGTGCGCATGTTGTGCAGCCGGTCGGCGAGTTTGATCGACATCACACGGACGTCGTTGCCGGTGGCGACAAGCATCTTGCGGAACGTCTCGGGCTCGGCGGCGGCGCCGTAGTCGACCTTCTCCAGCTTGGTGACGCCGTCGACGAGATAGCGCACCTCCTCGCCGAACTCCTCGCCGACCTGGGCGAGGGTGACGTCCGTGTCCTCGACCGTGTCGTGGAGGAGGGACGCCGTGAGCGTCGTGGTCTCGGCGCCGAGCTCGGCGAGGATGAGGGTGACGGCGAGCGGGTGCGTGATGTACGGCTCGCCGCTCTTGCGCATCTGGCCGCGGTGGGAGGACTCGGCGAGGAGGTAGGCGCGGCGGAGGGGGCCGAGGTCGGCGTCGGGATAGTGGGCGCGGTGGGCCTCGACGACGTGGCCGATGGCGTCAGGGAGCCGGTCGCCGCGGGCGGCCGGTCCGCGGAGGGCCGCGCGGCTGAGGCGGCGGAGGTCGAGGTGGCGGCTCTTGCGGCGGGGGCCGGCGGGGGTGGGGGCGTCCTCGGGTGTGGGGGCCGGGCGCGGGGCCGGGGTCGGCGCCGGGGGTGTCATGGACGCCGCGGACGCGGGCGTGGTGGGGGCGGGCGTGGCAGGGGTCGTGGCCTCCGCACTCATGGGCACCTCCGGCTGCTAGACCGGCGGACGGGTTCCCCTTTGCTTGTGCGCGGCTCGGGGACTGGTGGTGTTCCCCGTCCGGGCCGGTGCTTGATGCTATCGAGCCCACCACGGCTGTCCGACCGCCTCCCGCCGAGCGTGAAACGGATCACCCAATCGAGCGACGTGAGGCGAGGTTTATCCCTCGCCGACCGTGGTTGCAGAACTGTCAACGCCCCGACCGCCCCTACCCTTCCCGTCCCTCACCCGGGGGCTGCGCCCCCGGGCCCCCGCTGGTTCGGACGGGTGCTGGTGGGATGTGGCCGGTCGCGCGGTTCCCCGCGCCCTTGGGAAGGCCGCGGTCCCCCAGGGGTCCAGGGACCGTCAGCCCCCGACCCCCCGCAGCCACTCCCCGTCGATCTCCCCCTCCGCCACGATCACCGCAGGCCCCGTCATCTCGATCTCGCCCCCGGGGTACTCCGTGATCACCAGCCTGCCGCCCGGCACATCCACCGTGTACGTCGATGCCGCTCCCGTCACCGCCGGGTCCGCCCCGTCCCGACGCGCCGCCGCGACGGCCACCGCGCACGCCCCCGTCCCGCACGATCGCGTCTCCCCCGAGCCCCGCTCGTGCACCCGCATCGCGACATGCCGCGGCCCCCGGTCGACCACGAACTCGACGTTCACCCCGTCCGGGTAGGCCGCGGCCGGCGCGACCGGCGGCGCGACCAGCAGATCCCCGGCGTGCGCGAGGTCGTCCACGAACGCCACCGCGTGCGGATTGCCCATGTTGACGTTGCGCGCGGACCAGCTGCGCCCGCCGACGCTCACGGTGACCTCGCCCTCGGGGAACCTCGCCCGCCCCATGCCGACCGTCACGTCCCCGTCCTTGGCGAGGTGGACCCGCTTCACGCCGCCCCGCGTGGCGACGGCGAGGTCGCCCGCCCCGACGTGCCCGGCGCGCTCGAGATAGCGCGCGAAGACCCGTACGCCGTTGCCGCACATCTCCGCGACCGAGCCGTCCGCGTTGCGGTAGTCCATGAACCACTCGGCCTCGGCAGCCATCCCCCGGGCCTCGGGGTGCGCCGCGGACCGCACGACGTGCAGCAGGCCGTCCCCGCCGATGCCCGCGCGGCGGTCGCACAGCGCGGCGACGGCGGCCGGGGGCAGGTCGAGGGTGTTCTCGGGGTCCGGGACGATCACGAAGTCGTTCTCGGTGCCGTGTCCCTTGAGGAAGGCGATCCGCGTGCTCATACACCGATCGTACGGGCTGGGTACGACACCCGGCCGCCCGTGCCTCAGCGCAGCCGGGCCACGCGCCACACGGCGAGCACGACCACCGCGGTGACCACCACGGCGTAGGCCATCACGACCCGCCACTCCGGCCGCCGTCCGGACCCGCGCGAGGGCAGTCCGGGCCAGGCGTAGCCCACCCTGCGGGCGGCCATCATGCCCCACCCGGCGGCGCAGGAGCAGATGAGCAGGCCGAGCATGGCGACCACGGCACCGCCGTCACCGAACTCGAAGGCCAGCGGGAAGGCGAACATCAGCGAACCGACCGCGGCCAGCATGACGATGGGCGCGAGCTGCCAGATGCGCAGCCGGCGCTGCGGGCGCAGCTCCACCTCGACCTCGGGCCCGGTGGACAGCTCGTCCGCGCCGGGACCGTCGTCGCTCACGCCGACCGGTTCCGGTTCGTCCTCGGGGCCGTCGGAGCTGAGCGGTCCGGCGTCCACGCCGAGCCGGTCGTCGTCCGGCAGCACCGGGGCGTCGCCGAACTCGCGCGCGTCCTCGCCGAGGTCGCCGTCGGGTTCCGGTTGCGGGTGCCCGGTGCTCTCCGCGGTGCCGTGCGCCGCGGCGTGTGCGGTGTCACGAGGGCCGGCCTCCATCGCCACGCGCCCTCCCCACTCGGACTCCACTTGCGATCGAAGCTCGATGATGGCACGCCGCCGATGGCCCGGATGACGGCCGGAGCTTCCCGATGCCATCACGTGATCAGGCTGTAACCGGTCGTTCGACCAACGCGAGCGCGAGCCCCGGAAGTTCCCCGATGTCGGCCGCGGCCCCACTCAGCCAATGCACCCGGGGATCCCGCCTGAACCATGAATCCTGGCGGCGCGCGAAGCGCTTGGTGGCGCGTACGGTCTCGGCGCGCGCCTCCTCCTCCGTGCACTCCCCGACGAGCGCCGCGAGCACCTGCTGGTAGCCCAGCGCGCGCGAGGCCGTGCGCCCCTCGCGCAGGCCCTGCGCCTCCAGCGCGCGCACCTCGTCGACGAGCCCGGCGTCCCACATGCGGTCCACCCGGCGCGTGATGCGGTCGTCGAGCTCGGGGCGCGCCACGTCGACCCCGATCTGCACGGTGTCGTAGACCGAGTCGTGCCCGGGCAGATTGGCGGTGAACGGCTTGCCGGTGATCTCGATGACCTCCAGGGCGCGCACGATCCGCCGCCCGTTGCTGGGCAGGATGGCGTGCGCGGCCCCGGGGTCGGCGGCGGCCAGCCGCGCGTGCAGGGCGCCCGAACCGCGCAGCACCAGCTCCTCCTCGAGCCGGGCCCGTACTTCGGGGTCGGTGCCGGGGAACTCCAGGTTGTCGACGGCCCCGCGGACGTAGAGCCCCGAGCCGCCCACCAGTACGGGCCAGCGGCCCTCGGCGAGGAGCGCGTCGATACGGGCGCGGGCGAGCCGCTGGTACTCGGCGACGGACGCGGTGACGGTCACGTCCCAGATGTCCAGGAGGTGGTGCGGAACGCCGGCGCGCTCCTCGGGCGTCAACTTGGCGGTGCCGATGTCCATCCCCCGGTAGAGCTGCATGGAGTCGGCGTTGACGACCTCGCCCCCCAGCTGCCGGGCGAGGAAGACGCCCAGATCGGACTTTCCGGCCGCGGTCGGCCCGACGACGGCGATGACCCGCGGGGCGGGGGCTGCGCTACTCACCGCCCCAGTCTCGCAAACCCCGCGCGCACTCCTCGAACGAGTTACGTGACGTCACCTGTGCGGGGTCGTTGCCCGGAGCGGGGTTCCGGCCGCCGTTCGCGAGCGCCGGCGTTCCGGGTGACGCGAAGAGGCGCACCGGAGCCACGCGGGATTTCGCCCGCACGAGTACCGTATGGAGTGGATATGGGTGTTTTTGCGCGACTTTTCCGGAAGTCGAAGGTTGTCGAGTCCTCGGTGCCGTCGGAGGGCGACGAGTCCTCGGAGACTGCGACGCCCTCGGATGCCGGGGAGTCCGCGACGACCGAGGAGTCCCCGGTAGTCGCCGAGGTCTCGACGGTTTCAGAGGTCTCAGGGGTCTCAGGGGTCTCGGAGGCCTCGGAGGCCTCGGAGGTCTCGGAGGTCTCAGAAGTTGCGGAGTCCTCCGAACCCGCCGAGGACTCCGGGCTCTCCGAGTCGTCCGACTCCGCGCGGGATGCGGAGTCCTCCGAGGGCCGCGAGACCGCGGGGGCGGACGTCGGGGACTCCGCGACGGCGGATGCCGGCGCCCGCGCCGACGAGGTGAAGGACGCGGCGGACGACCAGACCGCCGACGCTGTCCCCGCCGCCCGCGAGCACGCGGCGATTCCGGGGCAGCAGTCCGCCGGACGGACCGCCGACGAGGAGGCCGGCGAGAGCGCCCGCACATGACGGTCCCGCGAGGGGAAGGTGCACCATGGGTCTGCTCGACAACGTGAAGGCCAGGCTGGGCCCGGCCAAGGACAAGGTCTCGGACCTCGCCGATCAGCACGGGGACAGGATCGGGCGGGGGATCGACAAGGCGGCGCGGGTCGTCGACGAGAGGACCGGGGGCAAGTACCGGGACCGGATTCGGACGGGGTCGGGGAAGGCGAAGGATGCGGTGGGGCGGCTCGGCCACCGTGGGGCCGACGGCGGGGGTGGGGCGGCTCCGCCGCCGGTCTCTTGAGCGGTGGGGTGCTGTGGGGGTTCTCGCCCCCGCCGCCCCTCCCCCGAGCTCTCCGCTTCGCTCGAGCAGGGGGCGCCCCGATCGTCCCCGGGGGCTCCGGGGGCTCCGGCCCCGGACGCTCGAAGATGCGCCCACGCGGCGGAGCCGCACATCGGCACCGCCCCGCGCCCCTATCGCCTCATGACCACGTTGCCGTCATATAGCCCACCCCGTACGGGGCCTCCGCGTACAGCAAGGCGCCCGTGAGGTCGGTCGAGGTGGCCGCGCCTGCCAGGACCTGCCAGGGGGCGCGGCCGGAGGCCTTCAGGGTGCGGGCCAGGTCGGGGTCGAGTGCCATGAGGGCGGCCGGGTCCGCCGTGCCGAGTGCCTCGGCGGCCCGGGCGTCGAAGGGCTCGGCCCGTTCGTCGAGGTAGCCCGGCGCCTTGAGGGACCGGCAGGCGCTGCCGTCGCCCATCACCAGCAGGGCCACCCGGTCGGCTCGCGCGGCGAGGTCCCGGCCCGCCTCCGCACACCGTTCGGGCTCCAGCGGTTCACCCACGCCCAGTCCCTCGACCGGGGCGCCGGACCAGCCGTCGCGCTCCAGCAGCCACGCCGCCACGGCCAGCGAGGGCGGCAGCGCGCCCTCGGACGCGGTGCCGGGGTCCCGGCCGAGCCGGACGTCCAGGTCCACGCCGAAACCGCGGAACGAGCCGGGCGTGCCCTCCGGGTGCGGGCCTCGGCCGGGCCGCTCGGCCGGTCCGACGACGACGAGCAGGTCGGGGCGGGCCGCGGCGAGGACGCCGAGGGCGTCCGCGCACGCGGCACGCGCGGCGTCCAGCTCGGGCGCGGCGCCCCGCGCCACCTCCGGCACCAGCAGGGGCGGACAGGGGCAGACGGCTGCGGCGACAAGCATGATCGGCAGCCTAACGCCGTCCCACGGCCCGCCGCCCGCGCCTTTCCGGCTGTCGCGCCCCGGCGCGGATCAGTCGCAGCCGCACCCGCTCGCCACGGCCGGCAGCGGCTCCGGCACGCCGATCTTCGGCAGGCCGAGCAGGACGCCGCTCTGCCTCTTCTCCTGCTCCCGGGCGTTGCGCGCCGCCCAGGCGTCCCCCGCGCGCGTGCGGCGCACGCCGAGCACGGCGCCCTCGGCGAGCAGGTGGTGCGGGGCGGCGTAGGTGACCTCGACGGTGACCATGTCGCCGGGGCGGACCTCCTGCTCCGGCTTGGTGAAGTGCACCAGGCGGTTGTCGGGGGCGCGGCCGGAGAGGCGGTGGGTGGCGCCGTCCTTGCGGCCCTCGCCCTCGGCGACCATCAGCTCCAGGGTGCGGCCGACCTGCTTCTTGTTCTCCTCCCAGGAGATCTCCTCCTGGAGGGCGACGAGCCGCTCGTAGCGCGCCTGGACGACCTCCTTGGGGATCTGGTTCTCCATGGTGGCCGCCGGCGTTCCGGGCCGCTTGGAGTACTGGAAGGTGAACGCCTGTGCGAACCGGGCCTCGCGCACCACGTGCAGGGTCTGCTCGAAGTCCTCCTCGGTCTCCCCGGGGAAGCCGACGATGATGTCCGTGGTGATCGCGGCGTGCGGGATGGCGGCGCGCACCTTCTCGATGATCCCGAGGTAGCGCTCCTGGCGGTAGGAGCGGCGCATCGCCTTCAGGACGGGGTCGGAGCCGGATTGCAGCGGCATGTGGAGCTGCGGCATGACGTTCGGCGTCGCGGCCATCGCCTCGATGACGTCGTCGGTGAAGTCGCGCGGGTGGGGCGAGGTGAAGCGGACCCGCTCCAGGCCCTCGACCTGGCCGCAGGCGCGCAGCAGCTTGCTGAACGCCTCGCGGTCGCCGATGTCGGAGCCGTACGCGTTGACGTTCTGCCCGAGCAGGGTGATCTCGGAGACGCCCTCGGCGACCAGGGCCTCGACCTCGGCGAGGATGTCGCCGGGGCGGCGGTCCTTCTCCTTGCCGCGCAGCGCCGGGACGATGCAGAACGTGCACGTGTTGTTGCAGCCCACGGAGATCGAGACCCAGGCGGCGTAGGCGCTCTCGCGCCGGGTCGGCAGCGTGGAGGGGAACGCCTCCAGCGACTCGGCGATCTCGACCTGCGCCTCCTCCTGCACGCGGGCGCGCTCCAGGAGGACCGGCAGCTTGCCGATGTTGTGCGTGCCGAAGACGACGTCGACCCAGGGCGCCTTCTTGACGATGGTGTCGCGGTCCTTCTGCGCCAGGCATCCGCCGACGGCGATCTGCATCCCGGGGCGCGAGGCCTTCTTGGGGGCGAGGCGGCCGAGGTTGCCGTAGAGGCGGTTGTCGGCGTTCTCGCGGACGGCGCAGGTGTTGAAGACGACGACGTCCGCGTCGCCGTCGGAGCCCTCGGGGGCCCGTACGTACCCGGCGCCCTCCAGCAGCCCGGAGAGCCGTTCGGAGTCATGGACGTTCATCTGGCACCCATAGGTGCGGATTTCGTAGCTCTTGGGTGCGGGAACGTCCACTGCCGGGCTCCGGTCGCTGCTGCTGGTCATGCCCTCCAGGGTAGGCCGTCCCGCGACCGCCCCCGGGGGCGCCCGGAAGCGTCCGGGGGCGTCCGGGAGGACCGCCCTGGCCGTGGCGGCCCTCCTGCTGGCAGGATCGCGCGCATGGTCACAGGTCTCGCCGGGGTCGGCCGGCGCCGGATGCTGTACGCGGCGGCGGCCGTGCTCGTCGTGCTCGGGCTGCTGTTGTGGTGGCTGCTGCCGCTGGGCGGGACGTCGCCCAGCGGGACGATCAGCCTCAGTACGGGCACGCCCACCGGCGTCTACCAGAAGTACGGCGTCCTCCTGCAACGCGAGGTCGCCCAGCAGATGCCGCAGCTGGACGTGCGCCTGGTGAACAGCGACGGGTCGCAGGCGAACGTCCGCCGGGTGGCCACCGGGAAGGCGGACTTCACCATCGCCGCGGCCGACGCCGTCGAGGCGTACACGCTCGCGAACCGGGAGGGCGCGGACACGCTGCGCGGCTGCGCACGTCTGTACGACGACTATGTGCACCTCGTCGTGGCGCGCTCCTCGGACATACGCTCGGTGGCCGACCTCAAGGGGCACAGCGTCGCGGTCGGGGAGGCCGGATCCGGGGTGCGGCTGATAGCGGACCATGTGCTGGCCGCGGCGGGGCTCGATCCGCAGGACGACGTCACTCCGCTGCCCCAGGGCATCGGTGACGCGCCCCGACTGCTGGAGCAGCACCGGATCGACGCGTTCTTCTGGTCGGGCGGGCTGCCCACCGCGACGCTCACCCAGCTTTCGCAGCGCTTCCCGGTGCGGCTGGTGCCGATCGGCACCGATCTGGTGCGCAAGCTGCACGCCCAGGGCGGCGCCTCCCGCTACTACCGGGCGGCGGTGATGCCGGCCGACGCCTACCCCGACGCCCAGCACGGCAACGCGGTACCCACCCTCGCGGTGGCGAACCTGCTGGTGACCCGGGCGAGCTCGGGCGCGGACCTGACCGAGCAGCTGACCCGTACGGTGATCGACAGCCGGGACCGCATCGGGCGCAAGGTGCACGCGGCGCAGCGGGTGGACCTGCGCACCGCGATCTACACGGATCCGCTCCCGCTGCACGAGGGCGCACGCCGGTACTACCGGTCCGTGAAGCCGTAGGCCCCCCCCAGAACCCCAGACCTCAGGCCCCCAGCCCCCCAGGACCCCCCGACGGCTTTCACGCCCCCCGCGGCACCGACGTCCGCGGCACCGTCACCGTCACCGTCAGGCCGTGCGGGGCGTGGTGCGCGTACGCGATGGTGCCGCCGCCGGCCGCGAGCAGGGCCCGGCAGATGGACAGGCCGAGTCCGGAGCCCTTGATGTTCTGGTGGGCGGTGCTGCGCCAGAAGCGGTCGCCGATCCGGGCGAGTTCCTCATCGGTGAGGCCGGGTCCGAGGTCGTTGACGACGATGCTCGCACTCTCGCCCCCGGCGGCCACCTCCACCTCCACGCGCTCCCCCGCGGGGGTGAACTTGAGCGCGTTGTCGATGACGGCGTCCAGCGCGCTGGACAGGGCCACCGGGTCGGCCCAGGCCGTGGTGGCCGGGCACTGTCCCTCCAGGAGCACGCCCTTGTCGGCGGCGACCGGTCCCCAGGCGGCGACGCGCTCGGCGGCCAGCGCCCCGATGTCGGTGAGCCGCAGCTGGGTCTCGGCGTGCTCGGCGAGCGCCAGGTCCAGCAGGTCGTCGAGCACCTGTGCGAGGCGTTTGCCCTCGGTGCGGACGGAGGCGATCTCCTCGTTGCCCTCGGGCAGTTCCAGGGCGAGCAGTTCGATGCGCAGCAGGAGCGCCGAGAGGGGGTTGCGCAGCTGGTGGGAGGCGTCGGCGACGAAGGCGCGCTGCTGCTCCAGCACGTCCTCGACGTTGTCGGCCATCTCGTTGAACGAGCGGGCCAGACGCTGGAGTTCCGGGGGTCCGCCGGCCGCCGCGACCCGGGACTTCAGCCGTCCGGTGGCGATGTCGTGGGTGGTGGCGTCGAGGATCCGTACGGGCCGCAGCACCCAGCCGGTCAGCCGGAGCGCGGCGCCGACGGCGAGCAGCATGGCGGCGACCTCGCCGGCGGCGAGCACCACCCAGCCGTGCAGGATCCGGGAGCGCATCTGCCCGGTGGGCGAGTCGGTGACGACGACCGCGACGACGTCGCCGTCCCGGATGACCGGGGAGGCCACGAAGAGGGAGCTGTGCTGCCAGGGCCAGACCTGCTGGGGATCGTGGCTGCGGCGCCCGGCGAGGGCCTCGTCGAAGGCGGCGCGGCCCTCGCCCTCCTCGGGCACCCGCCAGTTGCCGGGGGCCCGCGCCATGGGGCACTCGTCGCGGTAGAAGACGCCGGCCCGGATGCCGTACACCCCGTGGTAGGTGGTGAGTTCCTTCTGGAGGGTGGCGCCGCGCTCGTCGCTGTCGGCGAGCGCGGCGCAGCCGGCGGGCCGGTCGGTGACGAACTGGGCGAGCGAGGCGAAGCGCGCGGTGTCGTCGATCCGGTCGACGACGACCTTCTGCTGTTCCCCGGCGGCCAGGCTGACCGCGAGCGGGACGCCGAGCGCGAGCAGGACCGCCGCCATGAGGACGATGAGCAGCGGCAGGAGACGTGCGTGCACGCGGCCCCGCTAGGCGGCCGGGGCGACGAGCCGGTACCCGACGCCGCGCACGGTCTCGATCAGCGCGGGCATGCGCAGTTTGGAGCGCAGCGAGGCGACGTGCACCTCCAGGGTGCGCCCGGTCCCCTCCCAGCTCGTCCGCCACACCTCGCTGATGATCTGCTCGCGGCGGAAGACCACGCCGGGGCGCTGGGCGAGCAGTGCGAGCAGGTCGAATTCCTTGCGGGTGAGCTGGACCACCGTGCCGTCCACGCGCACCTGGCGGGTGGGCAGCTCGATGTGGACGGCGCCGAGGCGCAGCGCGGTCTCGACGGCGCCGGTGTCGTCCACGTGCGGGGTGCGCCGGCTGACGGCGTGGATGCGGGCGAGGAGTTCGCCGGTGTCGTACGGCTTGACCACGTAGTCGTCGGCGCCGAGGTTGAGGCCGTGGATGCGGGAACGCACGTCGGAACGGGCGGTCACCATGATCACGGGGGTGCTGGTGCGCTTGCGGATCTTGCCGCACACCTCGTAGCCGTCCTGGTCGGGCAGGCCCAGGTCGAGCAGGACCACGTCGAAGCCGGCCGCCTCCGGGACGAGGGCGCGCAGGGCCTCCTCGCCGCTGCGGGCGTGGGTGACCTCGAAGCCGTGCCGGGCCAGTACGGCGGACAGGGCGGCGGCCACGTGGTTGTCGTCCTCGACGAGGAGCAGTCTCATCCGGCGGCGCCCTCCGGTCCTCGGTGGTCTTGCGGCTGCGGCTAGAGTGGTAGCACACGCGTGCGGACGCGCGTACCGGGTGGTCACGCGGACACCGGGGGCGTTCCGCGTGCACATGGCAGTGACGCCGATGAAGCAGGACGCCGTCAAGAGAGATCGGGTTGCGAGCGGTTTCTGTTATCCACCCGGTACGGGTTCCGGACGCTTCTATGACGGCACGCGTCCGGACGATATCCGATCGTGATGCTCAACCTTCCCTCAGATGTGCTGACGGTCACTTTGACGGCTGATTACTGTCCTCCGAAACCGAGGAGGACGGAGCCAGTCAGCAATGACCGAAGTAGCAGTTGCCAAGAACAGTACGGCCTCGACCAGTGATCTTGTGGTCCTGAAGAGCGTCAACAAGCACTTCGGCGCCCTGCATGTGCTCCAGGACATCGAACTGACCATCACCCGCGGCGAGGTCGTCGTGGTGATCGGGCCCTCCGGGTCCGGCAAGTCGACCCTGTGCCGCACCATCAACCGCCTGGAGACCATCGACTCCGGCGAGATCAGCATCGACGGCAAGCCGCTGCCCCAGGAGGGGCGGGAGCTGGCCCGGCTGCGCGCCGACGTGGGCATGGTCTTCCAGTCGTTCAACCTCTTCGCGCACAAGACGGTGCTGGAGAACGTGACCCTGGGCCAGCTCAAGGTCCGCAGGACGGACAAGAAGCAGGCCGAGGAGAAGGCGCGCGCCCTGCTCGACCGCGTCGGCGTCGGCACCCAGGCGGACAAGTACCCCGCACAGCTCTCCGGCGGTCAGCAGCAGCGCGTCGCCATCGCCCGGGCGCTGGCCATGGACCCCAAGGTCATGCTGTTCGACGAGCCGACCTCGGCGCTCGACCCCGAGATGATCAACGAGGTCCTCGAGGTCATGCAGCAGCTGGCGCAGGAGGGCATGACGATGGTCGTCGTCACCCACGAGATGGGCTTCGCGCGCTCGGCCGCCAACCGTGTGGTGTTCATGGCGGACGGCCGGATCGTCGAAGAGGCGACCCCGGACCAGTTCTTCAGCAACCCGCGCAGCGACCGGGCCAAGGACTTCCTGTCCAAGATCCTGCACCACTGACCCCCGCCGGCCCTCGCGGCCGGACCCCCCCCGGCCCCCCGCGGCCGGATCCCCTCGCACGCACAGACTTCCGTACCGGCACCCGCACGCACGGGGCGCGCCGCACACGCACCGCCGGCCTCGGCACACCGCTTTCACGAGTCAAAGGACGCAGACATGAACCTCCGCAAGATCACCGCCGCCTCGGCCGCCGTGCTCGCCCTCGCCGTGACCGCCACCGCCTGCGGTTCGGACGACAAGGACAGCGGGTCCTCGGGCGGCGGTGACAAGATCACCGTCGGCATCAAGTTCGACCAGCCCGGCCTCGGCCTGAAGAACCCGGACGGCAGCTTCTCCGGCTTCGACGTCGACGTCGCGACGTACGTGGCCAAGCAGCTCGGCTACGACGCCAAGAACATCGAATGGAAGGAAACTCCGAGCGCCGACCGTGAGAACGCTTTGCAGCGCGGAGATGTCGACTACATCGTCGCCTCCTACTCGATCACCGACGAGCGCAAGGAGAAGGTCGACTTCGCCGGCCCGTACCTGCTCGCCCACCAGGACCTGCTGATCCGCGCCGACGACAACATCGCCAAGGGCGCCGACCTCAACGGCAAGAAGCTGTGTTCGGTCACCGGTTCGACCTCGGCGCAGAACGTCCAGAAGAGCATCGCGCCCAAGGCCCAGCTCAAGAAGTACGGCACGTACTCCGAGTGCCTCGACGGACTGACCAGCGGTGCCGTCGACGCCGTGACCACCGACGACTCGATCCTCGCGGGCTACGCCTCGCAGGACCAGTACAAGGGCAAAGTCAAGCTGGCCGGCCTCAAGCTCAGCAACGAGAACTACGGCATCGGTGTCAAGAAGGGCGACACCAAGATGACGGACAAGATCAACAAGGCCCTCGAGAAGATGGCGTCGGACGGTTCCTGGGACAAGGCCGTCAAGACCAACTTCGGCCCGGCGAACTACAAGAACGAGCCGGCCCCGAAGATCGGCAACATCGTCAAGTAGGCGCACGCCCTGCACCAGACCGGTACGGCGAGCAGGCCCGAGTCACGACGGCAGGTGAGCCCGTACGCATGATGTGCCGCGCCCCGAGCGCGCGGGCGCGGCACATCCCGACATCCCTCGGCACTCGTGGAAGCGCGGGAGATCGTGTTCGACTTTCTTGAAGGCTACGACGTCCTCGCGGCGTTCTGGGTGACGGTGAAGCTGACCTTCTTCTCCGCCCTGGGCTCGCTGATCCTGGGCACCCTGCTGGCCGGTATGCGGGTCAGCCCGGTGCCGCTCATGCGCGGTTTCGGCACGTTCTATGTGAACACCGTCCGCAACATCCCTCTCACCGTCATCATCGTTTTCTCGTCCCTCGGCCTCGCCGACGTCTTCGGCATGACCCTCGGCGCGCCCGACGACTTCGACGCGCTGGCCTACCGGCTCTCCATCCTCGGCCTGAGCCTCTACACGGCGGCGTTCGTCTGCGAGGCGCTGCGGTCCGGCATCAACACCGTGCCGATGGGACAGGCGGAGGCGGCCCGGGCCCTGGGGCTGAACTTCACCCAGGTCCTCACCCTGATCGTGCTCCCCCAGGCGTTCCGCACGGTGATCGTCCCCCTGGGCAACGTGCTGATCGCCCTGACCAAGAACACCACGGTCGCGGCGGCCATCGGTGTGGGCGAGGCGGCCCTGCTGATGAAGGACATGATCGAGAACGAGGCGCAACTGCTGCTCATCTCGCTCATCTTCGCCCTCGGCTTCGTGGTCCTCACGCTGCCGACGGGTCTGATCTTCGGTTGGCTCGGCAAGCGCCTGGCGGTGAAGCGATGAGTTCCGTCCTGTACGACACGCCCGGCCCCCGGGCGAAGCAGCGCAACATCATCTACACGGTCGTCTTCGTCGTCCTCCTCGGCCTGCTGCTGTGGTGGGTCTGGCAGCAGCTGGACGACAACGGCCAGCTCGACTGGGCCAAGTGGAAGCCGTTCACGCTGTCGACCAGCTGGACGACGTATCTGCTGCCCGGTCTCGGCGAGACCCTCAAGGCCGCAGCGCTGTCCATGGTGATCGCGCTGCCGCTGGGCGCGCTGTTCGGCATCGCGCGGCTCTCCGACCACGTGTGGGTCCGGGTGCCGGCGGGGGTGATCGTGGAGTTCTTCCGCTCCATCCCCGTGCTGCTGATGATGGTCTTCGCCAACCAGTTCTATGTGCAGTCCACGGACCTCAGCAGTGACACCCGTCCGCTCTACGCGGTCGTCACGGGCCTGGTGCTCTACAACGCCTCCGTCCTCGCGGAGATCGTCCGGGCGGGCATCCTGTCGCTGCCCAAGGGCCAGGCGGAGGCCTCGCACGCGATCGGTCTGCGCAAGTACCAGACCATGACGTCGATCCTGCTGCCGCAGGCGGTCACGGCGATGCTGCCGGCGATCGTCAGCCAGCTCGTCGTCATCCTGAAGGACACCGCGCTCGGCGGCGCGATGCTGAACTTCACGGAGCTGCTGTCCGCCCGCAAGACGCTGGCCGCCTTCTACGCCAACGTCATCCCCAGCTTCATCGTGGTGGGCCTGATCTACATCGTGCTCAACCTCGCTCTCACCACCTTCGCGAGCTGGCTGGAGCGGCGGCTGCGGCGCAGCAAGCGCGGCACGGGCACGGTGCTGGGCGCGGAGGACGTCGAGGAGCTGAACGCGGCGGAGCTCGGCAGCGTGGTCGGTGCCGGGGTCGGTGGTGCCGCCGACGATGTCGGCAAGAGGTGACGACCGGTCACCGTACGTGAACGAGGCCCGCCGGGGAACCGGCGGGCCTCGTCGTGCGTTTCCCCGGTGACTCTGACCCACTTGGCGGCACGGCGGGGGCCGGGATGATCACGGCCGAGTCCGTCGCTTGACGCGGACAGCGGCAATGGGTTGCATACGTTCTGTGATCGTGCACCCCGCTCCACCTGCCTGTTCCCGTCCGTTCCCGAGGACTTCGTCATGGGCGGGGGGCGCGGCGCCGTGGACCCGGTGATCATCGTCGGCGCAGGGCCCGTGGGGCTGGCCCTGGCACTCGCGCTGGCCCGCCAGGAGGTCCCCTCCGTGGTCCTCGACGACGGCCCGGGCAAGGACGAACCCCGGCTCGCCCGCACCGCCGTGCTGCGCGAGGACACCACCGCGCTCGTCGAACGCCTGACCGGCGCGCCGCTCACCGGGGCGGGCGTCCGCTGGAGCGGCTGGCGGTCGATGCGGCGGAAGCAGGTGATGCGGCGGGTGGTGTTCGAGGGCGCGGGCGAGGAGGCGTCCGACGGCGGATACGGGGGCGCGCTCGACGGCGGGCTCGGGGGCGGGCACGGCGGCGCGTTCGGGGGCGGGCACGGCGGCGCGTTCGGGGGCGTCGAGGACGCGCGGGGTGGCCCGGCCGAGGATTCCCCCGAGCCCCGCGGTGCCGAGGCCGCCGGACCCGCTCCCCTGCACCTCGCCCAGCACGTCCTGACCGGCGTCCTGCGGGCGGCGCTCGCCCGGGAGCCGCTGGTGAAGGTGGCGGTGGAGAGCCGGCTGGACGGCGTCGAACAGGACACGTCGGGCGTCACGGCACACACCCGGGGCCCCAAGGGCACCTGGTGGCGCGGGAGTTACCTGGTCGGCTGCGACGGCCCGCGCTCCACCGTCCGCAAACTCCAGGACATCCGTTTCCCGGGGCGCACGGCCGTCGAGCGGTACGCCGTCGCGGCCCTGCGCACCGAACTCCCGTGGAGCGGCGAAGCGTTGCTGCACCGCCTGCCGCCATGGCGCACCGCGGGCCCCTCGGCCGGCGAGGTCACCGCACGGCCGCTGCCCGAGGGGGTGTGGCGGCTGGACTGGCTGCTGCCGCCCGGCAAGGAACTGGTGACGCCGGAGCTGCTGGTCGGCCGCATCCGCGAGACGCTCACCGGCTGGACCGGCAACGCCACACCGGCGTACGAGCTCCTGGACACCGGCGTGCACACCGTGCACCACCGGCTCGCGCGCCGCTGGCGCGCCGACCGGGTCTTCCTCGCCGGGGACGCCGCGCATCTGCTCGGCGCACTCGGCACACAGGGGCTGGACGAGGGGCTGCGGGACACGGACAACCTCGCCTGGAAACTGGCGGCCGCCTGGCACCACCCGAACGGCTCGCGCGAGGCTCTCCTCGACAGCTACCAGGAGGAACGGCGCGCGGTCGTCTCCGCCCGGCTGCGCGCCGCCGACCAGGTGCTTCCGGTACTGCGCGGCGGTCGGGGCCTGCGGTCGTACGTCCCCGGGTCCGGGCGCGGCCACGACGCGCTGCTCGCCGACGGCCACCTGGGGCGGGGTCCGCTGGGCGGCCCCGGCGCCTACACCGGCTCGCCCCTGGCGGCGCCGGACGACGAGGCCACCGTGCCGGTGGGCACGCCGCCGGGGGCGCCGGTGGTCGACGTGACGGTGACGGCGGAGGACGGCACGTTCGTACGGCTGCGGGACCGGCTGGGGCGCGGGGCGCTGCTGGTGGTACTCGTCGCTCCGGGCACCGGGGTGTGGGAGCGGCGGCACTGGATGTCGGCCGGGATCATGCCGAGGCTCGCGGCGGCGGTGACGGCACTGCCGTACCGCGCGGAGCTCCTGGTCACCGAGAGCTATCCGGGTGCCGCCCCCCACACGGTCCTCCTGATCCGCCCCGACGGCCACCTCGTCACCGCCCTGGCGGGCGTCCACCCCGCCGCGCTCTACACGGCCACGGCAACGGCCCTGGCCGCCCAGGAACCCACTCCGCACACGACCTGACGGACGGTGCGGGGGGCTCCGCCCGGGAGCGGTGGGGGACGCGCCCCATCAGGGGCGCGGGGAACCGCGCGCCCAGCCACGACACCCCCGCACCCGCCATCGCACCCCAAGTCCCCCGCCCCTCCGGGGGACTTGGGGGCAGAGCCCCCTCGGGACGGGGGGCTGGAGCCCCCGCGGGACCGGGGGCGGAGCCCCATGGCGTCCCGGGGGGGGCAGAGCCCCGCACATTCTTTCGGGGGTGCAGGGGGCGCAGCCCCCGTGCAGGGGTGCAGGGGGCGCAGCCCCCGTGCAGGGGTGCAGGGGGCGGAGCCCCCGCGGGACCGGGGGCGGAGCCCCACGGCGTCCCGGGGGGGCAGAGCCCCCGCACGTTCTTTCGGGGGTGCATGGGCCGCAGCCCCTGCGCAGGGGTGCAGGGGGCGCAGCCCCCGCGTAGGGGGCCCGGGGGCGGAGCCCCCGGTGGGGTCGAAGGGGCGGAGCCCCTGGAGGACGGGAAGGGTAGGGGCGGCGGGGGCGAAACACCCCCGAAACAACACTCCGCACCCCGGAATTGACCACCCGCCGCCCCCATGGTGTACTCCCGACCATGACCGACACCTGCGTACGCCTCTGGCGGAGGGTCCACATGGACCTCGTCCGCTACGCAGGCTGCGTATGTAGCCCGTCCTGCTGAACCACACCCCCCTTCCGGCCGGTCCCCCCGGCCCCCGGTTCACCCCCGGCTCCCCATTGCCGCGTACCCACGCCCCCGCAGGGCCACCACGCGTACCCCGGAGAGCCCCGGACTCCTCAGGACGGTCCCGCGATGTCTGCAACCCCTTCTTCCGCCACCAGCTCCCTCACCTCCCACGCCCCCACCCCCACACCCCCCACCCAGGCCGAACTCCTCGACTTCGTCCACCGCACCGCCGCCGACACAGAACTGATCGACTCCCTCCCCCTCGACCCGGAGGGCCGCACCTGGATCCGCCTCGACGGCCCCGGCGGCAGCGAGGCCTGGCTGATCGGCTGGCCCCCCGGCACCGGCACCGGCTGGCACGACCACGCCGACTCGGTCGGCGCCTTCCTCACCGCCCGCGGCGAGTTGAAGGAGAACGCGCTCGCCGCCCGACTGCCCACCGACGGCTGGAAGACCCTCGAACTGACCGAGGACGTCGACCGCGAGCGCCGGCTGCCGGCCGGCAAGGGCCGCGCCTTCGGCCGCCACCACGTGCACGAGGTGCTCAACGAGTCCGCCGACGCCCACGCCGTCTCCGTCCACGCCTACTACCCGCCCCTGCCGCGCATCCGCCGCTACTCCCGCTCGGGCCACGTCCTGCGCCTGGAGCAGGTCGAGAGCCCGGAGGACTGGCAGTGAGTCCCAGCCGTCCCTCCGCCGACCACGGCCTCAGCCGCCCGCAACCGCCCCTCGGCATCGACGAGTTGCTGGACCGGGTCCGCGCGGACCTGGACCGGGTCGAACCCCGGCGGGCCCACGAGGAGGCGCAGTCGGCCGGCACCCTGCTGGTCGACATCCGCTACGCCGCCCTGCGCGACCGTGACGGCCTCGTCCCCGGCGCCGTCATCGTCGAGCGCAACGAACTGGAATGGCGCCTGGACCCCACCGGCAGCCACCGCATCCCGGAGGCCACCGGCCACGACCTGCGCGTGATCGTCTTCTGCAACGAGGGCTACGCCTCCAGTCTGGCCGCCGCGTCCCTGCGCCGACTCGGCCTCCACCGCGCCACCGACCTGACAGGCGGCTTCCAGGCCTGGCGCGCCGAGGGCCTGCCGGTGACGTTCGCCCCAGGACGTCCCCCCACGGCCCCCGTGCAACCCCACTGAGCCGATTGCCCCGACCCCGCCCGGCGCCCGCGCCCCGGCCCCGGCCCCGGGCGGGTCGAGGTGGAACCGCCCCTCGCCAGGCACCCGCCCCAGCCGACTCAGCCCCCCTTGTCCCCCTCGCCTCTCTCGTCCCCCCACGTCGCCCGTGCCCACTCGTTCACTCGTTCACTCGAACCCCAGATCCTCCGTCTCTTCCCCCTCCTCCTCCAGCGCCCGCCGGACCACCCGGAGGGCCATGCCCTCCGGATACCCCTTGCGGGCCAGCATCCCGGCAAGGCGGCGCAGCCGCTTGTCGCGGTCGAGTCCACGCGTCGCGCGGAGCTTGCGCGCGACCAGTTCCCGCGCCGTCTCCTCCTCCTGCTCGGCGTCGAGCTGCCCCACGGCCTCGTCGATCAGGGCCGGGGCGACCCCCTTCGTCCGGAGCTCCCGGGCGAGCGCCCGCCGCGCCAGGCCCCGGCCGTGATGCCGGGACTCCACCCAGGCGTCCGCGAACGCTCCGTCGTCGATCAGACCGACCTCCGCGAACCGGTCGAGCACGCCGTCCGCCACGTCGTCCGGGATCTCCCGCTTGCGCAGGGCGTCCGCGAGCTGTTTCCGCGTGCGCGGGGTCCCGGTGAGCAGGCGCAGACAGATCGCCCGCGCCCGCTCCTCCGGGTCCCCTGGGGACTCCCCCTGCTCGGCCCTCGACGAGGAGGAGGAGCCCCCGTCCTGTGCGGCGCCGGTCCCCTCCCCGGAACCGCGCCGTCGTCCCCGGCCCCGTCCCGCGTGCGCGCCCCCGGCCCGGCGGGCGCCACCCCGCCGCGTGCCACCGCCGCCGGCCCCGCCGGCCGGTTCGCCGCCCTCGCCGCCGGTGCCGTCCCCCGGCCCCCCGCCGGCGCCGTACGCGTGCTCGTCGTACCCCCCGTCCCCGTCCGCGACGGGCCGGCCGCCGGCGTCACCGGTCCCCCGGCCGGAGGGCGCGGGGGGCCGGGGGGTGTACTCGGCCCACTCGGTGCGTCGTGTCATGCTCCGCTACTTCGCCGCCACGGCCTTCGCCTTGCCGGCCTTGGCCGCCGGTGCGGGCACCGCCTTGGCGTCCGTCGCGGGAGGCGTCACGGCCGCGTCCGTGCCCGGCTCGGCGGCGGGCTGCTCCGGACGGACCCCGACACCCAGCTTCTCCTTGATCTTCCTCTCGATCTCGTTGGCCAGGTCGGGGTTGTCCTTCAGGAAGTTGCGCGCGTTCTCCTTGCCCTGGCCGAGCTGGTCGCCCTCGTACGTGTACCAGGCGCCGGCCTTGCGGACGAAGCCGTGTTCCACGCCCATGTCGATCAGGCCGCCCTCGCGGCTGATGCCGTGGCCGTAGAGGATGTCGAACTCGGCCTGCTTGAAGGGCGGCGCGACCTTGTTCTTGACGACCTTGCAGCGGGTGCGGTTGCCGACCGCGTCCGTGCCGTCCTTCAGGGTCTCGATGCGGCGGATGTCGATGCGCACCGAGGCGTAGAACTTCAGCGCCCGGCCACCGGTCGTGGTCTCCGGGGAGCCGAACATCACACCGATCTTCTCGCGGAGCTGGTTGATGAAGATGGCGGTGGTCTTGGACTGGTTGAGCGCGCTGGTGATCTTCCGCAGGGCCTGGCTCATCAGCCGGGCCTGCAAACCCACGTGGCTGTCGCCCATCTCGCCCTCGATCTCCGCGCGCGGGACGAGCGCGGCGACGGAGTCGATGACGATGAGGTCGAGGGCGCCGGAGCGGACCAGCATGTCCACGATCTCCAGGGCCTGCTCGCCGTTGTCCGGCTGGGAGAGGATCAGGTTGTCGATGTCGACGCCCAGCTTCTTCGCGTACTCGGGGTCGAGAGCGTGCTCGGCGTCCACGAACGCGACCTGGCCGCCGGCCTTCTGCGCGTTCGCCACGGCGTGCAGGGTGAGGGTCGTCTTGCCGGAGGACTCCGGGCCGTAGATCTCCACCACCCGGCCGCGCGGCAGGCCGCCGACGCCGAGGGCCACGTCGAGCGCGGTGGATCCGGTCGGGATGACCTCGATGGGCTCGTTGGTCCGGTCACCCATGCGCATGACCGCGCCCTTGCCGAATTGTCGTTCAATCTGTGCGAGCGCGGCGTCGAGCGCCTTCTCGCGGTCGGTTCCTGCCATGGGTTCCACCCGGTTCGTTTGTGTCGATCGCTTCACGTCAAAGACGCTAACGCCTGCCACTGACAATGCGCCTCGACGCCGTCCGGCCTGTGGATAACTCGGGCACTTCGCCGCGAATCACACGGGCGTTCCCTCCGCCCGGCGCCCCGCCGGAGATCTCATATGAATGGATGTTCGATTTTCATGTCAAGCGCACCACGCACAACCGGCGCCCGTCGGCGGCCACGCCCCGTCCCGCTCTCCCTCCCCCGCCGCTACTCCCCCGGACGTACGGCCGTTGCCTTCGGCCGGACGACGACCCTCCTGGCTGCGCATGGCCGCCCGGACCCGTACCGTCCTGCTCGCCGTGTTCGCCGTCGACTGCGTGGTCGAGGTGGGCGGGATCACTCTCCAGGCGTGGCGCCGCGTGCCCTCGCACCTCGACACGGAGACGCCCTTCGACACGGCGGTCTCCATGACCCTCGCGGTGGGGGGCGGCATCCTGGTCGTCGTCCTGTCGGCCTTCGCCGCGGCCGCGTTCCGGCACCGGCCGACGGGTCCTGAGGGCATGGCGCCCGCGGTGCGCGCGGGGTTCGCGCTCCTGGTCGTCGGCCTGCTGTCCGGGGCTGCGATGATCGCGCGCGGCGTCCTGCCGGCGCGTACGGGACACCAGGAGGCCGCCTACCGCTCGACCGCACCGCTCAAGCCGCTGCACGGCGTCAGCCTGCACGCCGTGCTGGTGCTGCCGGCCGCGGCATGGCTGGTGTCCCGTACGTCCTGGAGCGCCCCGGTCCGGCGCCGGGCCGTACGGGCGGCGATCGCCTGCTGCACGGCAGCCGTCGTGGCCGCCGCGCTGTGGCCGCTCCTCAACCGCTGAGAACCGGCCGCGCGCCGGAGAGCGTGCCCCGCCCGCGCCCCTGTCAGGCCCCTTCCTCCCCCTGCGGCCCGGCCGCCGCCCGCCGGGCCGCCCACATCCGCCGCAGCCCCCGGGAGACCCCGCCCGGGGGACGACGGGTCCGGTGCCCGTGGACGCGGGGGTCGTCCGTGACGTCGTACCGCTTCACATAGGCGCCCAGGAACGCCTGTAGCGTGGCGATCGCCGGAATGGCGATCAGCGCGCCGACCGCACCGAGCAGCGCGGTGCCCGCGATGACCGACCCGAAGGCGACCGCGGGGTGGATGTCCACGGACCGCGCGGTCAGCTTCGGTTGCAGCATGTAGTTCTCGAACTGCTGGTACACCACGACGAAGACCAGCACCCACAGCGCGTACCAGGGGTCGACGGTGAACGCGATCAGCATGGGCAGGGCACCCGCGAGGTAGGTGCCGATCGTCGGGATGAACTGCGAGACGAGCCCGACCCAGACGGCGAGCACGGGCGCGTAGGGGATCTCCAGCACTTGCAGCAGTACGTAGTGGGCGGCGCCCGAGATCAGTGCCATGAGGCCACGCGAGTACAAATAGCCACCGGTCTTGTCGACGGCTATCTCCCAGGCGCGCAGCACCTCCGCCTGCCGGGCGGGCGGCAGCACGGAACACAGGCCGCGCCGCAGCCGGGGGCCGTCGGCCGCGAAGTAGAACGAGAACAAAGTGATCGTCAGCATCCTGAAGAGGCCGCCCAGGACCTGCGCGGAGACGTCCAGCACGCCCGTGGCGCTGTTCTGCACGTACTTCCGCAGCCAGTCGGAGTGCACCAGGTTGTTCTGGACGTCGACCCTTCTCAGTTCGGTGTGGAACGTGGTGTTGATCCACTGGATGAGCGAGTCCAGGTACTCCGGGAAGCCCTCGATCATCTTGACGATCTGCCCGGCCAGCATCGACCCCAGCAGGGTGATGAAGCCCGCGGTCAGGAGCATCAGACACAGGAAGACCAGGAAGGTGGCCAGCCCCCGGCGCAGACCGTGCCCGGCCATCCAGCTCACCGCGGGCTCTATGGCCAGCGCGAGGAAGAACGCGATCAGAATGTTGATCAGCAGCCCCGTGAGCTGGTGGAAGGCCCAGCTGCCGAGCTGGAAGGCGGCGATCAGGGCGAGGGCCAGCACCATCGCGCGGGGCAGCCAGCGCGGCATGCGGGTACTGCGCCCGGGCACGCCCTCGGGCGGCGGGCCGGGCGGCCGGGGCGCGTCGGCCGGCGCCGGGTGCGGGGGGACCTGCGCGGTCTCGTCAGTCGGGGCCACGGCGCAAGTGTCGCCCACGCCACCGACAACCCGACCGCCGCCCACCACTGTCGTGACCCGCGACACACCTCAAGGGCAGCGGGAAGGGCGCGAACCGTCGCTTTCCGCCCCCGGCGGTCAGCGCCTCTCCTGCGGGACGTCCATGGCCGTGCACACCACTCGCCACACGTCCTTGGCGTCCCAGCCGGCGTCCAGCGCCTCGTGGACCGTGCGGCCGCCGAGCTCCGTCATCACGTGGTCGCGCGCGAAGGTGTCGGCGTACCCCGTACCGAAGTGCTCGGACATCCGCTGCCAGAAAACCGTCAACCGCATGCCTCAAGTATCCCGCTCCCGGGGCGCCGACCGGCTCAGCCCGTCATCACCCGCACCCCCGCCGTCACCACCACCGCGGCGGCCACCACGAGCAGGAAGGGGGCGCGCAGCACCAGGGCGACGGCCGCCGCGGCGAGCCCGGCCGCGCGGGCGTCCAGGACGAGCGCGCGGCCGTCGGCGAACGTCTGCTGGGCCGTGAGGGCGGCCAGCAGGGCGACGGGCAGCAGAGCGGCCAGCCTCCGCACGACGGGCCGCTCCAGGACACCCTCGGGCACCAGCAGCCCGGCGAGCTTGACGGCGTAGGCGCCGACCGCGGTCGCCCCGATCGCCAGCCAGACGTTCACCGCTCCTCCCCTCCGGGCTCCGCCGAGCCCCGCCGCCCCGCGAGGAAGAGCACCAGCGGGGCGGCCAGCGCAGCCGCCAGCACCGGCACACCGGCGGGCAGCACGGGCAGCAGCCCGAGCCCCAGCAGCACGGCGAGCCCGGCCACGACACGCTCGGTGGTGGTCCGCAGCATGGGGGCGAGCAGCGCGAGGAAGACGGCCGGACCGGCGGCGTCGAGCCCCCACGCGTCGGTGTCGCCGATGGCCTCCGCGCCCAGCGCGCCGAGCAGCGTGGTGATGTTCCACAGCACGTAGAGGGTGAGCCCGGTGACCGTGAACCCGATGCGGGCGGCCCGCCGGGAGGGCTGGGCGAGCGAGACGGCGGTCGTCTCGTCGATGACCCACTGCGCGGCGAACGGACGCGCCACGCGGGGGAGGGCCAGCAACTGCGACAGCCGCAGCCCGTAGAAGGCGTTGCGCACGCTCAGGAAGAACGCCCCGGCGGCCGCGGTGTACGGATTGCTCCCGGCCGCGAGCGCACCCACCAGAGCGAACTGGGATGCCCCCGTGAACACCAGGAGGCTCAGTACGCAGGTCTGCGGGAGTGTCATCCCACTGCCGGCCGAGGTCACCCCGAAGGCGAACCCGGAGAGGCCGACGGCGACACCGACGCCCAGGGCGTCACGGACGACGGCGGCATCAGGTTTCCCCTGCGGCCCTCTGTCCACGAAAACTGTCTGTTCTGCCACCCCCGCGACGCTACGGACCGCCCACCCCGAAATCTTGTACGTTTTTGCGCTCCCGCCGGTACGCCCCCGGCGGCACCCCCACGATCCGGGTGAAGTGCCGGCCGAGATGCGCCTGATCGGTGAAGCCGACGGCGACGGCCACCTCGGCGGGCGCGCGACCGGCGTCCAGCAGCCGTCGTGCCGCCCGCACGCGCGCGTCGGTGAGCCAGGTGTGGGGCGGCATCCCGTAGGCGTCACGAAAGGCCCGCAGCAGCGCGAACGGGCCGGTGCCCAGCTCCGCGGCGAGCCTCTCCAGGGTCGGCGGCTCGGCCATCCGCTCCTCGAGCACGGCACGCGCGCGTGCGGCCAGCCGCGCACCCGCCGTCCGCACGGACCGCTGCGGCAGCGCCCCGCCGTTGAGCCGCAGCAACCGCGTCACCACGACCCGCAACAGCGTGTCGGCGGCCAGCGCGTTGCCCTCGTCGACCGCCCGCAGCACCTGGTGCACGAGTCCGGCCGCGTACGGATCATCCACAACAGGCCTCACGAACCCCGGACTGCCGCGCAGCGCGGTGGTTTCCTCCGCGATCCGGGCCACGAGCCCCGCCGGCGGATAGACGGCCCCGTACCGCCATCCCTCAGGAACCCCCGCACGACCTGTATGCGGAGTATCGGGATTGACCAGCGCGAGGGCACCGGCCCCCACGTACTGGTCGGCACCGCCATGGTGGAACACCTCGACACCATCGACGACGGCCGCGATGACGAACTGCTCATGCGTGTGCCGCACGAACCGCTTCTCGACGTAACGGGCACGCAGCAGATCGACCCCCGGCAACTCCTCGTACCGCCAGTGCCGCGCCCGCTCCTCACCACCCGCCATGCCCCCATTGTCGACGCAGCGGCAGCCACGCGCGCACCCCCACGGCGGGCAGGCCGCCCAGGCACGGGAGGGGACGGGGCGGTGGTGCCCGCCCGCGGCGTCCGGCGCGTCGGCACCGGCTCCCTCGTCCTCGTACCGCCCCGCACCGGGCCGAGGACGCGTATCTCCGCCGCGGCCCCGGCCCCGTACGCACAGCGGGCGCACACCAACTGCCTGAAGCAACCGCAACCACCGACAGACGACGCACCCGCGAACCACCGAACCCGCCGCCGACGGCCGAACCCGCAGGTCATCCCCATTGTCAGTGGGGCAGGGCACCATGGACCCATGGCCAGCTCCACCCACCGAGCCCTAGCCGGCTTCTCGCCCGCGACCCGCGCCTGGTTCACGGGGGCGTTCTCCGCCCCCACCACGGCCCAGGCCGGCGCCTGGCACGCCCTCGCCCAGGGCTCGGACGTCCTCGTCGTCGCGCCCACCGGCTCCGGCAAGACCCTGGCCGCCTTCCTCGCCGCACTCGACCAGCTCGCCTCCGCCCCGCCCCCCGCCGACCGGCGCAAGCGCTGCCGGGTCCTGTACGTCTCCCCGCTCAAGGCCCTCGCGGTCGACGTCGAACGCAACCTCCGCAGCCCCCTCACCGGCATCCGCCACGAGGCGCTCCGGCTCGGCCTGCCCGAGCCGGAGGTCAAGGTCGGCATCCGCTCCGGCGACACCCCCGCCGCCGAGCGCCGCTCCCTGGCCACCCGCCCGCCGGACATCCTGATCACCACCCCCGAGTCCCTGTTCCTGATGCTCACCTCCGCCACGCGGGACGCGCTGACCGGCGTGGAGACGGTGATCCTGGACGAGGTGCACGCGGTCGCCGGCACCAAGCGCGGCGCGCACCTCGCGCTGTCCCTGGAGCGGCTGAACGAACTGCTGCCGCGCCCCGCCCGCCGCATCGGCCTGTCGGCCACCGTCCGCCCGGTGGACGAGGTCGCCCGCTTCCTGTCCCCGCACCGCAAGGTGGAGATCGTCCAGCCGGAGTCCGGCAAGGAATTCGACCTCTCCGTCGTCGTCCCCGTGGAGGACCTGGGCGAACTCGGCGGCTCCCCCGTCTCCGACGGACCAGGCGGCGCAGGCGACGGAGGGGCCGCCGGCGGCGCCGAGCGCCCCTCCATCTGGCCGCACGTGGAGGAGCGCATCACCGACCTGGTGCAGGCGCACCGCTCGACGATCGTCTTCGCCAACTCCCGCCGCCTCGCCGAACGCCTGTGCAACCGGCTCAACGAGATCGCCTACGAGCGGGCCACGGGCGAGCCCCTGGAGGAGCACCACTCCCCCGCCGAGCTGATGGGCGGTTCCGGCGCCGCCCAGGGGGCGCCCCCGGTCCTCGCGCGCGCCCACCACGGCTCGGTCTCCAAGGAGCAGCGCGCCCTGGTGGAGGAGGACCTCAAGGCGGGCCGGCTGCCCGCGGTGGTGGCCACCTCCAGCCTGGAACTCGGCATCGACATGGGTGCGGTGGACCTCGTGATCCAGGTGGAGTCGCCGCCGTCGGTGGCGTCCGGGCTACAGCGGGTGGGCCGCGCGGGCCACCAGGTGGGGGCGGTCTCCACGGGCGTGGTCTTCCCCAAGTACCGGGGCGATCTGGTGCAGGCCGCGGTGGTCACCGAGCGGATGCGCACGGGCTCCATCGAGTCGCTGCGGATCCCGGCCAACCCGCTGGACGTACTCGCGCAGCAGCTCGTCGCCATGGTGGCGCTGGACACCTGGCAGGTCGACGACCTGCTGGCCATGGTCCGCCGCGCGGCCCCCTTCGCCGCGCTGCCGGAGTCGGCGTTCACGGCGGTCCTGGACATGCTCGCGGGCCGTTATCCGTCGGACGCGTTCGCGGAGCTGCGCCCGCGCGTGGTGTGGGACCGCGTGGCGGGCACGGTCACCGGCCGCCCCGGTGCCCAGCGGCTGGCCGTCACCTCCGGGGGCACGATCCCGGACCGCGGGCTCTTCGGGGTCTTCCTGGCCGGCGCCGATCCGAAGAAGGGCGGCGGCCGGGTCGGCGAGCTCGACGAGGAGATGGTGTACGAGTCCCGCATCGGGGACGTGTTCACGCTCGGCACCAGTTCCTGGCGGATCGAGGACATCACGCGCGACCGGGTCCTGGTCTCCCCCGCTCCCGGCGTCCCGGGCCGGCTGCCGTTCTGGAAGGGCGACCAACTGGGCCGTCCCCTGGAACTGGGCCGCGCGCTGGGCGCCTTCCTGCGCGAGGTGGGCGCGCTGTCCGAGGAGGACGCCCGGCTGCGGCTGCTGTCGGCGGGGCTGGACGCCTGGGCGGCGGACAACGTGCTCGCCTACCTCGCCGAGCAGCGCGAGGCCTGCGGCCACGTCCCGGACGACCGCACGATCGTCGTGGAGCGGTTCCGCGACGAACTGGGCGACTGGCGGGTCGTGGTGCACTCCCCGTTCGGCGCGCAGGTCCACGCCCCCTGGGCGCTCGCGCTGGGCGCTCGGCTGTCCGAGCGGTACGGCATGGACGCCCAGGTCATGCACGCCGACGACGGCATCGTGCTGCGCCTTCCCGACGCCGACCTGATGGGCCTCGACCTGCTCGACCAGGAACCGTCCGCGCCGGGCACGGCCTACGACGCCGAGCAGGCCCCCGTCGGCGCGTCGGACGTCCTGTTCGACAAGGGCGAGGTGGACCAGGTCGTCACCGACCAGGTCGGCGGCTCGGCCCTGTTCGCCTCCCGCTTCCGCGAGTGCGCCGCCCGCGCGCTGCTGCTGCCGCGCCGCAGCCCCGGCCGGCGCACCCCGCTGTGGCAGCAGCGTCAGCGCGCGGCGCAGCTGCTCCAGGTGGCGAGCGAGTTCGGATCGTTCCCGATCGTCCTGGAAGCCGTCCGCGAATGCCTCCAGGACGTCTTCGACGTCCCCGGGCTCACCGAACTCATGGGCGACATCGAGTCCCGCAAGGTGCGTCTGGTGGAGGTGACCACCCCGGAGCCCTCCCCCTTCGCCCGCTCCCTGCTGTTCGGCTACGTGGCGCAGTTCCTGTACGAGGGGGACTCGCCGCTCGCCGAGCGCCGCGCCGCCGCGCTGTCGCTGGACTCGCGGCTGCTGGCCGAGCTGCTCGGCCAGGCGGAGCTGCGCGAACTGCTCGACGCGGAGGTGCTCACCGAGCTGGAGCGGGAACTCCAGTGGCTCACCGAGGACCGCCGGATCAAGGACGTCGAGGGCGTCGCCGACGTACTGCGGCTGCTGGGCCCGCTCACCGACGCGGAACTCGCCGAGCGCGGCGCCGCCCCCGGGTGGGCGCCCGAGCTGGCCGCGTCCCGGCGGGCCATCCGGGTGCGTATCGGCGGCGCCGAGCACTGGGCGGCGGTGGAGGACGCGGGCCGGCTGCGCGACGCGCTCGGCACCGCGCTGCCCGTGGGCGTGCCGGAGGCGTTCACCGAGCCGGTGAAGGACCCCCTGGGCGATCTCCTCGCCCGCTACGCCCGCAGCCACGGCCCGTTCACCTCGGCCGCGGCCGCCGCCCGCTTCGGACTGGGCACCGCCGTCACCGAGGGTGCGCTGCAACGGCTCGCGGCGAGCGGCCGGGCGGTGCAGGGCGAGTTCCATCCGGCGGGCATCGGCCAGGAGTGGTGCGACGCGACGGTGCTGCGCCGGCTGCGGCGCCGCTCGCTCGCCGCGCTGCGGCACGAACTGGAGCCGGTGCCGCCCGCCGCCCTGGCCCAGTTCCTCCCCCAGTGGCAGCACGTGGGCGGCGGGCACGGTCTGCGCGGCATCGACGGACTCGTGCGCACGATCGAGCAGTTGCAGGGCGCCTCCGTACCGGCGTCCGCCCTGGAGAAGCTCGTCCTGCCGTCCCGCGTGACCGGCTACGCGCCCGCGCTGCTGGACGAACTCACCGCCGCCGGGGAGGTGGTGTGGGCCGGTGCGGGCGCCCTGCCCGGCAAGGACGGCTGGGTCTCCCTCTACCTGGCCGACGCCGCCCCCCTGTTGCTGCCCCCGCCGCACCCCCTGGAACTGTCCGCGCTGCACCAGTCCGTGCTGGACGCGCTCTCCGGGGGCTACGGCCTGTTCTTCCGTCAGATCGCCGACCAGGTCCGCGCCACCACCCACCCCGAGGCCACCGACCCGCAACTGGCCGACGCGGTCTGGGACCTGGCCTGGTCGGGGCGGCTCACCAATGACACGCTGGCCCCGATGCGCGCCCTCCTCGGCTCGGGGCGCACCGCGGGCTCCACGGCCCACCGCGCCAAACGCTCCGTCCCGCGCGGGCGGTACGGCTCCCTGACGGCCGCCGCGCGCCCCCAGTCCCGTACGGGCCCGCCGACGGTGGCGGGCCGCTGGTCCCTGCTGCCGGCCCGGGAGGCGGACCCGACCGTGCGCGCCCACGCGCTCGCCCGCACCCTGCTGGACCGCCACGGGGTGGTGACCCGGGGCGCGGTGGCCGCGGAGGGCGTCGAGGGCGGCTTCTCCGCGGTGTACCGCGTCCTGTCCGCGTTCGAGGACAGCGGCCAGGCCCGCCGCGGCTATGTGGTCGAGGGGCTGGGCGCGGCGCAGTTCGCGATGGACGGCGCGGTGGACCGGCTGCGCGCGGTCTCCACCGCCCGTGAACGGGGTGGTACACCGCCGGCCCCGGTGGGGGTGGCGACCGGCTCCGTCGCCGGGGAGGGTTTCCTCGACGCGTTCGACACGCCGTACGACGGTGACGGTGACGGCGACGGGAGCGGCCAGGGCGGTGCGTACGATCCCTGGTCCGCGCCCGGCTACGGTGGCCCGCGCTCCGGCGCGGGGGGTGGAGGTCCGGTGCGGCCCGGTCCGCCGGCCTTCCCGCCCGGTCACGGCCGCCCCGGCCGGACCACGGGCCCGGCGCGCGCGGTCGTCTTGGCCGCCGCGGATCCGGCGAACGCCTTCGGGGCGGCACTGTCCTGGCCCGAACCGCCGGAGGGGGCGGGGCACAAGCCGGGGCGGAAGGCGGGGGCGCTGGTCGTTCTGGTGGACGGTGAGCTGACGCTGTACATGGAGCGCGGCGGGAAGACGCTCCTCGCCTGGCCCGGTGCGGCGGACACCGCGCCCGGAGACGATCCCCGGCTGCCCGCCGCCGCGGAGGCGCTGGCCGCCTCCGCCCGTGCCGGCGCCCTGGGCACCCTCACCGTCGAACGCATCAACGGGGTTCCCGCGCTGACGTCGCCCTGGGGCGCCCTCCTGGAAACCGCGGGCTTCGTAGCCACCCCCCGGGGCCTCCGCATACGGGCGTGACCGCGGGTGTTCTCGCCCCCGCCGCCCCTACCCTGCCCGTCCCCGGGGGCAAGCCCCCGGACCCCCAAAAGATGCGCAGTTCCCCGCGCCCCTGTCAGGGGCGCGGGGCTGCGTCAACATGCGGCTCCGCCGCGGGCGCACAACCGGGCGAAGCCCCGTGCCGAGGTCCAAGGGGTGGAGCCCCCCGAGGAACGGGACGGGTAGGGGCGACGGGGGCGGAAAACCCCGGGCGAACCCCGCCGTGTCACCCTGGAGCCATGCCCGAAGGCGACACCGTCCATCAGGCCGCGGCCCGGCTGCACACCGCCCTGGCCGGCAGCCGGCTCACCCGGTTCGACCTCCGCGTCCCCCGCTTCGCCACCGCCGACCTCACCGGCCACACCGTCCTGAACGTCACCCCCCGCGGCAAACACCTGCTCACCCGCATCGAGGGCGGCTACACCCTCCACTCCCACCTCCGCATGGACGGCGCCTGGAAGGTGTACGCCCCGGGCCGCCGCTGGACCGGCGGCCCCGCCCACCAGATCCGCGCGATCCTCGGCACCACCGACCGCACGGCCGTCGGCTACCGCCTCCCCGTCCTCGAACTCCTCCGCACCACCGACGAGTCCCGCGCCGTGGGCCACCTCGGACCGGACCTGCTCGGCCCCGACTGGGACCCGGACACCGCCCTCGCCAACCTTCTGCGCGACCCCGCCCGCCCCCTCGGCGAGGCCCTGCTCGACCAGCGCAATCTCGCCGGCATCGGCAACGTCTTCAAGAGCGAACTGTGCTTTCTGCTCCGGGCCACCCCCTGGCTCCCGGTGGGCGAGCTTCCCGCCGGTCACCTCGCCGAACTGCCGGCGCTCGCGCGGAAGGTCCTGGAGGCGAACCGCGAGCGCCCCGTCCGCAACACCACCGGCCGCCGCGAGCAGCCCCTGTTCGTGTACGGCCGCGCGTCACGGCCCTGCCTGCGCTGCGGCACCCCGGTCCGCATGGCCGACCAGGACGACGGCTCCCGGGACCGCCTCACCTACTGGTGCCCCGTGTGCCAGTCGGGCCCGGCCCCCGCCGCTTCCGTCTCCCGCCCGGCACCGCCGCCCACCGACCGGCCGTAGGACGAGGGGCGTCCCTGCCGGCCGCTCACCGACCGGCCGTAGGACGAGGGCCCTTCCCGTCGGCCGTACGGCGACCCGTCTCCCCCTCGTCGGGCCGCCGTACGGCCGACGCCCAGCCTCCGCCACCGCCAGGGTTCCCCCCATCGGTCCGGCCCGCCGCGCGGGCCTTCGGCACACAGTGCACCGGCAGCAGACTGAGCCCCCACCCCCCGGTGGCGACCGCACCCTCCAGCACTCCGGCATCGGGTGCCAGGACGAGCCGCAGCAACCCCCACCACCACAGCCCGCCGAACGCCAGCGCAACCCCCCAGCGCACCGCGCGCCCGGTCATGGCCGCCACCTGCCGCCAGACGCTAGCCCTCCGCCACGACACCCGGGGAGGGCGCACCGACGGCACACGGGCGCACCGTCACGACCGGCCGTGCCGTCACCGCGCGCCCACGATGCGCGCGCGGCACCTCCCGCACCGGTCGGGTCCGTCCGGATCATCCCTCCACCATGACCGCCCCGCCGTCCCCCGGCAAGCGCACCCAAGGCACACCGAGCGGCCCTCCAGACAGCGCAAAGCCCCGGTGGGAGGCTCCGAAGATCCGGAGCTCCCCACCGGGGCTCGTGAACCGCGTCAGGCGGCGACCACATCCACCGCTTCGCTGGGCGCCTTGATCGTGACCCGTTCCGGCGGGACGCCGGCGACGGACACGGAGTTCAGCATGGGGCGACGCACCGGAGCGGGCACCGGTTCGGTGACCGCGGCCGACGCCGCCAGCTCCGCGAGCGCGAGTTCGTCACTCACCTCGCGCATCAGCTCGGACATCCGTACGTCCAACGCGTCGCAGATCGCGGAGAGCAGTTCGGAGGAAGCCTCCTTCTGCCCCCGCTCCACCTCGGAGAGATAACCGAGCGAGACTCGGGCGGAGGAGGAGACTTCGCGCAGAGTACGGCCCTGGCGCTGGCGCTGCCGACGCAGCACGTCACCCAGCAGGCGACGGAGCAGAATCATCGGTGGCTCCCTCCTCGGACCGCGTAACCGCATCCTTCACGCCCCACCGTACCGCCTTGCGCCGCGGCCGTGCGGGGAGCGCTGTCGTGTTCACTCAGGGCTGCAAACATCAAGTCCCCCCGTTCCGTTCCGTATCCTGTGCCCGCTCATTCCCGGTCTGTTCGCCCGCCAGCTCCTCCAGGAGGAGTGCGAGCACGCTCCGTACACTCTCCATACGAATTTCCGTACGGTCGCCGTTCAACCGCAGAGACGTCACTTTCTCGCCACCGGGTTCTCCGAAAACGGTCTCGAAGGGGCCGTCGACGGCCACGAAGACCGTACCGACCGGCTGTCCGTCCTGGGGTTCGGGGCCGGCCACGCCGGTGGTGGCGATCCCCCAGTCCGCGCGCAGCAGCCTGCGCACGCCGGCCGCCATCTGGGCCGCGACCTGCGGGTCCACCGCGCCCCGTTCGGCCAGTAGGGTGCCCTCCACACCGAGGACGTCCCGCTTCACATCGGTGGCATACGCGGTGACCGAGCCCCGGAAGGCCTTGGACGCCCCCGGCACGGAGGCGATCTCCGCGGCCACCAGGCCGCCGGTCAGCGACTCCGCGACGGCGAGCGTCTCGCCTCTCACCGTGAGTAGTCGCAGCACGTCGGCGGCCCCGGATGTCACCGTTGTGCCTCTTCCAACGCGGCCCGGCGCTCCGCGATTCCCCGGCGGCGCAGCACAATGGCCTGTCTCACATAGTCGAGCCCCGTCACCACCGTCAGGACGACCGCCGCGGCCATCACCCAGAAACGGAGGGTGGCGAGCCACCCGGTCAGTACGAGGACGTACATGCCGACGGCCACGCCCTGGGTGAGCGTCTTGAGCTTGCCGCCGCGGCTCGCCGGGATGACGCCGTAGCGGATGACGAGGAACCGCAGCAGGGTGATGCCGAGTTCGCGGCCGAGGATGACCACCGTCACCCACCACGGCAGGTCACCGAGGGCGGAGAGACAGATGAGCGCCGCCCCCATGATCGCCTTGTCGGCGATGGGGTCGGCGATCTTGCCGAAGTCGGTGACCAGATCGTACGTGCGTGCGAGATGGCCGTCGAACAGGTCGGTGATCATGGCGACGGCGAACGCCGCCCAGGCGAACGACCGCCAGGCCGGGTCGTAGCCGCCGTTGCCGAGCATCAGCGCGACGAAGCCCGGGACGAGGAGCAGGCGGAGCATGGTGAGCAGATTGGCCACGTTCCAGACGCTGGCCTGGTCGACCGCGGCGGCGCCGATCTTCCCACCCCGCACCGGCCGCGCGCCCTCGTGCGGACCGCGCGCCCCCTCACCCTGCCCGGTCTCGTCCGTGTGCTCCCCCGCGCCGCCGTCGTACCGCCCGGCAACGGCCTCGGACCGTCCGGCCGTGACGTCCTCGACGGCACCGGAGTCCCGCGCGTCCTCGCGCACGGCGTCCGCCGCCGTGACGTCGGGAACCCGCGCCGCGGGAGCCGTCCCGCGCGCGCCGGAGGGGCCGCCCGCCGCGGATGCCGGGACTCCGGTCATCTGCCCGCCTCCTCTGTACATCCCGGGGAGCCCGGGAGCGGCTCGGCCACCAGGTCGACGCCCTCGGCCCCGACCACCTTCGCCTCGACCATACGGCCGACGCGCACACCCGCGCCGCTCGTCAGCCGCACCTGGCCGTCCGTCTCGGGAGCCTGGTGTGCGGCACGGCCGTACACGCCCTCCTCCTCGTCGACGGACTCCACCAGCACGTGCACGGTGGAGCCGACACGCTCGTCGGCGCGCTGTGCGACCAGTTCCTCCGCGAGCCGGGAGACCCGGCTCAGCCGCTCGGCGACGACGTCCGCGTCGAGCTTGTTGTCGTACGTCGCCGCTTCGGTGCCGTCCTCGTCGGAGTACCCGAAGACGCCGATCGCATCCAGCCGTGCGCCGCTGAGGAATCTCTCCAGTTCGGCGAGGTCGGACTCCGACTCGCCGGGGAAGCCCACGATGAAGTTGGAGCGCACGCCGGCCTCGGGCGCCTTGCCGCGGATGGTGTCGAGCAGTTCCAGGAAGCGGTCGGTGTCGCCGAAGCGCCGCATCGCACGCAGCACGCCGGGCGCGGAGTGCTGGAAGGAGAGGTCGAAGTAGGGGGCGACCTTGGGCGTGGCGGTCAGCACGTCGATCAGGCCGGGGCGCATCTCGGCGGGCTGGAGGTAGCTGACGCGCACCCGTTCGATGCCGTCGACCTCGGCGAGTTCGGGCAGCAGGGACTCCAGGAGGCGGATGTCGCCGAGGTCCTTGCCGTAGGAGGTGTTGTTCTCGGAGACCAGCATGACCTCCTTGACGCCCTGCTCGGCCAGCCATCGCGTCTCGTTCAGCACGTCGCTCGGGCGGCGGGAGATGAAGGAGCCGCGGAAGGAGGGGATGGCGCAGAAGGAGCACCGGCGGTCGCAGCCGGAGGCGAGCTTCACCGAGGCGACGGGCGCCCCGCCCAGCCTGCGGCGCAGCGGCGCCCGCGGACCGGAGGCCGGAGCGACGCCTTCCGGAAGATCGGCCGGGCCGTGCCCGGGGAGGGCGACCGCGGCGCCCGCCTCCTGGCGCTCGGCGGGGCTGATCGGCAGCAGCTTGCGCCGGTCGCGCGGGGTGTGGGCGGCGTGGATGCCGCCGGACAGGATGGTCTGGAGGCGGTCGGAGATGTCCGCGTAGTCGTCGAAACCGAGGACTCCGTCGGCCTCGGGCAGCGCCTCGGCGAGCTCCTTGCCGTACCGCTCGGCCATGCAGCCCACCGCCACCACGGCCCGGGTTCTGCCGTGGTCCTTGAGGTCGTTGGCCTCCAGGAGGGCGTCGACGGAGTCCTTCTTGGCGGCGTCGACGAAGCCGCAGGTGTTGACGACGGCGACGTCCGCGTCCTCGGCGTCCTCCACGAGCTGCCAGCCGTCCGCCTCCAAACGGCCTGCGAGCTCCTCGGAATCCACCTCGTTACGGGCGCAGCCGAGAGTGACGAGTGCGACGGTACGGCGTTCAGGCATGGGCTCAAGACTACTTCGTCCCGCTGACATCCCACGTCGACGGGGTTGGCCGTCTCCCGGCCCCCTCCACCGGGCCGCGCGGTGTGCCGCGGCCCGGGCCCCGTCATCCGGCTTCGGGGTCGCCCTTGGTGTACGTCAGCCGCTCGACCTGGCCGGCCTGGAACTCGTCCTCGATCTCCTTGCCGTTGACATGGAGCCGGACCGCGCCGGCGTCGCCGAGGACGAGGTCGATCTTCTCCTTGTCCTGGAACGTCTGGGAGTCGCCCTTCTCCAGGGTGCCGTCGAACAGGGTGCGGCCGTTGTGGTCCTTGGCGGAGATCCAGCTGCGTCCGTCGGCGGCGCTCACCTGGACGGTCACCTTGTCCCGGGGTGCCGCGGCGATGGCGCTGTCCGTGGGGTCCGGCTTGGGGTCGGCGGGCTTGGCGCTCTCGGGCGTGGCGGACTTCGCGGGCTTGCTCGCGGTGGCGGTGGAGCCCTCGGCGACCTGGGCCTGCGTGCCGCCGTCGTCGTCGCCCCCGGTGAACAGCGTGAAGCCGACGAAGCCGATCACCGCGACGATCGCGGCGACCATGGCGGCGGTCCAGTTGGGCCCGCGCCGCTCCGGACGGATCCGCTCCGCCTCGAAGAGCGGGGCGGCCGGGGTCGGGGCGGGGCGCCCCCCGTGCTCGGCGGCGAACTGTTCGAGCAGCGGCTCCGGATCGAGGTGGACGGCGCGCGCCAGGGTGCGCAGATGCCCGCGCGCGTAGACGTCGCCGCCGCAGGGGGTGAAGTCGTCCCGTTCGATCGCGTGCACGATGGTGCCGCGGACCCGGGTGGCGTTGCTTATCTCGTCGACGGTCAGACCGGCCTCGATACGCGCCCGGCGCAGGGCGGTGCCGATCGAGGGGCGGTCGGCGGCACGGGTGGCCTCGTGGTCGTCGCCGGAACCGCCGTCGCCGACGCGGGCGTCTTCGACCGGGCGTGCGTCCTTGGGAGTTTTGTCGTCAGGGGAGTTGCCGATGGACACGGGGGCGCCTTTCGAGGGTGTAGCCACCTGTGCTGGAAGCTCAGTCTAGGGGGGGTACGAAAGGGTGGGGCAACCGGGCGGTAGGTGTTTGTACGCCATCAGAATGGCCGGTCATCCTGACGCCGGGAGGTCTCTCTTACCCCCCTCAACTTGACGTACTCGCAAGGAAAAGGGTTGCTCACGGATCACTTACGGGTGGGTCACGTTCGCGTTGCCGTACACCTGTGCGCCCTGTCCCTCACGCCTCGCTCTCCCCTCGGATCACCGCGAGCACACCGTCCAGTTCGTCGGCCTTCACCAGGACGTCGCGCGCCTTGGAGCCCTCGCTCGGGCCGACGATGTTGCGCGACTCCATGAGGTCCATCAGCCGCCCGGCCTTGGCGAAGCCGACGCGCAGCTTGCGCTGGAGCATGGACGTGGACCCGAACTGGGTGGAGACGACCAGCTCGGCGGCCTGGCAGAGCAGGTCGAGGTCGTCGCCGATGTCCTCGTCGATCTCCTTCTTCTGCTTGCTGCCCACCGTGACGTCGTCCCGGAAGACGGGCGCCATCTGGTCCTTGCAGTGCTGGACGACGGCCGCGACCTCCTCCTCGGTGACGAACGCCCCCTGCATACGGGTCGGTTTGTTCGCCCCCATCGGCAGGAAGAGCCCGTCGCCCTTGCCGATCAGCTTCTCGGCGCCGGGCTGGTCGAGGATGACGCGGGAGTCGGCGAGGGAGGAGGTGGCGAAGGCGAGCCGCGAGGGCACGTTCGCCTTGATGAGGCCGGTGACGACGTCGACGGAGGGCCGCTGGGTGGCGAGCACCAGGTGGATGCCGGCCGCGCGGGCGAGCTGCGTGATGCGCACGATGGCGTCCTCGACGTCCCGGGGGGCGACCATCATCAGGTCGGCGAGCTCGTCGACGATCACCAGCAGGTAGGGATAGGGGTGGAGTTCGCGCTCGCTGCCCTCGGGCGGCTTGACCTTCCCCTCGCGCACCGCCCGGTTGAAGTCGTCGATGTGCCGGTAGCCGTAGGCGGCGAGGTCGTCGTAGCGCAGGTCCATCTCGCGCACCACCCATTGAAGCGCCTCGGCGGCCCGCTTGGGGTTGGTGATGATCGGGGTGATCAGGTGCGGGATGCCCTCGTAGACGGTGAGTTCGACGCGCTTGGGGTCGACGAGGATCATCCGCACGTCCTCGGGCGTCGCCCGCATCATCACCGAGGTGATCAGGCAGTTGATGCACGAGGACTTGCCGGATCCGGTGGCGCCGGCGACCAGCATGTGCGGCATCTTGGCCAGCGAGTGCATGACGTAGCCGCCCTCGACGTCCTTGCCGAAGGCGACCAGCATCGGGTCGTCGTCCTCCGCGGACTCCGCGAGCCGCAGCACGTCACCGAGGTTGACCATCTCCCGGTCGGTGTTGGGGATTTCGATGCCGACCGCGGACTTGCCGGGGATGGGGCTGATGATCCGCACGTCCGGGCTGGCGACCGCGTACGCGATGTTCTTGGCGAGCGCGGTGATCCGCTCCACCTTGACGGCGGGCCCCAGTTCGACCTCGTAGCGGGTGACCGTCGGACCGCGTGTGAAGCCGGTGACGCGGGCGTCGACCTTGAACTCGGTGAAGACGTTGGTGAGCGCGGCCACTATGGCGTCGTTGGCCGCGCTGCGGGACTTCCCCGGTCCGCCGCGCTCCAGCAGGTCAAGGGCGGGCAGCGCGTAGGTGATGTCGCCGGAGAGCTGCAACTGTTCGGCGCGGGGCGGCAGGTCGCGCGGCTCCTGCGGGGACTGCTTGGTGAGGTCGGGCACCCCTGAGTCGCTCCGCTGCTCGCCCCCGGAGTCGCTCCCCGGCTGCGGGACCTTGCCGGCCGGAAGTTTGGGCTGCCTGGGCTTCGCCTCCACCGGCTCCTTGGTGCGCGCCGCCGGTACGGGCGTGGTCTCCTCGTAGGGCTCGCGCGGGCCGCCGACGCCCTGGGTGAGGTCGGCGACGATCGGGGAGGGCGGCATGCCGTGCAGAACGGCGCCGTCGAGCGCGGCGGCGGCCGCGGCGGCGACGTCGACCGCGTCCATCGGGCGGTGCATGTCGGGCTGCGGCACGGCGGAACGCCGGGGCCGGCCGCGCCGCTTGGCGAGCGCCTCCTCCTCGGCGCTGTCCGCATCCCGCACGCCGGGGGCGGACCGGCGCCTGCGGGGGCGCGCGGGCGCCTCGTCGCGCCACTGCTCGTCATAGCGCCCCTCGGCGTACGCCCCTTCCGCCCCGTCCATCTCGTCGACGAGGTCGTCCTCGGGGTCGGGAAGGATGCCGAGCTTGACCCCGAGGAGGCGCAGCCGCTGCGGAATCGCGGTCACCGGGGTCGCCGTCACCACGAGCAGCCCGAAGAACGTGAGCAGCACGAGCAGCGGCACGGCCAGGACCTCGCCCAGCATGTACGTCAGCGGGGTCGCCGCGCTCCAGCCGATGAGGCCGCCGGCGTCCCTTATCGCCTGCATGCCGTCGCTGCGGGCGGGCGAGCCGCAGGCGATGTGCACCTGGCCGAGCACCCCGATGGCGAGCGCGGACAGGCCGATGACGATCCGGCCGTTGGCCTCCGGCTTCTCGGGATGCAGGATCAGACGCACGGCGATGGCGCCGAGCAGTATCGGCACGATGAGGTCGAGCCGCCCGAAGGCGCCGGTCACCAGGATCTCGACCAGGTCGCCGACGGGGCCGCGCAGATTGGCCCAGGTGCCCGCGGCCACGATCAGCGCGAGCGAGAGCAGGAGCAGCGCGACGCCGTCCTTGCGGTGCGCCGGGTCGAGCCCCTTCGCGCCCCGCCCTATGCCGCGGAAGAGGGCGCCGACGGCGTGCGCCAGGCCCAGCCAGAGGGCGCGCACGAGTCGGTACACGCCTGCGGTCGGGCTGGGCGCCGCCGCGGGCGCGGCCTTCTTCGCCGGGGCCTTCTTGGCGGGCGCCTTCTTCGCGGCGGCCTTTTTCGCGGGGGCCTTCTTCGCCGGAGCCTTCGCGGGAGCGGCCACCTTCTTCGCGGGCGACTTCTTGGCTGCGGGACGTGGGGCCATGGGTGTGAGATTACCGTCGGAGACGGCAACGGACACGTGTGCCCACCGCTTCACCCGTTCGTGTCGCCCGTCCCAGGGGGCCCTGCTGACGCGGCGTCAACGCGCGAGCGGACACCCGGGGCGGCCCGCCGACGGTACCCGCGTCACGTCGATCGCGTCGGCCGACCGCGACGGCACCGGCCTCTCGGAGAGTCGCGTCGGCCGCGACGGCACCCGTCCCACGAGAGCCGCGCCGACCGGACGCTACGACACCGCCGTCGGCCCGCCCGAGGCGCCCGGTTCCAGCGCGTCCAGGGCGCGGCGCAGCCCCGTCAGCTTGCGTTCCAGGTGGGCGGCGGTGGCGACCGCCGCCGCGTCGGCGGACTCGTCGTCGAGCTGCTTGGACAGCGCCTCGGCCTGCTCCTCGACCGCCGCCAGCCGCGCGGAGAGTTCGGCGAGGATGCCGGCCGCCTCCTTGCTGTCGCCGACCACGTCCTTGGCGCCGTTCGTGCCGGCGCTGCCGTTCCCGTTGCCCTCCAGCTGGAGGCGGAGCAGCGCGGCCTGCTCCTTGAGCTGGCAGTTCTTCATGTAGAGCTCGACGAAGACCGACACCTTCGCGCGCAGCACCCACGGGTCGAACGGCTTGGAGATGTAGTCCACCGCACCCGCCGCGTACCCCCGGAAGGTGTGGTGCGGCCCGTGGTTGATCGCGGTCAGGAAGATGATCGGGATGTCCCGGGTCCGCTCCCGCCGCTTGATGTGCGCGGCGGTCTCGAAACCGTCCATGCCCGGCATCTGGACGTCCAGCAGAATGACCGCGAAGTCGTCCGTGAGCAGCGCTTTGAGTGCTTCCTCCCCGGACGATGCCCGCACCAGCGTCTGATCGAGCGCGGAGAGGATGGCCTCCAGCGCCAGCAGATTCTCCGGCCGGTCATCGACCAGGAGGATCTTGGCCTTCTGCACCATGGCCCGCCCTCCTCGCCCCGGCGTGGGGCCTCCCCTGTCCGAAGGACTTGGGCCGGCACCGGACGCCGCCCCAGGGGACGGCTCCCTTGCGCCGTCCGTCCTTGTGCCGGTCATGGTAGCCGCACCCCGCCCGTCGCCACACCCTGTCACCGCGATGTCACTGTGCACGGAGCGGAAACGCGGCGGGAGACCAGAAGGTTCCCGGTTCTCGCAGTTCTACACGCGAACCACCACAGTCCGTCAGCGGAAAACGGTGAACATCTCGTGTCCGCACCTCCCCGCGCACGGCACCGCCGCCCCGCGGGTCACTGCCGTCACGCTCCGCGCACCGCCACCGCCGCCCCTCGCGTCACTCCTCCGTCATTCCCCGCGCATCCACTGGTTCATCACCGACAGCAGGTGATCGGGGTCGACCGGCTTGGTGACGTAGTCCGAGGCGCCCGACTCGATGGCCTTCTCCCGGTCGCCCTTCATCGCCTTCGCCGTGAGAGCGACGATCGGCAGCCCGGCGAACTGCGGCATCCGGCGGATCGCGGTGGTCGTCGCGTAGCCGTCCATCTCCGGCATCATGATGTCCATCAGGACGACCGCCACGTCGTCGTGCTGCTCCAGGACCTCGATGCCCTCGCGCCCGTTCTCCGCGTACAGCACCGACAGCCCGTGCTGCTCCAGGACGCTGGTGAGCGCGAAGACGTTGCGGATGTCGTCGTCGACGATCAGCACCTTCTCGCCGTCGAACCGCACGGCCGGACCCGGCCGCGACCCCGCGTCCGGCTCCTCCACAGCGGTCCCGAACCCCTGGGAGCCCCCTTCCAGGGCCTGGCCGCGCTCCGCGGGCAGTGCGGCGGCCCGCTTCTCCTCCGCCGCCGCACGGCGGCGCCGGAAGAGGCCGGCGGTGCCGTTGGGCGCCTCCTGCGGCCTCCGCCCGGCCGGTGCCCGGGTGGCAGCCGTACCGCCAGCGGCCGGCCCCGCCTCGGAGGCGAGCAGCTCGCCGGGCTCCATGGCGGGCGCGAGCTGCGCGTACCCCTGGGGCGGCAGCTCGCTCGGGTGCAGCGGCAGGTACAGCGTGAACGTGGAACCGCGCCCCGGTTCGCTCTGCGCGTGGATCTCGCCGCCGAGCAGCCGGGCGATCTCACGGGAGATGGACAGCCCGAGCCCCGTGCCGCCGTACTTGCGGCTGGTCGTGCCGTCCGCCTGCTTGAACGCCTCGAAGATGACGCGCATCTTGCTGGCCGCGATCCCGATGCCGGTGTCGGTGACGGAGAACGCGATCATGTCGGCCTCCGGGTCGGCCAGCGAACCGGCCTCCAGGAGCTGCTCCCGGATCGCCTGGGGCACGTCCTGGCCGGCCGGACGGATCACCAGCTCGACCGCCCCGGAGTCGGTGAACTTCACCGCGTTCGACAGCAGGTTGCGCAACACCTGCAACAGCCGCTGCTCGTCGGTGTGCAGCGTGGCGGGCAGCTCCGGGGAGACCCGTACGGAGAAGTCCAGGCCCTTCTCCGCGGTCAGCGGCCGGAAAGTGGCCTCCACGTAGTCGACGAGCTGGACGAGCGCGATGCGCGTCGGGGAGACGTCCATCTTGCCCGCCTCGACCTTCGACAGGTCCAGGATGTCGTTGATCAGTTGCAGCAGGTCCGAGCCGGCGCCGTGGATGGTCTCGGCGAACTCCACCTGCTTCGGCGAGAGGTTGCCCTCGGCGTTGTCGGCGAGCAGCTTGGCCAGGATCAGCAGCGAGTTGAGCGGCGTGCGCAGCTCGTGCGACATGTTGGCCAGGAACTCGCTCTTGTAGCGCATGGAGACCGCGAGCTGTTCGGCGCGCTCCTCCAGCACCTGCCGGGCCTCCTCGATCTCGGTGTTCTTCACCTCGATGTCGCGGTTCTGCCGCGCCAGCAGCTCGGCCTTCTCCTCCAGTTCGGCGTTGGACGCCTGTAGCGCCTTCTGCCGCTGCTCCAGCTCCTCCGACCGCTCACGCAGCTGTTCGGTCAGCTCCTGGGACTGCTTCAGCAGCACCTCGGTCTTGGTGTTGACGGAGATGGTGTTGACGCTGGTCGCGATCATCTCGGCGATCTGGTTGAGGAAGTCGCGCTGGATCTCGGTGAACTTCGTGAAGGACGCCAGCTCGATCACCCCGAGCACGGTCCCCTCGAACAGCACCGGCAACACGATGACCTGCGCGGGCGGGGCGTCGCCGAGCCCGGAGGAGATCTTCAGGTAGCCGCTGGGCGCGTTCTCCACGAGGATCGTGCGCTTCTCCTGGGCGGCGGTCCCGATGAGCGCCTCACCGGGCCGGAACGACGTCGGCATGGAACCCATCGAATAGCCGTACGAGCCGAGCATCCGCAGTTCGTACGCGTCGCCGGTGCCGGCCTCCAGCTCCTTGGCGTCCCTGATGTCGCGCGCGTCCCGGGCATCCGCGCCGTCGACCAGCGGCATCCCCAGGAAGAACGCGCCGTGCTGCGCGGCGACCAGGGGCGGCAGCTCGCTCATGATGAGGGAGGCGACGTCCTCCAGGTCGCGGCGGCCCTGCATGAGGGCGGAGATGCGCGCCAGGTTGCCCTTGAGCCAGTCCTGCTCCTTGTTGGCGATCGTGGTGTCCCGCAGGTTGGCGATCATCTTGTTGATGTAGTCCTGAAGTTCCTGGATCTCGCCGGAGGCGTCCACGTCGATCTTCAGGTTGAGGTCGCCCCGGGTCACCGCGGTGGCCACGCGCGCGATGGCACGCACCTGCCGGGTCAGGTTCCCGGCCATCTCGTTGACCGACTCGGTCAGGTCCCGCCAGGTGCCGTCGACGTCCCTGACGCGCGCCTGGGCGCCCAGCTGCCCCTCGGTGCCCACCTCGCGGGCCACCCTGGTGACCTCGTCGGCGAACGAGGAGAGCTGGTCGACCATCGTGTTGATGGTCGTCTTCAGCTCGAGGATCTCGCCGCGGGCGTCGATGTCGATCTTCTTGGTGAGGTCGCCCTTGGCGATGGCGGTGGTGACCATGGCGATGTTGCGCACCTGACCGGTCAGGTTGGACGCCATCTGGTTCACCGACTCGGTGAGGTCCTTCCATGTGCCCGCCACGCCCGGCACCCGCGCCTGCCCGCCCAGGATGCCGTCCGTGCCCACCTCGCGGGCCACCTTGGTGACCTGGTCGGCGAACGAGCTCAGCGTCTTCACCATCGTGTTGAAGGTATCGGCGAGCTGGGCGACCTCGCCGCGCGCCTCGATCTTCACCGTGCGGGTCAGATCGCCGTTGGCGACGGCCGCCGCGACCTGGGAGATGTTGCGCACCTGCACGGTCAGGTTGTTGGCCATCAGGTTGACGTTGCCGCTGAGGTCCTTCCAGATGCCGGTGACCCCGGGCACGTGGGCCTGGCCGCCGAGGATGCCCTCGGTGCCCACCTCGCGCGCCACCCGCGTCACCTGCTCGGCGAACGAGGACAACTGGTCGACCATCGTGTTGACGGTGGTGACGAGCTCCAGGATCTCGCCCTTGGCATCGACGGTGATCTTCTTCGACAGATCGCCCTTGGCGACCGCCGTCGTCACCTCGGCGATGTTCCTCACCTGGATGGTGAGGTTGTTCGCCATGAAGTTGACGGACTGGGTGAGGTCCTTCCAGGTACCGGAGACCCCCTGCACCTCCGCCTGACCACCCAGGATGCCCTCGGTGCCCACCTCACGGGCCACCCGGGTCACCTGCTCGGCGAAGTTGGAGAGCTGGTCGACCATCGTGTTCAGCGTGTTCTTGAGCTCGAGGATCTCCCCGCGCGCGTCCACGTCGATCTTCTGCGACAGATCACCGCGCGCCACGGCGGTGGCGACCTGCGCGATGTTGCGGACCTGGGCGGTGAGGTTGCCCGCCATGCCGTTCACGGAGTCGGTGAGGTCCCGCCACACGCCCGCGACGCCGGGGACCTGCGCCTGCCCGCCCAGGCGGCCCTCGGTGCCCACCTCACGGGCCACCCGGGTCACCTGGTCGGCGAAGGCGGACAGCTGGTCCACCATCGTGTTGATGGTGTTCTTGAGCTCGAGGATCTCCCCGCGCGCGTCCACGTCGATCTTCTGCGACAGATCACCGCGCGCCACCGCCGTCGTCACCTGGGCGATCTGCCGCACCTGGGAGGTCAGGTTGCCCGCCATGAAGTTGACGGAGTCCGTGAGCTCCTTCCAGGTGCCCGACACGCCGTCCACGCGCGCCTGACCGCCGAGGCGCCCCTCCGTGCCCACGTCCCGGGCCATCCGCGTCACCTGGTCGGCGAAGGAGGAGAGCTGGTCGACCATCGTGTTGACGGTGTTCTTCAGCTCCAGCATCTCGCCGGCCACGTCCACCGTGACCTTCTGCGACAGATCGCCGTTGGCCACCGCCGTCGTCACCGTGGCGATGTTCCTCACCTGTCCGGTGAGGTTCCGGAACGCCGTGTTGACGGAGTCCGTCAGGTCCTTCCACGTTCCGGCGACCCCCGGCACCTGCGCCTGACCGCCCAGCTTGCCCTCGACGCCGACCTCGCGCGCGACCCGCGTCACCTCGGCACCGAACGAGGAGAGCTGGTCCACCATCCCGTTGACGGTGTTCTTCAGCTCCAGCATCTCCCCGGCCACGTCCACCGTGACCTTCTGCGACAGATCACCGCTGGCCACCGCCGTCGTCACCGCGGCGATGTCCCGCACCTGCGTCGTCAGGTTCCGGAACACCGTGTTGACGGAGTCCGTCAGGTCCTTCCACGTCCCCGCCGCGCCCGGCACGTTCGCCTGGCCGCCCAGCTGCCCCCCGGCGCCCACCTCGTTGGCCACGCGGGTGACCTCGTCGGCGAAGGTCCGCAGCGTCAGCGTCATCTGGTTGATCGTGTCGGCCAGCTGCGCCACCTCACCGCGCGCGCTCACCGTCACCTTCCGCGACAGGTCACCGTTGGCGACCGCCGTGGTCACCTCCGCGATCCCGCGCACCTGGGCCGTCAGATTGCCGGCCATCAGGTTCACCGAATCGGTGAGGTCCTTCCACACCCCGGCCACGCCCGGCACCTGCGCCTGACCGCCGAGCTCGCCCTCGACACCGACCTCGCGCGCGACCCGCGTCACCTCGGAGGAGAACGAGGAGAGCTGGTCGACCATCGTGTTGACGGTCTCCTTCAGCTCCAGCATCTCGCCGGCCACGTGCACGGTGACCTTGCGCGACAGATCGCCCTTGGCGACCGCCGTCGTCACCAGCGCGATGTCCCGCACCTGCGCGGTGAGCCGGTACGCCATCGTGTTGACGGAGTCCGTCAGGTCCTTCCACGAACCCGACATCCCGCGCACCCGGGCCTGCCCGCCCAGCTTGCCCTCCGTGCCGACCTCACTGGCCACGCGCGTGACCTCGTCGGTGAACGTCGACAACTGGTCGACCAGGTTGTTGACCGTGCGGCCCACCTTGAGGAACTCGCCCCGCAGCGGCGCACCGTTCCCGCCGCTCTCCGGGGCCGGCGTCCGCAGGTCCATCCGGGGCGACAGATCGCCCTCCGCCACCGCGGTGAGCACCCGGCCGACCTCGGAGACGGGCCGTACGAGATCGTCGACAAGGGCGTTGGAGTTGTCGATCGCGGTCGCCCAGGAACCCTCGCAGGCGCCCGTCTCCAGCCGCTCCGTGAGCTTGCCCTCGCGCCCCACGACCCGCCGGACCCGCGTCAGCTCACCGGTCAGATGCAGATTGCGGTCCGCGACCTCGTTGAAGACGGCGGAGATCTCCGCCATCACGTCGTCGCCCGTGACGGTCAGCCGCCTGCGGAAGTTCCCGTCCCGCATGGCCGCGAGCGCGGCCAGCAGCCGGTGCAGGGCCGCCGTGTCCACCTCGGTGATACCACCGCGCGAGCGCCCGTTGCCCAGGGACTGTCCGCCTTTCGCGCGCGTCTTCGCACTCCGCGTCGCTGCGCCAGACTCCACTGTGTCCCTCCCGCAGGGATCGACCGTTACTCGCGTGCTCGCTTGCTGCCGCCACCCGGCCGCCGGGCACTGCCGCGTGCTTCTGCCCGGTGCCGCGGAAGGCACTCGCCGTGTGCACGGACCTTCCTAGGAAGCCTGCCCAGTGTTTCACCCTGGCGCACCGGGGTGACGGGCCACGACCGTAACCCTAGGCCGCACTCCCCCGGCACCGCTCCGGGCGGGTCCGCTCCCGCACCGGCCGGACAGCGGCAATCCCTCCCGCCGGACGACAACCACGCAGGTCGCACACCTCCTCCCCACCCCCGCCCCACGCTCCTGCCCCGCTCAGAGGGCGCGCGAGGGGCGCGAGAAGGCGCGTGATGGCGCACTGGGCGCCACCCAGGTGTTCAGGGACGTGCCCACATGGGGATACCCCTGAACACGGAGCCAGTGCCCCCACTACCCTGTAGTGATCGAACCGGGGAATCGGGCATGGGAGCCAGGGGGCGCCGACACATGGGGAGTGCTGTGATCACCGCGCGCGCGGCCGCCAGCTTCGAGCCCGTCGGACGGTCGGTCGCGACCGCCCGGTCCTTCGTCCGCGACACCCTCCAGGGCTGGGGCTTCGCCGACATCGTCGACGACGCCGTGGTCCTCACCAGCGAACTCGTCACCAACGCCGTCGTCCACGCGGGCACCTCCGCCGACGTCCTGTGCCTGCGCACCGAGGACGGCGTCCGCGTCGAGGTCTCCGACCTCTACCCCGACCGCGAGGTCCCCGTCCAGAGCTCCGCGGTCTCCATGGGCAGCCCCGACCGCGAGGGCGGCCGCGGCCTCCAGCTCTGCGCCGCGCTCGCCACCCGCTGGGGCGTGGAGTACACCCCCACCCACAAGCAGGTCTGGTTCCAGCTCGACCTGCCCGAGCGCCCCGTCGGCACCCGCACCGCCGGCCCCGCGCTCCCCACCGATTTGCTCCCCCTCGCCGACGGCCGGGTCCGGGTCGCGGTCGTCCAGATCGACCGCACGGCGGCCATCACCGCGTGGAACGAGGACGCCGAGGAACTCTTCGGCTACGCCGCCGAACAGGTCATCGGCAAGCCCCTCACCGACCTGGCCGCCTGGCCGCACACCCCCGGCACCGGCACCGGCATCGCCGAGGCCCTGCGGCTCTCCCGCTGGGAGGGCAGCTACGGCATCCGGGCCACCACCGGCCGGGTGATCCCCGTCTACGCCTCCCACCTGCGCGTACGGGACACCGCGGGCGAGCCCTCCACCGTCTGCCTCCTGGTGCGCGACCACGAGCGCGCCGTCCTTCAGACCCCCCTGCGCAGCTCCGGCACCGAGACCACCACCTCCGCCGAGGGCCAGTCCGCCGACCCCTTCGAGGTCTTCATCGGCTCCCCCGCCCCCGACGACCTCGACGGCCTCCTCCAGCGCACGGTCGAACGCGCCCGCGACATGCTCGACGGTGACGCCGCCTTCCTCCTCCTGGCCACCGACGACGAGACGGAACTGGAGGTCCGCGCCTCCACCGGACTGCCCTCCGCGCGCCAGCGCTTCGCCCGCGTCCCCGTCGAGGCCGGCCCCGGCCGCTACGGCTCGGCCCGCATGCCCTCCGTCCACGACGACCTCGCCGCCGTGCCCGGCGCCGTCCCCCTGCTCGGCGGCACGGGCATGCGGTCGGTGATCACCGTCCCGCTCAAGGTCGAGGGCCGCCTCACCGGCTCCCTCGGCGTGGCCGCCGAGTCCCCCTCCCGCTATTCGAACGAGGAAGCGCTCAGACTCCAGTTCGCCGCCGACCGCATCGCCCTGGCCGTCGAATCGGCCCGCCTCGGCGAACTGGAACGCCTGCGCCGCGGCTCACTGAGCTTCCTCGTCGAAGCCTCCGACCTGCTGGCCGGCACCCTGGACCGCGACCAGACGCTCGCCCTGATGGCCCAGATGACGATTCCCACCCTCGCCAGCTGGTGCGCCGTCTACACCATCGCCGAACCGTCCTCCGAGCCCTACCTCTCCTACGTCCTGCACGAGGACGAGGACCGCATCGACGGCCTCAAGGCCCTGCTCGCCAAGATCCAGCCGCCCGAGCCCATCCCCACCCCCGGCGCCCGCGTCTGGACAGCCCCCGCCGAGGCCGCCCACCAGGCGGCCCTGCGCACCTCCATGCGCAGCCTGGGCCTCGGCGAACCGGCGACGGTCACCTCGGGCGTCGGTACGACACTGGCGACGGCCTCCGCGGTCGGCGGCGAGACCGTGGTGCTCCCCCTGGTGGCCCGCAACCGCGTCATCGGCATGCTGACGCTCGGCAAGCCCACGGACGAGCACTTCCGCCAGGAGATCCTGGAACTCGCCGAGGACCTCTCCCGCCGGGCCGCCCTGGCCCTGGACAACGCCCGCCTGTACTCCGAGCGCACGGCCATCAGCCAGTCCCTCCAGCGCAGCCTCCTCCCGCCGGAGCTGCCCACCATCGACGGCGTCGAGGTCGAGGTCATCTACCGCGCCGCCGGCGAGGGCAACGAGGTCGGCGGCGACTTCTACGACCTCTTCCCCATCCGCGACGGCGCCTACGGCTTCGCCATCGGCGACGTCTGCGGTACGGGACCGGAGGCGGCGGCGGTCACGGGCCTGGCCCGGCACGCCCTGCGGCTGCTGGCCCGCGAGGGCTTCGGCGGCCCGGCGGTCCTGGAGCGGCTCAACTCCGCGATCCTCGACGAGGGCGCCCGCAGCCGCTTCCTCACCCTGCTCTACGGCGAGCTGTGGCCGCAGGAGGACGGCAGTGCGGTACTGAAGGTCGTCTGCGCCGGCCACCCGCTGCCACTCCGCCTCCGCCAGGACGGCACGGTCGAACCGGCCGCAGAACCGCAGCCCCTGCTGGGCGTCATGGACGACCTGGAGCTGTACGAGGAGACGGTGACCCTGAACCCCGGCGACGTCCTGCTGTGCGTCACGGACGGCGTCACCGAACGCAGGGAAGGCACCCGCATGCTCGGCGACGACGGCCTCGCCGACGTCCTCACGGGCTGTACGGGCCTCACCGCCGGCGCGGTCGCCGCACGAGTGATGCGCGCGGTGGAGCGCTTCGCCTCCGCCGCCCCGTCGGACGACATGGCAATTCTCGCGATGCGCGTACCCGAGCCGCACCAGGCCTGAAGCGAGGACAGAAAAAAGGCCCCGCCCATTCGGGCGAGGCCTTCTTACCTTTTCCGCGAGCCCCCAAACGGAATCGAACCGTTGACCTTCTCCTTACCATGGAGACGCTCTACCGACTGAGCTATAGGGGCCTGTCACTTTTCGGGGTTTCCCCCGCGGCGACGAGAGAGATCATACCCCGAACAGATGACTGCTCCCAACCGCGCGCACGCACTGAGCAGCGCGTTCAGAAAGCGTGCTGAAGGAGCCCGCCGAGCGCGTTGCAGGCGGAGACAATTCGGTGCAGATCCCGCTTCGTCAGCGCCCCGTCGAGCGACAGCGCCAACGTCTCGTCGGCGGCCCGTTCGGTCTCCGGAAGATACACATCACGCCGGAAGGCGGGCATGCGGTGCACGGGCGTCTTCACCGGAACCCGGCAGTCGACTCCCCTGGCGCGTACCGCACGCGCGAAGGCGTCACGGTCCGGCCGTCCGTTCCCGGGCACCCGGACCACGTACTGCTGATACGTGTGGGCGGCACAGCCCTGCGGCGTCCGCACCCCCCGCAGCCGGCGGTCGAGATACGCGGCCCGTTCCCGGCGCTGCGGCAACTCCGCGTACGGCGTTTCGGATTCGCCCTGCTCCAGCACCAGGAGGCCGTGCCGCCGGCCGACCGCGTACATGGTGTCGAGCGGCGCCGGGTGACCGAAGCGGTGCACGGCGACCACGGCCGCCGTCCGCGGGCTCACCGCGGCCTCCACGGCGGCGGGGTCGAGGCAGTACGTGTCCGGATCTATGTCGGCGAAGACGGGCACGGCACCGGCCAGCAGTGCGGCCTCGGCCGGCTCGGCGTTGCCGAACGCCGGCACGATGACCTCGTCACCGGCGCGCACGCCGGCTGCCCTGAGCATTCCAGCAGTCCCCATGGCCCCGATCGTGCGGGGGTCAGATGAACGCCAAGTGACGGGAAACACAAAAGAGCGGGTCTCTGAACCGAAGTTCGGAAACCCGCTCTCTACAAGTATTGTTCGGCGGTGTCCTACTCTCCCACAGGGTCCCCCCTGCAGTACCATCGGCGCTGTAAGGCTTAGCTTCCGGGTTCGGAATGTAACC
>NZ_JOHS01000048.1 GCF_000725625.1 Streptomyces sp. NRRL F-6676
GTGCGGGGTGGGGGCGCCGGGTAGTTTTTTCGCCCCCGCCGCCCCTGCCCTTCCCGTCCTTTCAAGGGGCTCCGCCCCTTGGACCCCGGGGGTGCGTGGTCGGGTGCGGGTGGGTGGGGGCCGGTCGCGCAGTTCCCCGCGCCCCTTGCGAGGGCACGGCGAATGCTCGCGCCCCCCGCGGCGCAGCCGCGCAGACAGCACAGCCCCGCGCCCCTGCCCCCCGGCGCCCCCTAATCCGCTCGCTTCGCCGGTGCCAAGCGGCTGTGGCTGCGGCCGTAGAGGAAGTAGACCGCGAAGCCGATGACCATCCAGATCGCGAAGCGGAGCCAGGTCTCGGTGGGGAGGTTGAGCATCAGCCAGAGGGAGGCCAGGACCGAGAGGACGGGGACGACGGGGACCAGCGGGGTGCGGAAGGAACGCTCCAGGTCGGGACGGGTGCGGCGCAGGATGACGACGCTGATCGCGACGACGATGAACGCGAACAGCGTGCCGATGTTAACCAGCTCCGCCAGCTCGCTCAGGCTGGTGAAGCCGGCGACGATCGCGATGATCACGCCGAGCAGGATGGTCGGCCGGTAGGGCGTCTTGAAGCGCGGGTGGGTGTGCGAGAAGAAGCGCGGCAGCAGGCCGTCGCGGCTCATCGCGAAGAACACCCGGGCCTGGCCGAGCAGCAGGATCATGCACACGGTGGTCAGGCCGACCGCGGCGCCGAAGCTGATCAGGCCCGCGAACCAGGGGTGCCCGGTGGCCTTGAAGGCGTCGGCGAGCGGGGCGTCGATGGAGAGCTTGGTGTACTTCTGCATGCCGGTGACGACGATCGACACGGCGACGTACAGCGTGGTGCAGATGATCAGGGAGCCGAGGATGCCGCGCGGCACGTCGCGCTGGGGCACCCGGGTCTCCTCGGCGGCGGTGGCGACGACGTCGAAGCCGATGAAGGCGAAGAAGACGACGGACGCGGCGGTGAAGATGCCCATGACGCCGAAGTTCGAAGGCGCCCAGCCGAAGATGAGCTGGATGAGGGGCGCCTTGAGGTTGCCGCCCGCCTCCACCGGCTGCTCCGGGGGCACGAACGGGTCGTAGTTGCCGCCGTGGATGAAGAAGGCGCCCGCGACGATGACGACCAGGACGACGGCGACCTTGATGGCGACGACGACCGTGGTGACGCGCGCGGAGAGCTTCATGCCGAGCACGAGGATGGCGGTGAGGACCAGCACGAGCAGCGCGGCGAGGATGTCGAAGCCGAACCCGGAGGCGCCGTCCCGTCCGCTGAGCGCCTCCGGCAGGTGCCAGCCGGCGTTGTCCAGCAGTGAGTGGATGTAACCCGACCAGCCGACGGCCACCACCGCCGTGCCCAGCGCGAGCTCCAGGACGAGGTCCCAGCCGATGATCCAGGCGGGGAACTCGCCGAGGGAGGCGTAGGAGAAGGTGTACGCGGAACCCGCGACCGGGACCGTGGAGGCGAACTCGGCGTAACAGAGCGCGGCGAGCGCGCAGACGATTCCGGCCACGACGAAGGAGAGGGAGACCGCGGGGCCCGCGGTGTTCTTCGCCGCCGTGCCGGTCAGGACGAAGATGCCGGTGCCGATGATGACCCCGACGCCGAACACGGTCAGATCGAGGGCGGAGAGGGATTTTCTGAGTGCGTGCTCGGGTTCCTCGGTGTCCCTGATGGACTGCTCGATGTTCTTCGTCCGGAAGAGGGTGTTGCTCACTGGCGTACCTCCCACACTCGTCGTCCCCGGTCCGCCCGGCATGCAGTGATCGGGGCGGGGCGTACATGCGTATGCCCCGGTGTGGCCGGATTCACGCGAAGGAGCCGGTCTCACCACCGTAAAGGCGGGGAGACCGGCTCGCTCCTCGTGCGTGGGTCGGTCGCGTACGGGTTGACCCCTCGTGCGTGGGTCAGTCGCGTGCCGGTTCCTCCACCGGCTCGGCCTCGGCGGTGGGCCGTTCGAAGCGGCCGTCGAGCTTGGAGACGAGCCCGGTGACCTGGCGGGCGATGTCCGGCGCCGTCAGCCCGATCTCGGCCATGACCTCGGCGCGCGAGGCGTGGTCGAGGAAGCGCGGCGGGATGCCGAAGTCGCGCAGGGGTACGTCGACGCCCGCGTCGCGCAGTGCCTGGGCGATCGTGGAGCCGACGCCGCCGACGCGGGAGTTGTCCTCGACGGTGACGACGACCCGGTGGCGCTCGGCGAGCGGGGCCATGGCCTCGTCGACCGGCTTGACCCAGCGGGGGTCGACGACGGTGGTGGAGATGCCCTGCTTGTCGAGGAGCCCGGCGATCTCCAGGCACATCGGGGCGAGCGCGCCGACGGAGACCAGCAGCACGTCGGGCCGGTCGGTGCCGGGCTCGCGCAGGACGTCCATGCCGCCGACGCGGCCCACGGCGGGCACGGCGGGGCCGACGGCGCCCTTGGAGAAGCGGACCACGGTGGGCGCGTCGTCGACGGCGACGGCCTCGCGGAGCTGGGCGCGGACCTGGTCGGCGTCGCGCGGGGCGGCGAGCCGCAGGCCGGGGACGACCTGGAGGATGGACATGTCCCACATGCCGTTGTGGGAGGCGCCGTCGGTGCCGGTGACGCCGGCCCGGTCCAGGACGAAGGTCACGCCGCACTTGTGCAGGGCGACGTCCATCAGGACCTGGTCGAAGGCGCGGTTGAGGAAGGTGGCGTACACGGCGAAGACGGGGTGGGTGCCCGCGTGTGCGAGGCCGGCGGCGGAGACGGCGCCGTGCTGCTCGGCGATGCCGACGTCGTAGATGCGGTCGGGGAAGGCGTCGGCGAACTTCTTCAGGCCGACGGGCTGGAGCATGGCGGCCGTGATGGCCACGATGTCGTCGCGCTCCGTGCCGAGCCGGACCATCTCGTCGCCGAAGACGGAGGTCCAGTCGGCGCCGGCGGCCTTGACCGGCAGGCCGGTGTCGGGGTGGATGGGGCCGATGCCGTGGAAGCGGTCGGCCTCGTCCGCCAGGGCGGGCTGGTAGCCGCGGCCCTTCTCGGTGAGGCAGTGCACGATCACGGGACCGCCGAACCGCTTGGCGCGGGTCAGCGCGGACTCCAGGGCCTCGATGTCGTGGCCGTCGATCGGGCCGACGTACTTCAGGCCCAGGTCCTCGAACATGCCCTGCGGGGTGATGAAGTCCTTCAGCCCCTTCTTGGCGCCGTGCAGCGTCTCGTACAGGGGCCGGCCGACCACCGGGGTCCGCTCCAGGACCTCGCGGGTGCGGGCCAGGAAGCGCTCGTAGCCGTCGGTGGTGCGCAGGGTGGCCAGGTGGTTGGCCAGTCCCCCGATGGTGGGGGCGTAGGAGCGCTCGTTGTCGTTGACGACGATGACGAGGGGGCGGTCCTTGGCGTCGGCGATGTTGTTGAGCGCCTCCCAGGCCATGCCGCCGGTCAGGGCGCCGTCGCCGATGACCGCGACGACGTGGCTGTCGCGCTTCTTGAGCTGGTTGGCCTTGGCGATGCCGTCGGCCCAGCCCAGCACGGTGGAGGCGTGGCTGTTCTCGATGACGTCGTGCTCGGACTCGGCCTGCGAGGGGTAGCCGGACAGGCCGCCCTTCATCTTCAGCCTGGAGAAGTCCTGGCGGCCGGTGAGCAGCTTGTGCACGTAGGACTGGTGGCCGGTGTCGAAGAGGACCTTGTCCTTCGGCGACTGGAAGACGCGGTGCAGGGCGAGGGTGAGCTCGACGACACCGAGGTTCGGGCCCAGATGGCCGCCGGTCTTGGAGACGGCGTCGACCAGGAAGGTGCGGATCTCCTCCGCCAGCTCGTCCAGCTCCTCCAGGGTGAGCCGGTCCAGATCACGCGGTCCCCCGATGCGGGTCAGCAGCGGCACCCGTGCCTCCTTGCAGTAGAGCCGGCAGTTCCAGGCTTGGTTTGGCCCGTCGAGTCTAATGTTCACCAAAGCCACCCGACGCCCACCCCCGACGCGGTACCCCCGCCGCGCCCCGGACATGCCTGTGCCCGGCACCACGGGGGTGCCGGGCACGAGGGGTGACGCCGCCGCGCGCTACGCGCGCCCCGCCGTCTTCTGCGTCTTGCGGGTGACCGAGTCGATGACCACGGTGGTCAGCAGGACCGCCGCCGTGATCATGTACTTCACCGGCTCCGCGATGGACTCCAGTTGCAGGCCGTACTGGATCGAGACGATCACCAGCACGCCGAGCAGCGCGTTCCACGTGCGGCCGCGGCCGCCGAAGAGGGACGTGCCGCCGATGACGGCCGCGGCGATCGCGTTCATCAGCAGGTCACCGGTACCGGCGCTCTGGTTGGCCGAGGCGATCTTGGAGGCCAGGAAGAGGCCGCCGATCGCGGAGAACCCGCCGGCGATCGCGAAGACCGAGATCCGGATGAAGGTGACGTTGATGCCCGCACGCCGGGAGGCCTCGACGCTGCCGCCGAGCGCGAACACCTTGCGGCCGTAGCCGGTGCGGCGCAGCAGGAAGTCGCTGCCCACCAGGAAGGCCAGGAAGATCACCGTGGCCAGGGGCAGGCCCTTGTACTGGTTGTACATCGCGGCCGCGGCGAACGAGATCACCGCGAGCAGGACCGTGCGCAGCACGGTGTCGCTGAGCGGCCGGGACGGGACGCCCGCGGCCTCGCGGCGGCGGTTGCCCAGGAAGGAGCTGACGAAGAACAGCACGACCACGACGATCGCCAGGCCGTAGGCCGCGGCCACGTCCGAGAAGAAGTACGTGGTCAGCTTGCCGATGAAGCCGTCGCTGTCGAGGTTGATGGTGCCGTTCTCGCCGAGCACCTTCAGCATGAAGCCGAGCCAGAACAGCAGGCCGGCCAGGGTGACGGCGAAGGCGGGGGCGCCGAGCACGGCGAAGAAGAAGCCGTGCAGCGCGCCGATGGCCGCGCCAGCGGCGACGGCGAAGAGGACGGCGACCCACTCGGGCCAGCCCTGGTTGACCGCGAGGACGGCCGCGATGGCGCTGGCCGCGCCGCTGACCGAGCCGACCGACAGGTCGATCTCGCCGAGCAGCAGCACGAAGACGATGCCGACCGAGATCATGCCCGTGCCGACCATCGTGACGGAGATGTCACTGAGGTTCTGCGCGGACAGGAAGTTGGAGTTCAGGCTCTGGAAGACGATGCAGATGACGATCAGGCCGATGACGACGGGGATGGACCCCAGGTCACCGCCCTTGATCTTGCGCTTGAACTCGCCGATGTAGCCGGCCAGGCCCTGCTCGCGGACGAGGAGGCGGGGGTCGACGGCGACATCGGCGCCGGCGGCCGCCTCGGGGTTCTCGACCGCTTCGGCGGTGTCCTTCGACACCGTCGCGGACGTCTTGTCGATGCTCACTTCGTGACCTCCCCGTTCGAGCGGGCCGCACGACGGGTGACGGCGTTGTCGGTGGCGCCCGTGATGGCGGAGATGATCTCCTCCTGCGAGGTCGACTTGACCTCGAAGACACCGTTGTTGCGGCCGAGCCGCAGGACGGCCACCTTGTCGGCGACGGCCTTGACGTCGGCCATGTTGTGGCTGATGAGGACCACGGCGAGGCCGCGCTCACGCAGCCGCTCGACCAGGTCGAGGACCTGCGCGGTCTGCTCGACGCCGAGGGCGGCGGTGGGCTCGTCGAGGATGACCAGCTTGGGCTCGCCGAGCATCGAACGGGCGATCGCCACGACCTGGCGCTGACCGCCGGAGAGGGAGGCGATCGGGATGCGGACGCTGGGGATGCGGATGGACAGCGTGTCCAGCAGCTCGCGGGAGCGCCGCTCCATCTCGACCTCGTCCAGGACGCCGAACCTCTTGACCTCGCGGCCGAGGTAGAGGTTGCCGACGACGTCGATGTTGTCGCACAGCGCCAGGTCCTGGTAGACGGTGGCGATGCCCAGCGCCTGGGCGTCGTGCGGTTTGCCGATCGACACGGCCTTGCCGTCCCACTCGATGACACCGTCGTCGATGGGGTGCACGCCGGCGATCGTCTTGACCAGCGTGGATTTTCCGGCGCCGTTGTCGCCCACCAGGGCGACCACCTCACCGGCGTGGACCTCAAGCTCTACGTCGGTGAGCGCCTGGACGGCACCGAACCGCTTGGAGACCCCGCGCAACGCCAGCACGGGCGTAGCGGACACGTGAACCATCTCCTTCGCCGCCTGACCCGGCGGAGAGGTTGTACAGAAGTTGGGGGGATTGTGATCCGTCCGGCGTCCCGCACGAGCTTGCGGGGCTGTTGATCACGGGGCGCCGGACGGAGTACCGGGGGCGTGCCCGTCCCCGTACGGCGGTCCGGGGGTGGACCTTCGTACGGGGGTGGGGCGCGCGGTGCGTCGGGCCGGAAGGACCGCGTGGGCGGTCCTCGGCGGCCCTCGGCCGGCCGGGTGTTACTTGAGGCCGGCCTTGTTGCAGGCGGCCTTGTACTTGGCCGTGCAGATCTCGTCGAGCGTGTAGTAGCCGTCCTTGATGACGGTGTCCTTGATGTTCGCCGTGGTCAGCGAGACGACCGGGATGATGGCCGCGGGGATGCCCTTGGCGCTCTCGCTGTCGACCTTGGTCTTGGCGATGGAGTCCGTGCTCTCGCCCTTGGCCACGGCGACCGCCAGCTCGGCGACGACGTTGGCCTCCTGCGGGTAGGACTTGTAGACGCTCATGTACTGGTCACCGGTGAGGATGCGCTGCACACCGGCGAGCTCGGCGTCCTGGCCCGTGACCGGGACCTTGATGTCGGCGGCCTTCAGGGCGGTGATGGCACCGCCGGCCATGCCGTCGTTGGCGGAGTAGACGCCCGCGATGTTCTTCGCGCCGACGGCGGAGATCGCGGCCTCCATCTCGGAGTTGGCGTTGTCCGGCGACCACTCCTTGGTGTCGTACTCCTTGGCGATGGTCACCTTGCCGTCCAGGGCGGCGTGGGCGCCCTTCTTGAACTGCGCGGCGTTGGGGTCGGTGACCGAGCCGTTGATCATGACGATCTTGGAGGACTTCTTGGCCTTGTCGCCCATGCCCTTCAGCAGGGCCTCGCCCTGGGCCTTGCCGACCTGCTCGTTGTCGAACGAGGTGTAGCCGCTGATCGGGCCCTCGGCCAGGCGGTCGTAGGCGACGACCTTGATGCCGTTGTCCACGGCCTTCTGAATCGAGTTCTTGATGGCCTTGGAGTCCACCGCGTCGACGATGAGGACGTCCACCTTGTTGGTGATCATCGTGTCGACCTGCTGCGACTGAAGGTTGGCGTCCTGCCGCGCGTTGTTGTACAGGACCTTGGCCTTGTTGTTCGTGAGCTCCTTGATCTTCTTCTCGATCAGGGGCTTGTCGAACTTCTCGTACCGCGCGGTCTTGTTCTCCGGCAGGAGCAGGCCGACCGTGATGTTGTCGCCCTTCTTCTTCGCCGAGGACGAGGAGTCGGAGTCGCTGTCCTTGGACTCCTTGGCGCTGCCACAGGCCGCGAGAGAGACGGCCATGGCACCGGCGGCGACCGCGAAGGCGGCGCGACGCATACGCGTGTTCACTTCAGAAACCTCCCTGACGAGGCCGCGACGTTGCGGCCGAGGTGGCTGGAAGTCAACTCGGCCACACGTGCGGCGTCAAGAAGTAAATCCTTAACGAGATGGCAACGGTGCCATCCGTTCTCTAAGTGAAGGCAGGGGTCGCCACGGGGGCGGACCCGTCCAAAAGGGTTGAATCACCCATCTCGCTGAGCGCGAGAGCGAGCGCTCCGAGCACCTCCGCACGGCCCCCCAGGGCCCCCGGAAGCACCGACAGATGCCGGGCGGCACTGGGGATGGCGTAGCGCCCCACGGACTCCCTTATGGGCCCCAGGACGAGCTCCCCGGCCTCGGCGAGATCGCCGCCGAGAACCACTCGGCTGGGGTTCAGCAGATTACAGAGATTGGCCACTCCGCTGCCCACGTGCCGGCCGACATCGGCGATGACCCGCCGGCAGCCCGGGTCGCCGTCCCGCGCCAGCCGGACGACGCCCTCCAGCGTGAGATCGGTGCCGTGGCTGGACCTCAGCAGCGGCAGCACATAGCGCGCCGAGGCGAAGGTCTCCAGGCAGCCGCGGTTGCCGCAGCGGCAGACCGGACCCGACTCGTCGAGTGTGATATGCCCTATTTCGCCCGCCGTGCCGCCCGGACCCCGGTAGATCTTCCCCTGGATCACGAGACCGGCCCCGACACCGCTGGCGACCTTGATGTACGCGAGGTCCTTCACGCCCCGTCCGCTGCCCCAGACCAGTTCGCCCAGGGCACCGAGGTTGGCGTCGTTGTCCACGTGCACGGGTACGCCGAGGCGCTCGCGCAGCTCCTCGCCGGGCCGGGCGCCGGTCCAGCCCGGCAGGATGGCGGTGGAGCCCAGGGTGCCCGACTCCACGTCGATCGGTCCGGGCACGCCGAGGCCGACGCCGGCGATCTTGGCGCGGTCCACGCCGGTCGCCTCGATCAGCCTGCTGACGACCTCCTCGGCCCGGTCGAAGCCCTGGGCGGCGGAGGCGTCGACGTCGAGCGGTTCGGCCTCCTCGGCGAGCACCTGGTGGGCCAGGTTGCCGATGGCGACGCGCAGGTGGGTGTGGCCGAAGTCGACGCCGATGACGATGCCGGCGTCCCCGCTGAGCGAGACGCTGCGGGCCCGGCGGCCGCCGGCCGAGGTGGGGGTGACCTCGACCGTGCCGCCGTTCTTCAGTTCCCGCACGATGTTCGAGACCGTCGCCGCGGAAAGACCCGTGGTCCTCGCGATCTCCGCCTGCGTGAGCGACCCGGCCAGGCGTACGGCACGTACGACCCGCTCCAGGTTGGCTCGGTGCAGCGACGACTGCGACCCTGGAGTCTCCACGACGACCTCCTGCGCGCGGGACCGCTTCGGCGAGGCCCCGTCCGTGTCCAACTAGTGAACTCTAAGCTGAGCCGTTCGGGTTGCCTCCCGTCAAGAGGTTGAACCGTTTCGACACGCGACCGGCCGCCGGGCCGGGACACGCCGGACGGCCGCCCCCGGAGGCCGGGGGCGGCGCGTCACGACGGTCGGGCGCCGGGGCGTCCGGCGCCGTTCTCCCTCGTCAAAGGAGGGTTCGGCTACTTCAGGGCGCCCGCCGTCAGCCCCTGGACCACCTGCCGCTGGAAGACGATGTACGCCGCGAGGACCGGCAGCATCGCCATCACCAGTCCGGCGAAGAGTCCGGACCAGTCACCCTTGTAGCCCTGGCTCGCGGCCAGCTGGACCAGCCCCTGGGTGAGGACCCGCTTGTCGGGATCGGTGTTGAGCACGGTGGGCAGCATGTACTGGTTCCACTGGCCCAGGAAGTTGAAGATTCCCACGCTGACCAGGCCGGGCTTGGCCATCGGCAGCATGATCTGGAAGAACGTACGGGTGTGCGAGGCACCGTCCACGAAGGCCGCCTCCGCCACCGATGTGGGCAGCGTGCGGAAGAACGCGGTCAGGAAGAAGACCGTGAACGGCAGCGAATAGGCGATGTAGACCAGGATCAGCCCGTGAATCGTGTTCAACAGGCCCATGTTGTTCACCACGTAGAACAACGGCACCAGCGCGAGCATGATCGGGAAGCTCATGCCGCCGATGAACAAGTAGTAGATGAACCGGTTGCCCGGGAATTCGAAACGCGCCAGCACGTACGCGGCCATCGAACCGAGCACCAGCGTGCCGATCAGTGAACCGCCCACCACCAGAATGGTGTTGAAGAAGTAATCGCCCATGTGGGCGTCGGTCCAGGCGCGCGACCAGTTGTCGAAGTGGAGTTTGTCCGGCAGCGCCCAGGGCGAGGAGAAAATGGACTTGTCGTCTTTGAAGGACGTCATCACCGCCCAGAGCAGCGGCATCACCACCATGACCGCCCACAGCACGAGCATGCCGTGCGAGAAGGCGTTGAGGACGCCGCCCTCCTTGCGCTCCTTGGGCGGCTTGGCGGCCGGACGGTCGGCCTTGGTCACGGTGACACCGGACTCGGCCGGTACGGGGGCGGGGGTCTCGGTCGTCTTCATGGCTTCAGAACTCCAGCCGCTCGCGCCGGCCCAGCCGCATCACGACCGCCGCGAACAGCAGCGTGACGACGAGCAGGGCGACACCGATCGTGGTTGCGTAGGCGGCCTGACCGTCACGGAAGGCCTTCTGGTAGACGTACAGGACCAGCACGGTGGTCGAATAGTCGGGACCGCCCGGTCCGGTCGTCATGATCTGTACGACCGCGAACGATTCGGCGCCGAGCGCGAGGATGCCCATGTACACCCAGCCGGACTGCACGGTGTCCCACAGCAACGGCAGGGTGATCCTGAAGAAGGTGCTGGCGCGGCCGGCCCCGTCCAGCAGCGCGGCCTCGTAGAGATCCGCCGGGATGGAGGCCATTCCGGCGGAGAAGAGGACGACGAAGAAGCCGACGGTGGACCAGACGAGCACCGCCATCACGCACCACAGCGCGAGGTTCGGGTCGCCCAGCCACAGCGGCTGGAGGCTGTCGAGCCCGAGGCCGCGGAACACCGAGTTGATCGCCCCGCTGTCCGGGTTGTACGCGAAGGCGAACAGCAACGCGACGATGGCGATGGACAGCACCTGCGGGAAGAAGTACACGATCTTGTAGAACGAGGAGCCGCGCACCCCGGTGATGGCCGGACCGCCCCGGCGGCGGCGCCCGCCCACGTTGATCATGAAGGCGAGGAACAGCGCCAGACTGATCGTCACCACCGGCAGCAGCACCGCGAAGAGCAGGCTGTGCTCCAGCGACTTCCAGAAGATGTCGTCGTGGAACATCTTCGTGTAGTTGTCGAAGCCGACCGTCTTGAACTCGGGACTCAGGCCGGTCCAGTCCGTGAACGAGTAGTAGATGGACTGGATGAACGGCCAGATCACGAAGAGCGCGTACAGCCCCAGGGGCAGCGCGAGGAACCCCACGATGAACCGGTACTTGCCGTGCTGCATTGCCACCGACCTCGGTCTCTGGGCGGGTGCCGCCGCCGGTGACGCCCGCGCGGGGCTGTCACCGGTGGCGGCACCGGTGTGCTGAGCGTGCCGCTTACTGGTGCTTGTAGTGCTTGATCGAGTCGTCCTTGGCGGCGGCGTCGGCGTAGCCCTGGATCTTCTTGATGGTCTCCGCCGGGGTGGCCCGGCCGGCCATCATCTCGCCGAGGCCGGAGACGCCGATCTGCTCCTTCTGGAGCTTCACGTACCAGTCCTGGAGCCGCGGGTTCACCACGTTGTCGCCGGCCTTGTCCAGCGCCGCGACACCGGACTTCAGACCCGGCGTCAGGGAGATGCCGTCGGTGCCGCCGTTGAACGCGGTGAGCGACTTGACCTTGGAGGTGAAGTTCTTCGACGAGGCCTCGCTGAGCATGATGCGCAGCTGCTCCATGCCGCCCGCACCGTTCTTGGCCTTGGCCGGGACGATGAACGGCTCGCCGCCGGAGGCCCAGATGGTGCCGAAGGGCATCTTGTCGGAGGAGTCGATGCCGGTGGGCGCGGAGACCGCGAGGTCGAAGTCCTTGGGGATGACGTTGGCGGACTCGTTCTCCACCCAGGAGCCGTTCGGGATGAACAGCGCCTCGCCCTTGGCCCAGGCGGTCTGCGACTGGATGTGGTCAAGGCCGGGGGTGCCCTTGAGGATGTAGCCCTTCTGCTGGAGCTCGTAGTACGCCTCGAAACAGGCCTTGACGGCCGGGTGCTTCCAGGCGTTGGGCTCCAGGTTGTCGATGGCGTCCAGCACCTCGCGGCCGCCGACCTTGCCGATCATCGGGTAGAGCGAGAAGGGGATGTAGTAGGGGTACTTGCCGGCGTAGGTCCAGCCGGCCATGCCCTTCTTCTTCGCCTTCGCACACACCGCGAGCATGTCGTCCCAGGTCTCCGGGTACGTCGCGTCGAGCGAGTCGAGGGCCTTCTGGGAGTACCAGACGCCGTAGACGGTGTAGGCGTAGTACATGATCCACACCGGCTTGCCGTCGAACTGGCCCATCTCGACGATGCCGGGGCGCAGCGTGTCGCGGACCTTCTTGGCCGGGTCGTCGTAGGACGGGGCGTCGAGCAGCGGGCTGAGGTCGGCGAGCTGGTTCTTGCCGACGAGGACGCCCATGTCCATCTGCTCGGCACCGGAGTTGTCGATGAGGTCCGGCGGGGTGCCGCCGTTGAAGCGGGGCTGGAGGGTGGACTGAATCTTCTGGGTGGCGGAGAACTTGACCTTCGCCTTCGGGAAGTCCTTCTCGTAGATCTTGACCGCGTCCTCGGCGTACTCCTTGCCGAAGCCGCCGTCGAAGAGGACGAACTCCATCTGGGCGGTGTCGTTGACGGCGAGCGGGTTCTTGTCGGTCTTCTTGCCCGCCTTGGCCTTCTCCTCGCCGCCCCCGCCGCCGCTGGCACACGCGGAGAGGAAGCCCATGGCGGGGACGGAGACGAGGCCGAGCGCCGCGGAGCGCCTGATCAGGTCGCGGCGGCCGACTCCCGAGGGGGCGATGTGCCCGTCGGTGCCGGTCTTGGGGGAACTGTGCTCGGCGGAAGTGGATCCCATGCTCAAGTCCTCGCCTTCTCCAGGACTCAGGCGGTGAACCGGATCCTTCCCCGGCACCGCGGTGATGTGAAGCTGGGGTCGTGCACGAGGGAACCGAAAGGGACGATACGGCACTCACTCGTGCGCATTGGAGATCCGCCGCCCCCCGATTCCCCCCGGGTCGTGCGTGTCCGTCGGCGCGTACCACGAGGTGACGGGCAGCCGGACGCCGACAGGTATAGTCCACTTCCCCGCGACGGAGCAAGATCGAACGCAAGGTTGACGGACGCCTTTTCCGAGTTGAGACCTCGCGGAAATGTGAGCGGATCTCCGGGTGGCGCGCGGGCGGCGAGCCGCCGGAAATATGCGCTTTCTGTGCGGCCCCCATGCGAAGATCGACAACTCCGCGGCCTCGCCCAATGAGGGAATCAAGGCCTTGGGGGACCCGTATGCCGCAGGCAACACCCTTGACACCGGCGGTCACTTGAACCCCTACTGGTCTCTGCGCGCGAAGTTGACAACGTTGTCCGTTACTTCTTTCCGATTCGCGCAGGAAGGGTTCTCGCGCATGCAGCACAGAGCTCGGCACAGATGGGGTCCCTCGGCGGTCGTGGCAGCGACCGCCTTCGCTCTGGTGGTGGCCTCCCAGGGCGCCGCCGTGGCCCGGCCCGCCGGAGCGGCCAAGGCCGACCGGGAGTTCAGCTCGTCCTTCGAGTCGGGGGACCCGGCCCCGACGTGGGTCAACACCGTCGACACGACGGCCGGTGGCGCCAAGCGCGCCTCGGGCGTCGACGGCGGCTACAGCACCGGCATTCCCGGCAGCGTCACCGACCACGTCACCGGCGTGCGGGCCAGCGCCGAGAACACGCAGGGCGGCGAGGTCAAGGAGAACCTCGTCGACACCGAGCCCACCACCAAGTGGCTGACGTTCGACAGGACCGGCTGGGTCGAGTTCGACCTGGACGCCCCGGTCAAGCTCACCAGCTACGCCCTCACCTCCGCCAACGACGTCGTCGAGCGCGACCCGGCCGACTGGACCCTGAAGGGCTCCACGGACGGCAAGGACTGGAAGACGGTCGACACCCGCACGGGCCAGTCCTTCGCCGACCGGCAGACGACCAACACCTACGACCTGGCCGCGCCGGCCGAGTACCAGCACTTCCGGCTGGACTTCACCAAGAACCACGGTGCGGACATCCTCCAACTCGCCGACGTGCAGTTCTCCGACGGCCATGTCGCCACGACGCCCGAGGACATGCTGAGCCTCGTGGACCAGGGCCCCACCGGGTCCCCCACCGCCAAGTCCGGCGCCGGCTTCACCGGCAAGCGGGCGCTGCGGTACGCCGGCCGGCACAAGGCGGACGGCCGGGCGTATTCGTACAACAAGGTGTTCGACGTCAACGTGCGCGTCGAGCGGAACACGCAGTTGTCGTACCGGATCTTCCCCGCGATGGCCTCCGGTGACCTCGACTACGACGCCACCAACGTCTCCGTCGACCTCGCCTTCACCGACGGCACCTACCTGAGCCGGCTGGGCGCGGTGGACGAGCACGGCTTCCCGCTGACCCCGCGCGGGCAGGGCGACGCCAAGATCCTCTACGTCAACCAGTGGAACGACGTGCTCTCCTCGATCGGCTCGGTGGCCGCCGGGAAGACCGTGGACCGGATACTGGTGGCCTACGACTCCGCCAAGGGCCCGGCCAAGTTCCGCGGCTGGGTGGACGACGTGTCGCTGAAGGTCGCGGCGCCCGAGCGGCCCAAGGCGCATCTGTCCGACTACGCGCTGACCACCCGCGGCACCAATTCCACCGGCAGCTTCTCGCGCGGCAACACCTTCCCGGCCGCGGCGGTCCCGCACGGGTTCAACTTCTGGACGCCGGTGACCAACGCGAGCGTGGAGAACTGGCTCTACGACTACTCCCGCGGCAACAACGACGACAACCTGCCGACCATCCAGGCGTTCAGCGCCAGCCACGAGCCCAGCCCGTGGATGGGTGACCGGCAGACCTTCCAGGTGATGCCGTCGGCCGCCTCCGGCACGCCGGACACCGGCAAGACGGCCCGGCAGCTCCCCTTCCGCCACGAGAAGGAGACCGCCCGCCCGTACTACTACGGCGTGACCTTCGAGAACGGCATCAAGGCGGAGATGGCGCCGACCGACCACGCGGCGGCGATGCGCTTCACCTACCCCGGTGACGACGCGAGCGTCATCTTCGACAACATCGAGGACCAGGGCGGCCTCACCCTGGACAAGGAGAACGGCGTCATCACCGGCTACTCGGACGTGAAGTCCGGCGGCTCGGCGGGCGCGACCCGGCTGTTCCTCTACGGCAGGTTCGACTCCGCGGTCAAGGACGGCTCGTCCTCCGGCGTCACGGGGTACATGCGCTTCGACGCGGGCCACGACCACGCCGTCACCCTGCGCCTGGCGACCTCGCTGATCGGCGTGGACCAGGCGAAGGACAACCTGTCGCGGGAGCTGCCGGACAGCCGCTCCTTCGACTCGGTGAAGCGGAGCGCGCAGCAGGCCTGGGACAAGATCCTCGGCAAGGTCGAGGTCGAGGGTGCCACCTCCGACCAGCTGACCACGCTGTACTCCTCGCTCTACCGGCTGTACCTGTACCCCAACTCCGGCTTCGAGAAGGTGGACGGGAAGTACCAGTACGCCTCGCCGTTCTCCAAGGCGACCGGCGAGAACACCCCGACGCACACCGGCGCGAAGATCGTCGACGGCAAGGTGTACGTCAACAACGGGTTCTGGGACACCTACCGCACCACGTGGCCGGCGTACTCCTTCCTGACGCCCTCCCAGGCCGGTGAGATGGTCGACGGCTTCGTGCAGCAGTACAAGGACGGTGGCTGGACCTCCCGCTGGTCCTCCCCCGGCTACGCGGACCTGATGACCGGCACGTCCTCGGACGTGGCGTTCGCGGACGCGTACGTCAAGGGCGTGAAGATGGACGCCGAGTCGGCGTACGACGCGGCGCTGAAGAACGCCACCGTCGTCCCGCCCTCCTCCGGGGTCGGCCGCAAGGGCATGGCGACCTCGCCCTTCCTCGGCTACACCAGCACCAGCACGGGCGAGGGCCTGTCCTGGGCGATGGAGGGCTACGTCAACGACTACGGCATCGCCCAGATGGGCGCGGCGCTGTACAAGAAGACCCACAAGAAGCACTACAAGGAGGAGTCGGAGTACTTCCTCAACCGCGCCCGGGACTACGTCAACCTGTTCGACTCGAAGGCCGGCTTCTTCCAGGGCAAGGACGAGGACGGCAACTGGCGGGTGCCCTCCGACAAGTACGACCCGCGCGTGTGGGGTTACGACTACACGGAGACCAACGGCTGGGGCTACGCCTTCACCGTGCCGCAGGACGGCCGGGGACTGGCCAACCTGTACGGCGGCAAGGACAAGCTCGCCGACAAGCTGGACACGTTCTTCTCGACCCCGGAGACCGCCTCCGTGGACCTGAAGGGCTCCTACGGCGGCGTCATCCACGAGATGATCGAGGCGCGTGACGTGCGGATGGGCATGTACGGCCACTCCAACCAGGTCGCGCACCACATCACCTACATGTACGACGCGGCCGGGCAGCCGTACAAGACGCAGAAGAACGTGCGCGAGGTGCTCTCCCGCCTCTACACCGGCAGCGCCATAGGGCAGGGCTACCACGGCGACGAGGACAACGGCGAGCAGTCGGCCTGGTACCTGTTCTCGGCGCTCGGCTTCTACCCGCTGGTGATGGGCAGCGGCGAGTACGCGATCGGCTCCCCGCTGTTCAAGAAGGCGACCGTGCACCTGGAGAACGGCCACGACCTGGTCGTCAAGGCGCCGAAGAACAGCACGAAGAACATCTACGTGCAGGGGCTGCGGGTCAACGGCAAGAAGTGGTCGAAGACCTCCCTGCCGCACTCGCTGCTCTCCCGCGGCGGGGTGCTGGACTTCGACATGGGCGCGAAGCCGTCGTCCTGGGGCACGGGCAAGCACGACGCGCCCGTGTCGGTGACGAAGGACGACAAGGTGCCCACGCCCCGGGCGGACGTCCTGAAGGGCGAGGGCGCGCTGTTCGACAACACCTCGGCGACGGAGGCGAGCGCGACGACGGTGGACCTGCCGCTGTCGGGCGGGAGCGCCAAGGCCGCCCAGTACACGCTGACGTCGCCGGCCGACCACACCAAGGCCCCGACGGGCTGGACGTTGCAGGCGTCCAGCGACGGCACGCACTGGCGGACGCTGGACAAGCGGTCCGGCGAGTCCTTCCGCTGGGACCGGCAGACCCGGGCGTTCTCGATCCCGCACGCGCGGTCCTACGCGCACTACCGGCTGGTCCTGAACGGCGAGGCGACCCTGTCGGAGGTGGAGCTGCTGGGGTGACGGCACGGCTGTAGCACGCGAGGGGCGGGCCCGGAGAGTCTTCCGGGCCCGCTCCGCTGTGTGCGTACGGCGCCTTGCCAGGGCGGCGGGGCCGCCCTACTCTCACGGTTGTTCAGAAAGCGCTTTCCCCGCACGGTACTGCTGTCATGCATCGCTCATGCGCGTGGCATAGCAAGGGCTTGAGCGCCCCTGCGGCCCTACGACGGACGTCGGCGAACGTCAGTGAACGTCAACGACAGGGAGAGACGAACCATGAGGAGACCAACCGCACTGCGGCTCCACGCGACGCTGGCCACGGCGGCCCTCGCGGCGGCGGCCGGGGCGTTCGTGGCGATGCCGCCGGCCTCGGCCGCGACCGCCGGCGCGACCGGCTACGCGACCCAGAACGGCGGGACCACCGGCGGGGCGGGCGGGCAGACGGTCCACGCCACCACCGGCACCGCGATCCACCAGGCCCTGTGCGGCCGGGCCAGCAGCTCGACCCCGATCGTCATCGAGGTCGAGGGCACCATCGACCACGGCAACACCAGCAAGGTCTCGGGCGACAGCTGCGACACCGCGGCCGACAGGATCGAGCTGAAGCAGATCAGCAACGTCACGATCGTCGGCGTCGGCGGCGGCGCCGTCTTCGACCAACTGGGCATCCACATCCGGGACTCCAGCAACATCGTCATCCAGAACGTGACGGTGAGGAACGTCAAGAAGTCCGGCTCGCCCACGTCCAACGGCGGCGACGCGATCGGCATGGAGAGCGACGTCCGCAACGTCTGGGTCGACCACGTCAGCCTGGAGGCCTCCGGCGGCGAGGACGAGGGCTTCGACGGCCTCTTCGACATGAAGGACAACACGCAGTACGTGACCCTGTCGTACAGCACCCTGCGCGACTCGGGGCGCGGCGGGCTGATCGGCTCCAGCGAGAGCGACGTCTCCAACAGCTACATCACGTTCCACCACAACCTGTACGAGAACATCGACTCCCGTACACCCCTGCTGCGCGGCGGCACGGCCCACATCTACGACAACTACTACGTGGGCCTGACCAAGTCCGGCATCAACTCCCGGGCCGGCGCGCACGCCAGGGTGGACAACAACTACTTCAAGGACTCCAAGGACGTCCTCGGCACGTTCTACACCGACGCGGCGGGCTACTGGCAGGTCAGCGGCAACATCTACGACAACGTGACCTGGTCGGACCCCGGCGAGGAGAACGACCCGGCGGGCCCGGACCCCCAGTCCAACACCAGCGTCAGCATCCCCTACCCGTACACCCTCGACGACGCCGGCTGCGTGCCGGACGTCGTGACGCGGACGGCGGGCGCCCACACGGGCCTGAAGGTCTCGGACGGCAGCTGCTCCCCGACGACGCCGACGTCCCCCACCCCGGACCCGACGACCTCGACGCCGGACGACCCCGGCACGCCCACGCAGCCCGGCGGCACCAACCTGAGCATCGGCGCCGGCTCCGACGGCTCCGGCAAGGCCTCCGGCACGAGCTACGGCAACGTGCGCGACGGCGACCTGAGCACGTACTGGTCCCCGAACGGCTCGACCGGTGCGGTGTCCATCAAGTGGGGCTCCGCCACGACCGTGTCGAAGGCCGTCATCCGCGAAGCGTCCGGTTCCGAGGGGACGATCGGCGCCTGGCGCCTGGTGAACGCCGACACCGGCACGGTCCTCACGACGGGCAGCGGCGCCGGCACGATCTCGTTCCCCAGCACCGCGGTCCGCAAGCTCACCTTCGACATCACCGGCGCGTCCGGCACGCCGAAGGTGGCGGAGTACGAGACGTACGCGAACTGACGAAGCCCCGCGCCCCCCGAAGGGGCGCGGGGCCGTGCTGACATGCGGCTTCGCCGCGCGGGCGCGACCGGCTCCCACCGGGCCCTCGGCCGACAACGCGACCCAGGGGTCCCGGGGGCCGAGCCCCCGGGACAGGCCCGGTGGCGGCCAGGGCGGCGTCAGCCCACAGCGACCGTGAACACGTGCACGTCGCCGTTGTTCGGCAGCGTCACGCTCGCCACCCGCTTGCCGTCAGGCGCCTCGTACGGCTTCGTCGCGAAGACGTACGTGGCGACCGGGTCCTTGTCGGCACCGGCGACGTTGCGGTACGCCGTCTTGGCGACGACCTCGTTGCCGTACTGGACCGTGCCGCCGCCCCCGCCGACCGTCCAGTCCGTGAAGGACAGGTCGGTCCCCGCGGTCGTGCCGTCCGTGAACGTGACCGTGGCCTTCGTCTGCTGGTTGCCGTTGACCGCGCTGCCGATGAAGGACAGCTTGGCGGCCGGGTCGGTCAGCTCGATCCTCTGGCCGGCGGCGGACGCGTTGTCGGGGCGGCCCGACGGGGAGCCGGGCCAGGTGAAGCTCAGCCCGGCCGCCGTCCCCTGGCCGCCGGGGGTCAGCCCGGCGGCCTTCAGCGCCTGGAGCGAGTAGCTCCAGCCGCCGCCGTCGTAGTCCGCCTCGTCGTGGTCACCGGAGTCGTCGGAGATGCCGGCGTTGTTGTACGCCGCCAGCAGCGAGCCGGGGGCCGCGACGGTGAGGGCGATCGGCTGGGCGTAGGAGGTGTCACCGGAGGTGACGGTCACCTTCACGTCCGCGAAGCCCTGCTGCGCGTCCTTCGCCGCCGTCAGCGTGATCCGCTGGGCGCCGTCCTTGACCGTGCCCGAGGCCGGGCTCGCCGTCACGCCCGCCGGGGTGTCCACCTGGAAGCGGACCTCCGGACCCGTGCCACCGCTCAGCGCCAGCGCACGGATGTCGAGCGTCGTGCTCTCCCCCGGGGCAAGCGTCGCCGTGGTCGGACCCACACCGATCTGGTACGGCTGCTCACCGTCCCGGAAGGACGGCGGGGCGTCGGCCGCGTCGGTGCCCCACGTCCTGTCGGGCGTCGAGGAGAGCGTGTAGTCCAGCCGGCCGCCGTCGCGGACGAAGGACTCCGGCAGCCAGGTGCGGTCGGTGGTCCTGCCGTCGACCTTCAGGGACTGGATGTACGGCGCGTCGGCCGCGGCTCCCTTCGCCCGGATCTCGATGTCCTTGCCGTGCGGGCGGTCGATGACCACGCGCGGGAACAGCGGGGAGGCGAGGACGAGTTCCGCACGGGAGGGCACCTGCGGATACATGCCGAGCGCCGAGAAGACGTACCAGGACGACATCGCGCCGAGGTCGTCGTTGCCGGGGATGCCGCCCGGCTGCGTCGACCACAGCTTCGTCATCGCCGCGCGCACGGTCTCCTGCGTCTTGTAGGGCGCGCCCGCGTAGTCGTACAGATAGGGCACGTTGATGGACGGCTCGTTGTCCATCTCGGACTTGTCGCCGCCGCTGCCGGTGAACGCCCAGCCGCCGTCGGCGTCGTGGAAGAAGGAGTCGAGGCGGGCGAGCGCCTTGTCCTTGCCGCCCATCGCCGCGAACAGACCGGCCGGGTTGTGCTGCACCATCCAGGTGTACTGGGCGGCCGTGCCCTCCACGAAGCCGTTGCCGGTGCCCGGGGTGAACCCGGTGACCCAGCTGCCGTCGGCCTTGCGGTTGGCGATGTAGCCGCCGGTGGGGTCGGCGGCGAGGTTGAAGTTGTTCTGCCACCACTGCGAGCGGCTCGCGAAGGTCTGCGCGGTCTTCTTGTCGTGCACCGCCGAGGCGAGCTGGGAGAGGGAGAAGTCGGCGGTCGACATCTCCAGCGTCTCGGCCGCGCCGCCCCAGGCGTTGGAGACCGACGGCATGTAGTGCAGCTTCAGGTACTTGTCGAGCGAGGGCCGCTGGCCCACCGAGAGCACGGGCTTGCCGGAGGAGGACAGGTCCTGCTCGGTCGGCACCGTCGCCGCCTTGACCAGCGACTTCAGCGCGCCGCGCAGATCGAAGTCGGTGCCGCCGAAGGCGCGGATGCCGGCCAGCGCGGTCGGCGAGGGGTCGCCGTTCATCACATGGGTGCCGGAGGCGCCGTGCAGCCAGCGGTCCCAGACTCCCCCGTTCTGCTGGGCCAGTTCGTACAGCGACTGCGCCACGTCGGAGCCGGTGCGCGCGTCCAGCAGGGTGAGCAGCTGCACCTGGTCGCGGTAGACGTCCCAGCCGGAGAAGGTGCCGTACTGCGCCTTGTGGCCGTGAGTCACCCGGTGCACCTCGCCGTCGCTGCCGCGGTATCTGCGGTCGGCGTCGCTGATGACGTTCGGGTGGAACATGGCGTGGTAGAGCGCGGTGTAGAAGGTGGTGCGCTCGGCGTCGGTGCCGCCGCCGACCCGGATGCCGTCCAGCCGGTCGCGCCAGGCGTCGTGCGCGGCCTTGCGGACGGAGTCGAAGGAGCGGTGCTTCGCGTTCTCGGCGCGGAGGTTGGCCTCGGCGCCCTTCTGGCTGACGTAGGAGATGCCGACCTTGACGTTCACCGGCTTGTCCCCGGCCGCGAACTGGACGTAGCCGCCCGCGCCCTTGCCGGCCACGGGACGGCCGCCGTTCGCCTTGAAGTCGCCGGTGCCGCCGGAGGCGGTGGTGGCGCCGGGGTTGAGCTTGTCGTCCTGCCAGGTGCCGGTGGCGGAGAAGTCCCGGTCGAACTGGGCCGTGAAGTACAGGGTGTAGTAGGCGCGCTGGCCCTCGGGGTCGAGATAGCCGCAGAAGTTGCCGGAGGTGACGGAGCCGGAGACGGTACGGGTCTTCGGGTCGATCTTCACCGTCGAATCGGTGGAGCCCACCTCGGAGTTGGCGGTGCGGATCAGCAGCGAGGCCGGCTTGTCGGCGGGGTAGGTGAAGCGGGCCGAGCCGGTGCGCGCGGTGGCCGTCAGATCGGCGGTGACACCGGACTCGAGGCCGACCTTGTAGTGGCCGGGCTCGGCGGTCTCGTCGTCGTGGCTGAAGTCCGAGGCGTAGACGGCGTCCTTGGTGTCGCTCGCCGGGGACGAGGTGACCTCGCCCGCGTACGGGAAGAGCGGGATGTCCCCGCTGCCGCCGGCGCAGCCGGTGCCGGACATGTGGGTCAGGCTGAAGCCGCGGATGCGGGTGGCGTCGTACTGGTAGCCGCCGGGGGCGGTGGTGGCGGTGGCGTTGCCGCGGGTGGTCTCGGGGCTGAAGGAGAACATGCCGAAGGGCGTGACGGCACCGGGGTAGGTGTCGCCGCCGTTCTTCGTGCCGATCAGCGGGTCGACGTACGTGGTCGGGTCCCGGACCAGGTCCGGTGTCGGTGGCGCGGTGGCGCTCGCGGCGAGCGCCGGGGTGGCACCGCCGGTCGCCAACACGGCGGCCAGCAGCAGGGATGCCGGGCGGAAACGCATGACGCGGCCCCTCCTTCGATCGGACGGGTCGCGCACCACAGGTCGCACAAGCCGGGGGGACAGTAACCCGGGCGGGCGGGGGTGGGGAAGGGTGCGTACGGGAGGCGGGGGCCTGGGCGGCTCCTGTGGGGTCGCTGTGCGGCGCCTGGCCGGTTTCTCGGGGGTGCAACTGGGTTGACATCGTTGTCTGTTCGGAGGGTAGAGTCGTTGGTGAAGTGTTAGACAACGTTGTCGCGTTGCCAGCGGTTCGCACCAAGCCACAGTTGTAGCCGTCGGGCGGCTCCCTCCCCCCTTGGGGCCGGCCGACGGACGGAACCGGTGGGGGTGACTCCCCCACCGGTTCCGTGCTGCGCCCAAGGAGGTGGGGCGTCAGCCGACCTGGCAGGGCAGTGTCGTCGTACTGTCCCCGTCGGCGCCCGTCGTGACATAGCCGAACGTGGCGGACCGACCTGGGTCCAGGGAGCCGTTCCAGTCCGTGTTGTGGACCATCACGTCCTGGCCCGTGTACGTGGCGTCGCCGTTCCAGAGACTGTCGACCTTCTGGCCGTCCGGCAGGGTCCAGTCGACCATCCAGCCCAGCATCGGCACGTCACCGGAGTTGGTGACCGTCACCTCGGACTGGTAGCCGCCGCTCCAGCTGCCCGTCGTCTCACGGGTGGCGGTGCAGGCGCCCGGCACCGGGTCGGTCGGGGTGCCGTCCCCCGGCTCGTGGATGCCCGTCACCTCGCCGTTGCCGCCGTCGAAGACCACGTCGGAGCAGGAGTAGAAGGTCTCCGCGCTGTCCGAGCGCTGCCAGACCATGTAGATGATGTGGCGCCCGGACTTGTTGTCCGGGAGCTTGCCGGTCCAGGAGTAGTTGGCCTCGACCGTGCCGGGGGTGCCGTTGAGCGGCGGGTGGTCGACGGAGAGGAACGGCTCGTCCTCCATGTCGTCCCAGGTGAGCGGCTGGGTCGGGTCGTAGCCGTCCTTGGTGACGTAGACGTAGAACCAGCCCGGGTGTGCGGCCCAGGCGTTGTACGAGAAGTCGACGGTCGCGCCGGAGGTGAGGTGGGTGACCGGCCAGTCGTCGCGGGCGGCGTTGAAGCCGGTGAAGTTGGTGTTGCCGCCGCTGCACAGCTCGCCGTCGGGGACGAAGCCGCGGGTGCGGCCGGCGCCGTCCGAGCGGAGCACGGAGAACCAGTTGTAGAACGGCGTGGAGCCGCTGACCTGCTGGGCCGCCTTGCAGGCCGGGTTGACGGGCTTGATCTCACCGGTGTCGGTGAGCGCGTCCTGCCAGCACAGGAAGGTGCGGCTCGCGGGCTTCATGGGGGTGCCGTGCGCCTCGGCCGGGCTGCCCGCGGTGACGACCAGGGCGAGCGCCGGGACGGTGGCGAGGAGGGCGGCGAGGACGAGGAAGAGGGCCCGGGTGCGGGTGGACAGGGGTGGCCGGCGCAGGGGGCGTAAGGGTGTGCCGGCTCTTGCCTTTGCCATGATCATGACAGTGAGGTCCATTCCTTCCGCTGCGTCCGTACGGGCACGTACGGGTGGGGGTGGCATTGCGGATGTGCACCTGTGATGTGCGAGGCGGGAGCGGGTCGTGGTCGGCGGGTTCCGGTCCGACGACCATGGGAGCGCTCCCACCTCGCCCTGTCGGGGAAGGTAGCGCCGAGCGGGGCGGTTGTAAACCCCGCGCCCCGTCAGGGGCGCGGGGCTGCGTTCTCTGTGCGGCTCCGCCGCGCGGGCGCGAGCGGCCGAGACGCACCCGCACCCGCACCCGCCGGACAACAGGCCAACCGGCCAACCGGCCAACCGGCCAACCGGCCAACCGGCCAACCGGCCAACCGGCCAACCGGAGGGTGAGGCGTCTCGGCGGACGCCGGCGACTCACCTGTGATGAGGCGACGTCAGATAGTGCTGGCGCAGGAGTTCGCGGCCGTAGTCGTTGCCGTTGGGGGTGCGGATGACGGAGTGGACGTGTTTCTGGGTGGGGCCGCTGCCCTGTGTCGCGCCGTAGGCGCCGGCCAGGGGGCCGGGGGCCTGGCAGTCGACCTCGATCCAGACGACGGGGCTGTGCACACGGACGTAGAACGCGTCGTCGTCACCCGTGCCGCCGGCCCACGTGACGTACGTGTCGTCGAGGTGGCGTCGGATCTCGGCCATCCGGGCCTTCGCCGCGTCGGCCCTGGCGCGGCCGGCGAAGACCTCGGCGAGGGCGAGGAGTTTCGTCCGCTGCGCCCCGTTCAGGGAGTCGGCGCGCAGGCCCGTGTACTCCTGGACCGCGTTGTCGGAGAACGCGCCCGCCGTCATCGACTCGTTCGACTTCGTCGCGGAGGCGAGGGCGACCTTCCGCTGTGCCTCGGTGAGCGAGGACATGAACGCCAGGCTCGCGGCGACCTCCTCGTGGCAGACCGTGACCGTCTCGCCGTCGATCTCCATGGACGTCGGCTCGGAGCCCCAGAAGCAGGGGCTCATGACGACCTGGTCGCCGAGCACGAAGTAGTTGAGGACCAGGTGGTGACCGTCGAGCTGGAAGCCCCAGGGCTCGGTGGTCGACGGGGTGCCCATGACCGTCCAGTAGTACGCGTCCTCGTTGAAGGACTTCGTGTTGCCGATCGCCTCGCCCGCCGCCTGGTTGATCCGGCGGATCTTCTCGGTGGTCTCCAGGCCGTCGGCGCTGAGCGCGGCCTTCAGCAGGGCAGTGCCGAGCGCCTTCTGCGCGTCGGTGAGGTCGGCGAGCGAGACGCCCTGGCGGTCGTAGGAGTCGACGTTGCTCCACAGCCGCCACTCGGTGGAGTGGACGGTGAACTGCGTCGACGTGCGCTGGGTGTCGGTCAGCCCGGCCAGGAACGCCTTCGCGGCGGCGACGACCGGGGCGGTGGCGACGCCGGTGGAGTGGACCGTGAAGAGGTCGTCGATCCGGTTGCCGTCGGTGGTGAGGCCGAAGAACTCCTCGGTGATCGTCTGGTTGCCGGGGCCGCCCCCGGCGCCGCCCGGACCGCCGCTGGGCGCGCCGCTCGGAACGGCGGTCGGGGAGCCGGAGGCCGAGGCGGTGGCGGAGCCCGTGGTGTCGTCGGCGAGCGCGGACCAGGCGCCGGCGCCGCCCATGGTCGCGACGGCGGTGGCGCCGCTCGCGAAGAACACCTTGCGCATGAAGTTGCGGCGGCTCGCGTGCGCGGGGCGCCCGGTGGCGGTGGCGCCGCCCGCCCCGGTCGCGCCGTCGTGGCGCTCGGGGACGCCGGGCTGCCCGGTGCCGTGCTCGGTCATCTCACTGACTCCCTTCGTCATGGGCACGCCCCTACCGGACGGCCGCACGCGCACGACTCTGGGGGCGCGACCTGAGCGGAACCTGAAGAGGCGGCGGGGGCACGGCCACCGCGAGGGGCCGCGCCCTCCCGGCGGGGAGGGCGCACGCGTCGGCGGGGGCCGCCGCGGGCAGGGCGAGGGTGAACTCCGTGTGCCCGGGGACGCTGCGGACGTCGATGGTCCCGCCGTGCGCCGCGGTGATCGCGGCGACGATGGCCAGGCCGAGCCCGGAGCCGCCGGCGCCGTCCCCGGTGGCGCGGGCGCGGGAGCCGTCGGCGCGGGTGAAGCGTTCGAAGACGGCGGGGAGGAAGGCGGGCGGGATGCCGGGGCCGTCGTCGCGTACGCGGACGACGCGGTGGGTGGCCGTGGACTCGACGGAGACGGCCACCGTCGTGCCCGCGGGGGTGTGCGTACGGGCGTTGGCCAGCAGGTTGGCCACCACTTGGTGGAGCCTCGCCTCGTCGCCGACGACCAGCGCGGGGACGTCGGGCAGCAGCGCAAGCTCCCAGTGGTGGCCGCCGCCCGCCGCCCGGGCGTCCCACACCGCCTCGGCGACCAGCGCGGCGAGGTCCACCTCGGCGGAGCGCAGCGGGCGGCCCTCGTCGAGACGGGCGAGCAGCAGCAGATCCTCGACGAGGCCGGTCATCCGGGCGGACTCGGCGGAGACGCGGCACCAGGCGAGGGCCTGGTCGATGCCACCGGGGCCCGTCCCGGTGCCGGTCCCCGTTGCCGTCCCGCTGCCCGTCCCCGTTGTCGTCTCGGTGCCCGTTTCCGTTGCCGTCCCGCTGTCCGTCTCCGTTGCCGCCCCCCTGCCCGTCCCGGTGCCGGTCCCCGGTACCGCCGTCCCGGCCCCCGCGCCCCGGCTCATCAGCTCCGCGTACCCCGCGATCGAGGCGAGCGGGGTGCGCAGTTCATGGCTGGCGTCGGCCAGGAAGCGGCGCATGCGGTCCTCGCTGTGGCGCATCCGCTCCTCGCCGCGCTGGCGTTCGGCGAGCGAGGACTCGACGTGGTCGATCATGCGGTTGAGCGCCGCCCCGACCTGCCCGGCCTCGCTGCCGGGGTCGGTGTCGCGGTCGGGCACCCTCGTAAGTCCGGTGACGGCGCCGTGGCCGAGCGGGGCGCGGGAGACCTCCACGGCGGTGGCGGCGACCCGTCCGAGGGGCCGCAGCTGACGCCGTATGACGACCGCGCAGACCACCCCGGCGGCGCCGAGCCCGACCGCGGCCACCGCGGCCTCGGCGGCGACCAGTCGGTTGATCATGTCCTGTACGTCGTCCATCGGCAGCCCGGTGAGGACGGGGGCGCCGTCGCCGCCGAGCGCGGTCAGCCGGTAGGTGCCGAGGCCGGGGACCGTACGGGTGTGGGGGGTCCCGTCGGCGGCGAAGCCGGTGAGGGCGGCGCGCTGCGCGGCGGTGAGCCGGAGCTGTCCGCCGTCGCCGGTGACCACCTCGGCGGCGGTGACCCGGCCGGTGTCGTCGAAGCGGGCGGCGAGGGTGCCGACGGCCTGCCCGCGTTCGTTGAGGAACCCCAGGTCCGTGTCGTCGCCCGGCCGGACCCGCAGTCCGCCCTGGCTGCGCTCGGCGGCGTCGGTGACCCGCTGGTCCAGGTTGCCGAGCAGATAGGCGCGTTGGACGAGGAACGTGGTCAGCGCCAGCACCGCGCACACGGCGGCGAGGGTGACCCCGACGAGGAGCAGCAGCCGGGTACGGAGCGACCGCCCGCGCCACGGCAGCCGGATCCGGCGGGCACGCCACGGGAGCCGGGCCCGCGGCGCGGTGCCGGCCACCGCCCCGGTGGCCGCCGCCCCCGTGGCCGCCGCCCCCGTGGCCGCCGCCCCGGTGGCCCTCATCCGTGCCGTCGTGGCCCTCATCCGTCGTCCTCGGCCGGCCGGAGGACGTATCCCGTCCCCCGCACGGTGTGGATCATGGGCGCCCGGCCCCGGTCGATCTTCCGGCGCAGGCTGGAGACGTAGACCTCGACGAGGTTGCCGCCGCCGTCGAAGGAGCCGGTCCACACGTGGTCGAGGATCTGCGCCTTGCTGAGCACCTGGCGCGGATGGTCCAGAAACAGGCCGAGCAGGTCGAACTCCTTGCCGGTGAGCCGGATCGGGGTGCCGGCGCGGTGCACCTCGCGGGTCTCCGGGCACAGGACGAGGTCGCCGAGGACGCGTACGGAGTCGTCGGCGCCGGCGTCTTCGGCGCCGGCCCGGCGCAGCAGCGCGCGCAGCCGCAGCACCACCTCGGCGAGGGAGAACGGCTTGGTGACGTAGTCGTCGGCGCCGGCCTTCAGCCCGTCGATACGGTGTTCGACCGCATCCCGGGCGGTGAGCATGAGCACCGGCAGCTTCGGGTGCTCGTACCGCAGCCGGCGCAGCACCTGTAGTCCGTCGAGGTCGGGCAGCATCCCGTCGAGCACGACGGCGTGCGGGGCGCAGCCGCGGGCGAGGCGCAGGGCGGTGCGCCCGTCGGCGGCCGGGTAGGGGCGCCAGCCGGCCTCGGTCACGGCGGCGGACAGCAGCTCGGTGAGCGCGGGTTCGTCGTCGACGATGAGAACGCGGACGCGACGGGTGCGGGACACGACGGTGCCAGACATGCCCCGATCGTGTCCGGGTTCGCTGGGAGCAGGCTGTGCGCGCCCTGAGCCGGGGCCGTGGGACACGATCCACGGCCCCGTACACGACGAGGGCCGCACCCCCGTCTCCGGGGATGCGGCCCTCAACCGTGGTGCGTGGGCGCCTACTTGCGGATCAGGCTGCGCAGCACGTACTGGAGGATGCCGCCGTTGCGGTAGTAGTCCGCCTCGCCGGGGGTGTCGATGCGGACGACCGCGTCGAACTCACGGCGTACATTGTCGGCTTCGCCGGGGGCGGTGTCGGCGGTGACCTTCACCGTGCGCGGGGTGGTGCCCTCGTTGAGCGCGGTGACACCGGAGATGGAGAAGGTCTCCTCGCCGGTCAGGCCGAGGGAGGCCGCGGTCTGGCCCTCGGGGAACTGCAACGGCAGGACGCCCATGCCGATGAGGTTCGAGCGGTGGATGCGCTCGTAGGACTCGGCGACGACGGCCTTGACGCCGAGGAGCGCGGTGCCCTTGGCGGCCCAGTCGCGGGACGAGCCGGAGCCGTACTCCTTGCCGGCCAGGACGACCAGCGGGATGCCCTGCTCGATGTAGTTGCGCGAGGCGTCGTAGATGAAGGAGACCGGGCCGCCGTCCTGCGTGAAGTCGCGGGTGTAGCCGCCCTCGGTGCCCGGCGCGATCTGGTTGCGCAGGCGGATGTTGGCGAACGTGCCGCGGATCATGACCTCGTGGTTGCCGCGGCGCGAGCCGTAGCTGTTGAAGTCGCGGCGCTGGATGCCGTGCTCCGTGAGGTAGGTGCCGGCCGGGGTGTCGGCCTTGATGGCACCGGCCGGGGAGATGTGGTCGGTGGTGACCGAGTCGCCCAGCTTGGCCAGCACGCGGGCGCCGGAGATGTCCTCGACCGGGGCCGGCTCCATGCCCATGCCCTCGAAGTACGGGGGCTTGCGGACGTAGGTGGACTCGGCGTCCCACTCGAAGGTGTCGCCGGTGGGGATCGGCAGCGCCTGCCACTGGGCGTCGCCCGCGAAGACGTCGGCGTAGGACTTGTTGAACATGTCCTCGCCGATGGCGTTCGCCACGACGTCGTTGACCTCGGCCTCGGAGGGCCAGATGTCCTTGAGGTAGACGGGGTTGCCGTCCTGGTCGGCGCCGAGGGCGTCCTTGGTGATGTCCACCTTCATCGAACCGGCGATCGCGTACGCGACGACCAGCGGCGGGGAGGCCAGGTAGTTCATCTTGACGTCGGGGTTGATGCGGCCCTCGAAGTTCCGGTTGCCGGAGAGGACCGAGGTGACCGCGAGGTCGTGGTCGTTGACCGCCTTGGAGACCTCGTCCGGCAGCGGGCCGGAGTTGCCGATGCAGGTGGTGCAGCCGTAACCGACCAGGTTGAAGCCGACCTTGTCGAGGTAGGGGGTCAGGCCCGCCTTGTCGAAGTAGTCGGTGACGACCTTGGAGCCCGGGGCGAGCGTGGTCTTGACCCACGGCTTGCGGGTCAGGCCCTTCTCCACCGCCTTCTTGGCCACCAGCGCGGCGGCGACCATGACGTACGGGTTGGAGGTGTTGGTGCAGGAGGTGATGGCCGCGACCGTCACCGCGCCGTGGTCCAGCTCGTAGGTGGTGCCGTCGGGGGCGGTGACCGGGACCGGGTTGGCCGGCACGCCGTCGACGGCGGCGGGGGCGTCGGAGGCCGGGAAGGACTCCTTGCCCGCCTCGTCCACGCTGTCGACGTAGTTGCGCACGTCCTGCTTGAACTGCTCGGCGGCGTTGGCCAGGACGATGCGGTCCTGCGGGCGCTTCGGGCCGGCGATGGACGGCACGACGGTGGACAGGTCCAGCTCGAGCTTCTCGGAGTAGTCCGGCTCGGCCTTCGGGTCCAGCCAGAGGCCCTGCTCCTTGGCGTAGGCCTCGACGAGCGCGAGCTGCTGCTCGCTGCGGCCGGTCAGCTTCAGGTAGTTGAGGGTCTCGGCGTCGATCGGGAAGATCGCGGCGGTGGAGCCGAACTCCGGGGACATGTTGCCGATGGTGGCGCGGTTGGCCAGGGAGGTGGCGCCGACGCCCTCGCCGTAGAACTCGACGAACTTGCCGACCACACCGTGCTTGCGGAGCATCTCGGTGATGGTCAGCACCAGGTCGGTGGCGGTGGTGCCAGTGGGCAGCTCGCCGGTCAGCTTGAAGCCGACGACGCGCGGGATCAGCATGGAGACCGGCTGGCCGAGCATCGCGGCCTCGGCCTCAATGCCGCCGACGCCCCAGCCGAGGACGCCGAGGCCGTTGACCATGGTGGTGTGCGAGTCGGTGCCGACCAGGGTGTCGGGGTACGCCTGGCCGCCTCGCACCATGACGGTGCGGGCCAGGTGCTCGATGTTCACCTGGTGGACGATGCCGGTGCCCGGCGGGACGACCTTGAACTCGTCGAACGCGGTCTGGCCCCAGCGCAGGAACTGGTAGCGCTCGCGGTTGCGGCCGTACTCCAGCTCGACGTTCTGGGCGAAGGCGTCGTGGGTGCCGAACTTGTCGGCGATGACGGAGTGGTCGATGACCAGCTCGGCCGGGGCCAGCGGGTTGATCTTCGCCGCGTCGCCGCCGAGCTCCTTGACGGCCTCGCGCATGGTGGCGAGGTCGACGACACAGGGCACACCGGTGAAGTCCTGCATGATCACGCGGGCCGGCGTGAACTGGATCTCCTGCGACGGCTGTGCCTGCGAGTCCCAGCCGCCGAGGGCACGGATGTGGTCGGCGGTGATGTTCGCGCCGTCCTCGGTGCGGAGCAGGTTCTCCAGCAGGACCTTGAGGCTGTAGGGGAGCCGGGCCGAGCCCTCCACCTTGTCCAGGCGGAAGATCTCGTACGACTCGTCGCCCACCTGCAGCGTGCTGCGGGCGTCGAAGCTGTTCGCCGACACGACGGTCTCCTTCATTTCTGTGCGCGTTCCACCGCATCCTGCCGTCTCGACGTCACCACCGATCCGCTAAGGTAAGGCTTAGTTAGGTAACCCTTACCGCCGGACCGACGGCGGCGTGCGGCTGCGGTGCGCCTCGGCAGATATCTCGATGTCGAGATAACTCTAGTACATGAGGGCCGCCCGGTCATGCGCGGGCGGTCCCCCGCCCTGGGCGGGAGACTGTGCACGACCGCCCGCGACGGGGCCCGCACATGGGTGCGGGCCGGAGGAGAGCACCGCATGAAGATCCGCCTGACCAGCGTGTACGTCGACGACCAGGCCGTGGCCGAGCGCTTCTACACGGACGTCCTCGGCTTTGTGAAGAAGCACGACGTTCCGGTGGGCGGGCGGGACCGGTGGCTGACCGTCGTCTCGCCCGACGACCCGGACGGCCCCGAACTCCTGCTGGAGCCCGCCGGCCATCCGGCCGCCCGGGCCTACCGCGAGGCGCTCGTGGCGGAGGGGATCCCGCTGGCCCAGTTCGCCGTCGCCGACGTGCGGGCGGAGTACGCGCGGCTGCGCGGGCTCGGCGTCCGCTTCACCCAGGAGCCGGTGGAGGCGGGCCCGGTCACCGTCGCCGTCCTCGACGACACGTGCGGCAATCTGATCCAGCTGGCGACGGAGCCGGGGTAGTCCGGCGGGCCGGTCCCATCTCCCCGGCCCCCGAAGGGGGTTGGGGGCCGCCCCCTGGCGTGCGCGGCCGGATGAGGGGTACCCGGAAAGGGCCGGAAGGAGCGACGCCGACCCGAGGAGGCCCAGATGCCGCTCACGTTCCGCAAGAGCTTCCGGATCCTGCCGGGGGTCCGCCTCAACATCAACAAGAAGTCGTGGTCCCTCACGACCGGCGGCAGGAACGGGCCGCGCCACACGCACAGCAGCACCGGCCGCCGCACCACGTCCATGGACCTGCCGGGCCCCTTCGGCTGGCGCCGCACGCACAGCGCCCGCGGCCGGCACGACTGAGGGGCGCACACCAAGGGCACGGTGGGGCGCGCCGTTTCCGGACGGCGGTGCGCCCCACCGTTCGGGCGAGGCACCGGCCACGCCGTTAGACGGCACGCCCCGGGTGGCATCGATGCAGCCGTACGCCGTCCGCGGAGGGCGTCGGCGAGCGTCGGTTGGGCGCGTCACCCGTTCCACCCACCCCCGCGCGCCACACATCTCATATCTGAGATAGTCTCACCTCATGTCAGACGACTACCTCGTACGCATCGGCAAGCTCATCCGTGACGCACGTCAGCACCGCGGCTGGACACAGTCACAGCTCGCCGAAGCCCTCGGTACCAGTCAGAGCGCCGTGAACCGCATCGAACGCGGCAACCAGAACATCAGCCTTGAGATGATCGCGCGGATCGGCGAGGCCCTGGACAGCGAGATCGTCTCGCTGGGCTACGCGGGCCCGATGCATCTGCGGGTGGTCGGCGGACGCCGGCTCTCGGGCTCCATCGACGTCAAGACCAGCAAGAACGCGTGCGTGGCGCTGCTGTGCGCCTCGCTGCTCAACAAGGGGCGCACGGTGCTGCGCCGGGTCGCCCGCATCGAGGAGGTCTACCGCCTCCTGGAGGTGCTGAACTCCATCGGCGTCCGCACCCGCTGGATCAACGACGGCGTCGACCTGGAGATCGTGCCCCCGGCCGTGCTGGAGATGGCGTCGATCGACGCGGACGCGGCCCGCCGCACCCGGTCCATCATCATGTTCCTCGGCCCGCTGCTGCACCGCATGGAGCACTTCAAGCTGCCGTACGCCGGCGGCTGCGACCTCGGCACCCGCACCGTCGAACCGCACATGATCGCGCTGCGCCGGTTCGGCCTGGACATCACCGCCACCGAGGGCCTCTACCACGCCCAGGTGGACCGCACCGCCACGCCCGGCCGGCCGATCGTGCTGACCGAGCGCGGCGACACCGTCACCGAGAACGCGCTGCTCGCCGCCGCCCGCCACGAGGGCGTCACCGTCATCCGCAACGCCTCCTCCAACTACATGGTCCAGGACCTGTGCTTCTTCCTGGAGGCGCTGGGCGTGCAGGTGGAGGGCATCGGCACCACCACGCTCACCGTGCACGGCGTGCCGAACATCGACGTCGACGTCGACTACTCCCCCTCCGAGGACCCGGTGGAGGCGATGAGCCTGCTCGCTGCGGCCGTGGTGACGGAGTCGGAGCTGACGGTGCGCCGGGTCCCGATCGAGTTCCTGGAGATCGAGCTCGCGGTGCTGGAGGAGATGGGCCTGGACCACGACCGCTCGGCGGAGTACGTCGCCGACAACGGCCGCACCCGCCTGGTGGACCTGACCGTGCGCCCCTCCAAGCTGGAGGCGCCGATCGACAAGATCCACCCGATGCCGTTCCCGGGCCTGAACATCGACAACGTCCCGTTCTTCGCGGCCATCGCGGCCACCGCGCAGGGCAAGACCCTGATCCACGACTGGGTCTACGACAACCGCGCCATCTACCTGGCCGACCTCAACCGGCTCGGCGGCCGCCTCCAACTCCTCGACCCGCACCGGGTCCTGGTCGAGGGCCCCACCCGCTGGCGCGCCGCCGAGATGATGTGCCCGCCCGCGCTGCGCCCGGCGGTGGTCGTCCTGCTGGCGATGATGGCGGCCGAGGGCACGTCGGTCCTGCGCAATGTGTACGTCATCAACCGCGGCTACGAGGAACTGGCCGAGCGCCTGAACTCGGTGGGAGCGCAGATCGAGACGTTCCGGGACATCTGAGATCCCGCGGAAGAGGCTTGCCCTGGCGACGGCGGGGAACTGCCCCCGACGTCGCCCGTAAGCACCTGTCGGCGGCATCGCGGGCGCGGCAAGGTGACCGCGGAAAACCGACGCGCTCACGGAAGAGACCGCCGTGCATGCTGAACGACCCCGTGAGGACGGACGGGACGGGGCGGCCCAGGGGCGACCCGCCGTCGGGCACCCGCCGGTCCGGCACCAGGGCGCCGTGCCTCATGTCCTCGCGTTGCAGAGCACCGCGGGCAACGCCGCGGCGAGCCGGGTGCTCGGGTCCGGCGAAGCCAGGATGCCGGTGCAGCGTCTGGTCAAGCTGGGCGGGAAGGTGTACACCAACGACAAGCGGCATCATCCGCTGCTCGGTGGCGCGGAGTCGGTCGAGTCGCTGTGGGAGTCCGTCGTCCAGGTCGGCGAGAACGGGACGGACGAGGAACGGGCCGAGTTCGAGACCCACCGCGCGCGGATGAGGGCGCAGTTGGACAAGTGGGTGGACGACGTCGCGGTCGGCCGGCTGCACCCGGACCCGGAGAAAGCCCGTACCCATCCACGGGGCCGCAAGCGGCAGACGCGGTCCTACCGCACCGTCGAGGAGTTGTACGCGGGCCTGCTGGGCTGGGTCAAGCAGAAGCCGGGACGTCATGAGGAGCGGCTGTTGGCCGATCAGGTCCGCGGCTCCTCCGACATCGACCGTCATCTCGACGCCCTGCTGGTGAAGGTCAAGCGCTGGATCGACGACCAGCCGGAGATACACGATATGCCGGCCCTGCGGAATCGCCTGTGGCAGGAGTTGCGGACCAGCCAGGTGACGAGACCGAACGGGGAGACGGTCTCGCTGGGTACCTATCGGCAGCACACCGCGCAGATGGCCGAGAAAGGGCGGGGCGAGCCCACCCGGATCGGGAAGGACATGGCCGCCGTACTGGAACATCCGGAGAAGTACGGCCAGGCGGACAAGATCGTCGTGCTGCACGACCTGATGGACTATCTGGGTGACGTCAGACACGGCAAACCGCGCACAGCGGGTACGGATTTACTCCTGGAACCTGTCAGCAGCCGGTTCTTGAGCACCAAGGAGATAGACCCCGTCACCGGCCGGCGGACCGAGAGTACGAAGTCCCGGGGTATGCGGACCGAGCGATGGAAAGGGCCCCTCGTCACCCGCGACGAGGCCGACCCCACCACCCTCCTGGCCCGGCACCACAACGTGCCGGTGTTGGCCGGCCAATCCTTCACCACGGTCCGGATGCTCAACCTCGGTGCCGAGGCGGGTGGCACCACGGGGGAGCTGGGAGCGATGGCCTGGGCGCTGTTCGCGTTCTGGCGGATCAACTACGACCACACGCACCGGCTGGCAAACCACACCTTGCACGAGACCCTCGACATGGCGTCGAATTTCGGGGTTCCCTACAACATGCTGGACCGGGGCGCCGGCCTGGCCGACTACCGTCCCGGCACCCTGCTGCAATCGATGCGGGAGACGGTCGCGGCACTGCGCAAGGACCTCGTCGGCCTGGGCGAGGCCGTGAAACAGCACGACCGTACGGCCGACCCCGACGGCGTGCAGTTGGCGGGCCGGTACCGATCCCTGCGCGAGAAGGTGGACACGGTTACCCGGGGTACCGGGTGGATGCTCCTCTCCGACCCCGAGACGAGGGCGGTGGCCCGCCGCGAGGCGTCCCTGGCCTTGCAGGACGCGCTCGCCGAGTACACGTGGCTCTGCGAGGACCTGGCCCGCTCGCCCGCTGTGACGGAGCCGGCCTGGGCCAGTGAGCCCCCGCCGGGAACCTGGTCCGTCTGAGCGGCCGGCGGCCGGCCGCCGGCCGGGCCGTGGCCGGCGCGGTCCCTCCGGGAACCGGGGGCGGGGCGGGCCGGCCGGGTCAGATCAGGGCGGAGCGCTCGGTCTCCGTCCTCAGTACGTGTTCCACGGCCTGGACCAGCACCTCCTTGACCGAGGCCCGCAGCCGCGCGTCGCACAGCAGCACCGGCACCCTCGGTTCCAGGGCGAGTGCCCGGCGGACCGTCTCCACGGGATAACTCCGGGCCCCCTCGAAGCAGTTGACGGCGACCACGAAGGGCAGTCCGCGGCTCTCGAAGTAGTCCACCGCCGGGAAACAGTCGGGCAGCCTGCGGGTGTCGGCCAGGACGACCGCGCAGAGCGCTCCGGCGGCCAGCTCGTCCCACATGAACCAGAAGCGGTCCTGCCCGGGGGTGCCGAAGAGGAAGAGCGCGAGCCGGTTGTGGAGGGTGATCCGGCCGAAGTCCATCGCCACCGTGGTGGTGGCCTTGCGCTCCACCCCGGACAGGTCGTCCACGCCGAGGCCCGTGTGGGTCAGGATCTCCTCCGTGTGGAAGGGAACGATCTCGCTGACGGTGGAGACGAGCGTGCTCTTCCCCACCCCGAAACCGCCGGCCACCAGGATCTTCGCCGCTTCGGGCAGGGTGTCGCCCGAAGTGGGGTGACCGCCGTGGCGCGGTGTGTGTGACATTGCGGGCATGCCTTTCCGTCTCCGTTCGTGCCTCGCGCGGTGCGGCCGGGCCGCCGAAGGATGCCGGGCCGTGGGCCCGGCGTGCGCCGTTCCCCTGTGTGCGGCCGGCGGCCGCCCCGGGTCGGTCCCCGGCGCACCGTGCGTCTCACAGTGCGCGCAGTCCCTCGAGTACTTCTCTGATCATCCGAATGCTGGGCCGGGCGGCCGGGTCGGCCGGTTCCCGCACCCGTATCGCCCGCGCGGTGAACAGGTCACCGAGCAGCACCCGGACCACCCCGACGGGCAGGTTCATCCGGGATGCGATCTCACCGACCGGGCGGGGGGTGCGGCACAGGGCGAGGATGGACCGGTGCTCGGGCTGCATCTCCACCTCGTGGTCGAGCGTGTCGACCGCCGACACCACGAAGGCCACCAGGTCGAACCAGTAGCCCTCGTTGCGGGTCCGCCCGCGCACCATCGCGTACGGGCGGACGACCGGGCCCGCCGCCTCGTCGAGCCACTCGTCGGCCGAGGTCACCCCACGGCCCCGGCGCCCGGTACGGGTTCCGCGCGGGAGTCCACCGACATGTGGAACCCGAGCCGTTTCACCAGCATCGCCATTTCGTAGGCGACGACGCCGATGTCCGCGCCCTGGCGGGTGAGCGCGGTGAGGCAGGAGTTGTCGCCTGCCGCGCACACGAAGAGGAATCCGCCCTCCATCTCGACCATGGTCTGTAGTACGGCACCGCCGCCGAAGTGACGGCCGGCGCCCTTGGCGAGACTGTGGAACCCGGAGGCGACGGCGGACAGCCGCTCGGCCTGGTCACGGTCGAGTGCCTCGGAGGCCCCGAGGAGCAGGCCGTCCGTCGACAGCAGTACCGCGTGACCGATCTCCGGCACGTTGCGGACCATGTCGCTCAGCAGCCAGTCGAGGTGGGAGCCGGTCTCGGAGGGGCCTGGATGCGTCATTGTCCACCGCGCTTTCTCTGGTCCGGGATGGGGGTGTGTGCGGGGAAGGCGGCGTGCGCCGCGCTTCCCAGGGCGTCCCCGCGGGGCCGGGCGGCACGTGTGTCGACGTCGGCGTACTGCCCGAGCCGGGCTCGGGCGGCTCCTGCCTGGAGGGCCGACATCATGGAACGGACCTGGTCCGGACGTTCCGCCGACGGGGCCGGGACGAACTGGTGGGCCGGCTGCCGGAGCCCGGGCGCCTGGGGTCCGGACTCGGACGGATGGGGCCGTACCGCCGGCCGTACGGCGGTGGCCCCGTCCGGAGCCTCCGGCGCGTGGGGACCGGGGCCCGGCCCGGCGGAGCCCCCGCCGCCGGCCCAGGGCGGCGTGGCGGGGCCGACGCGCCGCTCGTAGTCCGCGCGCCCCCAGTCCATGAGGCGGCCGCGGCCGGTGTCGAGGCCGTCGGCGGCGGGATAGCCGGCCAGAGTGGCCCGGGGTGTCCGGCACGGGAGGCCGTCGATGGTGTCCTGCTGCGGCGGCACCTCGCCGGGGGCCGTGCCGGGAACGTCGACGGGCGTGCCCGCCGGTGCCGGGCCCGGGCGGGCGGAGTTCCGCAGGGTGTGCGCCGCCGGGCCGGGCGGGGCGGCGGGGGCGGGGGCGGGCAGGGCGTGTCCTGCCGGACCGTCGCCCGGCAGGACGGCGGGGTACGGCGTTCCATCGGCGCCGGAACGCCCGTCGGCTCCGGGCCCGGCGGCGGTTCCCCGTCCGGTCGCGTCGCCCGGTGCGAGGGCGGTGCCCGGTGCGAGCGCGGTGCCCGGTGCGAGGGCGGTGCCCGGTGCGAGCGCGGTGCCCGGTGCGAGGGCGGTGCCCGGTGCCGCCGATGCGGTGCGGGTTTCGCCGGTGGTGGCCGAGGGGGCGGCCGGAGCCCCCGTGCCGGTGGCCCTCGCGGGACTCGCGGGGTCGGCGGACCCGAGCGGCCGCTTTCGGCCGGCGGCCCGGTGGGTGCCACGGCCGCCGCGCGCACGCGGCACGTCGAAGGGCGCGGCGGGGTCCGCCGACCCGCTGGAGGCCGGCACGGCCTGCTGCCGCACGGGACCGCCCGCCGGCTCCGCCACGGCCGGCTGCCACGCGAGGGAGCCCGGCGACGCGCCGGCCGGTACCGCCGCGGGGCGCGTTTCCGTCCGTACGGCGGGCGAGCCCCCGGGCCCGGAGGCGTCCGCGGCCGCCGACGGGAGCGGCGGGCCGCTCTCCCGGCCCGCCGTCCCCCACTCCAGCAGGTCCTCGGGGATCAGCACGACCGCGTTGACCCCGCCGTACGGGGAACGCCGCAGGGTCACCTCGATGTGGTGGCGCTGCGCGAGCCGACCCACGGTGACGAGGCCGAGGCGTGTGCTGTCCAGAGCGGTCACGTCGAGCGGCGCGCTGAGACGTGCGTTCGCCGCGGCCAGTTCCTCCGGGGGCATGCCGAGTCCGCGGTCGTCGATCTCGACGACCAGACCACTGGCCGCCTTGCCGACGCTGACCCGGACCTCGCTGTCGGAGGGCGAGAACACCTCGGCGTTCTCGATGAGTTCGGCGAGCAGGTGGATGACGTCGGCGGCGGCGCGGCCCTGGATGCCGGCCTCGGGTACGGGCAGCACGACGACCCGGGCGTACTGCTCGGTCTCGGCGATGCCTCCGCGCACCACGTCCACCACCGGCACCGCACGGCGCCAGAAGCGGCCGGGGGCGGAACCGGAGACGATGAGCAGGCCCTCGGCGTACCGGCGCATGCGGGTGGCGAGCTGGTCGAGCTCGAAGAGCCGGTCGAGGGTGTTGGCGTCCTCCTCGTGCCGTTCCATCACGTCGAGCATGCTGAGCTGCCGGTTGATGAGTACCTGGCTGCGCCGGGCGAGGTTGACGAAGAGCTGGTTGATGCCCTGGTGCAGCCGGACGTCCTCCTGGGCCAGTTCGACGGCGGTCGACTGGAGCGCGTCGAACGCGGCGCCGAGTTCGGCCATTTCCCGGTTGACGAAGACCGGGCGTGTCATGCCGGTCCGCACGTCGACGGTCTCACCGCGGCGCAACCGGCCGACCACGTCACGCAGTTTGTCCTCGGTCAGGTTGCGCGACGAGGTGTTCAGCCGGTCGATGTCGCCGATCAGCGAGCGTGCCATCCGGACCGACATCACCACCGACACGATCAGCGAGACGAGCCCGAGCAGTCCGGCCACGACGAGTTCCGCGACGGCCCGGTGCGCCGGGGGGCCGGTGAGGGTGAAGACCTGCTTGATGTCGGCGAGGGCGGTGGTGCTGGTCACCTCGGCGGTGGGGTCGTAGGCCGAGCGCCACTCGGCGAGGGTGAACGGCAGCCGTTTCGCCGCCGGGCCCGCCGCGATGAGTCTGTCCTCCAGTGCGGCGACCTTCGCCATGGAGCCGCCGGGAGCGGCGAGCTTCAGGAACGGGGTGCGCTGGGCGGCCGGCAGCCGGGCGATCACCTCGGCGCTGAGCAGCCGTTGGCCGCCGATGTTCTGGACCACGGCCCGGTAGGCGTCGGCGCTCAGCCGGCGCGCGGGTGAGGCGGCGGCGGCCGAGATGAGCGCGTCCTCCTGGGACAGGAGGTCGCCGGCCGGCACCTGGGTGTAGAGCGCCTGACCGAAGTCCTGGGCGTCCTCGTCCGGCAGGATCGTCATGGCGCGCAGGGCCTCGGCGATGGTGTTGTTGACGGCGGTGTAGGCGGCCAGCACGTCGTCCGGGGAGGACGTTCCGGCGTCGACGCCGCGCCGGATCCGGGCCAGCGAGGCGAGCGACTTCTCCGCGCTGTCGACGCCCTCGCGCACCTTGTCGTTCTCCGCCCGGCGCACTCCGTCGTCGTGCGCCTCCTTCACGAAGGCGGCGACAGCGTTGTCCGTGGCCTTCCGGGCACGGTCCGTCTGCGTGCGGGCGTCCGGTACGGCGACGGTCACGACGGCGTCGCGCCGCTCGCTCTGGAGGGCCACCACGGTGCGCCCGAGAGGGGTGGCGAGGTGATTGCCGATGGTGTTGACGTGCAGGAGGGTGAGCGCGTTGCCCAGGGAGAGATAGGCCGCGTAGCCGCACAGAGCCGTCAGCGACACCAGTGGGAGCAGGAGCAGCGCGGTGAATTTACGGCGGATGGACCAGCCACGTTTCTTCATGGACGCCCTGTCGAATAATGCGTTGGCGCGCGACCGCCGGCGGACGAATGGGAAGGTTTCGCAACGCGGAGGAGGGTGCCGCGGCAGGCGCCCGGTGAGGTCGGCACAGGGCGCCTGAATGTGAAGAAGCCATGGCGGCGTCTCCGCGTCGTGATCATGCTAGGCGCGGCCTGACAGGGTGTGAGTTAATCTTTCGCGACTTCTGCGTGAACTGAGTCGCCGGCGGCGGCCTTCGGGCGGCCGGGCCGTGGCCCGGCCGCCGGGCCGTTACGGCGCCACGTCCACCAGGACCTTGCCCACCGCTCCCTCCGCCACCGCGCGCTGGGCGTCGGCCGTGCGGGCGAGGGGGTAGCGGTGCAGGGGCAGGCCGTGGGGCTCGCCGACCGGGAGGGCGCCGTCACGGACCGCCGCGGAGACGTCCTCGGCGCCGGCCGCGAGGGCCTCCTGGCCGACCGTGTAGAGGACCAGGAACTGGAAGCGCGTGTTGAGGGTCATGTTCTGGCGGACGTCGAGTTCGACGGGCTTGCCGCCGTCGTTGGCGTACGTCGCGATCGTGCCGCGGGTGCGCAGTACGGCCAGGTCCAGGGCGAGGTTGGCGCCCAGTGCCACCTCGGCGACGATGTCGACGCCGTCCGGGGCGAGCGCGCGGATCTCGGCGGCCGGGTCGCCCTCGCGGTAGTTGACGACGTGGTGGGCGCCGGCGGCGGTGGCGAGGCGGGCCTTCTCCGGGCCGCTGACCGTGCTGATCACCGTGGCGCCGGCCCACCGGGCGAGCTGGATCACCGCGTGTCCGACCGCGCCGGCCCCGCCCGCGGCGAGCACCACCTTGCCGTCCAGCGCGCCGGGGCGCAGCCGGCCGGGCCCGCCCTCGGCGACGGTGAGCGCGCGGTGCGCGGTCAGGGCCGGGACGCCGAGCGAGGCGGCGACGTCGAATCCGGCCCCGTCCGGCAGCGGGACGGCCCGTTCGGCGGGGACGACGGTGTACTCGGCGGCGGTGCCGGTGGGCCGTCCGGCGGCGGCCATGAAGAGCCACACCCGCTCCCCCACGCGGCCCGGGTCCACGCCCTCGCCCACGGCGTCGATCGTGCCGCCGCCGTCCAGGTGGGGGGTGACCTCCGGGAACGCCTTGGGGCCGTTGGCGCCGTCGCGGCTCTTCCAGTCGGTCGGGTTGATCCCGGAGACGGCGACGCGGACGCGCACCTCGCCGGGGGCGGGGGCGGGCAGGTCGCGCTCGACGAGTTCCAGCACCTCGGGGCCGCCGTTGTCGCGGTAGATGATGGCCTTCATTGTTCTTCATCCCTTTTCATGGTCGTTGTCACGATTGCTGTCACCTGGTTTTCGCCATGTGTCCGGTCCGGGAGGCGCGTTGGGCGCGTGACGTGCGTTCCGTACCGGCGCCCGTGACAACACGCGGCGGCCGGCGGGGATTTCCGTGCGTCACGGGGTGGGGGTGCCGAGGGCGTCCAGGGCGGCGAGGGTGTCGCCGTCGAACGTCACGTCGGCGGCCGCCATGTTGGCCTCCAGATGGGCGGCGTCGGCGGTGCCGGGGATGAGCAGCACGTGCGGGGCGTGGTGCAGCAGCCAGGCGAGGCCGACCTGGGAGGGCGTGACGCCCAGCGATTCGGCCGCACGGCGCACGACCGGCTCCTCGGTGACCTTGGGGACCTCGGGGAAGAAGGCGCCGCCCAGCGGGAAGAACGGGACCCACGCGATGCCCTCGGCCGCGCACAGCCGCAGCATCTCCTCGTCCTCGCGGGAGAGCAGGCTGTAGGCGTTCTGCACGCACACGATGCCCGCCGGCAGGGCGCGGCGCAGTCCGTCGAGGGTGACGCTGCCCAGGCCGATCGCGCCGATCTTGCCCTCGTCGCGCAGGGCGGTCATCTCCGCGAGCTGGTCGTCGAGGTCGACCACCTGGTCGCCCTCGGCGCGTATGCCGGGGCCGGTGTCGGTGCGGCGCAGGTTGACGACGGCCAGCCGCTCGACGCCGAGACCGCGCAGGTTGGCCTCGACGGCGGCCCGCAGTTCTTCGGGGCGCTGCGCCAGGCGCAGGGGCCGGGGACCGTCCGGGTCGGGGGCGGCGCCGACCTTCGTGACGACCAGGACGTCGTCCTCGGGGCGCAGCGCCTCGCTGATGACGGCGTTGGCGAAGCCGTTGCCGTAGAACTCGGCGGTGTCCACGTGGTCGACGCCCAGCTCGACGGCGTGCCGCAGCAGGGCGACGGCCTCGTCACGGCGGGAGCGCAGACGTTCGAGCTGGAGCGCGCCGTAGCCCACACGGTGGACCGTGCGGGCGGCGAAGGGCGCGGTGGGGGCGGGGGTGTCGGTTGTCATGCGGGCAGCCTAGGAGAGTGACTGACAGATGACAAATTTTGTCAGCCCACTTAGACTACTCACGCCCACGGCGTCACCGCCCACGGCACCACCGCGCATTACGCCACCGCGCACTACGCCACCCACCGACGACGCAACCGCTCACCTCGCCGCCACGAGCGTCACCGTCCGCTCCTCGATGCGGTGCACCCGCGGCAGCGGCAACCCCGTGGCGCTCAGCTCGACCAGGCTCACCTGGACACGGGCCTCGCCGGCGGCGTAGGTGCGGGTGCCGGTGTCCGTACGTGTCCAGCGGTGGAGGGCGCCGTCGCAGACGGCGGGCGTGCTGCCGATGCCATGGCGGACATGGGGGTCGGCCTGGGAGAGGGAGGCGGCGAGAAACGTGGTGCCGGAGGCGGGGGCGCAGCGGTAGGTGCCGGTGAGGGTGGGGTGGCCGGCGGCCAGGGGTGCGGTGGCGTCGATCGTGAGGTCGTCGGCGGGGGCGGCCGCGGTACGGGCGGCGGCCGCGGGGGCGGCGGAGAGGAGCAGGGCGGCGGCCAGTGTCGCGGGGAGGAGGCTCGGGCGCATGACGGCTCCCTGGATGAGGCGGGTGCGGACGCCGTCTACCTTCCACCGGCGGCGAAGGGGTCACGCCGAGGACGGCAGTGCCACCCTTCCGGCCCATGCGCGCGGAGCACGGGCGGGCACCTCGTCACACCTCCCTTGACAACTTAACGGCGTTAAAGCCATAGTCGAACCCGGCAGAACTTAACGCCGTTAAGGGGCGCATAAAGAACGCCCCCGCACCCACAGAAAGGCTTCCGCGTGAGGATAGAACCGAATTCCGGCCGGCTGATGGGGGCCACCGTCAGCGGTTTCGAGCTGGGCAGTACCACCGACGCCGAGATCGAGGAACTGAAGAGCGCGATCTACCGGCACCGGCTGCTGCTGATCAAGGAGCAGAGCCTGGAGCCGAAGGAGTTAGTCGCACTGGGCCGGGCGCTCGGCACCATCGAGGTGTACTACGAGCCGATGTACCACCACCCCGAGTACCCGGAGATCTTCGTCTCCGGCACCAAGCCGGGCGACGACGTCAAGGGCGTACCGCAGACCGGCAAGTTCTGGCACGCCGACTACTCCTTCATGCCGAACCCCTTCGGCATCACGATGACGTACCCGCAGATCGTGCCCACGACCAACCGCGGCACCTACTACATCGACATGGCGAAGGTCTTCGCCGGGCTGCCCGACCGGCTGAAGGACCAGCTGCGCGGCACCGTGGTCGAGCACAGCCCGCGCCGCTACTTCAAGATCCGCCCCAGCGACGTGTACCGGCCCATGCACGAGGTGCAGGCCGACATCGAGCGGGCCACCCCGCCGGTCTTCCACCCGACGGTCTTCCGGCACCCGGTGACCGGCGAGGAGGTCCTCTACATCAGCGAGGCCGGCGCGTTCGGCTTCATCGACCCCGAGGGCAACCGGCTGCCGCCGGAAGTCCTCCAGGAGGTGCTCGAACTCAGCGGCCAGCTCGACACCGACTTCACCGACCCGCGCATCCACCTCCAGACCTTCACCGAGGGCGACCTGCTGGTGTGGGACAACCGGACGCTCGTGCACCGCGCCCTGCACAACCCGAAGCCCGAGCCCGCCCAGTCGTACCGGGTCACCGTCCACGACGGCCTGCCGTTCTTCGGAGCCGCCGCGTGACGCCCCCGGGGGAGACCGGCGACGCGGAACTGATCGGCCAGGTGCTGCGGCCCTACCGGGACCACAGCCGGTATCTGCGGCAGGCCCGGGTGAGCAGGCAGCCGGACGGGGTGAGCGCACAGGGCCGGTTCAGCATCGCGGAATCCTGCTACATCGACGACACCGGGCATTTCAACGCGGTCGAGTTCAACATCTGCTACAACCAGCTCGGCTACTACCTGCTCGCGAAATGCATCGAGGAGGATCTCTTCGACGCGTTCGCCACGTGGTCGATGGCGGATTTCTGGGAACGGCAGCTGTCGGACGTACTGATCTACCGGATCAGCAGCCGTTACCGCCGCATGATCAACCCGCGCTCGTTCGAGGGCGAGATCGTGTTCCAGAAACCGCGTGTGTCGGCGCGTCCCGACAACGCGTCCATCATGTCGCTGGAAACCACGTGTTCCTTCTGGGACAGCGACGGCGGTTCCGCCGACGGCACCGGCAAGATCGCCTTCACCAGGCTGCCCGAGCCCGCCGTCTGACCGACGACGAACGGGGGTTGCGGTACGTGTGCCCGCGGGGGCATGCGTACCGCACGGGTACCGGCCCCGAGGGCAGCCCCCTCGGGCGGATGATCATGACCCTCCCGGACGATCTAAAGTGATCATCGTGTCCGAACAGCCCGCCCCGCACTCCCCGCACAGCCCGTACTCCCCCCACACCGCGCACACCCCCCGCTCCCTCATCGTCACCTTCTACGGCGCCTACGGCCGGCACGTCCCCGGCCCGGTGCCCGTCGCCGAACTGATCCGGCTGCTCGCCGCGGTGGGCGTCGACGCCCCGTCCGTACGGTCGTCGGTGTCCCGGCTCAAGCGGCGCGGGCTGCTGCTCCCGGCGCGCACCGCGGCCGGCGCCGCCGGATACGAACTCTCGCCGGAAGCACGGCAGTTGCTCCAGGACAGCGACCGGCGGGTGTACCCGGCGGCGGACCCGGCGGACGAGGGCTGGGTGCTCGCGGTGTTCTCGGTGCCGGAGTCCGAGCGGCAGAAGCGCCACGTACTGCGCTCCCGGCTGGCCGGGCTCGGCTTCGGCACGGCCGCACCCGGCGTGTGGATCGCCCCCGCCCGGCTGTACGAGGAGGCCCGGCACACGCTGCGGCGGCTGCGGCTAGAGCGGTACGTGGACCTCTTCCGCAGCGAACACCTGGGGTTCACGCCGACCGCCGGGGCGGTGGCACGCTGGTGGGACCTGTCGGCGCTCGCGGAACGGCACGAGGGGTTCCTCGCCCGGCACGCTCCGGTGCTGCGCGCCTGGGAGGCGCGGGCCGACACCCCGCCGGAGGAGGCCTACCCCGACTATCTGCGCGCCCTGGACTCCTGGCGTCATCTCCCCTACGCCGACCCGGGGTTGCCCGCGACCCTGCTCCCGGCCGACTGGCCGGGGGTGCGCTCCGCGGAGGTCTTCCGCGCCCTGCACGCACGCCTGCGTGACGCCGGCGCGGAGTTCGCGGCCGTCAGCCCTCTTCAAGGTCACGAAGAAAAAGGGTAAAACACCCTGAAGCCCGATAAGTTGCGCCCCTGCCGACTCACACGGACGTGACCTCGGCCACATGAGAGGTTGCTTAGAGAACCCTCAGCGTCTTCAACCCGTCTTCTCAGGTTTCTTACCTATGGTCGGGACGCATGAGTCTGATGCGCAATCTCAATCGGGCGCTCACCGCCACCACCGGGCTACAGGTCCGCCGCGCTCCCGCCGCGGCCCCGCCCCCGCCGCGGAGACCGCCGTCCGGCACCTCCGCGGCGCAGCCCGCGCGGCCGGCCGGGACGGGCGCGCCGGGTGCGGCGAAACCGTCCAAACGGCCCACCCCGGCGTACCGATGTCCGTCCCCCGAGGAGCTGGCGACCGACCGGCTGCTGCGCCGGCCGGTCTTCATCATGTCCCCGGTGCGCTCGGGCTCCACCCTGCTGCGCATGCTGCTCAACGCCCATCCCCGGCTGCACTCCCCGCACGAGCTGCACATCCGCCGCCTGGAGGTCGACTACGGCAGCGGGCTGTCCCGGCGGGCGATGAGCGAACTCGGCCTGGAGCAGGGCGACCTGGAACACCTGCTGTGGGACCGGGTCATGCACCGGGAACTGGTGAAGTCCGGCAAGGACTTCATCGTCGAGAAGACCCCGAGCAACGCCTTCGTGCACCGGCGCATCCACGACTGCTGGCCGGACGCGCGGTTCGTGTTCCTGCTGCGCCACCCGGTCTCCATCGCCCGTTCCTGGCACGAGGGCGACCCCGAAAAGCGGACGTACGACGAGGCCGCGGCGGACGCGCTGCGTTACATGAAGGCCGTCGAGAAGGCCCGCAAGGCCACCACCGGGGGCCACCTCGTGCGCTACGAGGACATCACCGCCGACCCCGAGAAGGAGCTGCGGCGGCTCTGCGACTTCCTCGGCCTCGCCTTCGACCCCGCCATGCTGGAGTACGGCCGCAAGGACGACTCCCAGGTGGTCAAGGGGCTCGGCGACTGGAAGGACAAGATCAGGAGCGGCTCCGTGCAGCCCGGGCGTGCGCTGCCGCGCGAGGACGAGACCCCCGCGGTGCTGCGGCCGATGTGCGCGGCCTGGGGCTACCTCTCGTGAAGCCGCACGCCGAGATCGCGGAGGTCTGGCCGCGCGACGGGCACATCCGGCTGACCGGCAGGCTGCACGGTCCGACCGCCACCGGCACCGGCACCGGCTCCTGGGAACTCCTCGTGGTCAGGCGCTCCCGCCCCGAGCAGCGGCTGCGCTACCCGGTCCGCCTCACCGGCGACCGGTTCGAGGCCGGACTGCCGATCGCGGACCTGGTCACCGAGGACCCCGCCGCACTCGAGGAGTGGGACCTCCACCTCACCGACGGCACGGCCGAACTGCGGGCCGGACGCCGACTGGACGACATCCGCGGCAAGAAGAAGATCATGGTGTTCCCCGAACAGCGCATCGAGGGCCTGAGCGTGCGGCCCTACTACACGGTCAAGGACAACCTCTCCCTGGAGTGCCGCACCGCGGGGAACGGAGCCGCCGTATGACGGACCGACGCCCGCTGCCGAAGGTCCGCTATCTGCTGCTGCACGCGTACGGCCGCGGCGGCACCATCCGCACGGTGATGAACCAGGCCAACTCCCTGGTCGCCGCCGGCTGGGACGTGGAGCTGGTGAGCGCCGTGCGCCGCCGGGACAAGGTGCAGTTCCCGCTGGACGAGCGGGTGCGCGTCACCACCCTCGTCGACGTCCGCGAGGGCGCGTACGAGCCACCGGCCGGCCTGCTGGGCAGGCTGCGCGACCGGCGCCGTGGGCGGCAGCTCGAACAGCCCGCCCGGCACGTCCCGCCCGGCGAGTTCGGCCACCGCTGGTTCAACCGGTACCTGGAGGACCGGCTCGCCGAGTATCTGCGCGGCCTGAGCGGCGGCATCCTCGTCACCACCCGGCCCGCGCTGAACTTCCTGGCCGCCGAGTTCGCGCCCGAGGACGTCGTCCGCGTCGCCCAGGACCACATGAACCACTCCACGTACAAGCCGGATGTCCAGAAGCGCATCAAGGAGACCTATCCGCGCTTCGACGCCATCGCCGTCCTCACCGAACGGGACCGCCGGGAGTACGAGGCGATGGTGCCCGGCAGCCGTGTGGTGCGGATCCCGAACGCCGTCCACTCTCTCGACCAGGTGCCCGCGGACCCCGGCTCGTCGAAGATCGCGGTCGCGGCCGGCCGGCTCTTCGCGCAGAAGGGCTTCGACCTGCTGATCCCGGCCTGGGCGAAACTCGTCGGGGCGCACCCCGACTGGCAGTTGCGGATCTACGGCAGCGGCGAGAAGAAGGACGACCTGCGCGCGCTGATCGAGAAGCACCACCTGTACAACCACGTCTTCCTGATGGGCCATACCGACCGGCTCGACGACGAACTCGCCAAGGCCGCCTTCTACGTGCTCAGTTCGCGCTTCGAGGGCCTGCCGATGGTGATGATCGAGGCGATGAGCCACGCCCTGCCGGTGGTCAGCTTCGACTGCCCGACCGGCCCGGCGGACGTCCTCACCCACGGCGTCGACGGCCTCCTCGTACCGCCGGAGGACCCCGACGCGCTGGCCGGGGCCATGTCCAAGCTGATGGCCGACGAGCGGCTGCGCACCGACATGGGCGTCGCGGCGGTGCTGACGGCCGCGAGCTACGGCCCCGACGCCGTGCACCCGCGCTGGGAAGCCCTCTTCACCGACCTCCACCGACAACGGCGCCGCAGCGGCGCTGCGAAAGGACTCGACGCATGACCAGCACGTCCAGGACCAGGGCCCCCGGGGCCACGGTCTGGCTCACCGGACTGCCGAGCGCGGGCAAGACGACGATCGCCCGCGTCCTCGCCGGCCGGCTGCGCGCCGAGGGGCACCGGGTGGAGGTGCTCGACGGTGACGAGATCCGCCGGTTCCTCTCCGCCGGACTCGGCTTCTCGCGCGAGGACCGCCACACCAATGTGCAGCGCATCGGCCTGGTCGCCGAGGTGCTGGCCCGCAACGGCGTCCTCGCCGTCGTGCCCGTCATCGCCCCCTACGCCGACAGCCGCGAGGCGGTGCGCAAGCGCCATGAGGCGAGCGGCACGGCGTATCTGGAGGTGCACGTGGCGACGCCGGTCGAGGTGTGCAGCGAGCGGGACGTGAAGGGCCTGTACGCCCGCCAGGCCGCCGGCCACCTCAAGGGCCTGACCGGCGTGGACGACCCGTACGAGCCGCCGGTCGACCCCGCGGTGACGCTGGAGGCCCATCTTCAGACGCCGGAGGAGTCCGCGGCGGCTGTGCACGCGGTGCTGGCGGCGAGGGGGCTCGCATGACGGCCCGTACGACGACCGGCACAGGGGCCGGTACGGCAGCGGCGGACGCCTTCGCGCTCTCGCATCTGGACGCGTTGGAGTCCGAGGCGGTGCACATCTTCCGCGAGGTCGCGGGCGAGTTCGAGAACCCGGTGATCCTCTTCTCCGGCGGCAAGGACTCCATCCTCATGCTCCACCTGGCACTCAAGGCATTCACCCCCGCCCCCGTGCCCTTC
>NZ_JOHS01000049.1 GCF_000725625.1 Streptomyces sp. NRRL F-6676
AACACCTCCACCAACGGCACGGGAGCCTTGTGCGTTGCGGCCCTCACCTCGGCCTGACTGACGTCACCCGATCAGTGGTCCCGTTGAAAACGCTCAGTGTGCGGGTGCGGGTGTTGCCGGAGGCGTCGTAGGTGTAGGAGTTGTTGGTCGTGGTCGAGCCCGAGACAGTGGTCGACGAGGTCAGGGTGTGCGGCTGGCCGGTGCCCTGTGCCGGGTAGTGGAAGCTGGTGGTGGTGTCGTCACCACTGGCGGTCGTCGCATGGTTGGTCTGGGTCTTGCGGTTGCCCAGGTCGTCGTAGGCGTAGCTCTGCCAGTAAGGTGCCGGCCCGCCGAGCACGGCGGTGGTCGGGTCGGCCGCGCAGCCGTCGGTGGCGGTCCAGGCCTGGGCGAGGCGGTCGTGTCCGTCGTAGCGGTAGCACTGGACGTCGTCGGTGCCGTCGGCGTGCGTGGCGACCTTGGTGGGATTGCCGGAGTCGTCGTAGCTGTAGGCGGTGTCCTGGACCGGAGCGGTCTGGGCGTCGTCGGTGACGAGCTGCCGTTGCAGGCGCCGTGTGCCGTCCTCGTACGTGTTGGTGACCTGGAGCCACTTGGCGGTGTCGGCAGCGGAGACACCGAAGGTGATCTGCTTGATGTCACTGAGTTTGGTGTAGCTCGTGTCCTGCACGTAGCCGGTGGCACCCTTGAGCGTGGTCGGCATGCTCAGGTCGTTGTAGCCGTACTCCAGGGATTCGGAGGGCAGTCCGCCGGCTGCGGGGTCGGAGGAGACCTGGACGGTGCCGTCGAGGTTGTACCCGGTGGTGGAGGTGTACGAGCCCGCCAGGGCTTCCTCACCGGTGACCGAGGGGACGGTGACCCGGGTCAGGGTCGGCCGGTAGAGGGCGTCGTAGGCGCCGACCTGGCTGATGTAAGCCTTGCCAGAGGTACCAGAGCCGCCGACGTAGCGGATCGAGGAGGTCGGCTGCCCCTTGGCCACCGAGTCGTAGGTCCACCGGGCGAGCTGGTGAGCGGAGTCCTGCGTGGTGCCGTCGTACATTCCCGTCCGGCGGCCGAGGACGTCATAGGTGTAGCTGAGTGTCTTCTCGTCGTCCGTACCGGCCGCGGTGGTGGTCGATGCCACCTGGTCGAGGTCGTCGTACGTGGTGGTGGTGGTCCCGGTGTCCGGGTCGACGGAGCTGACTTGGCGGCCCATCAGGTCGTAGCCGTACGACCAGGTGTTGCCGTCGTCGTCTACGACTTCCTTCAGCCGGCTCTTCGCGTCGTAGGTGTAGTCGATGGACGTGTAGGAACCGGAGGGGCTGCCACTGTCGTACTGCCTGGTCTCGGTGGTGCGGCCGAGGGTGTCGGTCAGGGTGGTGGTGGCGATGCCGCCCTTGGGCGGGGTGACCGTGGTGCGGTCGCCGCCGTACGCGGTGGACGTCGTCCAGCGCTTCACGCCACCGGCGTAGAAGTCGGCTGCTGTGGCCCGGCCGGCACCGTCGTAGGTGGTGAGGGTCTGGGAGGGGACCGCGGAAGTGATGGTGGCGAGAGTGCCGGACGGTGAGGAGGAGTCGGTGTAGTCGGCGTTCGACTCGACCGCGAGACCGCGGCTGTCGTACTTGGTCTCCGCGATGACACGTCCACCGCCCGGGGCAGGGGTCTGGGTCTGCCGGGGCCGCAGGAGCGCGTCGTACAGGGCGTAGGTGGTGTCGTAAGTGGCTCCGTCGTTGTTGAGTTTGCCCGTGGAGACGACGGAGGCGGTGTTGCTGGAAATGGTGTAGTGGTAGACGAGACTCGCCGTCTGCCTTGAGGACTTGGACCGGTTGGCCAGCCACAGGCTGGTGAGGCGACCGAGGCCGTCGTACGCGTAGTCCGTGCGTTTGCCGTTCGGGTCGACGACCGAGGTCGCGGTTCCGTGGGCGGGATCGAAGGTGGTGGTCGTCGCGTAGTTCCGGGCGTCCTTGGTGACCGTGCCGGTGAGGGGACCACCGGTGGCGGGGATGTAGTCCGTGGTGGTCGGATTGTGGCCGGCGTCCTCGACGGAGCGGATGCGCCCCTGACTGTCGTAGGTGCTGGTGGAGACGGTTTGATAGGCCGCGTCACCACTGTTGTAGGCGGACAGACGCTGAGTGGAGGTCTCGTCTCCGGTCTTCGGGGCAGCACCGTAAGCCTGATTGTCGTACAAGGTGCGGACGTCGGAGACGACGTTGTCCGGCCGGTTCGTCGTGGCGTCGCACGCCACATCGACCGTCTCCACCCGGACCGGGAAGGCCATCAGCCAGTCGGTCTTGTTGTTCGCGAGAGTGGTACGGGTGCACTGCTCGTCGCCGGTGACCGCCTTGTCACCCGCATCGTCGACCTTGAGGGCAGCGCCTGTCGTGTCGTCGTACGTCGTGGTGACGGAGGTGTCACGAGTGCCGCCCGAGGACAGATCCGTGCGAGTGCGGACGGTGCCGGGACGGATGTAGGTGCTGTTGCGGGTCCCATCGGTGCCGGTCTGGTGGACCCACTGGTCGGTGATGGTCCCGGACACTTCGGCGCTGCCGTCGTACCGGATCGATTCACGCATCGTGCCGGCCAAGGGATCGGCGTCGGTGACGGACGTGCCCGTCGAGTCGGTGACCTTGGCGTCGCGGGTGGTGCCGTCGGACTGCTTGTCCCCGTCCATGCCGCGGTAGTAGGTCGATACGGTCCTGGTGCGGGTGGACTGGGCATCGCCTGTGGTGGTGGTGACCTTCCCGTAGCCACGCCAGACGGACCAGGTCTTCGCTTGGCGGGGGCGGTGAGACCGGGCACGGTGTTCGCCCACGTCGCCCGGCCGCTGCCGTGCTCCCCTCCCCCGCTCGGCCCACCCCTCGCGTCCCCCGTTCCGGGGAATGCCCCCGTCCTGGGGCGCCCGGGCGGTGGGGGCCTGGGACGCTGCGGGCATGGTGCGGTTGCAGCAGTCCGTGGCCGGCGTCGGTGGCGTCGTGGTCCGTATGCGCGCGCTCGGCGTGGTCTGGCCGGAGCGGGACGGGGTGGCGGTGTTCAACCGCGTCTATCTCGCGGTCACCGAGGAGCTCGGCCGGCGCATCGACGCCGGGGAGTTCCCGGACCGGCGGAGCGCGAGCACGCTGGACGTCCGCTTCGCCGAGCGGTATCTCCGGGTGGCCGAGCGGGGGCCGGTGCCCGCGTGCTGGCGGCCGTTGTTCCAGTTCCGCCGCCATCCGGGCGTACGGCCCCTCCAGTTCGCCCTCGCGGGGATCAACGCGCACGTCGGGCACGACCTCGCCCTGGCCGTCGTGGACGCCTGCCGGGAGCTCGGCTGCGCACCCGAGGAGCTGGAGGACGAGTTCGAGCGCGTGGGGGACGTCCTCGTCGCGCTGGAGGAACGCATCCGCGAGGAGCTGATGCCGGGCCCCGACCTGTTGCAGATCGCCGACCCGCTGACCCATCTGCTGGCGTCCTGGAGCCTGGAGCGGGCCCGGGAGGCCGGCTGGTCCGCGGCCCGCACGCTGTGGGCCCTGCGCGGACTGCCGGAGCTGGCCGGGGAGTTCACGGACCGGCTGGACGCGGTGGTGGGCCTGGCGAGCCGCATGCTGCTCACCCCGCTGGACCGGTAGGAGCGGGGCCCTTCCCGCCGCTCAGTCCTCCGGCAGTTCCACCGGCGCGATCTCGTCGTAGACGTCGCCCGGGCCGGGGTTGGTCGCGTCGGTCGCGCCGCCCAGGTGGTGCATCACGCCCCAGACCGCGTTGAGCGCGGTCTGCACGGCGCCCTCGGCCCAGCCCGCCGTCCAGGAGATGTCGTCGCCGGCGAGGAAGATCCCGCGTTTGTCGGCGGGCAGCCGGTCCTGCACGAAGTGGGTGAACAGCCGCCGCTGGTAGCGGTAGTGGCCGGGCAGATTGGCCTTGAACGCGCCCATGAAGTAGGGCTCGTTCTCCCAGGAGACGGTCACCGGACTGCCGATGACGTGCTTCCTGATGTCGACGCCCGGATAGATCTCGCCGAGCGACTTCAGCATCACCTCCATTCGCTCGTGCGCGGACAGCGGCAGCCACTTCAGGCTGTCGTCGCACCAGGTGTAGGAGAGGCAGATGACGGCGGGCCGGTCCGGGCCGTCGTCCAGGAGGTAGGTGCCCCGCGTCATACGGTCGGTGAGCGTCATCGACATGACGTCCCGGCCGGTGCGCTCGTCCTTGTCGAGCCAGAACGGCCGGTCGACGGGGACGAACAGCTTGCTGGACTCCATGTAGTGGGTGCGCTCGATGGCGGTCCAGTGGTCGATCGGGAAGAGGGCGTCGTCGCAGGCGATCTTCGAGAGCAGCATCCAGGACTGCGCGGTGAAGACCGCCGCCTTGTAGGTGCGGATGTCGCCGCGCGCGTCCGTCACCGTGATGCGGTTGCCCGCCGTGCGGTGCAGCCGGGTCACGGCAGGGCGCGGCTCGCCGCCTACGTGCAGCGACCTCAGCGAGGTGCCGTACGGCCAGTGGACGATCTTCTCCGGCTCGCGCTCCCAGAGCCTGAGCGGCAGTTGCTGGGAGCCGCCGACGATGCCGCGGTGGTGGTCGTCGGCCTCGGTGTAGACGACGCGGAGGATCTCCAGGATGGAGTTGGGGAAGTCGGTGTCCCAGCCGCCGGTGCCGAAGCCGACCTGGCCGAAGATCTCGCGGTGCCGGAAGGACTTGAACGCGTCGGAGTCGCAGAGGAAGCCGTAGAAGGTCTGGTTGTCGAGCTTCTCGACGAGCCTCGCCCAGATCTGCCGGATCCGCGGCACGTCCCGCTCGCGCAGGGCCCGGTTCATGTCGGAGAAGTCGGCGCCCTCCTCCAGGCACCGGGCCCAGGCGTCGGCCACGTCCCGGTAGACCTGCGGCAGGTCGGCCAGGGTCTCGGCGTAGTGGGACTCGCCCTTGAGGTCGACGACGGTCGACGGGGTGGCCTCCGCGAGGGGGTTGGGGAACGGCCGGGTCTGGAGACCCACCAGGTCGATGTAGTGCTGGAGCGCCGTGGAGGACGGCGGGAAGCGCATCGCGCCCATCTCGGCGGTCAGCGACGGGTCGCAGCCGTCGAAGCCCACCGTCCGCAGCCGGCCGCCGATCCGGTCGGCCTCGTAGACCACCGGCTTCAGGCCCATCTTCATCAGCTCGTAGGCGGTGACGATGCCGGAGAGGCCGCCGCCGACGACCGCGACCTCCGTGCCGTGCTCGGTGGCCGGGATCTGGCCGAGGCCCGCCGGGTGGGCGAGGAAGTCGTCGTAGGCGTACGGGAAGTCCGGGCCGAACATGGTGATCGGCGGCTGCTGCCCCTCGGCGTGCTCGATCGCGTTGGGCACGGTGGACGTCATGGGGTACGGACTCCTTGCGCGGGTGGTACGGGGAGGGCGGGAGGGGTGTCAGGCGAGGGAGCCGTAGAGCCCCGGGCGGCGGTCCGCCAGATACGGGTTGGCCTCGCGGGAGGCGGCGAGGAGGCCGGGGTCCACGTCAGCGAGGAGCAGTTCCTCCGCCCGTCCGGCCCGGGCGCGGGCGACACCGTCGGGCCCGGCCAGCGTGGAGAGCCCGACGAACTCGAACTCGCCCTCCACGCCGACCCGGTTGACGTACGCCACATACAGCTGGCTCTCGAACGCGCGCACGGGCACGAGGGATTCGGCGACGAACTGGAAGGGGTGCGGCTGCGCCGTCGGCACCAGCAGCAGATCGGTGCCGGCCAGGGCGTGGGCGCGGACGTTCTCCGGGAACTCCACGTCGTAGCAGATCATCAGGCCGACGGTGAGGCCGTTCAGCTCGGCCTGGACGACCTGTCGCTCGCCCGGGGTGAAGTGCTCACGCTCGAAGGGGCCGTAGAGGTGGGTCTTGCGGTAGTTCGCGAGCCGGGTGCCGTCGGCGGCGACGAGCTGGACGGAGTTGAAGACGGTTCCGTCGGACGCCCGTTCGGGGTAGCCGTAGGCGACGGCGAGGCCGTGGCGGGCGGCGGTCTCCACGACCGCGTCGGCGGCCTCGCCGTCGGCGGGCTCGGCGAGCCGGGCGAGGCCGTCGCCGATCGCGTACCCGGTGAGGAACAGCTCCGGTGTGACGAGCAGCCCGGCGCCCTGGGCGGCGGCCCGGCCCGCGGCCTCGTCGAGGACCTTCAGGTTCTCGACGACGGAACCGGGACGGCCGGAGCTCTGGAGCAGGGCGGTGCGCATGCGGGGTCCTCACCGGGTACGGAGGGGGTCGGGGATCGCTTAGACGGTACGGTCGGGCGGCGCGGGCGGACAAGGCGGAGCCGTTGCGCGCGGGTGCGCGCTTCGTTGCGTCTCGCGGGCGGCTTGCGGCGATTCGTTGCGCGCCTTCCGGGAGCGGCCCGCCGTCGCCAGCAGGGCCGCCGTGAGCAGGTACGGAGCCGCGCCCCAGGCGAACGCGGTGGCATGACCGGCGGCCGTGGCGAGCGCCCCGTAGACCGCGTAGACGGCGACCGTGGTCAGCTCGCTGCCGAGGCCCGCCACCGAGGTCAGCGTGGCCCGGCCGGTGTCCTGGATCCGCCGCTGGAGCCGTGCGTCGGCGAGCACGACCGCCAGTTGGAGACCGCCGAAGGCCAGGGCGACCAGCGCCAGACCGGCCGGGCTGCCAAAGGCGGCGCCCACGGCCAGCGCGCACGCGGCGCCCGCCAGCAGCACGGCGAGCCCGCGGCTGCCGAGCCGGGAGCCGGGTCCGGCGAGCAGGCCCCCCGCGGTGGCGCCGGCCCAGATCAGCAGCAGGAACCGGGGCACGGTCGGTTCGGCGACGCCGGTGGCGCGCACGAGCAGTGGTGTGTACTCGTCGAGGGCGCCGAAGACGGCGGTCACGGCCGGGACCAGCAGCAGCGCCCCGCGTACCGAACGGTCGGCGCGGGCCTCGGTGAGCCCGGCGCGCAGGGTCGCGGTCCAGCCGTCGGCATCGGCGGCCGGGGTGCGGTGCTCGGGGAAGCGGGTCGCCGTGGCCGCCGCGAGCAGACAGGTCAGGACGCTCGCCGCGCCGACGGCGAGGTAGCCGCCCCGGGCGAACACCGGTCCGGCGAGGGCCATCGCGGCCATGACGGCCACCAGTCCGCAGGCACGCGCCCGGCCCATGAGCCCGGCGTACCGTCCGGCGGCACCGAGCCGCTCCAGCTCGTCGTAGACCAGCGCCTCACGGGTGCCGGAGCCGAGCGCTCCCCCGGCGCCCCACAGCACGAAGCCGACGGCGAAGGAGGCGTACGAGGGGACGAGCACCCACAGGGCGAAGCCGGCGGCGGTGAGCAGCGGGGCGAGGGCGAGCAGCCGGCGCCGGGAGGTGGCGTCGGCCCAGGCGCCGGACGGGACCTCCAGTAGGACGCCGGTGAGGGACCACAGGGCGAAGAGCGAGGAGATCTGCCAGACGGAGAGGCCGGTGTCGCTGAACAGCAGCGCGTACACCGGGTAGAGCAGCACGAACTCGTCGAGGAACGCGTAGCCGCAGAGGGTGCGCGTCAGCCGCCGGAGGCCGGTGGCGGGGGTGGAGACGGGCGCGGGCGAAGGGCGCATCGGGGCCTTCCCGAGGTCGGTTGTCGGACGCCGGACGTGAGGACGTACGGCGTCCGAGGCGGACCTCGGGGGGCACGGGAAGCACATGCGCTACGGGCGCGCGCGTGGGTGGCGTGTGCGCGACGGGCGCGGGCGGGGGATCAATGTCGCCAGGTCATGCCGTGAGGGTAGACCGGCGGGGCGGGCGGCGTCCGCTGAATATCCGACGGCCTACGTCGGCGCCCCGGACGAGAAGCGGCGCAGCAGGGGCGAGAGCACCAGGACGGACTTCGTCCGTTCCACGAAGGGCTCGCCCGCGATCCGTTCCAGGACGCGTTCGAAGTGGCGCATGTCGGAGGCGAAGACCTGCACGACCGCGTCCGCGTCCCCGGTGACGGTGGACGCGGCCACGACCTCCTGGTAGCGCTCCAGACCCCGCCGGATGGTCTCCGGCGAGGTGTTGCGCCGGCAGAAGATCTCGACGAACCCCTCGGTCTCCCAGCCGAGCGCCACCGGGTCCACGCGGACGGTGAAACCGGTGATGGCGCCGGTGGAACGCAGCCGGTCGACGCGCCGCTTGACGGCGGGCGCCGACAGGCCGACCAGTTGCCCGATGTCCGCGTAGGAGCGCCGCGCGTCCTCGGCGAGGGCGTGCACGATGCGTTCGTCGAGATCGTTCAGCACGGGTAGTGGATCACTTCTGCTCAGTGGGGCGTCGGCAGGGGTTCGGCTCAGCTCCAGCTGGCGTGCAGGGGCTTGCCCTCGGCGTAGCCGGCCGCGCTCTGGATGCCCACGATGGCCTTCTCCGCGAACTCCTCCAGGGAGCCGGCCCCGGCGTAGGTGCAGGAGGAGCGGACGCCCGCGATGATCGCGTCGATGAGGTCCTCGACGCCCGGGCGGGCCGGGTCGAGGAACATCCGCGAGGTGGAGATGCCCTCCTCGAACAGCGCCTTGCGGGCGCGGTCGTACGCCGACTCCTCCGAGGTGCGGTTGCGCACGGCACGCGCGGAGGCCATGCCGAACGACTCCTTGTACGGGCGTCCGTTGGCGTCGTGCTGGAGGTCGCCGGGCGACTCGTAGGTGCCCGCGAACCAGGAGCCGATCATCACGTTGGACGCGCCGGCCGCGAGCGCCATGGCCACGTCGCGCGGGTGGCGCACGCCGCCGTCGGCCCACACGTGCTTGCCGTACTTGCGGGCCTCGGCCGCGCACTCCAGGACGGCGGAGAACTGCGGCCGGCCGACGCCGGTCATCATCCGGGTGGTGCACATGGCGCCGGGGCCGACGCCGACCTTGATGATGTCCGCGCCGGCGTCGATCAGGTCCTTGACGCCCTCGGCGGAGACGATGTTCCCGGCCACGATCGGCACCTGGGGGTCGAGCGCGCGGACCAGCTTGAGCGCGCTGATCATCGACTCCTGATGGCCGTGCGCGGTGTCGATGACGAGGGTGTCGACACCCGCGTCGAGGAGCTGCTTCGCCTTGCCCGCGACGTCTCCGTTGATGCCGACGGCGGCGGCGACGCGCAGCCTGCCGCGGTCGTCGGTGGCGGGCGTGTAGAGGGTGGCGCGCAGGGCGCCGGTGCGGGTGAGGATGCCGGCGAGGCGGCCGTCGGCGTCGACGGCGGGGGCGTAGCGGCGGTTGGCGCCGTCGAGCCGGTTGAAGGCCTCGCGCGGGTCTATGTCCGCGTCCAGGAGCAGCAGGTCCTTGGACATGACCACTTCGAGCTGGGTGAAGCGGTCGACGCCGGTCAGGTCCTGGTCGGTGACGACACCGACGGGGCGCCGGTCCGCGTCGACGACGACGCCGGCGTTGTGGGCCCGCTTGGGCAGCAGGGCGAGGGCGTCGGCGACGGTCTGGTGCGGGGCGAGGACGATCGGGGTGTCGAGCACGTGGTGGCGGCTCTTGACCCAGGTGAGGACGTCGGTGACGACGTCGATCGGGATGTCCTGCGGGATGACGACCAGGCCGCCGCGGCGGGCCACGGTCTCGGCCATCCGGCGGCCGGCGATCGCGGTCATGTTGGCGACGACGAGCGGGATGGTCGTGCCGCTGCCGTCGGGGGAGCTGAGGTCGACGGACTGGCGGGAGCCGACGGTGCTGTGGCGGGGGACCATGAAGACGTCGTCGTACGTCAGGTCGTAGGGCGGCTTGATGTCGTGGAGGAAACGCACGTACTTGATTCTTACACGGAGAGTGGCCGGAAGAGATGGGGAGGATCGTCCAGGGCGGGTGGGGGCGCGGTTGGAGGAACGTCCAGGAGGTGGGGGGGGCATCGCTGCCGCCCCCGCGCCCCTGAGTGAGGGAGCGCGGGGAACTGCGCGAGCAACCATGACGCACCCGCGGGCGCCGGAGAACGCGAACCCCCGAGCTGGAAGGCGCCCCCTCAGATGCCGTCCGGATCCGCCCGGGTCAGGGCGGCCCGCGGGGACGGGCCCGCCGTCATCAGCGCGTCGGCCGCCGACGTGTCCGTGACGAGGCTGGTCACGAGGCCCGACCGCAGCACCGCGTCGATCGCCGCCGCCTTGCGCTGACCGCCCGCGATGGCGACGACCTCCGGGACCCGCCGCAGCTGGTCCGCCGTGACCGTGATGCACCGCTCGCCCAGGTCCCGCCCCACCCGGCGCCCCTCGGCGTCGAAGAGGTGCGCGGACATCTCCGCGGCGACGCCGAGGGTGGCGTAGTGGGAGCGCTCCTCCTCGCTGAGCATGTCGTGCACCGTCGAGATGCCCGCCTCCCAGGAGCCGATGGAGACGCAGGCGACGGTCACCTTGTCGAAATACTCGAACGCCCGAGCGATCCCGGTCTGGTGCCGCAGCGCCGTCGCGGTCGCCGCGTCCGGGAGCAGCATCGGCGCGTAGATGGGGTGCGCGTCTCCCCCGGAGACCTGCGCGGCCCGCCGTACGGCCTCCACCGAGCCGCGCTCGGCGGTCCCGGCGTCGTACACGCCCGTGAGCTGCACGACCGTGCACGGCGGCAGCCGGTCCAGGGCGGCCGCCATGTGGATGGTGGAGCGCCCCCAGGCCAGCCCGAGGACATCGCCCTCGGTCACCAGTTCGCCCAGCAGATCCGCGGCGACCTCGCCGAGGTTCTCCGGGTCGGGCGACTCGTCCGCGTCGGCCGGCGACTCGACCACGACGGCGTGCCTCAGACCGTAGCGGGCCCGCAGCGCGTCGGAGCGCTCGGCGTCCAGCTCCGCGGGGACGCGGATCTCGATGCGTACGAGATCCCGTTCGAGGGCGGTCTCCAGGACCCGGGCCACCTTGAAGCGGCTGACGCCGAACTCCTCGGCGATCTGGATCTTCGATTTGCCCTCGAGGTAGAAGCGGCGTGCCATGGCCGCCGCCTGCACCAGCTCAGCGGGTCCCATCCGCATCGCCGACCGGCCCGCCGACATACCCGACACGGCCATCTCCTCACTGCATTGCTGCTGTTCACATTCTCGATTCGCCGTTCATCCTTGCAGATCCGTGGGTCCCGATCAGCCCGGACGGTCGGCGTTCAGCTCGCGTTGGCTCAGTGGTCGCATGCCCAGGAGGCACCCGCCGTCACGTTCTCGGCCTGGGTACGCAGGGCACGGACCGCCGCGGCCGGGTCGTCGGCGCCGTAGACCGCGCTGCCGGCGACGAAGACGTCCGCGCCCGCCTCCGCGCAGCGCTCGATGGTCGCGGCCGAGACGCCGCCGTCGACCTGGAGCCACAGGTCGAGACCGTGCTTGCCGATCAGCTCCCGGGTGCGGCGGATCTTGGGCAGCATGATGTCGAGGAAGGCCTGGCCGCCGAAGCCGGGCTCGACCGTCATGATCAGCAGCATGTCCAGCTCGGGCAGCAGGTCCTCGTACGGCTCGATCGGCGTCGCGGGCTTGAGGGCCATGGAGGCGCGGGCGCCCTTGGCGCGGATCTCGCGGGCGAGCCGCACGGGGGCGGCGGCCGCCTCCGCGTGGAAGGTGACGGAGGAGGCACCCGCCTCGACGTACTGGGGTGCCCAGCGGTCGGGGGCCTCGATCATCAGATGGCAGTCCAACGGGGTGTCCGTCGCCCGGGCCAGCGACTCCACGACCGGCACGCCGAGCGTGAGGTTGGGGACGAAGTGGTTGTCCATGACGTCGACGTGGAGCCAGTCGGCCCCCTCGACCGCCCGCGCCTCCTCGGCGAGACGCGCGAAGTCGGCGGACAGGATGCTGGGGTTGATCTGCACGGCCATACCCCCAGCCTCCCATGCCCAGCCCCCGGGCTACGCCCTGCGGGGCGCCTCATGGCTCGGGGGCGCGTGTGATCTCGGCGGCCGCGGGCACATCGGGGGTGCTCGCGCGGTTCTCCGCGCCCCTGAAAGCAGTGGCGCGCCCCCTGCTTCTCAGGAGCGCGGAGAACCGCGCGACAAGCCGCACCCGCCCCGCACCCGCACCCCATCCGCCCGAGCTCTCAAGACGCCCCGGAGTCAGGAAACCCTGCGCGCCAGCGCCAGATACATCGCGTCCGTACCGTGCACATGCGGCCACAACTGCACATCCGGCCCGTCCCCCAGCGCGGGCACCCCCACCAACAGCGGCCGCGCATCCAGCAACTCGACCCCCGGATGCCGCTTCAGCACATCCCCCACCACCGCCCGCGTCTCGGCGAGATGCGGCGAGCACGTCGCGTACCCCACGACGCCCCCCACCCGCACCGACCGCAACGCCATCTCCAGCAACCCCCGCTGCAACGGCGCGAATCCGTCCAGATCCTCCGGGCGGCGCCGCCACCGTGCCTCCGGCCGCCTCCGCAGTGCCCCGAGTCCGGTGCACGGCACATCCACCAGCACCCGGTCGAACGTCCCGGGCCGCCACGCCGGCCGGGTCCCGTCGGCGGTGACCACCTGGTAGGGCCCGGGGTTGCCGTGCAGCGCCTTGGCGACCAGCCCGGCCCGGTGCGGCTGCTTCTCTGCGGCGACCAGCGCGGCCCCGCGCTCCGCGGCGAGCGCGGCGAGCAGCGCCGCCTTGCCGCCGGGCCCGGCGCACCCGTCGAGCCACAGCTCGTCGCGCCCCTCCACGGGGGCGTTGGCGAGGGCGAGCGCGACCAGCTGACTGCCCTCGTCCTGCACCCCCGCACGCCCTTCGCGCACGGCCTCGACGGCCCCGGGCTCGCCGCCCTCGGTGAGCCGGACTGCGTACGGCGACCAGCGGCCCGGCTCGGCGGCCGGCTCGCGCAGCAGTTCCTCGGCGGTGGCCCGCCCCGGACGTGCGACGAGGGTGACCTCGGGCCGTTCGTTGTCGGCCTCGAGCAGGTCCTCGATGCCGGCCCGGCCGCCGCCGAGGGAGTCCCACAGCGCGGAGACGATCCAGCGGGGGTGCGAGTGCACGACGGCGAGATGGTCCTCGGGGTCCTCGTCGTACGGCGGCGCGACCTGCTCCAGCCAGCCGTCGAGATCCTGCCGGGCGACCTTGCGCAGCACGGCGTTGACGAACTTGGCCCGCCCGTCGCCGAGCACGACGCGGGCCAGCTCGACGGAGGCGGAGACGGCGGCGTGCGTGGGGATGCGGGTGCCGAGGAGCTGGTGGGTGCCGAGGCTGAGCACGTCGAGCACCGGCGGGTCCACCTCGCGCAGCGGCCGGTCGACGCAGGCGGCGAGGACGGCGTCGTACGTGCCCTGCCGGCGCAGTGTGCCGTAGACGAGCTCGGTGGCCAGCGCGGCGTCCCGGCCGTCGAAGCCGTCCTTCTCGCGGGCCTTGCGCAGCAGCGGGGGCAGGACGAGGTTGGCGTACGCGTCCCGTTCGTCCACCGCGCGCAGCGCCTCGAAGGCGAGGATGCGGACGGGGTCCTTCTGGGGCCGGCGGTAGGGCTTGCCGGGTTTACGGGGACGGCGGGGCTGATCGCTCACGAAAAAGGTGCTCCGGGTCGCAGAACGGGCTGTCCGCCCAGCCTACGCGGTGTGCGCCGGGCGCCCCGCGGCCGTGGTGGACGCCGGGCGCCGACGGCCGGAGCCCCGTCGGCCGCCGCAGCGGTCAGCCGCCCAGCCGCTCCCCCTCGACGATCCGCACGCCCCGCGCCCAGTCGGCCGCGCGCATCGGCTTCTTGCCCTGCGCCTGCACCCACAGCAACTCGACGGCGTACGAGCCGGTGCCGACGTGGACGCTGTTCTTGCCGACGGCGAGGGCGCCAGGGGCGAGGTCGGTGTGCTCGGGGGCGAGGGCGAGCTGGATCAGCTTGAGCCGCTCGCCGCGGAAGGTCGTCCAGGCGCCGGGGGCGGGGGTGCAGCCGCGCACGACACGGTCGACGCGCAGCGCGGGGGCGGACCAGTCGACGCGCGCGTCCTCCACGGTGATCTTCGGAGCGAGCGTGACGCCCTCGGCGGGCTGCGGTACGGCCTCGAGGGTGCCGTCCTCGATGCCGTCCATGGTGGCGGCCAGCAGCCCGGAGCCGGCGAAGGCGAGCCGGGTGAGCAGGTCGCCGCTGGTGTCGGTGGGGCGGATCTCCTCGGTGACGGTGCCGTACACCGGACCCGAGTCGAGCCCCTCCTCGATGAGGAAGGTGGAGGCGCCGGTGATCTCGTCGCCCGCCATGAGGGAGTGCTGCACGGGGGCGGCACCGCGCCAGGCGGGCAGCAGCGAGAAGTGCAGGTTGACCCAGCCGTGGGCCGGGACGTCGAGGGCGACGCGGGGCAGCAGGGCGCCGTAGGCGACGACGGGGCAGCAGTCGGGGGCGATCTCGCGCAGCCGGGCCAGGAAGTCCTCGTCGCGGGGCCGGCGCGGCTTGAGCACCTCGATGCCGGCCTCCTCGGCCCGCTCGGCGACGGGGCTGGCGATCAGCCGGCGGCCCCGCCCGGCCGGGGCGTCGGGGCGGGTGACGACCGCGGCGACCTCGTGCCGCCCGGAGGCGATCAGGGCGTCCAGGGCGGGGACGGCGACCTCGGGGGTGCCTGCGAAGACGAGCTTCATACGGGTGTGTCGGCCTCTCGGGCAGGGTTGCGTACCGGCGGCGAAGTCGTCCCAGTCTATGGCCCGGTACCGACAGGGCCAGGCGTGGCCCGTTACCGGCGGAACCGGGGGTGCGGGCGGGTCCGGCGGGCGTACGCGAATGCTTCCGCGCCCCCACACCGTGACCAGTCACGCAAAAACGCGTTGGTCAAGAAGGAGTTGACCCCGACGGACCGGCCCGCCCGGTCCAGACCTTGCTGCACCGTCTCTTCCTCCACTCATCTCCTCATCTCCTCATCGCCGGTTCGAGAGGCTTGTTCATGGCCGACCACGCAACCCACGACGCCCAGGCCCGGGCCAGCCTGCACTTGCTGGTGCGGGACATCGAGCGGGTCCGCCGGCAGGTGGACGCACTGCGCACGCTCACCGCCCAGCTGGGCAACGTCTACCGTCCGCGCCGCTCCGGCCCCTCCGCGGGCTTCGTCGTCTACGGGCGGGCCCCCGCCCCGACCGTCCGCCTCGCGCAGGAACTGCGGGACAGCGTCGAGACCCTGGTCACGGCGGCCGTGGACTTCGACCGCTCCCTGGGCTTCTCGTGGGACGCGGTGGGCTCCGCGCTCGGCGTCACGAAACAGGCGGTGCACCGGCGTTACGGTGCGCGCAGGGCGGCGGCGCAGGCCGCCGCCGAGGCGGAGCGCACGGCGGAGCCGGCGGGGTCGCCCCGGCCGGTCACCGCCGGCTCCGGGCTGCCGACGGTGCCGGCGGCGCGGGTGATGCCGACGCAGCCGAAGGCGGGCAGTCCGTCGCTCCGCGACGACCCCCGGCCTCCGGCGTTCCCCACGCCCCGCAACGGCTGACGGCGCACGGAGCCCCGGTCGGCCGGGGCTCCGCCCCGATTCCCGGGTTCGTCGTCGTCCGCGGGCCGGTGGGGGGTGCTTCGTGCCCCGCGGCGGAACCGCACGTTGATACAGCCCCGCGCCCCTCACGGGCGCGTCGGCGCCGGGGCTTCGCCCCGTGCCCTCTGACGGGGGCGGGCGGGTCAGCCGATGTCCGGTGGATCGATCCGGATGCGCACCTCCGCGCCCCCGCCCCGTGCCATCCGGGCCGCCTGTGCTGTCTTCAGGGCCGCCGCGAGCTCCGCTCCGCTGCCCGGTGGGACGCGGACCAGCGCGCGTTCCGCCGTCGTCGGCGGGACGGCGCCGGCCGGGGCGGTGACCGGGACCGGGCCCAGTATCTCCGCGTCCCCGGGCAGCTCGACCACCTCCAGGAACTCCGTCACCGCGCCCACCGGTCCCGTCACCGCCGCCATGCGGAACACCGGCGGGAACGCCAGCTCACGCCGCTCCCCCAGCTCACGTACCGCGTGCCCGGACGGGTCCCAGCGGACCAGCGCCTGGACGGGCCGCAGCGTGGGCTCGGCGACGACCACCACCGTGCCCCCGGCCGGCTGGGGCCGGACCAGCGCGGCCGCGCCGATCCACCGCCGCAATGCCTCCTCCCCCGCCCGCAGGTCCGGCCGGCCGAGCATCGCCCAGCCGTCGAGCAGCAGCGCGGCCGCGTACCCGCCCTCGGCGACCGGCTCGGCCCCGGGTGTGCTCACCACCAGCGCGGGTGTCCCCGGCACCGTGTCCAGTACGTGCTCGCGCCCCGATGTGCGCACCGGCACCGCCGGGAACGCCCGCCCCAGCTCCTCCGCCGTCCGGCGTGCGCCCACGATCTGCGCCCGCAGCCGGAACCCGCCGCACTCGGGGCAGTGCCAGGCCGGCTCCTCGGTGCCGCACCACACGCACCGCAGCTCGCCCGCATCCCGCGCCTCCAGCGGCCCGGCACAGCGCCCGCAGCGGGCGGGTTCCCGGCACTGGGCGCAGGCCAGCCGGGGCACGTACCCCCGCCGCGGCACCTGGATCAGCACAGGGCCGTGCCGCAGCCCCTCGCGGAGCGTCTGCCAGGCGAGCGTGGGGAGCCGGGCGGCCCGGGCGGCCTCGTCGCGGGCCAGGTCCTGGTCCCCGACGGTCCGCACCAGCGGCGCGGTGGCGCGCACCCGTTCGCGGTCGGCGACCAGGGGCGCGGCCCAGCCGCTCTCCACCAGTTGCGCGGCCTCCACCGTGCAGCTCCAGCCGCCCAGCAGGAACGCGCACCGGTCGCGGGTGGCGCGCAGCTCCAGTACCTCCCGGACGTGCGGGAAGGGCGCGTGGTCGTCGCTGTGCCCGGAGTCGCCGTCGTCCCACACGACGACCAGGCCGAGGTCGCGTACCGGCGCGAACATCGCGGCGCGGGTCCCGACGACGGCCCGCACCGCTCCCCGGCGCACGGCGAGCCACTCGCGGTAGCGCCGCTCCTGTCCCGCGTCGGCGGTCAGCACCACGTGCTGTCCCTCGCCCAGCAGGGCGGTGAGCGCGGCGTCGACCCGGCTCGCGGGCCGCCCGGACGGGACGACGACGAGCGCGCCCCGGCCCGAGGCGAGCGTCGCCGCCACGGCCCGGGCGATCTCCTCGGCCCACTCGGGGCCGGGCAGCGCCGTCCACACCGCCCGCGGCGCACGGCCCTCGGCCAGGGCGCGCAGAAAGCCCTCGCCCCGTTCGTAGCGCCGCCAGCTGCCGGGCTCGGGCGGCGCCGGCGGGGCCGGCGGCGGGTCCGACGCGCGGGCCTCGGCGCGGGCGTGCCGGGGCGGCACCGCCAGTTGCAGCACGTCGGCGAGGCTGCCCGCGTACCGGTCGGCGACGGCGCGGGCGAGGTCCAGCAGCTCGGGGCCGAGAACGGGTTCCGGCGACACGACCTGGGCGAGGGCGGCCAGCGGCCCGGCGTAGTCGGACTCGGCGACCCGCTCGATCAGAAAGCCGTCGATGAGGCTCCCGCCCTCGCGCCGCCCCTCCCGCACCGTGCGCCCCCCGGCGCCGAACCGCACGCGCACCCGCACCCCGGGCTGCGCGGCTTCGTCCAGTTCCTCGGGCACGGCGTAGTCGAAGTACCGGTCGAGGTGCAGCACACCCTTGTCGACGAGCACCCGGGCCACCGGCAGCTCCTTGGCCAGCGCCGCACCGCGCCAGGTGCGCGGCTTGGCCCGGGGCACCCTGGCCTTGCGCACGCTCTCGCGGATCAACGCGAGCTGCTCCGGCGGCGCACCCTCACCCCCGGCCCCCGCCGTCCCGTCCTCGCTGCTCACACCAGCATTCTTACCAAAGGGCACTGACAACGGGCGGGGTGTCCGCATGCCGCGGGCCCGGCCCCCGAGGAGGGGCCGGGCCCGCGGAAACGGCTGGATGCGCTCGGGTCAGAGACCCGCCGCCTTGCGCAGCGCGTCCACCCGGTCCGTGCGCTCCCAGGTGAAGTCGGCGAGTTCGCGGCCGAAGTGGCCGTACGCCGCCGTCTGGGCGTAGATCGGGCGGAGCAGGTCGAGGTCGCGGATGATGGCGGCCGGGCGGAGGTCGAAGACCTCGCCGATGGCGGCCTCGATCTTCTCCGCGTCGACCTTGGCGGTGCCGAAGGTCTCCACGAACAGGCCCACCGGCTCGGCCTTGCCGATCGCGTAGGCGACCTGGACCTCGCAGCGGGAGGCCAGGCCCGCGGCGACCACGTTCTTGGCGACCCAGCGCATCGCGTAGGCGGCCGAGCGGTCGACCTTGGACGGGTCCTTGCCGGAGAAGGCGCCGCCGCCGTGGCGGGCCATGCCGCCGTAGGTGTCGATGATGATCTTGCGGCCGGTGAGGCCGGCGTCGCCCATCGGGCCGCCGATCTCGAAGCGGCCGGTCGGGTTGACCAGCAGGCGGTAGCCCTCGGTCTCCAGCTTGATGCCGTCGTCCAGCAGGGCCTTCAGCTCCGGCTCGACGACGAACTCGCGGATGTCGGGGGCGAGCAGCGACTCCAGGTCGATGTCGCTGGCGTGCTGGGAGGAGACGACGACCGTGTCCAGGCGGACCGCCTTGTCGCCGTCGTACTCGATGGTGACCTGCGTCTTGCCGTCCGGGCGCAGGTAGGGGATGGTGCCGTTCTTGCGGACCTCGGACAGGCGCTTGGACAGCCGGTGCGCCAGGAAGATCGGCAGCGGCATCAGCGTGGGCGTCTCGTCCGAGGCGTAGCCGAACATCAGGCCCTGGTCGCCGGCGCCCTGCCGGTCCAGCTCGTCGTCGTCGCCCTCGACCCGGTTCTCGTAGGCGGCGTCCACACCCTGGGCGATGTCCGGGGACTGGGCGCCGATGGAGACGGAGACACCGCAGGAGGCGCCGTCGAAGCCCTTCTTGGACGAGTCGTAGCCGATCCCGAGGATCGTGTTGCGCACCAGCGTCGCGATGTCCGCGTACGCCTTGGTCGTGACCTCGCCGGCCACGTGCACCAGGCCGGTGGTGATCAGCGTCTCCACGGCGACCCGGGAGGTCGGGTCCTCCTTCAGGAGCGCATCGAGAATGGCGTCACTGATCTGGTCAGCGATCTTGTCCGGGTGACCCTCGGTCACGGATTCCGAGGTGAACAGGCGACGGGACACAACGCTCCCTGGGGTTGCAGCGGCTGCTGGCTGATCATTGGTGGACGGGGCGGGGGCTGCGCCCGGCACGTCCGGTGACAGTTTATCGGTCATGCCCGGCCACGGGCCCACCCGTCTCGCCTCTCGGGCCCACTGTGACCTGCGGCACGGGCATTCTGCCCAATGCCGGGCCCGCTTTCCAGGGGTCCGGGCACGGTGCACCACCGGAGTGGGCGGGTCCGCCGGGCGGCCGGCGCGTTCAGGTGAGGCGCGTGGCCACGAGGTCCCAGACGGTGTCGGCCAGGGCCTCCTTCGGCCCGTGCGGTACGGGGGTTTCGCTGCCGTCGGCGCCCAGGACCACCGCCTCGTTCTCCTCGGCGCCGAAGGTGCGGTGCTCCCCCACCTCGTTGACGACGAGCAGGTCGCAGCCCTTGCGCGCCAGCTTGGCGCGGCCGTTGGCGAGGACGTCGTCGGTCTCGGCGGCGAAGCCCACGATCACCTGCCCGGGCCGCGCCCGGTCGGCCGATATCTCCGCGAGAACGTCCGGATTGCGCACCAGCGCGACCGGTTCGGGCTCCTGGCCGTCCTTCTTCTTGATCTTGCCGGCGGCGTACACGGCGGGGCGGAAGTCGGCGACCGCGGCGGCCATGACGACGGCGTCGGCGTCGGCGGCCGCCTTGAGCACCGCCTCGCGCAGCTGGACCGCCGTGCCCACCGGGACGACGTCGACGCCGGCCGGGTCGGGCAGCGCGGCGTTGGCGGCGACCAGTGTGACCCGGGCACCCCGCGCGGCGGCGGTGCGGGCGAGGGCGTAGCCCTGCTTGCCGGAGGAGCGGTTGCCGAGGAAGCGGACCGGGTCGAGCGGTTCCCGGGTGCCGCCGGCGCTGACCACGACGTGCCGCCCCGCGAGGTCGGGTTCGGTCGCCCCCCGGGCCAGGACGCGGCGGCACACCTCGAAGATCTCGGCCGGGTCGGGCAGCCGCCCCTTGCCGGTGTCGACGCCGGTGAGCCGGCCGACGGCGGGCTCGATCACGACGGCGCCCCGGCGGCGCAGCGTCGCCACGCTCTCCCGGGTGGCGGGGTGCTCCCACATCTCGGTGTGCATCGCGGGGGCGAAGACGACCGGGCAGCGGGCGGTGAGCAGGGTGTTGGTCAGCAGGTCGTCGGCGAGGCCGTGGGCCGCCCTGGCCAGCGTGTCGGCGGTGGCCGGGGCGACCACGACGAGGTCGGCGGCCTGGCCGATGCGCACGTGCGGCACCTCGTGGACGTCGTCCCAGACCTCCGTGGAGACCGGGTTGCCGGAGAGCGCGGACCAGGTGGCGGCGCCGACGAAGTGCAGCGCGGAGGCGGTGGGGACGACACGGACGTCATGGCCGGACTCGGTCAGCCGGCGCAGCAGTTCGCACGCCTTGTAGGCGGCGATGCCACCACTGACCCCCAGGACGACCTTGGGCTTGCTCACCGGGTTCACCGGGCCTCCCCGTTCTCGACACCCGTACGCCGACGAGCCGCGGCGTACGGGTTCCATGACACACCACAGGCCCGGCAGTCGCGCTGCCGGGCCTGTGGAAAAACCAGCTTCAGTCTGAAAATGCTACTGCCGTGACCGCACTTACTGCGCCGGGCCCTCGACGGCCTCGGAGGTCAGCAGACCGGCGTTGATCTCGCGCAGGGCGATCGAGAGCGGCTTCTCGTGGACGTGGGTGTCGACGAGCGGACCGACGTACTCGAGGAGGCCCTCGCCGAGCTGCGAGTAGTACGCGTTGATCTGGCGGGCCCGCTTGGCCGCGTAGATCACGAGGCTGTACTTCGAGTCGGTGGCCTCGAGGAGCTCGTCGATCGGCGGGTTGATGATGCCCTCGGGCGCGGTGATGGAAGAGGACACGCTCTACCTTCCGAAAGGTGGGATGGGATCGCAGAAAACGATCACACTACGTCCATCAAGGCTAGCAGCTCGCGCGCCACGTCCTCGACGGAGGTGTTGACAAGGGTCACGTCGAACTCCGATTCGGCCGCGAGTTCGATCTTCGCCGCCTCCAGACGGCGCTCGATCACCTCGGGCGGCTCGGTGCCGCGTCCGGTGAGCCGGCGCACCAGCTCCTCCCACGAGGGCGGAGCCAGGAACACCAGCTGGGCCTCCGGCATGGACTCGCGGACCAGCCGGGCGCCCTGGAGGTCGATCTCGAGAAGAACCGGTTCGCCGGCCTCCAGCCGCTCCAGCACGGCGGCGCGCGGCGTGCCGTAGCGGTTGCCGGCGAACTCGGCCCACTCCAGGAGCTCGCCGTTGGCGATCAGCTTGTCCATCTCCTCGTCGGTGACGAAGAAGTACTGGACCCCGTGCTTCTCCCCGGGGCGGGGCGTCCGGGTCGTCGCCGACACCGAGAGCCAGACCTCGGGGTGCTCCTTGCGCATATGGGCGACGACCGTGCTCTTGCCGACCCCGGAGGGGCCGGAGAGCACGGTCAGCCGCGGACGTGCGTCCGGGGGTACGGGGGTCGTCCCCCGGGGTGTTACAGCCATGCGGCGATTATTCCAGCAATCCCGGGGTGCCCCGGACTCAGCTGGCCTGGCTCCCGAACTCGCGCTCCAGGGAGGCGATCTGGTTGGAGCCGAGGCCGCGGACCCGGCGGCTCTCGGAGATGCCGAGCCGCTCCATGATCTGCTTGGCGCGGACCTTGCCCACGCCCGGCAGGGACTCCAGGAGTGCGGAGACCTTCATCTTGCCGATGACGTCGTTCTCCTGGCCCTGCTTGATGACCTCGTGAAGGGAGGCGCCGGAGTGCTTGAGTCGATTCTTCACCTCGGCCCGCTCCCGGCGAGCCGCGGCGGCCTTTTCGAGCGCGGCTGCGCGCTGTTCGGGGGTAAGGGGCGGAAGAGCCACGCCTACGTCACCTCGGATGTCGAACTGTCGGATACGGACCGGTGAGGAACCTAGTCGTCCCACACCAGGTGAGCCACGAGCAACACGCTTGCCCGTTCACTCTCGACGGAGACTAGCGGTCAAGTCCGCGAGAGTCAGCGAGAACAGCGGAAAAGTCCTGGTCAGCCTCTGTCGAGCCCGACATTTACGGCATACCGGCCCGGATTTGAGCCTGTATTCAGGCTCAAGCGCTGTCAAGAGGCCGCCACAGCCGCCCTGACCTCCTCCGCGAAGCGGTCCGAGGCCGTCCGCAGTGCCCCGGCGTCGGGCCCGTGCCGGAGCACGCCCCGGCTGACGTTGGGCACGACGTTGCGCAGCGCCGCACCGAAGACGCGCGGGAGATCGGCCGGGGTGGCCCCCTGGGCGCCGATGCCGGGCGCGAGGAGCGGACCGTTGACCGCCAGGTCGTACGACGACAGGTCGCCGAGCGTCGCGCCGACGACCGCGCCGAAGGAACCCAGCGGCTCCTCCCCTGCGTTCTCGGCGGCCAGGTGCGCCAGGACCGTGGCGCCCACGTTCCGCCCCCCGCCCTCGCCGGCGCGCACCGCGTGCTGCACCTCGTCGCCCTCCGGGTTGGAGGTGAGCGCCAGGACGAAGAGTCCGGCGCCGCTCTCCCGGGCCAGCTCCACGGCGGGCCGCAGCGACCCGTAGCCCAGGTACGGCGAGACGGTGAGCGCGTCCGAGAACAGGGGCGCGTCCTTGTGCAGGAAGGCCTCGGCGTAGGCGGCCATGGTGGAGCCGATGTCGCCGCGCTTGGCGTCCATGACGACGAGCGCACCGGCCGCCCGGGCCTCCTGCACCGACTTCTCCAGGACGGCGATGCCGCGCGAGCCGAAGCGTTCGAAGAACGCGCTCTGCGGCTTCAGGACGGCGACCCGGCCGGCCACGGCCTCGACGACCGTGCGGCTGAACCGCTCCAGGCCGGCCACGTCGTCGTTCAGGCCCCAGTCGGCCAGCAGGGAGGCGTGCGGGTCGATGCCGACGCACAGCGGTCCGCGCTCGTCCATGGCACGGCGCAGGCGGGCGCCGAAGGGTTCCAGGACTGTCATGTCGTCGTCCTCACGTCGGCGCCGACCGCGTCGGCGAGGGTGGCGTACGGGCTGGTGCGCAGGCGGGCGGCGAGGCCCTTGTGGATCGCGCGGCCCCAGAAGGGGCCCTGGTAGATGAAGGCGCTGTAGCCCTGGACCAGGGTGGCGCCGGCCAGGATGCGCTGCCAGACGTCCTCGGCGTCCTCGATGCCGCCGACGCCGACCAGGGTGACGCGGTCGCCCACGCGCGCGTGCAGGCGGCGCAGCACCTGAAGGGAGCGTTCCTTGAGCGGGGCGCCGGAAAGGCCGCCGGTCTCCTTCACCACGGAGGCGTCGGCGCGCAGTCCGAGGCCCTCGCGGGCGACGGTGGTGTTGGTGGCGATGATCCCGTCCAGGCCGAGTTCCACGGCGAGGTCGGCGACGGCGTCCACGTCCTCGTCGTTCAGGTCGGGCGCGATCTTGACCAGCAGGGGCACCCGGCGTCCGGTCACCACGCGGTCGGCGGCCTCCCGCACGGCCGTCAGCAGCGGGCGCAGCGCCTCGGTGGCCTGGAGGTCGCGCAGGCCGGGGGTGTTGGGCGAGGAGACGTTGACGACGAGGTAGTCGGCGTGCGGGGCGAGCCGCTCGGCGGACTTCACGTAGTCGGCGACGGCCTCACCCTCCGGGACGACCTTGGTCTTGCCGATGTTGACGCCGAGCACCGTGCGGAAGACGGGGGTACGGGCGGCCAGGCGGGCGGCGACGGCGGCGGAGCCGTCGTTGTTGAAGCCCATGCGGTTGATCAGCGCCCGGTCCGGCACCAGGCGGAACAGCCGTTTCCTCGGGTTGCCGGGCTGCGGTTCGCCGGTGACGGTGCCGATCTCGACGTGGTCGAAGCCGAGCATCGCCAGCCCGTCGACGGCGACGGCGTTCTTGTCGAAGCCGGCGGCGAGTCCGAAGGGGCTGTGCAGGCGCAGTCCCAGCGCCTCGGTGCGCAGCTCCTTGTGGCGGGGGGCGAGGGCCGCCGCGACGAACGTGCGCAGCACGGGGACGCGGGCGACGAGGCGGATCCAGCGCACCGCCAGGTGGTGCGCGCGCTCCGGGTCCATGCGGGAGAAGACGAGCCGGAAGAAGAGCGGGTACATGTGGGTGTCGTGTCCTCATGAGGAGGGGGACACCGTTTCCGGTGTCCCCCTCGTCCGTCAGTCGCGGGCCGCGGTCAGGAATTCGGCGTGTTCCTGCAAGGAGCGCACCCCTACGCCACCGGCGTGGAGGGCGTCGATGCCCTGGACGGCGGCGGCCAGCGCCTGGACCGTCGTCAGGCAGGGCACCGAGCGGGACACGGCCGCCGTGCGGATCTCGTAGCCGTCGAGGCGGCCGCCGGTGCCGTACGGGGTGTTGACGATGAGGTCGACCTCGCCGTCGTGGATGTACTGGACGATGGTCTTCTCGCCGTTCGGGCCGGGGCCCTCGGACTGCTTGCGCACGACGGTGGCGTCGATGCCGTTGCGCCGCAGCACCTCGGCGGTGCCGGAGGTGGCGAGCAGTTCGAAGCCGTGGGCGACCAGTTCGCGGGCCGGGAAGATCATGGAGCGCTTGTCGCGGTTGGCGACCGAGATGAACGCGCGGCCCTTGGTGGGCAGCGGGCCGTAGGCGCCGGCCTGCGACTTGGCGTACGCCGTGCCGAAGACGGAGTCGATGCCCATGACCTCGCCGGTGGAGCGCATCTCGGGGCCGAGCACGGTGTCCACACCGCGCCCGGAGGTGTCCCGGAAGCGGCTCCAGGGCAGTACGGCCTCCTTGACGGAGATCGGCGCGTCCAGCGGCAGGGTGCCGCCGTCGCCGTTCCTCGGCAGCAGCCCCTCGGCGCGCAGTTCGGCGACGGTGGCGCCGAGCGAGATGCGGGCGGCGGCCTTGGCCAGCGGTACCGCGGTCGCCTTGGAGGTGAAGGGCACCGTGCGGGAGGCGCGCGGGTTGGCCTCCAGGACGTAGAGGATGTCGCCGGAGAGCGCGAACTGGATGTTGATCAGTCCGCGGACGCCGACCCCGCGCGCGATGGCCTCGGTGGAGGCGCGCAGCCGCTTGATGTCGTAGCCGCCGAGGGTGATCGGGGGCAGCGCGCAGGCGGAGTCGCCGGAGTGGATGCCGGCCTCCTCGATGTGCTCCATGACGCCGCCGAGGTAGAGCTCGGTGCCGTCGTAGAGGGCGTCGACGTCGATCTCTATGGCGTCGTCGAGGAAGCGGTCGACCAGGACCGGCCGGGAGGGGCTGATCTCGGTGGACTCGGCGATGTACGCCGCCAGCCGGGTCTCGTCGTAGACGATCTCCATGCCGCGTCCGCCGAGCACGTAGGAGGGCCGCACCAGGACCGGGTAGCCGATCTCGTCGGCGATGGCCTTGGCCTCGGCGAAGGTGGTGGCGGTGCCGTGCTTGGGAGCGGGCAGTCCGGCCTCGGCGAGCACCCGGCCGAAGGCGCCGCGGTCCTCGGCGGCGTGGATGGCCTCCGGGGAGGTGCCGACGACGGGCACGCCGTTGTCCTTGAGGGCCTGCGAGAGGCCGAGCGGGGTCTGGCCGCCGAGCTGGACCAGGACGCCCGCGACGGGGCCGGCCTGCTGCTCGGCGTGGACGATCTCCAGGACGTCCTCCAGGGTGAGCGGCTCGAAGTAGAGCCGGTCGGAGGTGTCGTAGTCGGTGGAGACGGTCTCCGGGTTGCAGTTGACCATCACGGTCTCGTAGCCGGCGTCGCTCAGCGCGAAGGAGGCGTGGACGCAGGAGTAGTCGAACTCGATGCCCTGGCCGATGCGGTTGGGGCCGGAGCCCAGGATGATCACCGCGGGCTTCTCGCGCGGGGCGACCTCGCTCTCCTCGTCGTAGGAGGAGTAGAAGTACGGCGTCCTGGCGGCGAACTCGGCGGCGCAGGTGTCGACCGTCTTGTAGACGGGGCGTACGCCGAGGGCGTGCCGCACCTCGCGCACCACGTCCTCGCGCAGACCGCGGATCTCGCCGATCTGCTGGTCGGAGAAGCCGTGCCGCTTGGCCTCGGCGAGCAGTCCGGCGTCCAGGCGCTCGACGGAGGCGAGCTCGTCGGCGATCTCCTTGAGGAGGTAGAGCTGGTCGACGAACCAGGGGTCGATCTTGGTGGCCTCGAAGACCTCCTCGGGGGTGGCGCCCGCGCGGATGGCGCCCATGACGGCGTTGATCCGGCCGTCGGTGGGACGCACGGCCTCTTCGAGGAGGGCGGCCTTGTCACCGGGGTCCCCGACGAAGGTGAACTGGCTGCCCTTCTTCTCCAGGGAGCGCAGCGCCTTCTGGAAGGCCTCGGTGAAGTTCCGGCCGATCGCCATGGCCTCGCCGACCGACTTCATGGTGGTGGTCAGCGTGGAGTCGGCGGAGGGGAACTTCTCGAAGGCGAACCGCGGCGCCTTGACGACGACGTAGTCGAGCGTGGGCTCGAAGGAGGCCGGGGTCTGCTCGGTGATGTCGTTGGGGATCTCGTCGAGGGTGTAGCCGACGGCGAGCTTGGCGGCGATCTTGGCGATGGGGAAACCGGTCGCCTTGGAGGCGAGCGCCGAGGAGCGCGACACCCGGGGGTTCATCTCGATGACGATGACCCGGCCGTCTTCCGGGTTGACCGCGAACTGGATGTTGCAGCCGCCGGTGTCGACGCCGACCTCGCGGATGATCGCGATGCCCATGTCGCGCAGGATCTGGTACTCGCGGTCGGTGAGCGTCATCGCCGGGGCGACGGTGATGGAGTCACCGGTGTGCACGCCCATGGGGTCGAAGTTCTCGATGGAGCAGACGACCACGACGTTGTCGTTCCGGTCGCGCATCAGCTCCAGCTCGTACTCCTTCCAGCCGAGGATGGACTCCTCCAGGAGCACCTCGGTGGTCGGCGAGAGGGTGAGGCCGGTGCCGGCGATGCGGCGCAGCTCCTCCTCGTCGTGGGCGAAGCCGGAGCCGGCGCCGCCCATGGTGAAGGAGGGGCGGACGACGACGGGGTAGCCGCCGAGGGTGTCGACGCCCTGGAGGACGTCGTCCATGGTGTGGCAGATGACCGAGCGGGCGGACTCGCCGTGCCCGATCTTCTTGCGGACCTCCTCGACGACCAGCTTGAACTGGTCGCGGTCCTCGCCCTTGTGGATGGCCGCCACGTTGGCGCCGATCAGCTCGACGCCGTACTTCTCCAGGACGCCGTTCTCGTGCAGGGAGATCGCGGTGTTCAGGGCCGTCTGGCCGCCCAGGGTGGGGAGCAGCGCGTCGGGGTTCTCCTTGGCGATGATCTTCTCGACGAACTCCGGGGTGATCGGCTCGACGTAGGTGGCGTCGGCGATCTCCGGGTCGGTCATGATCGTCGCCGGGTTGGAGTTGACCAGGATCACCCGCAGGCCCTCGGCCTTGAGGACGCGGCACGCCTGGGTGCCGGAGTAGTCGAACTCGGCGGCCTGACCGATGACGATCGGGCCGGAGCCGATGACCAGGACGGACTGGATATCGGTGCGCTTAGGCACGCTGGCCCTCCATCAAAGACGTGAAACGGTCGAACAGGTAGGCGGCGTCGTGCGGTCCGGCCGCCGCTTCGGGGTGGTACTGGACGCTGAAGGCCGGCTTGTCGAGGAGCTGGAGCCCCTCCACCACGTTGTCGTTGAGGCAGACGTGGGAGACCTCGGCGCGGCCGAAGGGGGTCTCGGAGACCTTGTCGGTGGGGGCGTCGACGGCGAAGCCGTGGTTGTGCGCGGTGACCTCGACCTTGCCTGTCGTACGGTCCTGCACGGGCTGGTTGATGCCGCGGTGGCCGTACTTCAGCTTGTAGGTGCCGAAGCCGAGGGCGCGGCCGAGGAGCTGGTTGCCGAAGCAGATGCCGAACAGCGGCGTGCCGCGCTCCAGGACGCCCCGCATGAGCGAGACGGGGTGGTCGGCGGTGGCCGGGTCGCCCGGGCCGTTGGAGAAGAACACGCCGTCCGGGGCGACCGCGTAGACCTCGTCGAGCGTGGCGGTGGCGGGCAGGACGTGCACCTCGATGCCGCGCTCGGCCATGCGATGCGGGGTCATGCCCTTGATGCCGAGGTCGATCGCGGCGACGGTGAACCTCTTCTCACCCCGCGCCGGGACGACGTACGCCTCCGGGGTGGTGACCTCCTCGTAGAGGCTGGCGCCCTTCATCTGGGGGGCCTCCCGGACCCGGGCCAGCAGGGTGACGTCGTCCCGCACGGCGTCGCCGCTGAAGATGCCGACGCGCATGGCGCCGCGCTCGCGCAGATGGCGGGTGAGGGCGCGGGTGTCGATGCCGGAGATGCCGACGACGCCCTGGCCGGCGAGCTCCTCGTCGAGGGTGCGCCGGTTGCGCCAGCTGGAGGGCACGCGCGCGGGGTCGCGCACGACGTAGCCGGCGACCCAGATCTGCCGGGACTCGGGGTCCTCGTCGTTGACGCCGGTGTTGCCGACGTGCGGGGCGGTCATCACGACGACCTGGCGGCGGTACGAGGGGTCGGTCAGGGTCTCCTGGTAGCCGGTCATGCCGGTGGAGAACACCGCTTCGCCGAAGGTCTCCCCCACGGCCCCGTAGGCACGGCCGCGGAAGATACGGCCGTCCTCCAGGACGAGTACGGCGGGAACCTTGGCTCCCCTTGTGGAGGTGGTCATCGTGCGCCTTCCGTTTCCGTCTTGTCGATCATGTGGTTCAGGGCCTCGACCCACTCCAGGTGCTCGGCCGCTCGGTCGGAGCGGAACCCGGAGTCGATCGCCTTGTCGCCGTGCCGCCAGGTGACGACCAGCAGTCCGCCCTCGGTGAGGACCTTGCCGGCGATGCCCTTGTCGAGCCGGGCCCCGCGCAGCGCGGCGGCCGGGACGAAGAAGTCGGCCGCCCCGGGGCGTACGACGTCCAGTCCGGCGTCCGTCAGGGTGAGCTCGGCGCGGCTGCGGGTGCCCAGGCCGCGCGCGACGATGCGGTCGAGCCACTGCCCGGCGGTGGTGGAGCCGTGGTAGCGGCCGCTCATCGTCAGTCTGACCGGGCCCGGGTCCTCCGGCGCGGTGGCCAGCTCCGGAAGGTCGTTCTGGAGGGTGCCGCGCCATTTCCAGCCCTCGCGCATCAGCCAGTAGACGAGCGCGACGACGAGGGCGATGCCGATCAGCCAGCCGATACGGGCGGCCCAGTCGGTCACTTCCGCCGATTTCTGTTCGGCGGCCAGCAGCTTCAGAGGTGTCACGTGAGCTTCCCGTCGACGAGCGTGGCCTTGCCCCGGAGCCAGGTGTGGGTGACACGGCCCGGCAGCACGCGGCCCTCGTACGGGGTGTTGCGGCTGCGCGAGGCGAAGCCCGCGGGGTCCACCTGCCCACGGTATGCCGTGTCGACCAGGGTGAGGTTGGCGGGCTCACCTGCCGAGACGGGGCGGCCGTGGCCGTGCGCCTGTCCGATCTCGGCGGGCGTGACGGACATGCGCGCGGCGACTCCGGCCCAGTCCAGCAGTCCGGTCTCCACCATCGTCTCCTGGACCACTGACAACGCGGTCTCCAGGCCGACCATGCCCATGGCGGCGGCGGCCCACTCGCAGTCCTTGTCCTCGTGCGGGTGCGGGGCGTGGTCGGTGGCGACGATGTCGATCGTGCCGTCGGCCAGCGCCTCGCGCAGCGCCCGCACGTCGGCCTCGGTGCGCAGCGGCGGGTTGACCTTGTAGACCGGGTTGTAGCTGCGCACCAGTTCGTCGGTGAGGAGCAGGTGGTGCGGGGTCACCTCGGCGGTGACCCGGATGCCGCGGGACTTCGCCCAGCGGACGATCTCGACGCTGCCCGCGGTGGACAGGTGGCAGATGTGGACGCGGGAGCCGACGTGGTCGGCGAGCAGCACGTCCCGGGCGATGACCGACTCCTCGGCGACGGCCGGCCAGCCGCCGAGGCCGAGCTCGGCGGAGACGACGCCCTCGTTCATCTGGGCGCCCTCGGTGAGCCGCGGTTCCTGGGCGTGCTGGGCGACGACGCCGCCGAAGGCCTTCACGTACTCCAGGGCGCGGCGCATGATCACGGCGTCGTGGACGCACTTGCCGTCGTCGGAGAAGACGGTGACGCCGGCCGCCGAGTCGTGCATGGCGCCGAGCTCGGCGAGCTTCTTGCCGTCCAGGCCGACGGTGACGGCGCCGATGGGCTGTACGTCGCAGTAGCCGTGTTCCCGGCCGAGTCGGTACACCTGTTCGACCACGCCGGCGGTGTCGGCGACGGGGAAGGTGTTGGCCATGGCGAAGACGGCCGTGTAGCCGCCGGAGGCGGCCGCGCGGGTGCCGGTCAGCACCGTCTCGGAGTCCTCGCGGCCGGGCTCGCGCAGATGGGTGTGCAGGTCGACCAGGCCCGGCAGCAGCACCTTGCCGTCGGCCTCGACGATCTCCGCGCCCCCGGTGGCGTCGGCGGGGAGGTCCGTGCCGATCTGCGTGATCGTTTCGCCGTCGATCAGGACGTCCTGGGGCGCGCCGCCGAGCACCTTCGCACCGCGGATCAGGGTCTTGCTCATGCCGGTCACTTCTCCTCGGTGGTGCGGGCGTGCGGGACGGCGGGTTCGTTGCCGCCCAGCAGCAGGTACAGGACGGCCATGCGGATCGAGACGCCGTTGGCGACCTGCTCGACGGCGGTGCAGCGCGGCGAGTCGGCGACCTCGGCGGTGATCTCCATGCCGCGGACCATCGGGCCGGGGTGCATCACGATGGCCTGTTCGGGCATCCGCGCCATGCGGTCGGCGTCGAGGCCGTAGCGGCGGGAGTACTCGCGCTCGGTCGGGAAGAACGCGGCGTTCATGCGTTCGCGCTGCACGCGGAGCAGCATCACCGCGTCGGACTTGGGGAGCGTCGAGTCGAGGTCGTAGGAGACCTCGCAGGGCCAGCTCTCGATGCCGACGGGGAGCAGGGTGGGCGGGGCGACCAGGGTGACCTCGGCGCCGAGCGTGTGCAGCAGGTCGACGTTGGAGCGGGCGACCCGGCTGTGCAGGATGTCGCCGACGAGCGTGATGCGCTTGCCCGCCAGGTCCCGGCCGAGCCCCGCGTCCCGGCCGACCAGGCGGCGGCGCATGGTGAAGGCGTCCAGGAGGGCCTGGGTGGGGTGCTGGTGAGTGCCGTCGCCCGCGTTGATCACGGCGGCGTCGATCCAGCCGGAGTTCGCCAGCCGGTAGGGGGCGCCGGAGGCGCCGTGCCGGATGACGACGGCGTCGACGCCCATCGCCTCCAGGGTCTGCGCGGTGTCCTTCAGGGACTCCCCCTTGGACACGCTGGAGCCCTTGGCGGTGAAGTTGATGACGTCCGCGGACAGGCGTTTCTCGGCGGCCTCGAAGGAGATCCGGGTGCGGGTCGAGTCCTCGAAGAAGAGGTTGACGACGGTACGGCCGCGCAGGGTGGGCAGTTTCTTGATCGGCCGGTCGGCGACCCGGGCCATCTCCTCGGCGGTGTCGAGGATCAGGACGGCGTCGTCGCGGGTGAGGTCGGCGGCCGAGATGAGATGACGCTGCATCTTTTTCAGGCTCCGTAGGGCGGTTCGGGGCAGGGGGCCGGGGTCCGGGGCTCGGCGTCCGGGAGGCGGGGTGCCTCGCGGTCACGGGGTCCGGCGGCGGTTCTTCCGGTCCGGTTCCGGGAGCGGTTTCCGGGTCCGGTTCCTCCGGTGGCGGGCGGCACGCGCGCGGGCGCACGCGTGCCCGGCGGAGCTCGCTCGCGGCAGGCGTACGACGGTGCCGTACGCCGACAGCTACGGCTGGGCGCCCGGGGCGGCCGGCTTCACACCGAGCAGGACGGTGTCGCGGCCGTCCTCCTCGGAGAGCTGGACCTTGACCGTCTCCCGCAGCGACGTGGGGAGGTTCTTGCCGACGTAGTCGGCGCGGATCGGGAGTTCGCGGTGGCCGCGGTCGACGAGGACGGCGAGCTGCACGGCGCGCGGCCGGCCGATGTCGCCGAGCGCGTCCAGGGCGGCGCGGATGGTGCGCCCGGAGAAGAGCACGTCGTCGACGAGGACGACGAGGCGGCCGTCGACGCCGTCACCGGGGATCTCGGTGCGGGCCAGCGCACGCGGGGGCTGCATGCGCAGGTCGTCGCGGTACATCGTGATGTCGAGGGAGCCGACCGGGACCGTACGGCCGGTGATCTGTTCGAGCTTGGCGGCGAGCCGGCGGGCGAGGAAGACGCCCCGGGTCGGAATGCCGAGGAGCACCACGTCGTCGGCGCCCTTGGCGCGTTCGACGATCTCGTGGGCGATGCGGGTCAGTACCCGCGCGATGTCGGGTGCTTCCAGCACGGGCCGGGCATCGGACGCGTACGCGTCGGCCTGCTTGGCGGCCTTGCCCGGCTCATCTTGCCTGTCCGGCTTGTCTGATTTGTCCATACGAAACGGACCTCCTTCTCCGCCTCACGGGACGGACCTTAAAGGACGTCGGATTTGCGCCATCCACGCTACCAGGTCGCTCGGCGGGCCTCGCCCGGCCCCCCGCCTGCCGCCCGCCCCCGCCCGACCCGCCGTCCGGTCACCCCCTCGGCCGCCGGATCTCACCCGAACGGCGTCACCGCCCGTCGTCCGTACGCGGAAGGGTCGGGCCGACCGATTCCGCTTGACGGGGCAGAGTCACGCTGCGTAACCTCACAGTGAGTCACCAGCCGCGCGGCCGCGCCGCACGTCGACACAGTGTCCGGGAGCCATATGTCCAGCGAATACGCCAAACAGCTCGGGGCCAAGCTCCGGGCCATCCGCACCCAGCAGGGGCTGTCCCTCCACGGTGTCGAGGAGAAGTCCCAGGGCCGCTGGAAGGCCGTCGTCGTCGGTTCGTACGAACGCGGCGACCGCGCCGTCACCGTGCAGCGCCTCGCCGAGCTGGCGGACTTCTACGGGGTCCCGGTGCAGGAGCTGCTGCCGGGCACCACGCCGGGCGGGGCCGCCGAGCCGCCGCCGAAGCTCGTCCTGGACCTGGAGCGGCTGGCCACGGTCCCGGCGGAGAAGGCCGGCCCCTTGCAGCGCTACGCGGCGACGATCCAGTCCCAGCGCGGCGACTACAACGGCAAGGTGCTCTCCATCCGCCAGGACGACCTGCGGACACTCGCCGTCATCTACGCCAGTCGCCCTCGGTCCTCACCGAGCAGCTGATCAACTGGGGCGTCCTGGACGCGGACGCGCGCCGCGCGGTCGCCCACGAGGACGCCTGACCGGCGGCCCCACGCAGAAACGTGCCGCCGGGGTGGCGGGAAACCTTCTCGGTTCTCCCGCCACCCCGGCGGCTTTGTGTGGTGCTGCGGCGGGGCTACGCGCGCCGAAGCGACGGCTTGAGCTCCTTCAGGCGGCCCAGGAGGCCGTTGACGAAGGCCGGTGACTCGTCCGTGGAGAACTCCTTGGCGAGCTGCACCATCTCGTCGAGGACCACCGCGTCCGGGGTCTCGTCGACCCAGATCAGCTCGTACGCGCCGAGCCGCAGGATGTTGCGGTCGACCACCGGCATCCGGTCCAGCGTCCAGCCGACCGCGTACTGCGCGAGCAGTTCGTCGATCCGCGGCGCGTATTCCGCGTAGCCCTCGACGAGCTGCATCGTGTACTCGCTGACCGGCGGCTGCCGGGTGTCGCTCCGGGAGAGCGTGACCCAGTCCGCGAGCACGGTCAGGACATCGGCGCCACGCTGGTCGCCCTCGAAGAGGATCTGGAAGGCGCGCTTGCGGGCCGTGTTACGGGCAGCCACGGTTAGCTGTTCACCCGGCCGAGGTAGTCACTCGAACGGGTGTCGACCTTGATCTTCTCACCGGTGGTGATGAAGAGCGGGACCTGGATCTGGTGGCCGGTCTCCAGCGTGGCGGGCTTGGTGCCACCGGTGGAGCGGTCGCCCTGGACGCCCGGCTCGGTCTCCTGGACCGTCAGCTCGACGGCGGCCGGCAGCTCGACGAAGAGCACCTCGCCCTCGTGCTGCGCGACGGTGGCCTCGAAGCCCTCGATCAGGAAGTTGGCGGCGTCGCCGACGGCCTTGCGGTCGACCATGAGCTGGTCGTAGGTCTCCATGTCCATGAAGACGAAGTAGTCGCCGTCCATGTAGGAGAACTGCATGTCGCGCTTGTCGACAGTGGCCGTCTCGACCTTGACGCCGGCGTTGAACGTCTTGTCGACGACCTTGCCGGAGAGCACGTTCTTGAGCTTGGTGCGCACGAATGCCGGGCCCTTGCCGGGCTTGACGTGCTGGAACTCGACGACGGACCAGAGCTGGCCGCCTTCGAGCTTGAGCACCAGGCCGTTCTTGAGGTCGTTCGTGGAAGCCACGGTTGCGGAATCTCCTGGACTGACGTACGACCCCGGGGCACGCACCTGCCTAGAGGGCGAGCAGCTCCTTGGTCGTGATGGTGAGTAGCTCGGGTCCGCCGTCCGCCTCGGGGCGCACGACGAGCGTGTCATCGATCCGGACACCTCCCCGTCCCGGGAGGTGAACCCCCGGTTCGACGGTGACCGGCACGCAAGCGTCCAGTTTACCCATGGCCGCGGGGGCCAATTGAGGGTCCTCTTCGATTTCCAGTCCTACGCCGTGTCCCGTCATCGGCGGGAGCGCGTCGCCGTGCCCTCCGGAGTCGATGACCTGGCGTGCCACGCGGTCCACGTCCCGGCACGCCACGCCGGGTGCCAGGGCCTCGCGTCCGGCCCGCTGGGCGGCGAAGACCAGGTCGTACAGCTCGATCTGCCAGTCGGCGGGCGAGGTCCCGATGACGAACGTACGTCCGATCTCGGAGCGGTAGCCGTGGTAGGCGGCGCCGAGGCAGACGGTGAGGAAGTCGCCCTCCTCGACGCGGCGGTCGGTGGGGCGGTGACCGCGGCGGCCCGAGTGGGGGCCGGTGGCGACGGAGGTGGTGAAGGCGGGGCCGTCGGCGCCGTGATCGACCAGGCGGCGTTCCAGTTCCAGGGCGAGGTGCCGCTCGGTGCGGCCGACCAGGATCGACTCCAGGAGTTCGCCGAGCGCCTGGTCGGCGATCTCCGCGCCGACGCGCAGCAGGGAGATCTCCTCCTCGTCCTTGACGAGCCGCAGCTGCTCGACGACGCCGCCGACGTCGTCCAGGCGCAGCCGGGGCGCGACGGAGCGCAGGGCGCGGTGGCGGGCGACGGTGAGGTGGTGCTCCTCCACCGCGAGGGATTCGGCGCCCTGGCCGGCGGCCAGGTCCGCGGCGGCGACCGCCGCGTCGCCGCCGGGCGCGCCCGGGGCTCCGGTGCCGCCGGGCAGGATCTGGGTCCGCAGCGACTCGTCGAGGCGGTCGACCCCGGGCTGCGGATCGGGCGGGCCGGGACTGAGCAGCATATCCTCGTCGCGGCCGAGCAACAGGACCGCGCCCCTGGGCGCGGCGCCGGCGAGGTAGCGGACGTTGACGGGGCGGGAGATCAGCGCCGTCGCGCTGCCGCTCGCGCTACAGCGGTCCCTCAGGCGGTTGCGGCGGATCGCGTACACCTCGGACATGTCCCGAGCCTATGGGGTGTGGGCGATTTGTGCCGGTTGGGGGCCGCCGAGCGGGCGGGGCCCACGCGCGCGGGCGCTACCAGGTGGGCGGGCTCGCTATCGCGCGGGCCAGGACGTCGTCCAGGAGCCGGGCGGTGGAGGGGATGTCCAGGTGAGAGTTGTCGATGATCGGCAGGCCCGAGCCGTACCAGCCCGCCATGCGGCCGTGGATGCGGGCGACCTCCTCGTCGGTGAGACGGCGGTTGCCCGAGCGCTCGGCGTTGCGCTCCAGGACGATCTCCAGGCCGGGCAGCAGTACGACCGGCAGCAGGCCCGGGCCCACGTGCCGCTTCCAGCCGCCGAGGCCGACGACCGGGCGGTCGGGGAAGACGGCGTCGTCCAGGATGCAGGAGATGCCGTTGGCCAGGAAGTTGCGCGCGGCGAAGCCGCAGGTGCGGCGGGCGAGGCGGTACTGGGCCTCGGAGTTGTCGTTCCAGCCGGACTGGGGGTCGGCGAAGCCGGAGCGCACCCATTCGCGCACGTCGTCGAGGCTGATGTGCGCGGTGGGGACGCGGCGGCGGTCCGCCCAGTATTTGGCGACGCTGGTCTTGCCGGCGCCGGCGGGGCCGATCAGCAGCACGGCGAGCGTGGTGGCCGTGGCGTCGGGCGCGCCCGCGGCGGGCGGGACGTGCGGGATGCCGACGGGGCCGCCGGGCGGGAGCGTCATGTGCCCGGTGGTGTCCGGGCGGGGCGGCCGGCCGGCGGGCGGTGCGGGCGGCGGCTGCGGCCCCGAGCGCGCGGGCGGGCCCGCGGGGGCGGGCGGACCGGTGGGTACGGGGGGTGCCGGTGGCGCGGGGGGTGCGGGTGCGGTGGCGCGGGGGGTGCGGGTGGGCCCGCCGGGGCGGGGGTGTGGTGCGGGGGCGCCGGGTGCGTGGGCAGGTGCGTGGACGGGCCGCCGGGGGGCGGCACCGGTCCGCCGGCGAAGCCGGGCGGTGTCGCCGGGGCGGGGCCCGGGCGGCCCTGGGGGTGGTGCCCTGCCGACGACCACACGGTCGCCGGCGGCTGCCCCGGCTGAGGGGGCGGCGGCAGCGGAGCTCCCACTGCGTGCTGCATCCGGTGCCACTCCGTCTCGTACAGGCTGTCGGCGCTGGCCGCGGGGGTCCGACGGCCCGCTGCCCACCGAACGGTACCGTCCTTGGCCGTTCTTGTGTGAACGGCCGGGGGATGAGGGGCTCCGCCCCGGGGTGCGTGTGTGGGGCTCTGCCCCCGGGGTGTGTGAGGGGCTCTGCCCCCAGGGTGCGTGTGCGGCTCCGCCCCCGGGTGCGTAAGGGGCTCCGCCCCCGGGCCGGTTCCGGGGCTGCCGCCCCCGCCCCCGAGGGGGCTCCGCCCCCTGGACCCCCGGGGATGACCCGGGGATGCCCCCTGGCAGACCCCCGGAGATGACCCGGGGGGTGCCCCCTGGCGGACCCCCGGGAGATAACCGGGCGGACGCCCCCTTGGCGGACCCCCGGCGGACCCCCGGTGGACCCCCGGAGATGACCCGGGGATGCCCCCCGGCGGACCCCGGGAGATAACCAGGCGGGCGCCCCCTTGGCGGAGACCCGCTGGACCCCCTGGAGAGGACCGGGGGCGGCCCCCCGGGAGACGACCGGGGAGGCGCCCCCTGGTGGGCCCCCGGGGGGGCGCCCCCTGGTAGGCCCCCGGGGGGGCGCCCCCTGGTAGGCCCCCGGGAGGGGTGCCCCCTGGTAGGCCCCCGGGAGGGGTGCCCCCCTGGTGGGCCCCGGGAGATGACCCGAGGAGGCGCCCCCTGAGCCCCCGCGTGCCCCGCGCTACTCGCCGACCTCGCCGTACGCCGCCAGAAGCACCGCCGGGTCCGGGCCCTCCAGGACCGTCGGTTTGGCCAGGCCGTCCAGGACGATGAAGCGGAGGAGGTCGCCGCGGGACTTCTTGTCGACCTTCATGTTCTCCAGCAGGCGCGGCCACTGGTCGTGGCGGTAGTGGAGCGGGAGGCCCACGGCCTCCAGGATCGTGCGGTGGCGGTCGGCCGTGGCGTCGTCCAGGCGGCCCGCCAGCCGGCCGAGCTCCGCGGCGAAGTGCATGCCGACGGCGACGGCCGCGCCGTGCCGCCACTTGTAGCGCTCGTTCTTCTCGATGGCGTGCCCGAGCGTGTGCCCGTAGTTGAGGATCTCGCGCAGCCCGGCCTCCTTCAGGTCGGCGGAGACGACCTCGGCCTTGACCCGGATGGAGCGCTCGATCAGCTCGGCGGTGTGCGGTCCGTCCGGCGTACGGGCCGCCTGCGGGTCCTCCTCGATGAGGTCGAGGATGGCCGGGTCGGCGATGAACCCGGCCTTGATGACCTCGGCGAGCCCGGAGACGTAGTCGTTGACCGGCAGCGAGTCCAGCGCCGCCAGGTCGCACAGCACGCCCGCGGGCGGGTGGAACGCGCCCACCAGGTTCTTGCCCTCGGCGGTGTTGATGCCGGTCTTGCCGCCGACCGCCGCGTCCACCATGGCGAGCACGGTGGTGGGGACGGCGATCCAGCGCACCCCGCGCAGCCAGGTCGCGGCGACGAAGCCGGCCAGATCGGTGGTGGCGCCGCCACCGACGCCGACGATCACGTCGGTCCGGGTGAACCCGGACTGCCCGAGCGCCTTCCAGCAGTAGGCCGCGACCTCGGCCGTCTTGGCCTCCTCCGCGTTCGGCACCTGGATGGCGATCGCCTCGTACCCCTGGTCGGCCAGGTCGGCGCGGAGCGCCTCGCCGGTCTCGGCCAGCGCCTCGGGGTGCACGACCGCGACCCGCTTGGCCCTCGGCCCGATCAGCGCGCCCAGCTCCCCCAGGAGCTGACGTCCCACCAGGACCTCGTACGGCTCGCTGCCCGCGGTGCCGCCGATCTCGATCCGTGTCACCGACTCGCTCATGCCTCTGTCCGTTCCATCGCGTCCAGGACGGCCTGCGCGACCTCTTCCGGGCCGCGTCCGTCCGTGGCCACCACCGCCGTGGCGACCTCTTCGTACAGGTGCCGCCGGGCCTCCATCAGCTCGCGCCACTGCTTGCGCGGGTTGAGGGCCAGCAGCGGCCGGGCCGCGTTCAGACCCGTGCGCCGGACGGCCTCCTCGACGTCCATCGTGAGGTAGACGACCCGGTGCCCGGCGAGCAGCGCGCGGGTGTCCGGGTCCAGGACCGCGCCGCCGCCGAGCGCCAGGACGCCGTCGTGCTCGGCGAGCGCCCGCCGCACGGCGTCCTTCTCCAGGGCGCGGAAGACCGCCTCGCCCTCGTCGACGAAGATCTCGGAGATGGTGCGGCCCTGCGCGGCGACGATGTCGGCGTCGGTGTCCCGGTGGGTCACGCCGAGCCGCTCGGCGAGCAGCTCGCCCACGGTGGACTTGCCCACGCCCATCGGGCCGACCAGGACGACGACCGGTACGACGCTCACCGGATCGCCAGGTTCTCGAGGTAGGAGGTGACGTTGCGGCGGGTTTCCGGCACGCTGTCGCCGCCGAACTTCTCCGCGACCGCGTCGGCCAGGACCAGCGCGACCATGGCCTCCGCCACGATCCCGGCCGCCGGCACCGCGCACACGTCCGAGCGCTGGTGGTGGGCCTGCGCCTGTTCGCCGGTGGCCACGTCCACCGTCCTCAGCGCCCTCGGCACCGTCGCGATGGGCTTCATCGCCGCCCGCACCCGCAGCAGCTCGCCCGTGGTGAGGCCGCCCTCGGTGCCGCCGGAGCGCCCGGAGGAGCGCCGGATGCCCTCGTCGGTGGCGAGGATCTCGTCGTGCGCCTGCGAGCCGGGCACGCGCGCCAGTTCGAAGCCGTCGCCGACCTCGACGCCCTTGATGGCCTGGATGCCCATCAGCGCGGCGGCGAGCCGGGCGTCCAGCCGCCGGTCCCAGTGCACATGCGAGCCGAGGCCCACCGGCACGCCGTATGCGAGCACCTCGACGACGCCGCCGAGGGTGTCGCCGTCCTTGTGGGCCTGGTCGATCCGGTCGACCATCGCCGCGGAGGCGTCCGCGTCCAGGCAGCGCACCGGGTCCGCGTCCAGCCGCTCCACGTCCGCCGGCGTCGGGTACACGCCGTAGGGCGCCTTCGCCTCCGCCAGCTCCACGACGTGGGAGACGACCTCGATGCCGGCGGTCTCCTTCAGGTACGACCGGGCCACCGCGCCGAGGGCCACCCGGGCGGCGGTCTCCCGGGCGGAGGCCCGCTCCAGGACGGGCCGCGCCTCGTCGAAGCCGTACTTCTGCATGCCGGCCAGGTCCGCGTGGCCGGGGCGGGGGCGGGTCAGCGGGGCGTTGCGGGCCAGCCCGGCGAGGATCTCGGCGTCGACCGGGTCGGCCGCCATGACCTGCTCCCACTTCGGCCACTCGGTGTTGCCGACCATGACCGCGACCGGGGAGCCCAGCGTCAGCCCGTGCCGCACCCCGCCGAGGAAGGTGACCTCGTCGCGTTCGAACTTCATCCGGGCGCCGCGCCCGTAGCCGAGCCGTCGCCTCGCCAGGTGGTCGGCCACCATGTCGGTGGTGATCGGCACGCCGGCGGGAAGGCCCTCCAGCGTCGCGACAAGTGCGGGACCGTGGGACTCACCCGCGGTCAGCCAACGCAGCCTGCTCAACGAAGCTCCTCAGTGCTCGCGCCCCGACACTGCCCCCCGTACGCGCGTCCTCGCGTACGGCGACGGCGTGACCGGGTGCGCGATGCCGGCCCGCCGTCCCGAATCCTCCCACGTCCCCCGGAGGGAACCGGCGGTCGGTCCACACAGCGGGACGGCGAAGGCGTGGTTCCGGCGGTGCTCAGCGCGCCGCCAGGGCGTGCTCTCCCGCCTTCCGCATGGCCTCCAGCGGCGCGGACGGCACCCCGGTCATCTGTTCGACCTGGAGGACGGCCTGGTGCACGAGCAGGTCGAGCCCGCCGACGACGGCACCGCCGTACGCCGACCAGCGCGCCGCGAGTGCGGTGGGCCAGGGGTCGTAGAGGACGTCGAAGAGGGTGGCGGGCCGTTCGGGCACGGCGCCGGCCAGCGCGTCGGTGGCGCCGGCGGGGGTGGTGGCGATCACCAGGGGCGCGCCGAGCGCCTCCTCGGCGTGCGCCCAGTCACGGGTGCGGACCGGCACGTCGAGGCGTTCGCCCCACTGCCGCATCTCGGCGGCGCGGGCCTCGCTGCGCACATAGGCGACGACCTCGCCGGTGCAGACGCGGGCCAGGGCGGCGAGCGCGGAGGAGGCGGTGGCGCCCGCGCCGAGGATCGCGGCGGAGTCCACCTGTGCGATGCCGCGTTCGCGCAGCGCGGCGACCATGCCGGGGATGTCGGTGTTGTCGCCGCGCCGGCGGCCGTCCGCGGTGAACACCACGGTGTTGACGGCCTCGACCGAGGCCGCCGTCTCGCTGATCTCGTCGACCAGCGGGATGACGGCCCGCTTGAGCGGCATGGTGAGCGACAGGCCCGCCCACTCGGCGCCGAGCTCCTCGAAGAACCCCGGCAGCCCCGCCTCGTCCACGTCGAACCGGTCGTACGACCAGCCGCTGAGCCCCAGCTCCGCATAGGCGGCACGGTGCAGCACCGGGGAGAGGGAGTGGGCGATCGGGGAGCCGAGCACGGCGGCCCGGCGGCTGCTGTCGGTGCCGGTCATGGGGCGGTCATTGTCCGTTCTGCTGGCCGTCGAGGTACTTCTGGCGGTTCCGGTTCTGCTCCTCGTTGGTCTCCGCGAAGAGCGTCTTGTCCTCGCTGACCGAGACGAAGTAGTACCAGTCGCCCTCGGCCGGGTTGAGCGCGGCCTTGATCGCGACCTCGCCGGGGTTGTCGATCGGCCCGGGCGGCAGGCCCTTGATCTTGTACGTGTTGTACGGGTCGTCCAGCTGGCGCAGCTGGTTGACGGAACCGGTGGCGAGCTTGGACTCGCCGCGCAGGTAGTTGACCGTGGAGTCGAAGTCGAGCAGTCCGTAGGTCTCGGTGTTGTCCTTCTTGAGCCGGTTGTAGACGACTCGGGCGACCTTCTCGAAGTCGTCCTTGTTCTTGCCCTCCGCCTGCACGAGGCTCGCCACGGTGAGGACCTGGAGCGGACTGTCCAGGCCCAGGCTCTTGGCCTTCGCCTCCAGGCCGAACCCGGCGTACTCCTTCTTGGCCTGGTTGACCATGTCGGCGAGCACGTCCTCGGGCTTCATGCCCTTGGAGACGGCGTAGCTGGAGGGGTAGAGGAACCCTTCCAGCGGATCCTTGATGTCGTCGTCGGTATTGGCCCAGCTGGGCAGGCCGAGCTTCGACCACTTCTTCTCGGCGACGCCCTTGGTGGTGCCCTTGTCCAGGCCGAGCTTCTTGTCGAGGTCGGCGTAGACCGCCGTGTTGCGCTCGCCCTCGAAGACGACCAGGTTGTTGCGGCTCTTCGGGTCGAGCATCAGGGCGACCGCGCTGGCCGCGGACATCTTCTTGTGCAGCGTGTAGGCGCCCGCCTGGATGGTGTTCCCGTTGGGGTTGTTGGCCTGGGCGGCGACGAAGGCGTCCACGCTCTTGACGACGCCGGCCTTCTTCAGGAGCTGCCCGATGGCGGCGCCGTTGGTGCCCTTGTCGACGGTCACCGTCACGTTCTCGCCGGTGCCGTTGCCGGCGTAGTCGGGGGCCGTGCCGTAACGGTTCTGATAGAACTGGTAACCGACATAGCCGACACCGCCGAGGCCGCCGCCGAAGACGAGGACGACCACCAGACAGGCGCAGCCGTTGCGGCGTTTCCTGCCCTTGTCCTTGCCGCCCTTGCCGCCTTTTTCGGCGGTGCGCCCCTTGCCGCCGCGGCGGCCGTCGGGGGCGTCCCGGTCCTCCGGGTCGTCGGAGTCGCCGGCGGGGTCGTCGTCCTGCGGGCCGCTCGGGTCGCCCGCGAAGAAGGGGTGTTCCTCCTCCTCGGGCGGGCCCGGGTCCCAGTCCTGGTGCGTCCCGGGGTCGGCGGCGGTCTGCGCGGCGTAGGGGTCGCCCTGACCGGCGGCGTACGGCAGGTGCGGCTGGGCCCCGGCCGGCGCCTGCGGCTGCTGGGGCGCGCCGGGGTGCGGCTGCTGCGCGCCGCCGTCCCAGCCGCCGTCGCCCTGGCCCTGCCCGTACTGCCGCTGAACGTGACCGGCGTACTGCTGACCGTCCTGCTGGGGGTAGCCGCCGCCCTGCACGTCCTGGTACACGTGTCCGTACTGGTCGTGACCCTGGTACGGCTGACCGTGCTGGCCGTGCTGCTCCGGGTACTGCTGGTAGGGCTGCTGTCCCTGGTCGTAGCCGGGCTGCTGCTGCGCCTGGCTCCAGTCGCCGTAACCCTGCTGCTGCGGCTGCTGATGGCCGCCGTAGGGGGACTGGCCGTCGGGGGCCTGCTGTCCTCCCCATCCGCCGTCCCCGTACAACGGGTCCTCGGGATGCCACGGTTCGGAGCCCGGGCTCCGGCCATACTCAGTCATCGATCCCCTAGAGCCGCGAGGCCTCCGTAGCGCCGTGCCCCCTGGCCCGGCTTTCGTCCCGCCTCTTGCTGTGCGGTGGCTGTTCGAACCCCATCCGCATCGCGCGGAACGTTACCGTATCGCGATCAGATGACCACTTCGACGCCCTCGCCGGGAGAGGTACCTGACACCCGTTCGGATTCGAGCGCCTGCTGAAGGATGATCACAGCGGCTGCCTGGTCGATCACGGAGCGGCCCTTCTTGGACTTCACCCCGGAGGCGCGCAGTCCCTGGCTCGCCGTGACGGTCGTCATCCGTTCGTCCACCAGGCGTACCGGCACGGGCGCGATCAGCCGTGCCAGTTCCTGGGCGAAGCCGCGCACCTTGGCCGCCGCTGGGCCCTCGCCCCCCTTGAGGGAGCGCGGCAGCCCGACGACGACCTCGATCGGCTCGTACTCCTCGGTGAGCTGCTTCAGCCTGCGGTGCGCGGAGGGGACGTCGCGCCCCGGGACCGTCTCCACCGGGGTGGCGAGGATCCCGTCGGGGTCGCAGGAGGCGACCCCGATCCGGGCGTCCCCGACGTCGATCGCGAGGCGGCGTCCCCGGCGCACTACTGGGCCGTCTCGGTGACGAGGCGTTCGACGGCGGCCACGGCCTCACCGACGGCGGCCGGGTTCTGGCCGCCGCCCTGGGCGACGTCCGGCTTGCCGCCACCGCCGCCACCGAGGGTCTTGGCGGCGGTGCGCACCAGGTCACCGGCCTTCAGACCGCGCTCGCGGGCGGCCTCGTTGGTGGCGATGACCGTGAGCGGCCTGCCGTTGTTCACGGCGAACAGGGCGACCACGACGGCCCGGCCGCCCTGGATGCGGCCGCGCACGTCGAGGACCAGCTTGCGCAGGTCGTCGGCGGAGGTGCCGTCCGGGACCTGCCCGGTGACCACGGCGATCCCGCGCACGTCCTTGGCGGACTCGGCGAGGCCGGCGGCGGCCTGGAGCACCTTCTCGGCGCGGAACTTCTCGATCTCCTTCTCGGCGTCCTTCAGCCGCGCGAGCATGCCGGCGATCTTCTCGGGCAGCTCCTCGGAGCGGCCCTTGACCAGCTCGGTCAGCTGGTTGACGACCGTGTGCTCACGGGCCAGGAAGTTGTACGCGTCGACGCCGACCAGGGCCTCGATCCGGCGCACACCCGAGCCGATGGACGACTCGCCGAGCAGCTTGACCAGGCCGAGCTGGGCGGTGTTGTGGACATGGGTGCCGCCGCACAGCTCCTTGGAGAAGTCGCCGATGGTCACCACGCGCACGCGCTCGCCGTACTTCTCGCCGAACTCGGCGATGGCGCCCTGCTTCTTGGCCTCGTCGATACCCATGACGTCGGCGCGGACGTCGAGGTCGCGGGCGAGCACCTCGTTGATCTTCTGCTCGACGTCGGTCATCACGGCCGTCGGGACGGCGGACGGGGAGCCGAAGTCGAAGCGGAAACGGCCGGGCTGGTTCTCGGAACCGGCCTGGGCGGCCGTCGGGCCGAGGGCGTCGCGCAGCGCCTGGTGGGTGAGGTGGGTGGCCGAGTGGGCGCGGGCGATGGCCTTGCGGCGGCGGTCGTCGATCGAGGCCTGGGCCTTGGCGCCGACGGTGACCTCGCCGACCTGGACGACGCCCTTGTGGACGTAGACGCCCGGGACCGGCTTCTGGCAGTCACGGATCTCGATGACGGCGCCGGAGTCGGCCCGGATCCGGCCGGTGTCGCCGATCTGGCCGCCGCCCTCGGCGTAGAACGGGGTGCGGTCGAGGACGATCTCGACCTCGTCGCCCTCGGTGGCGGCCGGGGAGGAGACGCCGTCGACGAGGATGCCGACGACGGTGGACTCGCCCTCGGTGTCGGTGTAGCCGATGAAGTCGGTGGCACCGGCGGCGTCGGCGATCTCCCGGTAGGCACCCAGGTCGACGTGGCCGGTCTTCTTGGCCAGGGCGTCGGCCTTGGCGCGCTCCCGCTGCTCCTTCATCAGACGGCGGAAGCCGTCCTCGTCCACGGACAGCCCCTGCTCGGCGGCCATCTCCAGGGTGAGGTCGATGGGGAAGCCCCAGGTGTCGTGGAGGAGGAACGCCTTGTCGCCGGCGAGCACCGTGGAGCCGGCGGCCTTGGTCTCGGAGACGGCGGTGTCGAGCACGTTGGTGCCGGCGTTGAGGGTCTTGAGGAAGCGGGCCTCCTCCGCGAGGGCGACCTTCTCGATGCGCTCGCGGTCGGTGATCAGCTCCGGGTACTGCTGCCCCATCATCTCGATCACGGTGTCGATGAGGTCCTTGACGACCGGGCCGGTGGCCCCCAGGAGGCGCATGTTGCGGATGGCGCGGCGCATGATGCGGCGCAGCACGTAGCCGCGGCCCTCGTTGCCCGGGGTGACGCCGTCGCCGATCAGCATCACGGAGGTGCGCATGTGGTCGGTGACCACGCGCAGCGAGACGTCCGAGTCGTGGGCGTCGCCGTAGGCGACACCGGTCAGCCGGGTGGCCTTGTCGATGACGGCCATGGAGGTGTCGATCTCGTACAGGTTCCGCACGCCCTGGAGGATCATGGCGAGGCGTTCGAGACCGAGACCGGTGTCGATGTTCTTGCTCGGCAGGTCGCCGAGGATCTCGAAGTCCTCCTTGCCGATGCCCTGGCCCCGCTCGTACTGCATGAAGACGAGGTTCCAGATCTCCACGTACCGCTCGTCGTTGACGGCGGGGCCGCCCTCGACGCCGAACTCGGGGCCGCGGTCGTAGTTGATCTCGGAGCAGGGGCCGCAGGGGCCGGGGACGCCCATGGACCAGAAGTTGTCCTTCTTGCCCAGGCGCTGGATCCGCTCGGCGGGGACACCGACGATGTCGCGCCAGATGCGCTCGGCCTCGTCGTCCTCCTCGTAGACGGTGATCCAGAGCTTCTCGGGCTCCAGGCCGTAGCCGCCCTTGTCCTGGGGGGTGGTGAGCAGCTCCCAGGCGAGCTTGGCGGCGCCCTCCTTGAAGTAGTCGCCGAAGGAGAAGTTGCCGCACATCTGGAAGAACGTGCCGTGCCGGGTGGTCTTGCCGACCTCTTCGATGTCCGGCGTGCGCACGCACTTCTGGACGCTGGTGGCGCGGTCGAACGGCGGCTTGACCTCGCCCAGGAAGTAGGGCTTGAAGGGCACCATGCCGGCGGGGACGAGGAGCAGAGTCGGGTCGTCCGCGATGAGCGACGCCGAAGGGACGACGGTGTGCCCGCGCTCCTCGAAGAAGCTCAGCCAGCGGCGGCGGATCTCGGCCGACTCCATCAGTGGTCCTCATTCCGGTTGTACGAGTGGTACGTCGGCCTCTCGACGTACCGCGGTGTGTCGTGGTTCTCGATGGCGGAGTACCGCCGGGGCGCGGGGAGTTCACGGTCGGGGACGGGGGCGTTGATGCCCAGCGCGTCGCCCAGTTCCGCCTCCCGGCGGGCCATGTTGTCGCGGACGTCGAGCGCGAAGCCGACCGCCCGGTGCTTGATCCGGTGGCCGGTCTCCAGCGCCTTGGTGGCCGCGGTGGCGGCGAGGCTCTCGGGGGTGAGCTGCCTCAGCTTGCGGTTGACCTTGGTGGTGGCCCAGACGCCTGCGGCGACGCCGGTGCCGAACCAGAACGTACGGCGGAACATGGCTGGGTCAGTTCCCCTTTTCGCGGTGGGCGCGGTCGGCGGCCCGCTGTGCGCGCCTGCCCCGGCGGGCGGCCGGGACGGTACGGCCGACGATCACTTCGCTCCGGGGCTCCGCGGCGGACGGCTGCGCGTCGCGGCGGCCGGTGAGGGCGCGGCGTACGCCGTAGCCGAACGCGGCGACCTTGACCAGGGGGCCGCCGAAGGTGGAGGCGACGGTGGTGGAGAGCGCCGAGGCGTTCGACGTGACTTCCTGGACGTCGGTGGCGATGGCGTCGACCCGGTCGATCTGCGTCTGCGCCGAGCGCACGGCGGCGGAGGCGTCGTTCAGCAGCGGGACGGCCTGTTCGGTCACGTCCGCGACGAGCTTGGTGGTCGCCCGGAGCGTCTGGGCCAGCCTCGCCAGTGCCACGGCGAGGAAGGAGACCAGGATCGCCCAGAACACGGCCACCAGGATCCCGGCCACCTCTCCACCGGACACCTGCGCGCACCCGCTCCCTGAAAACGTGCCTGCACTTCGAAACCATCGGAAAAATCAAAAAAGCAGTGCCCCCGAGCCTATCGCGCCCGGGGTGCCCTTCCGTACCGCATTACCGGCGCCTGCCGCCGGAAACCCCGAGGCCCGGCGGCAGGCGCCGGGAACGGCCGGGGCCCGCCGCTCCGGCCACGAGGGCGGGGCGACGGGCCCGGGCACACGGTGTGTGCCGCGTCCGCTGAGGAGTGATCAGCGGGCGTAGTACTCGACGACGAGCTGCTCGTCGCAGATCACCGGGATCTCCTTGCGGTTCGGCTCACGGTCCAGGCGGAACGCCAGGGCCTTGAGGTTCACCTGGAGGTAGCGCGGGGTCTCGCCCTCGGGGGCGAAGCCGCCCTCACGGGCGATGGAGAAGAGGGTCTTCTCACGGCTGCGCTCACGGACCATGACGACGTCGTCCGGCTTGACGCGGAAGGACGGCTTGTCGACCTTCTGGCCGTTGACCTCGATGTGGCCGTGGACGACCATCTGGCGGGCCTGGTAGATCGTGCGGGCGATGCCCGAGCGCAGGACCAGCGCGTCGAGACGGCGCTCGAGCTCGATGACCAGGGCCTCACCGGTCTTGCCCTGCGTCTTGGCGGCACGCTCGTAGGCGCGGACGAGCTGACGCTCGGACACGTCGTACTGCGCGCGCAGACGCTGCTTCTCGAGCAGCCGGACCTTGTAGTCCGAGTTCTGCTTGCGGCCGCGGCCGTGCTCGCCCGGCGGGTAGGGACGGGCCTCGAAGTACTTGACGGCCTTCGGGGTCAGCGCGATGCCGAGGGCACGCGACTTCTTGACCTTGGGGCGGGACTGGTTCGCCACTTCTTCTTCTCTTCTCTTCGCTTACGGCTTCACCAGGGTTACGGGAGGTCGCATCCGCAGCCGGGGAAACCCGCCGGGTCCGGTCAACCGGACCTGCCGGGCAGCCGCTCCCCTGATCTGGGCACATACGTGCAGCACGCGAGTGGCCCACCGACCGGTGCCCCGCCGGATCCGTACGGACCGCGGGGGTGGTGGTGGGCTGCCCGCGACACCTTCGACGGTGCGCGACGCTCCTGGATCCTCCTACGCCCTGCGGCGAAGAGGTTCCGGCTGCTTGTCCCGCTCTGGTGGCGTCGACCGGGGCCGACACGGGACGCAGCACTCCGGGCGAGTCTACAGGGCGGCCGGGGCTGCTCTCGACCGGGCGGCCGCCGGGGCTTCCCTACGGCTGCTTGCGGCCGAGATGCTTGCGGGTCCACTCCACGGCGTCCGCGTACCGGGCCTCCCCGCCGTGCCGGGTGGGGTTGTAGTAGGAGCGGTCCTTGAGGGCGTCCGGGGCGTACTGCTGGGCGGCGATGCCCTCGGGCAGGTCGTGCGGATAGACGTACCCCTGGGCGTGGCCGAGCTTGGCGGCGCCCTTGTAGTGCCCGTCGCGCAGATGTGCCGGGACGGGGCCCGCGAGCCCCTTGCGCACATCCTCCAGGGCGGCGCCTATCGCCGTCGTCGCGGAGTTGGACTTGGGGGCGAGCGCGAGGGCGATCGTGGCGTGGCTGAGGGTGAGCGCGGCCTCCGGGAAGCCGATCATCGCGACGGCCTGGGCGGCGGCGACGGCCGTGGGCAGCGCGTTCGGGTCGGCGAGGCCGATGTCCTCGCTGGCGGAGATCATCAGCCGGCGGGCGATGAACCGGGGGTCCTCGCCGGCCTCGATCATGCGGGCCAGGTAGTGCAGCGCCGCGTCCACGTCGGAGCCGCGGATGGACTTGATGAGGGCGCTGGCCACGTCGTAGTGCTGGTCGCCGGAGCGGTCGTACTTCACGGCGGCCCGGTCGACCGTCTCCTCCAGGGTGGTCAGGCCGATCTCCGGCTCGCCCTTGTCCAGCGCGGCGCCGGCGGCCGCCTCCAGGGCGGTCAGCGCGCGCCGGGCGTCTCCACCGGCGATCCGCAGCAGATGCGCCTCGGTCTCCTCGGGGAGCGCGACGGCTCCCTTGAGCCCGCGCTCGTCGGCCAGCGCGCGGCGGAGCAGCCCGCGCAGGTCGTCGTCGGTGAGGGGTTCGAGGGTGAGCAGGAGCGAGCGGGAGAGCAGCGGGGAGATGACCGAGAAGTACGGGTTCTCGGTGGTCGCGGCGATCAGCGTGACCCAGCGGTTCTCGACGGCCGGGAGCAGGGAGTCCTGCTGCGCCTTGCTGAAGCGGTGGATCTCGTCGAGGAAGAGGACCGTCTCCGTGCCGTAGCCGCCGATGGCGCGGCGGGCGCCGTCGATGACCGCGCGGACCTCCTTGACGCCGGCGGTGATCGCGGACAGCTCCACGAAGCGCTTGTTCGTCGCCTTGGAGACGACGTACGCCAGGGTCGTCTTGCCGGTGCCGGGCGGGCCCCAGAGGATGACCGAGGAGGGGCCGGCCGGGCTGCCCGCGGAGGTGCCCTCGCCGACCAGTCTGCGCAGCGGGGAGCCGGGTTTGAGCAGGTGCTGCTGGCCCACCACCTCGTCGAGGCTGCGGGGGCGCATCCGGACGGCCAGGGGGCTGGCGGCCGGGTCCTTCTCCTGGCGTTCCTCGGCGGCGGCGGTGAACAGGTCGGGTTCCACGGAGAAAACCCTAAGTCACGCCACCGACAATGCGCGGCCGGCCGCCGGGGCGGGGCCCGCGGAGCCTGCGGCCCCGGGAGGCTCAGGAGGCCCAGAGCTGGCTGCCCCAGCGGGTGAGGACCAGCATCGCGATGATGCCGACGTGGGTGACCGGCAGGACCCAGGTGAACTCCTTCAGGAAGTTCTTCACCGGGCGGGGTGCGGGCAGGAAGTCGTTGCGCACGTTGTGCGAGGTCACGTACCAGAACATGGTGATCGTGATCACCCAGGCCAGGGAGCACCACAGGCACAGGGCGTTGATCTCGTACAGCGTCTGGAACTGCAACCAGGTGCAGAAGCCCACGCCGAAGAGCGTGCCGAAGTTGAAGGTCAGCCAGTACCAGCGGGGGAAGCGGGCGCGGGTGAGCAGGCTCATGCCGACGCAGATGACGATGCCGTAGCAGACCAGGCCGAGGAACGGGTTGGGGAACCCGAAGACCGCGGCCTGCTTGCTCTCCATCACGCTGCCGCAGGAGACGATCGGGTTGATGCTGCAATTCGGTGTGAACGTCCTGCCCTCGGCCTTGGCCTCGGCGATCTTGATCTTGTCCAGGGTGATGACCCAGGAAGCGAGCAGGCCGAGGGCGCCGGTGATCACCAGCATCACGGAGAAGACGCGGCCGGCGCCGACCGTGCGGGGCGCGGGGGTGTGCTCCGGCTCCGGGTCGGTGGCTTCTGTGGAGGCGTCCCTGACTGTCGTCTTGCTCATCACGCCGATTCCGTCGCTTGGGTGGGGTGGGTGGGCACGGTCATTGTGCCGTACGGGGAGGGTTGTTCACCGTTCGCTGCGGATAAGGAGGGGTGGTTGGGGGGTGCGGGGGGCCGGGTTCACGCCATCGAAGGACGGGGCGGGGGTACGGGTGAGCGAGCGTGGGGGCGGGCGTTCGTTTTCTCGCCCCCGCCGCCCCTGCCCTTCCCGTCCCCGGGGGGCAAGCCCCCGGACCCCCGAAAGACGCGCGGTTCCCCGCACCCCTGATGGAGGCGCGGGGAACCCTCTGCCCCCTCAGCCCAGACGGGTTTCCAGTTCCGCGACGATTTCGTTGAGGCCGACCGGCGTCTGGTCGCCGGATTCCATGTCCTTCAGCTGGACCACGCCCTCCGCGAGATCCCGCTCGCCGGCGACGATCGCGAACCGCGCCCCGCTCCGGTTCGCGTTCTTCATCGCGCCCTTGAGCCCCTTCCCGCCGTACGCGAAGTCCGTCGCGATCCCGAGCTTGCGCAGCTCCGTCACCTTGGCGAACAGCACTCGTCGCGCCTCCTCGCCGAGCGGCACCGCGTACACGCTCGTCACGGACGGCAGCGGCAGTTCGACGCCCTCCGCCTCCAGCGCCAGCACGGTACGGTCCACGCCCAGCGCCCAGCCGACCGACGGCAGCGCGGGGCCGCCGATCATCTCGGAGAGCCCGTCGTAGCGGCCGCCGCCGCCCACCGCGGACTGGGCGCCCAGACCGTCGTGGACGAACTCGAAGGTCGTCCGGGTGTAGTAGTCCAGGCCGCGCACGAGCCGCGCGTCGTCCTCGAAGGCGACGCCCGCCGCGGTGATCAGCTCGCGGACCTCCTCGTGGTACGCCTTGCACGCGTCGCAGAGGTAGTCCCGCAGGATCGGGGCGTCGGTGAGCTGCTTCTGGACGTCGGGCCGCTTGTCGTCGAGGACGCGCAGCGGGTTGATCTCGGCGCGGCGCAGCGTCTCCTCGTCGAGGTCGAGGCCGCGCAGGAAGTCCTGGAGGGCGGCGCGGTAGACCGGGCGGCACTCCTTGTCACCGAGGCTGTTGAGCAGGATGCGGAAGTTCCGCAGGCCCAGCGAGCGGTACGCCTGGTCGGCGAGGATGATCAGCTCGGCGTCCAGCGCCGGGTCCTCCGCGCCGATCGCCTCGGCGCCGACCTGGGAGAAGTGGCGGTAGCGGCCCTTCTGGGGGCGCTCGTAGCGGTAGTAGGAGCCCGAGTACCAGAGCTTGACCGGGAGGTTGCCCGCCTTGTGGAGGTTGGCCTCCAGGGCGGCGCGCAGCACGGAGGCGGTGCCTTCGGGGCGCAGGGCGAGCCGGGAGCCGCCCTTGGTCTCGAAGGCGTACATCTCCTTGGTCACGATGTCGGTGGATTCGCCGACGCCGCGCGCGAAGAGCTCGACGCTCTCGAAGCCGGGGGTCTCGATGTAGCCGTAGCCGGAGTTGCGCAGCGGCCGGGCGATCGCCTCGCGCACCGCCAGGAACGTGGCGGAGTCGGGCGGCAGCAGGTCGTACGTGCCCTTGGGGGCCTTGAAAGTGCTCACGGAGGGTTTCTCGTCACATTCCTCGTCGGGGAGCGCCGGGCGTGCCGCTGTCGCGGCTGCCCGCGGCCACCTGCCGCAGATACGGGTTGGTGGCGCGCTCCTGGCCGATGGTCGTCTGGGGACCGTGCCCGGACAGCACCACGGTCGAGTCCTCGAGCGGCAGGCACACGCGGGCCAGCGACGCGAGCAGCTCTTCCGTGTCACCGCCGGGCAGGTCGGTGCGTCCGACGGAGCCGGCGAACAGCAGGTCGCCCGAGAAGAGGATCGGCGGGATGTCCGCCGCCTCGGGCAGCCCGAAGGTCACCGACCCCTTGGTATGGCCGGGCGCGTGGGCGACGGAGAACTCCAGGCCGGCCAGGGGCAGCACGGCGCCGTCGGCCAGTTCCTTCACGTCGTCGGGCTCGCCCACGGTCAGCTCGCCCAGCAGCTGGGCGCCGACGGAGCGGCCGAGGGCCTTCTCCGGGTCGCTCATCATGTAGCGGTCGTCGGGGTGGATCCACGCCGGTACGTCGTGGGCGCCGCAGACCGGCACGACCGAGGCGACGTGGTCGAGGTGGCCGTGGGTGAGGACGACGGCGACGGGCTTGAGCCGATGCTTGCGCAGCGCGTCCTCGACTCCCTGGGCGGCCTCGTGGCCCGGGTCGATGATCACGCACTCCTCACCGGCGGCGGGGGCGACGAGGTAGCAGTTCGTCCCCCAGGCACCGGCGGGAAATCCGGCAATGAGCACGTTCGTCCTTCTTGTCGTCTTCTGCCGCCGTTCGTCGCCGTACGGCCGGACATGGACTGCGTACGGAGACGGGCGGGCACCGGTCAGAGCCTACCGGCGCTGCCGTTTCCTCAGCGAACCCATATACGGTACGGGGCTACACGCAGACGGCCGGGCGTCCCACGCACGCGAACCGGTCGGCGCACGAGACGCTTGACACCAGACGCTTGAGGAGACAACACCGTGGTCAGCCAGGAACAGCGGCGGCGTCAGCTCGCCCGGGAGAAGTTCTTGCGGCAGCAGCAGCGGCGCACCGACGCGCGCCGGCGCGCGAAGGTGCGCAACTCCGTGATCGCCTCGGTGCTCGGCGTCATTCTGGTGGGCAGTGTGGCGCTGTACACGACCGGAGTGATGAAGGACGACGACAAGAAGGAGAACGCGGGCGCGGAGGTGACGCCGAGCGCCTCCCCGACCACCAAGGCGCCGGATCCGTGCGACAAGGCCGCCAAGGGCAAGGTGAAGTCGCTGAGCTGGAAGAAGGAGCCGGCGATGACCATCGACAAGTCGGCGGACTACACCATGAAGCTCGCGACGACGTGCGGTGACATAGACATCGCCCTGAAGACGGCGGCCGCGCCGCACACCGTCAACTCGTTCGACTTCCTCGCCGGCAAGGGGTTCTTCGACCACACCAAGTGCCACCGGCTCACCACCAACAGCATCTACGTGCTCCAGTGCGGCGACCCGACGGGCAGCGGCAGCGGCGGTCCCGGGTACACGATCCCGGACGAGAACCTGAAGGACAAGAGCCTCAAGAAGGACACCTACCCGGCGGGTACGGTCGCGATGGCGAACACCGGTCAGAAGCACACCGGCGGCAGCCAGTTCTTCCTCGTCTACAAGGACAGTCCGCTGCCGGCCAGCTACACCCCGTTCGGGACGGTTTCCTCCGCCGGCATGAAGGTTCTGAAGAAGATCGCCGATGCGGGTGAGAACACCGGAGCGGGTGACGGCGCCCCGAACGCGACCGTGGTGATCAACAAGGCCACCGTGACGAAATCCTGACCGTCAACTGCGGAATTTCGGTCGTGCGGGATGCGGACAGCCGCCCCGCCGGTCGCCTAGATTGGCCGTGACGAAACTGTGGACGATGCCCGGGGGTGTACCGCTCCCCCGCGCGCATCATGTGGAGGAGGCGCTGTGAGCAGCGACCCGTGGGGCCGCGTCGACGAGACGGGGACCGTGTACGTGCGTACGGCCGACGGCGAGCAGGTCGTCGGTTCCTGGCAGGCCGGCTCCCCCGAGGAGGCGCTGGCCTATTTCGAGCGCAAGTACGAGGGCCTGGTTGTCGAGATCGGCCTCCTCGAACGGCGGGTGCGGACGACCGATCTGTCCGCGAAGGACGCACAGGCCGCCATCGACCATCTGCGCGGGCAGGTGGACGCGCATCACGCGGTCGGCGACCTCCAGGCGCTCCGGGAGCGCCTGGACAAGCTGGTCGCGACCGTCGAGTCGCGCCGCGAGGAGCGCAAGGCGCAGCGGGCGAAGCAGTCGGACGAGGCGCGGCACGCCAAGGAGGCGCTGGTCGTCGAGGCCGAGGAGCTGGCCGGGTCCGACCAGTGGCGGGCGGCCGGTGAACGGCTGCGGGCGCTGGTGGACACCTGGAAGGGGCTGCCGCGCCTGGACCGCAAGTCGGACGACGAGCTGTGGCACCGCTTCTCGCACGCCCGTTCGGCGTTCTCCAAGCGCCGCAAGGCGCACTTCGCGCACCTGGACGCGCAGCGCGAGGAGGCCCGCAGGACCAAGGAACGGCTGGTCGCCGAGGCCGAGGCGCTGTCGGGGTCGACGGACTGGGGTGTGACGGCCGCGCGCTACCGCGAGCTGATGACGGAGTGGAAGGCGGCGGGCCGCGCGCAGCGCGAGCACGAGGACGACCTGTGGAACCGGTTCCGCGGGGCGCAGGACGTGTTCTTCGCCGCCCGTGGCTCGGTCTTCGCCGAGCGGGACGCGGAGCAGGCCGAGAACCTCAAGCTCAAGGAGGAGCTGGCCGAGGAGGCGGAGAAGCTGCTGCCGATCGGCGACCTCAAGGCGGCGCGGGCGGCGTTCCGGTCCATCAACGAGCGGTGGGAGGCCATCGGCCATGTGCCGAGGGATGCCCGGCCGCGGGTCGAGGGGCGGATGCACACGGTCGACCGGGCGCTCCAGGAGGCCGAGGAGACGGAGTGGCGGCGGACGAATCCTGAGGCGCGGGCGCGGGCGGAGGGGTTGACGGGGCAGCTTCAGGCCGCGGTCGACAAGCTGCGCGGGCAGATCGAGCAGGCTCGGGCGCAGGGGAACGGCTCCAAGGCGGAGAAGCTCGAGCGGGAGCTCGAGGGGCGCCAGGCGCTGCTGGACCAGGCGTTGAAGGGGTTGCAGGAGTTCGGCGGCTGAGCCCGTCGCCGTGAACTGTGCCGCCCCCGGTGCCTGGTGCGCCGGGGGCGGTTCTGTGTGTGTTCCGCCCCCGCCGCCCCTGCCCTTCCCGTCCCTTCAAGGGGCTCCGCCCCCCTTGGACCCCGGGCGGGGCTTCGCCCCGTCGCGCGTTTTCCCGCGCCCTTCCGGGTCAGGGCCGGCGTGCCGACGTCACCCGGTAGACGTCGTAGACGCCCTCCACGCCCCGTACCGCCTTCAGGACGTGGCCCAGGTGTTTGGGGTCGCCCATCTCGAAGGTGAAGCGGGAGGTGGCCACTCGGTCGCGGGAGGTCTGGACGGCGGCGGAGAGGATGTTGACGTGCTGGTCCGAGAGGACGCGGGTCACGTCGGACAGGAGCCGGGAGCGGTCCAGGGCCTCGACCTGGATGGCGACCAGGAAGACCGAGGACTGGGTCGGCGCCCACTCGACCTCCAGGATCCGCTCGGGTTCGCGGGAGAGCGAGTCGACGTTGACGCAGTCGCTGCGGTGGACCGAGACGCCGCTGCCGCGGGTGACGAAGCCGATGATCGGGTCGCCCGGCACCGGCGTGCAGCAGCGGGCCAGCTTGACCCACACGTCCTCGACGCCCTTGACGACGACGCCCGGGTCGGCGCTGGAGCGCCGCTTGCGGCCCCGGCCGCGCGAGGGCGGGACGCTCTCGTCGATCTCCTCGGTGGCGGCCTCCTCGCCGCCGAGCGCCTGGACCAGCTTCTGCACGATGTTGGGTGCCGAGACATGGCCCTCGCCGATCGCCGCGTACAGCGCGGAGATGTCCGAGTAGCGCATCTCGTGCGCCAGGGTGACCAGGGAGTCGCCGGTGAGGATGCGCTGGATCGGCAGGTTCTGCTTGCGCATCGCGCGGACGATCGCGTCCTTGCCCTGCTCGATCGCCTCGTCGCGGCGCTCCTTGGAGAACCAGGCGCGGATCTTGTTGCGGGCGCGCGGCGACTTGACGAAGCCGAGCCAGTCGCGTGAGGGGCCCGCGCCGGGCGCCTTGGAGGTGAAGACCTCCACCAGGTCGCCGTTGTCCAGGGTGGACTCCAGCGGCACCAGTCGGCCGTTGACGCGTGCCCCTATGGTGCGGTGGCCGACCTCGGTGTGGACGGCGTAGGAGAAGTCGACCGGGGTGGCGCCGGCCGGGAGCGCGATGACGTCGCCCTTGGGGGTGAAGACGAAGACCTCGTTGCGGGAGAGGTCGAAGCGCAGCGACTCCAGGAACTCGCTGGGGTCCTCGGTCTCCTTCTGCCAGTCCAGGAGCTGCCGCAGCCAGGCCATGTCGTTGATGGCGGCCGAGTCCTTGCCGGCCTTGCCGGACGCCTTGGGGGCGTCGGTGCGGACCTTGGAGGCGCCGGCGACGGCCTCCTGCTTGTACTTCCAGTGCGCGGCGATGCCGTACTCGGCGCGGCGGTGCATGTCGAACGTGCGGATCTGGAGCTCGACCGGCTTGCCGTTGGGCCCGATGACCGTCGTGTGCAGCGACTGGTACATGTTGAACTTGGGCATCGCGATGTAGTCCTTGAACCGCCCCGGAACCGGGTTCCAGCGGGCGTGGACGGTGCCCAGGGCCGCGTAGCAGTCGCGGACGGTGTCCACCAGGACGCGGATGCCCACCAGGTCGTAGATCTCCGCGAAGTCGCGGCCGCGGACGATCATCTTCTGGTAGACGCTGTAGTAGTGCTTGGGGCGGCCGGTGACGGTCGCCTTGATGCGGGCGGCGCGCAGGTCCTGCTGGACCTCGTCGGTCACTATCGCGAGGTACTCGTCCCGCTTGGGAGCGCGTTCGGCGACCAGGCGCACGATCTCGTCGTACATCTTGGGGTAGAGGATCGCGAAGGCGAGGTCCTCCAGCTCCCACTTGATGGTGTTCATGCCCAGCCGGTGGGCGAGCGGCGCGTAGATCTCCAGGGTCTCGCGGGCCTTCTTCTCCTGCTTCTCGCGCTTGAGGTAGCGCATGGTGCGCATGTTGTGCAGGCGGTCGGCGAGCTTGATGACCAGGACGCGGGGGTCCTTGGCCATGGCGACGACCATCTTGCGCACGGTCTCGGCCTGGGCGGCCTCGCCGAACTTGACGCGGTCCAGCTTGGTGACGCCGTCGACGAGCAGGGTGACCACGTCGCCGAAGTCGCGGCGCAGGTCCTCCAGGCCGTAGTCGGTGTCCTCGACGGTGTCGTGCAGCAGGCCGGCCATGAGTGTGGCCGGGTCCATGCCGAGCTCGGCGAGGATGGTGGTGACCGCGAGCGGGTGGGTGATGTACGGGTCGCCGCTCTTGCGCTTCTGGCCGCGGTGCCAGCGTTCGGCGACCTGGTAGGCGCGTTCGATCTGGCGCAGCGTCGACGTCTCGATCTTGGGGTCGTTGCCGCGCACTATCCGCAGCAGCGGCTCCAGGACCGGGTTGTACGGGTTGGCGCGCTGGACGCCGAGGCGGGCGAGGCGGGCGCGGACGCGGTTGGAGGAGCCGGAGCGCGAGGTCTGGCCGGTGTTGGCGCGGGCCGCGGGGGCGGCGGGGCGCTCGGGCGGGGGCTTGGGGCGCGTCTGCGACGCGGGCTTGTCGACCGGCGACGGGGCGCCCTCGACCGGCCCGCGGGTGTCGTTCTTCGTGTCCGACGCGGGAGTGGCCGCGGGCTTCGGGGTCTCCCCGGGCTTGGCGGCGGTCAGGTGCTGGGCCTCGTCTGGCAAGAGGACTCCTCGTGCGCGATCCGGGTCCCCCGGTCAGGTTCCGGAGACCCCATGGTAGCGATCCCGGGCCGTGGGCTCCCGGTCAGGCGGCGGAGACGGGACGCTACCAGCGAAACGCCCGGGGCGGGCGCCGGATTCCTCCGGGCCCGCCCCGTATCGTCACAGGCTGCGTTCTGCCGGTTCAGACCTGGAGCAGCGCCTCCAGCGGGGCACCGTTCAGAGCCGGTTCCAGGCGGGCGCGGCCGCCGAGGAAACCGAGCTCCATCAGCACGGACACCCCGGCGACCTCGGCGCCCGCCCGCCGGATCAGCGCCAGCGAGGCCTCGGCGGTGCCGCCGGTGGCGAGCACGTCGTCGATGACCATGACGCGGTCGCCCGCGCTCAGGTCCTCGGCGTGCACCTCGATCTCGGCGGAGCCGTACTCCAGCTCGTAGGCCTGGCGCAGGGTCGCGCCGGGGAGCTTGCCCGCCTTGCGCACCGGGATGAAGCCGACGCCGGCGCGGACCGCGACGGGGGCGCCCAGGATGAAGCCGCGGGCCTCCAGGCCGACGATCTTCGTGGCGCCGTGCCGTACGGTCAGCTCGGCGAGGGCGTCGGTGAGCGCGGTGAACGCGGCCGGGTCGGCGAGCAGCGGGGTGATGTCCTTGAACATCACGCCGGGCTCCGGGTAGTCGGCGACGTCCCGGATGCGGCTCAGCAGCAGCTCTCGGATGTCGGTCATCGGCGCTTCCCGGAGGGACGGCCGCGGCCGCGGTTGCGCGAGGAGGGCTGGCTGCGCGTGCCGGACGGGGCGCCGGTGCCGGAGCGCGGACGCTGGCCGACGACGGCGGGGGCGGCGTCCTCCGTGTCCTCGGCGTCTGCGGCGTTCCCCTCGTAATCGCCGCCGACGCCGGCCCCGGCGTGTTCGGCGTCCTCCGCGGCCTGCGCCCGCTTGGCGCGGACCCGCTTGGCGAGGGCCTTCATCGCCGGCTCGCGCTCCTTGAGGTCCGCGACGAGCGGGGTGGCGATGAAGATCGAGGAGTACGCGCCGGCCGCGAGGCCCACGAACAGCGACAGCGAGATGTCGTTGAGGGTGCCCGCGCCGAGGAAGCCGCCGCCGATGAAGAGCAGACCGGCCACCGGGAGCAGTGCGACCACCGTGGTGTTGATGGAGCGCACCAGGGTGCCGTTGATCGAACGGTTGGCGACGTCGCTGTAGGTCCAGCGGGACTGCTTGGTGAGGTCCTTCGTCTGCTCCTTGAGGCTGTCGAAGACGACGACCGTGTCGTAGAGCGAGTAACCGAGGATCGTGAGCAGACCGATGACCGTACCGGGCGTGACCTCGAAGCCGACGAGGGCGTAGATGCCGGTGGTGATGGTGATGTCGTGGATCAGGGCGACGAGGGCGGCCACGGCCATGCGCCACTCGAAGGCGATCGCGAGGTAGATCACGACCAGCACCATGAAGATCGCCAGGCCCTCCCAGGCCTTGTTGGCGATCTGCTCGCCCCAGCTGGGACCGACCAGATCGGCGTTGATGTCCTCCGCGCCGATCTTCATGTCCTTGGACAGGGCGGCCTTGATCTCGTCGGACTTCGACGTGTCCAGGCCGGCGACCTGGATGCGCAGACCGCCCGTGCCGAGCTTCTGCACGACCGCGTCGTGGCCCGCCGCGTTCTCCGCGTACGTCTCGGCCTGGGCGACCGAGACGCTGGTCTTCGGGGTGGTGAAGACCGCGCCGCCCTGGAAGTCGATGCCCATGTTCAGACCACGCACCGCGAGACCGACGATGGCGGTGATCGTGATGAGGATCGAGATGCTGTACCAGATCTTGCGGTGGCCGATGAAGTCGTAACCGACCTCGCCACGGTGGAGCCGGGCGCCGAGGTTGCCGAGCTTCGACATGTCTCACGCCTCCTTCGGGTCGACGGGGCCCGCGGCAGGACCGGAGGGACGACGGGTGCGCCGCAGGGGCGGCTTGGCGCCGAGGCGCTTGGGGTCGAGACCGGACCAGCTGTGGCCGTCGTGGAAGAACCGGCGGCGGGCGAGGATCGTCATCAGCGGCTTGGTGAAGAGGAAGACGACGACCACGTCGAGCAGGGTGGTCAGGCCGAGGGTGAAGGCGAAGCCCTGGACCTTGCCGACCGTGACGATGAAGAGCACGGCGGCGGCGAGGAACGACACGAAGTCGGAGACCAGGATGGTGCGCCGGGCGCGCGGCCAGGCCCGCTCGACGGCGGGGCGCAGCGAGCGGCCCTCGCGAATCTCGTCCCGGATGCGTTCGAAGAACACGATGAACGAGTCCGCCGTGATGCCGATCGCGACGATGGCGCCGCAGACCGCCGGCAGGTTGAGCGCGAAGCCGATGGTCGGGCCGAGCAGCGACATGATCACGTAGGTGAGGGTCGCGGAGACCAGCAGCGAGGCGATGGCGATGAGCGACAGGCCCCGGTAGTACGCCACCAGGTAGATGATGACCAGCGCCAGGCCGATCGCGCCGGCGATGAGGCCGGCGTGCAGCTGCTCGCCGCCGAGCGCGGCGGTGACGGTGGTGACGCTCTGCTCCTCGAAGGAGAGCGGCAGGGCGCCGTAGGACAGCATGTTGGCGAGGCTCTGGGCCTCCTCCTGCGTGAAGCTGCCGGAGATCTCCGCGTTGCCGCCGGTGATCGACTGCTGCACGAACGGGCTGGAGACGACCTCACCGTCGAGCACGATGCCGAACTCGTTCTGCGGCGACTGCTTCTGGGACAGCTGACCGGTGATGTCGGCGAACTTCTTGGAGCCGCTGCCGGTGAAGGTCATCTGGACCTGCCAGCCGGAGGCGCCCTGGGTGTCGTAGACGGCCTGGGCCTTCTTGACCTCGGTGCCGTCGACGGCGGCCGGGCCGAGCAGGTACTTGAACCAGGCGCCCTGGTTCTTGCCGCAGCCGACGGTGGAGTCGCCGGGCTTGGCGTTGTCACCGGCGGCGGCGCGGTCGGCGGCCTTGGAGCAGTCGAGCGCCGCGTACTGCGCCTGCAACTTGCTGGTGTCGTCGGAGGAGCCGGCGCTGGAGGACGCCTTGGCGCTCGCGGAGGAGGAGGGGCTCGCGTCCTCCTTGAGCCCGCCGGTGACCGCGCGGCCCTGCGAGGTGGCGGAGGACGACGGGGTCGACGACGTGGCCTTCTCGTTCGAGTCGTCCGACTTCGAGGAGTCCGCCTTGGCCGAGGAGGAGCTGCTCGGCGAGGCGTCGGCGGACTTGCTCGCCGAGGTGCTCGGCGAGGCGTCGGCGGCGGCGCCGCTCGCCTCGGTGGCGAGGACCGGGCGGAAGTACAGCTTCGCGGTGGTGCCGACCTGCTCGCGGGCCTCCTTGGAGTTGGTGCCCTTGGGGATGTTGACGATGATGTTGTCGTTCCCCTGGGTCTGCACCTCCGCCTCGGAGACGCCGAGACCGTTGACACGGCGGTTCATGATCTCGACCGCGGTGTCCATGTTGGCCTTGTTGATCGCGGACCCTTGGTCGGCCTTCGCCTTCAGCGTGATGCTGGTGCCGCCGGCGAGGTCGATGCCGAGACGCGGCGTCGTGTGTCCCGAGGCGAACATTCCCCCGGTGAGCGCCACGATGGCGATCAGGATCAGGGCCAGGGCGCGCCACGGCTTGCTCTGGGCACTCGCGCTCCGGCCCTTTTTCGGTGCTGCCACCTTCTGTTACTCCCTCTCGGGCCGTCCGCGCGCGGGGTCGGCGCTGGACGGCCGTGCCATGGTGTCGGGATTCCGTGCGTCGCCGCACGCCCCGGTCGCCGCGCGGCCGGAGCCGGTCGCGCCGCGGCCCCGGGGCGGCTACTTCGCGTCGGCCTCGCCGTCGGTCTTCTTCGGCTCCGCATCGTCGGCCTTGGTGGCGCCGGCCGCGGCCGGGGTGTCCTCGGCGTCCGCGGCGGGCTCGGCGTCCTTCTTGCCGAGGTCCACGGGCTGGTCGTCGGAGGCGTCGGTCACGGCGTCGGCGGCGGGCTCGTCGGTCTCGGTGAGGGAGGAGGCGTCGTCCGGCACGATGCTGCCGTCGGCCTTCAGGTCGTGCTCGATGCCGTGCACGATGCGGTTGTACTCGTCGTCGCTGAGGACGGCGCCGATCGCGTTCTTCGCGAAGACGAGCTCCACGCCCGGGCCCGCGTCGAGGAGGACCGTCTCGTCGTTGACCTCCTTGACCGTCGCGTAGATCCCCCCGATCGTGCGGACGCCGGAGCCGGGCTGCATGTCGTTCCGCATCTGCGCGGCCTGCTGCTGCTTGCGCTTGGCCGAGCGGGTCATCAGGAGCATGGCCCCGATGAGCACGATGAACGGGAGGAGGGTCACGATATTCACGGGACGGAGTTTCCTTCGCACGACCGCTCGGGTGGGCGGCCTGTCGGATGGGGGTGGTCGGCGCCGCCCACAAGGGCGGCATCGGCGGAGTCTAAGGGAGTCCGCACGCCAGGAACAACGCCCAGCATGGCACCGGGGTTCCTGTGGGGGCGAGTACCGGTTGGTCACACTCCGCCGCCGGGTCCCGCCCGGAGGGGGTCCGGCCGGGGTTCAGGCGCCGAACAGGTCCTGCTGGCCGCCGCCCGCGGCGGTGGACCGGGGCGGGGTGAGGCCCAGGTGGGCCCAGGCGGCGGGGGTGGCGACGCGGCCGCGCGGGGTGCGGGCCAGCAGCCCCTCCCTGACCAGGAACGGTTCGGCGACCTCCTCGACGGTCTCGCGCTCCTCCCCCACCGCGACGGCCAGCGTGGACAGCCCGACCGGGCCGCCGCCGAACAGCTTGAGCAGCGCCTGGAGCACCGCGCGGTCCAGCCGGTCCAGGCCGCGCGCGTCCACCTCGTAGACCTTCAGGGCGGCGCCCGCGATGTCCTGGGTGATCCGGCCGTCGGCCTTGACCTGGGCGTAGTCCCGTACCCGGCGCAGCAGACGGTTGGCGATGCGGGGGGTGCCGCGGGAGCGGCCGGCGATCTCGGCGGCGCCGTCCGTGTCGATCTCGACGTCGAGCAGGGTGGCCGAGCGGTGCACGACCCGTTCCAGCTCGGTGGGTTCGTAGAACTCCATGTGGGCGGTGAAACCGAACCGGTCGCGCAGCGGGGGCGGCAGCAGTCCCGCCCGGGTCGTTGCGCCCACCAGGGTGAACGGGGGCAGTTCGAGCGGGATGGCGGTGGCGCCGGGGCCCTTGCCGACGACGACGTCGACCCGGAAGTCCTCCATCGCCATGTAGAGCATCTCCTCGGCGGGCCGGGACATGCGGTGGATCTCGTCGAGGAAGAGGACCTCGCCCTCCTGGAGGGAGGAGAGGATCGCGGCGAGGTCGCCCGCGTGCTGGATGGCGGGTCCCGAGGTGATGCGGATCGGGGCGCCCATCTCGGCGGCGATGATCATGGAGAGGGTGGTCTTGCCGAGGCCGGGGGCGCCGGAGAGCAGCACGTGGTCGGCGGTGGCGCCGCGGGCGCGGGCGGCGCGCAGCACGAGGTCGAGCTGTTCGCGGACCTTCTCCTGGCCGATGAACTCGCCCAGGTCCTTGGGGCGCAGGGCGGCCTCGACGGCCTGGTCCTCGCGGTCGGCGACGGAGTCCACCAGCCGTTCCTCGGGGAAGGCGGCGTCGGTGGTGTCGTCCCAGTTCATGGAGTGTGCCTCGGGGTCTCGTCGGGGCTGCGGCGGGGCTTGTCCGGTCCTGGCCGGTCCGATGCGGCGGGTCAGCGGGCTCTGTTGAGGGTCTGAAGTGCGGCCCTGAGCAACTGGCCCACCTGGGGGGTGCCCTCGGCGGCCTCGGCCTGGGGGGTGACGGCGGCGACCGCCTCGTCGGCCTCCCGGGTGGCGTAGCCGAGGCCGATGAGGGCCGCGTGCAGCTGGTCGCGCCAGCCCTGGCTGACGGGGGCTCCGACCGCGGGGGCGCCGAGGGGCTCGCCGAGGCGGTCCTTGAGTTCGAGGAGAAGCTTCTGGGCGCCCTTCTTGCCGATGCCGGGTACGGCGGTCAGCGCCTTCTCGTCGCCGGTGGAGACGGCCCGGCGCAGTGCGTCCGGGGAGTGCACGGCGAGCATCGCCTGGGCGAGGCGCGGGCCGACGCCGCTGGCGGTCTGGAGGAGTTCGAAGATCTGGCGCTCGTCGTCGTCGGCGAAGCCGTACAGGGTCAGCGAGTCCTCGCGGACGACGAGGGAGGTGGCGAGCTTGGCCGGGCGGCCGAGCCGGAGCGTCGACAGCGTGTTCGGGGTGCACTGGACGGCCATGCCGACGCCGCCCACCTCGACCACCGCGGTGTCGGGGGCGAGGGCGGCGACCGTGCCGGTGACGAAGGCGATCATGCCGTACGGCCTTTCGATGCGGGGTGCGGTGCGCGCGTCGTCCGGGAGGTGTGCCGGGCGGCGGCGAGCTGGAGGCGGTTCTGGGCGGGGGCGCGCCAGATGTGGCAGATGGCGAGGGCGAGCGCGTCGGCCGCGTCGGCGGGCTTGGGCGGGGCGTCGAGCCGGAGCAGCCGGGTGACCATGGCGCCGACCTGCGCCTTGTCGGCGCGGCCCGAGCCGGTGACGGCGGCCTTGACCTCGCTGGGGGTGTGCAGCGCGACGGGGATGCCCCGGCGGGCGGCGCACAGCATGGCGACGGCGCTGGCCTGGGCGGTGCCCATGACGGTGCGGACGTTGTGCTGGCTGAAGACGCGCTCCACCGCCACGTACTCGGGCCGGTGTTCGTCGAGCCACTGCTCGATGCCGCGCTCGACGGCGACGAGGCGGTGGCCCAGTTCGGCGTCGGCGGGGGTGCGCACGACGCCGACGCCGAGCATGGTGAGCGGCCGCCCCGGAACGCCCTCGACGACGCCGACGCCGCAGCGGGTCAGCCCCGGGTCCACCCCCAGTACGCGCACCTGCCGCCCCTTCCCTTTTTTGCGGCTGAACCGCCGCCGCTCTCGCGGACCTGGCCGACCACCATCGGGGTCGCTCAATTGTCGGTCGCGGTCCACGGGATGGTGATCACTGATACGTGCCAGGCTATCGGGTGCCACTGACAAAGAGAGGGGCCGACGGGGTCGTACCCCCGTCGGCCCGCTGAGCGGCGAGGCGTTACGCGTCGACCTTCTCCATGACCTCGTCGCTGACGTCGAAGTTGGCGAAGACGTTCTGCACGTCGTCGCTGTCCTCCAGCGCGTCGATCAGCTTGAAGATCTTCTTGGCGCCCTCCTCGTCCAGCTCGACCTGCATGGTCGGGACGAAGTTGGCCTCGGCGGAGTCGTAGTCGATGCCCGCCTCCTGGAGGGCGGTGCGGACCGCGACCAGGTCGGTGGCCTCGCTGAGCACCTCGAAGTTCTCGCCGAGGTCGTTGACCTCCTCCGCGCCCGCGTCCAGGACGGCGGTCAGGACGTCGTCCTCACCGAGCTCGCCCTTGGGGACGATGACGACGCCCTTGCGGTTGAACAGGTACGACACCGAGCCCGGGTCGGCCATGGAGCCGCCGTTGCGGGTCATCGCGACCCGGACGTCGGAGGCGGCGCGGTTGCGGTTGTCGGTGAGGCACTCGATGAGCACCGCGACGCCGTTCGGGCCGTAGCCCTCGTACATGATCGTCTCGTAGTCGGCGCCGCCGGCCTCGAGACCGCCACCGCGCTTGATGGCGGAGTCGATGTTCTTGTTGGGCACCGACTGCTTCTTGGCCTTCTGGACGGCGTCGTAGAGCGTCGGGTTGCCCTCGAGGTCGACGCCGCCCATGCGCGCCGCGACCTCGATGTTCTTGATCAGCTTCGCGAAGAGTTTGCCGCGCTTGGCGTCGATCACGGCCTTCTTGTGCTTCGTCGTAGCCCATTTAGAGTGGCCGGACATCTGCCTGTCTCCTTCGCGTAACCCATCCCTGCAACGAACGCGGAAATCCTACAAGGACTCGGCCGCCCGCTCGGCCCGCACCATGTCGACGAAGAGCGCGTGCATGCGGTGGTCGCCGGTCAGTTCCGGGTGGAACGAGGTCGCCAGCGCGTTGCCCTGGCGCACGGCGACGATGTGACCGCCGTGCTCGGCGAGCACCTCGGTGCGGGCGCCGACGGACTCCACCCAGGGGGCGCGGATGAAAACACCCTCCACGGGGGCGCCGTCCACGCCCTTGACGTCGACGGCCGCCTCGAAGGACTCGTTCTGTCTGCCGAAGGCGTTGCGGCGCACGATCATGTCGATGCCGCCGATCGTCTCCTGCCCGGAGCGCGGGTCGAGGATCTTGTCGGCCAGCATGATCATGCCGGCGCAGGTGCCGTAGACGGGCATGCCGGCGCGCACGCGCGCGCGGAGGGGGTCCATCAGGCCGAAGAGGACGGCCAGCTTGGAGATGGTGGTGGACTCGCCGCCGGGGAGGACGAGGCCGTCCACCTCGGCGAGTTCGTCGGGGCGCCGCACCGGCCTGGCCACGGCGTCGGCCACGGCCAGGGCGGTGAGGTGCTCCCGTACGTCGCCCTGGAGGGCCAGGACGCCGATGACGGGGGTGTCGTTCATGTGCTCCGGTGCCTTACCAGCCGCGGTTGGCGTAGCGCTCGGTCTCGGGGAGGGTGTCGCAGTTGATGCCGACCATGGCCTCGCCGAGGTCGCGGGACGCGTCCGCGATGATCTTCGGGTCGTCGTAGAACGTGGTCGCCTTGACGATGGCGGCGGCGCGCTTGGCCGGGTCGCCGGACTTGAAGATGCCGGAGCCGACGAAGACGCCCTCGGCGCCGAGCTGGCGCATCAGCGCGGCGTCGGCCGGGGTCGCGACACCGCCGGCGGAGAACAGCACCACCGGGAGCTTGCCCAGTTCGGCGACCTCCTTGACCAGCTCGTAGGGGGCGCGCAGTTCCTTGGCGGCGGCGTACAGCTCGTTGTTGTCGCAGCCGCGGAGCTTGGCGATCTCGCCCTTGATCTGACGCAGGTGGCGCACGGCCTCGACGACGTTGCCGGTGCCGGCCTCGCCCTTGGAACGGATCATGGCCGCGCCCTCGGCGATGCGGCGCAGGGCCTCGCCGAGGTTGGTGGCGCCGCACACGAAGGGGGTGGTGAAGGCCCACTTGTCGGAGTGGTTGACCTCGTCGGCGGGGGTGAGGACCTCGGACTCGTCGATGTAGTCGACGCCGAGGGACTGGAGGACCTGGGCCTCGACGAAGTGGCCGATGCGGGACTTGGCCATCACGGGGATGGAGACGGCGCCGATGATGCCCTCGATCATGTCCGGGTCGGACATGCGGGCGACGCCGCCGTCCTTGCGGATGTCGGCGGGGACGCGTTCGAGGGCCATGACGGCGACGGCGCCGGCGTCCTCGGCGATCTTCGCCTGCTCGGGGGTGACGACGTCCATGATCACGCCGCCCTTGAGCTGTTCGGCCATGCCGCGCTTGACGCGGGCGGTGCCGGTTTCGGGGGTGGGGGTGGGGGGCGTGACGGGCATGGGGTGACCTCGCTCGGGGGAAGGGGTTCGGTGGGCTTTCCGCCGGTTCGAGGTAACGGCAGGGGGGTGGGGTGCGGCAAGGGCCAATGGGTGGGCGGTGGATTTTTTTCGCCCCCGCCGCCCTTACCCTTCCCGTCCTTTCAAGGGGCTCCGCCCCTTGGACCCCGGGGGTGCGTTGTCGGCTGCCCGCCGGTGGGGGCTGGTCGCGCAGTTCCCCGCGCCCCTATGGGGGCACGGTGACTGCTCGCGCACCCCGCGGCGGAGCCGCAGATTGGTACAGCCCCGCGCCCCTTCTATCGGTCCGTCAGGGCCGTCGGGGCCTCGTCGTCCATTTCGAAGGCCAGGGGGAAGGGGGCGTGGCCGGCGAGGTGGAACCAGCGAACCTTGCGGTGGAGGCGGAGGGCGCGGGCCGCGCGTACGGCGTCGTTGTGGAAGCGGCGGGCCATCGGCACCCTGCGGACCGCCTCCGTGAGCTCCCGGGCGGCGTCCTGGCCGCCCGGGGCCTGGCGGACCGCCTCGACCTGCTGGGCCTCGGCAAAGACGGCCCGCAGCGCCTGGCTCAGCTCGCTCTCGGCGACCTCCCGCTGCTCCTCCTCGGCCTGCCGGGCGGCGTGGGCCGCCTCGTACAGGACGATGGAGGCGGCCGGGTCCAATACGCCCGAGGTGGCCAGCTCCTGGGCGACCGAGGCGCGGCGCAGCAGGGTCGCGTCCAGGGCGGCGCGGGCCGCGTCGATCCGGGCGTGCAGCCGGTCGAGGCGTCCGGCGGTCCAGCTCAGGTACAGGCCGATCGCGACGAGGGCGACGAGGATCCAGATCAGCGTTGCGGTCACGGGCGGCAAGGCTACCGGCACCCCTCGCGGGCAGGGCCCGGGCGACGGTCAGTCCCGGGCCAGCCCCAGGCGGGCCCGCAGGCCCGGGGAGCGGTCGTCGTCGGCCGCGGCCACCGCCGCCGCGCCGGCCGTCACTGTCTCGTAGACCGAGAGGATGTCCGCGCCGACCGTGGACCAGTCGAAGCGCCGCACGTGGGTGCTCCCCCGCTCCCGCAGCTCGGCCCGGCGCCCGGGGTCGCCGAGCAGCCGTATCGCGGAGTCGGCGAGGGCGTCGGCGTCCTCGTTGGCGAAGAGTTCGCCCGCCCCGCCGTGGTCGAGCACCTGGGCGAAGGCGTCGAGGTCGGAGGCGAGCACCGGGGCGCCCGCCGACATGGCCTCGACGAGGATGATGCCGAAGCTCTCGCCGCCGGTGTTGGGCGCCACGTACACGTCGACGCTGCGCAGGAAGCGTGCCTTGTCCTCGTCGCTGATCATGCCGAGGAACTCGACGCGGTCGCGCAGCTCCTTCGGCAGGTCCGCGACGGCCTCCTTCTCGTCGCCGCGCCCGGCGACCAGGAGCCGGGCCTCCGGGTGGGCGGCGAAGATCCTCGGCAGCGCCTTCATGAGGACGGGCAGGCCCTTGCGGGGCTCGTCGATGCGGCCCATGAAGCCGAGCGTGCCGCCCTGCCACTCGGGCTTCGGCTCGGCCCGGGCGAAGAAGTCGACGTCGACGCCGTTGGGGATGACCACCGCGTCCCCGCCCAGGTGTTCGACGAGGGTGCGGCGGGCGTACTCGCTCACCGCGATCCGCGCGCTGATCTTCTCCAGTGCCGCCTGGAGGATGGCGTACGCGGCGATCATCGCCCGGGAGCGCGGGTTGGAGGTGTGGAAGGTGGCGACGATCGGACCCTGCGCCGCCCAGCAGGCCAGCAGGCCGAGCGAGGGCGAGGTCGGCTCGTGGATGTGGATGACGTCGAAGGCGCCGTCGTGCAGCCAACGCCGGACCCGGGCCGCGGACAGGAAGCCGAAGTTGAGGCGGGCCACCGAGCCGTTGTACGGCACCGGGACCGCGCGGCCGGCCGAGACGACGTACGGCGGCAGCGGGGTGTCGTCGTCCGCGGGGGCGAGGACGGAGACCTCGTGGCCCTGGCGGATGAAGTAGTCGGCCAGGTCGCGGATGTGGAACTGGACGCCGCCCGGCACGTCCCAGGAGTACGGGCAGACGATGCCGATCCTCACGACGGCTCCCCGCCGGCCGGGGCGGTGCGGTCCTGGCCGGACGGGGCGGTGCCGCCCTCGTCCGCCCGCTCCCGCTGTCGCTGTTCCGGGCGCGGTTCCAGGTCGGCGAGCCACAGTCGCTGCAGCATGTGCCAGTCCTCCGGATGGTCGGCGATCCCCGAGGCGAAGGCATCGGCCAGCGCCTGTGTCATGACAGACGTCTTCTCGGCGCGCGTACCTGACGCCGGTACCTCGATCGGGGGATGCACCCTGCCCCGCATGACGGGTGAGTCGTCGTACCAGAGGGTGACCGGCAGCAGCAGGGCGCCGGTCTGCTGGGCGAGCAGGGCGGGGCCGGCCGGCATGCGGGCGGTCTCGCCGAAGAAGTCCACGGCCACGCCGGAGGCCGACAGATCGCGGTCGGCGACCAGGCAGACCAGGCCGCCGGCCCGCAGCCGCCGGGCCAGGGCGCCGAAGGCGGAGCCGCCGCTGTGCGGGAGCACCTCCATGCCGAGGCCCTCGCGGTAGGCGACGAAGCGGTCGTAGAGCGTCTCGGGCCGCAGGCGCTCGGCGACGGTGGTGAAGGGGGTCTCCAGTTCCGTGGTGACCCAGGCGCCGGCGAGGTCCCAGTTGGCCAGGTGCGGCAGGGCGAGGATGACGCCGTTGCCCGCGGCGAGCCCGTCGGTGAGGTGGTGCACGTCCTTGGGCGCGAATCCGCCGCGCACCCGCTCGGCGCTCCAGGCGGGCAGCCGGAAGGACTCCATCCAGTAGCGCAGGTAGGAGCGCATCCCGGCGCGGGAGAGCGCGGCGAGCCGCTCGGGGCCCGCGTCGGGCACCACGCGCGCGTAGTTGGCCTCCAGGCGCAGCACGCCCTTGCCGCGCCGCTTCCAGGCGAGGTCGGCGACGGTGCGGCCGAGGCGTACGGCGACCGGCTCGGGGAGCTTCTTGACCGTGCTCCAGCCGAGCCCGTAGAGCGCGTCCGTCAGCCGCTCACGGGCACCGCTCACTGCCGGGCCCCGCTGCCGTGCCCGGCGGCGCTCTCCCCCGCGCCGGCGGCCGCGGCCTCGGCCTCGGCGGACTCGCGGCGGACCGTGACGACGCGCTGGACCAGCGTGACGAGGCTGCCCACGGCGACGATCCACAGGGCGACGGGCAGCAGGTACTGGATGCCCGGGACCCCGAACTTGTGCAGGCCCGCGAAGCCGGCGGCGACCAGCGAGATCACCAGCCGCTCGGCGCGCTCCACCAGGCCGTTGACGGCCACCGGCAGCCCGATCGACTCGCCGCGCGCCTTGGTGTACGACACCACCTGGCCGCTGGCCAGGCAGAAGATCGCCACCGCGCACAGCAGGTTGTCGTCGCCCCGGCCCGCGTACCACAGGGCGAACCCGCCGAAGATCGCGCCGTCGGCCACCCGGTCGAGGGTGGAGTCCAGGAAGGCGCCCCAGCGGCTGGAGCGGCCGAGCTGGCGGGCCATGTTCCCGTCGACGAGGTCCGAGAAGACGAACAGGGTGATGACGACCGTGCCCCAGAAGAACTCGCCCCAGGGGTAGAAGACCAGCGCTCCCGCGACCACACCGGCGGTGCCCAGGAGCGTGACCGTGTCGGGACTGACCCCGCGGCGGATGAGGAACGAGGCGAACGGTGTGAGAACACGCGTGAAGAATGCACGCGCGTACTTGTTCAGCATGGCCTTCCCGACGGTCGGTGTGGCCGCGGCCCCTGCTGGCCGCCGGCTGGCCCATCGTAGCCAGGCGCGCGCGTGGACGACGGCCGGGCACCCGCAGCCCGGGGTCACGGCCTGGCGGCGCCCCGGTCACGGCGGGGTCGCGGGCGGCGGGAGTCGCCCCCGGGGCGGCGTCGCGGGGGCCGACGGTGTCCCTCGTATGGACGCACAGTGACACCAGTGCCAAGCTCGAAGGACCGCGGGCGTCGCCGGAGCCGCCAGTGCACGCGGTGCCGCGTGTCCGCGCCCACAGTGACCTCACCGTGTACGGGAGGCAGGACCATGGGCGACAAGACGCACACCCACCCCGGGGCCGCCGGCAGGGCGCCGGCGGCCGACCATCCCACCTCCGTGCGGAACGTGGTGCTGGTCGGCCACAGCGGATCGGGCAAGACGACCCTGGTGGAGGCGCTCGCGCTGACGGCGGGAGCGGTCAACCGGGCGGGCCGCGTGCAGGACGGCGGCACCGTCTCCGACTACGACGACATCGAGCACCGCCAGCAGCGCTCGGTACAGCTCTCCCTCGTCCCCGTCGACTGGGACGGGTACAAGATCAACCTGCTGGACACCCCCGGATACGCCGACTTCGTCGGGGAGCTCAGGGCCGGTCTGCGCGCGGCGGACGCGGCCCTCTTCGTCGTCTCGGCCGCCGACGGCGTGGACGGCTCGACCCGGATGGTGTGGGAGGAGTGCGCGGCGGTCGGCATGCCGCGCGCGCTCGTGATCACGCACCTGGAGGCGGCACGCGCCGACTTCGAGGAGACGACCCGGGTGTGCGCCGAGGCCTTCGGCGCCGACGACCCCGACGCCGTACTCCCCCTGTACCTGCCGCTGCACGGCCCCCAGGGGCCCGACGGGCACGCGCCGGTCACCGGGCTGATCGGGCTCCTCACCCAACGCCTGTTCGACTACGCCTCCGGGGAGCGCACGGAGTCCGAGCCGGGCCCCGAGCAGCTGCCGCTGATCGAGGAGGCCCGCAACCGGCTGATCGAGGGGATCATCGCCGAGAGCGAGGACGAGACCCTCATGGACCGCTATCTCGGCGGCGAGCGGATCGACGTCAAGACGCTGATCGGGGACCTGGAACGGGCCGTGGCACGCGGCTCCTTCTTCCCCGTGCTGGCCGCCGCGCCCGCCGCCGACGGGGCGCGGCAGGGGCTCGGCACCGTGGAGCTGCTCGAACTGATCACCGGCGGCTTCCCGACCCCGCCCGAGCGCGTGGCGCCGACGGTCACCACGCCGGAGGGGCGGGAGCGGGCGCTGAAGACCTGTGATCCGGACGGGCCGCTGGTCGCGGAGGTCGTCAAGACCGCCTCCGACCCGTATGTGGGGCGCGTCTCGCTCGTACGGGTGTTCTCCGGGACGCTGCGGCCCGACGAGACCGTGCACGTGTCCGGGCACGGGCTGACCGACCGCAGCCACGAGGACCATGATGTGGACGAGCGCATCGGCGCGCTGTCCACGCCGTTCGGCAAGCAGCAGCGCCCGGTCACGCACTGCGTCGCCGGGGACCTCGCGTGCGTGGCGAAGCTGAACCGGGCGGAGACCGGCGACACCCTGTCCGCCAAGGACGACCCGCTGCTCATGGAGGCCTGGCGGATGCCGGACCCGCTGCTCCCGGTGGCCATCCAGGCGCACAGCAAGGCCGACGAGGACAAGCTCTCCCAGGGGCTGGCCCGACTGGTCGCCGAGGACCCCACGATGCGGCTCGAACAGAACCAGCACACGCATCAGGTCGTGCTCTGGTGCCTCGGCGAGGCGCACGCGGACGTGGCCCTGGAGCGGCTGCGCAGCCGGTACGGCGTGCAGGTCGACACCGTGCCGCACCGGGTCTCCCTGCGGGAGACGTTCGCGGAGCGGTCGGCCGGGCGCGGCCGGCACGTCAAGCAGTCCGGCGGGCACGGCCAGTTCGCGATCTGCGAGATCGAGGTCGAGCCGCTGCCCGGCGGCTCCGGCATCGAGTTCGTCGACAAGGTCGTCGGCGGCGCGGTGCCCCGGCAGTTCATCCCGTCGGTCGAGAAGGGGGTGCGCGCGCAGGCCGCCCGGGGGGTCGTCGCGGGGTATCCGCTGGTCGACGTGCGGGTGACCCTGCTCGACGGCAAGGCGCACTCGGTGGACTCCTCCGACGCCGCGTTCCAGACCGCGGGCGCGCTGGCCCTGCGCGAGGCGGCGGCCGGGGCGCGGATCCATCTGCTGGAGCCGGTGGCGGAGGTGTCGGTGCTCGTCGGCGACGACTTCGTGGGCGCGGTGATGAGCGATCTGTCCGGGCGGCGGGGGCGGGTGCTGGGCACCGAGCAGACGGCGGGCGGCGGGCGCACGGTGGTGCGGGCGGAGGTGCCGGAGATCGAGATCGGGCGGTACGCCGTCGATCTGCGGTCCCTGTCGCACGGCACGGCCCGCTTCGACCGGGTGTACGCCCGGCACGAGCCGATGCCGGCGCAGGTGGCGGAGCGGTTGCGTGCGGAGGAGAGGGAGGCGTCGTAGAAGGCTTTCGGAGGGTGGGACGGGTGGGCGGCTTTTCGCCCACACTGTCGGTACGGACCGTTACGCTGATCATGTGCGCGCCTGACGGCGTGTCGTGATGGCGTGATCGGGACGACGGCCCGTTCAACAGGTGTGCGGAGCAAGGAAGTCGGGAAAAGCCGCAAGCAGCGGGGTACGGCGGCGAGTGGGGGCGGCAGTGGCGGACGACGGATTCGATTTCAGCCCGGGGGCACAGGTGCCCCTCGCGGGTGCCGCGGGCCAGACGGCGGCGACATACGCGCTGGCGTCCGCGGCGTACCGTGAGGACGACGAGGTCACCAAGATCCTCGAAGCCGACAACGAGTGGCACAAGTCCAAGGTCTCGCCCCCGCGCATCAAGATGCTGCGGCCAAGACTCGGCGAGGCCTACTCCCGGGCCGTGATCGACCGCATGCTCGGCGCCGGCCGCGCCCCGCTCATCCAGTCCTTCGGCACCGAGCCCCAGGTCGTCGTCGAGCACTGTCTGGCCGCCCACCGCATACGCCGTGAGCGCGACAACTGGCTCACCGCGGTGACGGTGCTGTGCGGGCTGCTGTTCCTGCCCGGGTTCCTCGTCTGGCTGCTCATCTTCATCCTGCGGGCCAACGTCGCCAAGACCACGGACAAGCGTGCCTCCGCGCTCGGTACGGGCGTGCTGATCGCCTTCGGCGCGCTCGCCGTGCTGCTGCTGATCAAGATGCCGCTCGCCGGCTTCTGGGGCTGGTACGCGCGTGCGTCGGTCGTCATGCCGGTGGTCGGCTGGGTGTGGGCCAAGCGCATCTGCGAGCGGACGGCGCGGGATCTGCGGGAGCGGTGGGACAGCCTGCTGGCCGGCGGCGGTCTCGGGGCGAAGATCCCCGAGGCGGTTCCCGGCAGCCCCGGGGAGTCCGCGGCGGAGCAACTGCGCAAGGAACTGGTCCGGCTCAGCGCCGAGCAGCGGTCCAACTCCGTCTTCTACGCCGGCCCCAAGGGCATCCTCGGCATGGGGACGCGGTGGGGGAGCTGGCAGCTCGCGGAAGACCTCGTGCCGCGCGAGGCGGGCAAGGAGATCAACCCGTTCCGCAGCTGGGACGTCGTGCGCGCCATCCACGACCAGCTGAAACTGCTGGAGCGCGGGCCGCTGAACACGGGCGGGTTCCCGGCGCCCTCGGTGAAACACTGGATCGTCACGCCGGTCGGGGAGAACGCGGGGGCGGTCTCCCGGCCCAGCGGCACGGACGTGGACGCGTACCAGGTCAAGTCGCACGCGATACAGGACATCTGCAACAAGCAGCAGTTCGGGGCGGGTGACCGGCACTACCTCGGGGTGCAGTGGACGCTGTGGGACGGGCAGCTGGTGCTCACCATGATGATCACGGTGACGGTGCTGCACGAGACGCTGCGGATCGAGGTCACCGGGCATGCGCTGGGGCCGGTGCACTCGCTGTTCACCAGCAAGCCGGCGGCCAAGACGAAGACCGTGCAGAAGTCCGTGCGGTTCTGGGAGACGCGGTCGGTGAAACTGCCGCTGGTCGACACGGACGAGGTGGTACGGCTGGCGGCGCGGGCGCCGTTGACGTGGTATCCGCCGCTGCTGAACTGGCTCGGCGGCACGCTGACGCTGCCCGAGCCGTTCGGGCTGCGGCACTCGTGGGCGGACCAGCCGTGGCGGCACCGGTTCATGGCCGACGACGCGTTGCGGGCGGCTACGCCGGTGCTGCGGGTGGTGCATGCGGCGGCGCTGAAGGTGCTGGCGGAGAACGGGGTGGACACGGAGCGGTTCGGGGCGCGGTCGTCCGCGCTGAGTGGGCAGGTGCAGGATGTGACGCCGAAGAAGGCGGACGTGTACGACGCGTAGTGCCTCCGGCGGTCGGCGGGGTTCGCGTGGGCCCGCGGTCCTGGCCGGCGCCGGTGCGGTCAGCGCCCGCGGTGCGCTTCCGGGCGCGGCCGCGGGTGCGTCGCGGCCGCGTTCCTACGCCGTCGGCCAGGCGTCCGCCAGCATCTTGCGGGTGTCCGCCAGGAGCTGGGGCAGTACCCGGGTGTGGCCGACCACCGGCATGAAGTTCGTGTCGCCGCCCCAGCGCGGGACGATGTGCTGGTGCAGGTGGGCGGCGATGCCCGCGCCGGCGACGGCGCCCTGGTTCATGCCGATGTTGAAGCCCTGGGCGCCGGAGGCCGTGCGCAGGGCCGTCATGGCCTGCTTGGTCAGCTCGCCCAGTTCGGCGGTCTCGGCGGGGGTGAGGTCGGTGTAGTCGGCCACGTGGCGGTACGGGACCGTCATCAGGTGGCCGCCGTTGTACGGGTACAGATTCAGCACCGCGTAGACCTGCTCGCCGCGCCTGACGACGAGGCCGTCCTCGTCGGACTTGGCCGGGATCGAGCAGAAGGGACAGCCGTCGCCCGAACCGGGACCGGTCGGCTTGTTCTCGCCCTGGATGTAGGCCATCCGGTGGGGTGTCCACAGACGCTGGAAGGCGTCCTGGGTGCCCACTCCGATCTGCTGCTCCGGCTCACTCGTCATGCTGTGCAGCATATGGCGTCGCCCGTCGGGGGCGTGTCGCCGGGGCGCCGGGAAGGCGGTCGCGGGCGAAGCTGGGCAGGTGCGGGACGACAGTCGTACGGCCAGGTGGGAGCGGCGCAGCGAGGTGCCGCTCGGCGTCGCGTCGCTGTTCTACCTCGGGGCGTACGCCGTGCATGTGCTCCGGCCCGGGCTGCCGGTGGCCGTGCATGTGGTGTGTCTGACGGTGACCTGTGCGGCGTGGGCCCTGTTCGTCGTCGACTATGCGGTGCGCTGGGGGCTGGCCGGCTGGGGTGTCCGGTTCGTGCGGCGGCATTGGGTGGACACGGTGGTCGTGGTGCTGCCCCTGTTGCGGCCCCTGCGGCTGGTGCGGTTCTACGAGGCCGTGCAGCGACGGCACGGGCGGGCCCGGCTCTCGTTGCACGCGCGGGTGATGGTGTACGCCGGGCTGTCGGCGGGGCTGCTGGGGTTCGCGGCGTCGCTGACCGTCTACCACCATGAGCGGACGGCTCCGCACGCCACGATCCGGACGTTCGGGGACGCGGTGTGGTGGGCCTGTTCGACGCTGGCCACGGTGGGGTACGGCGATGTGGCGCCGGTGACGGTGGTGGGGCGGCTGGTCGCCGTGGGGCTGATGGGGTGCGGGCTCGCTCTGCTGGGCGCGGTGACGGGTTCCTTCTCGTCGTGGCTCGTGCAGACGTTCGCCCGGGAGGGGCCCCCGGAGAGCTGAGCTCTCCGGGGGTTCCTCGCGTCAGACCTGTACGCGGTCCTCGACCACCTTGGCGATCTTGGCGATGGCCTCCTCGAACGGGATGCCGTTCTCCTGGGAACCGTCGCGGTAGCGGAAGGAGACCGTGCCGGCGTTCATGTCGTCGTCGCCGACGATCACCATGAACGGCACCTTCTGCTTCTGGGCGTTGCGGATCTTCTTCTGCATGCGGTCCGAGGAGGAGTCGACCTCGACGCGCAGGCCCTTCTTCTTCGCGGCCGCGGCGAACGTGTGGAGGTAGTCCACGTGTGCGTCGCCGATCGGGATGCCGATCGCCTGCACCGGTGCCAGCCACGCCGGGAACGCGCCCGCGTAGTGCTCCAGGAGCACGGCGAAGAAGCGTTCGATGGAGCCGAAGAGCGCGCGGTGGATCATGACCGGGCGCTGCTTGGTGCCGTCGGCGGACGTGTACTCCAGGTCGAACCGCTCGGGCAGGTTGAAGTCGAGCTGGACCGTCGACATCTGCCAGGTGCGGCCGATGGCGTCCTTGGCCTGGACGGAGATCTTCGGGCCGTAGAAGGCGGCGCCGCCCGGGTCCGGGACCAGGGGGAGGCCCTGCTTCTCGGCGACCTGGCGCAGGGTCTCGGTGGCCTCCTCCCACGCCTCGTCGGAGCCGACGAACTTCTCCGGGTCCTTGGTGGACAGCTCCAGGTAGAAGTCGGTCAGGCCGTAGTCGCGCAGCAGGTTCAGGACGAAGGTGAGCGTCTTGTCGAGCTCCTCGGCCATCTGCTCGCGGGTGCAGTAGATGTGCGCGTCGTCCTGGGTGAAGCCGCGGGCCCGGGTCAGGCCGTGCACGACGCCCGACTTCTCGTAGCGGTAGACCGTGCCGAACTCGAACAGCCGCAGGGGCAGTTCGCGGTAGGAGCGGCCGCGCGCGTCGAAGATCAGGTTGTGCATCGGGCAGTTCATGGGCTTGAGGTAGTAGTCCACGCCCTCGTCGAGCTGCATGGGCGGGTACATGCCGTCGGCGTACCAGTCCAGGTGGCCCGAAATCTCGAAGAGCTTCCCCTTCGTCGCGTGCGGGGTGTAGACGAACTCGTAGCCCTCCTCCTCGTGGCGGCGGCGCGAGTAGTCCTCCATCACGCGGCGGACGATGCCGCCCTTGGGGTGGAAGACGGCGAGGCCGGAGCCGATCTGCTCGGGGATGGAGAAGAGGTCCAGCTCGTTGCCCAGCTTGCGGTGGTCGCGCTTCTCGGCCTCGGCGAGGAACTCCAGGTGCGCCTTGAGCTCGTCCTTGGACGGCCAGGCGGTGCCGTAGATGCGCTGGAGCATCGGGTTCTTCTCGCTGCCGCGCCAGTAGGCGGCCGCGTTGCGCATCAGCTTGAACGCCGGGATGAGGCGGGTGGTGGGCAGGTGGGGGCCTCGGCAGAGGTCCTTCCAGCACAGTTCGCCGGTCTTGGCGTCCAGGTTGTCGTAGATCGTCAGCTCACCGGCGCCGACCTCGACGTCCGCGCCGTCCTCGGAGGAGGCGGAGCCCTTGAGGCCGATCAGTTCCAGCTTGTACGGCTCCGAGGCGAGCTCGGCGCGGGCCTCCTCGTCGGTGACCACGCGGCGGGAGAACCTCTGACCGCGCTTCTGGATCTCCTGCATCTTCTTCTCGACGGCCTTGAGATCCTCGGGCGTGAACGGCTTCTCGACGTCGAAGTCGTAGTAGAAGCCGTCCTTGACCGGCGGGCCGATGCCCAGCTTGGCCTCGGGGAACAGTTCCTGCACGGCCTGGGCCATGACGTGCGCGGTGGAGTGGCGCAGGATGTTCAGGCCGTCCTCGGAGGTGATCTCGACGGGCTCGATCTCCTCGCCGTCGCGCACCTCGTACGCGAGGTCCCTGAGCAGGCCGCCCACGCGGGCGGCGATCACCGTGCGCTCGCCGGGGAAGAGGTCGGCGGCCGTCGTGCCCGTCGTGACCGTCCGCTCTTCCCGCTCGGAATCGCGTTGGATGATCACACGGACGTCTGACACCGGTCTCTCCTGACTGAAGGGCTTCTCGCGCTGATGCGGATGAGCATCGCATTGCCATGCTCATCCGGTGCGATCCTACCGAGCCCGGGGGGTCCACCGCGAAACGGTTACGGCGGGGGCTGCGCCGTGCGGCGGGCGGGGTGCGGTGGGCGCGGTGCCGGGAGGACGGGGCCGGCGGGGCCGGGTGCGGGTGGCGTGTGCGGGGGCGGGGCGCAAGGGGCTTACGGGGTGGGCGTTTTCCTGTTCCGGGTCGCTGAACTGCAAAGGCTGCTGCCCGTGTTGGTCTCTTCCGGCGTACGGGGCAAACGGCCCGGGTATCACCGAACCGGCAGTGAACGGGACATCAGCCGGCGTGGGCGGGCGAGGAGTTGGTGCGGATGGCGGGCTGGTACGAGGGGCCGTTGGCGGCCTTCGACACGGAGACGACGGGCACGGACGTCGAGAGTGACCGGATCGTGTCGGCCGCGGTGGTGGTGCAGGAGGCGTCGGGTGCCTGGCCGCGGCTGCGGCGGTGGCTGGTGAATCCGGGGGTGCCGGTGCCCGCGGCGGCCACGGCCGTGCACGGGCTGGGCGAGGAGCAGCTGCGGCGCAACGGGCGGTGGCCCGCGCCGGTGATGCGGGAGATAGCCGACGAGCTGCGATTCCTGGCCACGGCCGGGCGGCCGCTGGTGGTGATGAACGCGCCGTTCGATCTGACGCTGCTCGACCGGGAGCTGCGCCGGCACCGGGCCTCGTCGCTGGACGGGTGGTTCGCCGCGTCGGCGCCGTTGCGGGTCCTTGATCCGCGGGTGCTGGACAAGCAGCTGGACCGCTACCGCAAGGGCCGCCGCACGTTGGCGGATCTGTGCGCGCACTATGAGGTGACGTTGGAGGGGGCGCACGACGCCGCGGCCGACGCCCTCGCCGCGCTGGAGGTGGTGCGGGCGCTGGGGCGCCGTTTCGCCACGCGGCTGGAGCGGCTCAGCCCGGCGGAGCTGCACACTCTGCAAAGCGGCTGGCACGCGGCGCAGGCGCGGGGACTACAGGCGTGGTTCGCCCGGACGGGGTCCGAGGAGTGGGTGGATCCGGCGTGGCCGCTGCGACGGGACCTGCCGGCGGCGGCGTAGGGCACCACGCCGCCGCCGGTGGGTCACCAGGAGCCGCCGCCTCCGCCTCCGTCCCCGCCGCCCACGTCCGAGCCGCCGCCGAAGCCGCCCCCGCCGCCTCCGCCACCGCTGCTGGACGAGGACGACGGCGGCGGGGCGCTGGACAGCGAGGAGGCGGTGATCAGGCCCAGGGCGTAGCCGGGAAGGAAGTTCGAGGTGTGGGAGGAGCCGCCGCCCGCGGTGGCGGTCTGTGGCGCGGCGATGTTCTGCCACTCGTCCGCCATGCCCAGGGCCACCGCCCAGGCGGTGCACACCGCGAGGTGTCCGTCGTCCGGGCTCGCCGGTTCCCGGCGGGCGGACGGGTCCGCGAGGTGGCGCCGGAACGCCTCGACGCGGAGCCAGAGTTCGGAGCCGCGCGGGCTGCGGCTGCGCAGTTCCCAGGACCGCAGCCACAGCGCGAAGCCGGCGCCGACGGCGAGCAGGCCCGGCAGCAGGACGTACCAGCCGGAGGAGTGCCGGCCGCCGACCAGATAGGCCCCGACGGCCGCCAGGACGAAGCCGAGCGGGGTGGCGACGATCCCGGCGGTGCGTGCGATCTCGGCGAGGCGGGTGGTTCTCCCGTCCCAGAGGTCGCTGCCACGCTGCCAGTCGGACAGCTCGCGGGACAGCCGCTGCCAGCCCGTGGTGAAGACCTGGTCCCGGGTGCCCAGCATGAACGCGGTGCGTCCGCCGAAGATGCCGTCGAGGAGGCTTTCGACGAGCGGGTCGTCCGCGGGCGCGGTCCGTTCCCGGCGGGTCAGCCAGGGGCTCTGCCGGTCGCCCCCGATGGTGAGGTGTCCGTCGGCCGCCGCGCCGAGCAGCCAGGCCACCTGGTGGTGTTTTTCGACGCGCTCGGCGAGCAGGATGCCGCCCTGGGCCGGGGTGATGCCCTCCGGGGGCGCGGAGGACGGGGTGAGCCGGGCGGCGAGCCGTTCCAGGAAGACCCGCCGCACCCGGCCGGGCGTGCCGTCGGGCAGTTCGCGGACGATGCGGTCGCGGCCGAGGAGCTTCAGCGCGAGGACGGTGAGGACGGCGAGGCCCAGGGTGAGGACGAAGGCGAACGAGGCCAGCCAGAACGAGCCGTGCGCGGACGTGCCGACGGCCGCCCCGGAGGGCGCCGCGGGCAGGGCGGGACCGCCCCCGGTCAGTTCCGCTCCGTTCGTGGCGTAGAGGGTGACGCCCTCGTGTCCCGTGAGCCGGTCGAGGGCGATGTCGATTCCGCCCGGTCCGGTGGCGCGGGCGGTGCAGGGGTCCTCGGAGCCGTTGGCACCGTGCACACAGCGCGTGGGGGTGAGCCGGTACGGAGCCACGACGTGGATGTCGACGTTCGCGCGGTCGACCTGCCATCCGGTGCCGACGGCGTCCCAGGCGATTTTGCCCCTAATCACGACGTCCGTGAGCGTGTACTGGACGCGGTAACGGTGCAGGCCGGTCACGGAGCCGTCAGGGTCGCCCACCTTGATCCGCTCGGCCAACTCCCGCCGGCCGTCGGGCTTCTGGTAGTAGTCGCCCACGTCGAACTCCCACGGGACCCGGTGGCCGTCCATGGTGACGGCGGCCTTGGCCGTCTCCTCGGAGAGGTCCGGTATGTCGCGGTAGATGCCGTGCCGGGTGGTGTCGGGTGAGCCGAAGTCGTAGTCGATCACCTCGGTGACGCGCATGCTGCCGTCGGTGCGGACCTCGGCGCCGACCCACAGCGTGGTGACGCGCTCCGCGTTGCCGGTCGCGCGGAACAGCGCGACGACACCGGCGAGCAGCAGGACGAGGAAGAAGGTCTTGACCCAGGTGAAGCGCCTGCGTCTGCGGGACGGCGTCCGCGTCCGTCTCGTCATTTTGGTGCCGTGTACAGCGCTCATGAGAAGCCCCCCTGCGATCGCGGGGGCCTCCCCTGCCCCCGCCAAGATCACGAGGGTAACCCGGCCGGAAAACGACGGGAAGGGCCGGGCCGCGACGGCGGCCCGGCCCTTTGCCGGTGGGCGATACTGGGTTCGAACCAGTGACCTCTTCGGTGTGAACGAAGCGCTCTCCCGCTGAGCTAATCGCCCGGGAACGCAGTGAACAATACAGGTCCCCGTGCGTTTCGTTCAAACCGCTCGGCGGCCGCCGCCGAGGTACGCGAGCAGGCCGCGTCGTCCGGCCCGCATCATCAGCCGGTGGTTGGCGATGAACACCGGACGTCCGGGCACGGCGAACCGCCTGAGCAGCGCCTTGCGCACCTCGACCACCTGGTCGTAACGGGCCAGCGTGCCGGGGCCTTCGGCGGTCACCGTCCAGCGGGCCCAGCCGTCGATGTCGCCGGTCATGGCCGTCTGGAGGACGCCGGCCGCCCGGTCGCGCCGTACCACGTGGGCGGTGAACGTGAGGTCGTAGGGCAGGACGGAGCGGATGCGCAGGATGCCGCTCGTGTCGTCGCGGCGGGTGACCTCGCGGACCTGGGGCCACCAGCGGGGATAGCCCTCGACCTGTTCGAGGACCTCGTAGGCGGTGCCCGGCGGTACAGGCAGGGGCCACAGACTGCGGAAGCGGTACCGGGTCCAGTCCATGGGGGCAGTCTGCCCGTACCGGGGCGGTCCACAACGGCATGCGGTCGCCCGGCAGGGCCGGGTTCTCGATGACGGCGAGGCCGTAGGGCGGTGTCGTTTCCGGTTCGACGCCCGCCTTCCGGAAGTTGTCCGGGCTCGGATTGCCCGCGTCCACCTGGGACTTGAGGTCGAGCAGAACGCTCCGCTTGTCGTACTTCCGAAGAAATGTGACGGCATTTTGGAAAACGTCCGGCGGATTTCCACCGGCCGCCCGTGTCTGGAACTTCTCCCAGAATGCCTCATCGTCCTGGAAGTCCGTCTTGGCCCTGATCTTCGGATACTCCTTCTCGAAGAGCTCGACGGTCCGGTCGGTCTTCCCGGCGCGCTCCTCGGCCCCCCACCACAAGTAACGGATCGTCACGGCCCCGTCCCCGGCACCGCTGTTCCCGCCGCGGCCGGTCGGCGCACCCGGGCCCAGCGCCGAGAGCGGGGTGGCGACGGTCGCGCACCCGGGCCCCGCGCCGGGCGGCGCCGGGTGGAGTGGAAGTCCGCCCACCGAGGACATACGAAAGCGGCCCCCGCACGGTTTCCGTGCGAGGGCCGCCTGTATGTGGTGGGCGATACTGGGTTCGAACCAGTGACCTCTTCGGTGTGAACGAAGCGCTCTCCCACTGAGCTAATCGCCCGGGCGCACGGAGAACATTACCCCATGTCAGGGGGTGCTCCCGACCCGTCCGCCGGCTCCTGCGGGCCGCGGCCCTACTGGTCGATGTTCCAGGGCATCTCAAGCCCGAACTTCCACACGTACACGCCCACGAACGCCGCGATCAGCACCAGGCCGACCGAGGTCAGGATGATGTTGCGGCGGCGCACCTTCGGGTCGAGCGCGCGCTGCGTCGCCTCGGTCACCTTGCGTTTGGTCCAGCGCAGCACCAGCTGGGCCCAGACGAACTCGGTCGCCCAGATCGCCATGCCCGCGAAGATCACCAGCCAGCCGGGGCCGGGCAACGGCAGCATCACCACACCGATGCCGACGACGGCCAGCCCCACCACGAAGACGCCCACCTGCCAGCTCAGGTGCAGCACACGGCGCCGTTTGATGAATTCCGGCGCCCGGGACCCGAGGCCCCGTCCGTCGTCCGTCTCGTCCGTGGCCACGACGCTCCCGCCCGGCTCATCCTGCTCGTCACTCCCCGTATTCATACAGCCAAACCTTACCGGAGAGAATCTGGTCACCGGAATGGCCGTACCCGCCCACAACACCCTCCGCCGGAAGAGTTACGTAAAGGCAGGCAAAACCCTCAGAGGGGTTTACAACGACACCGTAGGTGGCATGTCGATTTCGCCGACGTGCGAATCCCCGAGCGCACACTGAGCGAAAGGCCCTGGCGCTTATGAACACCACGGTCAGCTGCGAGCTGCACCTGCGCCTCGTTGTGTCGAGCGAGTCCTCACTGCCTGTTCCCGCGGGACTGCGGTATGACACGGCCGATCCCTATGCCGTGCACGCCACCTTCCACACCGGAGCCGAGGAGACCGTCGAGTGGGTGTTCGCCCGCGACCTCCTCGCCGAAGGCCTGCATCGGCCGACCGGCACGGGCGACGTCCGTGTCTGGCCGTCCCGCAGCCATGGTCAGGGGGTCGTCTGCATCGCGCTGAGCTCCCCGGAGGGCGAGGCACTGCTCGAGGCCCCGGCGCGGGCCCTGGAGTCCTTCCTGAAGCGGACGGACGCCGCCGTGCCCCCGGGCACGGAACACCGGCACTTCGACCTCGATCAGGAGCTGTCGCACATCCTGGCGGAGAGCTAGACGACCGAAGCACCACGGATCCGCCCGAAGCCGTCCACTCGGGGAGACGGCTCGGGCCTCGACGAGCCCTGTCCGGGCCCGTCGGCGCCGTCACCGCCCACCCGGCGGTGGCGGCGCCGGCGTGCGTACGGAGCGTGACGGCTCCGGCGCGGCCGGGGGCGCCGGCGGCCGACCGCGTCCGGCGCGCGCCCGGCGCCGGACGCGACGACGTGGTTCCGCCCGGGTTCCGAGCCGCTAGGCTCGGCCAGCACCAAGGCGGGCGCCCGCCCGTCTCCCAGGGTCAGGGAGCCAGACGTGCTGATCACCCACGACACCCGGCGGTCGCTCGATGCCGCGGTGGAACTGGTGAACACCGCGCCGGAGGACGACGACACGGCGGACGGGCTCGCGGATCTCGCCGCCCTCGACGCGTTCGTACGGCGTCACCGGATGAGCGACGTCCAGCCGCTCTCGGAGTTCGACCTCTCCGCCGTGCGCAAGGTCCGCGGCAGGTTCGCGCAGATCTTCGCCGCGCCCGACGCCCGCGCCGCCGCCGGGCTGATCAACGAGCTGGTCGCCGCCGCCGGGACGACTCCCCGGCTGACCGACCACGACGGTCATGACTGGCATGTGCACTACTTCGCGCCCGGTGCGTCCGTCGCGGACCACCTGGCGGCCGACTGCGGGATGGCGCTGGCCTTCTTCGTGGTCGCCGGGGAGCAGGAGCGGCTCCGCCGCTGCGAGGCCCCCGACTGCCGGCGCGCGTTCGTCGATCTGTCCCGCAACCGCTCGCGCCGCTACTGCGACAGCCGCACCTGCGGCAACCGCCTGCATGTGGCGGCCTACCGGGCCCGCCGCAAGGAGGCGGCCGGCTGACGTCCGGGGCGGACGGGCCGGCGTCCGGCGTCCGGCGTCCGGCGTCCGGCGTCCGGCGTCCGGCGTCCGGCGTCCGGCGTCCGGCGTCCGGCGTCCGGCGTCCGGCGTCCGGCCGCCTGGGGCTCCGCGTACGGCTCAGAGCAGCAGCAGGTCGTGCAGTGATGCCATGAGCAGCAGACAGCCGATCACCGCAAGGAAGATCATCAGCGGTGGCTGGGAGAGCGCGAAGAGACAGCCTCGCCGCTCCTCGGGGGGAGTGACGGGGTCGCTCTGGGGTGGGTCCAGCATCTCGCGGCGATGATGACGCAGCATCACCCCCCTCCGCGATCAACACGCCCGTAATGACCAGGAGTTCGCCATTATCCTTACGCGGCGGAACGAACGTGATCACTTGGGTGCACAGCGGGGGTCCCGCATGATCCCCCGTGTCGTTTCAGCAGGTCGCGCGAAGCGGGGCGACACGGAGCAGCCCCCCACCCTGGGGGGCGGTCATATCCCGTGCTTCTTGAGGATCGCCTCGATGTCGCTGAAGTCGTCCCCCGAGCCGCCGGCGCGCGGCGGGGCGGACTGCGGCCGGGTGGCCGGCGTGGTGGAGCCCCGGCCGAGCGAGGGCTCCGAGGCCGCGGGCGCCACCGCGTCCCGTCGCGCGGCGGCCCGTGCCGCCCGGCGCTCCTTGCGGGTGCCGCCGCCGCGGCGCTCCACGGCTCTGGTCGTCGCGAACAGCACCCAGGCCAGTCCGAGCACAACGAATCCGGCCCAGGCCGTCGGGCTGAAGGCCGTGCGGGCCAGCCAGCCGACCGCCCCGGTCATCACCAGCCCGACCGGGACCAGTGAGTAGGCGGCGATGCGGAACGCGGCCAGGAAACGCTTGCGGTAGGCGGTGACCGCGGCGATGCCCAGCCCGGCCGCGGAGACGGCGGAACAGACGGTCTCGGCAAGCATCCGGTCCTCCAGGCGAGCTAGGCAGGGTGGGCAGTCGGTCGGTTCGTCCCTTCCATCCTGCACCGTTCCCGGTCCGCAGTGCCACGGTCCGGCCCGAACCTCAGGGACAACCTCAGGGTCGTCTCGGGGTCGGCTCCTCCCTGGGGCCGGGTCGGCACTCCCCCTTCTCCACCCCCGGCACCGCACGACCGGCCCGGTCTCCACCCGGCGGTGGAACACCCAGCGGTTTGGAGCGGCTCACCGGCCCTGGGAGACTGTGACCATGAGCGACACCTCCCCCGCCTCCGCGGTCACCCCGGCCGCACCGGTCGTGCTGGACGTCTGGTGCGAACTCCAGTGCCCGGACTGCCGTCGGTCCCTCGACGACCTGCGCGCCCTGCGCGCCCGCTACGGCGAGCGGCTGGAGCTGCGGCTGCGGCACTTTCCGCTGGAGAAGCACAAGCACGCCTTCGCCGCCGCGCAGGCCGCCGAGGAGGCCCTGGCGCAGGGGAAGGGCTGGCCGTACGTGGAGGCCGTCCTCGCCCGGGTGGCGGAACTGGAGCGGGCCGGCGAGCCGCTCCTCGTCGAGGTGGCCCGGGAACTGGGCCTGGACGCCGAGGAGTTCGACACCGCGCTGATCGACGGCCGGCACATACTGATCGTCGACGCCGACCAGGCCGAGGGCAAGGCGATCGGCGTGACCGGCACGCCGACGTACGTCATCGGGGGCGAGCTCCTCGACGGCGGCAAGAGCCAGGAGGGGCTGCGCGCCCGCATCGAGGAGATCGCCGACCGGCTGCTCGCCGAAGCAGAAGCCGGGGCCTGAGCCTGCGCCTGAGACCGCGCCTAAGACCGCGACCGAAACCGAGCCTCAACCAAGGCCCGAGCCCGAGCCCGAACCCGAGTGAAGGCGCGGGCGAAGACCCGTGGCCGCCCGCCCCGCCGGCGAAGTCGGCCGCCCCCCTTACACCAGGTCCTTCCGCACCCGGTGCGTGACCGTCGTGTAGCCGAGCGATTCGTACAGCCGTTCGGCGGGGGTGTTGCCCGCGAAGACGTTCAGCCCTATCTCGGGGCTGCCGGAGGCGAGGGCGTACGCCTCCGCCGCCAGCATCAGGGAGCGGCCGTGGCCCCGGCCCCGGTGGGCGGCGGCCACCTCGACGTCCCACACGTACGCCACACCGTCCCGGGGGCTCAGCCACAGGGTGCCGACCGCGCTTCCCCCGTGCTCCAGGACGGCGAGCGACACCCCCGGGGTGGCGGGTCCCTCGGGCAGCCGCTTCGCCTGGTCGCGCTCCGCGTGCTCCCTGGCCTGCGCCGCGGGCATGCCGCGGGCCGCGCAGGCCTCGACGTACCGCTGGACGGCGAGGCCCCGCCAGACGTCGAACTCCGCCGCGGTCATCGTCCGGGCCCGGCTGCCCGCGGGCAGTGGGGGCGGGGCGTCGCCGAGCCGTTTGACCATGATCCGGCTGCGCGGCACGTACCCGAGCGCGGTGGCCAGCCGCAGGCCGGCGTCGGAGTCCCCCGGGACGTCCGCCTCGATCCGCTCGCAGCCCCAGCCGCGGGCGACCTCCTCCGCGGCCAGCACGGCCACCGTGGCGCGGCCGCGCCGCCGGTCCGGCTCCTCGATGCGCAGTCCGTCCAGGACGGCGGTGGCCGGTCCGAAGAGCGGATCGGTCGACAGGGTTATCTCGCCGGCCGGACGGCTGTTGACGCACACCTGGTAGTGGCGCCGCCGGGTGCCGTCCGCGGACTGCTGGAGCGGCTCGGTCGGCCGCAGGGTGGTGGTCATCGGTCCTTTTCTACCTGGTGACCGGCCCGGCGTCAGCGTGGTTTTCGACGGCCTCCGGCGCCCTCTGTGACCCTCCGACGCCTTCCCTCACCTTCCCTCACCTTCCGCCGCCCTCCCCCGGCCCTGCCGGGCGTGCTCACGGGTCGAGGTCGTCCGCCGCCCGCTCCGCGAAGACGCGCATGGCCTTGGTGGTCACCGGTCCCGGGGCGCCGGGCAGTTCCCGGCCGTCGATCCGGTGCACGGCCTGGACGTCGCGCAGGGTCGAGGTGAGGAAGACCTCCTCCGCCCGGTCCAGCACGTCCAGCGGCAGCTCCGTCTCCTTCGCGCCCGTCCACTCGACGGTCAGCGCGCGGGTGATGCCCGCGAGGCAGCCGGAGGCGACGGGCGGGGTGTGGATCTCGCCGTCCAGGACGACGAAGACGTTGGAGCCGGTGCCCTCGCACAGCTGTCCGACCGTGTTGGCGAACAGCGCCTCGGAGGCGCCGTGTTCCCGGGCGCGGGCCAGGGCGACGACGTTCTCGGCGTACGACGTGGTCTTCAGGCCGGTCAGGGCGCCGCGTTCGTTGCGGGTCCAGGGGACGGTGATCACGGCGGTGGAGTCGGGCCGCCGGGTGGTCTCGCCCAGGGCGACGACCAGGGTGGTGCCCTGGTCCCCGCGGTCCGAGCCGAGCGGGCCGTGGCCGCCGGTGTAGGTGAGGCGCAGCCGGCCGAGCGGCATGGGGTTGGCCTCGAGGACGGCGGCGCAGGCGCGGCGGATCTCGTCGTGGTCGGGGTCCGGCAGGCCGAGCCCGCGGGCCGAGCGGGTCAGCCGGTCCAGGTGCCGGGTCAGGGCGAACGGCCGGCCGCCTTCCGCCTTCACCGTCTCGAAGATGCCGTCGCCGACGGTCAGTCCGTGGTCGAGGACGGAGACGCGGGCGGAGTCGATGTCCTGTAGCCCGCCGTCCAGCCAGATCTTCACGCGGTTCCTCCACGCTCGTCGTCGTACGTGCGCGACGCGTCGTCCGTACCCGACCCGTCGTGATCGTCGTATGTCCCCGACGCTATCGCCAGCAGCCGGGACGCCTTGAGTTCGGTCTCCCGCCACTCCCGCTCCGGCTCCGAGCCCCAGGTGATGCCGGCGCCGGTGCCGAAGCGCAGGACCCCGGCCGCGCGGTCGGCCCAGAAGGTGCGGATGCCGACCGCCAGTTCGCCGGTCCCCCGGTCGGCGTCGACCCAGCCGATGCCGCCGCAGTAGGGGCCGCGGGGCGCGGTCTCCAGGGCGTCGATGATCCGCAGGGCGCTGGGCTTGGGGGCGCCGGTGACGGAGCCGGGCGGGAAGGCGGCGGCGAGCAGCCCGGGCCAGCCGGTTCCCGCGCGCAGTTCGCCGCGGACCGTGGAGACCAGGTGCACCAGGCCCGGGTGCTTCTCGACGGCGCACAGGTCGGGGACGGTCACACTGCCGGGGACGCACACACGTCCGAGATCGTTGCGGACGAGGTCCACGATCATCACGTTCTCGGCGTGGTCCTTGTCGAGGAGGTCGGCCTCGGTGCGCCCGGTGCCCTTGATGGGGCCGGACTCGACGACGGACCCGGTGCGGCGCAGGAAGAGTTCGGGCGAGGCGGTGGCGATCTCCACGCCGTGTCCGGGCAGACGCATCGTTCCCGCGTACGGGGCGGGGTTGCCGGCAGCCAGCAGGGCGGTCAGCGCGTCGACGTCGGCGTCGGGGGCCAGTGGGGCGGACAGCACGCGGCAGAGGTTGGCCTGGTAGACCTCGCCGGCCGCGATGTGGTCGCGGATCCGCCGTACGCCCGCGGTGTACGCGGCGCGGTCGAGGGAGGACGTCCAGGCACCGCGGGCCGGGCCGCGCCAGGCGCCCGGCACGGGGGCGGGCGCCGGGGCGGGCCGTACGTCACGGAAGCGTGCGCAGACCGTACGGCCCTCGAAATCGGCGCATACGGCCCAGAAACCGGTGGAGTCGAGAGCTGCCGGATCGGCGGTGACGTCGAGGAGCCCGGTGGCGAGCAGGCCGCCGAAGCGGGCGAGAGGGGGCAGGTCCAGCACGGTGGCGAGTCTAGGCGGGCGCGCCGCGTGTGCTCCTGCCGTGACCCCAGCGGGTGCGGGGCAGCACGCTGCGCAAACGCGTTTTTGTGCTGGCTCCGGAATCCGCTAGAGTTCAACACGTCGCCGGGCCGCGCGAGCGGGCCGGAAGGACAGGCGGACGTAGCTCAGTTGGTAGAGCGCAACCTTGCCAAGGTTGAGGTCGCGAGTTCGAGCCTCGTCGTCCGCTCGAAGGAAGCGGGTAGCCCTTCGGGGTCGCCCGCTCCTGGTGGAGTGGCCGAGAGGCGAGGCAACGGCCTGCAAAGCCGTCTACACGGGTTCAAATCCCGTCTCCACCTCCAAGGACGATTAGCTCAGCGGGAGAGCGCTTCCCTGACACGGAAGAGGTCACTGGTTCAATCCCAGTATCGTCCACTGGATCCACCGGCACCTTCGGCCGGATCCGTACCCGCGCGATTAGCTCAGCGGGAGAGCGCTTCCCTGACACGGAAGAGGTCACTGGTTCAATCCCAGTATCGCGCACGCAGTATCTGTGATCACGGCTCGCGGAGTCCGTACGGTCACGGTCCCGAGGACGATTAGCTCAGCGGGAGAGCGCTTCCCTGACACGGAAGAGGTCACTGGTTCAATCCCAGTATCGTCCACACACCCCGAAGCCCCCGGTCCCCGACCGGGGGCTTCGTCGTGCCCGCTCAGCTGGAGAACAGCATGTGGCCGAAGCTCTTGTGACGCTGGTGGTGGCCGCCGTAGTGACCGCCGTGCGGCGCGCCCCAGGCGGGGGCGGCGGGGTAGGCCTGCGGCGCGGCCGGGGGCGGCGGCGCGGGCTGCGCCCACTGGGACTCCAGACGAGTCAGCGACTCCAGCTCGCCATAGTCCAGGAAGATCCCCCGGCAGCCGCTGCACTGCTCGATCTGGATGCCGTTGCGGTTGTACGTGTGCATCGGCGCATGGCACTTCGGACACTGCATGGTCGGCTCAACTCCTCGCCGGTCGGTGGTGCTTCGCCAGGTAGAGACACTGCCCGGCGGACGACGGTTGCAGCCTACGTCCCTTGATCCGGGAGGGGACCGGCCGGTACGGCCCTATCGGTCCGATCCGGCCGGGTCCGGCGGAGCCATGCGGGCGCAGGCGTCCACGACCGCCTGTTCGACCTCGTCCAGGGGGCGGTCGGCGGCGAGCGCCTTGACGATCGTGAGGGCGGCGGTCTGCACGGTCAGGGCGCGGGCGGCGACCTCCAGGGCGGGCCAGGGGTCTCCCTCGGCGGGAACGGCGGGGCCGCCGGCCCGTCGGTAGGCGGTGAGGAAGCGGGTCCACTCGTCGGGGGGCAGCAGGCCGCAGGCGTACCAGGCGGCGGGGCGGGCGAGGTCCCAGGCGGGGACGCCGGTGCCGAGGTCGTCGACGTCTATCAGGCGCCAGGCGCCGGATCCCGCCTCCGCGGGGTGGCGGACGAGTTGGCCGAGGTGGAGGTCGCCGTGGCAGACGGTGGTGGACGGGGGCATGGGGGCCTCGGCGCGGGCCCAGGGCGGGAGGGTGGACCAGGCGCGTTCCACGGGCATGCGGGCCGGGTGGGGGGCGGCGGCGCGCAGGCGGGTCATGGCGTGGGCGGCCTTGGCGGGGCCGCGCATGGGGGGCAGCGGGGTCGGGGTGGGTGCGGGGCTGTTGTGCAGGTGGGCGAGGAGGGTGGCGGCGGCCTCCCAGGGGGCGTCGTCGGGGGTGTCGGGGTCCACGGGGGTGCCGTAGGGCCAGAAGGTGACGAGGCGGTCGTGGAG
>NZ_JOHS01000050.1 GCF_000725625.1 Streptomyces sp. NRRL F-6676
CCACAACCCCCCGCCCCCGCCCCCACATCACCCTCGCCGACCCCGAAACGTTCGACACCCGCACGAGCCGCCCCCACCCCTTGGGCGACCGCATACGCACGAGGGCCGCCGCAGCGGCGGCCTGCCTCGTGCTGGGCGCCGGCCTCCTCGGCGGCGCGGCCACCGGCAGCTGGCTCACCGGCGGCGACCCGGCCGACGACGACGCCCGCACCACCTACACCGCCGCCGCCGACCTCTGGCACACCCTCCCCGTCGACCGCCTCTTCCCCCCCACCGTCGACGGCGACGGCGCCGGCCCCGGCGGCTCCGACCGCACCTGGACCCGCGTCGCCGTAGCCCCCGACACCACCTGCGCCCACGCCTTCGACCCGCTGCTGCGCAAGGCCCTCGCCCCCGTCGGCTGCCTCCGGCTCCTGCGCGCCACGTACACCGACGCCACCCGCAGCCATGTCACCACCGTCGGCCTGCTGTTCACCCGCGCCGACGCCACCGCCATGGCCGCTCTGAAGGCCCGCTTCGCCAAGCAGCGCCTGGACCGCCGCGCCGACCTGATGCCCCGTCCGTACGCCGCGAAGGACACCGTCGCCGCGGACTTCGGCGACGCCCAGCGCGCCTCGTGGACCCTGTCCGTGCTCACCGACGCCCCGGTCGTCGTCTACGCCGTCTCCGGCTTCGCCGACGGCCGTAGGGTCACGGACCCCGAACCCGCCGCGGCGGCCATGGAGTCCGGCGCCACCACCGCCCCCGCCCAGGCCGGCCTCGGCCACGAGGCCAAGGGCCTCGCCGACCGCGTCGAACGCAAGCTGCGCACGGCGGTCGCCTCCGCCACGGAGGAACCGTCATGACGACCCGCACCCGCACCCGCAGCCGCACCCGCACCCACGGCCCTCGCCCTCACCCCCACGCCCCCCGCCCGCACCGCACCCGCCGCCGAGCCGCCCGCCTCCTCACCCCCCTCCTCGCCGCCGCCTTCGTCGCCCTCACCCCCGCCGGTACCGCCCACGCCGACGGCATACGCGCCCAGCAGTGGGCGCTGGACGCGATGCACACCAGCGAGGCGTGGGCGACCACCAAGGGCAAGGGCGTCACCGTCGCCGTCCTCGACACCGGCGTCGACGACCAGCACCCCGACCTGGCCGGCAACGTCCTGGCCGGCAAGGACATGATCGGCTTCGGCGCCGGCCGCGGCGACCGCCCCTGGGCCCGGCACGGCACCGCCATGGCGGGCATCATCGCCGGCCACGGACACGGCGCCGGCCACGCCGACGGCGTCCTCGGCGTCGCCCCGGAGGCCAGGATCCTCCCCGTCCGCGTCATCCTGGAGGAGGGCGACCCGGCCCGCACCAAGGCTCGCGACACCCGGGGCAACGCCCTGGCCGAGGGCATCCGCTGGGCCGCCGACCACGGCGCCGACGTCATCAACCTCTCCCTCGGCGACGACTCCGAGTCCGCCCACCCCGAACCGGCCGAGGACGAGGCCGTCCAGTACGCGCTGAAGCGGGGCTCCGTCGTCGTCGCCTCCGCGGGCAACGGCGGCGAGAAGGGCGACCACATCTCCTACCCGGCCGCCTACCCGGGCGTGATCGCGGCGACCGCCGTCGACCGCTACGGCACTCGCGCCGCCTTCTCCACCCGCCACTGGTACGCCACCGTCGCCGCGCCCGGCGTGGACGTCGTCATCGCCGACCCCGACCGCCAGTACTACGAGGGCTGGGGCACGAGCGCCGCCTCCGCGTTCGTCTCGGGTGCGGCCGCCCTGGTCAAGGCCGTCCACCCGGACCTCACCCCGGCCCAGGTCAAACAGCTCCTGGAGGACACCGCCCGCAATGCCCCGACCGGCGGCCGCGACGACGCCCGCGGCTTCGGCCTCGTCGACCCCGCGGCGGCCCTGAAGGCGGCGGCCCGGCTGGAACCCCGGCAGCTGCACGCCGCCGCCTACCCCGAGAAGTACTTCGGCCCCGGCCCCGACAGCACGGACGACGACGGAGGCTCCACCGGCTGGGCGGGCCCCCTCGCGGGCGGCCTGGGCGCGGTCCTGCTGGTGGCGGCCGTGGTCCTGTGGCGCACCCGGCACCCGTCGGACGGCCCTGTCTGACCGGGTCTCCTACGAAGCCCCGGAGAGCACCCCGACCGCCGCCCGGGCCGCCGCCTCCACCACCGCGATCCCCTTGGCCTGCGTGGCGTGCCCCTCGGACAGCACGGCCACCAGACAGTGGTCCCCGCCGGCCGCCGTGATCCGCCCGACGCTGTTGACGTCCCACAGTCCCGTGGTGCTCCGCGCCAGCCACCCGTTCTTCAGGGCGTACGCCGCCGACGCCGAACCGGCCGCCGCGGACACCCCCCAGCTCTGGTCCGTCTCGACGTTGCCCATCAGCCCCTGGAGATACGACCGCGAGGCCTCGTCCAGGAGCGGGTCGGCGGCCGCCCCGCCTTCGCCGAACACCTGCTGGAGCAGGAGCAGTTGATCGGCCGAGGTGGTCTGCGTCAGCCCCCACAGCGGTCCGTCGCCGCCCTGTGTGGCCGTCAGCCCGAACCGCTTGTTGGCCGCGTCGAGACCGTCCGCCCGCCCGATCGTGTCCCACAGCGCGGAGGCGGAGGTGTTGTCGCTGTTCTCGATCATCGCGGTGGCGTACGTCTTCTCCTGCGCGGTCAGCGACCGGTCCGCGTCCTGCGCCTGGAGCAGCAGCGCCGCGAGGATGTCGACCTTGACGATGCTCGCCGTGTCGAACGCCGCGTCGCCGTACGCGGCGTGCTCACCGGAGTCCACGTCGAGCACGGCCACCGACACCCGCGCCCCGTCCGGGAGGGCGACCCCCTTCATCGCCGCGGCCAGCGCCTCGCCCCGGTCCACCGACGGATCCGTCGCAGGTTCCACCGAAGCCTCCCCGCTCCCCGAAGCCGAAGCCGCGTCCGAACCCGCGCCGGACGCCGCCGTCGAGGGCGACGATACGGCGTGATCGCCCCCGTGCGCCTGCCCCCGCACATACACCGTGCCCGCGGCCGTGGCGCCCGCGACGGCGGCGGTCACGAGGAGCACGACGAGCAGGGGACGGCGCCGGGAGGGGCGGGCGCGACGGCGGGACGCTCTTCGGGACTCCATGCCCGCGATGCTCGGAGCACCCGCTGTGCGCCCCATGGGACGCGCATGAGACAGGGATCAGAGAGCCCTGAGAAAATCGTGAACGCACGGACCGCCGTGCCCGCCCGGACCCGTACGGGCGGGGCCGCCCGCCCCCGATAGGGTCGGTGACCGTGGCGAACAAGAACATCCCCGACCCCGGCTTCTCCGACGACGACGGCACCGCCGACCCCGCGCTGAGCGCCGCGCTCGCCGCCTGGGCGGAGGACCGTTCCGCGCACGGGCCCGTCCTGGCGGCGCTGGAGGGCGCCCGGCTGCTCGTGCCCGTCGTCGCCGTGCTCGGAGAGGTGGAACAGGACGAGAACGGGCTGCGCCGGGAGAAGACGAGCGACATGGCCGTGCCCACGCTGAAGGCCGGCGGGCGCACCGCGCTGCCCGCGTTCACCTCCACCGCGTCGCTCGCCCGCTGGGACCCGGCCGCCCGCCCCGTGGCCGTCCCCCTGCACCAGGCGCTGCGGGCCGCGGCGCACGAGAAGGCGGACACGATCGTGCTCGACCTGGCGGGGCCGGTGCCCTACGAGCTGACCGGCCCGGCGCTCCGCGCCCTCGCCGAGGGGCGTACGACGACCGATCCGCTGGCCGATCCCGCCGTACGGGAGGCCGTGCGCGCCGCCGTCGCCGCCGAGCCCGCGGTGCTCGGCGCGTATCTGGGCCCCGGCCGGGCGGACGGCACGCTGGCGCTCGTCGTGGACCCGGAGGGGGCACCGGAGGACGCCGCCCGCGCGGTCGCCGGCCGTCTCGCGGCCGACGAGACGCTGCGCGCCCGCCTGGTGCGCGGGCTGGATCTGGCCCTGCTCCCGGCGGGCACGAACCCGCCGGGCGAGGCGCTGTACGTCAGGCGGTGAGAAGGAACGGGCGGGTGCTCAGCCGAAGACCGGGCCCGTGTACTTCTCGCCCGGGCCCTGGCCCGGCTCGTCCGGGACGAGCGACGCCTCGCGGAAGGCGAGCTGGAGCGACTTCAGGCCGTCCCGCAGCGGGGCGGCGTGGAAGGAGCTGATCTCGGTCGCGCCGGCGTCCAGCAGCCCGGCGAGGGCGGTCACCAGCTTGCGGGCCTCGTCCAGGTCCTTGTACGTGTCGCCCTCCTCGGTCAGCCCGAGCTTGACGGCGGCGGCACTCATCAGATTGACCGCGACGGTCACGATCACCTCGACCGCCGGGACCTCGGCGATGTCACGGGTCATGTCGTCGAAGCCGGGCGTGCCGGGGGCCTCGGGGCCCTGCGCGGAGGTGTCGGGGCCGTCCGAGGGGGAGGTGTCACTCATGAGGGACACGATAGGGCCCGCCGCCCGCCCCCTTGACACCGGAGCCGGGGAGGGGGGAGGGACCGGAGGCATGGGCGTCCGGCGGGTACGGTGGCGGCGGACACCGGATTAGCGCACGCCTCCGCCGGCTGCTAACCTTGTGTGACGACCGGCCGAACACTTATGTGTCCGGCCCGCAAGTGGAGGCTCCGATCTCCCACCCGACCGCCCTCCGGGACGGCGGGTCACCGGTCAGACGACGGTCATCGCTCCGTACTTCCCCGTACGGACGGTGCGGTCGTCCGAAAGCGCGCCCCGCGGTCGACCGCGGCGGTGCTCCGGCATTTCGGAGTTCCGCCTGTGTCCCGTCCGGGGCATTTTTGATGCGCCGCGATGGTTGGTCCCTATGTCACCCAGACAAAACACGGCTGTCCGCCAGACCGCCGTGTGGTGCTAACCGAGGAGGATCCATCAGCGCCGAGCCCCGCATCAACGACCGGATTCGCGTTCCCGAGGTGCGACTTGTCGGTCCCAGCGGCGAGCAGGTCGGGATTGTCCCGCTTGCCAAGGCCCTGGAGCTTGCGCAGGAGTACGACCTGGACCTGGTCGAGGTCGCGGCGAACGCCCGTCCGCCCGTGTGCAAGCTCATGGACTACGGGAAGTTCAAGTACGAGTCGGCCATGAAGGCCCGTGAGGCGCGCAAGAACCAGGCGCACACGGTCATCAAGGAGATGAAGCTCCGGCCGAAGATCGACCCGCACGACTACGACACCAAGAAGGGTCACGTCGTCCGGTTCCTCAAGCAGGGCGACAAGGTCAAGATCACGATCATGTTCCGTGGTCGCGAGCAGTCCCGGCCGGAGCTCGGCTACCGGCTGTTGCAGCGGCTCGCGGAGGACGTCCAGGACCTCGGTTTCGTCGAGTCGAACCCGAAGCAGGACGGCCGGAACATGATCATGGTTCTCGGTCCGCACAAGAAGAAGACCGAGGCGATGGCCGAGGCCCGCCAGGCGCAGGAAGCCCGCAAGGCGGAGGCGAAGGCCCACCCCGGCCGCTCGCAGAACGCCGCGGACGCCGACCAGGACGACGTCGACGAGGCCGAGCTTCCTGCCGAGGCTCCGGCCGAGGCGTGATCCCGGGGGCGCGAGCCTCCAGGACGTAACCGATACAAGAGCGACGTTCCACCGTGCCCGGTTCTCGGAACCGGGCACCGGAACGCCACCGACGAGGAGAGAACGGCGCTATGCCGAAGAACAAGTCGCACAGCGGTGCCAGCAAGCGCTTCAAGATCACCGGCTCCGGCAAGGTGCTGCGTGAGCGCGCCGGCAAGCGCCACCTGCTCGAGCACAAGTCGTCCCGCGTGACGCGTCGCCTCACCGGCAACGCCGAGATGGCCCCGGGCGACGCCGCGAAGATCAAGAAGCTTCTCGGCAAGTGACGTACGGCGCCGCTGAGCGCCGTACGCCGAGACCGGGACCCAGTCGTTTTCGGGCCGCGTGAGGACAGACCGCGGCCCCGCTACAAGGAGTCAATCAAGTGGCACGCGTCAAGCGGGCAGTCAACGCCCACAAGAAGCGCCGGGCGATCCTCGAGCAGGCCTCCGGCTACCGCGGGCAGCGTTCGCGCCTGTACCGCAAGGCCAAGGAGCAGGTCACCCACTCGCTGGTCTACAACTACAACGACCGCAAGAAGCGCAAGGGCGACTTCCGTCAGCTGTGGATCCAGCGCATCAACGCCGCTGCCCGCGCCAACGGGATGACGTACAACCGCTTCATCCAGGGTCTGAAGGCCGCGAACGTCGAGGTCGACCGCAAGATCCTGGCGGAGCTGGCGGTCAACGACGCGAACGCGTTCGCGGCGCTCGTCGAGGTCGCGCAGAAGGCGCTGCCGTCGGACGTCAACGCGCCGAAGGCCGCGTGACGTCGCGTCGGCGCTGAGCCGTCGCCGGATCGGACCCGCAGGCCCTCGCCGGCCTGCGGGTCCGACTGCGTCGGGGCGGTGGTGGTGCCGAGTGCGTTTTCGCCCCCGCCGCCCTTACCCTTCCCGTCCTTTCAAGGGGCTCCGCCCCTTGGACCCCGGGGGTGCGTTGTCGGCTGACCGCCGGTGGGGGCTGGTCGCGGCCCCGCGGCGGAGCCGCGCAGAGAACACGGCCCCGCGCCCCTTACGGGGCACGGTGAGCCGCGTAGAGAACACAGCCTGGCGCCCCTGCTGCCCGCATGCGGGTGCCCGTTCATCGAGCCTGAAGGTAGTCCATGCTCATCTCTCCCCGTTCACCCCGTGTCGGCGCCGCCCGGCGGCTCGGGCGGCGGAATTTTCGGGGGAAGAAGCGGCTGTTCCTCGCGGAGGGGCCGCAGGCCGTGCGGGAGGCGGCCGCGCACCGGGACGCGGGCGGTGACGCCACGCTCGTCGAGTTGTTCGTGACGGCCGACGCCGCCGAGCGGTACGCCGACATCGTCGGCGCGGCCCGCGACGCCGGGGCCCGCGTGCACCTCGCCGATGACGACGTCATCGCCGACATCTCCACCACCGTCACCCCGCAGGGCCTCGTCGGGGTGTGCCGGTTCCTCGACACGCCGTTCGAGGAGATCCTCGCCGCCCGGCCCCGCCTCGTCGCCGTCCTCGCCCACGTCCGCGACCCCGGCAACGCCGGCACCGTGCTGCGCTGCGCGGACGCCGCCGGTGCGGACGCGGTGGTCCTCACCGACGCCTCCGTCGACCTGTACAACCCCAAGGCCGTGCGCGCCTCCGTCGGCTCGCTGTTCCATCTGCCGGTCGCCGTGGGCGTCACCGTCGAGCGGGCCGTGGGCGGGCTGCGGGACGCCGGGGTGCGCGTCCTCGCCGCCGACGGCGCCGGGGCCGACGACCTCGACGACGAGCTCGACAAGGGCACCATGGGCACCCCCACCGCCTGGGTGTTCGGCAACGAGGCCTGGGGGCTGCCCGAGGAGACCCGCGCCCTCGCGGACGCCGTCGTACGCGTCCCGATCCACGGAAGGGCCGAAAGTCTGAACCTGGCGACCGCCGCGGCCGTATGTCTCTACGCGTCCGCGCGTGCACAGCGCGCCGCCGGAGGGTGCCGGTCCGTCACCGACGGCCAGTAGGGTGACCAGGGTTCGGGGCCCACGCCGGAAGAGAGGTGGGGTGCGGGGATGAGTGTCGGCACGAGCAGGGAACCGGGGATCGGGACCGGATCCGGGCCGGATTCCGGGGCCGGACCGGATTCCGGGTCCGGGGACCTGCGGGACGGTCGGGGCGGCCACGCCGGTGATTCCGACGCGGACCCGGCCGGGCCCGGCACCGACGCCGGTATCGACCCCGACGACCTCCCCGACGGCCTCGTCGTCGCCGACGAGCGCGGCCGCGTCGTCCGCTTCAACGCCGCCGCCGAGCGCGTCACCGCCCGCCGCGCCGCCGACGTCCTCGGCCGCCCTCTCGCCGAGGCCCTGCCGCTGGAGGACCTGGAGGGCCGCCGCTGGTGGCAGCTGACCGACCCCTACGGTGGCCTCGCCACCCGCACCCGCCAGCCGGAGCGCAATCTGCTGCTGCCCGGCGGCCGCGAGGTCCTGGTCTCCGCCCGCTACGTGCGCACCGAGCCCACCGGACCCGTCCGCCGCGTCGTCGTCTGCCTGCGCGACACCGAGGCCCGCCGCCGCACCGAGCGCAGTCACGCCGAGCTGATCGCCACCGTCGCCCACGAACTGCGCTCCCCGCTCACCAGCGTCAAGGGGTTCACCGCGACCCTGCTCGCCAAATGGGAGCGGTTCACCGACGACCAGAAACGGCTGATGCTGGAGACCGTCGACGCCGACGCCGACCGGGTCACCCGGCTCATCGCCGAACTCCTCGACATCTCCCGCATAGACTCCGGGCGCCTGGAGGTCCGCCGCCAGCCCGTCGACATCGGCGCCGCCGTCGGCCGGCACATCCAGGCCTACGTCGCCGCCGGACAGCCCGCCGACCGGTTCCTGCTCCGCCTGGAACACCCGCTGCCCGCGCTGTGGGCCGACCCCGACAAGATCGACCAGGTGCTCAGCAATCTGCTGGAAAATGCCGTGCGCCACGGCGAGGGAACCGTCACCATCGAGATCACGCCCTCGGCGTCCCCCCGCGAAGGGGAGGAGGCCGGCACGTCGGTCACGGTGAGCGACGAGGGCCCCGGCATCCCGGAGGAGTCCATGAACCGCGTCTTCACCCGCTTCTGGCGGGGCAGCAAGCGCGGCGGCACGGGCCTCGGGCTGTACATCGTCAAGGGCATCGTCGAGGCCCACGGCGGCGTCATCACGGTCGGCCGCGCCCCCGGCGGCGGCGCGCGGTTCCGATTTACGCTGCCCGTGGCGCTCCCGGCCTACCTCACCTGAGAGCAGGCCCCGACCCACGGGCGCATCCGCACACCTCACCCCCGTTAGACTTGGCCTTTGGCACCTTTGCGTCCCGAAGTCGGTGACGATCCCAGCTCGGATCGGTGACGGGGACCTTCAGCCAGCCAACCGGAAGCACGGGAAGAGATGTCGGCACCCAATAAGTCGTACGACCCTGTCGAGGTCGAGGCGTTGAAACCGGAACAGATCGAGCGCATGCGGGACGAGGCGCTCGCCGCCTTCGCCGCCGCGGACTCCCTCGACGCGCTCCACGAGGCCAAGGTCGCCCACACCGGCCCCGCCTCCCCGCTGGCCCTCGCCAACCGCGAGATCGGCGCCCTGCCCCCGCACGCCAAGGCGGACGCCGGCAGGCGCGTCGGCATGGCCCGCGGCGCGGTGAACAAGGCCCTGGCCGGCCGCCAGAGCGAACTGGAGGCCGAGCGGGACGCCCGTGTGCTGGTCGAGGAGGCCGTCGACGTCACGCTGCCGTACGACCGCGTCCCGGCCGGTGCCCGGCACCCGCTGACCACGATGATGGAGCGCGTCGCCGACGTCTTCGTCTCCATGGGCTACGAGATCGCCGAGGGCCCCGAGGTCGAGGCCGAGTGGTTCAACTTCGACGCCCTCAACATCGCGCCCAACCACCCCGCCCGCACCATGCAGGACACCTTCTTCGTCCAGGGCGTTGAGGGCGCCGAGGGCGAGGACAGCGGCGTCGTCCTGCGCACCCACACCTCCCCGGTGCAGGCCCGCAGCATGCTCGACCGCGAGCCGCCGGTCTACGTGGTCTGCCCCGGCCGCGTCTACCGCACCGACGAGCTGGACGCCACGCACACCCCGGTCTTCCACCAGATCGAGCTGCTCGCCATCGACGAGGGCCTCACCATGGCCGACCTCAAGGGCACCCTCGACCACATGGTCCAGTCGCTGTTCGGCCCGGAGATGAAGACCCGGCTGCGGCCGAACTACTTCCCCTTCACCGAGCCGAGCGCCGAGATGGACATGCTCTGCTACGTGTGCAAGGGCGCCTCCGTCGGCAACCCCGACCGGCCCTGCCGCACCTGCTCCTCCGAGGGCTGGATCGAACTCGGCGGCTGCGGCATGGTCAACCCCCGGGTGCTCACCGCCTGCGGCGTCGACCCCGAGAAGTACAGCGGCTTCGCCTTCGGGTTCGGCATCGAGCGGATGCTGATGTTCCGCCACAACGTCGAAGACATGCGAGACATGGTCGAGGGTGACGTCCGGTTCACCCGGCCGTTCGGGATGGAGATCTGATGCGGGTCCCGCTTTCCTGGCTGCGGGAGTACGTCGAGCTGCCGGCCACCGAGACCGGCCGCGATGTGCAGGCCAAGCTCATTTCGGCCGGCCTCGAGGTCGAGACCGTCGAACAGCTCGGCGACGGCCTCAAGGGCCCGCTCGTCGTCGGACAGGTGCTGACCATCGAGGAGCTGGAGGGCTTCAAGAAGCCGATCCGCTTCTGCACCGTCGACGTCGGGCAGGCCAATGGCACCGGCGAGCCGCAGGAGATCGTCTGCGGTGCCCGCAACTTCTCCGTCGGCGACAAGGTCGTCGTGGTGCTGCCCGGCGCCACCCTGCCGGGCGGCTTCTCGATCAGCGCCCGCAAGACCTACGGCAAGGTCTCGCACGGCATGATCTGCTCCTCCGACGAGCTGGGCATGGGTGACGACGGCACGCACGGCATCATCGTGCTGCCGCCCGAGTACGAGGTCGGCACCGACGCCATCGAGCTGCTCCAGCTCGTCGACGAGGTCCTGGACATCGCCGTCACCCCCGACCGCGGCTACTGCCTGTCGATGCGCGGCGTCGCCCGCGAGACCGCCATCGCCTACGGCATCCCGCTGCTCGACCCGGCGCTGCTCGACGTGCCCGCGCCGAACGCCTTCGGCCACCCGGTCAAGGTCGCCGACCCCTTCGGCTGCGACCGCTTCACCGCCCGCACGGTGACCGGCCTCGACCCCGAGGCCCGCTCCCCGATCTGGCTCACCCGGCGGTTGCAGAAGGCGGGCATGCGCCCGATCTCGCTCGCCGTCGACATCACCAACTACGTGATGCTGGAGCTCGGCCAGCCGCTGCACGCGTACGACCGCTCCCGCGTCCAGGGCACCATCGGCGTGCGCCGGGCCGAGGCGGGCGAGCAGCTGACCACCCTCGACGGTGTCACCCGGAAGCTGTCCACCGACGACCTGGTCATCACCGACGACCGCGGTCCGATCGGCCTGGCCGGCGTCATGGGCGGCGCCAACACCGAGATCGACGACGCCGAGGGCACCACCACCGAGGTCGTCGTGGAGGCCGCGCACTTCGACGCCGTCTCCGTCGCGCGCACCGCGCGCCGGCACAAGCTCTCCTCCGAGGCCTCCCGCCGCTTCGAGCGCGGCGTCGACCCGGAGGCGGCCTCCGCCGCCGCCCAGCGCACCGTCGACCTGCTGGTGCTGCTCGCCGGCGGCACCGCCGAGGCCGGTGTCACCGAGATCATCGCGCCCTCCGCGCCGCACACGATCACCATCCCGGCCGACCACCCGGACAGGGTGGCGGGCGTGGCGTACGGCCGCGAGACCGTCGTACGCCGTCTCCAGCAGATCGGGTGCGACGTGTACGGGCAGGACGAGCTGCTCGTCACCGTGCCGTCCTGGCGGCCCGACCTCACCGACCCCAACGACCTGGCGGAGGAGGTCATCCGCCTGGAGGGCTACGAGAACCTGCCCTCCACGCTGCCCCGGCCGCTGCCCGGCCACGGGCTGACCGAGCGGCAGCGGCTGCACCGCAGGGTCGGCCGCGCGCTCGCCGGCGCCGGATACGTCGAGGCGCTGAACTACCCGTTCCTCGGCGAGGCCGCCCTCGACCAGCTCGGCCTGGACGCCGACGACCCGCGCCGGACGCTGGTCACCCTCGTCAACCCGCTCTCCGACGAGGAGCCCGCCCTCCGTACGACGCTGCTGCCGGGCCTGCTCGGCGCGCTGCGCCGCAACGACGGGCGCGGCAGCCACGACCTGGCGCTGTTCGAGACCGGCCTGGTCTTCCGGCCCACCGGCGAGGAGCGGATCCCGGCCCGGCTGCCGGTCGACCGCCGGCCCTCCGAGGCCGACCTGGCCGCGCTCGACGCGGCACTGCCGCGCCAGCCGCGCCGGGCCGCGGTCGTCCTGGCGGGCGCCCGCGAGCAGGCCGGCTGGTGGGGCAAGGGGCGCCCGTCCGACTGGGCGGACGCGATCCAGGCGGCACGGGTCGTCGCCGGCGAGTACGGCGTGGAGCTGACGGTCCGCGCCGAGCAGCACGCGCCGTGGCACCCCGGGCGGTGCGCGGGGCTCTACGCGGTGGTCGACGGCGCGGAGACGCTCGTCGGACACGCCGGTGAGCTGCACCCGCGGGTCGTCAAGGCGATGCACCTGCCGGAGCGGACGTGCGCGGCGGAGGTCGAACTCGACGTGCTGGAGCGGGCGGGGGAGGGCGTCCTCGGGGCGCCCCGCATCTCGACGTTCCCCGTCGCGACGCAGGATGTCGCGCTCGTCGTCGACAAGGCGGTCCCCGCGGCCGACGTCGAGGCCGCGCTGCGCGAGGGTGCCGGTGAACTCCTCGAGTCCGTCCGGCTGTTCGACGTCTACGAGAACGCGGAGCAGCTGGGGGAGGGGCGCAAGTCGCTGGCGTACGCGTTGCGCTTCCGCGCGGGGGACCGGACGCTCACGGTCGACGAGGCGTCGGCGGCGCGCGACGCGGCGGTCGCCCTCGCGGGCGAGCGGACGGGGGCGACACTGCGGGGCTGACGCCCCGGGCCCCTCTGCACAAGGGGGTTCGCGTCGTGCGTCGGCTGCGGCCGGTACATGGTTGCTCGCGCAGTTCCCCGCGCCCCTGATCGGGCGCGCAGCGCCCCTCCAAGGGGCGCGGGGAACTGCGCGACAAGCCACGATGCATCCGCAGTTGACGTACACACCCGCACGCCCCCGGCGTTTCCCAGGTACCCCCGGTGAGCCTTGAGAGGGCGGCTTGGGCCCCCCCGGCGTACCGGTGCGAACCGATACGCCGGGGGCGGGCCGCCGTCTGGTGCGAGGGGGAGCCGGCGGCCCGGCCGCCTCTTGCGAGGCACCCCAGTCAACCGGCCCCCCACCCCCCGCGGCAGCGAACGCACGCCCCGGACGCGCGCACTCCGTTCACACCCCGTGTGAACCGGTCCGCACTACCCTGTGCCCACCGAGGGACCGGGGGCACCCATGCAGCCCAACACTCTGCTCGACGCGATCCTCGACGAGGCGGGCGTCTCGCACGCCGGCCTCGCCGCCCACGTCAACCAGGCCGGCCGCGCCCGCGGCCTGGCCCTGCGGTACGAACACACCGCTGTCGCCCGGTGGTTGAAGGGGCAGCGCCCGCGCGGCCAGGTCCCCGACCTGATCTGCGAGGTGCTCGCCGCCCGGCTGCACCGCCCGGTGACGCTGGACGACATCGGGCTCGGCCTCCCCGGCGGCCCTGGCGACCAGGCCGCCCCGCACCCGGCCGGCCACTCCACCCTCTCCGGCTTCGTCGAGCGGGCCACCGCCCTGTGGCGCTCCGACGAACAGCAGCGCCCGCACGTCCTCGGCGCCCCCGCCGTCACCGGCACGCCCGCCGTGATGCCGGTGTGGGAGTGGGAGAACCCGCCCGAGGACACCGACGTCTCGCGCGGCGGACGGCACCACGTGAGCCTCGCCGACATCGACCTGCTGCGCACCGCCCGGGGCCACTACGAGCAGATGTACCGCAAGGCCGGCGGCGTCGCGACCCGCGCCCGTATCGTCGGCTTCCTCAACGCCGAGGCGGCCCCGCTGCTGCGCGGCGGCTACACCGACGCCACCGGGCGCCAACTGCACCGCGCCACCGGCGGCCTGGTGGCGATCGCCGGGATCTGCGCGTACGACTCCGACGCCCACGGGCTGGCCCAGCGCTACTTCCACCAGGCGCTGCGGCTGGCGAAGGCGAGCGGGGACCGGGGGCTGGGCGCGTACGTGATCGCGCTGCTCGTCAACCAGTCGCTGTTCCTGCGGGAGTACCGGCAGGCCGTCGCCTTCGCCGAGGCCGCGCTGCGCGCCGCGGGGAAGACGATCACCCCCGCGCTCGCCTCGGACCTGTACGCGATGCAGGCCAAGACGTACGCGCACCTCGGCGACGGCAGCGGCGCGCTGTCCTGCATCCGGCGGGCCGAGGCGGCCGCCGAGCACATCCGGCGCGGCCGGGAACCGGACGAGACCGGGTACGTCCAGCCCGGTCTGGTCAACGTCCAGGTGGCGGAGGCGCTGCTGAGCCTCGGCGACCTCACGGCGGCCGGGCGGCACGCGGCCGCGGCGGTCGGCACCCCGGCGCACGACCGGGGCCGGGTGCACCGGCTCGCCATGCTGAGCCACATCGAGCTGCGCCGCGGCAACGCCGAGAAGGCGGCCGCGACGGCCGTGGAGATGACGGAGGCCGCGCGCGGCATGGAGTCCCAGCGGCTGCGCGACCGGCTCCGCGCGGTCCGTGAGCATCTGGTCCGCAGCGGCTGCGCGGGCACGGCCGAGGCCGCCGCCCTTATCGACGGCGCCCTCCGCGTACCGCTGTAGGCCCCGCCACCGCTGCTGCGATATTGCCACCTACTCGACGAAAGGTGGCAGAACCGTGCAGTGGACGAAAGAGAACGAACAAACCGTGTATGAAAACCGCTGGTTCCGCGTCAATCTGGCGGACGTCGTCCTCCCGGACGGCCGGCACCTGGACCACTTCCTCATCCGGCTGCGGCCCGTCGCCGTGGCCACCGTGGTCAACGAGGCGAACGAGGTGCTGCTGCTGTGGCGGCACCGTTTCATCACCGACAGCTGGGGGTGGGAGCTCGCGGCGGGCGTCGTCGAGGACGGCGAGGACATCGCCGCGGCCGCCGCCCGGGAACTGGAGGAGGAGACCGGCTGGCGGCCGGGACCGCTGCGGCACCTGATGAGCGTCGAGCCGTCCAACGGGCTCACCGACGCCCGCCACCACGTCTACTGGACCGACGAGGGCGCCTACACGGGCCACCCCGTGGACGACTTCGAATCGGACCGCAGGGAGTGGGTGCCCCTCAAGCTCGTCCCCGACCTGGTCGCCCGCGGCGAGGTCCCGGCCGCCAACATGGCGGCCGCGTTACTGCTCCTGCATCACCTCCGACTCGGTCAGGACACGCGGCCCTGAGTCCTTGCGCCGCCGGTCAGTGGCCCAGCGCCTCCCAGACCGCGACGACGAGCGCGCCGAGGGCGGTCAGGACGGCGAGCGAGGGCAGCGGCCAGCGCGCGTGTTCCAGCGCGGCGAGCCGCGTGCTCAGCTCGTCGACGTCCTTGGCGGTCTGCTCGGTGCGGTGCGTGAGCAGGGCCAGTCCGCCCTCGACGCGGGCGTGCGCCACGTCCAGCCGGCGGCGCAGCTCCGCCACGTCGGGATGGATGACCGGATGATCGGGGTCGGCGGTCACGGGTCCGCTCCTTTCCTGGTCGACCCGTTCGTTGCATGTGCATGAGGAGTGAACTCCTCCGCCCGACCGCTGAGGAGAGTGTGCGACTGGCATATGCGAACCCGCCCCGCACACACCGTGTGAACGCCACGGACCCGGCACTCTCCGGGGAGGAAGTGCCGGGTCCGTGGGAAAGGACGTCAGGCGTACGTGTAGAACCCCGAGCCGGTCTTGCGGCCCAGCCGGCCCGCGTCGACCATGCGCTGGAGGAGCGGGGGAGCGGCGTACAGGGGCTCCTTGTACTCCTGGTACATGCTGTCGGCCACCGAGGCGACCGTGTCCAGGCCGATCAGGTCGGACAGCTTCAGCGGGCCCATCGGGTGGGCGCAGCCCATCTCCATGCCGTTGTCGATGTCCTCGCGGCTGGCGATGCCCGACTCGAACATCCGGATCGCGGAGAGCAGATACGGGATCAGCAGCGCGTTCACCACGAAGCCGGAGCGGTCCTGGGCCCGGATCGCGTGCTTGCCGAGGACCTTCTCGGCGAAGAGCTGGGCGCGGCCGAGCGTGCCCTCGGAGGTGGTGAGCGCGGGGATCAGCTCGACGAGCTTCTGCACCGGCGCCGGGTTGAAGAAGTGGATGCCGATCACATGGTCGGGGCGCGAGGTGGCGACCGCCAGCTTCACCAGCGGGATCGAGGAGGTGTTGGAGGCGAGGATCGCGTCGGAGCGGGTCACCACCTGGTCGAGCACCTGGAAGATCTCCGTCTTCACCTGCTCGTTCTCGACGACCGCCTCGATCACCAGATCGCGGTCGGCGAACTCGCCCAGATCGGTGGTGAAGCTCAGCCGCGCCTGCGTCGACTCCAGCTCCTCCGCGCTGATCTTGCCGCGCTCGGCCGCCTTGGTCAGCGAGTTGTACAGCCGGGTACGGCCGATCTCCAGGGCCTCGCCGGTGGTCTCGGCGACCCGCACCTCCAGACCTGCCCGGGCGCACACCTCCGCGATACCGGCACCCATCTGGCCGCAGCCCACCACTCCGACGCGTTCGATGTCGGTCACATCGTCCCCTTTGTTTCTCTTCGTTCCGCTGCGTTCGCCAGGGCGGGTGGTCCGTCGCCTGCTCCGATCGTGCACGTTACCCCCAAGTACTGATGATCGATCGCCCGGGTCGGGCATGCTGGTGCGCCGGGCGACCCGCAACCGGGCGGGTCCGCGGAGTGTGGGGTGTGCGATGGGACGGTTGTCACGGCGGGCGTTCGCCATGGCCGCGCTGACGTCACTGGTGGTAGCGGGCGACGCGGCGGCCATCGACAGTTCCGGCGACGGCCGGGGCCGGCGCGGCAGGACCAACCGGATGCGCGGCATGTGGCTCGCGACCGTCTCCCACCGCGACTTCCCCACCCGGCCCGGACTGACCGCGGCCCAGCAGCGGGCCGAACTCCTGACCCACCTGGACATCGCCGTCGAGCGGAAGCTCAACGCCGTCTTCTTCCAGGTCCGCCCCACCGCCGACGCGCTGTGGCCCTCGCCGTACGAGCCCTGGTCGGAGTATCTGACCGGCACCCAGGGGCAGGACCCCGGCTGGGACCCGCTGGGCACGGCCGTGCGGGAGGCCCACGCGCGCGGGCTCGAACTGCACGCCTGGTGCAACCCCTACCGCGTCGCCAACCACACCGACCCCGGCCGGCTGGTGGCGAGCCACCCCGCCCGCCGCCACCCCGACTGGGTCGTGCCGTACGGCGGGAAGCTCTACTACAACCCCGGGCTGCCCGAGGTCCGCGCCTTCGTCCAGGACGCCATGCTCGACGCGGTGCGCCGCTACCGGGTCGACGGCGTCCACTTCGACGACTACTTCTACCCGTACCCGGTGGCCGGCCAGACCTTCGACGACGACAAGGCGTACGCGGCGCACGGCGACGGCTTTCCCGACCGGGCCGCCTGGCGCCGCGACAACATCGACAAGCTGATCCTGGAGACCGCCGCCCGCATCCGCGAGGTGCGGCCCGCCGCGCGCTTCGGCATCAGCCCCTTCGGCGTCTGGCGCAACGCCGCCACGGACCCGCGCGGCTCGGCCACGCGGGCGGGCGTGCAGACGTACGACGACCTGTACGCGGACACACGCAAATGGGTGCGCGAGGGGTGGATCGACTACCTCTGCCCGCAGGTCTACTGGAACATCGGCTTCCCGGCGGCGGACTACGCGGAACTGGTGCCGTGGTGGTCGGCCGTGGCCAAGGGCACGGGCGTGGAGCTGTACATCGGGGAGGCCCTGTACAAGGCGGGCGACCCCGCGCAGCCGGAGGCCTGGCAGGACCCGGCCGAACTCTCCCGCCACCTCACGTTCGCGGCGGAGTACCCCCAGGTGACGGGCCATGTCTTCTTCTCCGCCAAGGAGGTCGGCGCGGACCCGATCGGCGCGATGACGGCAGTGGTCGAGGACCACTACGACCGGGTGGCACGCCCGGGGCGGCGCCCGGTGCACTGAGGGGGCCGCCGCGCGCCGCCCGGTGGCCCCCCTCGGTGCCCCCGGTTCAGGCGCCGGCGGGCACCTTGTCGAGGAAGCCGCGGACGTCGCGGATACGGCCCTCGCCGTCCAGGACCAGGACGTCGAAGCCGATCACCACCGGCTCGGCGCCCTCGGGCCCCAGCCCCCAGCGGAACCGCAGCTGGCCGTGGTGGGCGTCGGGCTCGCCGACGGGCGTGAACACGAAGCCGGGGAACTGCCCGTGCACCCCGTCGATCAGGGCGGCGAGTCCGGCATGGCCGGTCACCTCGGCCAGCGGGTCGGTGTAGGTCACGTCGGGCGCCCAGTGCCCGGCCAGGAGCCTCGCCCGCTGCTCGCCCTCGGCGTTCCACGTGGCCAGGTACGCCTCGACGACGCTCTTCGTGTCCATGGTCAATCCTCCGGATCGGTCGGTGCGTTGACGTGACCAAGAGTGGAGGCGCAGCGTGCGCCGGACCATGACCTGTGAGGTCATGGCGGGCACGCCCGGCCCCTCTAGGCTGCCGGTATGACCACGGCCACGGACACCCGCGAGGTCGGCCCGCTGCTGCGCAGCTGGCGCGAGCGCCGCCGCTTCAGCCAGCAGGAGCTGTCGAACCGCTCCTCGGTCTCCACCCGGCACCTCAGCCGCGTGGAGACCGGCCGCGCGCATCCGACACCGGAGATGATCCTGCACCTCGCGGACCACCTCGACGTCCCGCTGCGCGAGCGGAATCGGCTTCTGCTGGCGGGCGGGTACGCGCCCCAGTACCGGGACCGCGGCCTGGACGACGTCTCGCTCGCCCCGGTCATGGAGGGGCTGCGGGGACTGCTCGACGCGCATCTGCCCCACCCGGCGCTGCTGCTGGACGACTACTGGGACGTCGTCGACTCCAACGCCGGCGTCGACACGCTCCTCGCGGGCTGCGCGCCGGAACTGCTCGAACCCCCGGTCAACGTCGTCCGGCTGTGTCTGCACCCCGACGGTCTGGCGCCGCGGATCGGCAACTTCGCCGAGTGGGCCTCGCACCTCTACCACCAGCTCGTCCACCGCGCCGAGCGCACCCACGACCCGCGTCACCTCGCCCTCGCCGAGGAGGCCGGGCGCCACCTCGCCGGAACCCGCCGCACCGCACCGCCCGGCAGCCCCGTCCTCACCCTGGAACTCACCACGGACGAGGGCCCACCCCTTCGCTTCTTCAGCACCTCGGCCCGGCTCACCACCCCCACCGACGCCGCCCTGGAGGGCCTGCACATGGAGACCTTCCTGCCGGCCGACGCGTCCACCCGGCGACGGTTCCGCTGACCGCCCCCGCCCTCCGACGGGACGGGGACAACGGCGCCGGGCCCACCGGCGCGGCGGGGACGACGGCGCCGGGCGTACACCGGCGCGGCGGGGCAACGGGCGTCAGGCCCGCGCCCGTTGCGTGACCGCGATGCACACCAGCACCGCCACCGCCGTCACCGGCGCGGCCCACGTCAGCCGTTCACCGAGCAGCAGCACCGACCACACCAGGGTCAGCAACGGCTGCGCCAGCTGCAACTGACTCGCCCGGGGGATGCCGACCGCCGCCATCCCCCGGTACCAGACCACCAGCCCCAGGAACTGCGACCCCACCGCGACCCACAGCACCCCCGCCACGCCGTGCCACCCCCACGCCACCGGCTCGTACGACAACGCCAGCCAGGCCCCCGGCAGGGACACCGGCAGACACAGCACGAGCGCCCACCCGATCACCTGCCACCCCGGCAGCTCCCGCGCCAGCCGGCCGCCCTCGGTGTACCCGGCCGCACACACCACCAGCGCCCCGAACAGATACGCGTCCGCCCCCGTCAGCGCGCCCCCGCTCTGCCCCACCGTGAACGCGATCACCGCCGCCGCCCCGGCGCACGCGGCGATCCAGAAGGACCGGGACGGCCGGGACCCCACCCGCAGCGCCGAGAACAGCGCGGTGGTCAGCGGCAGGAGTCCGACCACCACGGCCGCGTGCGCGGTCGTCGAGGTGCGCAGCGCCAACGTGGTGAGCAGCGGGAACCCGACGACGACCCCGCAGGCCACCACCGCGATCCCGCCCCAGTGCCGGCGCGGCGGCACCGGTATCCGCAGCGCCAGCAGGCAGCCGCCCGCGAGCACCGCCGCCAGCACGCTGCGCACGGCCACGAGCGACCAGGGCCCGAACGACTCGAGCCCCCAGGCCGTGGCGGGAAACGTGAGGGAGAAGGCGACGACACCGAGCCCGGCCTGGACGGCGCCCGTCCCGGAATCCCTGGAACCCCTACCGGAACTCGTCCCGGGCCGCGCCCCGGGACCCGGCCCCGCACCGTCGACCGCTATCGCACGACCTGGGATAGCGCTACTCTCTGCTCTCATGCACGAGCGTAACAGCGTCGCCGACCTGGCAGGAACCCTTCGGGCGGAGGTGAAGCGCTACTCCGCAGGAGAGAAGCTGCCGTCCAGCAGGGCCCTCGTGGAGCGGTTCCGGGTCAGCCCGGTGACCGTCTCCCGCGCGCTGGCGCAGCTCGCCGCCGAGGGCCTGGTCGTCACCCGCCCCGGCTCCGGAGCGTTCCGCGCGGACCCGCGCCAGGCGCCCGCCCCGGCCGGCGACACCGCCTGGCAGGAGGTGGCGCTCAGCGCCGATCCGGCCACCGAGCATGTGCCCCGCAGCGTCGACGCCTCCGGTGTGCTCGTCTCGCTCGCCGCCCCGCCCGCCGGGGTGATCGAGTTCAACGGCGGCTATCTGCACCCCTCGCTCCAGCCGGAGCGGGCGATGGGTGCCGCGCTCGCCCGGGCCGGCCGCCGCCCGGGCGCCTGGGGCCGGCCTCCCATGGAGGGGCTGCCCGAGCTGCGCGACTGGTTCGCGCGCGGCATCGGCGGCCCGGTCACCGCCGCCGACGTGCTGGTCACCGCCGGCGGCCAGTCCGCGCTCACCACCGCGCTGCGCGCGCTCGCCCCGCCCGGCGCCCCGGTCCTGGTGGAGTCGCCCACCTACCCCGGCATGCTGGCGATCGCCCGCGCCGCCGGGCTGCGCCCGGTCCCCGTGCCGGTCGACGCCGACGGCCTCAAGCCCGCCCTGCTCGCCGACGCGTTCCGGGCCAGCGGCGCCCGGGTCCTCGTCTGCCAGCCGCTGTTCCAGAACCCGACCGGCGCGGTACTGGCACCCGAGCGCCGGGGCGAGGTGCTGCGGATCGCCCGCGCCGCCGGGGCGTTCGTCGTCGAGGACGACTTCGTACGGCGGCTGGTGCACGAGGACGCGGGCCCGCTGCCGCCGCCGCTCGCCGCCGAGGACCCGGACGGCGTGGTGGTGCACGTCGGCTCGCTGACCAAGGTGACCTCGCCCAGCTTCCGGGTGAGCGCGCTGGCCGCCCGGGGCCCTGTCCTGGACCGGCTGCGGGCCATCCACGTCGTCGAGACGTTCTTCGTGCCGCGCCCGTTGCAGGAGGCCGCCCTCGAACTGGTCGGGGCACCCGCCTGGCCGCGCCATCTGCGGGCGGTCTCCGCCGAGTTGCGCACCCGCCGGGAGGCGATGACCGCCGCGCTCCGCCGCGACCTGCCCGCGCTCGCCCTGCCCCATGTGCCGTCCGGCGGCTACCACCTCTGGCTGCGGCTGCCCGACGGCACCGACGAGTCCGCGCTGGTCGCCGCCGCCCTGCGCACCGGCGTCGCGCTCACCCCCGGCCGCCCCTACTTCAGCGCCGAACCCCCCGCCGCCCATCTGCGGCTGAGCTTCGCGGCGGTCGCGGGCACCGCCGAGATCACCGAGGGCGTACGACGACTGCGGGCGGCCTGTGACGACGTCTTCGCCGCCTCCCTTTTCGGGTGAGGAGACGCATACCCTCGGTAACTGGCGCGTAACGGCCCTTGACCTGCGTACTTGCGCGGCCCACCATCACGGCATGCACGTTCGGGTCACGTTCGTCGCCGCGGCACGCAACGCCTCGCTGCTCGCCGAACGTTTCGAGGACGACCGACCGCTCGACCAGGCGGCCTGGGACCAAGTGCTGCACGTGGCCGGGCAGTTGCTCCCGCTCGCCGCCGCCGAACTGCGCTACTGCTCGCCGACCCCGCGCAGCCGCGCCACCGGCGACGCTCTGGGCTACGCCCCTCTGGTGCAACTCGCCCTGCGCGACTGCGACATGGGCCGCTGGCGCGGACTCACCCTCGGCGAGGCCATGGCCCGCGAGCCGCAGTCGGTGGACGCCTGGCTCGCCGACCCGCGCGCCGCCCCGCACGGCGGCGAGTCCCTGCTGTCGTTCATCTCCCGGGTCGGCGGCTGGCTGGACACCCGGCCCGCCGAGGAGGGCTGCCGCATCGTCGCCGTCGCCGAGCCCTCGGTCGTCCGCGCGGCCCTGGTCTACGCGCTGAAGGCGCCCCCGGCCACGTACTGGAACCTCGACGTCCACCCGCTGTCGACGACCACTCTCACCGGCCGCGCCGGCTACTGGAACCTCCGCTTCGACGGCGTCGCGCCCCAGCCGCTCCGGGCCTGAACCCGGCCCGCCCCGTCCTCGGCCCGTCCGCGCGTGGCCCCGGCCCGCTTCCGTCCTCGGCCCGTCGGCGTGTGCCCCCGCCCGCCCTCAGTCCGCCCGCGCGTAGTCGGTCGTCAGCACCAGGTCCTTCGCCGGGCCGCCCACCCGCCACACCGTCCGCCAGTGGTCTTGGTCCCGCACGGTGAACTCGCCCCGGTAGAAGTCGGCCGCGCACGGGTGGTCGGCGACGTACCGCCCGCTGCTCAGGTCCAGGTCGTGGAACGGGCGCCCGTCCGCGAACCGCACGTCCGCCGTGGCCGCCCCGCCGCTGCCCGGCAGGAACCGCAGCGTCCGCGTCGCCGGCCGGGCCACGCCCTGCCAGACGAACGTCCCGGCCTCCTCGTGCAGCAGCCCGCCCCCGTCGAGCGGCGCGAACCCGGTCGTCCCGGTGAACCGGCCCTCCTCGCCGCCGGACAGGTCCCGCGCCGACCGCTCGACCCGCCACTCCCCGGCCAGATACGCCAGCACGTCCGGTACCGGCCAGAACTCGCCCCTCACGTCACGTCCTCCGTCGCACCCCGGTCCGCCGCACGCCCCGTCGGCGTGCCCGCACCCCTCCATCCTGCCGCCCGCGGGACGGGACCGTGAATTAACCCCCGCTTCGCATACGCTTCGGCTTTTGTTCTTCCATTCGCAAGAATTCCGTTGAAAAGAACTCCTCCGTACTCGTTCGTATTCCGAATCACCGCGAATCCGTTGCGGAAATTCCATCAGCGAGTACAACCATGCGGAAAGTCTGCCCGTCTTAACGGGCGAATCAACAATGGGGAGTCTGCCGAGTATGAACGGGTCGATCCGGCCGAGTGTCGCCGCGGCGTGGGCGCGCCTCCCGCGCGACGGGCGGGCCGCCGCGCTGCTCGCCGCGGTGCTCACCACCACCGCGCTCTGCGTCGGCGACGTCCTGGCCCGCAGCTACCCCTTCGGCTCCCGCACCCGGGACGTCAACGACCTGGGCAACCAGTACGTGCCCTTCCACGCGCACCTGTGGGACCTGCTGCACGGCCGCGCCGACGGCGGACTGTTCGTCAACTGGCAGTCCGGGTACGGCTCCAGCTTCCTGCCCGACCTCGGCACCTACCTCAGCAGCCCGTTCGCCCCGCTGGTGGCGCTCTTCCCGCGGGACGAGATCGACCTCGCGGTGTACGTGATCACCCTCCTGAAGGCCGCGTGCGCCGGAGCCGTCATGGCCTGGCTGCTGCCGCGCCTGCGCCCCGGCCCCTGGTGGGCCGCCGGGCTGCTCGGCGCCTCGTACGCCCTGTGCGGCTGGACCCTGTCCTACGCCTCGTACAACCCGATGTGGCTCGACGGCCTCCTCGCCCTGCCGCTGCTGTGCCTGGTGGGGGAGTGGGCGCGGGAGGGGCGGCACCGGGTGGCGGGCGTGCTGATCGTGGCGCTCGCCTGGACCGCCAACTTCTACACCGCCTACATGGCCACCCTCGGCGCCGGCCTCGTCCTCCTGCTGCGGCTCTGGCTCAGCGGACTGCCGCGCCGGCGGGCGTTCGCCGCGGCCGGCCGGGCCGTACTCACCACCGCGCTCGGGGTGGGCCTGGCCGCACCGCTGGTCGTGGTCGTGTACGTCGGCACCCGCCACGCCTACCCGGGCCGTACCAGTACCTTCCGGCCGGTGGGAGGCGAGGACCTGCTGGCCCGCCTGCTGCCGACCACGTACTCCTACTCCAGCCCCGGCCTCTACGTCGGCGTCACCGCGCTCGTGCTCGCCCTCGCCCTGCCCTTCCACCGGGCCGTACCGGTGCGCGAGCGGGCCGGGTGGACGGTGCTGGTCGTCGCCGTCGCGCTGTCGATGCAGTGGACGCCGACCCATCTGGCCTGGCACGCCTTCACCACGCCCAACGGCAGCCCGTACCGGCAGGCCTTCGTGCTCTGCGCGCTGCTGGTGTGCGCCGCCTGGCACGCGCTCGCCTACGGGCCGCCCGGGTGGCGTGCCCTGGGCGCGGGGGGCCTGCTGTTCGCCGTGCTCGCCGCGGTGGCGAGCCGCAGCGGCCTGGAGGACCCCTCCTACGCCCTGCCGGTGCTGCTCCTCGCCGCCGCGGGCGCCCTGGGCGGACTCGCCCTGCTCACCCGGTACGCCGGGGAGCGGGGCGCCGGGGCGGCGCCCGGTACCGGCCGCCGCCGCACCGTCCTCGCCGGTCTCGCGGTGGTGCTGCTCACCGCCACGCAGCTCGGCGAGGCCGGGGCGACGGACGCCGTGGCCACCCGCTTGCGGCTCAACCACATGGACGACTACGCGCCCTGGGGCAGCCGCCAGGAGGAGCAGGCCAAGGCGGTCGACGAAGCCGACGGCTGGCCCCGCTACCGCACCGACCCCGGCCGGGAGCAGACCGTGGCCAACGACCCGCTGATGGTCGGCGGCCAGGGCGCGCAGTACTACAGCAGCCTCACCGCCGACGTGCTCAGCCGGACGCTCACCGCGCTCGGCGGCGGCTCCACCTCGCTCGGGCGCAGTCTGCAAAGCCTGGACAACCCGGTCACCGACGCCGTGTTCTCCGTCGGCGCCCGTGTGCACTCCCCGCCGGACCAGCACCAGCGCTGGAACCCGCGGGACGACAGTCCGGTGACCGTCTCCCGCAGGCAGGTGCCGCCCCTGGTCACCGTGCGGCCGGACAAGGGCTCCACCGCCGGGTTCGGCACCTCGCCCTACCGCAACCAGGAACTGCTGCTCGGCAGCCGTGTCTACACCGTGCCCCGCGCCACCGTCCGCACCGGGGCCGGCGGCCCGGCCGCCGTCACCGCGCGGTGCCGGGCGGGCGACGAGGCGTTCCTGTGGGCCCCGCACTTCTCGGGCACGGCACGGCTCACGGGGACCCCTGCCTCCGCCGCCGGCTTCCGCTCCAAGGCCGACGGCAGCCAGGCCGCGGCCATGCAACCCCTCGGCACCGTCCCGGACTCCGGCCGGCTGCGCATCGCGCTGACCCCGAACCGGGCCGGCACCACCGTCCCCTCCGGCGCCGTCGGCTGCCTCGACCCCGCCCGGCTGCGCGCCGCCGTCGACCGGCTTACACAGACCGGCGCCACCGAGGTCTCCGTCTCCGGCGCCACCGTCCACGCCCGGCTCCCGGCCGGCAGCACGGGCACCGCCGTCCTCGCCGCACCCCGGATCGCCGGCTGGCGCTGCGCCGCCGGCGACGGGGCCGAACGGCCCGCCGCCACGTACCACGGGCTGATCGCCGTCCCCCTCGACGGCTCCGCCACCACGTTCACCTGCACCTTCCACCCGCCCGGCCTGCGGCTGGGCTCCGCGATCGGAGGTGTCGCGCTGCTCGCCACGGCGGCGCTCGCCGTCCTCGCCGCCGTCCGCCGCCGTCGGACCCCGGGGCCCTCGGCCCCGCCGGCGGCCGCACCACCGCGCGAGCGCGTCACCCACGCTCGCTGACCGCGCCACTGGAGAACCATGCTCATCTCGATCGTCGCCCCCTGTTACAACGAGGAAGACGTCATCGAACGTTTCCACGAGGAGGTTGGCAAGGTCGCCGACGAACTGCTGCCGCTCGGTCACGACACCGAGTTCGTGTACGTCGACGACGGCAGCCGCGACCGCACGCTGACTCTGCTGCGCTCCCTCGCCGAGCGCGATCCGCGGGTACGGTATGTCTCGTTGAGCCGCAACTTCGGCAAGGAGGCCGCCCTGCTCGCCGGACTGCGCCACGCCACGGGGGACTGCGTCATCGTCATGGACGCCGATCTCCAGCACCCGCCGCGGCTGATCCCCCGCATGGTCGAACTGCACGCCCAGGGCTACGACCAGGTGATGGCCCGCCGCGACCGCAGCGGCGACCGGTTCACCCGGACCCTCACCGCCCGCCTGTACTACCGGATCGTCAACCGGCTCGTCGACGTCGAACTCGTCGACGGCGTCGGCGACTTCCGGCTGCTGTCCCGGCGCGTGGTGGACGCGGTGCTGTCCATGAGCGAGTACAACCGCTTCTCCAAGGGCCTGTTCGCCTGGGTCGGCTTCCCCGGCACCACGCTCGCCTACGAGAACGAGGTGCGCACCCACGGCCGCAGCTCCTGGACGCTGAAGTCCCTGCTCAACTACGGCCTCGACGGGCTGCTGTCGTTCAACAACCGGCCCCTGCGCACCGCCCTCCACCTCGGCATGGGCCTGCTGCTGTGCGCCGCGCTCTACACCGCGTGGATCGTGGGCGCGGCACTCGTCAACGGGGTGCGCACCCCCGGCTACGTCACGACGATCACCGTGGTGACGGCGCTGGCCGGGGTGCAGATGGTGATGCTGGGCGTCGTGGGGGAGTACACCGGCCGGATCTACTACGAGGTCAAGGGCCGCCCGCACTTCCTGGTGAAGGCGAGCAATGTGCGGGGCGCGGAGACCGGGGAGGCCGGAAAGGGCGACGAGGCCGGGGAGGGCGTGACGCACCTGGCGAGCGGGACGGAGAGCGGCACGGACAGCGGCACGGAGACCGGTACGGGAACCACACGGAAGCACCTCGTCCCCTGATGTCCACGACCCGCACGACCGAGACCGCCGCCGCGCCGCCCGCCCGTCCGATGGCGCGGCAGATCCTCGTCTTCTCCGCCGTCGGCGTGGTGAACACCGGCACGTACTACGGTTGCTATCTCCTGCTCCTGACCAGGCTTCCCTATCTCGCCGCGCATGTGCTGGGTTTTCTGATCAGCATGGTCGGTTCATTTTTTCTCAATGCGTGGTTCACCTACCGGATCCGGCCGACCTGGCGCAAATTCCTGCTCTTTCCGCTGACCAACGCCACGAATTTCCTCCTCACCACCGCCGGCCTCTATCTGATCGTCGACGTCCTGCATTCCGGCAGCCGCTTCGCCCCGCTGCTGGCCTCCGCCGCGGCGATTCCGTTCACCTTCGTGGTCTCCCGCATGATCATGCAGCCGAAGGGGGAGGGTCTGCCCGCACAGCGAGAGGCCTGAGCCCGCGATTGCATAACTCTGCAACGCTACGTATAGTCATGCCATCACGGATGGAGGGTTCATGGCTGTACGTGCGGCAGTGGCCGGAGCGAGTGGATACGCGGGCGGGGAAGTCCTGCGCCTGCTCCTCGCGCACCCCGAGGTCGAGATCGGCGCACTCACCGGGAACTCCAACGCGGGGACGCGCCTGGGCGCGCTCCAGCCCCACCTGCTCCCGCTCGCCGACCGCGTGCTGGAGGAGACCACCCCCGAGGTCCTCGCCGGACACGACGTGGTCTTCCTCGCCCTGCCCCACGGGCAGTCCGCCGCCGTCGCCGAGCGGCTGGGCCCGGACGTCCTCGTCGTCGACATGGGCGCCGACTTCCGGCTGAAGGACCCGGCCGACTGGGAGCGCTTCTACGGCTCCCCGCACGCCGGCACCTGGCCCTACGGCCTCCCCGAACTGCCGGGCGGCCGCGCTGCGCTGGAGGGGTCCAAGCGCATCGCGGTGCCCGGTTGCTACCCCACGGCCGTCTCGCTCGCGCTCTTCCCGGCCTACGCCGCCGGGCTCGCCGAGCCCGAGGCCGTGGTCGTCGCCGCCTCCGGCAGCTCCGGCGCGGGCAAGGCGCCCAAGCCGCATCTGCTGGGTTCGGAGGTCATGGGCTCCATGTCCCCCTACGGCGTCGGCGGCGGCCACCGGCACACCCCCGAGATGATCCAGAACCTCGGCGCGGTGGCCGGCGGGCCCGTCACCGTCTCCTTCACTCCCACCCTCGCCCCGATGCCCCGCGGCATCCTCGCCACGTGCAGCGCCAAGGCCCGCGACGGCGTCACCGCCGAGTCCGTGCGCGCCGCGTACGAGAAGGCCTACGCCGACGAACCCTTCGTCCACCTGCTCCCCGAGGGGCAGTGGCCCGCCACCGCCTCCGTGTACGGCTCCAACGCCGTCCAGGTGCAGGTCGCGTACGACCCCGCCGCGCACCGTGTCCTCGCGATCAGCGCCATCGACAACCTGACCAAGGGCACCGCGGGCGGTGCCGTGCAGAGCATGAACATCGCCCTCGGGCTCGACGAGACGACAGGTCTCTCCACGATCGGAGTCGCACCGTGAGTGTCACTGCCGCGAAAGGTTTCACCGCCTCCGGCGTCGCAGCGGGCATCAAGGAGAACGGCAACCCCGACCTGGCCCTCGTGGTCAACACCGGGCCCCGCCTCGCCGCCGCGGGCGTCTTCACCTCCAACCGGGTCAAGGCCGCGCCGGTGCTCTGGTCCGAGCAGGTGCTGCGCGGCGGCGAGGTGAGCGCCGTCGTCCTCAACTCCGGCGGCGCCAACGCCTGTACGGGCCCGAAGGGCTTCCAGGACACGCACGCCACCGCCGAGAAGGCGGCCGAGTCCCTCAACACCGCCGGCCACGACGAGACGGGCGGGCACGGCGCCGGCACCATCGCCGTCTGCTCGACCGGACTCATCGGCGTGCTGCTGCCGATGGACAAGCTGCTGCCCGGCGTCGACAAGGCGGTCGCTCAACTGTCCCCGCACGGCGGCGAGAAGGCCGCCCTCGCCATCAAGACTACCGACACCGTCCACAAGACCTCCGTCGTCACCAGGGACGGCTGGAGCGTCGGCGGCATGGCCAAGGGCGCCGGCATGCTCGCCCCCGGCCTCGCCACCATGCTCGTCGTCCTCACCACCGACGCCGACCTCGACAGCGCCACCCTGGACAGCGCCCTGCGCGCGGCCACGAAGGTCACCTTCGACCGCGTCGACTCCGACGGCTGCATGTCCACCAACGACACGGTGCTGCTCCTCGCCTCCGGCGCCTCCGGCATCGCCCCGGAGTACGCCGAGTTCGCCGAGGCCGTCCGCACCGTCTGCGACGACCTGGGGCAGCAGCTCATCCGGGACGCCGAGGGCGCCAGCAAGGACATCAAGGTGGAGGTCGTCAACGCCGCCAGCGAGGACGACGCCGTCGAGGTGGGCCGCTCCATCGCCCGCAACAACCTCCTCAAGTGCGCGATCCACGGCGAGGACCCCAACTGGGGCCGCGTCCTCTCCGCGATCGGCACCACGAAGGCCGCCTTCGAGCCCGACGCGCTCAACGTCGCCATCAACGGCGTCTGGGTCTGCAAGAACGGCGGCGTCGGCGAGGACCGCGAAAAAGTCGACATGCGCTACCGCGAGGTCCACATCGTGGCGGACCTCGCGGCCGGCGAGGAGACCGCGACGATCTGGACCAACGACCTCACCGCCGACTACGTCCACGAGAACAGCGCGTACTCCTCATGAGCAACCAGACGCGGAAGCACACCGCGCTCCCCAAGGCCCGCATCCTCATCGAGGCGCTGCCCTGGCTCACCCGCCACCACGGCAAGACCGTCGTCATCAAGTTCGGCGGCAACGCCATGGTCGACGAGGACCTGAAGGCGGCCTTCGCCCAGGACGTCGTCTTCCTGCGGCACGCCGGGCTCAAGCCGGTCGTCGTGCACGGCGGCGGCCCGCAGATCAGCGCCGCCCTCGACCGGCACGGCATCGTCAGCGAGTTCAAGGCCGGGCTGCGCGTCACCACCGAGGACGCCATGGACGTCGTACGGATGGTGCTCGCCGGGCAGGTGCAGCGCGAACTGGTCGGGCTGCTCAACCGGCACGGCCCGCTCGCCGTCGGCCTCACCGGCGAGGACGCGCACACCCTCACCGCCACCAAGCACACCCCCGAGATCGACGGCGAGCTGGTCGACATCGGACGGGTCGGCGAGATCACCGCCATCGACACCGGCGCCATCGAGGCCCTGCTCGCCGACGGCCGCATCCCGGTCGTCTCCTCGATCGCGCGCAGTCAGGACGACCACCATGTCTACAACGTCAATGCTGATACGGCGGCTGCGGCACTCGCTGCGGCGCTGGGCGCCGAGACCCTGATGGTCCTCACCGACGTCGAGGGCCTCTACGAGGACTGGCCGAACAGCGACGAGGTGATCAGCCGGCTCACCGCGAGCCAGCTGGAGAAACTGCTGCCGGAGCTCTCCTCGGGCATGGTGCCCAAGATGGAGGGCTGTCTGCACGCCGTACGGGGCGGCGTCACCACCGCCCGCGTCATCGACGGCCGGGTCCCGCACTCGATCCTGCTGGAGATCTTCACCGACGAGGGCATCGGCACGATGGTCGTGCCGGACGAACAGCACGAGCAGCACGAGCAGGGGGAGTCGTGAGCAACGAGGAACTGACCGCCCGCTGGCAGGGCGCGCTGATGAACAACTACGGCACCCCCCGGCTGCCCCTGGTGCGCGGCGCGGGCGCCAGGCTGTGGGACGCCGACGGCACGGAGTACCTCGACTTCGTCGGCGGCATCGCGGTCAACGCGCTCGGCCACGCCCACCCGGCGGTCGTCGAGGCCGTCAGCCGGCAGATCGCCTCCCTCGCCCATGTCTCCAACCTGTTCGTGGCCGAACCGCCGGTCGCGCTCGCCGAGCGGCTGCTCCAGCGCTTCGGCCGGGACGGCAAGGTCTACTTCTGCAACTCCGGCGCCGAGGCCAACGAGGGCGCCTTCAAGATCGGCCGGCTGACCGGGCGGCCGCACATGGTCGCCACCGACGGCGGCTTCCACGGCCGCACCATGGGCGCCCTCGCGCTCACCGGCCAGCCCGGTAAGCGCGACCCGTTCCTGCCGCTGCCCGGCGACGTCACCCACGTCCCCTACGGCGACGCGCAGGCGCTGGCCGCCGCGGTGACCGAGGAGACCGCCCTCGTCGTCATCGAACCCATCCAGGGCGAGAACGGCGTCGTCGTCCCGCCCCCCGGCTACCTCAAGGCGGCCCGGGCGATCACCGCCGCCACCGGCTCGCTGCTGGTCCTGGACGAGGTGCAGACCGGCGTCGGCCGGACGGGCCACTGGTTCGAGTACCAGGCCCACGAGGGCGTGCTGCCCGATGTCGTCACCCTCGCCAAGGGGCTCGGCGGCGGGCTGCCGCTCGGCGCCACCGTCGCCTTCGGCCGGGCCGCCGAACTGCTCCGGCCGGGCCACCACGGCTCCACCTTCGGCGGCAACCCGGTCGCCTGCGCCGCGGGGCTCGCCGTCCTCGACACGATCGCCGACGAGGGGCTGCTCGACAACGTCAAGCGGCAGAGCGAGAAGCTGCGCCAGGGCATCGAGGGGCTCGGCCACCCGTTGATCGACCATGTCCGGGGCGCCGGACTGCTGCTGGGTATCGTGCTCACCGAGCCGCTTGCCCAGAAGGCGCAGCAGGCGGCTCAGGACGCCGGCCTCCTGGTGAACGCGCCCGCCCCCGATGTCGTCCGGCTGATGCCGCCGCTGAACCTCGGCGACGACGAGGTGGAGGCGTTCCTCCGGGCGCTCCCCGGCGTCCTGGCGCAGGCCCACGGGGACGGAGATCCGGAGTGAGACGACGATGAGTCAGCCGCAGCACCAGGACCGGGATCACGAGCAGGACCAGGACCAGGCGGGCGGGCCCGCGGTGCCGCAGACGCGCACCGCGCGCCACCGCCGGATCGTGGACATCCTCAACCGGCAGCCGGTGCGGTCGCAGAGCCAGCTCGCCAAGCTGCTGGCCGACGACGGGCTGAGCGTCACCCAGGCGACGCTCTCCCGGGACCTCGACGAGCTCAACGCGGTGAAGATCCGCAACAACGACGGCGACCTCATCTACGCCGTGCCGAGCGAGGGCGGCTTCCGTACGCCGCGCGCTCCGCTGGGAGAGTCGGCGAAGGAGGAGCGGATGCGGCGGCTCTCCGCGGAGCTGCTGATCTCCGCGGAGGCGTCCGCGAACCTGGTGGTCCTGCGCACCCCGCCGGGCGCGGCCCAGTTCCTGGCCTCGGCGATCGACCAGGCGGAACTGCACGACATCCTGGGCACGATCGCGGGGGACGACACGCTGCTGCTCATCAGCAGGGACCCCTCCGGGGGCCAGAACCTGGCGGACCATCTGCTGCGCCTGGCCCAGAACGGCCACTGAGCTCCTCCAGGGGCGCGGGGAACTGTGCAAAACGGGGCAAAGCCCTGTACGGGGGTCCGGGGGCCCGCCCCCGGGGGTTGGGAACGGGAAGGGGCGGCGGGGGCGAGAACTCCCGCGCGAAGCTCCCACTCGCCGCAGCCTGGAAGTCACCCCAGCCGCGCGGCCAACCCACTGGTCGCCCGCACCTCGTTCCCCGCCGTGATCAGCAGCGCCTCCGCGTCCGGGAGGGACTCCAGCCACCCCAACGCCTCCCGCGACCCCATCGCGAACGCCGCCGTCGCCCACGCATCCACCCAGGTGAGCGCCGGCCCCACCACGGTGACCGCCACCAGATCGGTCACCGCGGAATGCGCCGTCCGCGGATCCACGATGTGCGCCCCCCGCTCCGCCGTCCCCGACGTGGCGACCGCCAGCCGCTCCACCCCCGCCGCCGACACCACCGCCGCGAGCCCGCCCGGCCGCAACGGATCGGAGATCCCGACCCGCCAGGGCCGCTGCGGCCCGGGCACGCCGAACAGCTGCACGTCACCGCCGCCGTTGACGCTGACCCCGGTCGCCCCGGCCGCCGCCAGCGCACGGGCGGCCCGCTCGCAGGCCCAGCCCTTGACGATGCCGGTCGGGTCCAGCCGGCCCTCGTACCGCACGCTGAACCAGCCCTCGCTGCGGCGCTCGGCCTCGGCACCCAGCGCCAGCACCTCCGCGACCTCCGGATCGCACTCCTCCACGGCCAGCTCGCCCCGGGCGAGCCGGGAGATCTGGCTGTGCTCGCGGTAGGTGCTGAACACCTCGTCCACGCGGTGGAGTCCGGCGACCGCCTCGGTCAGCGCCCGCCGCACGGCGTCCGGATCACCACCGCGCACGTCGAAGGAGAAGACGGTCCCCATCACCTCCTCGGCGTGACGCAGCACGGCTGGCGCCTCCGCAGGCTCGCCCACCCGGTCGTCACTCACTCGGTCGTCGCTCACCCGGTCAGCCACCGGCCTTGTCGATCGCGGACTGGAGGGACTTCAGATACCCGCCGCTGGTGTACGTCGCCCCCGACACCGCGTCGATGTCGGCGCTCTGCGCGCTGACGGCCTCCTGGTTGAGCTTGGGCACCGCGTCATTGGTGACCTCCGTGCTGTGACCGCCGCTCGGCGCCCGCACCGCCTCCGCCTTGGTGATCCTGCCGTCGGCGAGGGTGAGGCGCACTTGGACCGTGCCGTACTGGGTCTGGGCGGCGTCGCCCATGACCGTCGTGGCGCCCGCCTGCTTCCCGGTGCCGCCCTGCGGCGACTCCTGGGCCGCCGCCGTCCGCTGCGGCGCCGGGCCGTCGGCGACCGCGCCGGCCGGGCCGGACGACGGCTTCAGCGACAGCAGCAGCACGATCCCGGACACGGTGGCGGCCGAGGCCAGCACGATCCGGCGTATGGGATGGCTCTTCTTCATTGCTACGAACTCCCGTGCGTCCCGTCGCTACATCTCGAACGACTCGTGATGGATGCGGCGGGCGGGGACGCCTGCGCCGCGCAGTGCTTCGTAGACCTGCTGTGCGAAGCCGGGCGGCCCGCACAGGAAGACGTCGTGCCGGTCGATGTCCGGCAGTTTGCGGCGCAGGGTGTCGGCGGAGATGTCCGGCCGCTCCCCCTCGGGGCTGTTGACCGCGTACATCAGCCGGGCGCCGCGCTCCTGGGCGATCCGCGCCAGCTCGTCCCACAGCGCCAGGTCCTGCGTGGTGTTGGCCCGGTACAGCAGCGTCAGATCGCCGGCCGCGCCGGGCAGCGTCTCGAACAGCGCCCGCATCGGCGTGATGCCGACCCCGCCCGCCACCAGGAGCACCTTGCCCCGGCTGCGCCGCTGCGCGGTCATCGCCCCGTACGGGCCCTCGGCCCACACCCGGGTGCCGGGCGTCAGTCCGCGCAGCGCGGAGCTGTGGTCGCCGATGGCCTTGACGGTGATGCGCAGCATGTTCGGGCGGGGCGCCGCCGAGAGCGAGTAGGGGTGCGAGCTGAACCGCATCCCCGGCGCCAGGAACCGCCAGCGGAAGAACTGCCCCGGCTCGGCGCCGATCCGGTGCAGTCGGCGCCCGGTGATCAGCACCGACACCACCCCGGGCGCCTCCTCGATCACCGCCTCGACCCGCATCCGGTGCCGCAGGTTCAGCCGCAGCGGGGTGAGGATGCGGTACCACACCACCAGCGCGGTCACCGAGCCGTACAGCGCGTACCAGAACGTCTTCGCGGTGGGTTCCACGACGAAGTCGTTGCCGGTGGAGAGCTGGTGCCAGAAGGTCAGGAACACCACCGCGTAGGTGAGCAGATGGACGTGGTACCAGAAGTCGTACGGGATGCGGCGGCGCACCGGCCCCATGGACAGCAGCGCGATCAGCACCAGCAGCCCGGTGCCGATCACCGCCTTGCCCAGGTCGGGCAGCTGTCCGACGGAGTCGACCGTCTGCCGGACGATGTCGCCGAACCCCTTCCCGGCCTGCAACGCGTACCCGTACATCGTCAGGACGACGTGGGCGACGACGAGGCTGATGGTGTAGCGGCCGCTCATCGCGTGCCAGCGGGCCACCCGGTCCGAGCCCACCCGGCGCTCCAGTGCGGGCACCCGGGCCATCTGGAGCACCACCAGGGCCATCAGATAGCCGGCGAGGAGACCGGTGATCCGGCCCGCGTTGAGGATCTTGGCGTTGGTGTCGGCCAGGGACGGCGTGTTCGTCCACCACAGCCACAGCACCCCGGCCGCGCCCGCGAGGACGGCGAGCAGCAGCGGGACGGCGGGGGAGCGGCGTGGGCGGATGCGGCGCATCGTCTGGCGCCGCGCGGCGCGGCCACCGGCGATCGTGGACACGGTCTCCTCCGTGGTCCTGCGTGGTCGGGCCCGGGGCCCGCTTGGCCTGGAGTACGGGCGGCACGAGCCGGGTGTTCAACGGACGCGGCGGTTCACGGACCGGCTTCCGCGCGACGTGCCCTCGTGGTTCACAGTCCGGCGGCGTCCAGCGCGGACTGGAGGGACTGCTTGTAGCCCTCGCTGGTGTAGGTGGCGCCGGAGACCGTGTCGATGTCCGCGCTCTGCGCGGCCAGCGCCTCGGTGCGCAGCTGGGGCAGGGCGTAGGAGTTGATCTGCTGGTCGCGCGGGTTCTCGGTCGGGTACTCGACGGCGGTCACGTCGGTGACCCTGCCGCCGGAGACCGTGACCTTCACCTGGACGGGGCCCCAGCGCGTCTGCGCCTCGCCGCCGGTGACGGCCCGGCCGCCGGCGCCGCTCGCCGACGGGGCCGGGGCGGCCGACGGAGCCGACGAGACCGACGGGGCCGGCGCGGCCGCGCCCGCCGCGCTCTGCCCGCCCTGCGGCTTCAGCGCGAGCAGCAGCACCGTTCCGGAGACGGTGGCGGCGCTCGCCAGTACGATCCGGCGCAGCGGCCGGTCCTTCCTCAACGCGTGCACGTCGGCGTCCTCACAGTTCGAACGACTCGTGGTGGATACGGCGGTCCGGGACCCCGGCCGCCCGCAGCGACACGTACAGGTCCTCGGCGAAGCCCCGGGGGCCGCACAGGTACACGTCCCGCTCGGCCAGATCGGGCACGGCGCGGCGCAGCGACTCGGCGCCCAGGCCCGGCCGTTCGCCGCGCGGGCCGTTGAGCGCGCACAGCACCCGCGCTTCCGGTCCGCGCCATCGCGCGACGGCCTCCAGCTCGCCGCCGAGCGCCAGGTCCTCGGCGGTACGGGCCCGGTAGACGAGGGTGACGTCGCCCGGCAGCGTCTCGAACAGCGCCCGCAGCGGGGTGATGCCGACGCCGCCGGCGAGCAGCAGCGTTTTGCGGCCCTCGCCGCGGTCGGCGGTCAGCGAGCCGTACGGCCCCTCGGCCCACACCCGGGTGCCCGGCCACAGCAGCGCCACGGCCGCGCTGTGGCCGCCGAGCGCCTTGACCGTGATCCGCATCCGGTCCGGGCGCGGCGGCGCGGACAGGGAGTACGGCGAGGAGGTCCAGCGCAGCCCGGGGGCCAGGAACCGCCACCGGAAGAACTGCCCCGGGCGCGCCCCCAGCCGCTCCAGCCGCCGGCCCCGTACGACGACCGAGTACACGCCCGGCGCCTCCCGGTGCACGGAGTCCACCCGCAGCCGGTGCCGCAGATTGAGCCGGACCGGCACCAGGACCCGGAACCACAGCACCAGCGCCGCCGCCCCCAGATAGAGCGCGTACCAGGCGGCGCGCGCGGCGGCGTTCCCGACGAAGTCGGCGCCGAGGGCGAGCTGGTGCCAGAAGGTGAGGAAGACCGCCGCGTACGTCCCCAGGTGGACGTAGTACCAGAACTCGTGCGAGACCCTGCGGCGCACCGCACGGGCCGAGACGATCCCGACCGCGAGCAGGACGGCCGTGCCCAGGCTCGCCTTGATCATCTCGGGGTAGTCGAGGACGACCGAGAGCGCCTCGTCGACGAGCGAGGCGCGGAACTGGGCGGCGTACCCGGCGACGATCAGCACGAGGTGCGCGAGCAGCAGGCAGACCGTGTACCGGCCCGCCCGCGCGTGCCAGCGCGCCACCCGGTCCGAGCCGACGCGCTCCTCCAGGAGCGGGACGCGGGCCATCAGACCGACCAGCACCGCGCAGGCGTACCCGCACAGCAGCCCCGCGATCCGCCCCGCCCCGGTCAGCCACCCGGCGGTGCCCGACACCGAGCCGGTGCCGTACCACCACAGGGCGAGCACCGCGGCGGCCCCGGCCCACAGCAGGACCAGGACGGCACCGGCGGGGGAGCGCCCGCGCCGGGGAGCGGGCGGCAGCGTCGTGGCCGCCCGGGGCCCGTGGACCGTCGTCATGTGTGTGTCCTTTCCGCCGTCGGCCGGGGCCCAGCGTCACCCGGCAACCTCTGAACGGGCTCTGAGCCGGGGCCCGGACGACGGCGGCCGGACCCCCGCACGGCCTCGTGGGCGACGGAGAACCCGCCGGCCGGGGCGGGAGGGGGCGCAGCACGTACTCAGAGGAAACTCAGAGGCCGCTCACGGGCGGCCCGACCCGCGCAGGCCGCATCCTGGAGGGGAGATGAACACGCCCCGCTCCCGCGGCACCGGCCGCCCCGCGCTCGCCCGGCCCGACGGCACCCCGCTGAAGGTGCTCGTCGTCGACGACGACCCCGACCTTGCCGAGGTGCTCTCCGGCGCCCTGCGCTACGAGGGCTGGCAGGTGCGCGCCGCGGGCGACGGCGCCGGGGCGCTCGCCGCCGCCCGCGCGCTGCTGCCGGACGCCGTCGTCCTGGACGTGATGCTCCCCGACACCGACGGCCTCGCCGTGCTGCGCGCGCTGCGCACCGTGCGGCCGGACGTGTGCGTGCTCTTCCTGACCGCCCGGGACGCCGTCGAGGACCGCATCGCGGGCATCACGGCGGGCGGCGACGACTACGTGACGAAGCCGTTCAGCCTGGAGGAGGTCGTCGCCCGGCTGCGCGGACTGCTGCGCCGCGCGGGCATGGCCCGTCAGGTCGCGGACGGCCCCCGGCTCACCGTCGGCGACCTGGTGATGGACGAGGAGGCCCGCGAGGTCACCCGGGGCGGGGCGCTGGTCGAGCTGTCGCCGACCGAGTTCGAACTGCTCCGCTTCCTGATGCGCAACCCGCGCCGGGTGCTCAGCAAGGCGCAGATCCTGGACCGCGTGTGGTCCTACGACTTCGGCGGCCAGGCGCACGTCGTCGAGCTGTACATCTCCTATCTGCGCAAGAAGGTCGACGCGGGCCGCGCGCCGATGATCCACACGGTGCGGGGGTCCGGTTACGTCCTCAAGCCGGCGACGGCGGGCCCCTGATGAGGGGGTTCGGCCGGGTGCTGCCCCGGTTCCGCACCCTGCGGGCGCGGCTGACCGCCGGCCTCGTCGTGCTGCTCGCCGTGAGCTGCGCGGCGGTCGGCGTGGCCGCGGTCGTCGAGCTGGACGGGTTCCTCACCGGGCGGCTGGACGAGCAGTTGCAGGAGGTCGGCGTGCGGTTCCCGGCCAGTCTGGAACACGGCGGGACGCCGCCCTCGGTGAACCGGACCGCGGACGACCACGACGGGGACGAGCACGGCGACACCCGCCGCCAGCCCGCCGGGACCTTCGGCGCCCGGCTGGTCGGCGCGCACGTCACCCAGGCCGCCGTCGTCCGCTCCGGCAGCGACCCCGGCGACCTGTCCGTCGCGCTCACCGCCCGCGACGAGCGCGCCCTCGCCGCCGTGCCCGTCGACGGCCGGGGCCACACCGTCGAGCTGTCGGCGCTGGACGACTACCGGGTGACGGCGACCGCGGGCAAGGACGGTGACGTGCTGGTCACCGGGCTGCCACTGGAACCCGTCGAGGCCACCGTGCACCGGCTCGAACTGGTCGCCGGGCTCGTCTTCGGCGCCGCCCTCGCGCTGACCGGCGTGGCGGGCGCGCTGTGGGTGCGCTGGTCGCTGCGGCCGCTCGACCGGGTCGCCGCCACCGCCACCCGGGTCAGCGAACTCCCGCTGGCCGGCGGCGAGGTCGCACTGCCGCCGCGCGTCCGCGGGACGGACACGCACAGCGAGGTGGGCCGGGTCGCCACCGCCTTCGACCGGATGCTCGGCCATATCGAGGACGCGCTGACCAAACGGCACGCGAGCGAGGAGCGGCTGCGCCGGTTCGCCGCCGACGCCAGCCATGAGCTGCGCACCCCGGTCGCCTCGGTGCGCGGCCACGCCGAGCTGGCGCTGCTGCACCCGGACCCGGTGCCGCAGAAGGTGACCCGGGCCCTGGAGCGGATCGCTGCCGAGTCGGCGCGGATGGGCGAGATGGTCGACGAGATGCTGCTGCTGGCCCGGCTGGACGCGGGCCGGGGCCTGGAGCGGACGGCGGTCGACCTGACCCGGCTCGTCCTGGACTCCGTCACCGACGCGCGGGCCGCGGGCCCCGGCCACCGCTGGACGATGGAACTGCCCGAGGAACCCGTGACGGTGACCGGCGACGCCCACCGGCTCCATCAGGTGCTGGCCAACCTGCTGGCCAACGCGCGCGTGCACACGCCGGCGGGCACCGAGATCACCGTGTCGCTGGAGTCCGACGGGGCGACGGCCGTCCTCGCGGTCCACGACGACGGTCCGGGCGTGCCCGAGGACGTGGCGCCGGGCGTCTTCGAACGCTTCACCCGCGCCGACCGCCGCCGTACGGACGCCGCGGGCGGCGGCGCGGGGCTGGGCCTCGCCATCGTGGCGGCGGTGGTGGAGGCACACGGCGGCGGGGTGACGCTGGCGAGCCAACCGGGGGCGACGACGTTCACGGTCCGGCTGCCGGTGTCCTGACGCAGGGCCTCAGTACCGGGTCACGGCCGTGCCCCCACCTGTCGTGCCGACGGCGAGGTGCGGTCCCCGCGCCGGGTCCGCCCATGCCAGCAGGCGCCGCATCGCCCCCTCGGGCACGGACACGCACCCGGCCGTCGCCCCGCGCCCGTTGACGTGCACGAAGATCCCGGCCCCGCGCCCCCGCACCGGACGGTGGTAGTTGAAGCCCACGACCAGCGCGTACCGGTACTGCGGGTCGTACGCGGCCAGGTGCTCGGCCGCACCGGCCCGGCAGTCGGCGGGGCGGGGCTCGGTCCACCGGTTGTAGGCCGCCGAGGCGGTGTCCTCGCACCACCACGAGTCCCGGTGCACCCTGCGGTACGGCAGCGCGGTGCCGCGCGGCGCGGCCCGGATGCCGAAGGCGTACGGCAGGTCGTACAGCCCCGTCGGCGTGGTGTTCGTGCCCTGGCGGCGCGCGGTGCCCTCGACGAGGCCACGCGCGCCGAAGCGGGCGGGGGCGGAGCCCGTCCGCGTCCAGCGGCCGTCGCGCCGGTCCCACCAGGTGAGCGTGCCGGTGGTGGCGCCGGCGGCCGGGGCCACCGCGGTGATCAGCTGGGTGCCGCCGCCGGTGTCCGCCATCCGGTCGGGCAGCGGTGCCCGCCGCGCCCCGGGGCCGGGCGCGGCACCGAGGAGCAGCAGACAGGCGGAGATGGACAGGGCGGCGACGACACCGGGGCGCATGCCTTCAGACGCTACGGGGCGGCAGCGGCAACGGCAGCCCGGGAAGTCCGTCCAGGCTGGTCGCGATGTGCTCCTTCTTGGTGAAGTACGCGCTCAGCGAGGCGTCGTCCTCCCGCGCGAACCGCTTGCCGTGCAGCTCGCGGTCCTCCTCGTACGCCATGAACGGCACCGCGTAGCCGCAGGTGTCCCGGATCAGCTCGGCCGTCACCACGACGATCGCGCGCAGTCCGTGCGTGGCGGCGTCGATGTCCGGGAAGTGCGCGAGGAGCTCCTCGAAGCGCGGGTCGTCGCGGAAGACGGGCTCGCCCCGCCCGTGCACCCGCACGATGTTCGGCGGGCCCTCGAACGCGCACCACATCAGCGTGATGCGGCCGTTCTCCCGCAGATGCGCGATGGTCTCGGCGTTGCTGCCGGCGAAGTCGAGGTAGGCGACGGTGCGTTCGTCCAGCACGGCGAAGGAGCCCTTGAGACCCTTGGGGGAGACGTTGACCGTGCCGTCGGCGGAGAGGGGAGCGGTCCCGGTGAAGAAGAGCGGCTGCGCCTCGATGAACGTGCGCAGCCTGCCGTCTATACGCGCGTGAGTCTTTCCCATACGCCCGAGTATCCGGCGGTGGCCCGCCGTCGACCGGGTGATTTCGCTCCCTGAGATGCCCGGCGGACCCGGCCCCCGACGACGGAAGCGCGGCCGCCCCGGCCGGCGCACGGGACGGCCACGGTGCCCGCTCACGCGACCGGCCCGCGGACGTCCGCAAATTGACTACTCATGCAGAGTTCTGCATACTCATGCAGGCCGAGGTTCTCCCGTCACGGTTCTCCCGTCGCGGAGAGGCGGCGTCCCATCGACACCCCGAGGAGCACGCAAGTGAGCAGCAACAGCGGTGACGTCCGGCTCTGGGGCGGTCGTTTCGCCGACGGACCCGCCGAGGCGCTGGCCAAGCTGTCCGCGTCCGTCCACTTCGACTGGCGGCTCGCCCCCTACGACCTCGCCGGCTCCCGCGCCCACGCACGCGTGCTGCACAAGGCGGGACTGCTCACCGAGGACGAGCTGACCCGCATGATCGCCGGGCTCGACCAGCTGGAGGCGGACGTCGCCGCCGGCTCCTTCACCGGCACGATCGCCGACGAGGACGTCCACACCGCCCTGGAGCGCGGCCTGCTGGAGCGGCTCGGCCCCGACCTCGGCGGCAAGCTCCGCGCCGGCCGCTCCCGCAACGACCAGGTCGCCACCCTCTTCCGGATGTATCTGCGCGACCACGCCCGCACCGTCGGCGGACTGATCGCCGACCTCCAGGACGCACTCGTCGGCCTCGCCGAGGCCCACCCGGACGTGGCGATGCCCGGCCGCACCCACCTCCAGCACGCCCAGCCCGTGCTCTTCGCCCACCACGTCCTCGCCCACGTCCAGGCCCTCTCCCGGGACGCCGAACGGCTGCGCCAGTGGGACACGCGCACCGCGGTCTCCCCGTACGGCTCCGGCGCGCTCGCCGGTTCCTCCCTCGGCCTCGACCCGGAGGCGGTCGCCGCCGACCTCGGCTTCGAGCACGGCAGCGCCGCCAACTCCATCGACGGCACCGCCTCCCGCGACTTCGTCGCCGAGTTCGCGTTCATCACCGCGATGATCGGCGTCAACGTCTCCCGGATCGCCGAGGAGATCATCCTCTGGAACACGAAGGAGTTCTCCTTCGTGACCCTCCACGACGCCTTCTCCACCGGCTCGTCGATCATGCCGCAGAAGAAGAACCCCGACATCGCCGAGCTGGCCCGCGGCAAGTCCGGCCGGCTCATCGGCAACCTCACCGGACTGATGGCCACGCTCAAGGCCCTCCCGCTCGCGTACAACCGCGACCTCCAGGAGGACAAGGAGCCGGTCTTCGACTCCATCGACCAGCTGGAGATCCTGCTCCCCGCCTTCACCGGCATGATGGCCACGCTCACCGTGCACCGCGAGCGGCTGGAGGAGCTGGCCCCGGCCGGGTTCTCCCTCGCCACCGACATCGCCGAGTGGCTGGTCAGGCAGGGCGTGCCGTTCCGTGTCGCGCACGAGGTGGCCGGCGAGTGCGTGAAGGTCGCCGAGGCCGACGGCAAGGAACTGGACGAGCTGACCGACGAGCAGTTCGCCAAGATCTCCGCCCACCTCACCCCCGAGGTCCGCTCGGTGCTCAACGTCCCCGGCGCCCTCGCCTCGCGCAACGGGCGCGGCGGCACGGCACCGGAGGCGGTCGCCGTCCAGCTCGCCGAGGTCAAGGAGAACCTGGCCGCGCAACACGCCTGGGCGAACGCGGCGGGCCCGAAGAAGTAGCAGGTCGGCGGGGGAGGACAGGGTCTCGCGGGTTACGTTGGTCGGCGACCGGACGGAGCCGACGAAACGGAACCCGCGATGCCCTTCTCCCGGCTGGCCGCAGCCACCACCCCCACCTGCCACCTGGGATTCGGCCTCGCCGCCGTCGGCCGCCCCGGCTACATCAACCTCGGCCGCGACCGCGACCTCCCGGCCGAGCGCACCGTCGACGCCCTGCGCGCCCGCACCCACGAACTCCTCGACGCCGCCTACGCCCAGGGCGTGCGCTACCTCGACGCCGCCCGCTCCTACGGCCGTTCCGAGGAGTTCCTCGCCGACTGGCTGCGGGCCCGCCCGGACGTCACCGATGTCGTCGTCGGCAGCAAGTGGGGCTACACCTACACCGCCGGCTGGACCACCGACGCGGAGAAGCACGAGGTCAAGGACCACGGCACGGCCACCTACGAACGCCAGCGCGCCGAGACCGACGCGGTTCTCGGCGACCGGCTCGACCTCTACCAGATCCACTCCGTGACGCCGGACAGCCCCGCCCTCACCGACCGGGAACTGCACGCCCGGCTCGCCGAGGCCGCCGCGCGCGGCGTCACCGTCGGCTTCTCCACCAGCGGCCCCGCCCAGGCCGACGCCATCCGTGCCGCGCTCGCCGTGACGGTCGACGGCGCCCCGCTTTTCCGTACCGTCCAGTCGACGTACAACGTCCTGGAGACCTCGGCCGGCCCGGCCCTCGCCGAGGCGCACGACGCCGGGCTGACGGTGATCGTCAAGGAAGGCATGGCCAACGGCCGCCTGGCCGACCCGAACGCCCCGGCCGCACTCCGGGCCGTCGCCGAGGAGACGGGCGCGGGCTGCGACGCCGTCGCCCTGGCGTACGTCCTGCGCCGCCCCTGGGCCGGCGTCGTCCTCTCCGGCGCCGCGACGGTCGACCAGCTCGCCTCCAACCTGCACGCGGCGGCCGTCGACCTCGACGACGGCCAACAGGCCCGACTGGAGGCGCTGGCCGAGCCCGCGCGGACGTACTGGGCGCACCGGGGCCAACTGCCCTGGCACTGAACGCCTGTCGCTGAGCACCGGGCGAACCCCGCAGACCGTGACCGTGAGCACCGGGTGCGGGGCCGCGTCCCACCGCACGCCGTGGTGCGCAGGCCCGTACCGGTACGGCGGGTGGCCCCGGGCCCGCCGCCGCCGTCCGCCGCGCCGCCCACGCCGACGGCGGGTCGCTCTCCGAGCAACCCGCCGTCCCTGGCCGTACGTTACGAAGGCGTGGCCGCTTACGCCGCCTTCGCCTTCGTCGCGTAGATGTCCACGTACTCCTGGCCGGACAGTTCCATCACCTCGGCCATCACGGAGTCGGTCACGGCGCGCAGCACGTAGCGGTCGCGGTCCATGCCCTCGTAGCGGGAGAACTCCATCGGCTCGCCGAAGCGGACCGTGACCTTGCCCGGCTTGGGCAGGCCCGAGCCGCCGGGCTGGAGCTTGTCCGTGCCGATCATCGCGAACGGCACGACCGGCGCCCCGGTCATCAGGGTGAGCCGGGCGATGCCCGTACGCCCCCGGTACAGCCGCCCGTCGGGCGAGCGGGTGCCCTCCGGGTAGATGCCGAAGACGCGGCCCTCCTCCAGCACCCGGCGGCCGGTCATCAGCGCGGCCACGCCGCCCCGGCCGCCGTCGCGGTCCACCGGGATCATGCCGACGCCGGTGAAGAACCAGGCCATCAGGCGGCCCTTGAGGCTCTTGCCGGTGACGTACTCGTCCTTGCCGATGAAGAACACCTGCCGGTCGCAGACCAGCGGAAGGATCATCGAGTCGATGAAGGTGAGGTGGTTGCCGGCCAGGATGACCGGGCCGTCGGCCGGAATGCGCTCCGCGCCCTCCACCCGTAGGCGGAACATCAGACGCATGATCGGCCCGAGTACTGCCTTGATGAGCGCGAAGCGGGACAACGGGCCCTCCGGTGTCGGGGAAAACGGCAATGGATCCAGGATGAAGTCTGTGCAGGTGAGGACGATACTCGCGAGTCACCGCCGCGCGCATCCCGGGTTCGCACCACGGATACACCCTATTGACGCACGTTCACCTGCGACAGCGCGTCCTCGCGGCCCCGCGCCCCCGCCGGAGCGGTGTGAGGTACGCCGCTCGACATGCGGCCCCACCCGCGTGTTCGGCTGCACGTCTCCCCACCGTCACCCGCCGCCACCTACGATCGTCCCGCTTTGGCAGGTGCGGGCCATCACAGCCAGAAGGAGTGCGCATGGAGTCTCGACAGGCGGACCGGCCGGCGGATCCCGGGGAGCCGGACGGGCAGCGGCGGGGGACCGGACGCCGGGCGCTCCTCGGCGCCGCGGTGCTCGGCGCGGGCGGCGCGGTACTCGGGCTCTCCGGCACGGCGAGCGCGGCGGAAGCCGGGCGGGCCACCGGGGGCAAGGGGCCCGTGCACGGCGGCGGTCTGAAGGGCCTGCCCGTGCCGACGATCATCGGGCACCGCGGGGCCAGCGGCTACCGGCCGGAGCACACCTTCGGCTCCTACGAACTGGCGCTCGACCTCGGCGCCGACATCGTCGAGGCCGGCGACCTCGTCCCCACCAAGGACGGCCACCTCGTCTGCCGGCACGAACCGGAGATCGGCGGCACCACCGACGTCGCCGACCACTCCGAGTTCGCCGGCCGCCGCACCACCAAGGTGCTGGACGGCGTCTCCACCACCGGCTGGTTCACCGAGGACTTCACCCTCGCCGAGCTGAAGACCCTGCGCGCGAGCGAGCGGATCCCCGCCAACCGCCCGCACAACACCCTCTACAACGGGCGCTTCGAGATCCCCACCTTCGAAGAGGTCCTGAAGTGGCAGGACGAGCAGACCCGCAGGCGCGGCAAGCAGGTCTGGATCTACCCCGAGATCAAGCACCCCACCTACTTCCGCAAGCTGGGCCTCGGCACCGAGGAGCGGCTCGCCCGGCTGCTGCGCCGGCACGGCAAGCACCGGCGGAACTCTCCCGTGCTCATCCAGTCCTTCGAGCCCACCAGCATCCGGCGGATGAGCGAACTGGTCGGCAACCCGCTCGCCGTGCTGCTCTCCGGCGCCGACTCCCGCCCCTGGGACTTCGTCGCGACCGGCGACCCGCGCACGACGGCCGACCTCATCACCCCCAAGGGCCTCAAGGAGATCGCCGGCTACGCCCAGGGCATCGGCCCCACCCTCGACCTGATCATCCCCAGGGACTCCGCCGGCCGGCTCACCACCCCGACCACCCTGGTCGCCGACGCCCACCGGGCGGGCCTCGTCCTGCACCCCTACACCATGCGCAACGAGAACCCCTTCCTCCCCGCCGAGTTCCGCAAGGGCACGGACGCGGACGGCTACGGCGACGCCTTCGGCGCGTTCAAGGCGTACTTCGCCACCGGCATCGACGGCGTCTTCACCGACAACGCGGACACCGGCGTCCTGGCCCGCGAGGACTTCTGGAACGACTAGGGCTTCACAGGAGAGCCTGACGGCCCGTCACCCCCCGGCCCCTCGATCGGGTGATGTACGGCCGCCCCGGCAACCGGCGCCGGGGCGGCCGCGTCACGCCGCACATGACCCACGACTTGCTGACCACCCTGCGCCCGCTGCTGGCCGCGGAGGCCTCGGCGGAAGGCCACGCCTCCGGCGCCGAACCGGGCGACCTGGAGCAGGCCGTCTGGCTGCGCCTGCTGGAACGGCTGGACGCGGACGCCCCGCCCGCCGACCCGCCCGACTGGCTGCGCCGGGCCGTCCGCTCCGAGGCCCGCCGCAGTCGCCGTACCACCCGGCACGAGACGCCCTACGCACCCCACGGCGGCGAACCCGCCGACGACCGCGGGCCCGGCCCCGAGCAGCAGGCGCTCACCGCCGCCCGCCACCGCGCGCTCCACGCCGCCGTGCGCCGGCTGCCCGGCCGCTGCCCCGGACTGATGGCCGCGCTGCTGTCCCCGAGGGACCTGACCTACCGGGAGACCGCGGGGGAGTTGGGTATCTCACAGGGCAGTCTCGGACCGGAACGTTCCAGATGTCTGGCTTGTCTGCGCCGATTGCTGGCGGCGGAGGTTGCGGGCCGCGAACGGCGGGGATAGGAGTGGGGGACGACCGGTGATCAGGTGAGCGGGAGGCGTGCGCACATGGGCATGAGCGTGACCATCTCGGTGGCGACCGAGCAGGACGTCGAGCAGATCTTCAGACTGCAATACCTCTGCTTCCAGAGCGAAGCCGCGCTGTACGGGAACTACCGCATCGACCCGCTGGTCCAGCCGCTGGACTCGGTGCGCGCCGAGGTCGCCGCCGACTGTGTCTTCGTGGCGCGCCTCGGCGACGAGGTCGTGGGCTCGGTGCACGGCACGGTGACCGAGGACGGCGCCGCCGCCATCGGCAAGCTGTGCGTCCACCCCCGGTTGCAGGGCCACGGCATCGGCGCCCGGCTGCTGCGCGCGGCCGAGGCAGCGCTGGTCGAGGAGCGCGGCGCCAAGCGGTTCCGGCTGAGCACCGGTCACCGCAGCGAGAACAACCTGCGGCTGTACCGCAAGGTGGGCTACGAGACGGTCGGCACCGCCGAGGGCCCCGACGGCGTCCGCATGATCGTCCTGGAGAAGCCGGCCCCCGAGACGTCGTACGCGGCGACGGCGTAGCCGAGCGGCAGCGCGGCCGGCGGTTACGCGGAAGCGACGCCGGCCGCACTCCCCTTGCGCAGCCAGTAGATCGCGGACAGCGGAAGCAGTACGGGGATGAAGAGGTAGCCCATCCCGAAGTCCGACCACACCGTCGCGTCCGGGAACGCGGACGGCTCGACGAGCGTCCAGGTGCCCACCGTCAGCACACCCACCAGCTCGGCCACGCAGCACGCCAGCGCGGCGCGGCGGGCGCCCTCCCCGCCGCGGACCAGCGAGTACGTGATGAAGCCGTACACCACGCCCGCGACCGCGGACAGCGAGTAGGCGAGCGGCGCGCGGTCGAAGTCGGTGGAGATCTGCACCACCGAGCGCGACACCGCGCCGACGACCATCACGCCGTACAGCCACACCAGCAGCATGCCGGGCCCACTGATGAGCCGGCCGCGCCCGGCGTCCCGCTCCTGTGTCGCCGCCATCTCAGCCTCCCCAGATGTCATAGAGCCGCACTTCGAGGACGGCGAGGACCACACCGCCGGCCGCGACGGTCACCGAACCCCAGCGGGTGCGTTCCGCCAGCGACATGAAGCCTGCCACGGGAACGCACGCGAGCGCGCCCAGCAGATAGGCGACGAAGATCGTGGTCCCCTGCTCGGGCTTCTCGCCCCGGGAGAGCTGCACGACACCGACGACGAGCTGCACAAGCGCGAGCGCGGAGACAACGGCCATGCCGATGAAGTGCCAGTCCTTCGTCGGCTGATCCCGCGAGGCGGACCACCCGCACCACCCACCGAGCAACAGCGCGGCAACCCCGGTCACCAACGTCAGGACATCAAGCATGCGGCGACTTTATTACGAGCCAGACGACCCCCCACGCGCCGGGGCGCCCCCGCAAGGCGCGCGGAGCTGTGCCCTTCGCGCGGCTCCGCCGCAGGGCCGCGAGCACTCACCGTGCCCCTGCAAGGGGCGCGGGGCTGTGTCCTTCGCGCGGCTCCGCCGCGGGGGGCGCGAGCACTCACCGTGCCCCCGTAAGGGGCGCGGGGAACTGCGCGACAAGCCCCCACCCACCCGCACTCCCCACCCAACCCCACCCACCCGAGC
>NZ_JOHS01000051.1 GCF_000725625.1 Streptomyces sp. NRRL F-6676
CGCGTAAGCCTCACCGACTGACCAGAACTACCACCCAGTACAACTGAACAACAGCAGGCCACAATCAAGATCAATAAGCACACCATCAGCTACGCCATAAATGCACACACGGGCCGGCCTGCGGCGGACTCGCCACGTTGGTGCTGCCGCCATGCCGATGGATAAGGAACGGGCGTCCGATCTCCCGGCCGACCACGCCCTGAACCGCCGCACATCGCCCGCAGCCACGTCTCCCCCAACACGGCCGCTGCCCTCACACACGCCGCATAGCTCGACAAACCTGCCCAGCCCTGACCACCAAGCGGGCCCTCACCGTGACCGTCAGTTGATGAGGTACACCCTGACCCCGCCCCTGGAAACGCGCGTCCTAACAAGCGAAGTCGCCTTGGGAAGTGCCGCAAACCTGTCCTGGGCTGGTGCCACTATCTGCCAGCAACTGGTGCCTCTAGACGCCAGTAGGCCCAACTGGGATCTCACCAGGTCAGGGCACATGGTCAAGGAATCCGATGGTGGCAGAGAAGCAACCTGTGGACCCTGGCATCAAAGAGACCCTTCACACCGCGCTGAGCAGCCGTGGTCGGGCTGTGGGCGGTGCGGGCGGAAGCCGTGGTCGGCCTGGTGGTCGGGCCGCGGTCGCCCCCGACCATGGCCGCTCGATGGGCGCTCGCAGTGGCTCCCGGGTGGGTGCTTTTCCTTCGCGTACGCGGGCGCAGTCCTAGCTGTGGACGCTCACGTAATTCCTCATGCGGAAGTTCACGTAATTCCCCAGCTGCTGACGCGAGCCGACGATGAGGCGGCCCGTGTCAGTCCCACCAGAGCACGATGAGAAGCTGCCGTTGGGATGCACCAGGTAGAACTCGCGCAGGGCATTGAAGTGCCCGAGCACGTACTTCTTCGGGCCATCGATGATCTTGTCTGCGCCCCGTTGCCGATCAGGGAGGCGGCCTCTGCTTCGTCTGTCGGCAGGGCGGCCAGGAGGGCCGGAAAGTCGATCTGCCCGAGCAGTTCCGCAGTGCGAGCCACTTGACCTGCTGAGAGGGCTGTGGGTGCTGGCCCGAAGGGGCCAATGGCATGCGGCTGGGTGTTGAGGAAGGCGAGGTCGATGGCAGTGTCGCCGTCGGGAGCCTGCCGAAGAGCACTCCGATGGACGTCATCGAGACCTCCCAGCTCGCAGATTCGTTCGAGCAGGAATGGCGCCCAGTCCAGGTCCAGGACATCCGCCGACGGTGGATCCCAGAGAGGATCTCCATACTCCGATGCGTCGGCTGACCGGCGGCAGGAGGCGAGATACTCCGCCGGGATGCGGGCGAGTTGCTGAGTGACGGCCATGACGGCCATGACGGCAGTATCCCGACGATGTCCACCGGTTTTTCCTACTTGGTCTTGCCGGTGGGGTTCCTGGGCCGCTTGTTCGGACGGTAGCTGGACCCCTTCATGCCCCTGCCGCGCGTGCGACAGGTGGAGAAAAGTACACGGGGGGTAGCTGCCCGGGCAGTGCGCCCAGCCCGGCCGTACGCCTAAAAGAACTCCGACCACGGCTGGTCCCAGATCTGCTTCACGCACAGGACCAGGAACAGCAGCCCCGCAATCGCGAGCATGCCGTTGCTGAGGCCGCCGTTGCGCCATTCGCGAGGTGTGCGGGAGGAGTTGAGGAGCCATATCAGGGTCAGCGCGAGAAACGGCATGAAGGCGGCGCCCAGGACGCCGTAGATGATAATCAGGCGGAAGGGCTCGTCCTGGAAGAGCAGGATCATGGGCGGGAAGGTCAGCCAGAGCAGGTAGGCGCGGAAGGTCCACGACTTCTCGCGGCGGCCCGAGGCCAGTTCGTCGCCTCGTGCCTCGCGTTCGCCGCGCTGCCGGGCCAGGAAGTCGGCGAACATCAGGCTCACGCCGTGCCAGACGCCGATCAGGGAGGTGAAGGAGGTGGCGAAGAATCCGATCAGGAAGAGCTTGCCGGTAGCCGTGCCGTACTGCTGCTCCAGGATGTCCCCGAGCTGGATCAGGCCCTTGTCACCGCTCGCGATCGCGATGTTCGCCGAGTGCAGCAACTCCGCGCCCACGAGGAGCATGGCGATCACGAAGATGCCGGTCGTCGCGTAGGCGACCCGGTTGTCCAGGCGCATGACCTTCATCCAGCCAGCGTTGGTCCAGCCCTTGGCGTTGACCCAATAGCCGTACGCGGCCAGCGTGATGGTGCCGCCCACGCCGCCGATCAGGCCCAAGGTGTTGAGGACCGAGTCCTTCTCGTCCGGGAGGACCGGGAGTAGGCCGGCGAAGGCGTCGCCGAGGTTCGGGGTGACGCGGATGCCCAGGTAGACGGTCACGACGAACATGACGCCCACCAGGATCGTCATGACCTTCTCGAAGACGTTGTACTTGTTGAACCAGACGAAGACCAGGCCCACCAGACCTGAGGCGATGCCCCACCATTCGAGGCCCATGACGTCCGGGAAGAGGGCCTGGAGGGGCAGGGCACTGGACGACATCGCCGCCGCACCGTAGACGAAGCCCCAGATCACGGCGTAGATCGCAAAGAACCACATCGTCCAGCGGCCGAGGCTCGCCCATCCGTCGAACAACGTGCGGCCGGTGGCTAGGTGCCAGCGGCCGCACGCCTCGGCAAGGAAGATCTTCACCAGGCAACCGATGACGGCCGCCCACAACAGTGTGTAGCCGAAGTTGCTGCCCGCGATGAGGGTGGCGACGAGGTCGCCGGCGCCCACCCCGGTCGCCGCGACGACGATGCCGGGGCCGATGTAGCGCCAACTGGACTTACGAGGAGCCGGACCGGCCCCGACCGGTACGCCTGCGCCCGTGGTGTTGCCCGTGGTGTCCGCCATGGGAGCCAAGAAAGCCCATGGCAGGCAGCGGGACAAGAGGGCGTACGCGGATCTTCACCCGATGCGCTTACTCGGCGCGTGCGGCGGCGTCCTTGTCGGTCCCCTCGTCGGTGCCTTCGTCGGTCTTTTCGTCCGCCTTGTTGTCGTCCGTCGGCGTCGGCGCCCGTCTTCGCGGCGTCGTCCGACTTCGCGTCCCAGGACATCCTGGGCTCCACTCAGTGGACGATGCCCGGCATCGTCACCAAAGCCATGCGGTGGAGTGCCGCACCCGAGACAGGGTGCGGGCATCGCGGCGCGCGGCCGCGTTGCCGATCCGGTTCTGCCGGGATCAAGGCCAGCGCGACTGCGCGGCGGCGCTTCCCAGCGTCTTGGAGTCGCCGCCACCAGGCCGCCCACCATTCCTCTGGTGCTGCTGCTTGTGCTCCTGGCGGTGCTGGTCGACCGGACTGGCCGGATCGGCAGCCGGGGCCTTTCGGTCCTCCATGGCGCGGCGGCGGGTGTCGGCGGCGCGGGTGAAGGCGGCGAGCCAGTCCAGGTTCTTGGGTGTGCACAGCCACGCGGCCGGGTCGGTCGTGCGGCCCTCCAGGTACTCCTCGGGCATCGCTGCCTACTGGTGGGCCTGGACGGCGGCGGCCCGCTGCGCCGGGGTCAGGGCGGCGTCCCGGCCCGACAATCGCCGAGGACTTCGCCCTCGAACAGCCGCCGCTGATGCCGTTGCCCGAGGAGCCGTTCGAGACCGGGCGGCTGTTCATCCCGCGGGTCGACCGCTACGGCCAGATCCCGGTCCGCACGAACCGCTACTCGGTCCCCATCCGGTTGATCGGTAAGCGGGTGAGGGTCATCCTTCATGCCTCTCACCTGGTGGTTCACGACCAGAACGCGGAAGTGGCCCGGCACGAGCGGCTGATCGCCAAAGGCGCCGTCCGCCTGGAGGTGGACCACTACCTGGAGGTCCTCGTCCGCAAGCCCGGCGCCTCCCCGGCTCAACCGCTCTCGAACAGGCCCGCTCGGCCGGCAAGTTCACCCCGATCCGCGACGCCTGGTGGCCCCAGGCCATGAAGATCCACGGTGAACGTGACGGCACCCGCGCGCTCATCGAGGTGCTGCTGCTCGGACGCCACATGACGCACGAACACGTCATCGCTGGCTTGGCCGCAGCCCTGCGGGCCGAGGCCATGACCGCGGACGCGGTCGCCCTGGAGGCCCGCAAGGCTGGCCAGGCCGAGACCGAGCCCGCACCAGAGGTCCGGGTTCCCGGTCAGGCGTCGGCGACGGTGACGTCCCTGCACGAGTGGCGACTCGCGCATCTTCCGCCGGACACCAGGCCGCTGCCCTCGGTGTCGCACTACAACCAGTTGCTCCGACGCCACCGCACCGACGACAGCGATCACCGTGAGGGAGAAGCGCGATGACCATGCCCCGCCAGCAAGGTCTGACCGAGCAGGCCGCCGACGCCGCGATCGACTCCGCCTGCCGTCTGTTGCGGCTGCCGTCGATCCGCAACGAGTTCTCCGCCATCGCCGACCGCGCGATCAAGGACCAGATGAGCTACCGCGGCTTCCTCGCCGAACTGCTTATGGCCGAGTGCGACGACCGGGCCCGCCGCAGGTCGGAGAGGCGGATCAAGGCGGCTAGCTTCCCCCGGGAGAAGTCCCTGCGGACCTTCGGCTTCGACGCCGACCCGAACATCGACCCCGCTACCATCCACACCCTCGCGAGCTGCGAGTGGATCAAGAAGAACCAGCCGCTCGCCCTGATCGGTGACTCCGGGACCTGCAAGTACCACATGCTCATCGCGCTGGGCACCGAGGCCGCGATGAAGGGCTACCGCGTCCGCTACACGCTCGCGACGAAGCTGGTGAATGAGCTGGTAGAGGCCGCCGACGAGAAGCAGCTGAACAAGACCATCGCCCGCTACGGCCGCGTCGACCTGCTCTGCATCGACGAGCTCGGCCACATGGAACTCGACCGACACGACGCCGAACTCCTGTTTCAGGTCCTGACCGAACGCGAGGAGGAGAACAGCGTCGCGATCGCCTCGACCGAGTCGTTCGTCGGCTGGACCAAGACCTTGACCGACCCCCGCTTCTGCGCGGCCATCATCGACCGGCTCACCTGCTACGGCACCATCATCGAGACCGGCACCGATTCCTACCGCCTCGCCAGCACCCGAGCCCGAACCGAACAACCCGCAGCGGGCTGACCCCTGGAACCGCTGGACTGCTGGTCAGGGCACCTGTCAGGCTCCGCCTCGTGGAGATACTCGATGTCCTGACCAGCATGGCGAAGACGGGCCGCCTGGGCCCCGTGTTCAGCGGAGCCGACTGGAGCGATGTGACCGCAGCACTCGGCGAGCCGTGGGACATCGGGACAATGAGCCGGAACAGAAAGTGGCCGAGGCTCTTCGCCTACGGAGACCTTGAACTGAGTGTCTGCCGCTGCCCAAAGGTCTTCCTTATCTGCGTCCAGAACTGGCGTGACGTCGTCGAACTTCCCCCGTCGGTTGTTGGGGGGACGGGCACCTTCCCGGCAGGGCTCAGCCACACGGACGTCGTTTCCGCCTTGGACAAGGCCGACTGTTCTTGGGAGCCGTACCCTCCGCTGACCTTCGGCGGCCAGCGCTCGCTCACGGCGATCCTGTCAAGAGCGAACTTCACCTTTGAGTCCACCGAAGGCGAGGAACCGGTGCTGAACGTCATGGGCCTGCCCAGCGACGGACACGACTGCTCCGCACGGACTTCAGGCCAAGATCACTGATGCGAAGCGCCGTCAAAACTCGTGGACATTAATCGCCCCCGTGATCGCTAACCGCTGCTCAAACTGGTCGACAAACACTGTTACTGAAGGTGAACGGAGCCGGCGACGTTCACGCGCGACTACCGGAGCATGGACAAGGACGCGTACTGGCTCGACACGCGGATGGATGACGGCGGCACCTGCACCTACGGGATCGGTGGGGGGACAGCCGGTCTTCTGCAAGCTGACCGCCAGGTAGAACCCACGCACAACGGCACCGGCCCCCACCCTGTGGCAGGGTGGGGGCCGGTCCTGGTTCGGTGCGCAGGTCAGGGCATGGGGAGGAGGACACCGGGAAGGGTGCCGGCGCGAACGGCCTCCTGGTCAATGGACAGGCCGCAGTAGGCGCCCACCGCGGCGAACACCAACGCGGGCAGCCGGGGCCCGTACTGCTCGTAGTGCGCCACCACAGCGGCCTCGCCGACGTCGGCGATCGACGGGAACACCGCACCCGAGGCATCGAGCGCCGCGTCCAGAGCGGACTCCTCCCCGGTGTCCTGCCCGAACTCCGCCCGGCGTGCGATCTCGTCCCCAGGCACATGCAGGATCTTCGACGGAGGGCTGAACCGGTCCACCGTCACGCAGACGATCTCCTGCCCGGGGTAGGGCCACATCGATCGCACTTTGCGGTAGCCGGTCGACCACGTCGCCGCGCCCCAGTCCTCCAGGACGTACAGCCAGTCGCCGCACATTCCGTACATGACGGGGTTGATGTGGGGCGACGGGCTGCCCGGCTGACCCACCGGCACGGCGAGATCCCTGTACGGGGTGCGAGCCGCGAGCTCATCCAGGTCGGCGCCCAGCGCAATGAGGAACTCGTCAGCCTCCATCCCCCTGGCCGCGGTGAGCGAGATGCCGCCGAGCATCCCCCGCACGGCGGCGGATACAGGACTGTGAAGGTGTGCGCCTATCCAGGCGATGCGTGCCTGGCCCTGCTCATGGTTATGGCGGGAGGCTCAGGGCCTCTGCCGCTCCGCAGGCGACGGGACAGGCGTGCCTCAGCTGGCCAAGGTGCCCTGGTGAAAGTACATGCGCCAGCCTGTCTCCGTCAGGCGCCACAAGGAACTCCGCCATGTCCGTCGCCCCTGATTGTCAGCGGAGTACGTCAGGTGAACGATCCCCGGAGCCAGAACGGTCCCTGACATCTTGCTGACCTTGACCGGCGCCTCCGAGGACACCGTGCCCGCACTTGTCACCGTGAGGATCGACTGCGCGTCCCACCAGCGACCGGATGCTCCGATCTCGGTGAACTCAGGATCCAGAAGCTCCGAAACGAGGGCCGGAGAAGCACGCACCTCAGGATCGAGAAGCCGCAACTCTCCACCAACGGCTGCTTGCACAGCCCGCTCACTCTCGTCAGTCATGCGCGGATTCTAAGACGTCGTTTCTTATGGCTGTCAGAGCGGCATGAGAGCCTCTTCAGGCAGTTGACCGTCCGCTCGGCCTCTTCGCTGTGAAGCCGGGGAACTTGTCCAGTGGGACGTCTTCGGGGGCGCCGGCGTCGAAGGGGATCCCGGGCGAGCTGCGGAAGGGTCTGGGCGGGCATGTCGACGAGTCTGCCCATGCCGCGGTCGGCGCCCGAGCGGCGGATGGCGTCGCTGCCGGTCTCGGTGAGCGGGCCCTCGGGGCCCGGGGGGGGGGACGTTCTCCAGCTTGGCGAGGGGCCCGGTGCCAAAGCGCTGGGGGTACTTCGCTTCAGTCGCCGTTCGGCCTCCTCGTCAGGACAGTGCCGGGCGATGCCCTCGTAGAAGCCGCCACGGACCTGGAAGAGGGAAAGCGTGGCGGTCTTCTGCAGCCAGTCCTTGAACCGGACGCGGGGGGGGGGGAGGCACCGGTGGCCGGGACGGCGAAGCGGGGACGGGCATGGTCGTACTCGGGCTTCTTCTCCGGGAAGCCCCGGGAAGGGACCTCGATGCCGTGCTCCAGGTTGCGCTGGGTGAACGGCGTGGGCCGGGTCGCTGGTTGATATCCAGCAGCCATGCAGACAGGAAGAAGCACCTGTCCGCGCGGTTCCCGACTCCAGGCTGGCCGCCAACGGCTCTGGCCGCTCCGCGCGCGCAGTCGCCGACCGCTTGGCCGACTCCTTCAGCGGGCCGGACACGCACGCCCGTGTCCGGGATCGCGCGTCCGCTGCGTCCTGGGTGTTGGCCGGTCAGCTGTTGCTACTGGAACCATGGTCGAGCAGCATTGTCTCAAGTGCCAAAGCAGCAGCGCTGGCGGCGCGTTCGCGGGAGCGGGCGACGCAGACCTGCCACTGCAGGTCCGCGTCGGCGATCAGCAGCCGGGACACGCCGGCGGACGCGGCCGCAGGTGCAGGGACGACCGCGACGCCCAGGCCCTCGCGGACGTAGTCAGCGGGGTGCTCGCAGCCGCCGACCTCAAGGGCGACGTGCCGTGTGATGCCGCTGTCCTCGAAAGCTCGGTCGACGACGGTGCGGCTGCCGTACCCGGCGGGGTGGTCGATGAAGACCTCCCCTGCCAGGTCGGCGAGCCGCACCGTCTCCTGGCCCGCCAGGGAGTGCCCGGCGGGGGCCAGGACACACATCGGCAGGGTCTCGAGCGGGTTGATCAGCAGTCCGGGCGGCGGCGGACCGCCGATCGACAGGACGGCGATGTCGAGTTCGCCGAGCTGCAAGGCCCGCACCAGGTCGCGGGAGCCGCCGGGCCGCGTGCCGAGGCGGACGACGACCTGCGGGTGGGCCCGTCGCAGCAGCCCCAGTACCCGGGGCAGGTCGATTGAGCCGACCGTGTTCATGGTGCCGATTCGCAGCAGTCCGCGCAGGCCGCCGCGCGTACGGTCGACGGCGTCCACGGCGCGCTGCGCACCGGCCAGTGTCTCGCGGGCGGCAGGCAGGAACGCCTCGCCCGCCTCGGTCAGCCCGATCTCCCGGGAGGTCCGGTGCAGCAGCCGGGCGCCGAGTTCTCGTTCCAGCGACCGGATTCCGGCGGACACTGCGGACTGCACGACGCACAGCCGCGCGGCGGCGCGGGTGAAGCCGTGCTCCTCCACGACCGCGACGAAGTACTCGAGGTGACGCAGCTCCACGATCGCCTCCCGGCAGTCGAATCAATGGTTTCGATCGTAGTCATCAGTATTCATCGTTGGACTTGATTCATGCCGGGCGGGACGGTGGTGGGCATACAGATCGGAGTTCGTCCATGCCGTCCACCACTGCAACCACCCCTGTGTCCACCGCCGCCTCCCCGCCCGTGCCGAACCGCCGCCAGGAGGCCGGTTTCTGGCTGGCGGCGACGGTCTTCTTCATCACGATGGCCTTCTCGACCGTTCCGACGCCGCTGTACGCGCTGTACGCCGACCAGCACGCGTTCTCCCCCCTGGTGATCACGTACGTCTTCGCCGTTTACGCGGTGGGAGTGATAGCCGCGCTGGTCACGGTCGGGCACCTCTCCGACCACGTGGGGCGTAAGCCGGTGCTGCTCGCAGCGGTCGCCGTCGAGCTCGTCGCCGCGCTGATGTTCGCCTGGTCGACGGAGCTTCCGGTGCTGGTCGTCGGGCGGTTGGTCTCGGGGCTCGGGATCGGCGCGGTGACTGCCACCGCGATGGCCTACCTGCACGAACTCCACGATCTGGCCCGTCCGTCGGCCGGACGGGGACGGTTCGACACGGTGACGGGCATCGCCAACCTGGGCGGCCTGGGGGCCGGACCGCTGATCGCCGGGGCACTCGCCCAGTGGGCGCCGAGGCCACTGCTGACGCCCTACCTGTTGTTCCTCGGACTGCTGGCCGGCTCCGGCGTACTGCTGGCGCTGGTAGCTCCAGAAACCGTCCGGATGCCGGTCGCGCAACGTCCGCGCTACCGGCTGCAGCGGCCCCGGGTCAGCGGCTCCGCGCTGGGCTGGTCGCTGGGCGCGGCGGCCACCGTGGCGGCGTTCGCGGTGTTCGGCCTGTTCACCTCGCTCGCCCCCGGCTTCGTGGGCGGCACCCTCGGACACCCCTCCAGACTGCTGGCCGGCACGGTCGCCTTCCTGATCTTCGCCGTGGCACCGCTCGCGCAGATCGCCACGGCGCAGTTGTCGGCGACCGTCCAACTGCTGCTGGGCACCGTCGGTGAACTCTTCGGTCTGGTGCTGCTGACGGCCGCCATGGTGACCAGGGGCCTGGGCCTCTTCCTGGCCTCGGCATTCGTCCTCGGGGCCGGTGCGGGCGTGCTGTTCAAGACCGCAGTCAGCCGCACCCTGCGGGTATCGCGTCCAGAGCAGCGCGGAGAGGCAATGGCCGCGCTGTTCCTGGTCGCATACACCGGCCTGATCGGCCCGGCCGTGGGCGTCGGCCTTGCGACCCGGTATGTGTCACCGACCACCGCCATGCTCTGGTTCGCCGGTGCTGTCGGCGTCGTGCTGGTGGCGACCGCCCTGCTCGCGCCTGCCGCCCGGCGCGCCGACATCCGCACCTGACGGAGCACCAGGGCCAAGCGGACCGGCAGCAGAGCACTTCCGGTCCGCCTCCTGGCGCTTGCCGGTTGCCGTAGTCCCCGAGGCGAGGAGACACAAGTGATTGGGACTGGTCGTGCCGGGCTCGGCGGTCAGCGTGATGAGCTACTGGTCGGGACCACCGATGGAAATGAGGAAGGACCAGTCGAGGGTGAGCGGACCGACGACCGGATGGTTCAGCACTTTGGTGTCTGACCTCTGGGGGGGCGGCGCGATGGGTGCCCCATCAGCGCCGGAAGCCGGAATCCTGAAGCGCCCACTCGCCCACCAGCTCGGCGAGCCGTGGACCTTCCGGATCCGGACGGCCTCCATGCGCAGCTGCCGCCGAGGTCAGCTGCGCTGCCCACTCCCAGTCCTGCTACAACGCTCTGACGGCCGGCTCGCGGAAGATCAGTCGTACGAAGTTGCGGTACTTCTCCGGGACCCGCGCGAAGCGGTGAACAGGGCGGCCACCATGGCATCTCAGGCGAGGATGCCCGTGCGCCGGCCCACAATGACGGCCGGTGCGGTGGACAGGCCGTCCAGTAGGCGCCGCAAGCACGGCTGAACCTGCTCTGTGTGGTGCGCCGACACGGCCCGGCGGCAACCCGACCGGGGAATGCGAGCATGCAGGCGCGCTCGGCGTCCTCGAGCCGCAGGACACGCGCAAGGGTGCCCAGTACCCGTTCGGCCCCCCTGGCCGCGGCCCTGTTCCAGGCGCATGCAGTAGCCGGGACCGACCGACGCCGGCAACACCCCCTCCTCGCGGCACAAACCTCTGACCCTGCACCCCCGACCGCGTCAGACAGCCCCACTTCGGCCGGCTCAGCTCTGCGCGCCGTGCCTTCAGGAAAGCCCCCAGTTCACTGTCGCGGATATTGCCGCTACTCATAACCGCCAGTGTTCCAGCCCACTGGCCCTGAGCTTGTTCTTCAACTTTCGTCCGGCCCGGGCAAGGCAGTTGTGGTGCGTGGGTGTGATCGGCAGAATCGGGATGCGCTGGTCTGCGGGACAGTTGCATACTCACCGGATGGCCTTGTCCTCTGGTCGGTTCCGGGATCCGCGCAGCAGCGAGTACGACTTCATCAGTTCGATCATGGTGCGATGCCCCAGTTGTGCGAAGGCCGCTCGTGTCGTTCTAGCACCCGAAGAATCCGATCCCGGCGGTCGGATGCTGTTCAGGCCGCGACGCCTGGTCTGCCGGGGCTGCGGGCTGTCACGCGTGTGGGGCGGCCGTCTCGTCACGCTCTCCCGTGGAACAGCTCAACCTGCGACGGATCCGTACTTCGGTATCCCGCTGTGGCTCCAGGCTGAGACTCGGCATGGGTGGCTGTGGGCCTACAACCTCGAACATCTCGACCTGATCCGGCGTTTCGTCCAAGCATCGCTGCGAGAGCGAGCACCCTGGTACGACACCGGACAGAAGATGACTTTGGTAGCCCGGCTCCCGGCATGGACCAAGCGAGCGAAGAACCGAGACGAGGTCCTGCGTGCCGTCAGTCGGATCCACGCCTCACTGGCTACTGCCTGAGCTGCCCAAAGGCGTCGAACGCCGCTCGAACTCGATCTCTGGTTGTGCTGTTCAGCTGACAGGCGGGGTGCCTTCTTCTGATCATGTGCTCCGATCAACGTCCATGTGACCGGGACGAAGGCCGCGAGGGTGAGTCTGCCGTCTGATGCTCTCCGGAGGGAGACGCACGCGGAAGCGCCACGCTTCCGTGGCGAGTTCTACGAGTGTCTGACCGCACGGCGCGATGAGCTGTTCGAACTGATGGATGCGATGCTGTGTGCGGACGGTGCGGTGAGGTCCCCGGTGGACTCAACGTTGTTGCCCGAGCATCGTCGTGGGCATGGAGCCATGTACGGGGACGCTGAACCACGGCCGGACCGACGTCGGTCGACTGCGGACGGTGCTGGTGGGCTGCCGCTGCCGCGTTTCGACGGCGGGCGCCCGGTCCGGGCAGCCGATGTGCCGCCATGGCTCCGCTCGGACGCTCCATGCTCGGCGGAGCGCCTGTTCTGTCACGTCCACGGTCGCGCGAAGACGGCCTCGCAGTCCGTTCCGGACTGGCCCTACTCGTTCGTGGCGGTGCTGGAACCGGGCGCCACGCCCTGGACCGCGACCCTGGACGCGGTCCGGCTGGGACCGGTGGATCTGGCTTGGGCGATGGCGAGGCGGTAGAAGTCAGTGCCGGTCAGACCGGTGTGAACGGCAGATTCCCCACCGCGTGGGCGCGATCGGAGCGGCTGGCTTCGAAGGTTAAAGCGCCGCAGGAGGATATGACGACCGTGACGCAGGCAGCGCAGGAGGCGGGAAACGGCCGCAGCGGATGCGCTTGCCGCTGGTCCGGGTCCCCCCCCCGTTATGTTTTCCGCGGTCCTGCAAGAGGGCCGCTGGCCTCCGGGCCCGGCATGACTGTGTCCCCCCCCCTGTCGAACGATGACCTGGGGGTGGTGTCACCGGGCCCGAGGGGTGCCGTCAGAGACGCTGATGAGAGGTCTGGCCACCGTCCGGTCCGGCGCAATGCCGGACAGTTCGCGGGCGGCAGGTCTGCATAACGTGGATGCGCGCGTACGACACCAATACCGAGGCTGGTACCGGTAACTCTCCTGGAAGGGTGCGATGTTCGACACCGAAGACGTGGGCGTGTTCCTCGGCCTGGACGTCGGCAAGACCGCTCATCACGGGCACGGTCTGACCCCGGCCAGGAAGAAGGTCTTCGACAAGCCGCTGCCCAACAGCGAGCCGAAACTGCGGGCCGTGTTCGACAAGCTGGCCGCGAAGTTCGGCACCGTCCTGGTGATCGTGGACCAGCCCGCCTCCATCGGCGCCCTCCCGCTCACGGTCGCCCGTGACGCGGGCTGCAAGGTCGCCTACCTGCCTGGACTGGCCATGCGACGGATCGCCGACCTCTAGCCCGGCGAGGCGAAGACCGACGCCAAGGACGCAGCCGTGATCGCGGACGCCGCCCGCACCATGCCCCACACCCTCCGCTCGCTGGAGCTGACCGACGAGATCACCGCCGAACTGACCGTGCTGGTCGGCTTCGACCAGGACCTCGCGGCCGAAGCCACCCGCACCTCCAATCGGATACGGGGCCTGCTCACCCAGTTCCACCCGTCGCTCGAACGGGTTCTGGGCCCGCGCCTGGACCACCCCGCCGTCACCTGGCTGCTGGAACGCTACGGCTCCCCCGCCGCCCTGCGGAAAGCCGGCCGCCGCAGACTCGTCGAGGTGATCCGGGCCAAGGCCCCACGCATGGCCACCCGGCTCATCGACGACGTCTTCGACGCCCTCGACGAGCAGACCGTCGTCGTCCCCGGGACCGGCACGCTCGACACCGTGATCCCCTCCCTGGCCCGCTCGCTCGCGGCCGTCCACGAACAGCGCCGGGCCCTGGAAGCCCAGATCAAAACCCTGCTGGACGACCACCCTCTTTCCCAGGTCCTGACCTCGATGCCGGGAGTCGCGGTCAGGACCGCCGCCGTCCTGCTGGTCACCGTCGGCGACGGCACCAGCTTCCCCACCGCCGCCCACCTCGCCTCCTACGCCGGCCTCGCCCCGGCCACCAAGTCCTCCGGGACCTCCATCCACGGCGAACACGCACCCAGAGGCGGAAACCGACAGCTCAAACGCGCCATGTTCCTCTCCGCGTTCGCGGCTCTGCACGACTCCGCCTCCCGCGCCTACTACGACCGGTGCCGGACTCGCGGGAAGACCGACACTCAAGCCCTCCTCCGCCTGGCCCGCCAACGCATCAGCGTCTTGTTCGCCATGCTCCGCGACGGCGCCTTCTACGAACCCCGCGTCCCTCAGGCGACGGCTGCATGAACCTGCCCACAGGAAGGTCGATGCAGATCAACACCTTATGTCGTCTGCCCATGCCGAGATAACTGCGGCCCCCCGACGGACAGCTTCGTCCGGGTCCCGGGCGAGCTTCCCGCAGGCCGCTGCGACGTCCAGTGCACCGCCCGGTTCCACGAGCGCGTCATGCACCCCGGTCTGCAGCCAGTCGGCCTGGTTGTCGTCAGACTCGGCAACCGCGAGAGCGATGAGCCTGATGGCGGCCACTGTCCCCACCCGGGCCAGGGCCTCCGCCGTCTGCCGCGTCACCGCCGTGTCCTCGACATCCAGTAACAGTCCCACCAGCGTTTCCGCAGCCTCAAGAACATCAGCGAAGGAAGCAAGGTCCCGCCCAGCACGAACACGTTGCGTCCACGAAGGAGACGACGCCTCAGCCAAGGCCGCCTCCAACCCACTCATCATCTCTGGCACGACCAGACAGTCTCATGTCCCTCAAAGAAGATCGAACCCCGGGCCGAAGCCGCCCACACGCTTGACGAGGAACATAGAGGCCCCCCCGCTGCTGATCAACGACTCGTCTCTGGCCGGCCTGGGCGCGACAGGTCTCGATCAGGACACCAGTCTGCGTCTGAGCGACACACTGCTCTCCATCGCCGATGACCCCTCGGCGAACGGTTACGCCTGTCAGGTCATCGCCGCAACCAACGCCCCCCGCTCCCCCGTCCCACCCCCGGTGTACGGGAGATCCACATCAACGACGAGCAGCGGTTATTCGATCACGCCCCCGTCCACGCTGGCTGAGCGAAGCAGGCCAGAAGTACCGAGGGGCCGGCCGGTCCCCTCGGTCCCGGCGGCCGCTGCGCCAGCTCGAGCGGCAGCATCTGGCCGCCGAGTTGCTGGCGTTGCCCGTCGGGCACCGGTGTTGCAAGCAATGGATCAGCGACGACGCCTGGAACACCCCCTCCACGCTGCCGCGGGCGATCCAAGCGGTGCGGGTGAAAGCCGCCATCCTCCGAGCGAGCCAGGCCATGAGCGGACGCGGGAGATTGCCCCGCCCGCGAACGGGGCAGCTCTTTTACTTTCACCTGTGGTCGGGGGGCGGCGAATGGCGCGTAGAAAGTCGTTGGCGGCGCAGTTGTTGCAGGCGTACCGGGACAGCCAGAAGGCCAAGGCCGCAGCGGCCAGGCGGGCTGAGGCGGAGCAGGCGCGTCAGGCGCGGGCCGCGGAGCGCGAGGCCGCCGAGCGGGAAAAGCAGGAAGCACGTCGAGAACGCGAGCAGGCGCAGGCGTGGATGCGCGCACAGAAGGAGAAGCAGGCACAGCGGACTGCCGAGTCGCGTAAGGCCGAGCAGATCGTGCGGGATCTTGAGAAGCGTCAGGCTGCGCGGGCGAAGGAACTCGAGCAGAAGCGTCGCGCGGAGGCCCGCGAGAAGGCTGCGGCGGAGCGGCGTGCGAAGCAGGAGAGCATTGAGAATTTACGCCGGGAGGCTGCGAGGCGGACGGCCCAGGTCGAAGAACGGCTCAAGGAGCTGACTGCTGTCCTGATTGACCGCCCCGGTGGGTTGCCCGGGCTGCGGCTGGAGGCGGAGCAGGCGCTCGGTGAAGGAGACTTCGAAGGGTTCGCGGTCGCAGTGGAGAGGGCGCTGGGCTCTATCAGGTATCCGGAAGGCCTTGGTGGCGCTCGGCAGGTGGCGTTCGCTCCTGAGTCCCGGGAGCTGATTGTGGAGATCGAGCTCCCCGTCCAGGCGGTGGTTCCCTCGGTCACGCAGTATCGGTTCAAAGCCTCTGCTCCCCCGGCTGTGGTCCCGCAGCCGCGCAAGGAGAGTGAGTGCAAGGCGTTGTACAGGGATTTGGTGGCCAGACTCGCGCTGCGGGCGATCGACGAGGCATTCGCCGTGACGCCGCCGTCGCTCGTGGACGGAGTTGCGTTCAACGGGAAGGTGCACGCCAAGGACCGCGCCACCGGCAAGTCGATCGAGCCGTGTCTGATCAGTGTGCGGGTCAACCGGGAGACATTCGGTGAACTCGTACTGGACGAGCCGGAACTCGCCCCGGTGCAGAGCCTGCACCATCTCAACGCGATCGTCTCCCAGCACCCTTACGACCTTGAACCGGTTCCGCCCGTTGTCACGTTCGACCTGACCCGATACAAGATCGCCCCGGAGCGCGACGTCGTCGCCGGCCTCGACAGCCGGCCCGACCTCGTCGCGATGGACCCGATCGATTTCGAGCATCTCATCCGGCGCCTGTTCGAGAAGATCGGGCTCAAGTCGTGGGTGACCCAGGCGTCCAGGGACGACGGCATCGACGCTGTCGCGGTCAATGAGGAACCCCTCATCGGCGGGCTGTGCATCATCCAGGCCAAACGCTCGAAGAACGTGGTCTCCACCGAGACGGTGCGGTCGGTCGCGGGCATCGTGAACGACAAGAACGCTTCGAAGGGCATCGTGGTCACCACCGCGTGGTTCGGCAAGGCGAGCTGGGACTTCGCGCCCCGTAATCGCGTCGAACTCATCGACGGCCGGCATCTCAAAGCCCTGCTGCTGGAGCATCTCGGCATCGACGCCCTCATCGGCCTGCCCAAGCTCCCGCCGGGCTGGCAGACACGCGACCTGAACTGACGCCATCCTCGTGTCCTTTCGTGCCGGCGTGCGGTTGGAGACAGCGGTTCGACACGAGAGGAACAAGCGTGTCTACGGATACGTGGCGGGCCTGACTGGCCGATGATCCAGGCTCGGCGCCGAGCCGAGGAAGCCGCACGCTCGGCTGCCGGCCAGGCTGTGGGCCACCAGGCGTCGGCTGACCGGTGGAAGGCCGCGTTCGAGGCTCTGGCCGTCCAGGTTCAGGCAGCGGCGGGCCACAGTGGCGCCGAGCACCGTGACGGCCGCAGGTGTGGCTGCCCGTCATGTTGGGAGGCGCTCGTCACCCGGCTGGCCACTGAGGCGCAGGGACACCGAAGCTCAGCCGCAAGCGCCGGTTCCTTCGCGTTCTCGATCGATGATCTGTTCGGCGGGACCGGCACGCAGCTGCATCCCTGAACTCACCGGGCCCGGCAGCGCTCGGGATGCCGAGTCCTCAAGCGCGAGGAACGGGCGTGATGTACAGGGCGTGAAGAGGCTGCCGGGCAGTTGCGGGCAGGACCTCGAACCACGCCTGACCGTCGTCCAGATAGCACTGCGCCTTGCTCCAGTAGCGCCAGCCCAGGTCGACGAAGCAGTCGATCATGTGATCGCTCGCGCCCGGCGTCACGTACCGGCCGTGCACCTCGGCGCGGCCCAGTTCGAGGCCCGTGTTCTCCAGGTGAGCCAGCGCTGCGGCGGCCGCGCGGCGAAGGGGACTGTTCGAGGTCCACCGGTCGTCCATGTGCTCCAGCGCCACGGCAGAGCGGGGCTGGGCGTCGCTCAGAGCAAACGCGGCGACGGTGGCCGTGCCATCGGTGCTCCAGCGGTGCAGGTCGATACGGACCGGACGCGGGAGCCGGTCGGCGATCGCCTCGTAAGCCGGCAGGACATGATCGCGCGGTGCACGGCCGGCGGCCGCATCGGGGATGATCGCGTCCAGCCGCTGCCGGGCGAGAGTGATCGGCTCGCCCTGCCGCCACAGCAGGAGCAGTTCGATCCCCTCCTTCTCCAGGGCTTGGCGTTCCTGGAACTGGAAGCTGACGCCGCGGCGGTTGCCACGCAGAGCCTGGCGCATCGGCGTCAAGGCTGCGACCGACGCGAGTGGCAGTGCCGACTACGGATCGGTCGATGCCCTGATCACGCTAGAGGACGGCTACAAGATCCTGGGCGACTGGGGCGAGATCATCGTCCAGTCGGAGGTGCCTTCCATGTCTATCGATCCGGTCCACACCGATTGATCCGAACGAAACTGCGTAGTGGTTTCTGCGTCACCCGGCCGGCGTGAGGTTGTGCAGTCGGGCGATGCCGAGCATGGCGTGGTGGACGCCGTCGCCTTTGAGACGGCAATCGCGGAGGATCTTCCGCGTCTTCATGCCGGGCGAAGGCGTGCTCGACGCGGGCGCGGACCTTGCGGTGTGAGCGGTTGTGCTCTTCCTTCCAGTCCGGGAGTTCGCTCTGGCCGCGTTCGCGGCGGTGGGAGATGACCAGGCCGGTGCCGCGGTAGCCGCGTCCGTGATCAAGGTGGTGTGGCCGACGGCGTCCTTGGCTCCGGGCAGTTCCCATGCCTTGCAGTCGTTGCGGTTGCCGGTGACCGGCCGGCCGACGGCGACGACGAGCCGGGTGTCGGTATCGATGACGACCTGGCGATTGATGGAGTACCGGTAGTTCCTGGACGGTTCGGTGATGGTGTGGTCGCGGATGGGGACCGGGGTGCCGTCCACGATCAGCATGGCGTCCTTGCGGAACCGCTTGCGCTGCTGGAGCGCAAGAAGGGGCCCGAGGTGGACGATGATGCGGTCGGCCGCCGACTTGGACGCCCCGAAGAGCGAGGCCAGCTGGCGCAGGGTCAGGTTCGACCGCCAGTACACGGCGACCAGCACGATTGTCAGAACCGAAGCGCTGTCGGGCGTCAGTGGGTCTCAGGGGCGCTCCGAGAACAGAGCTCGGGTACGCAGTGCTCGGCCGCGCCCACACCGTCGGGGTCGTGACGAGCGGGGATGTCGGTCACCGTCGATGAGGCTGGCCGAATCACAACAGACGGTCTTGAATGGGAGGTCACGCGCCGTCGATGATGTCGAGAACGGCGTGCACTGGGTTTGCGGACCGGTACTCCGCGCTCAGGTCTTGCGCCCGGCGGCGGAACGCCGGCTCGTCAAGCACCCGCCGGACGGCCTGTCCGACCGCGGCGGTTGCCGGTCGTCCGGTGCGCAGATCGACACCGACTCCGAAGTCCGCGACCCGGGCGGCCACGGCGGGCTTGTCCTCGCTGCCGCCTGCCACGACGAGCGGCACGCCGTGGTGCAGGGCGAGCTGCACGCCACCGTATCCGCCGTTGGTGACCACGACGTCGGCCAGTGGGAACAGCGCGTCGAACGGGATGAACGACTCGACGCGCGCGTTCGACGGCACGCGCAGGTCGCCGGGGGCGATCTTGCGTCCGCCGAGACCGGCCACGACGAGCACGTCCTCGTGGGCGAGCGCGTCGAGCGTCGGTTGGACGAGATCGGTCAGGTCGTGGTTGGCCACCGTGCCCTGGGTGAGCGCGACGACTCGGCGCTGCGACAGCTCGGGCCACCACGAGGGAGGCTGCCATGCGGTGGGCGGTTCGGGCGGCAGGGCCCCGATCAGCCGCAGCGTCGGCGGCGCATCGATCCGGGGGTACTCGAAGGACGGGACGGTGAGCTGAGCGAACACGTCGGGCAGCAGGATCTGCGCGTCGCCGATCACGGGCAGCGTGGCTGTCGCGCCCAGCCCTGCCATGACTTGCTGGGCGTGCGCGGTGGCGCCGGCGAGCTGGGCGGCGAGTTCGGCGTTGAACGCCGCAGCCGCTCCCCGCACGTCGAGCCCGGCGCGCGGCGGAGGAGGCCCCATCATGGTCAGCTCGGCCCCACTGAGGGTCAGAGGGAAGACCCCGAGGCCGACGGTCCGCCGTGGCCGGATCCCGGGTGCGCCCAGCAGCTGCGGCCATGTTCCGTAGAAGGCAGCCTCGTGGATGACGGCGGCGTCCGGCTGCTGCGCCAGAACCTCCTGAAGCACGGCGTTCTGTATCGGTGCCATGTCGGTGAACCAGCCGAACATGGCCTCCAAGAACGCCGGGCCCGGCGGCAACTCGTGCAGCCACGGCTGGAGCTCACCGAGGCGGCGGTCGTCGAAGTCGGCCGGTCCGGCCAGCGGGACGAACGCCGCGCCCGCTGCGTCGGCCTGCCGCGCGAACCGGCTGCCGCTGACGACCGTGACCTGTCGTCCGGCCGCGACGAGGTGGCGGGCAAGGTTCAGGATCGGCCGGACGTGACCGGTGAGTGGGGTCGCGGCGAGCACGACGGGGGCGGCTGTCATGGGGGGCTTCCTCGGGGTCGACGGAGGTCGGCCCGCAGGGGCGGCCGACCCGATGAACCCGATCCTGGTCCCCGCGCTTGGGGGGAAACCACCGGACACCGACCGGACAGCGCCGGTACGGGCGGACGGCCGGGCTCAGTCCCGCCCGGGAACGGTCTCGGCACGCCGGACAAGTTCCCGGAACCGTTCGCCGAGTTGGTCGGAGTCCGGGGCTGGTTCCGAGCCTGCCACCTCCTCCCACCATCGCGCTGATGCCACGTCACCGAGGTCGGCCGCCACGGCTGCGGCCACGCCCGCCAAGTGTGTCCGCGGCCGTTCGTCCTGCTGGGGGGAGAGTTCGGCGGCGGCGGCGAGCATCACGGCGGCGTCGTCCAGGCGTCCTTCGCTGCGGGCGGCCTGCGCGCACTCCGCGAGGACCGCTGGGACCGAGAACTCACTGCCCAGCTTTCGCGCCGTGTCCGCCGCGGCCCGCCAGTGCCGCGCCGCCGAGGTCCGGTCGCCGCGCAACAGCGCGCCGTCGCCGTAGCCGATCGGCACATGCACGGCCGCCCACACGTCGCGCTCCACATCAAGGCGCTTCTTCATCAGGCCCTCTGCCCTGGTCAGCAGAGTCTGTGAACCGTCGAAGTCCTCCAGGCGCAGTGCCGCCGCCGACGCGAAGATCGCCGCCTCCGCGGCCAGCGAGGCGTCATCGATCCGCTCGGCAAGGCGCATCGCCCGCTCCGCCGTGGTGAACAGATCCGCGGCCACGCGATTGGACCCGGCGCGCGCCACCAGCCAGCGGGCCCGCCCATGTTCGCTCAGGTCGTCCTCCCGCAAGCGGTTGGTCCAGGCGAGGGTTTCGTGGGTGTGCCCGGTCATCCACAGCGGCAGCCACACCGACCACAGCAGCTCGGCGGCGGCGTCGTACTGGCCGGTGTCGACGAGGTGGTCGAAGCCGAGCCGCAGCACATGGCGGTCGGTCTCGACCCGCTCGACTGCCGTCATGTCGCCGCGGCCCCGGATCCGCGCATCGTGTTCGCGTCCCGCCCGCAGGGCCCATCGGGCCACGCCCCGACGGACGTGTTCCCGGTCGGCCGGTTCGAGGGTCTCGACGGCGTACCGGCGGACCGGTTCCAGCAGCCGGTACCGCGTGACCGGCTCCATGTCGTCGGCGCGAGCCACCAGGGAGTGCTCGATCAGCTCGGCAAGTGCCCCTACTGCATCCGCCGCGTCCGGCGCGGCGATCGCGTCGACGGTGTCGAGGGAGAAGCTGCCCGCCAACATGGAGAGCCGGGGAAGCAGGCGGCGGGCCGCGGGGCCGAGCATCTGGCAGCTCCACTCGATGGTGGCCGCCATGGTGCGTTGCCGCGCCGGCAGGTCCTGTGGGCCGGCCACGGGCAGTTCCGTGAGCGCGTCGATCCGCTCAAGCAGCGCCCGCGGCCCCAGCCGGGCCGCAGCGGCGGCCAGAAGTTCGATGGCCAGGGGCAACCCGTCGGCCCGTCGGCACAACTGCGCGACGGCACTGTCGTCCGCCCTCCCCACGGGCGGCGCCCCGGCGGCGACCAACCGCTCGCCGAAGAGCCGCTCCGCCGCGCTCGGACCGAGCGGGGCGATACGCACCTCACGTTCCCGGCGTACGCGCAGCGGGACACGGCTGGTGGCCAGGATCATCGTGTCGGAGGAGGCCGTGAGCAGCTCGGCCAGGTGGGGGCCGCAGGCCGTGACGCGCTCCAGGTTGTCGAGCACGAGCAGGGCCGACGTCCCGGCGAGATGCTCCGCGAGTCCGGTCACGGTGTCGGCGGCGCAGGCTACCGCGCGGGCCACGGCCGCGAGGGCGTCGTCGGGTTCGGTCACGTCGGTGAGATCGGCGAAGTACACGGCGCCCGGGCGCTCGGCGGCCATCACATGAGCGGCTACGAGGGCGACGGTGGTCTTGCCCACCCCGCCCGGACCGGTGAGCGTCACCAGCCGGCCCGGCGTGGTGCCCAGGGCGGCGACGATCTCCGCGACCTCGTCGTCACGTCCGACCACCTCGACACTCGGCGGCGACGGCGTGCGGGGCATCAGCTTGCGGGACGGCATTTCGAGCGCCGCGTCCCCGGCCCGGCCCAGAGTGGACAGCAGCGCCATGCGGTCGGCGTCGCAGAGGTGCAGCGCCGTGGCCAGCGCCCGCACGGTGTGCGGCTGGGGTTGGGTCCGTCGCCCGCGTTCCAGCGCGCTGACCGCGTCGACGGACACCTTGGCGGCGGCGGCCAGCTCCTGCTGGGTCAGCGACCTGGCCTCCCGTAACTCCCGCAAGAGCGCCGCGAAGCTGATCGTCTTCCGGGCCGGCCCCGCTGAATCGTTCACGATGTCGATTATGCCCGCCGGGTCCGGACGGCTGTCCGGACGGCTGTCCGGGCGGTGTCCCGGCAGTGTCCGGTTGTCGGGCAGCACCTCCGATGTTCATGATCGACATGACAGGACGAACCCCCGCTAGGAGATCTACGCCATGCTCCCCCAGGCCCTTCAATCACTGCGCGACGCGATCAACTCCCACGTCCCGGAACGGATCGCCGGCTGTTTCACCGAGGACTACGTCGCCGAACGACCGCTGCGACCGGCCGAAGGGTTCATCGGTTCCGGCGAGGTCGCGGCGAACTGGACGAAGATCCTGGCCGGGCTGCCCGACCTCCACGTCGAAATCCTGCGTCACGCCCAGAACGGCGACGAACTGTGGTCGGAGTGGGAGTATCGAGGCACCGCCCCGACCGGGGCGACGGTCCTGCTGCGCGGCCCGGTCATCCTCACCACCCGCGACGGACGGATCGCCTGGGCCCGGTTCTACCCCGACCCGGTCACCATGGAGGGCCCGATCCACACCACCGTCTCCCAGGTGCTGGACGCACCGGCCGAACGGATCTTCGCCGTGCTCCGCGACCCCCGCCGCCACCCCGAACTCGACGCCACCGGCCGACTGCGCCACGCCGAGACCTCTCAGTCGCTCGCCGCCGTCGGCGACACCTTCGTCATGGCCATGCACAGCGAGGAGCACGGCGACTACCGGATCGAAAACCGCGTCGTCGCCTTCACCGAGAACCAGATCATCGGCTGGGCCCCCGGACAGCCAGGACAACGCCCGATCGGGCACCGCTTCACCTGGAAGCTCACCCTGACCGACGACGGCCGCACCGAGGTGACCCTCACCTACGACTGGGCGGCGGTCACACACCCGGCACACCTGGTGCGGCTGCCGGTCGTCGCCGCCCACGAACTCGACGCATCGCTGACCCACCTGGCCGCGGCGCTGGCCTAGCTAGGCAGTCTCATTTGGATCACCGGGCAGAGCAGAGGAAGAAGCCGGCAAGGTGGAGTCCGGCCAGGTGGATGGTGGCGGTCTTCTCGTAGCGGGTGCCGATGCCTCGCCACTGCTTCAGGCGGTTGATGCACCGTTCGACGGTGTTGCGCTGCTTGTAGGTCTCGCGGTGTAAGGCCGGTGGCCTGCCGCCCTGACTGCCCCGGCGTAGCCGGTGCCTGCGCTGGTCGGCGGGGACGGGGATCACTGTCCGGATGCCGCGCTGCGCAGGTGCCCGCGGGCCGCGCGGGAGGAGTACGCCTTGTCGGCCAGGACCACATCCGGCCCGGTGCGAGGCCGTCCGCGCCGACGGGGAGCGCGCAGGCGAGCCATGACCTCGGTGAAGGCGGGTGCGTCACCGGCCCGGCCTGCGGTGAGAACGAACGCCACAGGCCGGCAGCGGGCATCGGCAGCGAGGTGGATCTTCGTGGTCAGCCCGCCCTGGGACCGGCCGATGGCATGGCCGTCCGGTTCACCGGCCGAGGCCCCTTTTCTGCGGACCCCGGCCGCGTGCTGGTTAGCCCGCACGATCGTGGAGTCCACCGAGACGGCCCCGTTGAGGTCCTCGTCAGCACCGACCTGGGCCACCAGGGCGGTGAACACCCGCTCCCACGTACCGTCGACGGCCCACACCCGCAGCCGGTTGTAGACACCCCGCCAGTTTGCCGTACCTCTCTGGCAGATGGGCCCACTGCCTGCCGGTCCGGAACTCGTCGGCAATCGCGTCAATCACCTCACGATGGCCCTGCCGGCGGCCACCCCGCTTCGGCGTCCGGTCCGGGAGCAACGGCTCGATCCGCGCCCACCGCGCGTCAGTCAACGGCACACCCGGACCAACGACCGACTGATCCAACAACACCCCCACGCTGTACACCGACCCAGCGGGCTGTCACCCGACGACCCGGACGGCCGCGTGGGCGGCATCGGTTAGAACTTGTCCAGGCGATCTCTGAGCAACGGCGACTGACCCGCGAATTTCGTTGTCGAAGGTCTCGCCCAGTGAGGTAGAAGGGCGGCATGGACACCGCCGTACTTGAGCAGATGCTGGATGAAACCTTCGATCACGCTGTCGTGCACCACGGATACACCAACTACATACGCGACTACGAGGTCATCGTCTACGCGACGGCTGATCCCCGTACCGGCATCACGCCGTCCCATCTGCGCTACCTCTTCAGGTACTGCGTTGAGGCACGGTGCGAGACATCAGTGCCGGCCGGGACCTGGCGGGTCTCTTTGGACGACCGGCTCATCGACCACGAAGCCGGTGTCGACCTCGACGGATACGTCTGGGGCGTGAAGTGGCACTGCCTTTACCCGGGCGCCAAGCTCCTCCCCGGGTCGGAGGCGACCCGACGCTGGTCGAAGGCCCTCGGGATCGACTTCCACGAGGTACGCATGGAGACCAACGCGCACAACCTGACCTTGATCTTCTCCGACCTGCAGGTGAGCGACGTCTCGGTTGGATATGCACCGTTCGTCACGGAGTAGGGGTCAGGGTTCATGTGATCTTGTGGCTGGCGTGTGTTCGGTCGTTCTACCTGTCATGGGGCGAGGTGATCTGAGTGATGCGGAGTGGGAGCTGCTGCGGCCGTTCCTGCCTGTCAGTAACAGGCGTTGTGGCAGGTGGCGGGACCATCAGCAGGTGATCGACGGGATTCTGCACCGGGTGCGAACCGGCGTGCAGTGGCGTGAACTGCCTGAACGGTTCGGACCCTGGAAGACCGTGTATGAACGTCACCGGCTGTGGTCGGCTGACGGAACCTGGGAGCGTCTGCTCCAGCAGATCCAGGCCGCGGCCGACGCCGCAGGCGAGATCGACTGGGATGTCGCGGTCGATTCCAGCATCGTCCGCGTCCACCAGCACGCGGCCGGCGCCCGCACTGAACCGCCACCAGCCCTCGCCTCCAAAGGGGCCGAACCGAACGAACACCAGGGCGAAACGCCGTGGCAGAGCCTCGTCGCCCGCCTGGTGGAGGTGGTGCAAGCGGTGAGGGCCTGGGTCGCTCGCGCGGCGGGTTCACCACCAAACTGCACCTGAGCGCGGACGGCCTATGCCACCCACTGTCCCTGACCGTCACGCCCGGTCAGCGTGCTGACTGCACCCATCTCAAACCGGTGTTGGAGAAGATTCGAGTCCAGAAACCCGGGCCGGACAGACCTCGCGAAATGCCCGACAGCGTCGCCGCCGACAAGGCCTATAGCAATCGGCCCTGCCGTGAATACCTGCGTCGTCGGGGCGTCCGGCACACCATCCCGGAGAAGACTGACAGCCAGGCCGCCCACCTGTGCAAAGGCTCGCGCGGCGGACGGCCACCCGGCTTCGACGAAGAGCGGTACAAGAAGCGCAACACCGCGGAACGGGGAATCAACCGACTGAAGTGAAACCGGGCTATGGCGACTCGCTACGACAAGCGCGGCTACGTCTTCCTCGGAACCGCGACCGCGGCAGCTCTCACCATCTGACTCCGGACATAATCGACCGGACAAGTCCTAGATGCTCGGCATCTTCGGCGACGCCTTCGCCGACGTCGTCAAGTCACCGTTCGTGTTCCTCAGGGACGCGCACGACGCCTTCACCGGCCAGAACGGCGGCGCCAGAGCCTTCGTCGACAAGTACCTCCCCGTCCGCCCCGCCTACCGCCTCTACCGCGCCGAGAACATGTTCCGCCAACAGGGCTGCGACGCACTCGCCGACCTGTATGGCGAGGCAGCCGACGAACTCGCCCAACAGATCGTCCTCACCGGCGTCGGCGGACTGGCCGGGGCCGACGAGCAGCTGTGGATGCTGAGGCCGAAACATCCATCCTGGGTTCCGAGGGACTGGGGCCCAAACCTGGCGACCTCGACCTCACTGCCAAGACGTTCGACGAGGCGGAGGGTCGCATAGCCGAACTCCTGGTGTCCGAAGAAAGAACGTGAAGGCGCTCAAGGAATCGGACATCGACGGAGTGAGGACCGCGGACGCTGAGGTGAACGGGATTCCGACGGACCTCAAGAGCCTGGACCCCGGAGCCACCGCGAACACAGTGAAGAATCAGTCGAACAAGGCGAAGGGGCAAGCCCGACATGCCAGCATCGAAGCGAGAGCTAGTGGACTGGGCGAAGCAGCAGCCCAAGAGGGACTGGGGAAGTTTCTGCGCAACAATCCACCCGGACGGATGGACTACATCCGCGTCGTCGGCGACAGCTACAACATCACCTACCCCTGAAGAAGTACTGGCTGGTCCTCGTCTTCGATCTCCAGATGGTCCTCGAAACGGCTGCCCCACCGGGACGAAGCCCGTTCCCACCTGTCTCATCTGCATGAACTATGAAAGAATTCCTACCCCAGCGGCTTCCCACTCAAAGGCGGCGGTGTTACCTCGGAATACGGAGGCATCCCCCGCAAGACACCGATTGGACAGACTGATGATGGAAGTGGAAGAGGCAGCCGAACTGGCCCAGAGATATCTGGACGAGGCGGTCAGTCACGAGGGCATGACCTTCGCGCTCGTCGAAGGGGAACACGCCCAGATAGGAAGAAAGTTTTACTTCGACTGCCAGTCGGTCGCCTATCTGCGCAGTGGGGATATCCGAGACATGGCCGTTGGTGTGGGTTACGTGCGCGTCAATGGAGAAACGGGGAAGTGTTGCATGCTAGGAGCAGTTGAGTCTGCCCGACTAGATCTCTTTTGACCCTCACGGCGGAAGCGACCGCAGCGGCCAGTAGCCACACCGACGGACCAGGCGGCTTTTCCTTCGCCACGCACTACGCTGACGCGGAGTTCACGAGAAAGCCGGAACCGTGACCCGGAAAATTCCGGAATCGCCCAAGTCGCCGAAATTTCAGGGATATGAGTTCCATATTCCCTCATCGGCCTTCAATCTCTTCAATGAACCCAGGCGGGACAGCGAAATTGGCATATCATCCTGACGACATCTCCCAGCTCGATCTGATGGGCTACCTGGAAAGGAACGAAAGCCGATTTTTCCGCGCCGGATCCTACGATGCCATCGAGCTGGCTGGGATGATCGCCACGGAGGCCCTCACGCTGGGAGCAGGGAAGGTGCACATTCAATCCGACGGCGAGTGGCTGACCGTCGCCGCAGACCAGGACTGGCTCGAAGGCAAAGAGTGCGAGGCGTTCCACGCTATCGCACCGTTTCCACAAGCTGGACCCAACAGCATGCTGGCGGAGATCCTCGCTTTCGTCTTTTCGGCGGGTGTGACCACTGCAACAAAATCAGGATCCAAGGTGATCAAGGGTGACGCGAACACCCCCACCTACCCTGTAGACCAAGACATAGCGAGGACAGTCTCATTCAAGCGCCAGCGCGAATCTCGACTGGCCGAGTGAGTTTCAAGCGGGCGCATGAACTACGGTTCATGCGGCCACACATTTAGCCATTTCAGCACGACTTCGAACGCGTGATGGTTTTGGTGCGCGCAACGGGCAGGGCCCCCGTGCCGTTGGGTGAGGTGTTCGGAGTCTCAACCTGCCGATCCAGAAGCCCTGTTGGTTCCCTGTCCTGCCACACTCGACCTGCCTCATGCTCTGGTCGAGTGGGTCACGATGCTTGTCGTCACCCGTGCGAGTGACCGCCGCTGCGAGCTTCCGCCGCACCAGCGTGCCCTCGCCGCTCTCGCCTACCTGCGCCAGCACGACACGCTCGCGAAGTCGTGGGTGCCGCCAGCGGAGTCTGTACGGATCAGCGTGCGCCGACCTCGCCGACATTTCTTCGGCAGCTGGGTCAGCGCCAGTTGGGTGTGCCGATGTGATCGGCAGCCGTGTTCGAACCCGCGTTGCCCGGCCTGAGGAGGGCGCCGACCGGTTCTCCGGTTCCGCCGGGGCCGTGGTCGACGAAGGCTGTCAGGGGGTAGTGGCCGTAGGTCTTCTTCCAGGTCGCGGTCGCGTCCTGCTTGTCGGAGTGCTCCACCGAGACCGCAGAGCGTCGCCGCTGCCCGCAGGCCCGCTCAGGGTGCCGGCGGTGGCGGAGTGAAGGGGAGCAGGTTCACCAGGTCGGTCAGCTCGGTGGGGGTGGGTTCGCGTTGCATGAAGACGATGCGGTAGAGGATGAAGCCCAGCCAGCTGTCGACCACGGTCTCGATGGGCAGGTCGGCCGGGAGTTCGCCGCGCTCGATTCCGCGGCGCAGCAGCAGCGCCCCTGGTTCGCTGCGGGCGGCCACCACGTCGCGTAGGTCGGCACGGCCTGGCTCGCCTCGTTCGGTGAGGGCGGCGGCCACCACGCTGGGGTCGCCCAGCAGGGTCAGGGCGGCGACCAGGTCGGCGAGCTGGGTGAGGACGTCTTCGCGGACGGAGCCGGTGTCCGGCAGCGGACCGGGACCGAGCTGGTCGGCGACGGCCTCGGTGACCACGGCCGCCTTGTTGGGCCACCAGCGGTAAAGGGTCATCCGGGCCACTCCGGCCCGCTCCGAGATGCGTTCCATCGTGACCTTGTGGAAGCCGAGCTCGGCGAGCAGTTCGCGGGTGGCCCGCAGGACGTCGGCGTGCGCCTGGGGATCACGCTGCCGGCCGCGCCGGGGACGGGGAGCGGGTGACTGCGTCATGAGACCTCCGGGGCCCTCTGGGAATTCCTAGACAGTACGTATTGTCTAATAAATATGTCAGGTCCGTCGGACGTCGGACCGCGGCGGCGACCCTGCGAGTGCCTCTCGATGATCACCACCGCACCACATTCTCTCCAGGAGGTTCCTCATGAACAGCAGGTTCGACGGCCAGGTCGTCCTCATCACGGGCGGCGGCTCCGGTCTGGGCCGGGCCACCGCGGTCCAGCTCGCCACCGAGGGCGCCCGGCTCGCGCTCGTCGACGTCAGCGCCAAGGGCCTCGAGGAGACCGCCGCCGCGGTCGAGAAGGCCGCCCCGGGCACCGAGGTGATCCAGGTGACCGCCGACGTCAGCCAGGAGGCGGACGTCGAGCGCTACGTGTCGCAGGCCAAGAACGCCTTCGGCCGGATCGACGGCTTCTTCAACAACGCCGGCATCGAGGGCAGGCAGAACCTCACCGAGGACTTCGGCACCGACGAGTTCGAGCGTGTGGTCTCCATCAACCTTCAGGGTGTCTTCCTCGGCCTGAAGCACGTCCTCGCCGTGATGCGGGAGCAGGGCAGCGGCACCGTCGTCAACACCGCCTCCGTGGGCGGCATCCGCGGGGTGGGCAGCCAGTCCGGTTACGCCGCCGCCAAGCACGGCGTGGTGGGTCTGACCCGCAACTCCGGTATCGAGTACGGCCGGTTCGGCATCACCGTGAAGGCCATCGCCCCGGGCGCCATCATGACGCCGATGGTCGAGGGATCGCTGAAGCAGATGGACCCGGCCAACTGGGAAGAGGCGGGCAAGCAGTTCGTCAGCGTCAACCCGATGAAGCGCTTCGGCCGCCCCGAGGAAGTCGCCCACCTGGTCGCCTTCCTCCTGTCCGACCAGGCCTCCTTCATCAACGCCACCGTGGTGGCCATCGACGGCGGCCAGTCCGAGCAGTACTGATTCGCAGAGGGCCGCTTCGGCGCGCGAGGACCGCTCCCTCGCGCCGAAGCCCCCCTCTTGCCCGGTGCCCCGCCGCACGGCCCGGCGCAGCGGGGCCTCGCCGCTCGCGCCGGTCGTGCGGTGGCGCCGCCCCGGATGCCGGGGCGGGCTCAGTCGTCCTGGCGGACACCTTGGGCGCGCGGCTCCCCGATCCCTGCCGGAGCCGGTGGAGTTGGGCAGACGTCTTTGCCCTGTCAGGGCATGGGCCGGCTGGGCAAGGCGGTGACCACGGCGCGGCGAGTCGGCCGGAAATCGGGGCCGGGCTGCGGCGTTCTACGTCCAGGCCTGCGGCGGCCTCGGCGAGCTGTACGCGCCGGTGCTGTCGCTGACGGTCGGCGACGCCGAGCAGCCCGGGCTGCTCTCCTACATCGCAGGGCTGAGGTTCATCCGGATCGAGGCCTTCGACACCGACGCCGCGGTCACCGCCACCGAACTCCTACGCTTCGGGCACTCCTTCGCCGCCGTCCACGCCATCCATGTCGCCCGCCCCTCCCCCGCCCACCCCGGCGGCCGGTACCTGCTCACCCTGACGCCGAAGGCCTACGCGGGCACCGGGGTTCAAGCCGTCCACCCCGGCCAGTAGCCATCCCGCTCTCCTCCTCCGACCCGACAGGCCCTGGCAGCGCGGCTCGAATGAGAGCGTCAGCGGCCTGCTGCGGCAGTAGCTCCCCCAGGGCGCCGACCTCGCGGTCCACATCTGCGTGCATCCGGACGCCGTCGCCACCGAAGTCACATGGTGCAGGGCCCCTCTGAATCCGCTCCGGCGGCAAGGCCTCAGCCCATGCGCGCGGCGTGCCGCGACAGACTGTTCAGGGGGACGGCGCGACGGTCCTCACGTCTGTGTCCGGGAAGTCGCGTGGCCGCGGCCGGCTGCCGCGTCGGCGCACCGGTCGGCGAGGTGGGCGAAGGCCTCGGTCAGTTCGGGGGGAGCGACGACTTCGATGTCGGCGTCGTAACAGGCGATGGTGGCGGCGAGGCTTGCCCATGACCATGCTCCGAGAGTGAGCCGGCACCGGTGTGGACCGACTTCTTCGACGATGCCCTCACGGGTGTAAAGGGCCACCTCGGCGGCGGGCAGGTCGAGGATCACGGTGCCCTGACAGGGCCAGCCGGCGGTCGTACCGTCGGAGCCGCGGAACGTGCCGGTCACATAGGTCGCGACATCCCCGCCGGGCAGTTCGCGTGGAGTGAAGCGGGGCCCGTTGGGTGTGCGCGGGGCGATGCGGTCGGCGCGGAAGGTGCGCCAGTCCTCGCGCTCGAGGTCCCAGGCGATGAGGTACCAGCGCCCGTTCCGGGTGACGATGTGATGGGGCTCGGCCCGGCGCAGGGTCTTGCCCGCATCCTCGGAGCCGTAGTCGAAGCGCAGCACCTCGTGGGCGTGGACGGCGGCGCTGATCGCCGCGAGCACGCCGACGTCGACCGGAGCGGTCGGCCGGGTGGCGGGCGGTTCGACCGCGGTGACGCGCAGGGCTGCTATGCGATGGCGCAGCCGGGAGGGCATGACCTGCCCAAGGGTGTTCAGCGCCCGCCGGGCGGCTTCGGCGAGGCCGCCGCCCGAGGCGGCGGTGACCTGCAAGGCGATGCTCAGTGCGACGGCCTGCTCGTCGTCGAACAACAACGGCGGCAGCTCGGTGCCGGCGTCGAGGCGGTAGCCGCCGTCGGGGCCCTTGATCGCGGCGATGGGATAGCCGAGCTCGCGCAGCCGGTCCACGTCACGGCGCACGGTGCGCAGGCTGACGTCCAGACGGTCGGCCAGCAGGGTCCCGGGCCAGTCCCGGCGGGTCTGCAACAGGGAGAGCAACGCCAGGAGACGGGCGGAAGTTTTCGGCATGCCAGTGATTCTCCCCCGAGTAGGTGCCACACCCTGACACCTACGGCTGCGAATCTCGGCTCACGGCCGGACGGCACCGGCCACCCTCGAGTACGGAGTGAGCAGCATGTTCGATGTTCTGGGCGATGTGAACTGGGCCGGAATCCTGGTCGGCTTCCTCGCCTTCGCGGCACTCGGCGGCGTCTGGTTCGCGCTGCTGTTTCCCCAGGCCTACAACCGGTCCCTCGGCCGCGCCGCCGACGCCAAGCCGCGGACGTCGCCGCTGTTCTTCGCCGGTCCGCCGCTGACGGCGCTGGTCATCACCCTCACCAGCGCGGTCCTGATGGCCGCACTGCACATCGACACCTACGGTGACGCGCTGTTGTTCGGCCTCATCACCGGCCTCGGCTACCTCACCGCCAACACGGTGAACATCGCCATCAACCCCAACTTTCCCCGGCCGCTCTTCTACGCGGCGATCTCCGGCACCTACAACACCCTCGGCAGCGTGATCGTCAGCGTCATCCTGCTGGCCCTCTGAGACCGGCACCACCGCCCCCGCGGCCCACCTGTCCGACGCCCCCTTTCTCTCTCTTCTCCGCACACGCAGCCCCTCATTCTCGACAAGGAGTCCTCACCATGGCGCTCACCACTCACACGCACCTGAACTTCCGCGGCGACGCCCGCGCGGCGCTGGAGTTCTACCAGGCGGTGTTCGGCGGCCACCTCACGGCCGTCACGTACAGCGACTTCGGCATGCCGCGGGATCTGCCCGACGCCGACAAGATCGTCTTCGGTCAGGTCACCGCCGCCAACGGCTTCGCCATCCTGGCCTACGACGTCCCCGGCGACGCCGTGCCCGCGGCCCCGTCGAGGGCCACCACCCGCGAGAACGGCCTGACGCTGACCGGCGAACGGTTCTTCGTCGCCCTCGGCGGCGACACCGCCGAGGAGCTCACCGCGCTGTGGGACAAGCTCTCCGAGGGCGCCGAGATCGTCGAGAAGTTCGGCCCGTCACCGTTCAGCCCCGGCTTCGGGATGCTCACCGACCGCTTCGGCGTCACCTGGATCCTCCAGGTAAACGCCGCCCACGCCGACTGACCAAGACCCCCACCCCCGCATCCGGTCCGGGACGACCGGCCCCACCTCACCCCGCCCCGGACCGGATGCGGCCCCGGAAGGAACAACATGCGCACTCGACCCCTGGGCCGCACCGGAATCCAGGTCAGCCCCTACTGCCTCGGCACCATGATGTTCGGCCCCCTGGGCAACCCCGACCCCGACGACTGCGTCAGGATCATCCACAAGGCGCTCGACGCGGGCATCAACGTCATCGACACCGCCGACGTCTACGGCGGGAACGGCGAAAGCGAGCGCATCGTCGGCACAGCGCTGCGCGGCCGGCGCGACGACGTCGTACTCGCCACCAAATTCAACGGCCCCATGGGCACCGGCCCCAACCAGCGCGGCAGTTCGCGCCGCTACGTCGTCAGCGCCGTCGAGGCATCGCTGCGCCGTCTCGGGGTCGATCACATCGACCTCTACCAGGTCCACCATCCCGACCCCGGTACCGATATCGAGGAAACCCTGGCCGCCCTCACCGACCTGGTCCGGGCCGGCAAAGTACGCGCCATCGGCCACTCCAGCCTGCCCGCCGCGCAGATCGTCGAGGCCCAATGGGTCGCCGAGCGGCGCAACCTGGCCCGTTTCCGCACCGAACAACCGCCCTACTCGATCCTCAACCGCGGCATCGAACGCGACGTCCTGCCGGCCTGCGAACGCTACGGGCTGGGCACCCTCACCTGGAGCCCGCTGGCCATGGGCCTGCTCACCGGCCGCTACCGCAAGGGCAGCCAGGAACAGCCATCAAAGGTCCGCATGCACTTCGTGCCCAAGCATCTGACCGACCAGAACAAGCTCGACGCCGTCGAACGGCTCCTCCCGATCGCCGAACAGGCCGGCCTGTCACTGACCCACCTGGCCATGGCCTTCGTCCTCAGCCACCCCGCAGTCACCTCGGCGATCATCGGCCCGCGCACCATGGGCCATCTCGACGACCTGCTCGCCGGCGCCGGCACCGTCCTCGACGACGACATCCTCGACGAGATCGACGAAGTCGTCCCACCCGGCGTGGACCTGAGCCCGCTCGACGTCTCCTACGTGCCGCCCGCCCTGGCCCAACCCGACCTGCGCCGCCGCAGGCCGAACGATCGCGCGGCGGCGAACTGACACAGCCGTGAGGAGGCCCGGCCGCGCTCCCTCGGCCGGTCCCCCGCACATCGAAAACCTGCACCAGCGCGAGCCGATGGCGGCCGAAGGCCGGCCGGTTGGGGCTTGCCGCGACGAGCCTCGCCGGCACAGTCAGTCACGGACGCGGGCGCATCCGCGTGCATACCCCTGTGCCTTGACATCTCCTCCCAGAGTTTCCAGGCGTTGGGCCGGCCTTCCCTCCAGCACGGATCAAGGTATGGCTTGCCGTTGTCGAGCCTGGTCACACGGTGACGAGCGTCTGCGTCAAGTCGCGGTCAGGGCGAACGTCGCCTGACCCAGGCTGAGGGGCCAGGGCCAGCCTCACCAGAGGTGCAGAAAGCTCCTGACGTCGTCGAGACCGTCAAGTGCCCGACCGTCCACGTCCGACGGATCCATCTCGGCACGCGTCGCCAAGGAGTGAGCCGGCGCAACGGCCTCATCGCTGAGACGTCCGAACCGCCGAGCGGTATGTCCCAGGCACAGGCCGGCCAGACCAAGCAGCGGGCTGCCAGACACAGCCCGCGTTCCGACCCGCACGCACCAGTGCTCGACGAACTCCCGACCGTCGTCGTTCAAGGCACTCCCGACCAGAGCGTCCGCCGCCTCGGGCTCATGCACCCGGTTCCCAAGCGCTCCATGAATGCGCAACGCAGGTTCTCTGCCCGAATGGTTGTCGTTGTCGAGCCCACGATCCAGGGTCCGTGAAAAAGGCTTTGACGCGCGGTTCGCTGTTCGTCGATGGTGAGCGGACGTTCGGACCGACCGGGTCCGAACCGCCGCGTCGGCGGCGACATCGCAGCGAGGGAGTTGTGCATGATTGTTGTGGCGGCCGCTTCGGGGGCTTTTGGCCGGTTGGTCATCGACCAGTTACTGGCCCGGAGGCCGGCCGATCGCGTCGTAGCCGCGGTGCGCGATCCCGACGGAGCTGTCGATCTCGCCGCTCGCGGTGTCCAAGTCCGCCTCGGTGACTACGATGATCCGGCGTCGTTGCGCACCGCGTTCGAAGGAGCCGACCAACTGCTGTTGATCTCGTCTCCGGAGCTGGAACCCTCCCGCCGCGTCGGCCAGCACCAGGCAGCCATCGACGCGGCCCGCGCCGCCGGAGTCGGCTCGATCGCCTACACCAGTTTTCTGGGTGCCGATACCCAGGCCAGCGGCGTTACCGCCGCTCACCACTCCACCGAGCGCGCCCTGCTCGCCAGCGGACTGCCCCACACACTGTTGCGCCACCCCTTTTACAGCGAGGCCTTCCTCAACCCGGGCCTGCACGCCGCCGTCACCTCGGGTGAACTGGCTGACGGTACCGGCGGGCGCGGTATCAACACCGCCTTCCGCAGCGATCTTGCCGCGGCCGCCGCCCGCGTCCTCACCGAGGACTGTCACATTGGCCGCGCCTACGACTTCACCGGCGGCCTGTGGACGTACAACCAGCTCGCCCGCGCACTCAGCCGCATCTCCGGCAAGCCCGTCGCCCGCCGAGACCGGAACGACCGCGCGCCCGGCGCCCAGGGCTGGCTCGAGGAGCAGGTCCGTGCCGGCGCCCTGGAGCAGCAGACCGACGATCTTCAGCACGTCCTCGGTCACCCAGCCACTACCCTCGACCAGGCTGTCACCGCAATCCTCACCCAACCCGCCCCATCGGCCGCCGGCTCTGCCCTGGAGTGAGCGTGCGCCATTGAAGGTACCGGCAACTGAACTGGGGCCATTTCGTTTGTTTCGAACGGTCGTTGTTCGGGGTTGCCGTTGACTGATGCGCAGTGGGTGCGGATCGAGCCGTTGCTCCCGGACCGGACGCCGAAGCGGGGTGGCCGCTGGCGTTCGTCCTCACCGCCGGTCTTCGACCGCGAGGCGTACAGGCAGCGCAACACCGTCGAGCGGTGCATCAGCCGCCTGAAGCAGTGGCGCGGCATCGCCATTCGCGACGAGACGACCGCCACCATCTACCTCGCCGGACTTCACATCGCGGGCCTCTTCCTCTGGTCCGCCCGCTGATCCGAACGAAACCGCCTGGGCACGCCAAGTTCGGCGATGGCATCGAAACGCATACGGCCCGCACCGGCCCCACGCCACTGTCGCGGCCGGATCAGCGGCACTCCTCTGGATGCCAGCGTCGAGATTTCTCTGCCGGCGCCAATCGTGCACGGAAGTCGACCGGACAGTCGGGGGCCGGTGGGGGCCGGTGGGGGCCGGTCGGATGTCAGGCGAGGAAGCCGTTCACCGTCTTGGTGAACCAGTCGGGGTCTTCCTCGGCGACGAAGTGCCCCGTCGGGGCGACCGCTCCCTGGACGTCGTCGGCGTGGGGGGCCAGGGCCTGGGCTGTGGCGGTGCCGGAGCGGGTGGAGCCGACGGCGAGGACGGGCATGGGCAGCTTTCGCTCGGCGAGCAGGGCGCGGTTCTCGCGGCCGTCGTCCAGGAGGGTGCGGTAGTGCTCGAAGCCGCCGCGCAGCCGTTCGCGGCCGGTGTACGCCCGGGCGTAAGCGGCAAGGTCGTGGTCGCTGAAGGTGCCAGGATTGGACATGGCGGTGAACGTGGCGGTGAAGAACTCCAGTTCGTGGCAATCGAAGAGCATTTCCGGAATGTCACGGGTCATGAAGAAGCCGAAGTGCCACATGCCGCCCTCGGCAACGTTCATCGCCTCCTCCAAGCCGAGGCCGGGCAGCAGGGAGTCGATCAGGATCAGGTGGGAGATGTCCTCGGGGTGGGCGGCGGCCCAGGCGAAGGCAACCATGGAGCCGATGTCGTGGCCGGCAACAGCCACGGGGCCGGTGAGGTTCAACGTGGTGAGGATGCCGCGGATGTCGTCGGCCTGGTTGGTCTTGGCGTAGCCGCCCTCAGGCCGGTCGCTGTCGCCGGTGCCGCGCAGGTCGGGAACGACGACGGTGTGGTTTCGGGCGAGGTCGGGCATGACGCGGGCCCAGGCGCGTGAGGTCTGGGGCCAGCCATGGAGCAGGACCAGAACCGGTCCGCTGCCGCCGACCGCGACCGACAGGCGGGTGTCGTTGGTGTCGATCTGCTGCGTGGAGAAGCCGTCGGGAAGCCAGTCGGCAGTGCTCATCACAGGGGCCTTTCATTGAAGACAAATGGTCGACACGTGTGCTGCGGGAAGGCGTGATGGAGGGGCGTCGAGGTGGAGGCTTCGTCACCGCGGGTGGCACGTGGCAGTGGCGAAGCCGTGGTCACCCTGCGGGGGTGGCCAGCCGGCGCAGACGTTCCTCGCCGATCATGGTCAGCATGTCGGTGTGCCGCGGTTGCCAGCCCAGGTCCCGCTGTGCGCGGACGGCGCGGATGCGGCCGGAGACGGCCATGATCAGGGCTCCGAATTCGCCCCACACTCCGGCGGCCTCCTCGGAGGTGAGGCTGCGCGTCTTGACGCCGAGGTCGGTGGCGACGCGTTCGGCGATCCAGCGGTTGGGGGTCTCTCCGGCCACGGCGTGGTAGAGCCCGCCGGGTCGGCCCTTTTCCAGGGCGAGGGAGAACAGGCGGGTCACGTCGTCGATGTGGACGTGACTGTACGTGTTCAGCCCTTCCCCGATGTAGCAGGCTGCTCCTGTCGCGGCCACCGACTGGTAGACCATCGACACGTGGCCGTGATCGCCGGGTCCCCAGATCAGACCGGGCCGGATGACCATCGCGCGCAACCCGTCCTGGGCGGTGGCCAGGACGGTGTCCTCGGCGGCCTTGCGGTAGTCGGCCAGGGGTTCGGGCGTGAACGGGTCGTCCTCGGCGAAGACGTCCGGGCTCCAGGCGCCCGCGGTGCGCTGGACCAGCACTCCGTTGCCGGACAGGAAGATCAGTGTCTTGTCCGTGCCGGTCAGGGCCCGGGTGAGGTCCTGAACGGTCGCGGTCTCCTGTTCGGGTCCGCTCTGGGCGGCATAGATGACCGCATCGGCGGCCTGGGCCGCCTCGATGACGGCGGGGCGGCGCTCGTCCAGGTCTCCTGCCACGGGGGTGATGCCCTGGGAGGCGAGGGTGGCGGCTGCGCTCTTGGTGCGGGCCAGGCCGGTGACCGTGTGGCCTTCGGCGGAAAGGCGCCGGGCGAGGGCGCCGCCGACGAAGCCGGTGGCGCCGATGATGAAGATGTTCATGGCGCGGCTTCCTCAGGAGGGCAGGGCGCTGAGCTCGCCGCCGTCGGCGAACAAGACCGCGCCATTGACGTAGGAGCTGGCCGGGCCCACCAGGAAGGAGACGATCTCGGCGATCTCGCTGGGGTCTCCGGCACGGCCGCGGGCGTTGGCCTTGTCCAGCATCGCGGTGTGCTCGCCGAGCATGGCCTTGGTGCCCTCGGTGTGCACGGGGCCGGGCGAGACGGTGTTGACCCGCACGCCCGACGGGCCGAACTCGGTGGCCCAGTAGCGGGTGAGGATCTCGACGCCGGCCTTGGAGGCTCCGTAGGCGGCGCCGACGGGGGCGGGCATGCGTGCCGCGCTGGAACCGACGATCACGATCGAGCCGTGGCCACGCTCGGCCATGCCTGGTGCCAGCGCGCCGACCAGTAGGAACGGGGCACGTGTGTTGATGGCGACCTGTCGGTCGAAACTCGCGGCGTCGCTCGCAGCCGTAGGGGCGAACGCGTACAGACCCGCGCTGTTGACCAGGATGTCCACCGCTCCCGCCTCGGCGGCCAGGCGCAGCGTGTCATCGGCGTCTGTGAGGTCTGCGGCGATGAAACGGGCGCTGCCGCCCTCTGCCTCGATCTCCTTGACCAGGGCTTCGCCACGGGCCTGATCGCGGCCGTGCAGGACGAGGATCGCGCCCTGGCTTGCCAGATTCTGCGCGATGGCCTTGCCGATGCCTGAGGTCGCTCCGGTCACGAGTGCGGTGCGGCCCTGCAAAGCGATGTCGGCGCTCATGGTGACCTTCCTTCTGTGGTGCTCTCGGCGCCCGATGCGGATCGCCTCGGTGCCCTTCCGCAATCCACTATGCACGACAGATGTTCTGTCAACAAGAACATCTGTCGTTGAGCACATGTAGTACGGTGTGCGGGTGAGCGCATCCACGTCCGAGAACAAGAAGCCGCGCGCCGAGGCGGAATCCCTGGCGCTGGACACCGACCTGGGCTGGGCGATCCGCATGGTCTCCGCGGCGTTCCGCCGAGTCGCCACCGACTCCGTCGCAGACCTGCCCGGCGGAGCCCGCGGCTACCTGGTCCTGGTGGCACTGGCCGGCGGAAGCGAGCCCCCTTCGCAACTCGCCCTGGCCAACGAGGTGAGTCTCGACCGCACCGTGATGACCTACCTCCTCGACGACCTGGAAGCCCACCACCTGGTGACCCGCAAGCCGGACCCACGCGACCGACGCGCCCGCCAGGTCCTCATTACCGACACCGGACGCGCCCGCCTCATGGAAGTACGGAAAAGCCTCGGCGCCGCCGAGTCACGCCTCCTCGCCGACCTCGACCCCGCGGACACCGAGCGACTGCGAACATTGCTCGCCCGCGTCGCACAGACCGCGCAGCGCGAAGTCATCGCCCCCGATGACGCGGAGTGTTAGCCACACTGGCCTTCGAAGACCCAGCCGGGGCCGTAGGGTCTGCTTCGGTGGTGCGCCACTTGCCGGGGATGCCCGGCACGGTGTGCGGCAAGCAGTCCGGTGCCGGGTTGCCCGGCAGGCAACGTGGGGTGCGGGGCTGCCGGGTCAGGCGCGGCGGGCGGCCCAGATGGTGCGCTCGGTGCGTACGGCGAGATCCTCGCGGCGCAGCAGGCTGCTGGGGCTGTCGGTGTCCAGGAGTTCGTCGAGTGCGGTGAGGTCCTCGGGGCTGAGGGCGGGGGCGGCTACGCCACGGATGCGCTGAAGAGTGCTGAGCGCGTAGCGCCCGACGGCCTCGCTGTGCCTGCCCTCGATGTTGACGGTGAGGGTGCGCTCGGCCTCGACGGTGAAGCCGGCGGCGGTCAGCATCGGGCCCCAGTCGGCGCCGCGGTGCGGAACGTGCTCGGCGTGGAAGCTGTCGGTCGCGGCGTGGGCGCGCTCTTCGAGGCCGGGCCGGCTCTCAGGGGCACCGGCGGGCAGGAAGCGGGGAAAGCCCGCGAGTTCGACGACGGCGAACAGGCCCCCGGGGGCGAGCAGGTCGCGGACGCTCGCCAGGGCGCGGTCGGGGTCGGCCATGTGGTGCATCGAGGCCGAGGCCCACACCAGGTCCGGTGTGCCGAGGTCGGGCCAATGGGCACTGTCGAGATCGGCCTGCACGGTCCGTATGTGCCCCTCGACGCCGCGGGCGCATGCCTTCTCGCGCAGAAGCTGAAGATGCCCGGCCGAGAAGTCGACGGCGGTCACATGCGCGTCGGGGAAGCGTTCGAGGAGCGCGAAGGCGCCCGCGCCGGTGCCGCAGCCCAGGTCCACGATCTGGCGCGGCTCGCTCTTCAGCGGAAGCCAGGCGGTGATGGCCGCAATGTGCTCGGCGAGCACCTCGGCATCCAGATCGAGGATCTCCGCCTGCCCGCTGTCGCTGTGCTCATGGTTGCCGTCATGGCCATGGCCGGGGTGGTGACCGCCTTGGCCCTGGTGGGGAGTGTGCCGGTGGGTTTGGGTCATGGGTGCCACCGTAGGCCCGCCATGCGCCATCCGCACGATCATTTGCGTAATGCGCAATGAGGTCGATGCGTGCGCTGCCAGGCACGCAAGACCATCCACCGCTTCGGGCTTCTGACGCGATGGCGGCGCGCTCTTCGCGCGGACCGTGGACGCTCATTCGCATGGACCTTGGGCGTCTCCACAGTCGGCCTCGGTGCCGGCGGCCGCGTCCTTCTGGTGACCGCGGCGGGCGTCGCGGTCGAAGATGCCCATGATCTCGCAGGGGCCGCCCTCGGCGCCGATGGCGTGCGGCATCATGGTCGGGAACTCGGCGGCCTGGTTGGTCTCGATGCGAAAGCGCCGGTGGCCGAGCATGAGGACAGCGGTGCCGGACAGTACGACCAGCCACTCGCGGCCGGGGTGGGCGCGCATCCGGGCCGGATTGTCGGGCGGCGGGTCGGTCATCCGCTGACGCATCACGCTCATACCGGGGTCACCCTTTATGGGCCAGCGCATCAGGCCGTGGGTGCCGTCGATCATCGGGCTGATGACGACATCGTCGGCCGCGCTCTCCACGAGCTGGTCCAACGTGGTGTCCAGAGCGCGGGCGAGGGTCACCAGCTGGTCCAGGGCGAGGCGGCGCTGACCGTTCTCGATCCGGCTCAGCGAGGACTGGCTGAGGTTCGCCCGGGTGGCCAGTTCCTCCAGGGACCAGCCCTGCGCGACGCGCAGCGCGCGGATCCGTTTGCGTACGAGGCTGTCCAGCTGCCCATCTTCTTGCGTCATGGGCAACATCGTATGCCCTTGATGCAAAGTGGGCTTAACGTCGAAGACAGATGGCTCAGCACGGGGGCAGGTACGACGAAAGGGCGCGACATGTCTGCGCAGATTCTCCACGACGAGAGCGATCCCCTGCCCACCGAGACCGTGGACGTGGTGGTGATCGGCGGTGGCGCCGCGGGCCTGAACGGCGCGCTGATGCCGGCCCGCTCGCGCCGCTCGGTCGTCGTGATCGACAGCGGCACCCCGCGCAACGCACCCGCCGCCGCCATGCACGGCTCCATCGTCCTGGACGGCACGCCGCCCCCGGGATTTCCGAGCGCGGGCGCCGACAGGTACGCCAGTACGGCGGCCAGGTCGTCTTCGGGCACGTCGCCGTGGCCGAACCCGCCGCCCCCGCCACGGACGGCGACCTGCGGTTCACCATCACCCTGGCCGACGGCCGCACCCTGACGGCGCGCCGGGTTCTGGTGGCCACCGGCCTGCGCGACGTGCTGCCCGAGGTGCCCGGCCTGGCCGAGCACTGGGGAGACAGCGTGGTCCACTGCCCCTACTGCCACGGCTATGAGGTAGGCGATGAGCCCATCGGCATCGTCGCCACCGGCCCTCTCTCCGTCCACCACGCCTGGCTGTTCCGCCAGCTCACGGACGGTCCTGGCTGTCGCCACCCGGATGGAAGCCCGCAGCGAGGGCCTGGAGGGCCTGCGTCTGCCGATGGAGGACCTGCCCGACGGCATCGGCCGCCGCTTCGCCTCCGCAATGGCCGGCGCCACCGAGATCCCGGGTGTGTGGGTGGCCGGCAACGCCACCGGCCTCAGCGCCCAGGTCGGCGCCTCCGCGTCGGCCGGCTCGCACATCAACGCCCTGCTGGCCACGGCGGACACCGGCGCGGCGCTCGCCGCCGCACTGAAACCCACCGGCTGACCCTCAAGCCCCGCTGCTGAACATCCGCGCGACCGCGGTCCAGTGGTCCGCGCGGTGAGCAAGTCCCTGTGTCACCAACCTGGCGACCGGCTCTGTCCCGGCGCTGAGTCGGCATGCCCTTTCGGAAGGAAACCATGAGTACCCATAAGCCTCCCCTGGCACCGGATACACCGACCAGCGGTGAGGGTGCGCTGGATGCGCGTCAGCTGCGCGCGATCCTGATCACCGTCTCGCTCGCGCTGATGGCTGTCATCGCCTCGGTGTCCGGGCTGAATGTCGCCCAGACCCATATGGCTGTGGAGTGGGGCGCCTCGCAGACCACGGTTCTGTGGATCATCAATATCTACACCCTCGCCCTGGCCGCGCTGCTGCTGCCGCTCGGCGCGATCGGTGACCGCTTCGGCCGCAAGCCCTTGCTGATCACCGGGCTGATCCTTTTCGGTACCGCCAGTGTCGTGGCCGGGCTCGCCCCGTCGGCCGCGGTGATGATCGGCGCCCGTGTGGCCGCGGGTGTCAGCGCCGCGATGATCATGCCGATCACGCTGTCCGTCATCACCTCCAACTTCCCCGAGGAGGAACGGGGTAAGGCCATCGGCGTGTGGACCGGCGTCGCCGGAGGCGGCGGCATCCTGGGCATGTTCCTCTCCGCCCTCCTGGTCGATGTCGCCGACTGGCGCTGGCTGTTCGTGCTGCCCGTGGTCCTGGCGGTCGTCGCACTGGCGATGACCGTGAAGTCGGTGCCCAACTCCCGTGAGCGCTCCGCGCATTCCTTCGACACCATCGGTGCACTGGTCTCCGCCATCGCCGTGATCGCGCTCATCTTCGTCCTCCAGGAAGGCCCCGAGCGCGGCTGGACCGCCTCCATCACCCTGCTCAGCCTGGCCGTCGGCGTCGTCGCTGCCCTCGCCTTCGTCGCCTGGGAGCTGCACCGCCGCGACGCGGCCCTCCTTGACGTACGCATGTTCCGTGAGCGTGGTCTGGCCTCCGGCTCGATCACCCTGCTGGTCGTCTTCGGCGTCTTCGCCGGCATCGCCGTGGTCCTCTTCCCGTTCTTCCAGGCCGTGCTCGGCTGGTCCGGGCTGCTGTCCACAGCGGCGCTGATGCCGATGGCCGTCATGATGATGATGACCTCCGGCCTGGCCCCGAAGCTCGCCGCCAGGATCGGTGCGCGCGCCACCATGACGGTGGGCGTCGCGCTGGGCACGCTCGGCCTGGCGCTGATGGCCCTGTTCGTGACCGTCGAGGGCGGCTACCTGTCCATTCTGCCCGGCATGATCGCCATGGGCATCGGCATGGGACTGTCCATGACGCCCTCCACCGAAGCCATCACCGGCTCACTTCCCCGCGGCAAGCAGGGAGTTGCCTCCGCGCTCAACGACGTCACCCGCGAATTCGGCACCGCCCTTGGTGTCGCGATGCTCGGCGCGCTCCTGGCGGGCGGCTACCGCAGCGCCATCGACAGCAGGCTCGACGGCATCCCCGATGGGGCCGCGGACACCGCACGCGAAGGCATCGCCACCGCCATCGAGGTCGCACCCACCACCGGCAGCCACGCCCCGAACCTCATCCACGCCGCACAGCAGTCCTTCGTCGACGGCTGGCAGCAAGCCATGTGGATCGGCGCTGCCGTGATGGGTGTCCTGCTCGTCTACGTCGCCCTGCGAGGCCCGAAGAACACCGCCCCCGCCGAAGCCGACGGGAAAGCAGCCCCGGAGGCCGGGGCCGCGGAGAGCGTCGCCTCCCGCTGACCTCACAGGAACTCCGTGCGGACGGAGCACGCCTCCCCCGCACGGCCAACGGCCGTCGGGCGCACTGCGATGTCGCGGTGTGCCCGACGGCCGCCGCACAGCGCCCTGAGCCCAACCCCGTACCCAACCAGCCCCGTACCCCAACCACATACAGGAGCAACACTCATGACCACCATCGAGCTGACCGCGAACAACTTCAACGAGGTCATCTCCGGCAACGACTTCGTCATCATCGATTTCTGGACCGAATGGTGCCTACCTTGCCGCAAGTTCGGGTTCGTCTCACGGTCTTGTCCTCGGAAGCGACGCAAGGTCCGGGAAGTGGGCGACGTACGAGTCACGGCTCACGGAAGGCTGGGGCGTCTGGTCGACGGCGTACCCGGTGTGGGTACGCCGCCGACCAGACGGAGTCGGGTCAGAGCGGCGCGTGCGGGTACTGTTCGGCGCGGTGCTGGAAGGCCAGGACCGCGGGGTCCTGGACGGTGCCGCCGCGGATCTCGATCGCTCCGCGAATCGTGCGGTCGCCGTCCCAGCCGTCCGGCCCTTCGAGAACCGGCCGCAGGAACGGGATCAGCGCCTCGCTGTTCTCCCAGGTGGCCGCATCCCACAGGTAGGAGGGGCTGTGGTCCACGGCGTAGTAGTGGACGTGGTCGCCGACGGTGAGCATCGGGTCGTTGAAGGTGGTGGGCCGAGCCCAGGCGAAGCCCATGCCCTCGTCGCAGGAGACGTCGATGACGAGGGTGCCGGGCGCGAGCTTCGGCAGGTCCTCCTCCGTCAGGAACATCAGCGGCGCCGCGGTGTCCTGGAGCACGCAGTTGACGATGATGTCGTGCCCGGTGAGGAACGTGGCCAGCGGCTCCGGACCGTCCTCAGTGAGCGCAATACTGCGCCGCGGGTCGAGGGTGTCGTCGGCCACGTCGTGGTCGAAGTGGACGATCCGTGCCGAGTGGATCGGTGAGCTGACGGCGGCGATGCTGCGGGCAGTCAGTACGTCCACGTCGTGAACGCCCAGCGCGCTGAGCGCGGTTACCGCGCCGCGGGCGGTGGCGCCGAAGCCGATCACCACCGCCCGCTGCCGACGCCCGTAGTCACCGGTCACCCCGGTCAGCTGCATGGCATGCAGCACCGACGAGTAGCCGGCCAGCTCGTTGTTCTTGTGGAAAACGTGCAGGCTGAATGTACCCTCCCGGGTCCAGTGGTTCATCGCCTCGAAGGCGATCACTGTGAGCTTGCGGTCGATGGCGGCCTGCGTGACCTTCTCGTCCTGCACGCAGTGCGGCCACCCCCACAGCACCTGCCCCTCCCGCAGCTCCGCCAGATCCTCGTGCAACGGTTTGGCCAGCAGGATGACGTCACACTCCGCGATCAGCTCCTCGCGTGAGCGAAAACCGGCGACCCACGGTGCAAGCTGACGGTCCGAAACACCGAAGTGCTCGCCGTAGCCGGTTTGCAGATAGATGCTGTGCTGAAGGTCGACGTCGATGCGATCGAAGTGCGCTGGGTGGATCGGCAGACGGTGCTCGTTCTCTTTCCGGGTCTGCGACATGATTCCGAGCTTGAGCTGCTGCAAAATACCCCTTTGATTGTTACCTGTCTAGCACATCCCGGGGGTGCGGGGCCTGGATCCGGTTGCGGTCGCAACACGAGCCGTAGATCCGCCCGCTGGAAGACGTCGTCGTGAGAGGCCGCCGGCGCCCGCACGCGGGACGACTCGGGAGCACCAGCCCCGTGGCGCCGGCCTCGACCCGGGCCCGGACCAGCCGCTCCCCGAGCCGCGGCACCTCCGGCAGACCCGAGGTGAACAGGAACGGGGCGGACCCCAGCATCCGGGCGAGCTCGCGCGACCGGACGGTCCGGCGAGAGGCTGGACCGCGATCGGGCAGCGTTACACCGTGGCCTTGATCCAGCGCAGGATCTGCGCGTTCGTCTGGGATGTGTTTCTGTGCAGCTGCACGTCGTGGCCGCTGTTGGGTACGACGATCGACTTGAGGTGGGCCTCGTCGGAGTAGTACGGCCGCTCGTTGGCCAGCATCGTCTTGGGGGTGCACGTACCGGCGGTGCAGTACTGGTCCTTGTCCCCGGTGACCAGGAGGGTGGGCACCTTGATCGAACGTGAGGGGGACTGCGCCGGAGGAAGGACTGCGCTGTCCGAGTCCGCTGAGGTGCTCACGTCCTTGAGCCGCTCGTCAGCCTTGATGACGGCCGGATCGGTGTTGGGCGTGTAGTAGAAGAACTGCCGCATGCCGGCGTTCGTGGTCAGGTAGCCGGGGTCATTGATCTGACCGCGGAACTTGGGATCATCCATCGCCTTGATCTCGAACTGGACGTCCTCTCCAGGGCCGCTGTCGGACGGTTCTTCCTGGCGGACGACGTGGCTCATACTGGTGAGCACGAACGCATCGACGTCGTCCCCGTACGTCGCGGCCTGGGACCAGGCCATGGACGAGCCCAGCGAGTGGCCGACCCAGACGACCTTGTCGAACGAGCGGCCCTTGATCTGGCCGGCGCGCAGCTCGGCGATCACTTGGTGGATGGCCTCGGTGCCGGAGCTCAGGGTGTACTTGGAGCTGGGCGGCAGGGTGCTCCTACCAGTGGCGAGCCGGTCGATGTTGAAGGTGGAGAAGCCGTCGGCGAGGGCCTTGGTGACGTAGGAGTAGCGACCGTCTTCCACTGGCATGTCGTAGTAGCTGTGGTTGTAGGTGGAGCCCGGGACGAGCAGCTGCACGGTGTCGCTCGCCTTGGTCTGATGGCGTGGCCGGCACAGTTCCCCGTATATGTGGGCCTTTCCTATCCTCTGGATCGACACCGGCACTCGCACTTCGTAACAGGCCGCGTCGGGGTGCCGTTCTTGCACGCTGCTCGGGACGGTGTGCGCTGTGGCCGATCGTGCGCGGGAGGTGGGCTCTGCCTGCGCGGCGGTGATCACCGGCACGACGATGCCTGCGACGGCAAGCGCCACCAGCGCGGCCGTGAGCGCTTTGGTCTTCGCCGAGAAGGTACGGCGGTGTGCAGTCATGGTTGTTCTCCAAAGACAGGGGCCCGCGAAGGGCATGAGAGCAAGACCGGCGGTCGCGATCCGGCCTGGCGGCGGGAGCGGACGGTAGAACCGGCCGCACCCGGGGCGGGGCGCGCGAGGCGGCCACGAGTTGTCCGGCACTGCCGCTGCGGCCCGGACAGTGCCGAAGTCTCCGGCCGACGGACCGTGTGTAACCGGAGGCGGGAGTACGTCAGTTCGGCGGGCCCTGAGCTGACTGACGAGCCGGGCGGGGCAGTGGATGCCCCGCGACAACCAGATCACGGTGTCCGTAGAGCCGGCCGTCCGGACGGGTGCCCGACGGTGCAGGGCGGTGGATCAGAAGTGCGCGTAGTAGGCGCGGACCAGGGCGAGCGTGAAGTCTTCCTCCATGAGCGCGCCGATCTGGGCGTGCAGCACGTCCCACTTGGGGTCGGCGTCCTGGGCGGCGAGTGCTTCGTCGCTCTTGAAGAACTCCATCGCCCACAACGTGTCGGGGTCGTCCTCGGCGCGCGCGATGATGACCTTGTCCGTGGCAGCGGACTCGTCACTCAACTTGGCGCACAGGGCGAACAGTTCGTCCCTCTTGCCGGGCTTCGCCTTGAACCGCAGGACCTTGCCGGGCTGGCGCGGGTCGATCACGGCTGTCTCCTTGCTTGTCGTGCACCGTCGTTGGACGGCGATCCGGGGGGGCTCGTCGGCGCAGGTGCCGGCGAAGCAGTGGTGAGGGCTAGGGCCTGTCGTTTGGATCAGGTCGCAGGAGGCCGAGGGTGCCGTTGCAATGCCGGTGAGCGGGGTCTGGTGCGTGCAGCTGCAAGGCGGAGGAGGGAGTCGACGCGGTGGGGGTCCCCCCTGCTCGAACGAAGTTGAGAGCTTGG
>NZ_JOHS01000052.1 GCF_000725625.1 Streptomyces sp. NRRL F-6676
CAGCAGCGGCTCCAGCTTCGGGCCTCGACGAGGAACAGACGCACCAGCAGCAGAAGTCACACCACAACTAACGATCAACTACTGGCGCAGGACACTAGACATGTATTGGCTGGTGAGGTCCGGGGCAGTCCGAGGCTTCGAGGGCGACGGCGTCGAGCTGCCTCCGCTGTTCGCTAGTCAGGCCAAGGCAACCGGGCACCGAAGTGGTGCGGGGCGAGGGACCTCGCCTTCTCGCGAGGTGCGTTTCGTGAGGGCGCTCGAGCCGGTGTCGCAGTCCGCGGTGGCCAGGATCTGGTCGTAACGGCGCCGGGAATCGCCTCGCCGTTGAAGGTGGTGGCGGCGTCTAAGCGTGGATTACGGCAGGCCGGGGCCGGGTGTCACGCCGGAGCTCGGTGCTTCCGGTCCGTGCTGGAGGAAGAGAGTCGTGGCGGGTGCGGCGAGGTGTGAGAACTGCAGTGAGAAGTGCTGTGGCTGGCCACAGCACCGCGCCGGCGGTGAGGTAGGTGAGGGGCGAAATGCCGGCGTGATGGGCGGCGAGCAGCACGGTGGCGGTCTGCAGGGCGCCGGCGGTCGTCGCGATGTCGCCGTACCAGGCCGTGCGGTGGAGCGCGTGCTCGACCAGGCGCCGCACACCACTGGCGCAGGCGACCATGGCGGGCCCGCCGAAGACGCTGATGGTCAGGGCGGCCGCCCACCGGGAGAAGTCGGTGACGAGGACGGCGGCTGCCGCGCCGCCGATGAGGAGCAGGAGGGTCATGAGGGCAGCCGTGGTGATCCTCAACTGCCCCGGGTGCGGTGGCTGGGGCGGGTCGAGAAGGTAGAGGACGGCGAGCAGCAGGCCGGCGAGAGCGCCGAGGCCGGTCGTCCAGAGCATCGGCAGGGTGGTGGTGAGCGAGAGGGCGCTGGTGATGGCGGCCGCGGTCAGTCCGGCCGCGCGCACGGTGGTGCCGCGGGCGCCCGGCTCGCGGTAGAGGGTGGCGGCGCTGGCGGAGGTCGTGGTGGCGACCAGCGTGGGTTGGTGCCGGGGCGCTGTCGCGGTGGGTGCGTCGGCGAAGGCGGCCAGCTCGGCGTGAAGCTGGGTGAGCCGCCTCCGGGTGTCGGCCGCGGTCGGCCGGCAGTCGGGGTCCTTGTCGAGGAGCTCCAGGACCAACTGCTCGAGCTCGCGGGGAACACCGGGGCGCAGGGCGGACAGCGGGGCCGGTGCGTCGTTGAGGTGCTGGTTGAGGACCTGCCAGCCCGTGCCGGTGAAGGGGACGTGGCCGGTGAGCAGCTCGTGGAGGAGGCAACCGAGCGAGTAGAGGTCGCTGGGTGCGCCCAGGCTGGTGTCGCCGCGGGCCTGCTCGGGCGACATGTAGGCGGGGGTGCCGATGGCGACGCCGGTCACGGTCAGGGTGTGGTGGGTGGCCTCGACCAGGCGCGCGATGCCGAAGTCGCACAGCTTCGCGGTGTTGCCGGATGCCTGGTCAAGGAGGATGTTGGACGGCTTGATGTCGCGGTGGACGATGCCGCGGTGGTGGGCGTCCTCCAGGGCCTGACTGATGTGGATCGCCCAGGTCAGGGCCTGGGTGATGGGGAGCGGGCGCCCGGTGAGCGTGTTCAGCGGCCGTCCGACCACGAGGTCCATGGCCAGGAAAAGGATTCGGCGGCCGTCGAGGTGGGCGGCGCCGTGGTCCCGGACGGCGACGACGTTCGGGTGGGACAGGCGCGCGGCGACCTGTGCCTCGCGGCGGAAGGCCGCTTCCTGTACCGGGTCCCCCTCCCCTACCAGGATGATCTTGAGGGCGACGTCGTGGGTCTCGTGGAGGTCCTCAGCGCGCCACACAGTGCCCATGCCTCCGCTGCCGATCGGCTCCTTCAGCCGGTACCGGCCGGCGACCGTCGTGTCGCTCATCAAGTCCTCCAGCCCTGCGTGTCCGAGCTCTGGGGCCGGCCGGCTCCAGGCGCCGTGGGCAAGGGCGTGCCCCGGTGCGGCGGAGCATACGAAAACGCCTTGCCGGGGCGGGGTGGAGCGATACTGGCGCCTAAGGGCTGTCCCGTAACTGCTGGTCACGGTGAGATGATCTTGCCGTGTCTGGTGTGATCACGGCGTCTGAGCCCTCCTGGATAGCCCCTTTCACCAGGCTGAGCCCGCGCCAGTTCGGGAAGCTGATCACCGCGCTCCGGCGTGAGGGTGTTGATCCGGTGCGCAAGGGCCGGCCCTGGAGCCTGCCGCTGGAGGACCGCGTGCTCCTGGTCGCCGCTTACTGGCGCACGAACCTGACCCTGCGCCAACTGGCCCCGCTGTTCGGGGTGTCCAAGTCGGCCGCCGACCGCATCATCGACCACCTCGGGCCCGCGCTCGCGCTCCAGCAGCGCAAGCGGTTCCGCAAGGACACCGTGCTCATCGTGGACGGCACTCTCGTTCCCACCCGCGACCACACCATCGCCGAGCAGTCCAAGAACTACCGGTACTCCACCAACCACCAGGTCGTCATCGACGCCGACACCCGGCTCGTCGTCGCGGTCGGCCGACCGCTCCCCGGCAACCGCAACGACTGCAAGGCGTGGGAGCTGTCCGGCGCGAAAGACGCCGTCGGAAAGACCACGGTCATCGCAGATGGCGGCTACCGGGGTACCGGCCTGGTCATCCCGCACCGCCGTGAGAAAGGCCAGAGCGAACTCCGGGACTGGAAGGAGGAGCACAACGCCTCCCACCGCAAAGTCCGCGCGCGCGTGGAGCACGCCTTCGCCCGGATGAAGGGATGGAAGATCCTTCGCGACTGCCGGCTCAAGGGCGACGGCGTTCACCACGCCATGCTCGGCATCGCCCGCCTGCACAACCTCGTCCTTGCCGGGTGACGCAGAAACCAGCAGGCCACCAGCCATGTCAGAGATCATTTACGGGACAACCCTTAGGGCCGCGTGTCAGGCCGGGGCTTCCGCATCTACGTCCTGGATGTGGCTCAGATGGAAGGTGCTTACCTCGTCGTCGGTTCCGGTCCAGGCGTACAGGTACGGCGGATCGAGTTCCAGAGAGTGGATGGTGTGGGTGGTGGGTCGGCCTGCGCCGGGTGCGTAGGTGATGGCGGTTTCGAGGGCGTTGTCGAGGGCGTGGGCGAGGCGGCGCAGGGCGGGCGGATCCAGATGCTGGGCGTCGCGGGCGAGGACCTGTTCGGTCGGAGAGAGCCGGGGCACCGGCATGTCACCGGTGGCCGAGAGGAGAACTTCGGCCAGGTCGGCGAGGTCGGGTGCTTCCGGCGCCGGTCCGGCGGTCCGTGGTGCGGGCAGGAGCGGGTGACGGTTGGGGGTGGGGCGCTCGAGCCGGATTGCACCGTCATGCTCTTCGTCGATGGGGGCGTACCCGGCGTCACGGAGGGCGGCGAGCACCGTGACGCCGGGGAGCGGGCTCGTCAGCACGGTCGGGGCTAGCACCCGCAGGCTCAGCGGGGTCAGCCGGTCGCTGGCGGCGATTTCGGCGATCAGGGCGGTGTCCGTGCTGTGCAGGAGGCTGGCCGGGGTGGTGAGGCGGACCCGGCCGTGCGCGTCGGCGGCTTCCCGGACAAGGTCCGTCAGTCGCTCGGGCAGGACTGTGGTGTCGGCGATGCTGCGCAGCGCGTGGAGGAGGTCGTCGGCGGTGTGCCCGGTGTCGAGGGCGCGGCGCAGCGAGGCTGGGGTGATGTGCCAGAGGGATGCGGGGTGGCGTACGGCGCGGTCGGCCATCTGGTCCAGGAGGGCGGCCAGTCGGGGCGAGCACACGCCGTCGACGGTGGCGGTCACGTCCGGGTCGGTGTGGAAACGCGCTGTCTCGGCCGGCGGTGGCAGCACCTGCTGGGCGCATGCGGCGAGCTCGGTCTCGTTCAGGGCTGGGTCCGTGTTGTGGTGGCGCAGTGCCGCGCCCAGTGGGCTGAGTGCACCCTGTGCCAGGACGCCGAGGAGTTCGGCTTCGCGCACCAGCGGCGCGAGGGCGGCCTTCTCGTGGTCTCGATCGCGCTGCCCCGAGTACGAGTACTTCTCCGTGCAGGCGCAGAACCTGGCGCGGGGCCGGTACCAGGCGAGCAGGTCGGCGAAGGCGCCGAGGAGATCGTCTGCGGTGTCGAGGGCTTGCTGCGGCCCGAGCGCGGCCGCGCTGTCCAGGAGGGCGGTACGTGTCGCCCGGCATCCCTCGCATTCGGCCCGGGAGGCCAGAGCGGGCGTCGGGCCGTCCGGCGCGTCGTCGTCGGTGCCGTAGCGGGTCGCGATCGGTGTGGTCCGGGTCGGGGTGAAGCGCATCATGCGCCAGGCCAGGGCGAGTGGCGCGTACTGCCCGGCCGGGTCGCGCGCTGTCCAGGCGTCGTACCCGGTCGTCGCCAGGATCCGCTGCTGACCGTCGTGCGCCAGGAGACCGGCCGCGTGGGCGCATTCGAGGACGAGGCGGACCGCGGCCGGCGTACAGCCGGAGGCCTTGGTGATCCGGGTCAGTTCGCGGGTGCCGATGCCGCCGTCCTTCAGCAAGGCCGGCGGCTGTTGGCCGCACGCGTGCAGGACCGTTGCGGCTTGGGCAAGGAAGGTGACGGCGGCGGCCGAGGCAGCCTCGGTGATCTGCTGGCTGGTGACGGCCGTGAGCGGGGTCTGCGGCGGCCGGGGGTGGAAGGGCGCGGCGGGCTCCGGTCCGCGCAGCGCGATCAGCACCTCGGCTGGCAGCTGGGTCTCCCGCTCCATGAAGAAGCCGGAGGCACCGGGGGAAACGGGCCGGTCCTTCGACGAGAGCAGGGCTCGCTCGGCTGCCCAGTTCTGGCCTTCCTGGCCGGCGGAGGACATGGAGATCGAGCTGTATGTGGTGGAGTTGTACTGGCGCAGATGCTTCAGAAGCTCCTGGGCGGGCGAGGGTGCATGGGTGAGGAGGTCACGCACCCGCTGACCGTCACGATGGTGGGCGAGGAGCATGGTGCGCTGCTCGCTTTCGGAACCTGCGTCGGTGAGAGCCAGCGTGTCGAGGGCCGTGGCCAGGCCTTCGCCGTGCAGGTTCTCCACGACGGTCTCGAAGCCGACAAGCCGGTTGCGCAGGCCCAAGGGCTCCTTCCACAGCTCGCGGAGCGCTTCAGCCATGATCAGGTTGCTCGGCTCGCCGGGAACCGCATCACGAGCCCACACGAGTCCCAGGGCGGACAGCCGGCCGAGGGCCCGCTCAAGGGCGGCCTCACCGTCGTCATTCGGCTTGCCGGGCTCCTGTGGCAGCCCGAGCATGGACGCGAGCAGGGGCCGGGGGCAGGGCGCGGGAAGGGCGGCAAGCGCCTCGGCAACCTCCACGCACGGCAAGGACAGCAGCTGGATGGCGGCCCGTTGGACGCTGCCGGGCCGCAGCAGCCGCTCGGCGATCTCGCTCAGCGTCCGCGGGCGCGGCTCGGTGAGCGCATCCCGGCGTTCGGCCAGAAGCTGCTCGAGCCCGTGAGGCCCGAGCGTGCGCAGATGATCGCAGAGTTGGTCAACGGCGGACGGATTGCTGTCGGACACCATGCTCAACCAAGCCTCTTCATTAGATGCGGTGTCCGGTCCCCAGCGGCCCGACCGCCGTCCACATGTAGCAGGCTCGGGCATGCCGGGTGTGCTCTTCGGAGGGAGTTCACCGTTGGCCGCGCCAGGACCGGCAAGAAAGGGCAGACCTCTGCACTCCAGGGCCGTTCAGATGTTCCCACTGCCGAGACCGGTGGGCCGGAGACGGGGGGAAGAGCAGCGCGGCGGACTGCGGTTGCCCGCCGGCGCCCCACGACCGGCCATCCCGATCGTGAGGCGTCAGTGCGCGGCGGCCCGTAGTGGTCAGTCCGTGTCGTCTTCGTGTCGGCGGCCGTGGAACATCATCGAGGTCCCGCCTTCGGGCAGGTACCAGCCGTCCGCGGCCATGTGCGGCGGGATGTAGGTCGGGTTGGTGTCGGTGTTCAGGCTCGATTCCGGGTCGGTGATGTCCCGGATCGCCCGGCGCTGGATCTCCCGGAAGTCGTAGCTGTCGGGTCCGTCGACCTCCCAGGTGATGTCGCGTAGGACGGCTTCGTGCTCGTCCGGATCGTCTGTCGCGGTGGCGGTCTCGATCATGGGGTGGACCTCGATCAGTCCGCCGTACAGGCACAGGACGATGAGGAGCTGGCAGACGCGGTCGGAGAAGTCGCCGAAGCCGTACTCCTGGCCGCAGCCGCAGGACGGGTCATGCGCGTGGACGTCGAATTCCACCTCGTAGGGCTTGCCGGTCAGCGCGTATGCCGGCAGGGCCTGGGTCTGTCCGCTCGGGCAGGGGTGCGTAGTGTCGAACAGGTTGATCCACACCTTGACCCTCGTGGCCGCGAAGCCCGTGTATTCGGCTTCGAGAGCCTTCTCCAGGCGCTGGTGGGCGGCGTAGGCCTTCTCGTCGACGCTCTTCCAGCCTTCGCCGAGCCGGTGTCCGGCCAGATGCAGGAACTGGTTGGTCAGCAGGGACAGTTCATCGAGCGTGGGCAGCGACTCGTCCGACGTGGCGGGGCTCGTCTCGGTCGCCGGGGCGTCATCCCCGCGGTTCGATGGATGGTCGGAGGGCCAGACCTCGGTGAGTTCGTCCCCGGGTTCAGCCCGGCGGATCAGCGCGACGTCCGACAGCGTCAGCCCGAACACGGAGCGGCCGTCCGACACCTGCAGCCACGGCACGTCGCGGGGGCCGGTGCTGTGCGCGTTCACGCTGACGATGTCGACGCAGATCTGCACGGGTTCGGGGAGCTGCGCAGCGGGCCCGAGCCACAGTGCGTGGACCCTGGTCTTCACGGGGAGGAACTGCTGCGCCTGGCGCACCGCGTGGGGGGCGTGGTCCGAGGGAATCCACCAGCCGCTGCGGGCCCACGCCTGGTCGGCGTCGACCGCGTCGCACCCGTCGAGGTCGTAGAGGGCTTCAGCCGCCTGCTGGCGGGCCTCGTCCCGGATCGCACGGCACAGGTCGTTCGCGGGCGCGGTGCTTCCCAGGCCCTGGGCATCGGCTCCGGCCACTGCTGCGCCGTCCCAGACCGGGACGCCAGCCGGCGTGAAGGGGATCTTGCCCAGGACGACAGCGAGCTGGTTCGCCCGGTCGATCCCGTGGGTGAGGCGGGCGTCGGCTCGGCTCCGGGCGGGGCGGTCGTCGTCAGGCTGAGCTCCGTACCGGCGGCGGGGGTCGTCGGGTTCTTCATCCAGGCTGTGCCCGAGGAGCATCGGGAACAGCTGGTACTTGAGCAGCGCTTCGAGCCCGTACTCGACGTTCGAGGCGTCCCCGGTGACGGCGAAGGGCTTCATGGTCTGCCCGAGTCCGTCGCTGAGGGAGTGGACGACGTGGAAGGGGGTGCGGTGGCGGTCGCGCTCGTGGCTCTGGGTCGTGAAAGCCACGGCGTAGGCGATGGCGGCGGGCCACAGGGCGTCGCGCCAGCGCACTCCGGATTCCCGGCACAGGGCCTTCGCCGCGGCGCGGGCGGTGGGGTCGTGGCGGTCGACGGCGTCGACGAGCGCGGCCAGGGTCGCGCCGGCGCCCAGGTGCTTGAACGCCTCGTGCCAGTGAGCGGGCGGCGGGAGCCAGATCCAGGATCGCTCCAGCGGCTCTCCCCAGCGTTCCATGATGATCGGCCAGCCGCCGCGCTCCTTCAGTTCGCGGTCGAGCCGCGTGCCCAGGTTGGGGCCGCAGGTCAGGGCGAGGACGGCCGCGACCGCGTCCCATCCCGCCGGAGCGACCAGGTCGTCGTGGAGAAGCCGGTCGAGTTGGACCGCGAGGTACGGCAGATCGGTGCGGTAGGCCTGGTCGCCGTCGAAGATGCAGGCGGGGCACACGGGGAGGGCGCTGGGCGAGTTCTTCAGCAGATGGTGCTCGGGGTACCGGTCTGCGCAGATCGGACACGACGCGGTGGAGTGCTCTTCTGTGCCCCGGACCCGGTGGAGCCGGGTCTTTCCGAGCTTGGAGTCCATGCGGCGCGCGGTGACGCGGACGGCTTCAGTGGAGCAGTCCGCGAGGCCGTCCTCGAAGTCCTCGACGGTCGCATTGCCCGACGGGCACATCGACGTCAGGTACAGCGACTTGGTCAGGTCCGATTGGCCCGGGTCATCCGGATCGTGTTCATCGCCGTCGGCATCGTCATCTGCACGTCCCACGGACAAGCTGAGACCCGCGACAGGCCCCGCGTAGACCGTGAGGCCGAAGCAGTCCACCTCGGGCTCGTGGTGGCCGGCTCCCCATCCCAGGAGACGGAGCTCCGCAACCAGGGCCTGCAGGTAGTCCCGCGCGAGCATGCGGCTGGGGACTTGGGCGGCCACAGCCGGGTCAGTGAGAATCCGGACGGCCTCCGCACGGCCGGCCGCGTCCAGGACCGGGGGCAGCAGCTTGCGCTCGGCGGCGTCGACGACGCGTTCCAGAGCCCGCTGGTATCCGCAGCCGGTCGCCTTGTTGAGCGCCCGGGCGATCTGCTGGCGGTTGGTGACGTTCGATGACAAGACAGCTCCTGCACGCTCCGCGTCATGCCGCCCCACCACGACAAACGCCGAGTGCGCAAAGGCGGTCAAAGACGAGGGAAACGCCATGCATCACCACTGCGTCACCTCCCAGCGGCAGCTGGATTCACCAGAGCCCGGAGGTGGGTCCGGGCAAGGCACGCCTCACGGTGATGTGCGTCCGCACGATGCTACCCGGACGTCTTTCTGCGGAGGGACGAACGGCTGACGTTCTCGTGGCCGACGGTGCGGGGCCATGGGGCTCTGGTAGCCGACGCGGGCGGGAGGGAGCGGCTGACGCTGGCTGCGCAGCACGAAGGCCGCGAGCATCGGTCGCCCGACGAGCCGGTGAGTGCGCGGTGATCGCGGATCGCGAGGTAGACACCGCCCTGGGAGCCGATCGGGCGCCCGCACGGGCCGAGGACGAATGCGGCCCGCACCTGGTACGGCCCGCCCGGCCTGTGGCCTTCCACCGAGGCCGGGAGGAGCCCGGTCAGCGGCGCCGGGAGGAGGCGAGGAGGTCGTTGGCGCCCTGGGCGATGAGGTCCTGGGCGACTGCTCGGCCCAGGGTCTGCGGGTCGGGTCCGGTCCGTGCGGCGGCCAGCATGGCCGACCCGTCCGGGATGTAGACCCGGGCGGCCAGGTGAAGCTCTCCCGCCGCATGGGCAGTGGCGTGACCGGCGATCGGGGCGTGGCAGTGCCCGGCGAGGGCGCGCAGCAGCGTCCGCTCCGCGAGGGCGGCTCGGGTGGCGGCGGGATCGGTGAGCGGGGTGAGGAGGTCTTGGTCGTCGGCGCGGATCTGCAGGGCGAGCTGGCCGGCGCCGAGGGCGGGCATCATCCGGTCGGTGTCGATGATCTCGGTGGCTTCGGACTCCCGGCCCAGGCGGCGTAGTCCGGCGAGGGCGAGGATCACCGCGTCGACGTCGCCGGAGCGGGTCAGGCCGAGGCGGGTGTCGGCGTTGCCGCGTACGGCGACGACGGTGAGGTGCGGGTGGGAGACGGTGAGCTGGGCGATCCGCCGGGGGGCGGAGGTGCCGATGCGGGTGCCGGCGGGCAGGTCGTCGAGCTTGGTTCCGGCAGGGTGGACCAGGACGTCGTGGACGTCGTCGCGTCGCGGGTACAGGCACACGGTGCCGTCGGGTTCTGGCTCGTCGCCGGGCATGTCCTTCGCGCAGTGCAGCGCGAGGTCCGCGCGGCCGTCGAGAACGGCCCGGGCGACGGCGCTGGTGAAGGCGCCCTTGCCGCCGACTTCGGCCAGGGGTCCGGTCCAGCTGTCGCCGGCTGTCGTGATGGGGACGAACTCCGGCACGGTGCCGGGGCTCGTGCGGGTGATCTCTGCCATCAGCCAGTTGACCTGTGCTGTCGCCATGGCCGAGGCACGGCTCGCGATCCTGATGTGCTGCGTCATACCGATGCACCGTAGGCCCGATGTGGGGGTGCTCATGCCGACACGGTGTCCGTCGCCGTGAGCCGGGCTTTGCCCGTGGCGGAGAATGCGCCGGAGATGAGCGGCGTACGAGGAGGGAGGGTCGGCAGGTGGGGCGTCGTGAGCGCAAGGTGCTGGAGCCGATGGTCAACGGGCTGCGGCCGACGATCACCGATACAGGTGATGCCGGGCCCGACCGGTTCGCCTTGACGTGCCCGGAGTGCGGTGAAGTGAGCCGGCACGCCTTCGCGCTGCTGGCCCGTAGAGCGTTCGAGGAGCACGCGGACGAGAACCATCCGGCCGGGCCCAGTCCGCTGGAGCAGATCCGTACCCTCGTTGACCTGGCCGAGACCGCTCCGGGTCGGTGGGAGTGCACGCTCGGGCCGGACACGTACCGGGTGTGCGAGCGCGGTGCGGGCCGGTTCGAGGTGGAGGTGGCCGGCCGCCGCGGCGTGATCGAGGCGAGGATGAGCACGCTCGACGACGTGCGGATCGCCATCGGTGGTCATGCCGGGCTGGTCGGCCGTGCTCTGGCGACGGCTGCCGCCATCGGATCGGGCCGCGTCTGTGTCTCCCCGGACAACGTCGTCTTGCTGGAGTGAGGCAGGTCCGGCTTGGCCGGGATGGTGCGTGGTTCGGATACGGCGAAGGGCCCGGATAGAAATCCGGGCCCTTCGGTCAGTAGCGGGGACAGGATTTGAACCTGCGACCTCTGGGTTATGAGCCCAGCGAGCTACCGAGCTGCTCCACCCCGCGTCGGTGAGACCACTCTACAGTGGCCGTCGCGGGGCGGCGCTCATTTTCCGGGGTCAGCCGCGGCGCACGATGTTCTCGGCCTGGGGGCCCTTCTGGCCCTGGGTCACGTCGAAGGTGACCTGCTCGCCTTCGACCAGTTCGCGGTAGCCGTTGCCAGAGATGTTGGAGTAGTGCGCGAAGACGTCCGGTCCGCCGCCGTCCTGGGAGATGAAGCCGAAGCCCTTCTCGGCGTTGAACCACTTCACGGTGCCGCTGGCCATGCGTGTGTCCTTCGAAAGTTGCCGGGTGTTCGCCCGGTTGGTCTGTGGGTGGTGCTCTCCGTCGTCGGAGGGCACTCGCCGTCCGTACTACCCCGTGGGCGGGATGCCTATCCGGCTTCGGCGCGGGTGAGGCGTGCCGTTGTGCCACCCAGCGGGGCGGAGGACGGGGCTACTTGCCCTTCGCGGCTTCCTTGAGCTTCGAGCCCGCGGAGACCTTCACGCTGTAGCCAGCCGGAATCTCGATGGGGTCGCCGGTCTGCGGGTTGCGGGCGGTGCGAGCGGCACGGTGGGTGCGCTCGAAGGTCAGGAAGCCAGGGATGGTGACCTTCTCGTCGCCCTTGGCGACGACCTCACCGGTGATCTCGGCGAGGGCGGTCAGCACGGCGTCGGCGTTCTTGCGGGTCACCTCGGCGCGCTCTGCGAGGGCGGCGGTCAGCTCACTGCGGTTCATGAAAACGGTGCTCCGTGGTGCTCGGGGTGCCGCGGCCGCTGGGCGGACGCGACGCTTCTGGCGCCATCCTGTCACCGGGGTCGGACAGCGCCGTGCCCCGGTGCCGACGGCGGCCGGGGCCTTGGGGCACCGACATACGTCCGCGCCCGCATGGTGAGTGCTCTGGCAGAGACTGCATCGCCGGGCTGGTGGGAATCAGATCCCTTGCACCTTCTCGGGGAAACACTTGGTGCACCACCGCTGTCCGTCTCCGAGAGTGTGGTCACCGCGCACCCTGAGCCTCTGCCCCGGGACGTGTATACCGTCCTCCGGCCCCTCGCTGCAGGACAGACGCTGGAAATCGTTCTCGGCGCGGCCGACGGCCCGGTGCACGACGCGCTCGTCCTCGCGGGGGTCCGCGGACCGCACGCGCTCACTGATGATCAACATTCACAGCTCCTTCTGCCGCGTCAGACGTTGGCGGGTTTCATCGGTGCGATGTCCTGTGTTTCGTCGGCGCACCGCATGGGGATCGGGGGATCGCGGCGGTCACCTCTTGGGCGTTGGGGCCTGCCCCTGCGCCAGCCCGTTGGCGAGTGGGCGTCCGAGGTCGGCGAGCGTATTGGGCGGGAAGCCGTCACGGAGCACGGGCAGCATGCGGTCGAAGTCCTGGAGAATCCCTCCGCCGTCGAAGGGCCAGAGCCGGGGATCGGTGACCGCGATGCCGACGTATGCCCGGCCAGGTTCGTCGTCCCAGGTCGGGTCCAGCACGGTGCCGTCCGGACGGACGGTCCAGGCGTGGGGCAGGTAGAAGTCGAGTCCGGCGTGGGTGAGGGCGAACCCTTCGGCGTATACCAGGCCTTCTTCCTGGTGTTCCTTCGCATACTGGGCGGAGTTGCTGTAGCAGAGCCGGTCGGGCATGCCGATCAGGCCCTCAGGGCGGGGTGTGGGAGCGAAGCGGCGGCCCAGGGCCAGCAGGAGGTGGTACTGGCTGCGGTACCTCCAGTCTGCGGGGATGTCGTAGGCACCCTTCACGATGAGCTCGGCGTGCTGGCGGAGGTAGCGGATGAGGCCGTCCTCGGCAGCGATGACGGTCGCGGTCGGGGAGGCGTCGTTCGCCGCGCAGCGGTAGTTCTCCGGTGTGCTGAGCACGGTGTGGGTGCGTACCTTTCGTGTCCGGGAGTTCGCCGGCGTTTCGGTTCAGGTGCCGGGGGTGGGGGTGATCGTGGTGAGCGGCTGGGGGTGGCGGGTGATGCCGGCGGCGGTGACGGCCTGGAGGTGTTCGGGGGGCAGTTTGTCCCAGCGTTTGCGGAGGTTCTTGAGCCACTGGCCGACCTTGTACTCCTCACCGTTGAGGGTGACCGTGTCGCGTTGGCGGATGTTCAGGTGGCCTTCGCGGTCGCGGAAGGCGGCGACGGCCGCCAGGCCCTGCTCGAGCTGCCGCTGCTGGCGGGCGGCGCGCCCGGTTGGCTGCGGCGGTTCGTTGTCGGCGGGCTCGATCAGGGTGATGCCCAGTTCGCGCACGAGCCGGAGCTGCTCGGGGTGGAGCGTGCTGTAGTCGGTGCTCTGGGCGCGGACCCATTCGCCGAGGGGCTCGTCGTCGTCGGTTACGAAGTCGGCAGGGAGGTCGTCGAGGGTGATGCTGGCGTCGGCGTAGGCGCGTGCGGTGTAGTAGAGGCGCTGCCAGGTGATCGACCAGGCGGGGTTCCAGTACGGATCGATCTCGGCAAGTGCGAGGTCGGTGGGGTCGGGTTCGAGTCCGTTGTCCGCACGGGCGCGGGCGGCGGCCCGTCGGTTGGTGAGCCAACGGCCGAGGGCGAAGTCGCCGGCCATCTCGCCGGTGGGGGCCGCGAGGTGTCCGTGGCGGGCGGCCCAGTTGCGGGCGTGGAGCAGTCCGCGTTCGGCGGCCTGGGTCTGGAGGTTCCAGATGATGCCCAGGTGTTCGAGGGCCTTGATCTGAGCGGGCTTGAGGGTGCCGGCCGCGTACGCCTTGCGCGCGCGGTTGATCCAGCGGCCGAGCGCGAATCCGGTCTCATCGTCGTAGAGCCGGGGGACGTCGAGATGCCCGTAGGTCTGGTGGTAGGTGGTGGCGGCTTCCAGGCCGCGGCGGAAGGACGCCTCGCGGGGGTGAAGGACCCGCAGCCGGAACGCCTGCGCGATGGTGTCGGCGGGGAAGGGGCGGTCGAAGGCGACGTCCACGGGCATGCCCGTCTCCTCGTCCTCGTCGTCCGGGACCGGGTGGGCGGGCTGCTGGGGGACGGCGAGCCGGTCGGCGATGCGGTCGTCGTGGGCGCGCAGGGCTTGGAGGACCCGCCAGAGCGGCCGGTACAGGTTGGAGCCCATGAGGTCGTCGGCGTCTTCGCCGGGGGCGACGTAGACGGGGACGATGAGCGTGGCTTTCTTGCCCTGGCCGGGTTTCTGGCGCAGCGCCCTGCCGACGGCCTGGACCGTGTCGACGATCGACTCCTTGGGGTCGGCGAAGACGACGGTGTCGATCGAGGGGATGTTGACGCCCTCGCCGAGAAGGCGGGCGTTGGCGATCAGGGTGCGGTGAGCGGGCTCGAGGAACTCGCCGGGGCGGCCGTCGAACCGGTCGAGGAGCTCGCGGCGGTAGGCGGGGTCCTGGTTGCCGTCGAGGCCGGTCGCCCACAGCTCGCCCGGGTCGGGACAGCTGGTTCCGGTCTCGTCGAGGGCGTAGAGGCGCGTGGCGGTCTCGCGGAGGGTGCCGGCGAAGGCGTGGGCATCGGCGACCCGGTGGTGGAAGGAGACGACGCGGCGCAGGTCGAGCTCGGCCATGGCACGCAGGACGGCGATCTGGAGGGCGGCTTGGCGCAGTTCGGCTTCGGTGGCCTTGTCGGAGATCCCGAGCCGGGTGCGGATGGTCGCCTCGTGCACTTCCATGACGACGACGCGGTAGTCGGCCAGGAGGTCCATGTCGATGGCCTCGGCGAGCGGGAGGCGGAAGCAGGTGTCGCCGTACAGGTTGGGGTTGTCCATGGACGCGACGAGCGAGTCGTCTTCGTCGTCTCCGGGCTCACCGGCCGACCAGATGCGGGGGGTGGCGGTGAGGTAGAGGCGCTTGTGGGCGGGGATCAGCTCGTCGTCGTGGACGGCTGCCCAGCGTTTGCCCAGGTGACCGCTGGTTCGGTGGGCTTCGTCGATGGCGATCAGCGACCAGGGCGGGAGGGCGAAGCGGTGGTGGGCGTCCTGGACGCGGTGCAGGGAGTGGTAGGTGGCGAAGACCGTCAGGCCGGGGTTCTGGTGGACGGTGGCGGTCAGGGCGGCCGGGTCGGTGGTGAACGCGACGGCTTCGCCTGTGGTGTTGGGGCGCTTGGAGCACAGGGCGAGGATGGGGCCGCTCATGCCGGCGGTGCGCCAGTCGTCGATGGTCTGGGCGAGGAGTTCCAACGTGGGCAGGAGCACCAGGCGGGTGCCCTGGGGAGCGACGCGGGCGGCGGTGCGCGCGGCGACGTACGTCTTGCCGGTGCCGCAGGCCATCACGACGGAGGTCCGGGCGGTGTGGCGCAGCGCGGTGTGCGCTGCGTGGACGGCCTGGGACTGGTGCGGGCGCAGCCTGATCCTGGGCGGCGGGGTGGTGATGGTCGCGGTCACGGTGGTGGCCGGTCCTCTCAGCCGGGGACAGTCGGCGGTCAGGTGATGCTGAAGCGGATGTGGTCGATGGCGGTTAGCTCGACCTTCTGAAGCGAGCCGGCGCGGGTGCCGCCGTCGGTGAAGTAGTCGTCGCGCAGTCCGTCGGCGATCAGCTGGGCGAGGTCTTCTTCGGAGGCGCCGGCCGCCTTGGCCTCGAAGAGGGCGGCCGCGGTGGCGGCGTCCAGGCGGCGGGTGAGACGCCGGTAGCGCGGGTCGTTGGTGCTTCCCTTGGGGGAGGTGAATCCGAACTTGCCGCGGACGTCGACCTTGATGCCGCCGGTGGTGACGGCGGCCTGGAGCTTCTTCGCCTTGACGATCGGCTGCCAGAGCTTCTTGACCTCGGCTTCGATGAGAGCGGCGGTCTCGGGCTTCGCCGTCTTGATCTTGTCGTCGCGGTAGCGCTCGACGGTGCGCTGGGACTTGCCGATCTTCTCGGCGACCGCGCGGGCGGCCTCGGCACGGCTGACGCCCTTCTCCTGCTTGAGCAGGAAACGGATCCGGGCGCCCAGGGTCTTGGGGATCGGCTGGGAGTAGGCGGTCTCGGCGGCCTCTTCCAGCCGGTCTTCGATCAGTCCCACGTTCAGTCAGCTTCCTTGGGGTTCAGGCCACGCGGACGAGCGAGTCGTCCTTGATCTCGTTGGCGATGTTCACTCCGTCGGCGAGCAGGTCCAGCGCCCAGTCGATGGTCTGGGAGCCCTGGTGCTTGACGGAGCCGGGGTTGACGCCGAGGCGGAACCCGCCGCGGATCGGCTGGCCGTCGGGGCCGTGGAGGAGGGGCAGCGGCGACAGGCTGTCGGTGGCGTAGACGACGCAGTCGGTGTTGACGGCGAGCGGGTAACGGCCCGCCGTGGTGGCGAGGTTGTGCATCTTGCGGTGCATGTTGGTCCGTGCCTTCGACAGGATCATGGCGCGGATGTCGGGCCGCCACGTGACCCGCTTCAGGGCCGGCCACGGGTCGCCGAAGGCGTGGCCGATGCCCATGTTCGGGCGCTGGCGCAGCTTGCCGATTCCTGACTTGGCGGTGGCCTTGATGGCGTTCGCCAGGGTGACCAGCAGCGGATCGCCGTCCTTGTAGCTGGCCATCGCCGCGAGGAAGGCTTCGTCGTCGAGGTCCTTGGTGACGCCGAGGTCGGCCATCACGGTCAGGTAGGCGTCGCGCAGCGTCTCGTACCAGGGCTGGAGGTAGGGGCTGTGGATCTTACGGACCCAGGCCTCCATCGGGCGGACGTCGGCGCCGAGCTCGACGGCGTAGGCGACGGTGGGGGTGGCGTACCAGCCGGGACCTTCGGGGCGTACGCCGCTGGAGGTGAAGGGGCTGGGCATGCGCGGGTCGGTCTCGACGTGGGACAGGTCCACGTACCAGGAGCCGGGAAGCTCGGGGTCGAAGGCGGGGTTGCGGGGGTAGTGGATGGCCGGGCCGGTGCCGACGTGGAGGCGTCGGCACGCCGCCAGGAACGCCACCTGCACGTCCAGCGCGACGACGTGGGTGCAGGCCCGCTCGACGTCGGTGATCAGGTCGGCGGGGCGGACCCAGATGCACGCCTCCTCGTCGAGGGCCTCGCTGGCGGGCCGGGAGCCTTCCTCCGGGTAGTCGGCGGCGACGACGGGGTGCTCGTCGGGGGCCTCGCACGGGGCGGGGTCGACGACGGTGTGAAGGGTGTGGGGCACCTTCACCGAGACGTACTTGTTCTCCTTCTCGCTCCACTCGGCCTTGGTGGGCGGGCGCAGCGAGGTCATGAGTTCCTCGCCGGTGACGGCGACGGTGCCGCGGGGGGTGATGACCAGGCGGGCGTAGGTGCCGAGCATCCGGGCGAGGTCGCCCGCAGGCAGGTCGCCGGCCTGCCCCCAGACGCGGTTTTCCAGGGCACCCCAGGGCGTGAGGAAGAGCTGAACGCAGTGGCGCTTGCCGTCGACGCGCTTGAAGATCCTCGGCCAGGGCCCGAACCCGGACTTGGTGAGCTCCCACCCGGCCTTGATGAGGCCCTTGACGGCCTTGTGGTCGGCCGGCAGGCGGAGTTCTTCCTGGTCCGCGAGGTCGGCGGGCAGGCCGAAGTGTGCGACAGCGCCCTCGGTGAGGACGAGGAGCGGGTCCTGGTCGAAGCCGTTGTCGTGGACCTTGGCCGCGCCCAGGCGGATCTTGCGCTTGTCCAGCGCCCACGTGGCCAGGGCCTGGAGGGTCTTGGCCGGGCACGGCACGGTGCGGCCATCGACGAGGTGCGCGGTCAGGGCGCCGTCGGTGACGTCGAGGACGGCCAGCGGCCCGTCGGCGTACTGCGGCGGCACCGGCTTCGCGCCCGGCTTCTTCGCCGTGCGGTTCACACGGCGAGAAGCCGGCGCGGCGCCCGGGCTGCGCGGCGCGGCCGACGGCCGGGCGGAGGGTGCGGCAGCGGCAAGCGCAGTGGCCGAAGCGGCAGCCGGGGCTGCGGAGGCCGGTGTGACCGCCGCCGAGGCCGCATCGGTCTGCGGGACGGAGGCAGGCGCGGACCCGGCGGTGGGCCGGGCGCCGCAGCGGGGCATCCCCATGGCGGCCATGGCCTGGAGGTACACATGGCGGGGCCGGCCACCGACGACACTCGACGTCGGGTGCCCGCAGCGGACGCATAGCCGGGTGACCCCCTCGGGCAGGTCGACCCACGAGCCGGGAGTGTCGAACTCGGGTTCCGCCGTCTCCGTGTGAGCCGGGCTGGACTCGGTGTTCTGCCAGTCGAGTTCGGGCGGGTCCTCGATGTCGAAGTCGAGCTCGAGAGGGGCCTCCTCCGCAGCGACCGCAACGGGCACCGGTTCGGGTTCGGGGGTGGCGGAGCTGCCCTCCGCATCAGCGCGAGACAGTTCGGCTGCGAAGTAGGCGAGAATCCTGGCGTAGCGCTGCCCTTTCTCGCCGCGCGGCGTGCGAGGAGGATCCGATTCCCAGGTCCACACGGTCTCGCGGCGCACGCCGGCGGCTTGGCCCATCTGCGTCACGGTCCAGCCGAACGCTTCGCGAAGCGTGGCACGCTCCGCCGGATCCGGCAGTTGTGGCACCGGGCCGTCGAACCGGATTCGCTCGAGCACCGCTGCCACAGGGTCGCTGCCCCCCATCTCCACCTCCACCCTCAAAGTCCAAAATCTAACGCGAATCTAACGCACTCGGTGCGACGGTGCAAGCGTCGTGTTTACGTTTCAGTGTGTACTGTACTTGTTGTGCAATCTAGTTTCAATATGTAGTGTGATGGCTGGTTGGCCAGGCGGTCGGCACGGCCGCGTTCGCGGTGTCCCCCGTACGAGTCAGCCCCCTTGCCCCGTCGGCAGCTCGCCCCCATCCGACAAGACAGCTGAGGAGTACGACAGCCATGCCCTTCCAGTCCCCCGAGCCGGGAGAGCCCGCCGCGCCGGGATCGCGGATCGTCGTAGAGGCCGGCGACATCCTGATGCGCCGCAGTCTCACCGACCACGCCCCCGCCGCCCAGGTGCACGTGATCGACGCCGCCAAGGCTCTGGAGGACTTCCGCCTCGGCCACGGCACTGCGCGGCTGGATCGTGCTGAGGTCCTCCTCGGCCTGGCGATCGCGACGTTCCAGGCGCGCACCGGCGAGCACGACGAGGCCGCCTGGCAGGCCGCCGCGGTCTACATGGTGGAGTTGTGGGCGACGCGATACAGCGCGGCCCGCCCGACCGCGTTCGACCCGGCCCCGCCCCCGCCGTCCCGGTTCACTCCGGCGCATCCGCTGCGGCTGGAGACGGTCAGCCGCGAGGCCCACGACCATATCCTCGGCGCCGGCCGGTCCCTTGAGCGCAAGACGCGCGGTGTGGACCTGATGGACGTCGTCCGCGCACAGCACGGCATCCACGAAGCCGCCCGGCTGCTCCATGACCAGCTCGACGGGCTGTCCATGCCGCTGTGGGTGCTCATCGCCCGGTTCTGCGCCGAGGTCCAGGCGGAGAACCTCCGCATCCTCAAGGCTCCCGCCCCCGGGACCACGGCCTGACGCGCCCCCTCATACGCTCGTCGCCGGGCGCGCCAGTCGCCTGGCACCAACCCAACCCTTCGTCCCCGTTCAGGAGTTCCCGTGAGCACCAGCCCCTCCCCCGTCCCTTCCACCGTCGGCCGGGTCCGGGTCGGACAGTTGTGGCAGGACATGGCCCCCGACATGGTCACCCGCGAGCGGATTCTGCGCGTGACCGACGTGAACGAGACGCACGCCGAGTGCGTGGTCGAGCGCGACAAGCAGGGCACGGCAGGCCGTAAGACGCGGCCGATGGCCCTCAAGCGCTTCGCGACGAGCGCGTTCAGGCTGATCGAGGACGTCGTCGACGACGCCGACCAGCCGCTCTACGCCCGCTTCCTGGCGGCGATGACGGCCGTACAGGGAGCCAGCCCCTCGCCCATGGAGTACGCGACCGCGGCACTGCGCGTGCATCACGAGGTCATCGCCGAAGCAGCGAAGCCCCAGGACTGAACCGGGGGTCGCTGTGCGGAATCACTGCTGAAAGGGAGCTGATAGGTGGTGACGATTACCCAGTCCGGGGCCCGGGCCGCCTCCGAAACTCGGCCGGCGGGCGAGGCGTACAGGGCCGGTGACATCGTGCGGGTGGAGGGCCGGGCGGGCGAGTGGGAGCTGATGAAGCCCGGGCCCGGTCCGGGTGTGTGGACCGTGGAGTCCGCGCGGCTCGAGGACCGCGTGAGCGCCCAGGTCGTGGTGAGCGCGCTCCAGCGGTTGGCCGATGCTCCCCGCGTCCGGCGGGGCGACCTGGTGATGCAGCGATACCCAGAGCAGGAGCGTGCCGCAGTGGTCGGTGACGTGGTCCGGCTTGGACGGTGGGTGGCAGTGAAGTCATCCGCTCAGGCCGACGGCAGCATCTGCCGCACGCTGGACTCCGTCGACCGGCTGGAGGTGGTCACCGCGGAGCAGATCGCCGCGGCCGTCCGGCTCGATCTCGCTCACGGAGTACACGTGGGCCGGATCGTGCAGGCGGTCGTGTCCGCGCGCGCCGGTCAGTTCCGCGTGGTGTGCCGCTGCGCGCCGGGTGCCGGCGAGATCTGCCGCGACGGCCGCAAGGTCACCTGGTGCCCCACCCTCGACAGCGCCCGCCAGCTCTGGGACTGGCATGTCTCCTGACCCGCCCCCGCGCCGCGCGGGTGTGGACAGTCGCGGTGGGGCGTGATCTTGTGGCCGACCTGGAACCCGTAAGGCAGCTGGCCCGCGTCCGTTCCGGCCAGAGGTAGCGCGCCGTGGGGGCCAGCCGGTCGCATCCCGGCAGGCCGCCCACGGCCCCTGCTGCCCCGCGAGGGGCCGACGGCTGCGCGACGACACGGGCGTTCGTCTCGATGAGCTCGCGCTGCCCGGGCGCCTGTTCGGTCAGTTCGTCCAGCGTCAGGTCCGATCCCGCCACGACGGGCACTCACCCCTCCGTGCCGGGGCGGACAGGCTCGTACCCCCGCCGCAACGGCGGCTCGGTGGCGGCCGGGTGATCAGATGCGGTGGAGCGGCGCGGAGTGCTGCCAGTGCCAGTTGACCGGGCCCCACTGCTTCTTCAGGGCCGTGCGCTGACGGGCGTACGCCCGCAGTGCCTCCTCGACGGTTGCCGCGAGGTCGGTGAGGTCGTCGGGGGCAGGGACGCGCAGGATCAGGTGCTGCTTGGTGTGGGCCAGCAGCAGGTCGCCGTTGGGGGCACATGATCCGAGGGTGAAGTGGGTCAGCGGCTTGAAGGTCTTGGTGCCGCTGTCCAGCTTGGCGCGGAGCGCTCCTGCCCGGTCCCAGGCGTAGAGGCCGTAGCGGTTCAGGTGGAAGGCGTGGCCCCGGTGCGGGTCGGCCGCGAGGTTGAAGCAGAAGCCGGTGAAGGGCGAATCGCGCCACTCATGCAGGCCGTGGAGCCGTCCGGTCATCTCCCCCTGGTCGTTGACGAGGGCGAAGACGAAGGGCTGGCCGCGGCTGCCACCTCGGAACGTCCTGGCGTAGAAGGGGACGACGAAGAGGTCGTCGGAGAGCGGCACCGGTCGGCCGAGGCGGGACTGCTCCCATTTGGAGAGGCGGTCCTCGGCGGCGACGAGCTCAGTCAGGGCCGGGCGTGGGCGGTTCGCCATCCCTATGGGATCGCCCTTATAGGTGGCGTGCGGGCGCAGGTCGACGGCGCTCTGGTGTGCCGGCTCGGGGTCGAGCGAGGCGAGCGCGCGGATGGCCGGCTTGGACTCGGCGGTCAGAGCTCCCTCGGCGATGCCCACGAGGTTGGTGATGACGCTTCCGAACCTCCAGACCCCGTACTCAGCGAGGGTGCACAGCAGTCGGCCCGAGGGGGTGACGCTGATGGACCCGGCGAAAGGGTCGCCCTCCTGCGGCGTGAAGTCCCGGAAGGGCCGGCCGTCCTTGGAGTCGTAGACGGCCAAAACGCGGCTGAGGTCCGGCGCGACGAGCGTGGTCATGTCTGGCGTCGCGGTGATGGCGAGGACCCCGTCGGGCAGTACGCACAGGCTGATGTCGCCTCCGTCAGCGACGTCCGAGCCCCCCTCGCGCGCGCCGCCAGTACGGAACTGCGCGCTCGCCAGGACCTCGCCCTCAGCGGAGTACCGGGTGATGATCCGGTACCCGAAGTTCGCAACCCGCGGGTCCTGCTCCTCGTCGGCGACGCCGTGGGTGTAACGGCCAACGCCGTAAAGGGCGTACACCTCGCCATTCGCGGCTCCGGCGAGGTCGAAGAGCGTCAGACCCCAGCCCGTTGAGTACAGCGCGGTCAGGTCGAGAGCGTGGTGGTCCACCAGCGGGCTCGGCAGGGCCAGGGGAAGAGTATGGATCATGCCCTTCATCGTGCGTCACGGCACTGACAAGGGCACCCTGGCCGACCTGCCCGTCATCCACCACCACGGCGAGCGTCCGGTACGGCGCCGGGTGGCGGACCTGTCTGGCGCGCATCGAGCGGCAGGCCCGTCCCCGCTGGCACGCGGCGACGCCCGACCGGCTCGATGCGGAGGGCTCCTGACGGCGGCCGCCGCCGTCGAGCGCGGTGGTGCGCGCGGCGGGACCGCGGACCTGCCCTGAAGGGGTCGCTCGGCGAATCGGCCGGCCAGGTTCCGCCGGCGCGCTCGGCCAGTGGTCCCACGCGGTCGACGGGGGGCTCCGTCAGTCGAAGAGGTCCAGGAGATCCGTCCGGGAGCCCGCGTCGCCGGCGGAGCGCGCCCGCATGGGGCGCGGTTGCGGGTAGGTCTCCGTCGCGGCCCGTGCGCGGACGGCGTCGGGCCCGCCGCACGCCTGGACGGCGAAGTCGCCGAAGACCCTGGCGAACGCGGCCGGGTCGCGGAACTCCGCGCCGAACGCCTGGCCGTCCGACAGCGGCACCCACACCGCCCGGACGGCCCGTGGCCATCGGAGCACCGGCTGGTCGTCCGCGGTGGACCGTCCCTCCAGCCACAGCCGCGCCACGTGCAGCAGGTTCACGCTCTCCATCGGCAGCCGCTTGCGCCCCACGCGCAGTTCCACCGGCGTCAGCTTCACGCGCCGGTCCTTGTTCGGGTACCAGGCGACGCCGATCCCGAAGGGCACGTACAGCACGATCCCGATCAGGGGCCATGCCACGGCGTCGCGCCATGACCGGATCAGCCCGCCGTCCAGCAGGTACAGGGGTCCGAAGACCAGGACCCACTTCGCCGTCATCCGCCAGAATCCGCTGCCCTGCCGGTACAGGACCCTTGGCTTCCCCGTGTTCGCCATGCCCGCACGCTATCCGCCGCTCCCGGCGCGCCGGGAGCGGGCCTCGCCCTCGCGGGGTGCCGGCGGCGGCCGGTGGGTTCCGGCGGAAGCGCCTTGGACGGCTCCTCGTACTTGGTCCCGGTGTTCGAGAGCGACGCCTGCGACGGGTGTCGTGGCTCAGGCCGGTCGTGGGCAGCCGGCCGGTTGCCGCTGCGGGCAGCTGAGGGTGGTAGCCGGGTGCTCGTCCGGTGCCAGGCGGGGAATCCCGCCAGGACCGGTTCTCTTGGCCCGTCCTTGCTAGCCACATGGGGTCGCCCGCGTCTCCGGCGGTTGTCCGACACCGGGCGGCCGCCGTGCGGATGGAGCACCCTTTTGGCCGGACGGCCCACCTCGTCCGGGTCGTGGAGGCGAGAATGGCGGCCATGTCACTCTCCCTGGCCCGCTGTGTCGAAGCGGTTGCCCGCCTGCTGGACGGCTGCGGCCCGCTGGAGCCGGTCCGGCTGTGCATGAGCGGCCGGGACGTGCAGGCGGAGGTGTGCGCCAGCGGGCCGGCCGCCTCGGCGAGCATGGCGCGGCTGGCAGCGACGACGGGCAGCGAGGCGGCCGGACAGACCGACGGCTGTGACGACGGTGTGCTCACTGTGGACCTGGGGGAGGAGCTGGTCCTGGTGGCCGCCGTGGACGCACCGGTGCGCGGCGCCGTGCCGGGGGTCCGTTCGACATCGACGTTGGCGGCGGCCGAGCTGCTGCGGACGCTGGCCCCGTGGACCGCCGTACTGGACCAGGACCTGCTGCGCGGGGCCGAGTTGTGGGTGGAGGACGACGGCCGGGACTTCACGGTCCGGCTTCTGGCGACAGCAGCGCGCGGCGACGATCTGGAGAGAGTCGCAGCTGCCGCCGGCGCAGGACTGGAACAGGTCCGGACACGGCGCACGGACAGCGGCCTGGACGGGCACGGGAGCCTCCCCTGCGGCCGGCCCGTTCATCTCGCCGTCGTCTGTCTCTCCTGACCATCGCTGAGACAATCACCGGATCGCTCGCTCCCCGGGCACTAGGCCAGGCCAAGGTGCTCCTGGTGCATCTTCGCGACCCGCACGGCGTCGGAGTGGCTGATGCCTCGGAAGTACTCCTTCTTGACCAGTACGCCGACCTTCAGGATCTCCGTCACGGCGGTCAGATGATCCTTGACCCCTTTCTCCCATGCTTCAGCCGTGATGCACGGACGGGAGATCCACGCCCGGAAGAGGAGCGCCTGAGTGACCTGCGCGTCGCTCTCATGACGTGAGATGCGATCCGAAACCTCGCGGGTGTTGTCGGGCCTGTTCTCCGCCCGCCCGACCTTGATGTAGGACAACTTCTCGACCATGGACCGAAACTCCAGGACGTAGAGCCGGTCACCGACGGCGTCGAGCGGCCCTCCCGCTACTTCCAGGTCCTCCCACGCCGTGTGCCGTACGGCGGCGCAGATCGCCTTGGGTGGCGTACGCCCCGTGTCGAAGTAGTCGAGCAGCCGAACTCTGGCTGCCGGCAGCAGATGCCGGTTCTTGAAGTTCTTGGTCCTTCGCGACTTCGGCAGCGCCTCTCCGTCCCACAGGGGCGCGTCGGTGAGGTGGATGACGTCGTCGCCGAGGTACTGCTCTTCCTGAAAGTCCTCTGCACGCATGCCCCTGATGGTGGCCCAGGAGCGGAGCCGCGATCCCCGGAATGGCTGAGGACGAGCAGACAGCGAGCGCTTCGGTGGCGATGCTCCCGAAGGACCCGCTCGCACGAGGTGGAGGTCGTACGCTCTCGCCGTGACCACCGAGGCCACCCGAAGCTGCGCCGCGAACGGGCCGTCCTGAAGGTCCTGGAGAAGCACGACGGCTTGCCTGCACGGTGCTGGAAGAGGCCACACCACCCCCGAGATGTTGCTTATTCGGGTTTCACTATGTATTGTTGTTGGTGTTGAGGGCACCGTTCCCCTCCACCTCACACCCCCAGGAGCCACACGCCGCTCCTCCATGCCCCTTGCGGAGAACCCCATGTCCGAAGCCGAAGCAGTTCGCTCCGTCATAGCCCGTCTCACCGCCCATGCCGACGAGACCCAGACCCGTCTCACCCACGAACTCTTCCGCCAGGCCGGCTACCTGTGGCGCTGCGGCAATCCGTCCTGCCCCGCCTACAACTACCGAGGGCTGCGCTACTGCGAGGGCTGCGGCTGGGGCAGCAAGGGCAAGCCGGTCGGCGACCTCCACCCGTGCCTGTACACCGAACGCCGGTGGGCCGCGCTGCGCCGCGCCCTCCTCAAGCACTACGCCAACCAGGCCCCGATGCCCGACGCCGTGGTGTTCGAGTACTGGGGCGGGCCCGGCTGGCGTGGCGCCGAAGTGACCGAGATGTATGGCGGCACGACCAGGGAGGTAACCGGCGGATTTGGCGACCGCGACCACTTCACGGACATCGCCGCCGCGCTCGACTCCCTCACCCGCTGGTCGAAGCCCAGCCACGGCGAGCACATCCGCGTCGTCCTGGCCTCCTAGCCCCGCCGCCACGAGAGCGAGCCGCTGCCTGCCCACTCTGCTGTTCGGCCACTGGTCCCAGGACGGCGCCCCCTCAGCATCACCGCATGCCACCCGGTTCAATGGCGACCAGGCCGCCATCGACGCCCTGGTACGGCCCGCATCACCGCGCCGTGCAGCGGGTGTACGAGGAGTACGCCCGCGACTACCGCACCTGGGTCGACGACACCGTCGAGCACTTCGAGCCCGTCACCCACTGATCACCAACACGCGCGTGGCCGGCTACCGGCGTCCCGCGCCGCAAGGCCGGTCCTGTGGATCAAACGACGGGTCTGGCGCAAGGACCCCGCGTACTCACAGCTCGTCGTCGACACGCGTGTGCCCGTCCGCCGGCAGAGCGTCCCCCGGCGGTAACACGCCTTCCGCCCGTTCTTACCCTTCCTCTTCACAGGAGTTCACGTCATGAGCGACCTCCCCAGCCCGGCGCGCGCCACCAGCTCGGTGCTCGCCACCGAATCGATCATCGATTCCCTCCTCGACGCCTTGGACGAGCAGCAGCTCGACGAGCTGGCCAGGCGCATCAGCACCCGCCGCTTCGCACGGGTCGAGGTCCGGCTCCTGGCCGCGCTCCGCGCGGACAGTGCCGTACTGCACCGCGAGGGGCTCACCGACCATTCCGAGCCGGTCACCCACGTCACCTTCAGCACGCACGACAACGACTACGACCCCGTGTGCTGGAGCGTCAACGCTGCCGCCCGGCACAAGTCGGGGGCGAAGACCCCGGTCGACTACGGCGGTACCGACATCGAGCACGCGCTGCGCGACTACTCCAGCTTCACCTGTCCCGTAGCGGGATCGCGGCTGGTGGTGGACCTCAACACCGGCCAGTTCACCGTCCGGGGCGCGTGGGAGCCCGAATGAACCCCGGCCCTGCCAGCGCAGGGCGACGCCACCGACCGCCCCTCCCTTCTCTGCTCCCCCACACCTCCAAGGACTTTCCTGATGAGCGAACGACTCGAATGGGCCCACGCCTCCAGCGGGGCTGAACTGCTGTTTCCCGGCGAGGACATCGATGGCGCAGTGGTGGAGCCCGGCGAGATCGCCGTCGCCGTGTGGACCGGCAGCAACGGCATCGCCCTCCACGGCCCGCGAGAGGCAGTACGCGACCGGCTGCTCCAACTGGCCCTCGCCGTGCACGAGGCGCCCCCGGTCCCCTTCGCCGACGCGTGCATCCCGGAGCGGACTGACCCCCGCCGTTGGCGGCCGGCCCCGCTCCCCCGCCCGCTGGCGCCCAACCCCGCAGGACCGGCCCTGTGTGGAGGCGCCGACCGCCCGGCCGCCGCCGACCCCCGGCTGGCCACCTGCCCCGACTGCATCGAGAGGTGGAACAACGACGCCCCCCTCACTCGGCTCAGCCTGACTCACGCCGTCCCCGCCCCGTCCTGACACCTCCGGCTCCTCCTGCCCCATCCACGCGGCCGGATTCGCCCGATGCGGGTCCGGCTCCGCACCCCTGAGGACCACAGATGACCACCCCTAGCGCCCGCACGGCCGCCGCCGAAGCGCTCCTGGACGCACTCACCTCCGAGGCGTCCCAGTGGGCCAGCGACGACACCGAGGACCAGCAGCTGCTCGACGCAGTCGACGCGGCGGCCCCCGGCGACAAGCTCGCGCTGCTGCAGAACTCCAGCCTCGTCCCCTCCCACCTCTTCTCGGCCGTCGCCGACGCCCTTCTCGCGCTCGACCCCGCCACCTACTCCCCCGACTCCGCTCCAACCACCCAGGGACCCGCCATGCCCGACCCCGAACTCCACCGCGTCCGCGAAGCGTCGATCACCGTGGTCGACGCCTCCCCGAACGACAACACCCCCAGCGACGTCTACGAGATGCAGGTCCACGGCATCAGCGTCCTCATCCGCCGCCGCACCCAGTGGGGCCCCGCCACCAACGTCCCCTACATCCACATCGAGGACCGGAGCGAAGGGCAGGGGCTGCTGCTCGTCGAGGTGAACAACGGCGGCCCGCACGAGCACCCGCGCCCCTCACCCGGCGAATCCGCAGCATGAACGCCGGCTACGCCTAGGCCACTGCCCACCAGCTAAACGACCCCGACTGACGCCGACTATTCAGACCATCACCGGCTGGACACAGCCCACCGACCCCACCCTCCGCAAGGGATAGTTCACGAATTCACACACTTTCACGCACGCACGCACTCACTTCCTCCACCGAGCGCGTTCACCTGCGCGCTCACCTCGCTGCACGTGCCCCCGCGAGCGAAGCCCCAACCGTTACACCGCACTCCTTCCCATCGCCTCTCGCCTCCCACCGGCCGCGAGCACGATGGAATCACTAATTCACACACTTTCAGGCACGCACTCACGCCCGCGACCACACCCGCGCATCTGCAACGCCAACCCGTTTCGCCTGACGCCACACGCCACACCTCTTCCGTTGCACTACACCCCACCTCGCCATTACTCCCCGCCCGGCACGAGCGCACGCGTGCGTTTCACTAATTCACACACTTTCACGCACGCACACTTACGCGCGCTTCCTCGCACGCTCCCTGACTCCTCGTTTGCATCACTCGTGCTGCCTGCACCTCGCTCGCTCTTGCCTTTGTCGTCTATCGCCTACGCATTCTCATTCTTCCTCTCTAACTAATCCGCTTACTACCCTCTAGAATCGCTCTCGTTCCTCTCAACGCCCTTCACCGTCTGCTTGCGCGCACTCCTTCCTTTCCGCCCTCTTACTCACTTATTTACATTCCTCTACTCTTTCTTTCTCCCGGCAGTCCTTACACTTCCACTAGCTTGCGTTATCACTTACCTCTACACTCGCTCGCTCTACTTCTGGCCTTCTCTCCTGTAGAGCTATCTTCTTGCGTGCTGCCGTAGTCACAGCCACTCTTCCTTATCCGCCTACTTACATTGCTTCTCGCGCTGACACCCGCACCCGTATTCACGTACTTCGTTCCACGCGAGCACGCTTGCGCTCTGTCTCCCGCTCTAGCTTTCCTACTTGCTCAAACCATCTGTTGCGTGCGCACATCCGGGCAGGCAGTCTCCTCTGCTTCGTTCATGGCGCACATACTTTCTCGCTTCCTCGCGCGCTCGCCCCCGCTGCTACTTGAGTTCGTACCTCGCTGCCTTGCGCCGTGCTCTCACACGGCAGCGCTTCCGCCTTTGCGCTGGGGCGCAGGCTCGGCCCGACACGATGGCACCTAGCTGCTCATGCGGATCCGCGTCGGAACGGAAAGACGCCTTCTCAGGCGTATCTCCTTGCCACGGCTTCTGCTCACCTACTGGTATCTCGCGGCGCGACCGCACACCCCTCCCGCGCACGCGGCGCCTATCAACGCGCGCTTCCGCTCGCCTATCTCGCTGGGCGGTCCGGCACTCGTCGGCCCTGACTATCAGCCGCCCGCCCTGACCGGCCGGAACCCGTGCGAGCACCTCACAGCACACCAGTACGTTCAGCTGCCGTCCGCTTCGAACTCATGGGACGCACCAAACCGGCCTAAACCGGGGCACTTGCCAGCGCAGGCGAGTCTGACAGGCTCGCCCGATCCCCGATCGCCGATGACCGACACGCTGTAAGTGCCCAGGTTCCACGCAGAGAGCCCCCCTCCTGCTGTTAACCTTCTGGCCGTCAGCATGAATCTGTCAGTCTCAGTCCCCATCGCCGTCGGCAGTGCAACCCGGAAAGCAAAGATCTAGGGCGAGGCACCTGGGGAATGGGAGGAAGGCACCCATGAAGGTCATCGTCCTAGCCAGCCAGAAGGGTGGAGTGGGTAAAACCACGACATCCGCCAACATCGGCTCGAGCCTTGCCAGTGGTGGAGCCCGCGTCGGCATGGTCGACCTCGAGCTCCAGGGCCAGCTCGGAGTGTCCTTGGGTGCGTTCGCGCGCAAGCCCCAGGACATTGGAAGCGCACTGCTCGACTACATCGACGCGGTCGACTCAGACGAGCTTGCAAGCATGACGCCCCTGCGTAGCCGCATGGTTGACAGGACCGTCCTGCTCAAGGACTTCGAGAGGCCCGGCACGCTCAGCGTCATCGGCTCGGTCATGAACGTGACTGATCGCGCTCGCACTGAAATCGCGAAGCGAGGCTGGGAGGCCGTGTCAAGCCTTCGCCATCTCCTGCTCACCTTGCAGGACGACTTCGACTTCATCATCGTCGACACCCCGCCGTCAGCCGACGCCCTGGCCTCCGTAGCCCTCGCCGCCGGCGACTACGTGATCGCCGTCTGCAACCCCCGGCTTGCAACCGCGGACGGCGCTCGCGTCGTTCGGAACAATGTGGCCAAGGTGCCGGAGCGTACGGGAGGCACTTGCCGCCCCGTATTCCTCGGAACCGTGATCAACGAGGCGCAACCACCGTCGAAGCGCACTGAGGAAGCAGACGCCGTTGACGCCTTCCTCAACAAGCACGACCTGGCACCTTTCACGAAGGAGATCAGGACAAGCCCGCAGATCTCCGCGTCGTACGGCATCAGTCGACCCATCGTCATTGACGAGCCAAGCTACGCAGCAAGTGGCTGGTTTGAGGATCTCACCGTGGAGATCATCGACCGGATTCGAGGGCTGTCATGACGCCTTCACCTGAGGAGTCGACGCAGGGAACGCCGAAGTCCCCGCGGAGGAGGGGACGTGGCAAGGCGCGGTCTTTCGACTTCAGCGCGATCGAGCATGTGGGCAACGACGCCACTGAGGGCGGGTTCCTGGGCGATGACTCTGCTGAGTCCGAGCGACGAGGGACATCAACTGCCGTCGCGGTACCGCCCACGCTGACTCTCGACTACGACTCTCCTGGGCCGAAAGAGGGAGAACACACCACCACCGCCCCTCCTGGGTCGGAGACTCGCCCCTCTACCCACGAGGGGGCAGAGTTCTCGCCGGCACCCGTCGCCCCTGAGGCGTCCCCTGTCGTTCCCTCACCGTCCCTGCCTCCTGAGGGCGCAGCCACCCCTGCGGCTCCTGACAAGGCTTCTTCCGACCCCGAAGCGGCAATCCCGAAGGCGTCCCCAGCGGACGAGCCGGCTGAGGAGATCGAGAAGCCTGGCGGTGCGAAGGCTTCGCCTGAACCCCCGGCTACGGGTCGTCGCAGGAACGACGGTCCCGGTTTCACAGCCACCTCTGCTGAGCCGGCTTTGAAGCCGCGCACTCGCAAGAAGGCTGCTGACACGAAGCCGCCCATGCAGGCCGCCGTCCTCGGTTCGTTCATAAAGCACAGGACGGAGCGCAACTGGCCGACTTGGTCCGGCCGCATCGAGGGGGAGACCAAGGCGCGCCTTCTCAAGAAGGCTGATGATGACGCCGAGTCTTCTGGGCGCAATCTCATGCCCGGGCACTACCTCGACGCTGCACTGAGGCTTGTTAAGGACTCGAGCCCCGAGGAGCTCGCGGCCCTTGCCAACGAGTGGCTGATCGACAAGTGGTCTGGCGAGCACCCGCCTGGTGTAAGCATTCAAGCTGGCGTGTCTCCGGAGATGTACCAGTTCCTCAAGGGACTCAAGCGTCATCTACGCGGTCAGCGCGGAGCGGGCAGCGGGGGTCTTATCCTGGACGTGGTCTCAGCATCGGTGGATCGCTTCCTTGATGCCGCCGACGAAGAAGGACCCTTCCCTCCAGCTCGCTGAAGGACACGGAAGAGGGGTGGCCCGACCTACTTGGACGGGCCACCCCTCTTCTGCTTTCACTTATTCACCCACTTCCACGCACGCGTCACGCCAGGCTCCGTCACACGCACCCACGCGCACAATCTGACGATCAGCCTGCCCTCTCTACTGCGCACCGGACGCATCCACAGCATCACCCGCAATGACACTGTCACACTCACCGAACGGCCAACGTGCTTCTGACATGCTCACACCGCCACAGCCGCCAAGTCCCATTTGCGCAGGTCTAGGGCCCTTTCGCGAGTGATCTTGCTGAACCTCTGCTTGAGGATCAGACACACGATGGTTCTGTCATTACCAAGACAGGGCTGATCAGTGAGTAGGATGCTCTTGGAAGAAAGCGAGGACTGATTCATGAGCACGGCGCCCAGCGGTTGGTCACTTCGCGCCCTGGCGCAAGAGGCGCACGTCCTGCCCAAGGTGGCCCGAGATGCCGCCGAGGAAGGAGTGATCGACGCCCAACACACCGTAGAGACGGACATTGTCCTTGTCCGCCTCTACGGGGCCTTGAAGCGCCTCGTCTGGCCCGAAGAGCGCCGGCCAGCGAACAAGGACCAGGGACTGCGCGTCTGGGAAGCCATAACGATCGAGACCGCGCGAGCTGCGCTTCCCGACGAAGTGCACGACGACACGGGCCTCTTCGTTCACCAGACAGGTTGCGAGCTCGTCTCGGGTCCGGGGCCGAAGGCCCTTGCCTTCTTCAAGTTCGCCGAACAGCCCTTCTACTACGCCCCGTTGGGCCGATGGTTCAACGAGCTACCGACACGACGCCGTCTCGCAGAAGAGATGACGGAGAAGGCCAAGGACTGACAGCCCCATCACACGCCGAGTAGGTCGGCCAAGACCCGCCCGACAAGGCGCTACGGAAACTGGCCCGGGACTCCGCAATCCCGGGCCAGTCGCGTCGAGGAGGTGAGCGCCGCTCCACATCCCTAGCTGAATACCCGTCGCGCGTCCGGCCTTCCAACCTCCCCAGGCGGTGCCGGTTGGCGATGAGGGTTTCCCTGTTACTCCTCGACTGGAGCAGATCATAGCTACCCGTACGAGGGTCGGCTCAGTCATGCCTGAAGCAAGCGACAGCCTACCCAAGAAGTCTCATTCTCCAGGTCCGGCGCCCTTGACCACGGGCTTCTCATCAGAGTTGCCGCAGACTCTCGCCCGACCAACTTCAGCCCTACAACTGGGCCGCGGCATGCGGTTCCGGCTGTTGGCAGCTGTCCGCGCCCTGCTGGCAGATGCCCGGCTCGTCGGCCGCAAGGACGTGGTGCGTCTCGGCACCCTCGTGCTGATGGCGAAGGCCGCGCATGGCACCTGCCGCGTCGAGACCACGGCCCGGGAGCTGGGTCGTTGGCTCGGGGTGTCGGAGTCGACGGTAGACCACGAGGTGCTGGGCGTTCTGCGGGAGGTTGATGTCGTCGCTACGCGGGTCCTGCGGGGTGACGACGGCCTGCCGACGGGCGTCGAGTATCGGGTGGAGCCTCTGTGGGAGGCCCGCAACGCCGTCGGCGCGCCCTTGGCGTTGTCGAAGGCCGAGTTGGCGACGCTTCTTCGGTTCGTGGAAGCGCTGTTCGCTCCGGGGTGGGGGGAGCGGTGCGCCACGCCTCCGGGTCTGCTGGTGGGGCGGCGGGGGAGGGGCGCGGCGTCGGATCGCCTGGCTCTGCTTCTGCTGGCTTTGCATGCGCGGCCGGACGGGCGGGTGCCTCTGATCGGCGGTCCGTTGGCGAAGACAGTGGCTCGTCATGGGCGGGCGGCGGTGACGCTGGCGCGGTTGCTGGGGTGCCGGGTGCCCGTCGCCGCGACGGTGCTGGGCCGCCTTGTGGCCGCGGGGGTGGTGTCAGGCGGTCCGGGTCGGCTCGTGGTGCCGGCGGTGGCGGCCGCTCACGGGTCCGAGGCCCGGGTCCAGGACGCTGCTGTGCTCACGGGTTCGGCATCACCGGATCCGGTGCCTGCCGGTGATGCGGCGGGTTGTGCGCGGTGTGCCTGCCGCGACGATGCCGGTGACGAGCTTGTGCTGGAGGGAGATGGCTGGCGGCAGCTGTCCTGGGATGATCTGGGGGGGGCCGAGGAGGCTTCCGGAACTGCACCCAGAGGTCTCGACGACGCTGAGAGCGATCTTTTCGCAGGTCAGACCGGCTTTGAGTCGTTCGAGGCGAGTTGTGTTGCTGCAGACCCTCACGCCGACCACGCTGTTGTGGCTGATGTACGTGGTGAGGGTGCTGGAGGTCTTGGGTTTTCCGGCGAAGCCGCGTCGGGGTACTGCCGTCAGCCGGTACGTGCGCGCGAGGGCGGGAACTCCGGGGCATCGGATGGTGGTCTCCAGGGTGACGTGCCGGTCGTCGACGGCGGGGGCGGCCCGCTTCGCGGGGAGAAACCCGATCTGCTGCTTGCGGAGAGGGAGTCGGAGGCGTCGGCCGCGGCGTCGACTCTCCAGGCGTGGCGGGCTGCGTCGGGTGGGCCGCCGCCGGTGTGGGCTCAGGTGCCTAAGGGGCTGGAGCGCGTGCTGGAGCCGGTGGCCATGGTGTGGGGCCGGCTGGACCGGCTGACGACGCGCCGGTTCGTCACGAAGGTGGCGCGGGCCCAGCTCGGCGAGATCTCGGGAGCGTGCGGCCCGGAGGTGGATGCCGAGCGGATCCTGCGGGAGCGGCTCAAGCGCCGGTTGGCGGAACAGGGCGCGGTGCCCATCACCGACCCGGTGGGCTGGCTGGTCGGCCGTGCTCTGCCACGCCGGGCGGTGTGCCCGGATCTCCGGTGCGACGACGGACGGCGGATGGACACCCGGGCCGACTGCACCGCCTGCCAGATGCTGATCCTGGACGGACGAGCGCTGCGGGCCCGCGCCTTCACCAAGGCGACCACGGCCTTGGTCGGCGGCCGGGTCGACCGTTTTGCGTTCGAGGCGGAGCTGAACGCGTGCTGGCAGCAGGAGGCCGCCTTCGCGGCAGTCCGCCGCGAGCAGGCCGCTCGAGAGCGGCACGCCCGTGAGCGGGTGTGGGCCAAACAGCGGGCCCGGTCCGCGGCCCAGGAGGCCGCACGGCAGGCGCTTGCGTGTGAGGCGTGCGGGAAGCCCAACACGGCCGGGATGTGCGGGCAGTGCCGCGATGAGCGCCGTGTCGAGGAGCTGGTGGCCGAGGCCGTCGACGTGGCGGTGGCCACCTGGGGCCTGGGCAGTGAGCTCGATCGGCTGGACGTCGTTCGCAGGACCGAGCGGGACATGCGCGGAGCGGTCGACCAGGCGGTGGCGGAGCTGCTCGCCGCGGGCGGAGGCGCCCTTCCCGAGTCGGTGGCACTCGCGGCGCGGCTGGCCGCGGAACTCCAGCTGGGTGCCCTGCGGCGGCGGGCGGTGAGCCTGTTCGCCAGCCAGCCCTCGGCCCTGGCCGAGTACAAGAAGGTCCGCCGCATCGAGTTGCACCGCCTGCGGCGCAACTTCGACGCCAGCGATGACGAGATTCGTGAGGCTGCGGAAGAGGCTGCGCACGCGGCCCGGTTGAACACGGCGCATGCGCTCCTGGAGGACCGGCTGCGTACGCTGCGGTCCGCCCGGTCGGCCGCGGAGGTGGACGCCGAACCGGACTGGTACGCGCAGGCGGCCGCTCAGGTCCGTGCTCTGATCCGCCCGGCGCCACCGGAGCATGCCGTGTCCGTACGGCGGCCCACGACATCCGCGGCCGCGCCGACGGTCGGCAGCGGGGAGCCGGCGGGGGTGGGGGCATGAATCGTCCCGTACGCGTCCTCGCGCAGCGGCCCGCTCGGCGGCCGTCGTTGACCGAGTGGGTGGAAGGGCTGCCGGGCCTTTCGGGGCGGGCGCGCCGGCTGCTGCTGGAAGGCGACACCGAACGCCGGTACGCGGGCAGGACGTCAGCCGATTCCGGGTACCGGCTGACGATGGCCTTGGCGGTCGCGGTCTCCCAGCCCGGCCGGGAGTGGACCTTCGCGCAGTGGTGGGAGGCCCTGGTGCTGCGCCCAACCGCGGGCGGCGCCTGGGTGAGGTCGCTGCGTTCACGCAAGGGCGAGCGGTACGCCGAGGGCAAGCTCGCTGGGATGCTCGACAAGGCGCGCGCGTTCGTGGGCACATCGGGGGCGATCGTGTGCCGGGCCGATGCCATGGTGGCAATCGCCCGCGTGCGGGCCGCCGTGGAAGCTGTCGTGTGGCCGGGGCCCGGCGGGGGCACGGACCTCAAGAACCTCACCGCGCGGCTGCAGCTGGCCGAACAGGCCGGCGGTCTCGAGCACGAGGTGTCGGTACGGCAGCTGGCCGAGCTGATGGGCTGCGCCCGCTCGACCGTGGAAGCGAGCAACACCCGCCTTCGCGCCGCCGGGTGGCTGTCCCTGGTCACGGCCGGCACCGGTGAGCGCAGCTCGACGTGGTCCCTGCGGATCCCACAAGAGGCCGAGGCATCCTGTGCGCGCCCGGGACACCGTCCAGCTCCGGGGGAGAAGGGGGCAGAGGGTGTCCCGGACGTGCACACGGGCCGGGAGGTGAGCACCCGCGCCCTGGGCACCGTGATGGGTACGGACGCCTGCCACCACTACGCCCACGGCACGTCCGGCGCTCGGATCCTCGCCGCCCTCCACCCGCTCGACGGCCTCGACATCGCACACCTGGCCGCGGTAACCGGCCTGCACCGCACCACGGTCCGCCGCCGCGTGGACAAGCTCGTCGAAGACGGCCTGGCCGAGGAAGCCGACGGCCTGGTCTACCTGCCCCGCCACCTGGCCGGCGACGAAGGCCTTCGCCCCGACCCCGACCAGCTTCGGCAAGTCGCTCTCGACCGCGGCACCGCGGGCCTGGGGGAGCGGCGCCGGAAACGGCACAGCGACCAGCGGCGCTACTACCGGGAATGGCTCACCGCACGCGCACAGCGCGCCGCCAAGCGTCGCCAGCCCGGCCGGGCGCGGCTGCGGCTGGTGCCCGAGGGCGTGGTCGACCAGAACACGGGAGAGCTCCGCGACCCGGCGTGGCAGGGGTGGATCGTCGACGATCCGTACCGGCCGACCTGGCCCACGCCACCCTGGCCCGGTGACGCATCGCCCGAGGCGGGGTGCGGATGACTCCGCCTCCACGACTCCGCACATGGTCCAGCGCCGGCCGCTCGCGGGCGGGAGCAGGCTCTTCCCTCTGGGCGATCATCCGGCCCCTGCACGAACTCGGACATCGGCGCCCGACAGACGCCCAGGGAGATCAAGATGCCAGGTCAGCCGCTCAGGCCCCAGTCGCGGACGGCTCGGAATGCGGTGACGGGCGCGAGGCCGGCGAGCGGCCACCTTCTCGGGCGACCCCATCGACGCCACGGGCCTGAAGAACACCATCCGGCCCGAGCGCGGAGGATCAGCGGGTTCGAACACCGCCGCGTAATCGATCAGGCGGTAGCGACCCACAACAGGTGAACTCCCCTCAACCACAACACCCTTGCACGCAAGGGCATGCGACAGATCAGAGTTTGCCGTGCCGTCCGACCTCACGGCATGAAACGCCAGGAAGTGGACCCGATCGAGTGACAAGGACATCTTGTCGCCCCGCTCCGATCTGGGAGGCCAGGAGCGGACGTCCGCTCGGTCCTTCCGGCCCGCCGACTGGCCCCCCATAGGCGTCCCGGCCCACTGGCGGGTCCGCCGTGGGCGGAACGCCCGCGCGTACGGAGCCCGCGATCTATCGTGTATTACAGAGAGTTCAGTGGGGGCGACGTGGTGCGGGACACGAGGCTGGTGCAGACCGCGGTCATCGGTGATGAACACTCCGATGTCCCGATCATCCTGCCGACCGAAGCGATCGAACTCGACGTCTTCCGCCGCGCCCATCAGCAGGACACCTTCTGGTGCGGGCTGCTCCTGGGCGGCTGCGGGGGCCAGCTCGCCACCAAGCTCTACGTGGATCGCCAGTGTCACTTCCAGCACAATCCACTGCCGAACGGCGCCCCCAACACCTGCCGTCGGCCGTCCGTCGGCGAGTCCAGCGCGGACCACCTGTACGTGAAGTCGGCGATGTCGCGCTCGCTGCTCGAGTACGGCCGGGCCGCCCGGTTCGCGTTTCCGCCGCCGATCGGCTCCCTCGTCGACGTCGATCTGGAGGACGGCCTGTCCCTGCGCATCCACATGGATGCCGCCGTGCGGCCGGACTGGGAGCGTCAGGGCGCGGTGATCCTCGGCCCCGGGGTGGTGCCGGATCCGGACGTGCTCACGGGCTGCCCGTACGTCTACCGCGTCAGGTGCGACAGCGACGGGGCGAATCGCCGCGTGTGGATCGGAACCCAGAGCCTGGCCCGGCCCACCGAGTGGGTCCCGTTCAGCGAGTGCACGTGGACAGACGAGGGGCTGCTCACCCCTGCCGCCTCACGCATCATGCGGGACCGTTCCGCGGCCGGGAGCCGGCCCGCCGCACCGGGGCCGTCTGCCGGCCGGGGCGCTCTGCCGGAGAGTGTGGTCACGTTCGTCCGCGGCCTGGAGGCGGCGCAGCGGACGGGGACGGTGGACCACGTGCGCAGGCTCTGCAACGGCAGCAGTTCCTTCCTCGACGGCCTGTCCTCCTCGGCTCGCGCCGAAGCCGAGCGTGCCTTGACGGAGGCGAAGGCGTGGCTGGCCACCCACGAGGAGTACCAGCGTCGCATCTTCAAGGACCTGGAGGCCGCGGTCCGTGAACGGCGGGCGTGGGATGTCCGTTCGGGCATTCAGCAGGCCGCGTCCCTGACCCGGCGGGGTGCCAGCGCCGAGGAGCACCGCATCCTGGCTGCGGCCCGCGCCTATCTGCGCGAGCACGACTACGCCGATCAGTCCCCGGCCCAGGCGGCCGTGCGCAGGCAGTTGCACTACAAGCCGGCGCCGGCCGCGAAGAGGTCCAAGAGCAAGAAGCCGAACCGGGCGAAGGAGTCGGCAGCAAGAGCCCGTGTTCTGCTGGAGCGGCTCGACCGCGAGAGCGACCTCCTGGCCGACGATGAGCTGGCGCAACTGGTGGAGGAGCTGACGCGAGCGGCGAACATCGCAGGCCCCAACCTCAGGGGTCCCGAGCGCAAGCGGGTCGCCAGCTGGGGGCGCAAGGTGCGACAGCGACGCCCGGCGCGCACCGCGGCCACACAGCCCCGTGCCCGCACGAAGCCCCCGGCGGCCGGGAAGCCGGAGAGCCCCGCGCGGGTGAAGCTCGACCCGCTGGCCGCCGCGGTCAAGACCATCCTGCAGAAGGCGGCAGCGACCGGCACGACGCTCACCTGGGCGCAGATTCGCGCCCAGCTCCCGCCGGGTCTGCCCGCCCTCGAGCGGAGCCAGCAAACCATTGTGCTCATCCAGGTGGACCGGAGCCGCGCGGGGACCGCGCCGTTGCTGTCCGCGCTGGTCACCGGGGCCGATCACGACATGCATCCGGCCTACCCCCGGATAGCGGCCGCAGCCGGCCGGCCGCAGCCGCGGGGAAACCTTGAAGCGGTGGCGCAGTGGGCCGTGGAGGTCTCCCGGTTCCAACGGGCGTAGTAGCAGTTCAGGCCGCGATGCTCAGTTCGGTGCGGGCGCGGTGAGGGAAGTCGCGGACGGCCGGCTCCCGGCGCCACGGGGCGAGGGCGTCGGTGAACTCGCGGACGTAGTCCTTGGCGCGGCTGGACTGGACACGGGCGAGGATGTCGACGGACCGGTTGCCGAGATCGAGTCCTTGGTCGAGGTCACGGGCCTGGAGGTGGGCGGTGCCGACGATGGCGAGTCGCATGCCGACGGAGCGGGTGAACACCCCGGACGGCATGGCGGCGGCCTGCTGGTTCCAGGCCAGGCGGCCTTGGGGTTCTTCAGGTCCCGGAAGACCTCGGCGGCGTCCGCCGACAGCCGGGCGTGGTGATAGAAGTCGATCCACCCGGGCTCATCCCCCGGCCGGGCGTCGGCCAGGCCGAGGAGGGTCTCGGATGCGGCCAGCGCGCGGGATGCCGCCTTGGGGTCGTTGTCGCGGGCGTGGGCGCGGGCTTCGATGAGCTTGGTGAACGCCAGCACTCGCGGCGCCGCGTGTCCCTTGGCCCGCTCGAAGGCGCCCTGGGCCATGTCCACGGCCTCGGAGGCGAAGCCGCGCAGCAGTGATTGCATGGCCATGGTGGTCAGGACGTAGCAGCCGAGCTGGACGTCACGGCCGGCCCGGGCTAGGCGCAGGGCCTGGATGAAGTGGCGCTGGGCGGCGTCGTGCTGGCCGACGTCGAACGCGGTCCAGCCGGCCAGCCGGGAGAGCTCCGCGGTGACGGAGAACAGCTCGCGTCCGACGGCGTCGGAGAACGAGCCGCGCAGGAGCGGGGCCGCGCGTTCGGTCAGGCAGGCGGTGACGGAGTTGGCCTTCCAGTTCCCGCCGCCGTACTTGGAGTCCCAGCGGCGGGCCTCGTCGGCGGCGTCCCGCAGCTCGTCAAGGTCGGCGCGGCCGACCTGCTGGCCGCCGGTGTGGTCGGCGGACCCGTCGGCGGGCGTGACCAGCCAGCGGGTGACCGGTGTGGTGAAGGCGGACACGGCGAAGCCGGATCCGGTGAGGAAGTCGCGGCGGTTCACGCTGCTCCAGAACGAGGTGGCTACCCGGACCGCATCCGCGCGGTCCCGGGGGAAATCCAACCCCACATCAGCATCCGGTGTCTCGGCCTCGCCCATACCGATCTCCCTGAGATCCACGGGCCGGCCGAGCCGTTCGCCGATCGCCTGCGCGAGGAGGGTGGGCACGGGCCACTTCGGGATCATGCCGCGCTGGCACCAGTTCGCGATGGAGGTGTGCGAGTAGTCGGTCTCCATCCCGGCCTGGTGGGCGAGCTGGTTGACCCGCAAGGCCAGGGACTTCTTGCTCGCGCCGCAGGCTTCGATGAGCCGGGCCAGGTCCGCGTTGGGCGGACGGGTCCGGCGGGCGGTCGAGGCCACCATGTCCCCCTTCTTGACCAGGTGCTGAAGGTGCCCGCACACGAGAAACGGCGTAGCCGGCTTGCTTGCGCAGCCGGGCAGGTCAGTTCCCGGCGAGCACCAGGCCCGTACGCCTCGCGCACGCCTGGCAACCGAGGGTATTGCCTCCCGGGGTCGCATCGAACCGCTTCTGCGAGTTGTGAGCCCCCCTGTGAGCCCTCCCCGGTGCGGCGCCCGGACGGTGAGATGAGGGCACGGCCGCCGCCGGGCCGGGGAGGAAGCCCTCCGGCGGCGGTCGTCACCAGGCACCACGACGACTTCACGCTCGGGGGTGAACCAGGATGTGCGGAATCGCAGGACTGGCCGGAGGGGACGCCGTCCGGCACGAGAGCACCATCGCCGCCATGGGCGACGCGCAGCGCTACCGCGGCCCCGACGGCACGATGCACGCCGCCACGAGGGATGGCCGGGCGGTGCTGGCCATGAACACGCTCCTGATCGTCGACCCGCACGCCGACCCCGGTCCGTACACCGACCCCGGCACCGGGCTTGTGCTGGCCTTCAACGGCGAGATCTACAACTGGCGCCGGCAGGCCGCCGCATGGGGCATCGAGATCCGCGAGCGCGAGTCGGACGCCCACTTCCTGCTGCGCGCCTGGGCCAGGATCGGCCCCTCGTGCCTGGACGGGCTCGACGGCATGTTCGCCCTGGCCGTCTACGACCCGCGCACCGCGAAGCTGTTCCTGGCGCGCGACCGGCTGGGGGAGAAGCCGCTGTACTGGCGGCTGGACGGCGGCCGCCTCGCGTTCGCCTCCGAGGTCACCACCCTGTCCGGGTACGGCCCGGCGCCGCTGGTCTTACGGCCCGAGGTCACCGCGATCGAGACGCCGATCGGCGTCGACACCCCCTTCCAGGGCATCCAGCTGCTCGCCCCGGCCACGCTGCTGACCTTCGACGTCCCCACCGGCAGCGTGGATCAGATGACGTGGTGGCACCTGGAGGACCGCGCCCCGTACACTGGTACCTACCGCGAGGCCCTGGCGAAGTTCTCGACCGTCCTGGCCGAGCAGATCCCGCTGCGCGTTCCGGCCTGCGACTTCGCGCTGCTGCTGTCGGGCGGCCTGGACTCCGCCGTCCTCGCCTACCTGATGCGGCCGCCGGTGTGCGTCACCGTGCGCTACCCGGGCCAGGACCGCCTGGACGAGTCGGACACCGCCGCGGTCATCGCCCGGGACATCGGCGCCGAGCTGGTGGTGGTCGAACCGGACCCGGCCGACTTCACCCGGGCCCTGCCGCACATGGTGCGGGCCCTGGACTACCCGATGGGTAACGCCTCCACCTTCTCGGAGCACATGGCCTACCGGAAGATCGCCGACCTCGGTCTGCGCGTGGTGGTCGGCGGGCTCGGGCCCGACGAGTTCCTCATGGGCTACGTCCGCCAAGCCCTCGTCCTCTTCGGCCCCGAGAAGGTGCTCGCCGCCGGCCTTCAGGCGTACCGGCCGCTGGCCGGCAAGCTCCTGCACCCGGCCGGTGAGCCGCTCGCCCCGGCGGAGGCGGTGACACGCCTGGTGCTGCGCGGGCCCGACCCCCAGGGCCGGATCCGCGACCTGGTCGCCGACGCGTTCGCCCGGGCCGGAGGCGACCTCGTCCGCGGGCTGACGCTCGCCGACCTGGCCACGGCCTGGCGGCCGCTGGTGATGACCAGCGACAAGCTCGCCTCCGCCTACGCCCTCGAACGCCGCTCCCCGTACCTGGCCCGCGACCTGGTTGAGCTGTCCTACCGGCTCCCCGCCTCCTACAAGATCACCGACCCGGCGCAGGGCAAGCGGATCCTACGCGACGCCGCCAAGGCACTCGGCTTGCCCCGCGAGGTGTGGGCGAGCCGGGACAAGCTCGGCTTCGCCAGCCCCGTCCCGGCCTGGCTCAACGGCCAGCTCGCGGCCTGGGCCGACGCGGCGATCAAGACCGCGCTCGCCGACGCCCCGCCCGCCTGGCGGCCGCTGCTGGAGACCGGGCTCGCGCCCGGCGGCCGGTTCGACCGCAGCCGCATGCAGGCCCTGATGGCCGCCGCCTGGTTCTCCGACCAGATGGTCAGGGCGGCCGCATGATGACCCCGCTCGTCACTACCGTGTCGGCATGCACTCCGACACCACCGACGCCCAGGGGCCGGCCACCGCCCGCGGAGCCGTCGCCATCATCACCAACCGTCGCGGCGAGCTGCTGATGCACCTGCGCGACGACCTGCCCGGCGTCATCGCCTGGCCGAACCACTGGAGCCTGCTGGGCGGCGGCTGCGACCCCGGCGAAGCCCCGGCCGCCGCGATCGTCCGCGAGCTCGACGAAGAGGCCGGCCTCGAACCCCGGAATCTCACCGAGCTGTTCGAGATCCGCGACGAGCACGGCTCCGGGCAGCTGATCACGTTCTTCGCCGCCTGCTGGGACGGCGACGAGACGCAGCTGCCGCTCGCCGAAGGCGTCAAGCTCCAGTTCTTCGCCCCCGAACACCTCGACATCCTCACGATCCCGCCGTTCATCCGGGCCGGGATCCACCGCCACCTGGCCGCCCGGCCCTCCTGAACACCCCACACCGTGGGGGGCAGGGTGGGGCCAGGGCGGCCCCACTCGAAGGGACGACCCCGCCCATGAAGATGACCGTCATCGGATGCGGCTACCTCGGTGCCACTCACGCGGCCTGCATGGCCGAACTCGGCCATGAGGTCCTCGGCATGGACTCCGACATCGACAAGGTCCACACCCTGTCCACCGGTCGGGCCCCCTTCTACGAGCGGGACCTCGACGACCTCCTCGTCAAGCACACCGCCTCCGGGCAGCTGCGGTTCACTGCCTCCTACGCCGAGGCTGCCGGCTTCGCCGACTTGCACTTCATCGGCGTGGGCACCCCGCAGCAGTCCGACGGCTCCTACGACCTCAGTCACCTGATGGACGCCGTCCGCCAGCTGGCCCCGCTCCTGACCCGCCCGGCGGTCGTCGCGGTCAAGTCCACCGTCCCCGTCGGTACCGCGCCCCGCGTCGCCGAGCTGCTCCACGAGCTAGCCCCGGCAGGCGACCTGGTAGGGGTCGCGTGGAACCCGGAGTTCCTGCGCGAGTCCTTCGCCATCGAAGACACCCTGCGCCCCGACCGGCTCGTCCTCGGCTTCGGCCCCGGCCGCTCCCGCGCCGTGACGGTGCTGCGGGAGGCGTTCGAGGGGATCATCGACGCTGGTACGCCGACGATCGTCACCGACTGGGCCACCGCCGAGCTCGCCAAGGGCGCCGCGAACTCCTTCCTCGCCACCAAGATCTCCTTCGTCAACGCGATGGCCGAGGTCTGCGAAGTCTCCGGCGCCAACGTCGACGAACTCGCCGATATCCTCGGCCACGACCACCGCATCGGCCGCCGCGGCATGCGCCCCGGGCTCGGGTTCGGCGGCGGCTGCCTGCCCAAGGACCTGCGCGGCTTCATCGCCCGCGCCGACGAGCTCGACGCCGGCCAGGCCGCCGGGATCCTGCGCGAAGCCGACGCCGTCAATGCCCGCCGCCGCGAGCGCGTCGTCACCCTGGCCCGCCAGGAGCTCGGCGGCGACGTGCGGGGCAAGCGGATCGCCGTCTGGGGCGCCGCCTTCAAGCCCGAGACCGACGACATCCGCGACTCGCCCGCCCTCGCCGTCGCCCAGGCCCTGCACGACCTCGGCGCCTCCGTCACCGTCACCGACCCCAAGGCCCTCGACAACGCCCGCAAGCTCCACCCCGCCCTCGACTACGCCGACGACCCGATCGCCGCCGCACAGGACGCCGACCTGCTGCTGCACCTGACCGAGTGGTCCGCCTACCGGCACATCGACCCCGCCCGCCTCGCCTCCCGCGTCGCCAGCCCGAAGGTGATCGACGCCCGCGGCACCCTGAGCGCCGACGCCTGGCGCGGCGCCGGGTGGATCTACCGCGCCCTCGGCCGGCCCTGACGGCCCGAGGCTGGCACCCCGGCGGCGGCCTGGGCAGACCCCGGCCGCCGCTGGCGACGCTGTCCCGGCAGCCGCCGGGCGGGCTTGACCCCTTCCAGCAGCTTCCACAGCGGCCGGCCCTCGGCGGACCACAGCTCCAGTCGGCCCCGGTCGATCAGGTGGACGCCGTACGTCTTGCTCCGCTCCACCGCTGGCAGGGTGAACCGGCCGTTGGTGATGATGACCGCGAACTGGGCCCCGTGGACCGTTTTCGCCGTGCCGGCGAGCCGCTGTAGGACCTCCACCCCGATGGCCTTGCCCTCCCAGCCGTCCCGCTTGTGCTTGCACTGAACGACCCAGATCCGGCCGTCAGCGTCCACACCCCGGACGTCGCAGCCGTCATCGTGTGCTCCGCCGACCCGCTCGGCGTCGAACCCGTCGCGGCGCATCAGATCCCGCACCGCGAACTCGAAGTCGCGGTGGTGCAGAGCGTCGATCTTCTCCAGCGGGATCCGCGCGCCCCGGGCCCGCCGCTCCTCCCACCGGCGGCGCTGGTCGCCGGCCAGGCCCCAGACGGCCAGCAGCATGACCACCACCTGCGGCACGACGGCATAGATCCCCCAGTGCTCGTTCAGCCAAGCTCCCAGCCAGAGCCCGAACCCGACCACCGCTGCGAGGGCGACCACTGCCGCGCCGATCAGCACCCCACCGCGCAGTTCCTCACGCGAGACCCACGGTTCCGGCCCGGCAGGATCGCGGCCCGGATCCGGGGAGTCCAACAGCAGGTCAGGGTCCGGCCCTCCGTCCGGGACCGCGGTGCGCTGGGTTAAGCCGGCGGGCGCATCGCCCTCCTCCGACCCATCGCCGCCATGCGCCTTCTCCTCAACCATCGGTAATTCTCCGCGAGTTGACATCACAGACCAGGAGGCAACTCCACCACAGGGCACCGACATCACGTGTTGGCCTCGGCCCCCCGGCCGGGCGACGCCGAGCGAGAGCACCACCCTCTTCCCGGTGGCCTGACGACCGTGCCTACCCCTCTGCCGTGGCCGGAGGAACTCGAGGTGGCGGAACCGTCAGGACTCCGGACGACGCGGAGCGCCAGCCGCGCGAGCGGAACGTGGTCCCTGCGTCTTCGAGCAGGCGGTGCACGCCGCCGTACGAGCGGCTCGTCTCCTCGGCCAGGGCTCGGATGCTTGCCCCGGCGTCGTACTTCCTATTCAGATCGGCGGCGAGCTTGTCGCGATCCGCGCCGGGCGCGAGCCGGCGGGCCGGCGTCTTCCTGGACATGAGATTCCTCCCTGCACGGGCGGGCGATGCCCTCATGATCGCTTGAGGAGGACGCGTCGGTCACCGATTCGACGAAGACCACGCCATGGCCTGCGAGGGTGGCGGCCCGGAGCGCGCTTGCGCCACGATGCTCCGATGAACGAGGAACCGCTGCAGGAGTGGGCACGGCGGCGCGAGGAACGCCGGGCCGCCGCGAAGGGCAGGCTGCGGGCGGTGCCGCTCACCGAGGGCAGGCATCGAGCGGCGCACATCGAGCCGGACGCTCCCCGGGTCATTCAGAAGTGGAACGGCAGCGAGTGGGAGACGATCGGCGTCGTCGAGAACCTGGACGCCGCGAAGGCCCTGCTGTATCCGCCGCAGCCGGCGACGGAGAAGCCCGCCGAGTGGGATCGCCCGACCGCGCTCGGCCCGGGCAGGGGGCGGCACCGTCGTACGGCCCCGACAGAGGAAGGCCGGTGAGAACCCGTGAGCTGACCCCGGTTTCGTGGAGTCCCTGAAGCCAGGCTTATGATCCTGGCCCGAAGGAGAACCACGAGCAGTGCCAGCACCACGTAAGTACCCGGACGAGCTCCGGGAGCGAGCCGTCCGCGAGGTTCGTACCACCGGCCGTCCGATCGCGCATGTCGCAAAGGACCTGGGCATCCACAAGGAGGCCCTGCGCGGCTGGGTCCGCCAGGCCGAGGCGGACACCGGCGAACGCGACGACCGGCTGACCACCGCCGAGCGGGAAGAGCTGAGGCAGCTCCGTCGGGAGAACGCGGAGTTGAGGCGGGCGAACGAGATCCTTAAGGCCGCGAGCGCGTTTTTTGCGGCGGAACTCGACCGTCCCCGGACGAGGCCGACCAGGTGATCGAGCACCTCAGGGACAAGGGCCTCGGGGTCGGGTTCACCTGCCGGGTGCTGGGGCTGTCGGAGTCGGCGTACTACGCGCGCAAGAAGCGGCCGAAGTCGGCCCGCCGGCTGCGTGACGAGCAGCTCATGCCGCTGATCGAACAGGTCCATGCCGAGTCCGGCGGCACCTACGGCGTCCGCCGGATCACCCGCGCGCTGCGGCGCAAGGGTGTGCAAGTGGCCCGCTGCACCGTCGAGCGGCTGATGGCCGAGCTGGGTATCGAGGGCGTCATCCGTGGTCAGCGACGCCGCACCACCGTGCCGGAGCCGTCGGCCCCCAGGCCGCCGGACCTGGTCGACCGCGACTTCACCGCGAGCCGGCCCGACCAGCTCTGGGTGGCCGATATGACCTATGTCCGCACCTGGTCCGGCTGGGCGTACGTGGCGTTCGTCCTGGACGTCTTCTCCCGGGTGATCGTCGGCTGGCAGGTCGCGAACCATATGCGGACCGAACTCCCGCTGGACGCGCTGGAGATGGCCCTGTGGAGACGGAAGATCAAGAAGGACTCCGGGCTGATCCACCACAGCGACCGCGGGTCGCAATACGTATCCATCCGCTACACCGACCGGCTCACCGAGATCGGTGCCTCCGCGTCCGTCGGCTCGGTCGCGGACTCGTATGACAATGCGATGGCCGAGGCGCTGAACGGCACCTTCAAGGCCGAGCTGATCGAGATGCAGGGTCCCTGGAAGGACGTCGACCAGGTCGAACGGGCGATCTTTCAGTGGGTCACCTGGTACAACGATGAACGGCTCCACTCCGCCCTCGACTACGTACCGCCCGCCGAGTACGAACGCGACTGGTGGCGACAACAGGAAGCCACCCCGCAGTCCGCCTGAAACAAGCCTCCGACTGATCCGGCTGCCCGACCTTCGTGAAGGAGACGCATGTCCGTCATCCCGCCCCAGATCCAGGTCGACACCTGCAATGTCCAGACCGTGTCCATCACCGGGGACGACGTCGCCGCCTTGCTCACCGCCGCTGGCCAGTGGGTCGCCGAGCATGAGGGGGTGTGCGTGACGTCGGTCAACCTCGTGCCCTTCTACCTGTGCCCGGACGACTGCGAACCGGCCGAGGAACAGCCCGGCGTCCGCCTCGACCTCACCATCGACGTTTCCGGCCGCCACCGCTTTCAGTTGCCAAACGGATCACCGATGTCCTGACCAGGAGGATGCCGTGGGCTTCACCGCACAGCACGACGGGCGGGGGCGACTGGATGCCACCCAGCCTGACCTTGGCTGCACCTGGGCGTGGGAGGCAGTCCACCGTGCCCGCCCCCGCGTGATGATGGTCTGTCCGGAGTGCGCGCACCCGATGCACGCGAAGGTCTCCCGGTACGGCCTGCGGTTCTTCGCCCACGACCCCGGCGCCCCCACCTGCGCGCTGGCCGGTGAGTCCATGGAGCATCATCTGCTGAAGCTGGAGATGGCCACCGCCGTGCGCACGGCCGGGTACCACGCCGAACTCGAGGTCCGCGGGCCTGACGGTGACTGGCGGGCCGACGTCATGGCGTCCTCGCCGGACGGCAGCCTGCGGATGGCGTGGGAGGCACAGCTGTCCCCGATCACCGTGGACGAGATCACCCAGCGCACCGCCCGGTTCGCCAAGGACGCCGTACGGGTGTGCTGGGTCGCTGCCAAGCTGCGGCCCTGGGTCGGCGAAGTGCCCTCCATCCACGTCCGGCCACCGAGCGAGGGCGAGCCGAACTGGACGGTGGCTGGCGGGTTGGCCCGCTTCACCGTCGACACGTGCGACGAGGACTTCCTGTGCCGCTCCGTCGGCCACGGCGAGTGGCACGAGACGGGCGCCGACCTGCGCTCGTTCACCGCCTGGGCGCTGACCGGCCGCGCCGTCCCGCACCGATTACCGAGCTGGCTGCACACCGACCAGCACGCCTGGACCGGCGTGTGGACCGCACCGCAGTACATCACCGCCGCCGCGGCCTACCAGCAGGCACACGACCGCGCGGTCGCCGAGTTCGAAGAACAGCAGCGAATCCAAGAGGCAGAGCGCCGCCGCCGGGAAGCGGAGCGCCGAGCCAGGGTGGCAGCCCTCGCGGCCGCGCCGCCCAAGCCCCCGGCTCAGCAGCCCGCCGTGCCCGAGCAGGGCCGCCGCACGGCCCCGCGTCTCGAGCCGGAGTGGCAGGTCAACCTCCCCAGCCGCGAGCGCGAGCACCTCCACACCGCCGCCGTCGCCGAGACCCGCCTCCTCCTGGGCGTCAACGCCCAACCGCGCCACCGCGACGGCGACCGCCGCTGGGCCCTGGGCACGCCCTTGTACGCGGGCGTCCGGCCCTATGCCGTCCTGCGTCCGCGGCCCCAATTCGTCGACTGGGAGCAACTCAAGGGGCTGCTCATCTTCGTCCGCAACATCGACGAGCTGCGCCTCCTCGGCCACACCGCACCCAACGGCACCCGCATCATCGTCCTGCCCGAGCAGGAGCCCCCTGCCCGGTGAGGAGGCTTCCCGTCAGCTGCCGACGGAGCGTGTGTGGGTGGCCCGGTGCCTTCTCAGCTCCGCGCTGCCGGGCCGGCCGCTGGCCGGACAGCCCTCCACCACACCGCACGCCTCCCGAACACCCGCGTCGATGGCCGCACGATGCAGGTTCTCGCCGCCCGGCCCGTACCCGCGGTCTACAAGCCGCTGGACAACCCGGTCGCCGTGAAAGAGCGCGTTGAGATCGCCCTCGGCCTTCTTGTCGTGGCCCTGCCTGAAGTAGTTGCCTGGCCGGGCGGCGGACCCACACCCGCAAAAGCACTCCCCCGTGGGGGCTGGAATCTCAGTCATGCCCGAACCTTGCTCTTGAATGTCTTGAATGTCAAGACATTCAAGACTTGGGGCCCGTGCTCCCGGCCAGCCGGGCCAGGACCGGACGAATGGTCGGCGCCCGCCCTCGACGTCGGGCCGCTATGCACCCGAAGCAGGCTGACCTGGTGCCCTGACCATCTCCCGGGCAGGCGGCATGCCGGGGCCTGGGCCCGCCGGCGCCGTACCCACCAGGTAGCGTCGCTCGCCGAACCAAGATCCACAGGAGCACCGCACCCGATGGCATGGCACGACCGCATACCGGCCGACGCGATATCCACGTATCCGCAGCTCAGGAGCCTGACGAAGGCTGAGGGAGAGGAGTATCTGCAAGAGCGGCGGGCCGCCTGGACCAGCTATGAGCGGATGAACGTTGATCGGCGCTTTGCGCGGATTGCGCGCCTGAAACCCCTGCGTGGCCGCCGCGTCCACTACGGTTCGGACCTTCGGAGTGCGGAGGAGCGGCGACTGCGGCGGCAGCTCAAGCACCGGCACGGCTGGCGAGGCTTTCCCTGGGAGCACCCGTGCCGGTGGTACCAGCGCTCTGCGCAGTTCACCGCCGACCTGCAGGAGTTCGCCACAGGCGCTGGCGGTCTGGTGGCAGGTTGACCGACGGGAGCTGGGTCAGCGGGAGCGCGACCACCTGTTGATGGAAGCGCTGGACGCGCTGGACTGGCCCGACCAGCCCGGTGGCGTAGAGAAGCTCGCCAGCTACCTGAACTCGTATCCCTTCCACTTGAAGGGTGTCGTCGACGGCGCGCTGGAGCGGCATGACGACATGCTCGATAACGAGTCGTGCCCGCGCTGCTGCGGCCTTCGGGACGATAACGCTCCCCACCGTGTCTACATCGCCCACTACCACGGCCTTGGCCTCTACAAGGTGGGCGTCACCACGATGGGCAGCAACCGCCGGCTGGTGACCCACGAGTCGGCGGGCACCACGATCGTGGACACCTTCACCACCGCGAACTACCCGGACGCCTTGCGTCTGGAGCGAGCTGTACTCGACGTCGTGTCGGAATGGCGTACGAGCAACCCGCTGGTCGCCGGCGGCGGCGAGGTCTGGAGTGACGAGGCCAGGCTGATCCGGTTGGCTGACTTCGTAGAGCGCGGTATGAAATGACCCGCCCGGGGGGACCGTTCACCAAGGGGGAGATGGTCCGATGCGCCCCAGCCAGCAGATGCGCGACCTCGGCATCGTTCAGTACGGCGCGCCCGTCCTGCGCGACCCTGCCCACCCCTTCACACTCCCCGACGAGCGAGAAACCATCGACGACGTCGTCGGTCAGCTCCTTCACGTCATGGAGCGCATCCGCCGCGCGCACGACTTCTCTGGCAAGGGCCTGGGTCTGGCTGCCCCGCAGATCGGCATCGGCCGGTCGGCAGCCGTCGTCCAGCCTCCTGGATCCGCCCCCATCGTGCTGCTCAACCCCCGCATCACCGATTCCTCCGAGGACATGGACGAGAGGTTCGAAGGGTGCCTGTCGTTCTTCGACGTACGGGCACAGGTTCCCCGACCCCTGTGGATCACGGTGGAAACGATGACAGCAGTGGGCAGTACCGAGAAGGCCGTCTACGAGAGGGGCGAGGCGCGGCTCATCGCGCACGAAATTGATCACCTCGACGGACTTCTGCTGATGGACCGGATGCGGCCCGGCGTGAGACCGGTCCCCGTCGAGGAGTACCGCGGGACGGCCGAGGCCACTGGCCGACCCTGGTCGTACGAGTAGAAGGAGGCGGGGCCGACCGTGGGCGGGCGCGACATACTCGCGACCAAGAAGCTCTGGCGGGTCAGGCGCGGGCGTTCTCAGAAAGCCGTGCGGATGTCGCTGCGCGGGTCCCCGTCTACCAGCCGGTCCTCGTACAGCCCTTCCTGCGCCCGGCGGCGCCAGGGCCGGGCGTGCCGAAGAGCCACGTCGATGTCCGGGGCGGCCGAGTCGAGGTCGATGTCCGCGACCGCCAGAGCAGGCTGCCCATCGACGGGGCACTGCGCCAGCCACCGACCGCCGGGCGCCACGATCCCGGACGGCACCGTGGCGCTGAACTGGGACGGGACGGAGTAGCCGACCCAGTAGTTGTAGAGCGTCCCGTACGCCTGGGCGACACGGGCACGGGGCGCGTCGTCGACCATCACCGACAGCAGGACGCAGTTGACGTCCAAGCGCTCGTACTCGGCAAACACCTCCGGGAAGTTGGCCTCGATACACAGCGCGAAGCCGAACCGAATCCCGTCCACCTCGACGACGAGCGGCTGGTGTCCAGGGGAGTACAAGTAGGACACCTCGGTGTGCGACAGGAACCGCTTGTCGTACCGTGCGACCAGCTGGCCGCGGTCGGAGACGACGTAGAGGCTGTTGTGCGGTCGGTTCGGCGGTGTGAGCGGGTGGATTGATCCGAACACCGTCCACAGGCCAAGCCTTCCCGCCAGGACGGTGATCGACTCCGCTTCCTCGCGCAGGACATCCCACGCGGCACGGCTCCAATCAGCCGGCACCAGCTCGCCCGCCGGGCCCGCCGCCATCACGTGCTTGCTCGGATAGGTGACTGCCCCCTCGGGGAACTGCACCAACCGCGCACCAGCCTCGGCGGCCTCAACCATCAGGGCCCGGATCTCCTGCCCGGCCGCCCGCAGTGCTCCTCGATCAGTGGGGTCTTCCGGCACCGTGCTCTGTGCGACTGCCAGCCGCAATGTCCTGGCCACACTGGGGCGTTCGTCGGGTGCAGAAGTCGTCGTCATCTCTCTCCGATCGGTGAGTGCTTGCTCGTGGGCGGTGAAGGGTGGTCGGCACGGGGCTGCGGTGTCAGATGGATAGCGCGGCGGAGTCGCCCTTTGTGGGGCCGGGGGTGAGGCGAGTGAAGTACTCGGTTTGGATGATCTGGGTGCGGTCGGCTTCGGGAAGGCGGGCGAGGATGCCGGGCAGTGGCCGCTCGCGTGCGACCTCACCGCGGTGCGCGAGGATCGCGCGCCACTTCTGCTCCAGCCAGGGGGAGACGTCGACGGTGGTGGTGGCGTAGGCGTCCGGCACCGCGAGCGCGGCTTTGCCGACGGACTCCAGCAGCGGTCCGAGTTCGCCGACACCGGACTCGGGGTGCGTGGCGCAGTACACGGCGCGCGGTTGCCAGGGCTTGCCGGCCGCGGGGTGAAGGTGCGGGAGCCCCGCGTCCTGAGCGGCGAGGAGAGCGGCCTGGTGGGTGCGGCGGTGGTCCGGGTGACCGGTCAGCTGGCCCAGGGCGTCGTGCGTGACCACGATGTCGGGGCGGAACGAGCGGATCTGCTGGACCAGGGCGGCGACCACCTCGTCGAGTGGCGCGTCGACGAGCCGGGGACGGCCGGGGGCCGCCCTTTCGTTGCGGGCATCGCCGTATCCGAGCATGCGAGGGGCGCCCGCGCCGAGCGCCCGCAAGGCGTCGGCGAGTTCGGAAGCCCGTGGACTGTCGGGCGCCCACGTCATGGTGACGACGGCGGTGCGCGCGTGCGCGGCGGCGTGCTGGGCGAGGACACCGCCGGCGAGGAGGCTCTCGTCGTCGGGATGGGCGAACACGCCGAGCAGGGACGGCATCGTGGAGGACGCCGCCTTCTCGGGGATCAACTCGTCGTAGTCAGGCACGCTGTCCCCCTGCGGCCGAGAGGCTCAGTGCGCCGGCGGGGGTCCGGCCCGGCCACTGGAGGACAAGCCGTGCGCTGGGCTTGTCGAGCACATCGCCGGGCGGCAGCTGGTCGTCGGGCGTTGCGGCCGGGTGGACGGTCATCGGCGGATAGCCGCTCTCGCGCACCTCGCGGTCCCAGACGCGCACGCACTCGGCGAAGCGCTCCGCCACCTCTTCCGCTGCTGGGCCGTAGGCGTGGATGAAGAACTCCGTCATGCGGTCGGCCGGCTCCGGGGCATCCTTGACCTTCCGGTAGGTCAGGTAGGCGAGCGAGCCGTCCGCCAGGATCGCGGCCGCGTCCTGCTGCTCCACGAACGTGGACCCCTTCGGCGCGGACAGACGGCAGAACCCCGGCATGGTCGTCGCGGCATAGACCTGCAACGTCTCGAAGTTGAAGATCCCCCGGACGACCAGGCCCGTGGAGCGCTCGTGCCGGGGACCGCGCAGAGCCTCGTCGAGACCGGCGGTGTCGCCGGGCGCCCCGTCCTCCCACCGCACCATGACCTTGCCTTCGGCCAGCCGCACGGCGGGGGCGGTCCGGGCGGCCGCACCGCGGTCCCGCACGAAACCGCAGTACGTCCAGTGCTCGCAGTGCAGCACGTCGCCGCGCCGGACCAGGGTGAGGGAACGGGTGTAGCCGCCCATCTCCAGCGGCACGACCAGCCGGGCCCCCTCGGCAAGCTGCTCTCGCCATGCTGGTGCGATGTCGGACGCGTTGTGCGTGATCACGATCCCGTCGAAACCGCCGGCCGGGATGTGGCTCGGCGCGCCAAGCCGGCCGTCGCCGAGGACGGCGGTGACCCGACCGCTGCCCGCCTCCGCGCACAGCCGCTGCGTCCGGTGCACCACGTACGGGTCGACGTCCACGGTCACCACGCGCCCGCGTTCCCCGAGGACGTGGGCCAGGAGTTCCGCGTTGTATCCGCCGGAGCCGACCTCCAGCACGGTCATCCCCGGCACCAGCCGGAGTTGCTCGATCATGTCGGCCTGCAGCCAGGCCGCGGAGACGGAGCTGAGCGCGGTCTGGGGTGACTCGCGGACCGTCACTACGGCGAGGTCGTCGTGGTAGGCCGTCTCCAGCCGGGTCTCCGGGACGAACCGGTGCCGAGGCACCTCACGCAATGCGGCCTGAACCCGCGGCGAGGGCGCCCAGCCCTTGCTGATCACGATGTCCGCCATCCGCTCGCGCAACCGGACCGCCTCGGCCGGCTCCCCGGGCACCGGAGGGACGGCGGCGGAGCACGCGTAGGAGTGGAGCGGCGGGAGCCCCGGCAGCACCCCGGGCCATACCGCGGTCAGCGCCTGGGCACTGGGTGCGAAGATCTTCCCGAGGGTCGCCACGGTGTTCAGGTCGTGGAACTCCCAGCGTACGAAGTGGTGTGGCTCGGGCAGAGAGAGTTCACCGTCCCAGCGGGAGATGCGGACCACGGCGGTGACGCGGCGTACATCCAGGCGGTCGTCGTGCAGCACGGTGATGACGTGAGCGTCGTCCACGCGCGCCGTCAGCCCGGTCTCCTCGTTCAGCTCCCGCACGGCGGCCGCTGGTGCGGCCTCGTCTGTCTCGATGCGGCCGCCCGGTAGCTCCCACATGCCTCGGGTGGAGCGGCCCAGCAGGACCCGGCCGAACGTGTCGGTGACCACCACTGCGGCACCGAAGACGGCCTGCGGCTCGGGCCGCAGCTTCTCCTCCGCGCTGAATCCGGCCGGTCCGCGCAGGACCAGCACCGCCAGGCCCTCCGCGTCGAACTGCTCGACGTCCTCGAACCCGTCGGTGAGCGCGGCGAGTTCGTTCTCGTCCAGCGCGATGTGGCGCCGTTCTTCCGGCGTGTTCTCCACGATCGGCGTGATGATGACGAGCGTCCCGCCCTCGCGCAGCCGGGCGGCCAGAGCGCGAAGGACACGGGCGCGATCGCGGATGAACGCGATGCACAGCCGCAGCACGATCAGGTCGTAGCCGTCCTCGGCGAGGGCGGCCAGGTCGTCGCGCTCGACATCCAGGTTCAGCCAGCGCACCCCCTCCACCTCGGCGTGCTCCGTGCGGGCCCGCTCGAGCGCGCCCTCGGCGAAGTCCGCTCCGTCGACGGTGTAGCCGAGCGAGGTGAGGTAGACGGACATTTCGCCCGTCCCGCACCCTACGTCGAGCGCGCGGCCGCCCTCGGCTGCCGGGGCATGCTCGACGAGCAGGCGCTTCTCCTCGTCGCCGAGCCGCCGGAAGCCTCGCCCTTCGGTGTAGTGCTCGGACCAGTCAGTGCGGGTGAATCCCACAGGTCACTCCTCGTTCGTGAAAGGCGGGGTGGTGGTGCGGTGTCAGGGCAGTTCGATGGGGCCGTAGAGGGCGGCCGGCTGCTGGGTCTGCAGGGCCCAGTACCGGTCGCCGAACGACCAGTGCCACCACTCGGTCCCGTAGTTGATCAAGCCTGCGGTGGACAGCGCGTCGCCCAGGGTGGCCCGGTTCGTGCGAGCCCGGGCGCTCAGGTTGGGGGCGTCGGTGTAGCAGGCGCCTTCGGACTCTTCGGGGGAGGCGTTGACGCGCGTGCCCATGTCCAGCTCGCGGCCCTGGTGGTCGATCAACGTCACGTCGACGGCCGCGCCGGCGGAGTGCGGCGCGATCTCCGGCGGTGAGACGAAGCGGCTGGCGGCCTCCCGGAGCTCGGCGGCCTGCCAGTCCGGATGGGCGCGGGCGAGCTCGTCAAAGTACTCCTCGAAGTACCGGCGCTGCAGGGACGGGGGCCGGTAGCCCTCGATGAACAGCAACTGCACACCGCCGGGGAGCAGCGATTGCGCCTGCTGGAGCCGCGTGAGCACGCCCTGACGGACGTGGGCCCAGGCGCCCGCAGCGTCCTGCTTGCGGTCGTCGACCCTCAGGCCATGTGCGCGGGTGTCGAGGAGGACTTCGCCGCGCTCCTGGACAGGGATCGCGGCGACCCGCGGGTCCGACATCAAGACGATGCTGCTGGCGCTCATGCGTTCCCCCAGGTGTCGATGTATGCGGCCACGCCGGTGCGGCGGGCCTCCTCCACGGCGCGCAGCCGCACGAAATCGCGGGCCGGCATCAAGGCCTCCCACTCGGCCAAGGGCAGGACGCGGGCCTCGTCGTGCTCGCGCGGATTGAGGGTGATGCCCCGGATCTGTTCATCGGTCAGGCGACCGCCGTCGAAGATCAGCTGCAGAGTGCTGTACGGACGCTGCTCCCGGGGCAGCCCGAACACGGTGGCCAGCAGCCGGGGCGGCCCCGCGGCGGTCATGCCGGTCTCTTCCCGGCACTCGCGCACCACCGCGTCCCAGGGCCGCTCGCCCAGATCCATCGCGCCACCGATCATGTGCCAGGGGTGGCCGGGGGAGTAGACGGAGCGCAGCTGCAGGGGCCGGTCGTCATCGTCGGTGACGTAGAGGCACACGTACGCGGCCGCCCGGGGCAGTGCGTCGGCGTACTGCTGCGGCGGCACCCACGTCGAGTCCGGCTGCGCACCGTGCACAGCACCGGCACGTTGACGGTGGCGGGTCATCCGCATCAGCGCCGGGCTGCCGCTGAAGCCGAGCTCCCGGTACAGGGGCGCAGCCTCCGGGCTGGTGTGCAGCTCGAACAGGGTGACGTCCTCGACGTCGGCGAGGTGGTCGAGGAGTGCGGATAAGACCGCCCGGGCGTAACCGCGGCGGCGGAACTCGGGCTGGGTGGCGACGATCTGTACGCGGGCGGCCCGGCCCCGGGGGTAGGCCGGGGCCGGGAGCACGGGGTGGATCAGGCCGAGGGCGCAGGCGGCCATCGTGCCGTCCGGGGCGTCGACGACGAAGGCCCGGGCGTCTCCCTCCGGCGTGAGCCGTGGCGCCAGCTCGTCCGTGCACTGCCGGACCCAGTCCTCGGTGAACGGTGCGGACAGGACGTATGCGGAGCGCATCCGGGTGATGGCTTCGGCGTCGGCGGGGGTTGCCGCGCGGACCGGCGGCCGTCCGGCGGCGTCGCGCGGTTCGGCCGCGGCAGTGGGTGCCGTGTCGGCGTTCACTGGGCATCTCCTGTCGGTGAGAGGGCGGCACAGTGCTCGGCGCGCAACCGGGCCAGGGTCCGCCTGCCGCGTTCGACCAGCTCGGGGTCTCCGTGGGCGGCGCCGTAGGCGATCCCGCTCACGGCATCGAGCGCTGCGTCGATGAGGAGGCGGGCCTGTTCGGCGGCGGTCAGGGACCTGCCGTACCCGGCCAGAAACGCCTCGAAGAGGTCGTCGCGGCCAGCCCAGGCGTCGGACAGGCGAACCAGATCCCGTACGGCCGGCCCCGGCTCGCTGCGCTCGAGGTCGATCACCGCCACGAAGACCTCACGGTCGTCCGTTTCGTCGGCTGCGTCGGGGGTGGCGAGGATGTTGCGGAGCTTTCTCTAGGCTCTCCCGGGTTGTCGGCCATCTGCTTCATAGATCTCCTAGGAGAACGATGTTGGACCGCTGGGGTGTCGAGTTCTACGACTTTTTGAAGCCAGCGCCGCGCTTGGGCAAGGGCGTGCTGGAGCGCTTCGGGGATCTCCATGAGCGGGCGGCGCGGAACGGAGCTCAGCATGGCACTCCAGTCTTGGTGACCGCCTCGGGTTCCACCGATTCGGGCGTGAACCTGTTCTTCCGGGTCTCGCCGATGGCAGGGCGTGGCCTGAGGACCTGGCGACGCTATGCCTACACCTTGGTCGTGTGGCTGAACTTCCTCCAGGTGTTCGGCAGAACCTGGCGTGACGCTACGGCCCGCGACGTGGAGGCGTTCAAGGACTGGCGGCTCACGGACGTACGCAACGACAAGAGGATCATGGCGGGCAGCTTCGATACCGACCGAGCGGCTCTGAACACCTTCTACTCCTGGGCTGCCGGGAAGTACGGCCTGGACAATCCGGTGATGGGGGTTGCTTCGGCCTCGGGCGCCGATGTGCGGTCGGGGCACGGTCTCGGGCCCGGTGGCCGTCGCCGGGACGGTATCCGGCCGGCGGGCTCGCGTCGGCGGCAGGTGAAGTGGATGCTGCGCGCGCCCTTCGAGCAGTGGCGTGACATCGGTTTGTGCGGCTACGGCTTCGACGGTGGCCGGCGGCCTGGATGGCGCGGGCCGAACGAGGACCGCGACGCGGCATTCGTCGACGGCTTGTACGGTACGGGGCTGCGCCTCCAGGAGTGGGGCAGTGTCCTCGATGTGGAGCTGCCGCGCTCCTCGGCCGTGCGACTTTCGAAGGCGTGGCTGGCTGCCGCGTGTGTGAAGGGGGCGAAGGAGGGCCGCTGGTACCGGATCCCGCGGGCGGTGCTGCGCGCCGTCGAAGGATACGTCGATCCACTGGAGGGATCGCGGACGGAAGCGATACGCAGGGCCCAGCGGCGAGGCAGCTATGAGCGTCTCGCCTACGTGCGGGTGGTCAGTAGCTACAACGCCCGAAGCCGGGTGCTGCATCTGGAGAGCGGTGGGGCGCTGCCGCTCGACGCCGTGGGCCCTGATGAGAGGCGACTGCTGTTTCGTCGGACCGTCTCGGGGCTGGAACCGCTGGCGGTGTGGCTGTCGCCGAACGGTCTGCCGAAGAAGGTGGAGGGCTGGGAGGACACGTTCACGGCGGCCAACGGGCGGGTGCAGCGTGTGTGGACGGAGGCGGGCGGGGAGGGTCTGGTGCCGCTGTGGTGCCGACCGCACATGTGCCGGCACTCCTTCGCGCTGAAGTGGTATTCGCTGCTGTCGGCGGTATGGCAGCCCCATCTGGAGGGGTTCACCGAGCAAGAGCTCCTGGATGTACGGGAGATGTTCGGCGGCGTCTGGTATGCGCTCTCGCTGTTGCTGGGGCACGCGGATCCGTCGGTGACGCGGGACACGTACCTGGAGCCGTTCACCGCGCTCCAGGTCGACTACCTCATGGAGTTGCTGGACGGAGACGAGGCAAAGGGCGTTGAGGTGTTGATCCGTTCCGTGGCCGAGCGGGGTGGACGGACGCTGACCGGTGTCGTCCGCCCCGGAGTCCAGAGTGCTGCCGGCGGTCCCGTATGAGTGCCGGCGGGCGGGGCGGACGCCAGGCGGCTATGCCCCCGGCGGGGTGGCAGCCACCGGAGCGGATGCTGGAGGCATCGGGCGGCACGGCAGTGCGCTTCATCGAACAGTCGGGGACACGTTCGAGGGTCTTCGACTTCGCCGATATCCGTGACCGCAAGGGCCGCCGTGTCGTGATCGATGTGGGATTGCAGCGTTGGTTCGCCTCTGTCTTTGCCGCCCGGACGTCCAACCGGTCGCACGTGACGCGGCTCGGCAGCGCTACCGGCCTGTACGCGCCATTGACCTGGCTGGCCCGGTTCTTCGCCGCCCAGACACCCCCCGTACGCGGGCCGGGCGACATCACCGCAGATCACGTCCGGGCCTTGTGGACGCACACGGAAGGCCGCAGCAACATCTCTCAGCGAGATATCCTCCACCGGCTGCGTCTGCTATGGCGCGACGACGAACAGCTGTCGGGCGAGGTACGGGCTGCGCTCTATGAGCAGCGGCTGCCTGAAGTGACCGGCATCGCCGACGTGGCCGCGTACGACGACGCGTCCATGCAGCGGATCATGACCGCGCTGCGGCACGACATTCGAGTGGCTCGGGAGCGGGTTCGAGCCGGACAGAATCTCCTGGCGCGCTTTAGAGCCGGCCAGATCCCGGTCGGGGACCCGGAGCACCCTCTGGCGAACCTGCTGGACATCTTCGAGCGCACAGGGGACCTTCCTCGCGCGCCAGGGGGCTGGGTGGCGTCATCGGCGCGGAAGGTGAGCGGCATCGCCGAGATCGCCGGTCACTTGTGCCTCACCTCTCGGGAGCTCACGGCGTTCTGCTTGCTCCTGACGGCATTGACCGCAGAGAACTTCGGCACGGTGGCTGCCTGGCCAGCGGTGCACCACCGGCCGGACGCCGCAGCGGAGGGTGTCCCAGGGGTGGCGTTGATCGAGGCATCCAAGCCTCGGCGGGGCCCGGAACGCGAGCACATGGTGACCCCGGTGGAAGACGTGCCGGAAGAACTGGCAGCGATCCTCGCAGACGACGATCCCGAGCCGAGGCTCTTTCGATCCCCGCTGAGGGTCTACCAGCTGCTGGTGGAGCTGACGCAGCTCGCGCGCCGCCACGGCGGTCACGACCTGGCTCTGGCCGGCTTTCGTGCGACGGGCGCCTCGAAAGACGGACGCTGGACGCGCGGAGCCAATGCCAAGAACATCGCCCGCTGGTCGACTCAGCATGGGTTTCCCACCAAGGAACCGACAGCGCAAGGGGTCGAGCCGGTGGAAGCTGGCCGGCTTCGGCAGACCGGCATCGAACGCAAGCGCCGTCCGGTCGCTCACACCCGGTCCACCATGAACGACCACTACCTGGCCCGCAGTGAGGCTGTCGTCGTCCAGTCCCGCACCGTCGTCGCCGACGCGCTGCGGGCACAGGTGGCCACGGCTCGAAAGCGACGCAGCGTCCCCGTTCTGCCGGCCGCGCTGGTCGACCGGGCCGCTACCGATCTTCACGGGGCGGCCCGCGAGGCCGGCCTCGAAGCGCAGATCCTGCAACGCCTGATCACCGGCGAGCAGGACACAGTGCTGACGGGATGTGTCGACCACCGCGACAGCCCGACCGCCAAGCCGGGAGAGCCCTGCGCGGAATCGTTCCTGGCCTGCCTAGGGTGCGAGAACGCCCGAGCGCTACCGCACCAGCTTCCGCTGCAGGTCGCCGCTCTGGACCAGCTGAACATCCTGCGAGCCCATGTCGACCCGGCGACGTGGGCAGCACGGCATCAGGTGCATCAGGAACGGCTGGAAGACCTCGTCGGCCACTATCGCGAGTCGGAGCGGCACAAGGCACGGCAGGACATAACAGAGCGGCAGCAAAAGATGATCAATGACCTGATGAGCGGACGGATGGACCTGAGATGACCGCGACCTTCGGCGAGGAGACGGTCTCCTCTTCGCAGCTGCACCGCCTGGCGAACGTCGCCGTCCTCCGTGCGCGCACTTTGAGGTACGGCGTGGATGCGGCGCAGTTGTCACGGTTCGTGGACTCGGCAGAGTAATTGTCAAGACTTGTGGGTGAGTTGAGTTTCAGGCGGCTTCGAGGTCCTCGACGAGGTGGCCGTTTTCGAAGCGGGCGCCGGAGCGGACGAGGG
>NZ_JOHS01000053.1 GCF_000725625.1 Streptomyces sp. NRRL F-6676
CCTGCGCGAGAAGCCCCCACCCACCCGCACTCGCCGACGAACCCCACCCACCCGAGTTCTCCCGCGCCCTCCCCACCCACCCGCACGTCCGGGGTTCAAGGGGCGGAGCCCCTTGAAGGGACGGGAAGGGCAGGGGCGGCGGGGGCGAGGAACTATCCGGCGTGCACCCCGTTCGTGGCCTGGATCCTGGTCCAGGACTTGGGGCGCGCGGGGGCAACTCCATGCCCCGCGACCGTCGGCTCCGCCGGCTTCACCGTGTCGTACAGCCACGTGTCGAACAGGTCGCCCAGCGACCGCCCGGACACTCCCTCCGCGTACCGCCGGAAGTCACCCACGGACGCGTTCCCGTACGCCCGCTCCTTCGGCCACCCCTTCAGAATCGCGAAGAACGCCTCGTCCCCCACCGCGTTCCGCAACGCCTGCACCGCCAGCGCCCCCCGGTCGTACACCGCCGTGTCGAACTGGTTCTCCGCCCCCGGATCGCCGGGCGCGACCGTCCAGAACGGATCGTCCGCCGGATGCGAGGCGTACACATAGTCCGCCAGTTCCTGCGCCGTCCCCTCGCCCTCGTGCTCCGACCACAGCCACTGCGCGTACCGGGCGAAGCCCTCGTTCAGCCAGATGTCCTTCCATCCGGCGAGCGACACGTCGTCGCCGTACCACTGGTGGGCCAGCTCATGCACCACGACCGACGTGTTGGACCCGTTCGCGAACTGCTTGGGGGAGTAGTAGACCCGCGTCTGGGTCTCCAGCGCGTACCCGGTCGTCGTGTTCGGCACGTACCCGCCCGCCGAGGAGAACGGGTACGCGCCGAAGTAGCCGCTCAGCCAGTCGACGATCTCCCCGGTCCGCTCGACGCTCGCCCGGGCCGCCCCGTCGTTGTCGCCGAGATCCTTGCTGTAGGCGTTGACGACGGGGACACCGCCGTCGGAGGTGCCCGTGGTGATGTCGAAGCGGCCGAGCGCGAGAGTGGCCAGATATGTCGCCTGGGGTTTGTTCTGCCGCCAGTTGTAGCGGGTCCAGCCGCGCTGCGAACTGCTCGACTGCAACGTGCCGTTGGAGATCGCCTGGGTGCCGTCGGGAACGGCGACCGAGACGTCGTAGGTGGCCTTGTCGCTGGGGTGGTCGTTGCTGGGGAACCACCACCACGCCGACTCCGGCTCGTCCGCCGCGACCGCGCCGTCCGGGGTGCGGTGCCAGGTCGTGAAGCCGTACGCGCTCTTCGTCGACGGCACGCCGCTGTAGCGGACGACGACGGTCACGGCCGTGCCCGCGGCCAGCGGGCTCCTCGGCGTGATCTCCAGCTCGTGCTCGCCGGAGGTCGTGAACTGCGCCTTCGCGCCGTTGACGCGTACCTCGCTCACGTCGAGCAGGAAGTCGAGGTCGAAACGGGAGAGGTCCTGGGTCGTCCGGGCCTGGATCGTCGCGGTGCCGGACAGTTCGTCGGTCGTCGGTTGGTACGTCAGCCGCAGGTCGTAGTGGGAGACGTCGTAGCCGCCGTTGCCGTAGTACGGGTAGTAGGGGTCGCCGATACCCGGCGCTCCGGGCGAGGCGCCGGCCGCCGATGCCGGGATCGCCAGCAGCAGGGAGGCGGCCGCGAGCGCGCCCGGAACGATGAGTCTGCGGTGCACGGGAACTCCAAGGGGTGGGGGAACCGGTTCCGGTGAAACCCTTCGGAGCGTATTCAGCCCCTGATGGGCCCGCCATGTCCATGGCGCCCCTCGCCACACGATCGCCATCCGGCCGTTACGGTACCTAGCGGCTCGGGGCACCTGTGCGTGGGCGGCCGGTGGGGGAACCGCGCGGCGTACCCCCACCGGCCGTCGGCCGAGACCCCTCCGTCACCGCCCCTTCGGGTTCACCAGCCCGGCCCGCCGCAAGGCGTCCGCCATCGCGCTGTTGGCCGGGGCCGGCGCCTGCCGAGGGGCACCGGCACCACGCCCGCCCCCCTGCCGCGGCTGCGGCGCCCGCCCGCCGCCCCGCTGCGGGCGCCCCCCACCCGCGGACGACGGCGCCCCCGCCTCGTCGTCCAGCCGCAGCGTCAACGAGATCCGCTTGCGCGGGATGTCGACGTCCAGCACCTTCACCTTCACGATGTCCCCCGGCTTCACCACGTCCCGCGGGTCCTTCACGAACGTCTTCGACATCGCCGACACATGCACCAGACCGTCCTGGTGCACACCGACGTCCACGAACGCCCCGAACGCCGCCACGTTCGTCACCACACCCTCCAGGACCATCCCGGAGGAGAGGTCGGAGATCTTCTCCACGCCCTCCTTGAAGACGGCCGTCTTGAAGGCCGGACGCGGGTCGCGGCCCGGCTTCTCCAGCTCCTTGAGGATGTCGGTCACCGTCGGCAGCCCGAACGTGTCGTCGACGAACTCCTGCGGCCGCAGCGACCGCAGCACCCCCGTGTTGCCGATCAGCGCGGCCACCTCGCTGCCCGCCGTCTTCACCATCCGCCGCACCACGGGGTACGCCTCCGGGTGCACGCTGGACGCGTCCAGCGGGTCCTCGCCGCCGCGGATGCGCAGGAAGCCCGCGCACTGCTCGTACGCCTTCGGACCCAGCCGCGCCACGTTCTTGAGCTGCGCGCGGGAGGTGAACGGGCCGTTGGTGTCCCGGTGCGTGACGATGTTCTCGGCGAGCCCGGAGGTGATGCCGGAGACGCGGGCCAGCAGCGGCGCGGAGGCGGTGTTGACGTCCACGCCCACGCCGTTCACGCAGTCCTCCACCACCGCGTCCAGCGACCGCGACAGCTTCACCTCGGACAGGTCGTGCTGGTACTGGCCGACGCCGATCGACTTCGGGTCGATCTTCACCAGCTCGGCCAGCGGGTCCTGGAGCCGGCGCGCGATCGAGACGGCGCCGCGCAGCGACACGTCCATGTCCGGCAGCTCCTGGGAGGCGAAGGCCGAGGCCGAGTACACCGACGCGCCCGCCTCCGACACCATCACCTTGGTGAGCTTCAACTCCGGGTGCTTGGTGATCAGTTCACCGGCGAGCTTGTCCGTCTCGCGGGACGCCGTGCCGTTGCCGATCGCGATCAGCTCGACCGCGTGCTCCTTCGCCAGCCGTGCCAGCTTGGCCAGCGCCTCGTCCCACCGGTTGGCCGGCACGTGCGGGTGGATGACGTCGGTCGCGACCACCTTGCCCGTCGCGTCCACCACCGCCACCTTCACGCCCGTACGGAACCCGGGGTCCAGGCCCAGCGTCGCCCGCGTGCCGGCCGGGGCGGCGAGCAGCAGGTCGCGCAGGTTGGCCGCGAACACCCGTACCGCCTCGTCCTCGGCGGCCGTCCGCAGCCGCAGCCGCAGGTCGATGCCGAGGTGGACGAGGATGCGGGTGCGCCAGGCCCAGCGGACCGTGTCCGCCAGCCACTTGTCCGCCGGACGCCCCTGGGCGGAGATCCCGAACCGGCCGGCGACGATGCCCTCGTACGACGACGGCCCCTCCACCGGCTCCTCCGGCTCCAGGACGAGGTCGAGGACCTCCTCCTTCTCGCCGCGCAGCATCGCCAGGATCCGGTGCGAGGGCAGCTCCGTGAACGGCTCCGCGAAGTCGAAGTAGTCGGCGAACTTGGCGCCCGCCTCCTCCTTGCCGTCCCGCACCTTCGCGGCCAGCCGGCCCCGTACCCACATGCGCTCGCGCAGCTCGCCGATGAGGTCGGCGTCCTCCGAGAACCGCTCGGCCAGAATCGCCCGGGCGCCGTCCAGCGCGGCCTGCGGGTCGGCGACGCCCTTGTCCGCGTCCACGAACGCGGCGGCCGCGGCGAGCGGCTCGACCGACGGGTCCCGGAGCAGCCCCTCCGCCAGCGGCTCCAGACCGGCCTCGCGCGCGATCTGCGCCTTGGTGCGGCGCTTGGGCTTGTAGGGGAGGTAGATGTCCTCCAGCCGCGCCTTCGTCTCGGCGCCGTGGATCCGCGCCTGAAGCTCGTCGGTGAGCTTGCCCTGCTCGCGCACCGACTCCAGGACCGCCGTGCGGCGCTCCTCCAGCTCGCGCAGATAGCGCAGCCGCTCCTCGAGCGTGCGCAGCTGCGCGTCGTCGAGCATCTCGGTCGCTTCCTTGCGGTAGCGGGCGATGAACGGCACGGTCGAACCGCCGTCGAGCAGCTCCACCGCGGCCTTCACCTGCCGCTCCCGCACGCCGAGCTCCTCGGCGATCCTGCCCTCGATCGACCCTGCCCCATTGACCCCGGCTGTCGTCACGTTCCCGTACCGCCTTCTCAGTTCCGGCTTGCCGGGCAATTCTTACAGCCGGTACCGACAGCGCCCCTCCAGGGGCGCGGGGCCGTGTTGTCTGCGCGGCTCCGCCGCGGGGTGCGAGAAGTCCCCACCGGCGGTCGGCCGACAACGCCCCCGGGGTTCAAGGGGCAGCGCCCCTTGAAGGGACGGGCAGGGCAGGGGCGGCGGGGGCGAACCCCCCAGGCGAACCCCGCCCGCCCCGGTCAAGCCCTCCGCGTACTGCTCGACGCACCCCCGAACAACCGCGCCACCGCACGGAACGGCAACGTCACCACCGTCGCCACGGCCCCACCGATCTGCCGCAGCACATCCGCAATCGCTCGGAACACAGCACTTCCCCTTCCACTCTCCCGGCAGGCCCGCCGGGAGATATCCGGGTACCCTCAGCCCCTCCCCACCATGCCCGGGGGAAACGCCCCCGCCGCCAGCACCCGTCCCGCCAACTCCCCGGCCAGCTCGGTCAACCGCCCGACCCCCGCCGCCCCCAGGTGCTCGTACGGCCCCCGGTCCAGCCGGTCCGTCTCCACCTCGATCTCCCGCCGCAGGGCGACCCCGGCCTCAGTCAGCTCCCCGTCCCCGTCGAGCAGCCCCCGCCCGCGCAGCCGTTCGACCGCCGCCTCCCAGTCCTCCCGCTTCCAGCCCCGCGTGCCCAGCGCCCACTTCGGCGCCATGCCCTTGCCGGTCGCGGTGTGGCTGACCAGGGCCTCGACCGGGTCCAGCTCCGCGGCCAGCAGCACCGCCAGATGACCGTCACCGCGGTGCTCGCGCAGCAGCGTCGCCGCGTGCCAGAGCGCGAGATGCGGCTCCTCCGGCACCGGCAGCCCGGCGTGCGCCGCGTACAGGGGGCGCGCGACCGGCGTGCACGCCTCCGTGGCCCGCAGCGCCAGCTCCGCCGCCTCGGCCACCTCCTTCGCGGTGCGCACCTCCTCGCCCAGCAGCCGCCGCAGTGTCGCGTCGACGGCACGCAGGCGTGCCGCCAGCACCACGGCGGGGGAGGCGGCCTCCCAGACGGCCGGCACGTGCCGTGCCACCAGAGCGGGCCGGAAGTTGTAGAACGCGGCGGTCACCACCCCGGCCCCCACCGCCCCCATCGCCGCCGCGCGCGCCGCGAGATAGGCGGCCGCCGGGTCCCCGACCCCCACCGCGGCCAGCTCCCGCCCCAGGTCGGGCGAGAAGTAGTGCGTCGAGTGCAGCGGGTTGAGCACGTTGTGGCAGCGCCGCCCGGCGCGCTCCGGCAGAGAAGAGGTCATGCCCGGAGGTTACCGACTGGTCAGTACGTACGGAAGCCGACAGGTACCCGAAGCCGGAACCGAGGGCGGGAAAGGTCGCACACCCTGCTGGTCCCCGACGGCACGTGCGTCACCGCCGTCGGCGTCTCCTCCGGCATCGGCATGGGCCCCACCCCGCTCGGCCGGACCGCGGGCGACGAGCACGGCCCGGGCCGTCCGGCCGATGACCGCGTACGGCCCGCGGCCGCCCCACGACGCCGGCTCGCCGGAGACGGCCCCCGCCCGCCTCGGCGAGCGGCTGCGGGCACGGAGCCGCTTCACTCAGGCGCGGGCACGGCCCTCGGGGGTCCGGCCGCCCGGTCCGGAACCCACGCGAAGTGCGGCTCGCGGCGCTCCAGGAACGCGGCGACGCCCTCCGCGGCGTCGCCGCTCGCGCGCGCCTGCGCGGTCCAGTACGCGTCCCGGTCCGTGCGGCCGTCCGCGAACTCCTTCGCCGCGGCCTGGGTGAGCCGCGCGCGGGCGGCCAGGACGGCGGTGAACTCCGCAACCCGCGCGTCGAGCGCGCCGGCCGGCAGCACCTCGTCGACCAGACCGGTGCGCAGCGCCCGCCCGGTGTCGATCAACTCGCCCGAGAACAGCAGGTACTTGGCGGTGGCCGGACCCACCAGCGCGGTCAGCCGCCGGGTCGCGGAGGACGGGTAGACGATGCCCAGCTTGGCCGGTGTCACCCCGAACCGCGCGCCCTCCTCGGCGAACCGCAGATCGCAGGCGGCCGCCAGCTGCGCCCCGCCGCCCACGCAGTACCCCCGCACGGCGGCCAGCGTCGGCCCGGGGAAGGCGGCCAGCGCTTCCTCGGCCTCGACAGCGAGCCCCTGCGCCTCCTCCGGGGAGTCCCGCAGCCCGGTGAGGTCGGCGCCCGCGCAGAACGTGCCGCCCGCGCCGGTCAGCACCAGCACCCGTACGGCGGGATCGGCGGCCAGGTGCTCGAGCAGCGGCGGCAGCGCCCGCCACATCCCGGCCGTCATGGCGTTGCGCCGGGCCGGATGGTGGAGGACGACGGTGGCGACCGAGCCGGTCACCCGGTGCAGCAGCTGGGGCTCCATGAGCATGACCGGATGGTATCCACCCGGCCGCGACGCGATCGGAAGCGGTCGGGAGGGTGCACGGGGCATGCGCGACCGGTCGAAAGCCGTCGATACGTGCTGACTTGTGTTCAGCTTCTCAGCGGGGCGCGGTACGTTCCCAACACTCGACCCGTGGTGACAATCGAGCGCGAGGACGGCGACCGGACGATGGACGACGAGGGGCGCGAGGCCGGCGGCCCACGCCCCGACGGCGGAGAGGCCCCCGAGGGCGGCAGACCGCCGGGCGCGCTGCCCTACGAGGGAGTGTGGCGGTTCACCGCGCCCGCCGTGGACGCCTCCGTGCCGCAGGCCCGGCGGGCCGTGCGGGACCTGCTGACCCGGCAACGCGTGCCCGCCGCCGAGGACGTGGTCGACGGGCTGCTGCTGATCGTCTCCGAACTGGCCACCAACGCGGTCCGGCACGCGGCGGTGCTCTCCCCGATGCTCGCCGTCGAGGTGGCCGTCGGCGCGGACTGGGTGCGCGTCTCCGTCGAGGACGAGCACCCCTACCGGCCCACCGCCCTGGAGACCGACCACGGACGCACCGGCGGACGCGGACTGCTGCTGGTGCGCGAGATCGCCCGGGAGGCGGGCGGGGTGTGCGACATGGCGCACACGGCGAGCGGCGGCAAGGTGATCTGGGCCACCCTGCCGCTGCGCCCGCTGCCGTAGTCCGTGCGGGGCTACCAGCCCGCCGAGTCGCCCGTCAGCTCCCTGACCGCCGGGCGGGCCGCGTCGAGCACGGTCATGAACCAGGAGGAGAAACGGTCCCGCGCGTGGCGCTCCGCCAGTTCCTCGGGCGTCACGAACGCGGTCGCGCCGACCTCCTCCGGATCCGGCCGCAGCGGCGACTGCACCAGGCCGACGAAGAGATGGTTGTACTCCTGCTCGACCAGCCCGGAGTCGGGGTCCGGGTGGTTGTAGCGGACGGTGCCCGCCTCGGCGAGCAGCGTCGGGGAGACGCCGAGCTCCTCGTACGTGCGCCGGGCCGCCGCCGCGAAGGGGGACTCGTCGGGGTACGGGTGGCCGCAGCAGGTGTTGGACCACACGCCGGGGGAGTGGTACTTGCCGAGCGCGCGCTGCTGGAGCAGCAGCCGGCCCCGTTCGTCGAAGAGGAACACCGAGAACGCCCGGTGCAACTGCCCCGGCGGTTGATGGGCGGCGAGCTTCTCCGCGGTGCCGATCGTGGTGCCGTCCTCGTCCACCAGCTCCAGCATGATCGCTTCCGCGGTGCCGTTCGACGCACTGTGCGTCGCGGTGGCAGGTGTGATCGCCATACCCATCCTTCGCCTCGGTCTTCCAGCCCCAAGTCTGCCGTACGAATCCGGCACTCCCGGCACTTCACTGCCCCGCATGTCCCGTCGCCGCCGGGGGGAACCGGCGGCGGGGGCCTCGCGGACGGTCACCCCGGCGGCCACCGGAACGTGACCGGAGGGTCACCGGTTGTCGCCGTGAGTTCTGATCGTGCCCGGTGGCGGCGGCCGGGAACCGTCCCGCCGGGACGCGCTCACCGGCGTGCCGCCGCCGGGTGGTGCAACTGCCAGCCCTGCCAGGCCGACTCCACCATCTCGCGCATCCCGCGCCGGGCGCGCCAGTCCAGTTCGCGCGCGGAGCGCGCGGCGGACGCGACGGCGCGCGGTGCGTCGCCGGGGCGGCGCGGTTCCACGCGCGCCGGGGTGGTGTCGCCGGTGACCTCGCCGATGAGGGTGACCAGCTCGCGCACCGAGACGCCCTCGCCGCGGCCGATGTTCAGCGTCAGGTCGCCGGTCGCGGTGCCGGAGGAAAGCCGGCGGACGGCGGCGAGGTGCGCCTCGGCGAGGTCCGCCACATGGATGTAGTCACGGACGCAGGTGCCGTCCGGAGTCGGGTAGTCGTCGCCGAAGATCCGGGGGGCCTCGCCGCGGGTGAGGCGGTCGAAGACCATGGGGACGATGTTGAAGACGCCGGTGTCCGAGAGGGCGGGGTCGCCGGCGCCGGCGACGTTGAAGTAGCGCAGGCAGGCCGTCGCGATGCCGTGCGCCCGGCCGGCGGCCCGGACCAGCCACTCACCGGCGAGCTTCGTCTCGCCGTAGGGGTTCACGGGGGCGCAGGGGGTGTCCTCCGTGATGAGGTCCACGTCGGGGTTGCCGTAGACGGCGGCGGAGGAGGAGAAGAGGAACCGCTCGACGCCGGCGCCCGCGGCGGCGTCCAGGAGGGTGGCGAGGCCGCCGATGTTCTCCTGGTAGTAGCGGGCCGGCTCGGCGACGGATTCGCCGACCTGCTTGCGGGCGGCGAGGTGGACGATGCCGGTGACGGCGTGCTCGGAGAGCACGCGCTTGAGGAGGGGGGCGTCGAGGGAGGAACCGGAGACGAGGGGGACGTCGGGGGGGAGGCGGTCGGGGACGCCGGCGGAGAGGTCGTCGAGGACGACGACGGGCTCGTCCGCGGTGGTCATGGCCCGGACCACGTGCGCCCCGATGTAACCGGCTCCGCCGGTGATCAGCCAGGTCATGACGCCTCACCTTACGCCGGGAGTCCCGCCCCCGCCGCCCCTACCCTCCCCCGAGCTCTCGGCTTCGCTCGAGCAGGGGGGACCCCCACGTCCCCAGGGGCTCCGCCCCTTCAGCCCCAGGGTGGAGCGGGACGCGGGGCTTCGCCCCAGCACCCCGGCGTGGGCTCCGCCCCCTGCACCCCCGCACGGCACTCCGCCCCGTTTCGCGCAGTTCCCCGCCCCCCTGAAGGGGCGCGGGGAACTGCGCGACCAGCCACATCCCACCCGCACCCGCCGACCCACCGCACCCCCCGAGCTCTCCCGCGCAGGAACCGAACCCCGGGCTCGCCCACTCCACAGCGCACCGGCGGAGCCATTTCGTACGGTTCGCCCCGTGGGGCAACCCCCCGGTTTGGAGCCCACCCCCCGCATCCCGCAAGATGATCGCGGTCAGAGGCGGTGGGCCGGTGGGTTGAGTCCCGCGTGAACACGCGGTGAACTCGCGCTTCCGGTCATCCGATAACCTCTGCCGACACGTCGCCCCACCGGGCAGCACGCCCAGGGACGTACGGCGTCCCCTTTCATCGCGCACGCCCGCCGCGTGCCCGCGTCGGCCCAGGGAGTGAGTTCGCTGTCGACCGCCATCCTCACCGGTCAGCCGGTACCCGGATCGTCGCTCGAGGGCGATCTGCGGTCCCTCGGCTTCGACGTGCGGGTCGCCTCGGACATCGGTGACGCCGAGGCCCTGCTCACCACTCTCCCCGCCGACCGGCGCGTCGCCCTCGTCGACGCCCGCTTCGTCGGCCACCCGCACGCCCTGCGGCTCGGCCTCACCGACCCCCGCTTCGACGCCGCCGCCCTCCCCGGCGCCGTCACCGCGCGCCCCGCCGCCCGCCAGGCGCTCGCCCGGGCCATGGCCGGCGCCCGCGCGGCCACCGCCGGGGCCACCGACAACGGCGGCGCCACCGTCACCGCCGTACTGGAGGAGCTGCCCGACCTCCCCGGCCGCCTGGCCGCCGCCCTCGACGCCGACGGCGTCCCCGTGCACCGCCCCGAGCTCGGCTCGCTCGTCGCCACCGTCCCCACCGACCCGCAGACCCGCAACGAGGCCCGGCAGGCCGTCGCCGCCGTGGACGACGAGGCGATCCGGCTGAAGTCCGCCGTGAAGTCCCGCGACGGGTTCTTCACCACGCACTTCATCAGCCCCTACTCCCGCTACATCGCCCGCTGGTGCGCCCGCCGCGGGCTGACCCCCAACCAGGTCACCACCGCCTCCCTGCTCACCGCGCTGATCGCGGCCGGCTGCGCGGCCACCGGCACCCGCGCCGGCTTCGTCGCCGCCGGCGTCCTGCTGATCGCCTCGTTCGTCCTGGACTGCACCGACGGCCAGCTCGCCCGCTACTCCTTGCAGTACTCCACGCTCGGCGCCTGGCTCGACGCCACCTTCGACCGCGCCAAGGAGTACGCCTACTACGCCGGCCTCGCCCTCGGCGCCGCCCGCTCCGGCGGCCACGACGACGTATGGGCGCTCGCGCTCGGCGCGATGGTGCTACAGACCTGCCGGCACGTCGTCGACTTCTCCTTCAACGAGGCCAACCACGACGCCGAGGCCAACACCAGCCCCACCGCCGCTCTCTCCGGCAAGCTCGACAGCGTCGGCTGGACCGTCTGGCTGCGCCGCATGATCGTGCTGCCGATCGGCGAGCGCTGGGCCATGATCGCCGTCCTCACCGCGGTCACCACCCCCCGCATCACCTTCGTCGTGCTGCTGATCGGCTGCGCCCTCGCCGCCCTCTACACCACGTCAGGACGCGTCCTGCGCTCGCTGACCCGCAGGGCCCGCAGGACCGCGCGCGCCGCCCGCGCGCTGGCCGACCTCGCCGACGCCGGACCGCTCACCGAGGCGCTGACCCCGGCCGTGCGCCGGGTCCCCGGCGGCGCCGCCCCGTTCCTCGCCGCCCTCGGCGGTGCCCTCGTCGTGATCGCCGCCGCCGTGTGGGGCGCGAGCTGGGCCACCGCGGTGTGCGCCGCCGTCTACGTGCTCACCTCCGCCGCCGCCGTCGCACGCCCCCTCACCGGCGCGCTCGACTGGCTCGTACCGCCCTTCTTCCGCGCCGCCGAATACGGCACGATCCTCGTGCTCGCGGCCAAATCCGAGGTGAACGGGGCGCTGCCGGCGGCTTTCGGGCTGGTTGCGGCGGTCGCCTACCATCACTACGACACGGTGTACCGCATCCGCGGCAACGCCGGGGCGCCCCCACGCGGTCTGGTGCGGGCGATCGGGGGGCACGACGGCAGGACCCTGCTCGTCGCCGTCCTCGCCGCGGCCCTCACCGCCACCGCTTTCCCCGTCGCGCTCACGGTCCTCGCCGTGGCCGTGGCACTCGTGGTGCTCGCCGAGAGCATCCGCTTCTGGGTCTCCGCAGGAGCACCCGCCGTACACGATGAAGGAGAACCCGCATGATCGGCCTCGTGCTGGCGGCCGGCGCCGGACGGCGTCTGCGCCCCTACACCGACACCCTGCCCAAGGCGCTGGTGCCGGTAGGACCCGAGGGCGCGGAGGACAGCATCACCGTGCTGGACATCGCCCTCGGCAACTTCGCCGAGATCGGCCTGTCCGAGGTCGCGATCATCGTCGGGTACGCCAAGGAGGCCATCTACGAGCGCCGTGAGGCCCTCGAGCAGAAGTACGGCCTGAAGATCACCCTGATCGACAACGACAAGGCCGAGGAGTGGAACAACGCCTACTCCCTGTGGTGCGGGCGTGACGCCATCAAGCACTCGGTGATCCTCGCCAACGGCGACACCGTGCACCCGGTCTCCGTCGAGAAGACCCTGCTGGCCGCCCGCGGCGACGGCAAGAAGATCATCCTCGCCGTCGACACGGTGAAGTCGCTGGCCGACGAGGAGATGAAGGTCGTCGTCGACCCCGCCAAGGGCATGACGAAGATCACCAAGCTGATGGACCCGGCCGAGGCGTCCGGCGAGTACATCGGCGTCACCCTCATCGAGGGCGAGGCCGCCGACGAGCTCGGCGACGCGCTGAAGACGGTCTGGGAGACGGACCCGCAGCAGTTCTACGAGCACGGCTACCAGGAGCTCGTCAACCGGGGTTTCCGGATCGACGTCGCGCCCATCGGTGACGTCCAGTGGGTCGAGATCGACAACCACGACGACCTCGCCAAGGGACGTGAAATCGCGTGCCGGTACTGACCAGGCTCATCCCCTCGCCGATCGTCGTGGACATCCGTCCGGGTGCCCTCGACGATCTGGCCACGGTCCTGGCCGACCAGCGGATCTCCTCCTCCGGCAAGCTCGCCGTCGCCATCAGCGGCGGCTCCGGCGCCCGGCTGCGCGAGCGGATCTCGCCCGCGCTGCCCGACGCCGACTGGTTCGAGGTCGGCGGCGGCACCCTGGACAACGCGATCAAGCTCGCCGAGGCCATGAAGCGCGGCCACTACGACGCGGTCGTGGGCCTCGGCGGCGGCAAGATCATCGACTGCGCCAAGTTCGCCGCGGCGCGCGTCGGCCTGCCGCTGGTCGCCGTCGCGACCAATCTGTCGCACGACGGCCTGTGCTCGCCGGTCGCCACCCTCGACAACGACGCCGGCCGCGGCTCGTACGGCGTGCCGAACCCGATCGCGGTCGTCATCGACCTCGACGTCATCCGCGAGGCCCCGGTCCGCTATGTGCGCTCCGGCATCGGCGACGCCCTGTCCAACATCTCCGCGGTGGCGGACTGGGAGCTGGCCAACCGCGAGAAGGGCGAGTCCATAGACGGCCTCGCCGCCGCGATGGCCCGCCAGGCCGGCGAGGCCGTGCTGCGCCACCCCGGCGGCGTCGGCGACGACGGCTTCCTCCAGGTGCTCGCCGAGGGCCTGGTGCTCACTGGCATCTCCATGTCGGTCGCGGGCGACTCCCGCCCCGCCTCCGGCGCCTGCCACGAGATCAACCACGCCTTCGACCTGCTCTTCCCGCGCCGCGCCGCCAGCCACGGCGAGCAGTGCGGCCTGGGCGCGGGCTTCGCGATGCATCTGCGCGGGGCGCGCGAGGAGGCGGCGTACATGGCCTCGGTGCTGCGCCGCCACGGACTGCCGGTGCTGCCGGAGGAGATCGGCTTCACCCCGGAGGAGTTCGTCCAGGTCGTGGAGTTCGCCCCCAGCACCCGCCCCGGCCGCTACACCATCCTCGAACACCTCGACCTGTCCACCGACCAGATCAGGGACGCATACGCCGACTATGCAAAAGCCATCGGTAGCTGAGCTCCGCCCGGTCGTCCACCCCGCCGGGGTCAAGGACCGGCGCAGCGGGGAGCACTGGGGCGGCCGCCTCTACATGCGCGAGATCTCGCTGCGCATAGACCGGCACCTGGTGAACACCCGGGTCACGCCCAACCAGCTGACGTACCTGATGACCGTCTGCGGCGTCCTCGCCGCTCCGGCGCTGCTGGTGCCCGGCATCCCGGGCGCCGTCCTCGGCGTCGTCGCCGTCCAGCTCTATCTGCTGCTGGACTGCGTGGACGGCGAGGTCGCCCGCTGGAAGAAGCAGTTCTCGCTCGGCGGGGTCTACCTCGACCGGGTCGGCGCCTACCTCACCGACGCCGCCGTCCTGGTCGGCTTCGGGCTGCGCGCCGCCGATCTGTTCGGCAGCGGGCGGATCGACTGGCTGTGGGCGTTCCTCGGCACGCTCGCCGCGCTCGGCGCCATCCTGATCAAGGCGGAGACCGACCTGGTCGGCGTCGCCCGCCACCAGACCGGCAAGGAGCCCGTCAAGGAGTCGGCGTCCGAGCCGCGCTCCTCGGGCATGGCGCTGGCCCGCCGGGCCGCCGCGGCGTTCAAGTTCCACCGGCTCGTGCTGGGCATCGAGGCGTCCCTGCTGATCCTGGTCCTCGCGATCGTCGACCAGATCCGCGGCGACCTGTTCTTCTCCCGGCTCGGGGTCGCCGTCCTCGCGGGCATCGCGCTGCTCCAGACCCTGCTGCACCTGGTGTCCATCCTCGCGTCGAGCAGGCTGAAGTGAGCACCGGCACCGGCGGGGAGACCGCTCTGAAGGTCGGCGCGGTCATCATCACCATGGGCAACCGCCCCGACGAGCTGCGCGCCCTGCTCGACTCGGTCGCCAAGCAGGACGGCGACCCGGTCGCGGCGGTCGTGGTCGGCAACGGCTCGCCGGTGCCCGAGGTCCCGGACGGCGTGCGGACGGTGGAGCTGCCGGAGAACCTCGGCATCCCCGGCGGCCGCAACGTCGGCATCGAGGCCTTCGGACCGGGCGGCCAGGACGTCGACATCCTGCTCTTCCTGGACGACGACGGCCTGCTCGCCCGCACCGACACCGCCGAGCTGTGCCGGCAGGCGTTCGCCGCCGACCCGGAGCTCGGCATCGTCAGCTTCCGCATCGCCGACCCCGAGACCGGCGTCACCCAGCGCCGCCACGTGCCCCGGCTGCGCGCCTCGGACCCGATGCGCTCCTCGCGGGTGACCACCTTCCTCGGCGGCGCCAACGCCGTCCGCACCAAGGTGTTCGCCGAGGTCGGCGGGCTGCCCGACGAGTTCTTCTACGCCCACGAGGAGACCGATCTGGCCTGGCGGGCGCTGAACGCCGGCTGGATGATCGACTACCGCTCCGACATGGTGCTGTACCACCCGACGACGGCGCCCTCCCGGCACGCGGTCTACCACCGCATGGTCGCCCGCAACCGGGTCTGGCTCGCCCGCCGCAACCTGCCCGCCCCGCTCGTCCCCGTCTACCTCGGGGTCTGGCTGCTCCTGACGCTGGCCCGGCGTCCTTCGGGGGCCGCGCTCAAGGCGTGGTTCGGCGGCTTCCGCGAGGGCTGGGCGTCCCCGTGCGGACCCCGCCGGCCCATGAAGTGGCGTACGGTGTGGCGGCTGACCCGACTGGGCCGGCCTCCGGTCATCTGACAAGCTCGATATCTGAGAGCATGCGGGACGACACCACGCCCCGGGCTCTTCCCTGCCCGATCCGGCGCGCTTCCTTGAGGACGAAAGCTTCCTACCTGTGAGTGAGACCACGCATGACGGCGGAGTCGCGGTGAGCGCCCGGCCGTCGCCCGATGACGGGATGAGCGCGGCCGACCTGGCCGCCAAGTACGGACTGAGCGTCAGCGGCGCCCGGCCCGGGCTCGTCGAGTACGTCCGCCAGCTGTGGGGGCGGCGCCACTTCATCCTCGCCTTCTCGCAGGCGAAGCTCACCGCCCAGTACAGCCAGGCCAAGCTGGGCCAGCTGTGGCAGGTGGCGACGCCGCTGCTCAACGCGGCCGTCTACTACCTGATCTTCGGACTGATCCTGAACGCCAGCCGGGGCATGTCCCACGACGTGTACATCCCGTTCCTGGTGACGGGTGTCTTCACCTTCACGTTCACCCAGAGCTCGGTCATGTCGGGCGTGCGGGCGATCTCCGGCAACCTGGGGCTGGTGCGGGCGCTGCACTTCCCGCGCGCCTCGCTCCCCATCTCGTTCGCCCTCCAGCAGCTCCAGCAGCTGCTGTTCTCGATGATCGTCATGGTGCTCGTGGTGGTCGGCTTCGGCAGCCTGCCGGGGCTGTCCTGGGTGCTGGTCGTGCCCGTCCTGGTGTTGCAGTTCCTCTTCAACACCGGGCTCGCGCTGATCATGGCCCGGCTGGGTTCCAAGACCCCGGACCTCGCCCAGCTGATGCCGTTCGTGATGCGCACCTGGATGTACGCGTCCGGCGTGATGTTCTCCATCACGCACATGCTCAAGGGCAAGCCGGGGTGGATCGCCGACGTGCTCCAGGTGAACCCGGCCGCCGTCTACATGGACCTGATGCGCTTCGCGCTGATCGACGAGTACGGTTCCTCCAATCTGCCGTCGCACGTGTGGGCGATCGCGGCGTTCTGGGCCGTCGTCCTCTTCGTGGGCGGGTTCGTGTTCTTCTGGAAGGCGGAAGAGAGGTACGGCCGTGGCTGAGGTTTCCGACCGCCCCACCGTGATCGCGGACGAGCTGCACATCGTCTACCGGGTCAACGGCGCCCGCACCGGCAAGGGCAGCGCCACCTCCGCCCTCAGCCGCATCCTGAAGCGGGGCGAGGAGCGGGGCGTGCGCAAGGTGCACGCCGTGCGCGGGGTCTCCTTCACCTCCTACCGGGGCGAGGCCATCGGCCTGATCGGCTCCAACGGCTCCGGCAAGTCCACCCTGCTGCGGGCCATCGCCGGACTGCTCCCCGCCGAGAGCGGCAAGGTCTACACCGACGGCCAGCCCTCGCTGCTCGGCGTCAACGCGGCCCTGATGAACGACCTCACCGGCGAGCGCAACGTCATCCTCGGCGGTCTCGCCATGGGCATGTCCCGCGAGCAGATCAGGGAGCGCTACCAGGACATCGTCGACTTCTCCGGCATCAACGAGAAGGGCGACTTCATCACGCTGCCGATGCGGACGTACTCCTCCGGCATGGCGGCCCGGCTGCGGTTCTCCATCGCCGCCGCCAAGGACCACGACGTCCTCATGATCGACGAGGCGCTCGCCACCGGCGACCGCAAGTTCCAGAAGCGCTCCGAGGAACGCATCCGGGAACTGCGCAAGCAGGCCGGCACCGTCTTCCTCGTCAGCCACAACAACAAGTCGATCCGGGACACCTGCGACCGGGTGCTGTGGCTGGAACGCGGGGAGCTGCGCATGGACGGCCCGACCGCCGAGGTCCTCAAGGAGTACGAGAAGTTCACGGGCAAATAGCCCACAACGACCCGTTCGTGCGCAGGGGCCCCGCCGGAGTGATCCGGCAGGGCCCCTGTTCATTCGCAAAAGAAACGTCAACTCCTGCGGTCGTTAGGAATCTTGACGGCAATCGGTGTGTTGTTGTGATGTGCAGGACACCCCCGCGCGGCACGCTGAGTTGTACAACGTAAGCTGAGCTGAGTGCTGATTTCGCGGCAACTGGGTCGATAACGCGCGCCTTCCGCACGAACGCCGCGCGGCGCGGACATCCGGGCGGCGTGTTCTAAATAGGATGTATTCGGTCCGCAGGGTAGAACGGGAGATGTGACGGCAATGGCTACGGATGATTTCCTCCTCCGCGAGGCATGCGCCGTCCCCGGGCCGGGCGGCACATGGTGACCGACGCCGGCGCGACGCGGGCCGGCGATCCCGAGCGCGACACCCTCGACAAGGCCGCGGACGAGAACTTCCCCGTGGCCCCGTTCTTCCTGCCCCGCCCCTGGCGGGACGACCTGATGGCCGTCTACGGCTTCGCCCGCCTCGTCGACGACATCGGTGACGGCGACCTCGCCCCCGGCGGGGCCGACGCCCGGCTCCTCGGCGTCGCACCCGAACAGGCGGACGACCGGCTCGCCCTGCTCGACGCCTTCGAGGCCGATCTGCGCCGCGTCTTCGACGCCACCCCGCGCCACCCCCTGCTGCGCCGGCTTCAGCCGACGGTCCGGCGCCGCGAGCTGACCCCCGAACCCTTCCTCGGGCTGATCGCCGCCAACCGCCAGGACCAGCTCGTCACCCGCTACGAGACCTACGACGACCTGCTCGCCTACTGCGAGCTGTCGGCCAACCCCGTCGGCCGGCTCGTACTCGCCGTCACCGGCACCACGACCCCCGAGCGCGTCCGCCGCTCCGATCTCATCTGCACCGCATTGCAGATCGTCGAGCACCTCCAGGACGTCGCCGAGGACCTGGGCCGCGACCGCATCTACCTCCCCGCCGAGGACATGAAACGCTTTCACGTCCAGGAGGCGGACCTCGCCACCCCCTCAGCAGGCGCATCGGTGCGCGCACTGGTTGCATACGAAGCAGAACGCGCCCTCGGCCTGCTGAATGAAGGCGCCCCCCTGGTGGGTAGCGTCCACGGCAGACTCAGACTGCTGCTCGCGGGGTTCGTGGCAGGAGGAAGGGCGGCGGTCCGGGCGATCGCCGCCGCCGATTTCGACGTACTTCCCGGCCCGCCCAAACCCGGCAAGCTCCGGTTGCTGCGCGAGGTGGGCGTGACTCTGCGAGGAGAGGGGTGATCCGGACCGTGGAGTCGGAACAGCACGTGTCCCCACCGGTACTCGCCGCGTACCGCTACTGCGAGACCGTCACCGGGCAGCAGGCCCGCAACTTCGCCTACGGCATCAGACTGCTGCCGGCGCCGAAGCGCCGGGCGATGTCCGCGCTGTACGCGTTCTCCCGGCGGGTGGACGACATCGGTGACGGCGAGCTGGCGGACGACGTCAAGAAGGCCCGCCTCGAGGACACCCGGGCGCTGCTCGCCCGGGTGCGCGGGGGAGAGGTCGGCGAGGACGACACCGACCCGGTGGCCGTCGCCCTCGCGCACGCCGCCGACCGGTTCCCGATCCCGCTCGGCGGGCTCGACGAGCTCATCGACGGCGTGCTGATGGACGTCGGCGGCGAGACCTACGAGACGTGGGACGACCTCAAGGCGTACTGCCGCTGTGTCGCCGGCGCGATCGGACGGCTCTCGCTCGGCGTGTTCGGCACCGAGCCGGGGGCGCGCGGCGCCGACCGCGCCGCCGAGTACGCCGACACCCTGGGGCTCGCCCTCCAGCTCACCAACATCCTGCGGGACGTACGGGAGGACGCCGGGACCGGCCGTACCTACCTGCCCGCCGACGACCTCGCCAAATTCGGCTGCTCGGCCGGGTTCGACGGACCCACTCCACCGGAGGGCTCCGACTTCGCGGGCCTCGTGCACTTCGAAGTGCGTCGGGCCCGCGCTCTTTTCGCCGAGGGCTACCGGCTGCTGCCCATGCTCGACCGGCGCAGCGGCGCGTGCGTCGCCGCGATGGCGGGCATCTACCGCCGGCTCCTGGACCGCATCGCACGCGAACCGGAGGCCGTGCTGCGCGGCCGGGTCTCGCTGCCCGGCCACGAGAAGGCCTACGTCGCGGTCCGCGGCCTCTCCGGCCTCGACGCCCGCAACGTCACCCGCCGCACGGTCAGGAGGCGCGCGTGACGCGCACCCGGGCAACGACGTACGGGCCGCCGCCCGTACCCGGCGCGGGCGACCTCGCCCGCCCGCTGCCGCCGGCGGCCGTCGGCCTGCCCGCCCTGGACGGCTCTCACCGCCTGCCGGCCTCGCCGGTCACCGGCGTGCGCGGCGCACGCGCCGCCGGGAGCGCGCCCGCGAGGGGCGGCGGCTCCGCCCGCCCGCCGGAGTCGGCGGCCACCGGCCCGGACGGCCCCGTCCGCCCGCGGCCGCCTGCGGTGACCGGCGGAAACCGGCAGGCAACCCTCCGGCGGTGCGCCGCGTCCCTGACAGCGGTGGCGCGCCCGCGCGGTGGCGCCGCAGGGGAGGATGTGCGATGAGCGAGGCCACGCTGCCGGGCGAGCCGGGGACGGATCCGGCCGGCGGCGCCGGGGGACCGGCCACCGCCGTCGTGGTCGGCGGCGGGCTCGCCGGCGTGACCGCCGCGCTCGCGCTCGCCGACGCCGGGGTGCGGGTCACGCTTCTCGAGGGCAGACCGCGCCTTGGCGGGCTCGCCTTCTCGTTCCACCGGGGCGACCTCACCGTCGACAACGGCCAGCACGTCTATCTGCGCTGCTGCACCGCCTACCGCTGGTTCCTCGACCGCATCGACGCCGCCTCCCTCGCCCCGTTGCAGGACCGGCTCGACGTGCCCGTCGTCGACCCGCGGCGGAAACCGGGACGCAGACTCGGCACGCTGCGGCGCGACGCGCTGCCCGTGCCCCTGCACCTCGGGCGCAGCCTCGCCACCTACCCGCACCTCTCGCTGGCCGAGCGCGCGAAGGTGGGCAGAGCCGCCCTGGCCCTCCGTGCCCTGGACCTCGACGACCCGGCGCTGGACGCGCAGGACTTCGGCAGCTGGCTGGCCGCGCACGGTCAGTCGGAGCGTGCCGTCGAGGCACTGTGGGACCTCGTGGGGGTCGCCACCCTCAACGCGGTGGCCCAGGACGCCTCCCTGGCGCTCGCCGCGATGGTGTTCAAGACCGGTCTGCTGTCCGACCCGGGAGCCGCCGACATCGGCTGGGCGCGCGTCCCGCTGGGCGAACTGCACGACACCCTGGCCCGCAAGGCGCTCGACTCCGCGGGCGTGCGTACCGAAGTCCGTACACGAGTCACCTCCGTTTCCCCTTACGAGAACGGGCGTTGGAGCGTCTCGGTTCCCGGCGAGACCCTCGAGGCCGACACCGTCGTCCTCGCCGTGCCCCAGCGCGAGGCCCACGCCCTGCTGCCCGAGGGGGCGCTGGAGGAACCGGAGCGGCTGCTGGAGCTCGGCACCGCACCGATCCTCAACGTCCACGTCGTCTACGACCGCCGGGTGCTGACCCGGCCCTTCTTCGCCGCCCTCGGCTCCCCGGTGCAGTGGGTCTTCGACCGCACCGAGGCCTCCGGGCTGCGCGAGGGCCAGTACCTGGCGCTGTCCCAGTCGGCCGCCCAGGACCTGATCGACGAGCCCGTCGCCGCCCTGCGGGAGCGGTTCCTGCCCGAGCTGGAACGGCTGCTGCCCGCCGCCCGCGAGGCCCGCGTGCGCGACTTCTTCGTCACGCGGGAACGCACCGCCACCTTCGCCCCCGCCCCGGGCACCGCAGGGCTCAGGCCCGGCGCCCGCACTCACGCCCCCGGCCTCTACCTGGCCGGCGCGTGGACCGCCACCGGATGGCCCGCGACCATGGAGGGCGCGGTCCGCAGCGGCGCCGCCGCCGCGGACGCGGCGCTCGGCGCGCTGGGCCGGCCCCGGGACCATCTCCTCGCCCTGCACGAGGAGGCGGCATGAAAGCCGATCAGCGGGGAACTGCCACCCGGGCTCCCGCTCATGCGACAAGAGGAGAGACTGTGCCCACCGTGCCCCCGGCGTCCCCGGCCGCGTCAGCGACCGCGGTGGACGTGACCGCGCTCCTGGAGCGCGGCCGCACCCTGGCCACCCCGGTGCTCCGGGCGGCCGTCGACCGCTTGGCGCCGCCGATGGACACCGTCGCCGCCTACCACTTCGGCTGGATCGACGCGGCCGGCAACCCCGCCGACGGCGACGGCGGCAAGGCCGTGCGCCCCGCCCTCGCCCTGCTCTCCGCGCAGGCCGCCGGCGCCGCCCCCGAGGTCGGCGTCCCCGGCGCCGTCGCCGTCGAGCTGGTGCACAACTTCTCCCTGCTGCACGACGACCTGATGGACGGCGACGAGCAGCGCCGGCACCGCGACACGGTGTGGAAGGTGCACGGCCCCGCCCAGGCCATCCTGGTCGGCGACGCCCTGTTCGCGCTGGCCAACGAGGTGCTGCTGGAACTCGGCACCGTCGAGGCCGGCCGCGCCACCCGCCGGCTCACCGCCGCGAGCCGCGCCCTGATCGACGGTCAGGCCCAGGACATCTCCTACGAGCACCGCGACCGCGTCAGCGTCGAGGAGTGCCTGGAGATGGAGGGCAACAAGACCGGCGCCCTGCTCGCCTGCGCCTGCTCCATCGGCGCCGTGCTCGGCGGTGCCGACGACGCAACGGCCGACACGCTCGAGACGTACGGCCACCACCTCGGCCTGGCCTTCCAGGCCGTCGACGACCTCCTCGGCATCTGGGGCGACCCGGACGCCACCGGCAAACAGGCCTGGAGCGATCTGCGCCAGCGCAAGAAGTCCCTGCCCGTCGTCGCCGCGCTCGCCGCCGGCGGACCCGCCTCCGAGAAGCTCGGGCGGATCCTCGCCGAGGACGCCAAGAACAGCGACTTCGAGAACTTCACCGAGGAGGAGTTCGCCGCGCGCGCCGCCCTGATCGAGGAGGCGGGCGGCCGCGAGTGGACCGAGCAGGAGGCCCGCCGCCAGCACGAGGTGGCCGTGCGGGCACTGGACTCGGTCCGGATGCCGGACCAGGTGCGGGCGCAGCTCACCGCGCTCGCCGACTTCGTCGTCGTACGGAAGAGATGATCACTATCGGTTCAACGAGCCTCGCGTAGTCGCCGGCCGGTGCCGCGAGCACCGGTCGACGGCGGACCCAGCAGAGAGACACCACTGCACGAAGGGGAAGCCATGACAGCGACGACCGACGGAAGTACCGGGGCCCTCCCGCCCCGCGCTGCCTCGGCCAGCGAAAGCGCCATCGGCAACAACAGCACCATCAGCACCACCGGCAACATCAGCACCACCGGCGACATCGGGCCGGCCAGTACGACCGGCACCCCCAAGGCCCCCGTCGCGGCCGGCACCCGCGACGTCGCCACCCGCGCCATGCTGCGCGCCACCGACTTCCTGCTCGCCCGCCAGGACGCCCAGGGCTGGTGGAAGGGCGACCTGGAGACCAACGTCACCATGGACGCCGAGGATCTCCTGCTCCGCCAGTTCCTCGGTATCCGCGACGACCGCACCACGCAGGCCGCCGCCCTCTTCATCCGCGGCGAGCAGCGCGCGGACGGCACCTGGGCCACCTTCCACGGCGGCCCCGCCGAACTGTCCACCACCATCGAGGCCTACGTCGCCCTGCGGCTGGCCGGCGACGCCCCGGACGCCCCGCACATGGCGAAGGCCTCCGCCTGGGTCCGCGCACAGGGCGGCATCGCCGCGTCCCGCGTCTTCACCCGGATCTGGCTGGCCCTGTTCGGCTGGTGGAAATGGGAGGACCTGCCCGAACTTCCGCCCGAGCTCATTTACTTCCCTACTTGGTTCCCGCTCAACATTTATGACTTCGGCTGCTGGGCACGGCAGACGATCGTGCCCCTGACCATCGTCTCCGCCAAGCGCCCGGTGCGTCCGGCGCCCTTCCCGCTGGACGAGCTCCACGTCGACCCCGACCGCCCCAACCCGCCCCGCCCCTTCGCGCCCCTGGGCACCTGGGACGGCGTCTTCCAGCGCCTGGACAAGGCCCTGCACCGCTTCCGCAAGGTGGCACCGCGCCGGCTGCGCCGGGCCGCCATGAACAGTGCCGCCCGGTGGATCGTCGAACGGCAGGAGAACGACGGCTGCTGGGGCGGCATCCAGCCGCCCGCCGTCTACTCCGTCATCGCCCTCTACCTGCTCGGCTACGACCTCCAGCACCCCGTGATGCGCGCGGGCCTGGAATCGCTGGACCGTTTCGCCGTCTGGCGCGAGGACGGCGCCCGCATGATCGAGGCCTGCCAGTCCCCGGTCTGGGACACCTGTCTCGCCACCATCGCCCTCGCCGACGCCGGACTGCCCGCCGACCACCCGCAGTTGGTCAAGGCGGCCGACTGGATGCTCGGCGAGCAGATCGTGCGCCCCGGCGACTGGTCGGTGAAGCGCCCCGGACTGCCGCCCGGCGGCTGGGCGTTCGAGTTCCACAACGACAACTACCCCGACATCGACGACACCGCCGAGGTCGTCCTCGCCCTGCGCCGGGTCGGCCACCACGACCCCCAGCGGGTGGAGAAGGCGATCGGCCGCGGCGTCGTCTGGAACCTGGGGATGCAGTCGAAGAACGGCGCCTGGGGCGCCTTCGACGTCGACAACACCAGCAGGTTCCCCAACCGGCTGCCGTTCTGCGACTTCGGCGAGGTCATCGACCCGCCCTCCGCCGACGTCACCGCGCACGTGGTGGAGATGCTCGCCGTCGAGGGCCTCGCCCACGACCCGCGCACCCGCCGCGGCGTCGACTGGCTGCTCGCCGAACAGGAGGAGGACGGCTCCTGGTTCGGGCGCTGGGGCGTCAACTACATCTACGGCACCGGGTCGGTGGTGCCCGCGCTGACCGCCGCCGGACTGCCCGCCTCCCACCCCGCCATCCGCCGCGCGGTGGCCTGGCTGGAGTCCGTGCAGAACGACGACGGCGGCTGGGGCGAGGACCTGCGCTCCTACCACGAGGTCGCCAAGTGGAGCGGGCGCGGCGACTCCACCGCCTCCCAGACCGCCTGGGCCCTGATGGCGCTCCTCGCGGCCGGGGAGCAGGACTCCAAGGCCGTCGAGCGGGGCATCGCCTGGCTGGCCGCCACCCAGCGCGAGGACGGCTCCTGGGACGAACCCCAGTTCACCGGCACCGGCTTCCCCTGGGACTTCTCCATCAACTACCACCTCTACCGGCAGGTCTTCCCGCTGACCGCACTCGGCCGCTACGTCCACGGCGAGCCCTTCACCAAGCTCACCGGGCGCACGGGCGGCGCCCTCGCCGCCACCGAGGGGCGCGGATGACCACCCGGCCCGCTCCCACCCCGCTGCTCGTCGCCTGCGCGCTCGGCATCGAGCGCCTCGCGCTGCGCAGCGGCGGCGGGCGCGGCGCCGGCCGCCCCGGCGCCGGGAGCGGGCCGGTCACCGTACTGCGCACCGGCATGGGCCCCCAGGCCGCCGAACGCGCGGTCACCCGGATGCTCGCCGGCCCGGAGCTGCGCGACGCCGCCGTGGTGGCCACCGGGTTCTGCGCCGGGCTCGCCCCCGGCATGCACCCCGGCGACCTCGTCGTCGCGGAGGAGACCCGCGATCCACGCGGGGCCACCCCCTGCGTCGGCACCGAACTGCTGGTCAAGGAGCTGGTACGGGCGGTCCCCGGCCGTACCGTGCACACCGGCCCGCTCACCGGCTCCGACCACGTCGTGCGCGGCCACGAACGCGCCGACCTGCTCGCCACCGGCGCGATCGCGGTGGACATGGAGTCCGCCGCCACGCTCCACAGCGCCGTGCGTACGGGCGCGCGCCCGGTTGCGGCCGTCCGAGTGGTCGTGGACGCTCCAGAACATGAACTCGTCCGAATCGGCACGGTGCGCGGTGGAATATCTGCTTTCCGCGTTCTTCGTGCCGTACTTCCCGCATTTTTCGAATGGCACCGATCCTTGCTGCTCCCCCGGAGGTGAGCCCGATGGCCATGCCGTTGCGCCAGTCCATCAAGGTCGCTACGTATCTGGCTGAACAGAAGCTCCGCAAGCGGGAGAAGTTTCCGCTCATCGTGGAGCTGGAACCCCTCTATGCCTGCAATCTGAAGTGCGAGGGCTGCGGCAAGATCCAGCACCCGGCCGGGGTGCTCAAGCAGCGCATGCCGGTGGCCCAGGCCGTCGGCGCGGTGCTGGAGTCCGGCGCGCCGATGGTGTCGATCGCCGGCGGCGAACCGCTGATGCACCCCCAGATCGACGAGATCGTGCGTCAGCTGGTGGCGAAGCGGAAGTACGTCTTCCTGTGCACCAACGCCATGCTGCTGCGCAAGAAGATGGACAAGTTCACGCCCTCCCCCTACTTCGCGTTCACCGTGCACATCGACGGACTGCGCGAGCGCCACGACGAGTCGGTGGCCAAGGAGGGTGTGTTCGACGAGGCGGTGGAGGCCATCAAGGAGGCCAAGCGGCGCGGCTTCCGGGTCACCACCAACTCGACGTTCTTCAACACCGACACCCCGCAGACCATCATCGAGGTGCTCAACTACCTCAACGACGACCTCAAGGTCGACGAGATGATGATCTCGCCCGCCTACGCCTACGAGAAGGCGCCCGACCAGGACCACTTCCTGGGCGTGGAGCAGACCCGCGAGCTGTTCAAGAAGAGCTTCGCGGGCGGCAACCGCCGCAAGTGGCGGCTCAACCACTCGCCGCTGTTCCTCGACTTCCTCGAGGGCAAGGTCGACTTCCCGTGCACCGCCTGGGCGATCCCCAACTACTCGCTCTTCGGCTGGCAGCGCCCCTGCTACCTGATGGCGGACGGCTATGTGCCGACGTACCGGGAGCTGATCGAGAAGACCGACTGGGACAAGTACGGCCGCGGCAAGGACCCGCGCTGCGACAACTGCATGGCGCACTGCGGCTACGAGCCGACCGCCGTCATGGCCACCATGGGCTCGCTCAAGGAGTCCCTGCGCGCCATGCGGGAGACGGTCGCGGGCAACTCGGGGAACACCGCGAACGCGGGAAGCACCAGGTGAGGCCATGACCGCCGTTTCCCTGGGCGTCCCCGAAGTGCCCATGAGGCCGGTGGCGCCGCGGCGCGTGTCGCGGCAGATCCACGTCGGTCCCGTGGCGGTCGGGGGCGGTGCCCCGGTGTCGGTGCAGTCGATGACGACGACCCGTACGTCGGACATCGGTGCCACGCTGCAGCAGATCGCGGAGCTGACCGCGTCCGGCTGCCAGATCGTCCGTGTCGCCTGCCCCACGCAGGACGACGCGGACGCGCTGGCGACCATCGCGCGCAAGTCGCAGATCCCGGTCATCGCGGACATCCACTTCCAGCCCAAGTACGTGTTCGCCGCCATCGAGGCCGGGTGCGCGGCGGTCCGGGTCAACCCGGGCAACATCAAGCAGTTCGACGACAAGGTCAGGGAGATCGCCAGGGCGGCGAAGGACCACGGCACGCCGATCCGTATCGGTGTGAACGCGGGCTCCCTGGACCGGCGGCTGCTCCAGAAGTACGGCAGGGCGACGCCGGAGGCCCTCGTGGAGTCGGCGCTGTGGGAGGCGTCCCTCTTCGAGGAGCACGACTTCCGGGACATCAAGATCTCGGTCAAGCACAACGACCCGGTCGTGATGATCGAGGCCTACCGGTCCAGGGCACCATCAAGTCGGCCGTCGCCTTCGGCGCGCTGCTCTCCCAGGGCATCGGCGACACCATCCGGGTGTCGCTGTCCGCGCCGCCGGCCGAGGAGGTCAAGGTCGGCATCCAGATCCTTCAGTCGCTGGGGCTGCGGGAGCGCCGGCTGGAGATCGTCTCCTGCCCGTCCTGCGGCCGGGCCCAGGTCGACGTGTACAAGCTGGCCGAGGAGGTCACGGCGGGCCTCGAGGGAATGGAGGTGCCGCTGCGCGTCGCGGTCATGGGCTGCGTCGTCAACGGCCCCGGCGAGGCCCGGGAGGCCGACCTCGGGGTGGCCTCCGGCAACGGCAAGGGGCAGATCTTCGTCAAGGGCGAGGTCATCAAGACCGTCCCCGAGTCGAAGATCGTGGAGACCCTCATCGACGAGGCGATGAAGATCGCGGAGCAGATGGAGAAGGACGGCACCGGTTCGGGGGAGCCGGCCGTCACCGTGAGCTGAACAGCACGGACCGAGAGGGGGCCCGAGCGTGACCAAGCTGGAGAACATCCGGGGACCACGCGACCTGAAGGCGCTGTCCGAGGCGGAACTCGGCGAACTGTCCGAAGAGATACGGCAGTTCCTCATCCACGCCGTCGCCAGGACCGGCGGACACCTCGGGCCCAATCTGGGCGTGGTGGAACTGACCGTCGCGCTCCACCGGGTCTTCGAGTCGCCGGCCGACCGCATCCTGTGGGACACCGGCCACCAGAGCTACGTGCACAAGCTCCTGACCGGCCGTCAGGACTTCTCCAAACTGCGCGGCAAGGGCGGACTGTCCGGCTACCCCTCGCGCGAGGAGTCCGAGCACGACGTCATCGAGAACAGCCACGCCTCCACCGCGCTCGGCTGGGCCGACGGCCTCGCCAAGGCCCGCGAGGTGCGCGGCGAGGAGGGGCACGTCGTCGCCGTCATCGGCGACGGCGCGCTCACCGGCGGCATGGCCTGGGAGGCGCTGAACAACATCGCCGCCGCCAAGGACCGACCGCTGATCATCGTCGTCAACGACAACGAACGCTCCTACGCGCCCACCATCGGCGGCCTCGCCAACCACCTGGCCACCCTGCGCACCACCGACGGCTACGAGAAGGCGCTCGCCTGGGGCAAGGGCATGCTCCAGCGCACCCCCGTCGTCGGCAACACCGTCTACGAAGCCCTGCACGGCGCCAAGAAGGGGTTCAAGGACGCCTTCGCCCCGCAGGGCATGTTCGAGGACCTGGGCCTGAAGTACGTCGGCCCCATCGACGGACACGACATCGGGGCCGTCGAGTCCGCGCTGCGCCGCGCGAAACGCTTCCACGGCCCCGTCCTGGTCCACTGCCTCACGGAGAAGGGCCGCGGCTACGAACCCGCGCTCGCCCACGAGGAGGACCACTTCCACACCGTCGGCGTCATGGACCCGCTCACCTGCGCACCCCTCGCCCCGGCCGGGGGCCCCTCCTGGACCTCGGTGTTCGGCGAGGAGATCGCGGCCATCGGCGAGGAACGCGAGGACGTCGTCGCGATCACGGCCGCCATGCTGCACCCCGTGGGCCTGGGGAAGTTCGCCGAACGGTTCCCCGACCGGGTGTGGGACGTCGGCATCGCCGAACAGCACGCCGCCGTCAGCGCGGCCGGACTCGCCACCGGGGGACTGCACCCCGTCGTCGCCGTCTACGCCACCTTCCTCAACCGCGCCTTCGACCAGCTCCTGATGGACGTGGCCCTGCACCGCTGCGGGGTCACCTTCGTCCTGGACCGGGCCGGCGTCACCGGCGTCGACGGCCCCTCGCACAACGGCATGTGGGACATGTCGATGCTCCAGGTCGTCCCCGGACTGCGGATCGCCGCGCCGCGCGACGCCGACCAGCTCCGTGCCGAACTGCGCGAGGCCCTCGCCGTGGACGACGCGCCCACGCTGGTCCGCTTCCCCAAGGAGTCGGTCGGCCCCGCGATCCCGGCCCTGGAGCGGATCGGCGGGATGGACGTACTGCACCGGGCGGAGGCCCCCGAGGTACTCCTCGTCGCCGTCGGCGTCATGGCGCCCGTCTGCCTCCAGGCCGCCGAACTCCTCGAAGCGCGCGGCACCGGCTGCACCGTCGTCGACCCGCGCTGGGTCAAACCCGTCGACCCCGCCCTGCCCGGCCTCGCCGCCCGGCACCGCATGGTCGCCGTCGTCGAGGACAACAGCCGGGCCGCCGGAGTCGGTTCCGCCGTCGCGCTCGCCCTCGGCGACGCCGACGTGGACGTACCCGTACGCCGCTTCGGCATCCCGGAGCAGTTCCTCGCGCACGCCAAACGCGGCGAGGTGCTCGCCGACATCGGGCTGACCCCTGTCGAGATCGCCGGGCGGATCAGCGGATGCCTCACGGCGGGTCCCGAGGGCACCGCCGGCGCCCGGCCGGGGCAGCAGACCGAACCGCAAGCGAAGACGTCCGAGGAGAGCCACGTATGACCACCGCGGAATCCGCCCCGAGCCAGGAGGCCGCGAAGGGCGAGGAGTTCGACCTCGCGGGGCTGCTCGCCGCGCGCGGGGGCGAGCGCTACGACCTGCACGGCCGCTACGTCAACCACCAGCTGCCGCGCATGCTGCACACCATCGGCTTCGACAAGGTCTACGAACGGGCCGAGGGCGCCCACTTCTGGGACGCCGACGGCAACGACTACCTGGACATGCTCGCCGGGTTCGGCGTCATGGGCCTCGGCCGCCACCACCCGGTGGTCCGCAAGGCCCTGCACGACGTCCTCGACGCCGACCTCGCCGACCTGACCCGGTTCGACTGTCCGCCGCTGCCCGGACTGCTCGCCGAGAAGCTGCTCTCCCACAGCCCGCACCTGGACCGCGTCTTCTTCGGCAACAGCGGCACCGAGGCGGTCGAGACCGCGCTGAAGTTCGCCCGGTACGCCACCGGGCGGCGCCGCGTCCTGTACTGCGCCCACGCCTTCCACGGGCTGACCACCGGCTCCCTCTCCGTCAACGGCGAGGACGGCTTCCGTGACGGCTTCGCCCCGCTGCTCCCCGACACCGCGGTGCCGCTCGGCGACCTCGACGCGCTGGCCCGGGAGCTGAAGAAGGGCGACGTCGCCGCGCTCATCGTCGAACCGATCCAGGGCAAGGGCGTGCACGAGGCCCCGCCCGGCTATCTGCGCGCCGCGCAGGAGCTGCTCCACAAGCACAAGGCGCTGCTCATCGCCGACGAGGTGCAGACCGGGCTCGGCCGCACCGGCGACTTCTACGCCTACCAGCACGAGGACGGCGTCGAGCCGGACCTGGTGTGCGTGGCGAAGTCCCTGTCGGGCGGGTACGTGCCGGTGTCGGCGACGCTCGGCAAGGACTGGATCTTCAAGAAGGTCTACTCGTCCATGGACCGCGTGCTCGTCCACTCCGCCAGCTTCGGTGCCAACGCGCAGGCGATGGCGGCGGGTCTCGCGGTGCTGCACGTCATGGAGAACGAGCAGATCGTCGCGCACGCCCGGGCGATGGGGGAGCGGCTGAAGTCGGGGCTCGCGGCGCTGACGGAGCGGTACGAGCTGCTCTCCGAGGTGCGGGGGCGCGGGCTGATGATCGGCATCGAGTTCGGCCGGCCGAAGTCGCTGAAGCTGCGGAGCCGGTGGGCGATGCTACAGGCGGCGCGGAAGGGGTTGTTCGCGCAGATGGTGGTGGTGCCGTTGTTGCAGCGGCACCGGATCCTGACGCAGGTGTCGGGGGATCACCTGGAGGTGATCAAGCTGATTCCGCCGCTGGTGGTGGACGAGGCGGATGTCGACCGGTTCGTGGAGGCGTTCACCGCGGTGATGGACGACGCGCATGACGGGGGTCTCATGTGGGACTTCGGCAAGACACTGGTGAAGCAGGCGGTGGCGACGAGGTAGGGGGTCGCCCGGGAGGGTTTCCTCGCCCCCGCCGCCCCTACCCTTCCCGTCCCCCGGGGGCTCCCCGCGCCCCTATCAGGGGCGCGGGGAACTGCGCACAACGGGGCGAAGCCCCGTGCCGGGGTCCAAGGGGCGGAGCCCCTTTGAAGGGACGGGAAGGGTAGGGGCGGCGGGGGCGAGAAAACTGCGAGCAGGAGCCCTCCTTTGCCTCCCAGGCAAGAAAATTGCCCGCCGGGCAAAAGTCTGGCTCAATCGGGGGTATGAGCCCTTCCGATCCGTCGCCTCCGGCGGAGCCCGGCGCGGGTCTCCCCACCGTCGCCCCCCACCTCCGCGCCCTCCGCCACCGCACAGGGATGACCCTGGAGACCGCGGCCCGGGCCGCGAACCTCTCCCCGGCCCACCTCTCCCGCCTGGAGACCGGCCACCGTCACCCCTCCCTCCCCGTCCTCCTCACCCTCGCCCGCGTCTACGGTACGACCGTCTCCGAACTGCTCGGCGAGACGGTCACCGAACGCGACGCCGTCGTCCGCGCCGCCGACGCGGAACCGACCCGCGCCGGCGGCTGGACGTACTGGCAGGCCGGCGCCCCCGCCCGCGGCATGCAGGCCCTGCGTGTCCACGTCCCGCACGGCGCGCAGGGCGACATCGTCCGCGTCCACCCGGGCGAGGAGTGGCTGTACGTCCTGAAGGGCCGCCTCCGCCTCCGCCTCGGCGACACCGCGCACCTTCTCGACGCCGGGGACAGCGCGCACTTCGACTCGCTCACCCCGCACCGCCTCGCCGCCGCCGACCGGGCCGGCTGCGATCTGCTGTTCGTCCACACCCTCTTGCAGAGCCCCAGCACCGCGCTCTGCCTCGGCCCCCTCACCGGAGACACCCCATGAGCGACTTCGAGACCAAGTTCCCGCGTGCCCTGTGGGTCAGGCTGCTCGTGTACCTGGCCGTCGGGCATCTCTTCGCCGCGTTCATCTGGCTGCTGTTCGAGGTGGGCGCCAAGTAGCCGCTTGCGCGGAACACTTCAGCCCAGCAGGTGCTCGCGCAGCCGTGCGCGCACCTCGGGGGTGACCCCGAGCCCCCGCTCCAGATAGGCGTCCACCCCGCCCCAGGTCTCCTCGATCGCGGCGAACGCCGCCTGGAGGTACTCGGCCCGCGCGTCGAACAGCGGGGCGAGCAGCTCCATCACCTCGGGGGCGTACGCGTCCCCCGAGGAGGCGCTGCGCCGCACCTTGTACCGGCGGTGCTTCGCGTTGGACTCCAGATAGTCGGCGACGATCGCGTCCCGCTCCACGCCCAGCGCGAGCAGGGTCACGGCGATCGACAGGCCCGCCCGGTCCTTCCCCGCCGAACAGTGCATCAGCGCGGGCGCGCCGCCGTCGGCCAGCGCGCCCAGCACCCGCGCGTGCTCCGCCGTACGCCCGCGCACGATCGCCCGGTACGAGGTGAGCATGCGTTCCTCGGCGCGGCCGTCGGACAGCAGTTCCCGCAGCTGCTCCAGGTTCCCCTCGCGCACCATCCGCCAGAACTCCGCCCCGTCGGCCGGGTCGGACAGCGGCAGGCCGACATTGCGCACCCCCGGCAGTTCCACGTCCGGACCCTCCAGCCTGTGGTCCGCGGCGTTGCGGAAGTCGAAGACCGTGCGCAGGTTCAGGGAGGCGAGGAACACCGCGTCCTCGGCCGTCGCATGGGCGAGGTGGCCGCTGCGGAACAGCCTGCCGTACGCCACACGCCGGCCGTCCGCGGTCGGCAGCCCGCCCAGATCGCGGAAGTTGCGCACTCCGGCCAGCTCGGGTTCGGTCGACGGGACCTGCTGTGTCACGGGTGCTCCTCCCATCCGTCCGCCGACGCGGCTCGTCGGCGGGGCGCGTTCGCCGACGACGATACGGCACGGGTGCCCCGGCAACCGTGCTCCGTACACACATCTCACCCGCACCCCGTACCGTCGTGAATGCCGCGAAACGGACCACTCGATTATCCGGCCGATCCGCATCGATGCCTTTCTGTCCGAATTGACTCCTTCGCTCCAAGTGGCCCGGTAATGCGCCGCATCGACGAGCGGCGCGTGAGCAGGGTCATATTCGTGACGGGGCGTCGAACGTCATGTTCACGTAATTCACCTGTCGCGCCGGGGAATTCGGCGGGAACGGAAGATCGTCCATTCCTGTGCCGCGCTGTGAATTCTGTGAATCGATCAAGGGAAAGCGACGCCGGGGAAAGCCAAAGCTTGTGGTCGCGGCGCCATTTCGCTTACGTTCCCCAACGTTCCGAGCGGAACGCCGAATCCTGCCGCCGCCCGGAATCCGCACTCACCCACCCGTACTGGCAGGAGCGGGGGACCCACAGGTACATCGCCTGGGCCGGTCTTCCGGTACAGGCTCGGGGTAAAGCCGCGCACAGTTCGCGGCCGGGCATCTCCAGCTCGCACCCGACAGCTCACCTCGCAGGCGCCGGAGAGGAATTCGACATGCCCGCGAAGGGTAAGCACCGCCGTACCAAGGCCCGGTTCATCACCACGACCCTCGCCGCCGCCGGAACCGGAGGCGCCGCGCTCGCGCTGCCCCTCCTGAGCGCCACCGGCGCCCACGCCGCCACCCCGGCCGCCGCGCCCGAGCACAGCGCCACCTCCGTCGCCGCGAGCGCGCACGAGGACGCCGCGCGGACGTACACCGTGAAGTCCGGCGACTGGCTCGCCAAGATCGCCGGTGAGCAGCACGTCGCCGGCGGCTGGCACAAGCTCTACGACGACAACCGCGAGGCCGTCGGCAGCGACCCGTCGCTCATCCACCCCGGCCTGAAGCTCACGCTGGGCGCCAAGGCCCCCGCGCACGCCGGCAGCTCCTCCTCCTCGGACGAGTCCCCGGCCAAGAGCGGCTCCGCCGAGAAGTCCGCGCCCGCCGAGAAGTCCGCGACCGCGCAGAAGTCCGAGGCCGCCCAGGGTAGCCAGTCCGCCGCCGAGGGCGACTCCGCCGCCGCGAAGCCCGCCGCGAGCAGCGGCTCCGGCTACACGCTCCCGGTCCAGGGCGCCACCATCGGCACCGCCTACCACACCGCGGGCAGCATGTGGTCCAGCGGCTACCACACCGGCACCGACTTCGTCGTCCCGACCGGCACCAGCGTCAAGGCCATAGCCAACGCCACCGTCGTCTCCGCCGGCTGGGGCGGCGCGTACGGCAACCAGGTCGTCCTCAAGCTCGCCGACGGCTACTACGCCCAGTACGCCCACCTCTCGCAGCTCTCCGTCTCGGCCGGCCAGACCGTGACCGAGGGCCAGCAGCTCGGCCTCTCCGGTGCCACCGGCAACGTCACCGGGCCGCACCTGCACTTCGAGATCCGCACCACCCCGGACTACGGCTCGGACGTGGACCCGGTCGCCTACCTGCGCGCCCACGGCGTCACCGTCTGACGGCCCCGCCTCCCCGAAGGCCGGACCCCCCGATCCCCGGGGTCCGGCCTTCGGCCGTGTCCGGACCCCGCCCGCCGGCCGTGTCTTATTCCGCTGTTGACCAAGCCTTGACCCGTGGGGTATCTCACCGCACGTCAACCCCTCCCTACGGTCGCGTAGCTCACATCCCAGGAGGAAGGATGGGCCGACGTGGCAGACGATTCGAAGAGTGACAACAGATCAGTGATCGGGTCGTACGTGGCGGTGGGGGACAGCTTCACCGAGGGCGTCGGCGACCCCGGCCCGGACGGGGCCTTCGTCGGCTGGGCCGACCGCTTCGCGGTCCTCCTCGCCGACCGGCGGCCCGAGGGCGACTTCCGGTACACCAACCTCGCCGTACGCGGGAAGCTGCTCGACCAGATCGTCGAGGACCAGCTCCCGCGGGCCCTGGAGCTCGCCCCCGACCTGGTCTCCTTCTGTGCGGGCGGCAACGACATCATCCGGCCCGGCACCGATCCGGACGAGGTCGCCGAACGGTTCGAACGCGCGGTGGCCCGCCTCACCGGCACGGTCGGCACGGTGATGGTCACCACCGGCTTCGACACCCGCGGCGTCCCCGTGCTCAAGCATCTGCGCGGCAAGATCGCGACGTACAACGGGCACGTGCGGGCCATCGCCGACCGGTACGGCTGCCCCGTGCTCGACCTGTGGTCGCTGCGGACGGTGCAGGACCGGCGGGCCTGGGACACCGACCGGCTGCACCTCTCGCCCGAGGGCCACACCCGGGTCGCCCTGCGCGCCGGCCAGCTGCTCGGCCTGGACGTCCCGGCCGACCCCGACCAGCCCTGGCCGCCGCTGCCGCCGCGCGGCACGCTGGAGATCCGCCGCGACGACATCCACTGGGCGCGGGAGCATCTCGTGCCGTGGATAGGCCGCCGCCTGCGCGGCCAGTCCTCCGGAGACGAGGCGGTGGCCAAGGGTCCCCTGTCCCCCGAGGACATCAGGATGCGGATCGGGACGGCGGTCTGAGCGCGGGACGCCCAGTGGCTCGGGGCTTCAGCCGTCGGGCGACCGCGGGCGCGCTGTGCTCGCTCGCGCGGTTCCCCGCGCCTCTCGAAGGGGCGCGGGGCTGTGTCGATGTGCGGCTCCGCCGCGTGGGCGCAATCTTTTGGGGGTCCCGGGGGCGCAGCCCCCGGGGACGGGAAGGGCAGGGGCGGCGGGGGCGAGAACAATCCCCGCGCACCCGCCCTCCACGGGAACCCACAGCCGCCCCACAACCGTTGACGCGGAGAACGAACCGCCCCGCGTACACCACTGGAGACGCCGTGACCGGCCTACGTACCCCCACCCCCGGGCCGCGCCCGATACGGCCCCTTTCCTTCGGCGCGGATCCGACGGGCGAACGCCTGGCCCGCATCCGCCGCTCCCCCAACTTCTCGAACGGCGTCTTCGTCAACCCCGACGGCACCCGCACCCGCGAGTCCGGCGGCTCCGCCCTGGAGATGGCCAAGCAGTACTTCCAGAAGGAAGCCCGCGCCCGCCGCGCCCCCACCGGCACGATCCCCGTGCACGCCACGACCGTCGCCGACCTCGCCCGCCCCTCGAAGACCGGCCTCCGGCTCACCTGGACGGGCCACTCCAGCATCCTCGCCGAGATCGACGGCCACCGGGTGCTGTTCGACCCGGTGTGGGGCAAGCGCTGCTCGCCGTTCGACTTCGCCGGCCCCAAGCGGCTGCACCCCGTCCCGCTGCCTCTGGCCGCGCTCGGCCCGGTCGACGTCGTCGTCATCTCGCACGACCACTACGACCACCTCGACCTGCCCACGATCAAGGCCCTGGCCGGGACGGACACGCTCTTCGCGGTGCCGCTCGGCGTCGGCGCCCACCTGGAACGCTGGGGCGTCTCCCCGGACCGGCTGCGCGAGCTCGACTGGAACGAGTCGACGAAGGTCGGCGGCCTCACCCTGACCGCCACCCCCGCCCGCCACTTCTGCGGCCGGGGCATCCGCAACAGACAGCACACCCTGTGGGCGTCCTGGGCGGTCGCCGGCGAGAACCACCGGATCTATCACAGCGGTGACACCGGCTACTTCTTCGGCTTCAAGGACATCGGCACGGAACACGGCCCGTTCGACGCGACGATGATCCAGCTCGGCGCGTACAGCGACATGTGGCCGGACATCCACATGACCCCCGAGGAGGCCGTGCGCGCCCACCTCGATCTTCAGGGCGGCGCTCCGGGCGGAGTGCTGCTGCCGATCCACTGGGGCACGTTCAACCTGGCGCCCCACGCCTGGGCCGAGCCGGCCGAGTGGACGAGGGACGCCGCCGGGGAGGCGGGGCAGGCGGTGGCCTTCCCCCGGCCGGGCGAGCCCTTCGAGCCGGCGGGGGAGCTGCCGGTGGAGACGTGGTGGCGGGCGGTGTCCCGCCCGATCCCGCGCCCGTGGCGGCGTACCCGGACCGCTGAGGGCGCGGCCGGGACGACGAGGGAGGACCTCGACCTCGCGGGCGAGCGCTGACACCGGTCGGGACCCGGTCGGCGGGGCGGCCCGGGGCGGCGACGGGGACCGGAGGACGGGCCGGCGACGGCGACGGGGACGGAGGGCGGGCCGGTGACGGCGACGGGGACGGAGGACGGACCGGCGTCGCCGCTCGTACTCGTAGCCATCTCGGCCTCGCCGTACGGGAGTTGGGATCTTTTGGTGCGGGCGGGGAGTGAACCGGAAGGGGACCCTCACCGTCTGGACGGACGACATGCCCGTGCGCGACGCCGCGCGCGGGGCAGGCCGGCGTTCCGTCCGGCCCCGCTCCGTCTCAAGGGGACCACATGGTTCATCTCCGTCCGCTCCCGAACGCCCGCGCAGGGGTGGCCGCGCTCGCCGTCACCGCGGCCGCGGCCGCGCTGCTGACCTGCGGGGCCGCCCCGGCCTCGGCGGCCGGCGACTTACCGCAGGGAGAGTACGAGCACTATGTCGCGCTCGGTGACTCCTACGCCGCCGGCACCGGCCTGGCCGAACAGACGGACGCCGACTGCGAACGCGGCAAGGGCAGTTACCCCTGGTTGCTGGCCGACACGTTCAAGCCGGAGGTGTTCAAGGACGTCACGTGCAGCGGGGCCACCACCCACTCGCTGCGCGACAGTGACGGCCCGGCCGCACCCCAGCTCGACGCCCTCACTCAGGACACCGACCTGGTGACCGTGACGCTCGGCGGCAACGACCTCGGCTTCACCGACGTACTCGTCAAGTGCGTGCTGGCCGGGCTCGGCACCCGGGAGGGGGCTCCCTGCCGCGACACGGTCTCCGGTGACGTGGATGCCGCCTTCACCGAGCTGGCCGACCGGCTGCCCGAGATGGTCGCGGACATCGAGCAGCGCAGCCCCGAGGCCCGTGTCGTCGTGGTCGGTTACCCCAACCCGTTCCCCGCCGAGGGGAGCGGCTGCGGCTCGTCCGTGCCGCTGGCCAAGGGGGACGTCACCTGGCTCCACCAGACCACCGACCGGCTGAACTCCCTGCTGGAGGCGTCGGCCGTCGACAAGCACGCCGACTTCGTCGACACGTCGAAGGCGTTCGAGGGCAAGGACATGTGCGGGCCCGCGTCCACGCGGTGGATCAACCCGCTGCTGCCGGTGACGTCCGGCTCCGCCCACCCCAACGCGGCCGGCCACCTGGCGACCGCCGCCGCGGTGCGCGAGCGGATCGAGAAGTAGCCGTCGCGCCCCGTCACCGCCCGCGGCGGCGGTGACGGGAGTGCCGTCCACGGGCGGTGGTCAGCCGGCCTCCGGCGGCCCCGGCAGGTCCTGCTCCGTCCAGATGCACTTGCCGTCGGGCAGGAAGCGGGTGCCCCAGCGGCGGGAGAGGGCGGCCACCAGATGCAGGCCGCGGCCGCCCTCGTCGGTCTGGCCGACGCGGCGGATGCGGGGTGTGGTGAGGCTGCCGTCGTAGACCTCGCAGATCAGTGACCGGCTGCGCATCAGACGGAGCCGGATCGGCCCCCGGGCGTGCCGTACGACGTTGCCGATCAGCTCGCTGACCAGCAGCTCCGTGCTCATCACCAGGTCGTCCAGGCCCCATACGTCGAGCTGGCTGCGCACGTACTCCCGGGCCTGGCCGGCCGCCCGGGGGTCCTCGGGGAGGCTGCACGAGGCGACGTTGCCGGTGGGCGTGCAGCGGGTGTGGGCGATCAGCAGGGCCGCGTCGTCGTTGATGCCGGCGTGGTCCGGCAGGAGCGTCGAGACGACGAGGTCGCACAGTTCGTCCAGCCGGTCGGCGGTGCCCGCTCCCGGGGGCCCGGCCTCCCGCAGGGCGAAGTACCCCGTGCGGGCCACCGCCGAGGCCAGGGTCTGGCGCAGCAGCGCCATCCCCTGGTCGGCGTCCCGGTCCGGGGACTCGACCAGCCCGTCGGTGCAGAACACCAGCAGGCTCTCGTCCGGCAGCCGCAGCTCGTGCACGTCGAACGGCGGGTCGGCGGCGCCCAGCGGCGGGTCGATGTCGACGTCGGGGGAGTGGACCGTGCCGTCGGGATGGACCAGCACCGGCGGCAGATGACCGGCGAGCGCGTACGAGCAGATCCGGGTGACCGGGTCGAACACCGCGTACAGACAGGTCGCGTAGTAGTCGTAGCCGAGGTCGCCGACGATCTCGCTGAGGTGGGTCAGCAGCTCGTCCGGGTCCATGTCCAGGTCGGCCAGGGTGCGCACGGCCGTGCGCAGCCGGCCCATGGTGGCGGCCTCGGTGATGCCGTGTCCCATGACGTCGCCGATCACCATGGCGACCCGGTCGCCGGAGAGCGGGATGACGTCGTACCAGTCCCCGCCCACCTCGTCGCCCCGGCCGGCCGGCAGATACCGCGCCGCCGCCGAGACCGCGGGCAGTGACGGCAGCGTACGGGGGAGCAGGCCGCGCTGGAGGCCCTGTGCGCGGGTGTGCTCGACGTCGAACAGCCGGGCCCGCTCCAGCGCCTGGGCGACCAGGCCGCTGAGCGCGGTGAGCAGGGTGCGGTCGTCCTCGCTGAAGGTGCGCGGTTCGGAGAAGGAGATGACGAAGGAGCCGGTGGCCCGGCCGGACACGATCAGCGGCAGAAAGGCCCAGGCCTTGGACGGCGAGTTGTCCGACAGGTACTCCAGCTTCGGGTACAGCCCCACGAACTCGGCGGCCGATCCGACGAACAGGGGTGTGCGGTCGCGGAGCACGTCGGCGACGGCCATGTGGTCGGCGAGCGGGATGCCGTCGATCCGGTCCAGGAACCGCTGGTCGTACCCCACGGAGTCCACGACGCGGATCCGGCCGGCCTCCAGGGTCTCCACGACCAGTCCGTCGGCGCCGACGGGAGGCAGTACGTGTTCGGCGACGGCCCGTACGACGTCCTTGGAGGTGACGGCCTCGGCGAGGGCCAGGGTCAGTTCGGACATGCGTGCGGCACGCTCGCCGGCCGGTTCGCCGGGGGCGTGGCCGGCCTCCCGCAGGCGGCGCTCGGTGACGTCGACGAAGGAGATGCCGAGGCCGCCGTCCGGGACGGGGACCAGACGGAGGAGGTACAGGCGTCCGCCGATCGGGTGGGTGAGGTCGAAGCCGATCGGCCGGCCCTCGGCGGCGGCGCGGCGGCACTGGCCCTCCAGGCCGGGCACACCGAGCGCGGCCACGTCCCAGAGGCTGGTGCCCGGCCGGACCCGCTCGGCGCCCAGGATGCGGACGGCCTCCCGGTTGGCGAAGGAGATCCGCCAGGCGTCGTCGAGGGCGAGGAAGCCTTCGCTCATGTCGGAGAGGGCGTGGAGGACGGTGTGGCGGGGGGTGTGGTGGGGAGTGGCTTCAGGAGCGGGGGTCTCTGGGGGAGCGGCGTGGGGGGCGAGGCTCTCCGGGGGAGTGGCCTGGGCGGGGGTGCCGGTGCCGGTGCGGGCGTCGTGTTCCTCCGCCGGGGCGCCGGGGACGCCGTAGCGGCCGGGGCCGCCGCGGCCGTCGGCTCCGGCCGGGCGGTCGACTTCCCCGGGGCGGCCGGGGCCGTCCGGCTCGCCGGCCGGGTGCCCGTGTCCGGCACCGCCGGCGGCACCCTCAGCCGCCACGTCGCCTCCCGCTTGCCTCGCGCGTCGGGCCGCGGCCGGGGCCGCGCGGTGGCGTCCCGGACGCCCCGGGCCCGGAGGCCAGGGGCCGTGCCACCGCTGGACCCGTGGGGCCCGCTGCTGTCAACAGTAGTTCCTGACGCCTTTCCGGGCCGATCGGGGACGCGGCGGGCCCACGGCCGGGGCGGACACGCCCCGTGACGTCGGAGGGAGACGACGGGGTGGGCCGCCGGGACCCCGCAGGATCCCCGGGGACCGGCCGGCGGGGCACGAGAGCGGGCCGGCGGCGAGAGGCCGGGGCTCGGCCCCGCCCCACCCGTCGCCCACTCGTGACCGGTTCTGACCAGCTCTGATCGGTTCACCCGATCGAGGGACCATGCGTTCGAGACGGTTATCGGTCTGTCGTACGACGCCTCATACCAGAGCGGGATGCTCCCCGGAGGACTTTGCCAACTGCCCACCACGCACGACTTCACCCCGACTACTGTGAGTGGCCGCCGGACGGCGCGGGACCGCATTTCGCGGGCCTCCCGGCCGGCACAGCGAGGGCGCACGTCCACGTCGCGCCGACCGCGGGAGCCCCGTGTTCCCGAGGCCCCCAGGCCCCCAGGTACGAGGACACCGATGTCTCACCTACGCGCACCGGCCGCCCGTGCGGACCGCCGTGAGGGCGGGCGGCACGGGCGACCGGCCCCCCGCACCGCCTCCACCCCGGCCGAGACGCCCCTGCGGCCGCAGCTGCTGCGGCTGGCGGTGCTGCCCCCCGTCGCGGTGGCGCTCGCCGGCTGCGCCGCCGTGCTCTTCACCGTCCGCTCCACCGGCACGCTGCCCACGCCGACGCTGTGGGGTGTGCTCGCCGGCGCGCTCGGGGTGGCCGTCGCGGGTGTGCTGACCGCGGCGGTGGCCGCGGGCCGCGCGGCGGACTCCGTCAAGGAGCGGGTGGACACGCTGCGGCGCACGGCCACCCGCGGCGAGGCCGAGCTGCGCGCCCTCGTCGAGGCGCTGCGGCGCGGCGAGACCGTGCCGAAGCGGGGCGGGCGGGGGCGGCCCGCGGCCGACACCTCCGGGGCCGACGACTTCGAGCTCCTCGCCGCCGACCTCGCCCGGGCGCGCGACGGGGCGGTCGCGGCGGTCGTGCGGGCCGCGCAGCTCTCCAGCCGGGCCGGCATCGAGCAGAAGCTCGAGGTCTTCCTCAACCTGGCCCGGCGGTTGCAGTCCCTCGTCCACCGGGAGATCTCCACCCTGGACGAGCTGGAGAACGAGATCGAGGACCCCGACCTCCTCAAGGGCCTCTTCCACGTCGACCACCTCTCCACCCGGATCCGCCGCCACGCGGAGAATCTGGCGGTGCTCGGCGGCGCGGTCTCCCGCCGGCAGTGGAGCAACCCGGTGGAGATGACCGAGGTGCTGCGCTCGGCCATCGCGGAGGTCGAGCAGTACTCGCGGGTGCGGCTGGTGCCGCCGGTCGACGGCCGGCTGCGCGGGCACGCCGTCGCCGACGTCATCCATCTGCTGGCCGAACTCGTCGAGAACGCGACGGTGTTCTCCGCGCCGCACACCCAGGTGCTGCTCCGCGCCAACCTGGTCACCGCCGGGCTCGCGGTCGAGGTCGAGGACCGGGGCCTGGGCATGCCGCTCGCCGAGCAGCACCGGATGAACGCGCTGCTCGCCGACCCCGACCAGGTGAACGTCGCCAGCCTGTTGCAGGACGGCCGGATCGGCCTGTACGTCGTCTCCCAACTGGCCCGCAGGCACGGCATCCAGGTGCGTCTGGGCACCAACATCTACGGCGGCGTCCAGGCGGTCCTGGTCCTGCCCGCGGAGGTGCTGGGCGCACCTCGGCCGGAGCTGTCGCCGACGGCGCAGCCGGCGGCACCGGCGGTGGGCGGGGCGCCCGGCTCCGTCGAGGCCGGGGACTCGGGTGGGGCGCCGTCGCCCGACGGGATGCCCGCGCCGGGCGGGGCGTCCGGCCGGGTGCCGGGTGCGGCGCGTCCGGAGGGCTGGGCGGGCCAGGGGTCCACGGAGCCGACGCATCCGGGGGAACCGGCGCCGACGGCGGCTCCGCCGGCCGGACGGCGGGCCGTGGAACCGGACGGTCCGGACGCCGGCGTGCCCGGCGTCGGCGGGACCCCGCCGGGACCCGGAGCCGTCGGTACGGGGGCACCCGCACCGGGCACCCCGGACGAGGGGCCGCCCGTCGACGCATCCGGCTCGGGCGGACGCGGGATGCCGGCGCCGTCCGCGTTCCGCCCCGACGCCCCCGGCTTCGGCGCCCCGGAGCCGGGCGTGACCGGGAGCCACGGATCCGCCCCCGGCGCGACACCCATGGGCGCCGGTGCCGACGTGTCCCACGCCGGGCCCGGCACTCCGCTCGGGGCGGCGCCGCCGCTGCCCGTGCGGGGGCAGCGCGCCGCGCGGCCGAACCCCGCCGACGCGCAGCCCGGCATCGGCGCCGGGCACCGACGGCTGCTCGCGGAGAACACGGTGCTGCCCACCCCCCGCGTCGGCCCCGTCCGCGGCACCATGGGCAAGCCGAAACTGCCCCGCCGCCGTGCCCAGGAGCACCTCGCACCCCAGCTCCGCGGCGGCCCCGTACCCGGGCCCCGCGAGGACACCGGGGAGTACGCCGAGCACGACCCCGGCCTGATGGCCGCGTTCCAACGCGGCATCGGCCTCGCCGAGGCCCAAGCGCCATCCACGGAGCCGTCGGAGCCGCTGGAGCCGCCGCGTCCGGCCGAGCCGCCCCGCCCGACGCCCGGCGGACCCGCCGAGCCCTCGCACCCGGCGTCCGCCCTGCCGGCCGAACCGCCACATCAGGCTCCTCCCGCGCCGGGCGAGCCGTTCGACCTGGCGTCCGGTGGGCTCGTCGAGTCGTCGCGTCCGGCGCCCGCCCTGCCGGCCGAGCCGCCACATCAGGCTCCTCCCGCGCCGGGCGAGCCGTTCGACCTGGCGTCCGGTGGGCTCGTCGAGTCGTCGCGTCCGGCGTCCGCCGTGCCGGGTGAGTCGTCGCGCCAGGCTCCTCCCGAGTGGAGCGAGCCGTCCCGTCGGGCGGTCGGTGGGTCGGCTGAGCCGCTCCGCCCGGCGTCCGGCGGACCTGCCGAGTTGTCGCGTCCTGCGTCCGCCGCGCTGGGTGAGCCGTTGCCCCAGGCCCCCACGGGGGCAGGCGAGTCGTTCCACCCGGCGTCCGGCGGACCTGCCGAGTTGTCGCGTCCTGCGTCCGCCGCGCTGGGTGAGCCGTTGCCCCAGGTCCCCACCGGGTCAGGCGAGCCGTTCTACCCGGTGCTCGGCGGATCTGCCGAGTCGTCGCGTCCCGTGTCCGCCGCGCCGGGCGAGCCGTTGCACCAGATCCCCACCGGGTCAGGCGAGCCGTTCTACCCGGCGTCCGGCGGACTCGTCGAGCCGTCGCGTCCCGCGTCCGCCGCGCTGGGTGAGTCGTCGCGCCAGGCTCCTCCCGAGTGGAGCGAGCCGTCCCGTCGGGCGGTCGGTGGGTCGGCTGAGCCGCTCCGCCCGGCGGTCGGCGGACTCGCCGGGCCGTCGCGTCCGGCCTCCGCCCTGCCGGGCGAGCTGCCACGCCAGGCGCCCACGGGGTCGGGTGAGCCGCCACGCCAGGCGCCCACGGGGTCGGGCGAGCCGTTCCACCTGGTGGTCGGTGGGCCGGTCGAGCCGCTCCGCCCGGCGGTCGGCGGACTCGTCGAGCCCTCGCCTCCCGCTTCCGCCCTGCCGGGCGAGCCGTCGCACCCGGCCCCCACCCTTCACCCGGTCGGCGTGCCCGCGGAGCCGCACCGCCCGGCGTCCGGCGCGCCGGACGAACCGTCGCACGCGGCCCCCGCTCCGGCTGCCGAGCCGCATGGCTCCGTCGGCACCGGTGGCGACGCCATAGCCGGCGGGCGAGCCGCTTCCGAGGGCGCCGGGTGGCGTGACGGGAGTGCTTCCGCCGGGTGAGCAGGACGTCTCGCAGCAACCCCACTACCCCCACCCCCCGTACACCAAGGAGTCGATCCACCATGGCGAGTGAAGCGCCGACCGGGCACGCGTCCGACCTCGACTGGCTGATGAGCGGTCTCGTGCAGCGCGTGCCGCACACCAGGAGCGCGGTGCTGCTCTCCTGCGACGGGCTGGTCAAGTCCGTCCACGGGCTGGAGAAGGACAGCGCCGACCACATGGCCGCACTCGCCTCCGGGCTGTACTCGCTCGGCCGCAGCGCCGGCGTCCGGTTCGGGGGCGGCGGCGACGTCCGCCAGGTCGTCGTCGAACTCGACTCCTCGCTGCTGTTCGTCTCCACCGCCGGCTCCGGCACCTGCCTCGCCGTCCTCGCCGACCGCGAGGCCGACGCCGCCGTGCTCGGCTACGAGATGGCGATGCTGGTCAAGAGCGTCCGCCCGTACCTGGTCACCGCGCCCCGGCAGCCCGCCGGCCGGCCCCCGGCGCTCAGGCCTTGAGCGCGGCCACCGCCGGCGACGGACCCTGGCTCGACGACGCGGCCGGCCGGCTGGTCCGCCCCTACCAGGTCAGCAACGGGCGGACCCGGCCGACCGCCGCGTTCGACCTGCTCACCCAGGTGAGAGCCACCGGGGCCACCCCCCTAGGCCACCTCGCCCCCGAGTACGCCCAGGCGCTCGACCTCTGCCGGGGCCCGGTCTCCGTCGCCGAGGTCGCCGGACAGCTCCGGCTGCCGGTCGCGGTCGCCAAGGTGCTGCTGTCCGACCTCGTCGACAGCGGGGCGCTCACCACCAGGCCCCCGGCCTACCACCACAACCCCACGGACCGGTCCCTTCTGGAGGCAGTGCTCGATGGACTACGACGACAGCTCTGACCCCTTCCCCACCGCCCTGAAGATCCTCGTGGCGGGCGGATTCGGAGTCGGCAAGACCACCTTCGTGGGCGCGGTCAGCGAGATCGCGCCGCTCAGCACGGAGGAACTCCTCACCACGGTCAGCGCCGCCACCGACAACCTCGACGGCATCGAGAACAAAGTCGAGACGACCGTGGCGATGGACTTCGGCCGGATCACCCTCGACCCGCGCCACGTCCTCTACCTGTTCGGCACACCCGGCCAGGAACGGTTCTGGTTCATGTGGGACGAACTGTCCGAGGGCGCCCTCGGCGCGGTGATCCTCGCCGACACCCGCCGGCTCCAGGAGTGCTTCGCCGCCGTCGACTTCTTCGAGGAACGCGGCCTCGGCTTCATCGTCGCGATCAACGAGTTCGACGGCGCCCACCGCTACGACCCCGAGGAGGTGCGCGCCGCCCTCGACCTCGACCGCCGCGTCCCCGTCGTCCGCTGCGACGCCCGCATCTCCAGCTCCGGCGTGCAGACCCTGCTCGCCCTCGTCACCCATCTCCTCGCCCACACCCCGGCCGCCCCGGCGCCGCACCACGGAGCCCGCACATGAGCCCCCGCCGACTGCTGCTGACGCCCCAGGACGAGGACGCCCCCGCCCGCGTACGACGGCTGCGCGCCCTCGGCCTCGCCCTCGGCCCGCAGGAGTGCGCCGACCCCGCCCTGGACGCCTTCGCGGACCGGCTCGCCCAGGTGCTGGCGGCGCCGTACGCGATGGTCAACTTCGTCGGTGAGCAACGGCAGTTCCTCGCCGGACTGCACACCCCGGGCGGCCTCCCGCTGCCCGCGGCCACCGGCGCGGACGGCACCGGACGGGCCCGGCTGCTCGCCCGCGACCACGGCTTCTGCCCACACGTCGTGGTCCGCCGCCGGGCGCTCGCCCTGGAGGACGTCCGCGACTACCCCCGCTTCGCCGGCAACCCGATCGTCGACGAGACCGGCGTCCACGCCTACCTCGGCGCCCCGCTGCCCGACCCCTCCGGCATCGCGCTCGGCACGGTCTGCGTCGCCGACGTCATCCCGCGCCGCTGGGGCCGGGAGGGGCTGGAGACCATCAAGGGGCTCGCCGCGGAGCTGACCGAACGGCTCGTGGGGCGCGAGGGGCACGAGAGCCGTGAGGCGCCCGGGACGGACGAGGACGGCGGCCGGCGCGACCCCCACCGCGACAGCGCGTGAAGGAAAGCTGCGGGCGCGCTTAAGAAAGTCTCGATGGACCGCCGGCCCGGCCGTACGGCAGATTCCTTCCGGGATCTCCCCACCGGGGGACCGAGCCGTAGAGCCGTCGAACCACAGGAGCCGTACGCGTGAAAGCGCTGGTCAAGCAGAAGGCGGAGCCCGGTCTGTGGCTCCGGGACGTACCCGAACCGACCATCGGCCCCGGTGATGTACTGATCAAGGTGCTGCGCACCGGGATCTGCGGCACCGATCTGCACATCCGCTCCTGGGACGGGTGGGCGCGGCAGACCATCACCACCCCGCTGGTGCTCGGGCACGAGTTCGTCGGCGAGGTCGTCGACACCGGCCGCGACGTCACCGAGATCAAGGCGGGCGACCGGGTCAGCGGCGAGGGCCACCTGGTGTGCGGCACGTGCCGCAACTGCCTGGCCGGGCGCCGCCACCTGTGCCGGGCCACCGTCGGCCTCGGCGTCGGGCGCGACGGCGCGTTCGCCGAGTACGTCGCCCTGCCCGCGTCCAACGTGTGGGTGCACCGCGTTCCCGTCGATCTCGACGTGGCCGCCATCTTCGACCCGTTCGGCAACGCCGTGCACACCGCGCTGTCCTTCCCGCTGGTCGGCGAGGACGTGCTGATCACCGGCGCCGGACCCATCGGCCTGATGGCCGCCGCCGTGGCCCGGCACGCCGGCGCCCGCCATGTCGTCGTCACCGACGTGAGCGAGGAGCGCCTCGAGCTGGCCCGCAAGATCGGCGTCAGCCTGGCCCTCGACGTCTCCGCCGCCACGATCGCCGACGGACAGCGCGAGCTGGGGCTGCGCGAGGGCTTCGACGTCGGCCTGGAGATGTCCGGCCGCCCCGAGGCACTGCGCGACATGATCGCCAACATGACGCACGGCGGCCGGATCGCCATGCTCGGCCTGCCCGCCGAGGAGTTCCCCGTCGACTTCGCCCGGATCGTCACGTCGATGCTCACCCTCAAGGGCATCTACGGCCGGGAGATGTTCGAGACCTGGTACGCGATGTCCGTCCTGCTGGAGGGCGGTCTCGACCTCGCCCCCGTCATCACCGGCCGGTACGGCTACGCCGAGTACGAGGCCGCGTTCGCCGACGCCGCGAGCGGCCGGGGCGGCAAGGTCATCCTCGACTGGACCGCGTGAGCCACCCTCCTCTCCCGTATCCCCAGGAGTTTCTGACATGTTCGCCTCCGTACGCGACGACCTTCGCGCCACCCTCGACGAGATCCGCGCCGCCGGGCTGCACAAGCCCGAGCGCGTCCTCGGCACCCCGCAGTCCGCGACCGTCGCCGTCACCGCCGGCGGCCGGCCCGGCGAGGTCCTCAACTTCTGCGCCAACAACTACCTCGGTCTCGCCGACCACCCCGAGGTGGTCGCCGCCGCCCACGAGGCGCTGGACCGCTGGGGCTACGGCATGGCCTCCGTCCGTTTCATCTGCGGCACGCAGGAGGTGCACAAGGAGCTGGAGGCCCGGCTCTCCGCCTTCCTCGGCCAGGAGGACACGATCCTGTACTCCTCCTGCTTCGACGCCAACGGCGGCGTCTTCGAGACGCTGCTCGGCACCGAGGACGCGGTGATCTCCGACGCGCTGAACCACGCCTCGATCATCGACGGCATCCGGCTGTCCAAGGCCCGCCGCTTCCGCTACGCCAACCGGGACATGGCCGACCTGGAGGCGCAGCTCAAGGCGGCCGGGGACGCCCGGCGCAGGCTGATCGTCACCGACGGCGTCTTCTCGATGGACGGCTACGTGGCGCCGCTCGCCGAGATCTGCGACCTCGCCGACCGGTACGACGCCATGGTCATGGTCGACGACTCGCACGCCGTCGGCTTCGTCGGCCCCGGCGGCCGGGGCACGCCCGAGCTGCACGGCGTCATGGACCGGGTCGACATCCTCACCGGCACGCTGGGCAAGGCGCTCGGGGGCGCGTCGGGCGGGTACGTCGCCGCGCGCGCCGAGATCGTCGCGCTGCTGCGGCAGCGGTCGCGGCCGTACCTGTTCTCCAACACGCTCGCGCCGGTGATCGCGGCGGCGTCGCTGAAGGTGCTGGATCTGCTGGAGTCGGCGGGGGAGCTGCGGGAGCGGCTGGCCGCCAACACGGAGCTGTTCCGGCGGCGGATGGGGGAGGAGGGGTTCGACGTCCTCCCCGGCGACCACGCGATCGCCCCGGTGATGATCGGCGACGCGGCGGAGGCGGGCCGGATGGCCGAGCTGCTGCTGGAGCGGGGCGTGTACGTGATCGGGTTCTCGTACCCGGTGGTGCCGGAGGGCGCGGCGCGCATCCGGGTCCAGCTGTCCGCCGCGCACTCGACGGAGGACGTGGAGCGGGCGGTGGCGGCGTTCGTCGCGGCGCGAGCCGAGCTGGGCGCCTGAGAACTCGGGCGGGCGGGGTGCGTCGGCGGGTGCGGGCCGGATGTGGCTGGTCGCGCAGTTCCCCGCGCCCCTGAAAGGTTGGGGGGCGCCCCCCAGCTTTTCAAGCCCCGTGAAGGGACGGGAAGGGCAGGCGCGGCGGGGGCACAACCCTGGCCTGCGATAATCGGGCGTGTGATTGAGGCACGGCGGTTGCACATCCTTCGTGCGGTGGCGGATCACCGCACGGTGACCGCGGCCGCTGCCGCGTTGTATCTCACGCCCTCCGCCGTCTCGCAGCAGCTGGCCGCACTGGAGCAGGAGACCGGGCACCGCCTCGTGGAGCGCGGCGCCAGGGGCGTGCGGCTGACGGCGGCCGGGGAGATCCTGCTCGGCCACACCCACGCCGTCCTCGCCCAGCTGGAGCGTGCGGAGGCCGAGCTCGCGGCATACAGCGGGGGCTCGGCCGGCACGGTCACGCTCGCCGCGTTCGCCACCGGAATCGGCCTGGTCGTCGCCCCCGCACTGGCCACCCTGGCCCGTACCGCACCCGGCATCCGCGTCCGCGTCCAGGACGCCGAGGGCGACGCCAGCCTGCCGATGGTCCTGGACCGGCAGGTGGACGTGGCGGTCGCCGTCGAGTACCGGGGCGCCCCGGGCGCCGACGACCCCCGGCTCACCCACATCGCGCTGTACGCCGAACCGTTCGAGGCGGTCGTCCCCGTCGCCCACCGGCTGGCCGGGGCGGAGGTCGTGCCGCTCGCCGAGCTCGCCAAGGACCCGTGGATCGGCCCCTACCCGGGCAACCCCTGCCACGACGTGGTCGTCCTGGCCTGCGAGCACGCCGGCTTCCAGCCCCGTCTCGAACACTCCTCCGACGACTTCAGCGCCGTCATCTCGCTGGCGTCCGCCGGGGTCGGCGTGGCGCTCGTGCCGCGCTCGGCGCTGCGCGGAATGGACCTCAGCGGGGTCGTGGTCCGGCCGGTGGACGGCGTGGCCCCCACGCGCCGGGTGTTCGCGGCGGTACGCCGGGGCGCGGAGGAGCACCCGCTGATCCGCCCCGTACTGGACGCGCTGACCGGGGCCGCGACGGCGCACTGAGAGCGCCCCGGCGTGTGCCCCGGCGCCGGCACCCCGACGCCGGCGCCCCGGTGTCAGTGGCGTTGGTTAGCGTGCGGGCATGCCGGATGCCGAAGACGTACGCCGTATCGCCCTCTCCCTGCCGGACACGGCGGAGAAGACCGCCTGGAGCATGCCCACGTTCCGCGTCGCGGGAAAGATGTTCGCCACCCTGCCCGAGGACGAGACGTCCCTCGCCGTGCGCTGCCCGAAGGTGGAGCGCGACGAACTCGTGCTCGCCGAGCCCGACAAGTTCTGGATCGCGGGCCACGAGGCGTCCTTCGCCTGGGTGCGCGCACGGCTCGCGGCCCTGGAGGACGAGGCGGAACTGCGCGACATCCTCGCCGACTCCTGGCGGCAGGCGGCCCCGCCCCGCCTCCTGGAGGCCCACCCGACGCTCGGCCTCCCGGCCACCGGCTGACCGGCGCCCCGGCCACCGGCTGACCGGCGCCCCGGCCACCGGCTGACCGGCCACCGGCGCCCCGTCGGCCCGGGCACCGCGCGGAAAGCCGTGCGCGGCGACCGCCCGGAGTGCGGTATGGTTTCCGTGCGCGTTCACCCGGGGGAAACCCCAGGTCAGACGGGCAACGGGACGTGGCGCAGCTTGGTAGCGCACTTGACTGGGGGTCAAGGGGTCGCAGGTTCAAATCCTGTCGTCCCGACTCGTGAGAGTCGCCGTTCAGGGCCGGTTTCGGAAGGCATCCGAAACCGGCCTTCGTCATTCCCGCGTCCACGGAATTCCCGATTTCCCGCGTGCACGGAATTCCCGGACGTGCGCGGGCCCGTGGCCGAACCTGTTCGCACACCGTACGGCCGGCGAGAAAACTCTTGGACCGCGCCGGTCCCCGCGCGGGAAACTGCCCTCTTCCACCGGGCCCCTCACACACGACCGCCGTGCGGTGCGCCCCCTCATGACTACGGAGGGTTTCCATGTCGTCACAACAGGTGCACGATTCCCCGCCGGGCCGCTCCAAACGCACCGGCCCCGTCCTCCTCGCGCTGCGCCACTACGGCCGGGAACTCGCCCGGCGCAAGTGGCTGACCGCGGGCGCGATGCTGCTGCCCGCACTGGGCAACATCGGCATCAACTACATCGCCCCGCTGGTCGTCGCCAAGCTCGTCGGCCGTATCGCCGACCACGCCGATCTCCGCCTCGGCAGCTCGCTGCCGTACGTCCTCGGCTTCGCCGGGGTCCTGCTCCTCGCAGAGTTGCTCTGGCGCCTCGGTCTGCACTGCCTCAACCGCCTCGCCGCCCGCGGCATCGAACGCCTGTACATCACCGGGATGGACGAACTGTTCGCGAAGGACGCCGCGTTCTTCCACGACAACTTCGCCGGGGCGCTGACCAAACGGGTCCTCAGCTTCGCCTCCCGCTTCGAGGACTGCGTCGACACGATGACGTTCCAGGTCATCGGCCGGATCGTGCCCCTGGCCTTCGGGGCGGTGGTGCTGTGGCGCTACGAGCCGCTGCTCGTCGTCGGCCTGCTGGCGATGCTCCTGACCACGACGGTTTGCGTGGCGCCCCTCATCCGGCGCAGGCAGGCCCTGGTGCGCCGGCGTGAGGAGGCCATCGCCCGGGTCGCGGGGCACGTCGCCGACAGTCTGATGAACATGGACACCGTCCGCGCGTTCGCCGCCGAGGAGCGCGAGGCCGCCGAACACCGCGACCGCGTCGCCCACTCCCGGCGGCTGACGCTGCGCTCGTGGGACTACGGCAACCTGCGCATCGACACCTTCGTCGCACCGATGTCGGTGCTGACCAACGCGCTCGGCCTGCTGCTCGCCGTCGTCCTCGGCGGCGGCGCGCACGGCGTGGAGGCGATCGTGGTGGCGTTCACCTACTACGGCAACGCCACCCGCATCATGTTCGAGTTCAACCAGATCTACCGGCGGCTGGAGAGCGCGATGACGGAGGCCGCGCAATTCACCGACCTGCTGTTGCGGCCGCCGACCGTGCTGGACCCGCCGTCCCCCGAGCCGCTGCGGCCCGGGCCCGCCGGCATCCGCTTCGAGCGGGTGACCTTCGCCCACGGCGGCGGCACACCGCTCTTCCGGGGCCTGGAGCTGACCGTGCCCGACGGGGCGAAGATCGGCCTGGTCGGGCGCTCCGGCGGCGGCAAGACCACCCTCACCCGGCTGCTGCTGCGGATGACGGACATCGACGCCGGCCGCATCCTGGTCGGCGGCCAGGACATCACCCGGCTCCGCCAGGCCGACCTGCGCAGCCTGATGGCGTACGTGCCGCAGGACCCGGCGATGTTCCACCGCACCCTGCGCGAGAACATCGCGTTCGCCCGGCCGGACGCCACCGAGGCCGAGATCCGCCGCGCGGCCGAGGCGGCGCACGTCACCGAGTTCGCCGACGGGCTGCCGGACGGCTTCGACACCATGGTCGGCGAGCGCGGAGTCAAGCTCTCCGGCGGCCAGCGCCAGCGGGTCGCCCTCGCCCGCGCGATCCTGCGCGACGCGCCGATCCTGCTGCTCGACGAGGCGACCAGCGCCCTGGACTCCGAGAGCGAGGTGCTGATCCAGGAGGCGCTGTGGCGGCTCATGGAGGGGCGCACGGCGCTCGTCGTCGCCCACCGGCTGAGCACGGTCGCCGGCATGGACCGGCTCGTCGTCCTCGACCGCGGCCGGATCATCGAGCAGGGCACCCACCAGCAGCTCCTCGCCTCCGAGGGGGCCTACGCCAAGCTGTGGCAGCACCAGTCGGGCGGCTTCCTCGACGACGTCGACGCGGCCGACGGCGACGGCGGAGGGGACGCCGGTGCCGGTGGCCGCGCCCTGGGCCGCCCCGTCCTGGGGGCCGACCTGGTCTGAACGCGCGACGCGAGCGGTCGCACGGTGTGGCCCCGGGCCCCGGGGGAACCCGGGGCCACATGGACGAGCAGGCAGCACTTCACCGGTCGTACTGGCTCGAGACGGCCCCCGCGGGGGAACCCGGACCGCCCCCGGCCGACGGCCTCACCGTGGACGTCGCCGTCGTCGGCGGCGGCATCGCCGGGCTCAGCACCGCCTGGGAACTGGCCCGCGACGGCCACCGCGTCGCCGTCCTGGAGGCAGGCCGGCTCGCCGCCGGGGTCACCGGCTACACCACGGCGAAGCTGACCGCCCAGCACACCCTGATCTACGACAAGCTGCGCCGCACCCGCGACGCCGAGGCCGCCCGGCTGTACGCCCGCTCCCAGTACGAGGCCGTCCGGCACGCCGGGGAGATCGCCGCCGAGCTCGGCATCGAGTGCGAGTGGGAGGAGAGCGCGGCCTACACCTTCACGCGGAAGGCCGGCCGCGTCGACGAGCTGCGCGCCGAGGCCGAGGCCGCCCGCGAGGCCGGGCTGCCCGCCGAGTTCACCACCGACACCGACCTGCCCTTCCCCGTCGCGGGCGCCGTCAAGGTCACCGACCAGGCACAGTTCCACCCCGTCAAGTACCTCAGGGCGCTCGCCGAGGACATCCGCCGCCGGGGCGGCACCCTGCACGAGAACACCCGCGTCACCGGACTCACCGAGGGCGAGCCCTGCGTGCTCACCACGGAGGCGGGGACGGAGGTGAAGGCGGGGGCGGTCGTCGTCGCCACGCACTACCCCGTCTTCGACCGCGCGCTGCTGTTCACCCGGCTCTCCCCGCGCCGCGAACTCGTGATCGCCGCGCCCATCGAGGCCGAGGCCGCCCCGCGCGGCATGTACATCACGCCCGACGAGAACACCCGTTCGGTGCGGACGGCCCCGTACACGGACGGCAAACGGCTCCTCGTCATCACCGGCGAGCACTTCACCCCGGGCGCCGGGGAGGACGTCGAGGAGCGGTTCGGCCGGCTCACCGAATGGGCCGGACGCCACTTCGGCGACCTTCGCCTCAGCCACCGCTGGGCCACCCAGGACAACGACTCCACGGACACCGTCCCGCTCGTCGGCCCCCTGCACCAGGGCAGCCGTCACGCCTATGTGGCCACCGGGTTCGGCGGCTGGGGGCTGAGCGGCGGCATCATGGCGGGCAGGCTGCTCGCCGATCTGATCGGCGGGCGCACGCCCGAGTGGAGCGGACTGTACGACCCCCGGCGGCTCGGCTCGGTCGTCCGCGAGGGCGGGGAGTTCCTCAAGAACCAGGCCAAGGTCGCCAAGCACTTCGTCGGCGACCGGCTCACCTCGATGAGTGGCCCCGGCGTCGACGAGATCGCCCCGGGCGACGGCGCGATCGTCCACGTCGACGGCAAGCGCACCGCCGTCCACCGCGACGAGGCCGGAGCCCTGCACGCCGTCTCCGCGCGCTGCACCCACCTGGGCTGTCTGGTCGCCTTCAACCGCGCCGAACGCGCCTGGGAGTGCCCGTGCCACGGCTCCCGCTTCGACCCGGACGGCGCGGTCGTCCAGGGCCCGGCCCTGCGGCCGCTGGAACCCCGGGAGCTGTGAGGTGTTTCGGCCGTGGGCCGCTGGGCACCCGGAGCTGCGGGCACCGGAACGTCCCGATTCTCCAGGATGAAGAAGGAAGATGACTCGCTGTGACCGCGCACATACCTGACACCTGCGTCGCCGACCGACCGGAGACCGGCTGGGCCAAGGCCAGGCAGGCCCGGGGGAAGGGCGTACGCACCTGCGTGCCGGCGGTCGAGGAGCGCGGCGAACTGCGCGGGACGGAAGCGGTGCGGGACTCCGAGGGCAACATCGTCCGGGGCGAGGACTGAGACAGCCACGGGGGCAGAGACCACTACCGGAAACAGGGGTAGGTGGAGGGGCCGGAGCGACGGTTGGCGGACCGTCACTCCGGCCCCTCGGTGCGTGCGCCGCCCCCCGGATCCCGTCCCTTTACCGGCCTCTTGCCGACTGCGCGGGGTGCCGCACGCGTGGAACGCCCCGCCCCGGGCAGGGGTGATCCCAAGGGCCGCCGAGAGATCCCGTCGGGGGTTGGGAGATGCTGCGCACCGGCACGGACATACCCGTGGGCATCGTCGTCGACGAAGGGCGTGGTGACGGCGGTGTGCTGCTCACCCTGCGCGGGGAGATCGTCCACGGAACCGTCGAGCCGCTGACCGACGTCCTGGCGCGCGTCTCCGCCGGCGCCGGGGGCGTGACGCTCGACATGGCCGGTGTCACCTACATGGACTCCGCCGGCCTCGCCTTCCTCCGGGCCGTCGGCGACTTCCAGCGGCGTACGGGCATCCCGGTACGGACCGTCCACTGGAGCGGCCAGCCACGCAGAGTGCTGGAGTTCACCGCGCTCGACGGCGACGAGGCGCCGGCGCCCGGACCGTCGGCGGCCGCCAGGGAGCGGGAAGAGCTTGCCCGGCGGCTGGAGGAAGAGGTCGATCAGCTGCGACAGGCCCTGGTGTCACGGCCGTTGATCGACCGGGCGACGGGGGTGCTGATGGCGGCGGAGGTGTGCACGGCGGAGCAGGCGTGGGAGATCCTGCGCGAGACCTCGCAGCGGGCGAACGTGAAGCTGCGGCTGGTGGCGCGGGCGGTGGTCGACAGCGTGGACGGCCCTCCGCCGGAGGAGCCGGTGCTGTCGGCCCTGCGGTGCGCGCTGCTGCGGCACCGCCGGAAATGACGTGTTGATCCCGGATGTTCCTGTTGCTCACCGGGAGCGCCTTGCCAATTCGTAGTCGTGGTGATTACAGTCCTTCACTGTAATCATCATTGCTACAGATTGGTGTGATCATGATCGGCATCACGGGTGCGTCCGGTCCCCTCGGACGTGCCACCGCCGAGCTGGTGCTGCGTACCGTCGACCCCCGCGAGGTGGTCCTCACCACGCGCACGCCACAGGCGCTCGCCGACCTCGCCGCCCGCGGGGCGCAGGTGCGGCCGGCCGATTTCGGCGACCCGCGCACTCTCGAGGCCGCGTTCGCCGGCGTCGAACGGCTGCTGCTCATCTCCACCGACGCGGTGGGCTCCCGCCTCGACCAGCAGCGGGCCGCCCTCGCGGCGGCGGCCGGGGCCGGGGTCTCGTACGTCGCCTACACCTCCGTGCCCGAGCCGGTGCCCGCCAACCCCGCGGTGGTGGTGGCCGACCACGCCGGAACGGAGCGGGCGCTGCGGGAGAGCGGACTGCGCTGGACCGCCCTGCGCAACAACCTGTACGCGCACATGCAGGTCTCCGTCGTCGAACAGGCCGCCGCCACGGGCCGCCTGACGACCAACAGCGGCAGCGGCGCGGCGGCGTACGTCACCCGGGAGGACTGCGCGGCGGTGGCCGCCGGGATCCTCACCCGGGGCGGGTACGAGAACGAGGCCGTGGACGTCACCGGCCCCGAGCCGGTCGGCGCCCCCGATCTGCTGCGTCTCGCCCGTGACCTCGGCGGCCGTGACGTCGAACTCGTGAACGTCGACGACCACACGTTCGCCGCCGCGCTGGAAGAAGCGGGCCTGCCCGAGCCGGTCGCGGAGCTCGTGACCTCGTTCGGCGCGGCCACGCGCGGCGGGTTCCTCGCCGGGGTCAGCGGGGTGGCGGCCGACGTGACCGGCCGCGAGCCGCGCTCCCTCGCGGACGTGGTGCGCCAGGCCCGGAGCGCCTGACCCGATGACGACGGAGAACGCGGTGGTCCACCGGACCGGCGGCGGCGGGGGCGGAGGCGGGGCGGGGCACAGGGTCCGGGTGCTGGTGATCCTCGCGAGCCTCAGTGCCCTCGGCCCGGTCTCCATCGACGCGTACATCCCCGGTCTGCCCCGGCTCGCCGAGACGCTGCACAGTCCGGCATGGGCGGTCCAGCTCACCGTCACCGCATGCCTGGCGGGCCTGGCCGTCGGCCAGTTGGTGGCCGGTCCGCTGAGCGACGCGCTGGGCCGGCGGCGGCCCCTGCTGTGGGGGCTGAGCCTCTACACCGGGGCCGGACTGCTGTGCGGCCTCGCCCCGACGGTCTGGCTCCTCGTCGTGCTGCGCGCGGCGCAGGGGCTCGGCGGGGCCTTCGCCCTGGTGATCGCCTACGCGTACGTCAGCGATCTGCACGAGGGGAAGGCGGCGGCGCGCTACTTCTCCCTGCTGACGCTCGTCACCGGCCTGGCCCCGGTGCTCGCCCCGCTCGCCGGGGCGCAGCTCCTCCAGGCGTGGGGCTGGCGGGCGGTGTTCGTGGCGACCTCCGTGCTCAGCGCCGTCGTGCTCGCCGCGGGTGCGGGGGCGCTGCCGGAGAGCCACCCGCCGCACCTGCGCCAGGAGCGGGCCTGGCGCCGGGCGGGCCCGGTCTACGGCCGCCTGCTGCGCGACCGTTCCCTGCTGGGCCCCGTGCTCGCCAACGCCCTGTCGTTCGCGGTGATGTTCGCCTACATCGCGGGCTCCCCGTTCGTCCTGGAGAGCCTGTACGGACTCGGTGCCCGGCAGTACAGCCTGGTGTTCGCGGTGAACGCGTGCGGGCTCGTCGCCGCCGCGGGGGTGAGCGGCGTCCTCGTCGGCCGCCTCGGTGCCCGGTCCCTGCTGCGTGCCGGGGTGACCGGTTCGGCCGCCGCGAGCGTCGTCCTGCTGGTCCTCGCGCTCGCCGGCGCGGGGCTGTGGCCGGTCCTCGCGGCGCTGTTCGTCACGATCGCCCACGTCGGACTGGTGCTGCCGAACGCGCCAGCGCTGGTGCTGCGGCAGCGCGGCTCCCACGCCGGAGCGGCGGCGGCGCTCCTCGGCTGCGGCCAGTTCCTGTTCGGCGGACTCGCCGCACCGCTCGTGGGGCTCTCGGACGCGCACGACGCCGTCCCCATGGCCACGGTCATGGCCGTCCTCGCCCTGGCCGCCCTGACCGTGTTCGTCACCGTGACCCCCGCCGCCACGACAGAGCCGCTCATCGGGACGAGCGGCGACCTGCCCTGAAGGGGCGGCGGGGGCGGAGAGACCTCCTGCACGGACCTGTTCCGCGGACCTGTTCCGCGGACTTGCTCCGCGAACCTGTTCCGCGGACCTACTCCGCGACCGCGAAGCGGTCCCAGACGCGGTGGGTGGCCAGGAGTCGCGTCACCTCGGCGAGGGCCGCGGGGCCGTCGGCGGCCGTCACCACGCCGGCCGCCCCGGCGGGGATGCCCGCCGCCTCCAGCACGGCCTGCCCGCCGCCCCAGACGGCGATCGCCTTCCCGTGCCGGAACGCCTCGTCCAGCAACAGCAGCACCCGGGGATCCGTCGCCGCCCCGGCGGCCGGCTCCGCCGCCTTCGCGTCCCGGGCGCCGAAGGCGTCGGCGCCCACCCCCGGCACCCCGGCCACCAGCACCGCGTCGAACTCGATCGACCGCGCCGTGGCGAACGTGCGCTGCACGGTGACCGGTTCGGCGCCCCCGGCGTCCAGCCTGCCGCCCGCCGGGGCGACGACCAGCGGCACCATGCCGCCGTCGAGCACGGCCTGCCGCACCGCGCGCACACCGTCCAGGTCGCCCTGCCCGTCGGTGACGACGGCGATCATCCGGCCGTCCGTCGGCCAGCTCCGCCCCACCTGGGACAGGGCCGGGCTCGGCTCGATCTCCTCCAGGGTCACCGTCGGCGCCGGCGCGGGCAGCCCGAGCCCGGCGGCGACCGGCGCGCACAGCTCCGGGTCGATGTTGGCCAGCACCTGAAGCCCGCGCTCCTTGACCGCCTGCTCGTAGCACTTGCCGAGCTCGAAGGTGTACGCCGAGACGATGTGCTCCCGCTCCACCGGGCTCATGCTCCGCCAGAACCTGCGCGGCTGGCTGAAGTGGTCCGCGAACGTCTCCGGGGCCTCGCGGACCTTCTTCGACTGCGGCACCGTCAACGGCACCTCGACGAACGCCCCGTCGTCCGCGCCCGCGGTGAACGGGCAGCCCCCGTCGAGGGAGTTGGGCCGGTACGGGGCCACACCCGTGTGCACCGCGTCCTGGTGGAAGCCGTCCCGCAGCATGTCGTTGACCGGCGCGTGCGTGCGGTTGACCGGGATCTGCGCGAAGTTGGGGCCGGCGAGCCGGGTGATCTGCGTGTCCAGGTACGAGAACAGCCGCCCCGCCAGCAGCGGGTCGTCGGTGACGTCGATGCCCGGCACCAGATGGCCCGGGTGGAACGCGACCTGCTCGGTCTCGGCGAAGAAGTTCGACGGGTTCCGGTTCAGCGTCAGCAGCCCGATCGGCTGCACCGGCGCCAGTTCCTCGGGGACGAGGTTCGTCGGGTCGAGCAGATCGATCCCCTCGAACGTCTGCTCGGGGTTGTCCGGGAACGTCTGGATGCCCAGCTCCCACTGCGGGTACGCGCCCGCCTCGATCGCGTCGGCCAGGTCCCGGCGGTGGAAGTCGGGGTCCACCCCGCCGGTGATCTGCGCCTCCTCCCACACCAGGGAGTGCACGCCCAGCTTCGGCTTCCAGTGGAACTTCACCAGCGTGGTGGCGCCCTCCGCGTTGACCAGCCGGAAGGTGTGGACGCCGAAGCCCTCCATCATGCGGTACGACCGCGGGATGCCCCGGTCCGACATGTTCCACAGCACGTGGTGGGTGGCCTCGGTGTGCAGGGTGACGAAGTCCCAGTGCGTGTCGTGCGCGGACTGCGCCTGCGGGATCTCCCGGTCGGGGTGCGGCTTGGCGGCGTGCACGATGTCCGGGAACTTGATCGCGTCCTGGATGAAGAAGACCGGGATGTTGTTCCCGACCAGGTCGAACGTGCCCTCGCTGGTGTAGAACTTCGTCGCGAAGCCCCGGGTGTCGCGCACCGTGTCCGCCGAGCCGCGCGAGCCGAGCACCGTGGAGAAGCGGGTGAACACCGGCGTCTCGACGTCCTTGCCGAGGAACGCCGCCTTGGTGACGCTCGCCGCGGTGCCGTACCCCTTGAAGACGCCGTGCGCCGCGGCGCCGCGCGCGTGCACCACCCGCTCCGGGATGCGCTCGTGGTCGAAGTGGGTGATCTTCTCCCGCAGATGGTGGTCCTGGAGCAGGACGGGACCGCGCGGGCCGGCCTTGAGGGAGTGGTCGGTGTCGTACAGCCGGGCGCCCTGCGCCGTGGTCAGATACGCGCCGGCCTGTCCCGTCCGCCGCGGATCGGTGCCGGTCTCCTGGCCGGTGGGGCTGACGGTCTCCGGGGTGCCCTGGTCCGGCTTGGGCGGCAGCGGCTCCCTGGGCGCGGTCGGCTCCGCGACGGTGGGGGTCTCAGGTCCCGGGCGGCCCGGTACGCCCTCGGGCGGGCCGTCGCCGCGGAGTGCGTCGGCGGCCTTCTCGGCGAATGCCCTCACGGGGTTCTTGTCAGTCATCGCGCTCCCACGGTGAGTCCTCGGCTGCGCCGCGCAAGGGGGGCGTCGCGCGGCGGAGCCGCCTGAGTACCCGGGGGAGCGGAAGTCGAACTCGTGCGGACGGGTGAGGTTGGGACTGGGACGACAGGGCCTACGAGGTCGGGACGACAGGGCCTACGGGCAGGCCCCCTACGGCGCACGCCGCAGGGGGCCCCAGTCGCCCTCCTGGCGCTCGACCGCCGTGCGGGCCTCCTTGATCACGCGTTCGTCTATCCAGCCGACCGGCTCCACGTCCCGTACCAGCGGCTCGTTGTCCGGGCCGCGCCCCTGCTCGTGGCCCCGCAGCACCCAGGGGCGCACACCGGGGCCCTTCTCGCGGGGCAGATGGGAGTAGTCGTGGAGCCGGCGGGCCACCCACAGCTCCACCGGCCGGTCCTCCCACCACGGCTCCACGCCGAGCGGATTGGCCGACAGACCCGGCATCCGCACGCCCGTCAGATCGTCCCTGCTGCCCTGCGCGCCCAGATCGGCGTGCGGGCCGTGCGACCAGCGGACGTACAGCTCCGGTTCGCCGCGCACCAGGGCGCCCAGTTCGCCGAGCGTGTGCAGGACGGGCAGGGCGTCGTCGGTGTCATCGGCGCTCATCGATCGCTCGCGGCCCATCGGGCCTCATCGGGCCTGCGACCGGGACTCCGTCTGGTCCGGTTTGAGCGGGTCGTGGCCGAGGGACATCAGGCGGTGGCGCCGGGCCGTGTCCTCGTCGCTGTCGCCGCGCTCCGGCTCGGGCTCGTCGGCCCGGTCCTGCTCGGCGGTGACGATGTCCACGACCTCGTACATCACGTCGATGTCGGCGTCCGTGAGGTCCGTGCGCCGCTTCTGGAGGATGGCCAGCACCTGCTGACCGGTCTCCGGGCCGGCCTGCTCGGGCAGCGGCTCGGTCTCCTCCCCGGCGTCCTGGACCCGCAGCCAGGCCGCCAGTTCCTGGGAGGTCATGTTCACCACGCGGTGGAACTCGTCCCACAGCGTGTCGAGTTCGAGGGCGTCCGTCATGACGTACCCCTTCCGTGCGCGTATCCGGGCATGCCGCCGGCGGGCGCCGTCGTCGTCGCGGCCCCGCCGTGTCTCCGAGGGGTCAGCCCTCCTCGTGCGGGTAGTTCTCCGCGTCGAACATCCACCGCTGCTTCTCCAGATCGGCGGTGATCGCGATCAGCAGGTCCTGGGTGACCGGGTCCGGCTTGTCCGTGGCCTCGATCCGCTCCCGCAGCCGCTTGATGGCGGTCTCCAGGGCGTCCACGATCACCTGGACGACGTCGGAGTCGCGCACCCAGCCGACCTTCGGGCCGCCCAGGTTGAACGAGGCGGCGATGGTCTCGGGGCGGCCGTCCGGCGGCACACCGATCGCCGCGGCGCGCTCGGCCACGGTGTCGGAGTACGCACGGGCGGTGTCCACGACCTCGTCGAGCTGGAGGTGGATCGAACGGAACCGGGGCCCGACGATGCTCCAGTGCGCCTGCTTGCCGACGAGCGAGAGGCCGAGCAGATCCACCAGCGTCTGCTGGAGGGCGTCCCCGGCCACTCGACGGGCCTCGTCGGGGAGCGTGCTCTTCACAACGGTCATGCCGCGGTTCTCCTTAGTCTTGTGTCTCCTCGCGGGTTCTCGGGGCCCCGCGTCTCTTCCCCACGCTCACGCGGGTGCCCACGACCCCCCGCCGGAAACCCGGCCCGGACCGCGCGGAGCGCCCAGGACCGACAGGCGAGACGCTCCTTACCTCCCAGGTGGGGCGGGCATAGCATCGGTTTCCGCATGGACACGATCTCGCTGACGCACATCTCCCCGTGGGGGTTCGCCGCGCTCGCCGCCGCGGCCCTCCTCGTCGGCTTCTCCAAGACCGCGGTGAGCGGCGCCAACACCGTCAGCCTGGCGGTCTTCGCGGCCGTGCTGCCGGCCCGCGCGTCGACCGGCGTACTGCTGCCGATCCTGATCGCCGGCGACGTCCTCGCCGTCCTCACCTACCGGCGGCACGCCCACTGGCCCACCCTGTGGCGGCTGTTCCCGGCGGTCGCGGTCGGCGTCGTCCTCGGCACCGGGTTCCTGGTGTGGGCCGGCGACGGGATCGTACGGGTCTCGATCGGCGCGATCCTGCTGATGATGGCGGCGGTCACGGTGTGGCGCCGGCGCACCACCGCACGCGAGAGCGATCCCGAGGCGGTGACCACCCGGGGCGGCCGGGTCAAGGCCCGCTCCTACGGCGTCCTCGGCGGCTTCACCACGATGGTCGCCAACGCGGGCGGCCCCGTGATGTCGCTGTACCTGCTCTCCGCGGGCTTCCGCAAGCTCGGCTTCCTCGGCACCTCCGCGTTCTTCTTCCTCATCGTCAACGTCTCCAAGGTGCCGTTCAGCGCGGGGCTCGGCCTGATCGACGGCTCCTCGCTGCTGCTCGACGCGGCGCTCGTGGTGTTCGTGATCCCGGGCGCCCTCCTCGGCAAGTGGGCCGTGCACCGCATCAACCAGCGTCTCTTCGAACGCCTCGTCATCGCGGCCACCGTGGTCGGCGGGATCCAGCTCCTCGTACGGTGAGCCCGGCACGTACGCTCACCGGCATGTCCCCGCACGTCCTGATCCTCGGCGGCACCACCGAGGCCCGGCACCTCGCCGCCGCGCTCGCCGATCGTCCCGGCGTACGGGTGACCACCTCCCTCGCCGGCCGCGTCACCCGCCCCGGCGCGCTCCCCGGCGAGGTACGCAGCGGCGGCTTCGGCGGCGCCGCCGGGCTCGCCGACTGGCTTCGCGCCCACGCCGTCGACGCCCTGGTCGACGCCACCCACCCCTTCGCCGAGCGCATCACCGCCCACGCGGCACAGGCCGCCGCGACGGCCGGCGTCCCGGCGGTCTTCCTGCGCCGCCCCGGCTTCACGCCCACCACCCCGGACGCCCACTGGACCCCGGTCCCGTCCCTGGCCGCCGCGGCGCAGGCCCTGGCCGGGCTCGCCCCCCGCCGGATCCTCCTCACCACCGGCCGCCTGGGCCTGGCGGCGTTCGCCGCGCTGGACCACCACGAGTTCGTCGTACGTGCGGTGGAACCCCCGGACCCCCCGCTGCCGGCCCACACGGAGGTACTCCTCGCCCGGGGCCCCTTCACCCTCGAGGACGAGCTGACCCTGCTACGGCACCACGCCGTCCGGCTCCTGATCACAAAGGACAGCGGCGGCACGGCGACGTCCCCGAAACTCACGGCGGCCCACCGACTCGACGTCCCGGTCATGGTGGTCCAACGCCCTCCGCTGCCGGAGGGGGTTACGGCGGTGGAGGACGTGCGGGGCGTGCTGGAGAGGCTGAGGTCGATCGGGGTTCTGTAGGGTCCGGGACTCTCTCGTGGGCGCGGCCCGCCCCCCCGGCCCCGCCCGCTTCACCCCCGCGCGGGCGCCCCCTCCGCCAGCCGGGACGGCAAGTCATGCGCGAGATCCTCCGCGAGCACCCGCTTCGCGATCCCGTCCACCGCCGCCCGCAACTCCGCATCGGACGGCCGCCCCACATCCCGCTCCACCCGGTCCGCCAGCCACCGCCCCCACGCCGCCGTGATCAGCCGTGCCTCCCGCTCGCCCGCCTCCGTGTGGGAGTACAGCGTGCCGTCCCGGGTCAGATACCCCTCCGCCACCATCCGGTCGAACACCGGCAGCAGCACCTCCGGCGGCACCCGCCGCCCCGCCGCCAGCAGCCCCAAACTCGCGTGCCCCACCAGCCGGGTGAACAGCTCCACCTGCATCACCGCCCACGCCCCGGCCACGTCCAGCCGGGTCTCGGACTCCCGGACGATCCGCCGGGCCGTGGCCCGTTCCGTACTGCCGAGGATCTTCCCGACGGCTCGTTCGAGCTGCAACCGCGAGTCCGCGCTGCTCGGGGACGCGAACCCCTCGCCGAGGTCCGAGGACCCGGCCCGCGCGCTGTCCCGCAGCCGTACCTGCCGCAGGAACAGCGCGACGACGAAGCCGAGCAGCGCGACCGGCACGGTCCACAGGAACACCGTCTGAAGGGTGTCGGCGTAGGCGTGCACGATCGGCGACGCCGCCGCGGGCGGCAGGGAGTGCACCCCCTCCGGGCTCTGCGCGGCCCGGGCCAGCGTCGCCGGGTCCGCGGCACCCGTCCGGGCCGCGGCCGCGACCCCGTCCGTCAGATTCGGCGTCAGCGAGTTCGCGTAGATCGTGCCGAACACCGCCGTGCCGAACGAGCTGCCCAGCGTACGGAAGAAGGTGACGCCGGAGGTCGCGGTGCCGAGGTCGGCGTAGTCCACGGTGTTCTGCACGGCGATCGTCAGCACCTGCATCGACAGCCCGATGCCGGTGCCGAGCACGAACATGTACAGCGACTCCCGCCACAGGCCGCTGTCCGGGCCCATCCGCGACATCAGATACAGCCCGAGCGCCATCACCAGCGAGCCGACGACCGGGAAGTACCGGTAGTGACCGGTACGGCTCACCACGTTGCCGCTCGCGACCGAGGCGATCAGCAGACCGATCACCATGGGCAGCGTGCGCACGCCGGAGATCGTCGCCGAGTCGCCGTCCACGTACTGCAAATACGTCGGCAGATAGGTGAGCGCGCCGAGCATCGCGAAACCGACGATGAAGCTGAGGATCGAACAGACGGCGAACACCGGCGTACCGAACAGCCGCATCGGCAGCATCGGCTCGGCGGCCCGCGTCTCCGCCCAGCAGAACAGCACCAGACCGGCCGTGCCCAGGGCGAACAGGCCGATGATCACCCCCGAGCCCCACGGGTACTGGTTGCCGCCCCAGCTCGTGGCCAGGATCAGCGCGCTCGCGCCGATCGCGACCAGGGCGATGCCCAGATAGTCGATGCGCGGGCGGACCGCGGCCCGCACCCGGGGGATCGTGCGCGCCGCGGCGATCACCACGACGATCGCCACCGGCACGTTGACGTAGAACGCCCAGCGCCAGCTGAGGTGGTCGGTGAACAGGCCGCCGAGCAGCGGGCCGATCACCGTGGCCACGCCGAAGACGGCGCCGATCGCGCCCTGGTACTTGCCGCGCTCCCGCAGCGGGATGACGTCCGCGATCAGCGCCATCGCCGTCACCATCAGGCCGCCGGCGCCCACCCCCTGCATCGCCCGCCAGACGATCAGCAGCGTCATGTTGGTGGCGAGGCCGCACAGGAACGAGCCGGTGATGAAGACGACCGCGCTGAGCTGGAAGACGATCTTGCGGCCGAAGAGGTCGCCGAACTTGCCGACGAGGACCGTCGCGACGGTCTCCGCGAGCAGGTACGACGTGACGACCCACGACATGTGTTCGGCGCCGCCGAGGTCCGCGACGATCGTGGGGAGGGCGGTGCCGACGATGGTCTGGTCGAGGGCGGCGAGGAGCATGCCGAGCATGATCGTGGCGAAGACGATGTTGCGGCGGCGGCGGTCCAGGACGGGGGGTTGTTGTGCGGGGGCGCGCGCGGTGTCCTCGGTCGTGGTCACGCGTTCACGATCACACCGGGGGTGTGGGGGCGCATGCGGGGGGTGTTCGACCGGGTGTTTTTCGCCCCCGCCGCCCCTACCCTTCCCATCCCCTCAAGGGGCTCCGCCCCTTGGACCCCGGGCGCGGGAGAGTTCGGGTGCTTCGGTGCGTCGGCGGGTGCGGGTCCGTCGTGGCTCGTCGCGCAGTTCCCCGCGCCCCTTAAAAGCGAGGGGGCGCCCCCCGACTTCTCAGGGGCGCGGGGAACTGCGCGGGCAACCACCAACCCACCCGCGGTCGCCGACGCACCGAACCCCCGGCCTCTCCCGCGCAGGCGGGAGGCAGGGCGGACGGCGCCCTATTTCGCCGGCCTCCTGCGGAGCAGATACGTGTCCATGATCCAACCCTTCCGCTCCCGCGCCTCCGCCCGCAGCCGTTCGATCTCGGGAGCCGTCTCCGCGATCGGCCCCGACGCCAGGATCTCGTCCGGCGTGCCGATGTACGCCCCCCAGTAGATGTCGAGGTCGTCGTCCTGCGCATGGCGCAGGAAGGCCTGGTGCGCGTCGAGCATCACCACCACGTCGTCCACCCCCTCCGGGAAGCCCTCCGCCAGGCGGCGGCCCGTGGTGATCTGGACCGGGCGGGCCACCCGGTTCAGCCCCGTGCGGTGGCGGGCGGCCAGCGCGGAGACGCTGCTGATGCCGGGGACGACGTCATACGTGAACGTCACCCTGCCCCGCTCCAGCACCTCCTCCAGGATGCCCAGCGTGCTGTCGTACAGCGCGGGGTCGCCCCAGACCAGGAACGCCCCGCGTTCCTCCTCGCCGAGCTCCTCGGCGATCAGCCGCTCGTAGATGCCGGCACGGGCGCTGCGCCAGTCGCCGACGGCGGGGGAGTAGGCGGCGCTGCCGGCCGTCCGGTCGCGCTCGGGGTCGCGGGCCTCGGCCACCCGGTACGTGCCCTCGGGCAGATGCGCGTCGAGGATGTCGCGGCGCAGCCGTACGAGGTCGGACTTCACCTCGCCCTTGTCCAGGAGGAAGAACACGTCGGTGCTCTTCAGCGCCCTGACCGCTTGCAGGGTGAGCTGGTCGGGGTCGCCCGCGCCGATGCCGATGACATGAATCTCTCGCACGTCCCCGAGTCTGCCGCACGCCACTGACAACGCGTGCGGCGGCTCCGCGTGCAGGCGTCGCGCGAGGGCTCAGCCCCGCGCGTCGCCGCGCAGCCGAGGGGCCCGGGCCGCCGCGTCGACCGGCTCGCCGCCGCGCTCCACGTCCGACGCCAACTCCCGCGCCCAGGCGATCAGTCCGGGCAGCGCGAGGCCGTGCGGGCCACCCGTGCCCCCGGCCCCCGAGCACCACTCCTCCACCGCCCCGGCGCCGCGCCGCAGCAGCCGGGCACCGCCCGTCACATTGCCGCGGGCCGCGTGCGTGAGGCCTACCGCGAGCTGCGCCAGCCCGCGCCACAGGCCGCGCTCCTCCTCGGGGCCGGTCTTCCACGCGTCCTCGAAGACCTCGTGCGCGTGGAAGGGCCGCCCCGCGTCCAGCAGTTCCTGCGCCTCGGCGACCGACTCGGCCGGCTCCCGCACGACGCCCTCGGGCTGCCGGGCGACGCCCTCGGCGCCGTACGGCAGGGGCCGCCCCAGCCCGTCCCGCGGGCGCGCGTTCCGCGCCCGCCCCTCGGCGTCCCGGTCCCGACCGTCGTCCGTGCGTACTCCGGATGTCCCGTTCATGCCCCGATTGTCCCGCACGCCCACCCCCTGCGGGACGGCGCCCGGTGTGGGGTAGAGTGCTCTACGCGCGAACGCGCGGTTCGACCGCACGACGCGCATCGGGACGTGGCGCAGCTTGGTAGCGCACTTGACTGGGGGTCAAGGGGTCGCAGGTTCAAATCCTGTCGTCCCGACTCGTGAGAGTCGTGAGGAGGAGGGGCGGTTCCGGAGGTGTCCGGAACCGCCCCTCACTCATGTGCGGGCCTCGTGCGCGGCCAGGGCCCGGGTGCCCGGGGCGCATGCCTCGCGCAGGGCGGTGCGCCGGTCGGGCGGGAGCATGGCGGCGCTGCCGCGGCGGTCGGTGGTCAGCAACTGGGTCGCCTCGGCCAGCCAGGCCGGGTCCGCCTCGATGCCCCAGAGACCGGCCAGCCGGGTCAGCTCGCGTACGGGAGCGTCGAGGAGGTCCTCGTAGGCGAGCGCGGTGTGCGTGCCGGCGGGGAGGGCGTCGAGCTGCGTCGAACCCTCGGTGATCGCCTCCGACCACAGGGCGCCGTACCGTTCCACCGGGACCTGCCCGGACAGTGACTCCGCGAGCGGGCGGCTCTCGTCGGAGAGCAGTCGGCCCATCTCGGCGGCGGCCTTCTCGGGGCCCCTCTCCTCGGCCAGGTCGGCCATCAGCCGGACGAACCGGAACCCGAGGTGCCGGCTCATCGAGACCGCGCAGTCCGGACCGTCCCGGTACAGATGCAGGAAGTGCGCCTCGGGGAAGTGCCGGTGCAGCAGGGACACCCGGTCGAGCGAGTAGCCGGAGCGCTCCACGACCAGCCGTCCGCCGCACCGGGCGGCGAGCGCGGCGAACAGGGCGCGGTAGTGCCCGGCGACCGGCCCCCGTGGCCGCCCGGTGAGGGCCGGCCGCAGGGCGTCGAACAGCGCGTCCGGGTCGGTGGTGAGGTGCGGGAGCGTGGTGAGGGAGAGGGCCGGGATGCCCTCGGACGCGGTGAAGCGGCCCCGGGCGTGCGGGTACAGGTGTTCGGGCAGCGGGGTGCCGTCGCGTATCAGCCGGTTCCCGAAGTGCGGCGGCTTCGCGAGCATCCGCCAGAACTCGGCGCCGTCCAGCGGCTCTTCGGGCAGTTCGCCGGGGTGGAGCGAGGCGAACAGCTCGCTGAGGCTCAGTACCGACGGGTGGCGGCGCAGGATCTCCGACAGGGCCGTCGAACCGCAGCGTCCGGTGCCCACCACGAAGACGAGCGGGGGAGAGGTCATCTACTGCTCCTCGGGTCAGTAGCCGTAGCGGGCGGTGACCCGGCGCGGGTAGTAGCGCTCGTCGCCGCGGCGCTCGTAGTCGGGGCGGCGAGGGGTGTCGCCGGTGGGCCGGTCGCCGACGACGGTGACGCGCCGGCCCATGCGGTACTCGTCGTAGTCGTTGATCGCGAGGTGCTGGGTGGCGCGGTTGTCCCACAGGGCGACGGTGTTCGGGTCCCAGCGGTGGCGGCAGGTGAAGCGGGGCTGCTCGGAGTGGTCGAACAGGTGCTGGAGCACGACGTCGCTCTCGGGCCTGCTCAGCTGCGGGATGTGCGAGGTCCACATCCGGGTGACGTAGAGCGAGCGGCGGCCGGTGACGGGGTGCACGCGGACCACCGGGTGCTCCGCCTTGAGCTCGCCGACCTCCGGCGCCTTGAGGACGTGGATCGCGGTGAGGCCGTCCAGCATCTCCCGGAACGGCGCGGACAGCGTCTCGTAGGCCAGGTACTGGTTGCTCCACATGGTGTCGCCGCCGGCCGGCGGACAGGTCACCAGGTGCAGGATGGAGGCGACCGGCGGGTTGGGGCTGAAGGTGACGTCGATGTGCCACTCGTCGGCCTTGCCGCCCTTGTCGGACTCGATGAGCGTGACCTCGGGGTGGTCGGCGAGCTTGGGCAGGAACGGGTGCACCTCGACCTCGCCGAAGCGGCGGCCGAGGGCGACATGGGCCTTCGGGGTCAGGTTCTCCTGGCCGGGGAAGAACAGCACGAGGTGACGGAGCATCAGTTCGTGGATCCGCTCGAACTGGGCGTCGGTGAGCTCGCCGAGGTCGATGCCGTGCACTTCGGCGCCGATGGCGCCGGACATGGGGCGGACACGCAGGTCGGTGTCGGTGCCGGTGCCGGGGGTGGTGGTCATGGTGACGACTCCTTCGGTCGGGGTGGGGGCCGGGGTGGGGTCAGCGCCGTGCCGGGAGGCGGTGGGCGCGCGGGTCCGGGAGGAGGCCGAGCTGCTGGAGGCGGTCGAGGGGGGTGAGCGGGAGCGGGCCGAGGCCGGCCATGTTGTGGGTCACCGTGTGCAGCAGTCGCGGGTTGGCGCCGGTGTGGCGCACCGCCCGCCGGCCGACGGCCCGCCCCGGCCAGGACAGCTCCGTCACCATGCGGGCCGCGTTGGCGCTGGTGCGGGCGGCCGAGGCGAGGACCGGGGCGCGTTCGCGGCGGTAGGCGTCCAGGGCTGCGTCGACGGCGGTCGCGTCCAGGGCCGGCCTGCCGTCCGTTCGGCCGTGCGCCGACAGCTGTGCCGAGAGCGCCTCGGTGAGCGCCCAGGCGCTGGTGATCGCCGTGTTCATGCCCTGGGCGGCCATCGGGTGGACGGCGTAGCCGGCCTCGCCCACCAGTGCGAGGCCGGGGGCGGCGAAGCGGTCGGTGAGGTAGTGGCCGACGGTGAAGACCTGCCGGGTTCCGGCGGCCGCCGCGAGGGCCGGGGCGTGCCCTGCCAGTGCGGGCACCTCGCCGACGGCACGGGCGAGCCAGTCGGCGAAGTCGCGCGCGCCGAGCCCGCGCAGTTCGTCGGGCGCGCATTGCAGATACAGGCGGACGCGGTCCCCGGGCAGCGGGTAGAGCAGGCGCAGCCCCCGGGCGGAGAGGTAGGCGGAGAAGTCCCCGGGGCCCTGGTGGCCGGCATCGGCGAGTTCGACGGAGACCAGGCGGTGCGGGTACTCCGTACGGCGGCCGGGGATGCCGGCGGCGCGCCGCAGCCGGGAGGAGACGCCGTCGGCGGCGACCACGAGGGGCGCGCGCACCGAACGGTCGCCGTCGGGGCCGGCCAGGACGAGGCCCGTCACCCGGCCCTCGGGGGTGCGCAGGGCCTCGCGGACGACGGTGCCGCGGCGGACCTCGACGCCCCCGGCGAGGCCCTCGGTGAGGGCGGTGAGGATCTCCCGGTGGTCGTGGACCAGCAACTCGCGGTCACCGGGCGGAAGTTGCCCGTAATCGAGGGCCATGAGGGGCGTTCCGTGGGCATCGCGGACGACGAGACGGTCCATGGACACCGCGCCCCGCTCGCGCAGCACCTCCGCCACACCCCAGCGGCGCAGCACGCGCAGCGCACCGGGCTGAAGGACCTCCCCCTTGGCGACGTCACGGGGCGCGGCCTGCTTGTCGAGCAACAGCACACGCAACCCGAGCCCACCGAGCCCCCGCGCGGCCGCGAGCCCCGCGACACCGGCACCACAGACGAGGACGTCGTAGTCATCGGCGGGGCGCGGCCGGGGGCCGCCTGTCGTCCCGGGACGGGTGGCGTGGGCCGCGGTGCCGGCTCCGCCGGCCGCCGGACCGGTGCTCTCGGCCGGGGTGCCGGCCGCCGGACCGGTCACCTCGGCCGTGCGGTCGGCCGGCCTCCGTGAGGCCGCCAGTGCCTTGACGGCCAGTGATGTGGCCAGGACCGGGTCGGCGTAGCGGTAGCAGCGGCGTATGTACTCGTTGACGGGGGCGCCCGGCCAGGTGCCGTCGGGGTTCTGGTGGTGCAGCAGGTGGGCGGTGGCCCTCGCGAGCGGGGCGGAGTCCGGTGGTTCGCCGGCGGTGAGCAGGGCGTGGAGCGCCCAGGCGGTTTCCTCGACGGTGCCGTCGGAGGCCTCGGCCGGGTCGCCGGGGTCCTCGCCGGCCGTGCCCCAGGAGCCGTCCGGCAGTTGGGTGCGCAGGAGGAAGTCGCGTGCGCGGCGAGCCGGTCCGGTCGCCGCGAGGCCCGCGGCGGACCAGGCGGTGAGGGCCGCGGCCGTGCCGGGGACCGGGCCGCGGTACCACATCGCCTCCAGCGCGCCGTCGGGCCGCTGCGCCCGGCGGAGGCTGTCCAGGCCCTTGCGTACCCGGGGGTCGTCCGGGCCCGCGCCGCAGTCCAGGAGGGCCAGGACGGACTTGGCCGTCATCTGCGGGCAGGGGCCGAAGCCGCCGGGCCGGCTGTCGCGTACCGCCAGGCTCCAGGAGCCGGAGCGGTCCTGCATGGCCGTCAGCCACTCCATGCCGCGCCGCACGTGCGGATCGTCGCCGCCGCCGGGCATCCGGTGCAGCAGCGCGCTGATCTCGGCGGTCTCCAGCGCCATCGGCCAGGAGCGGTCGGTGGAGAAGCCCCAGTGTCCCGGCGGGCAGGCCAACGCCTCGAAGGGCACGTCCTGTTGACGGTCGCGGAGCATCGTGCGGAGAGGGGCCAGCCGGGGGTCGTCGGCGTAACCGGCCTCCAGGAGCGCGGCGGCGGCGAAGCTGGACCAGGTGAGGTCCAGGGGCATCAGGTCCCAGCCGCCGTCGGGCCGGGCGGCGTCGGTCAGCCAGTGCGCGGCGGCCCGCACCAGGTCCGGGGCCAGTTCCGAACGTCCGACGCCGAGGGCGACGAGCGCGGTCAGCCAGGGGTCCGCGCTGAACGAACCGGTGCCGCGCTCCCGGGCGAAGGCCTCGCGGACGAGGGCGAGGGCGCGGGGCCGCAGGGCGCGGTCCACCCGGCCGCCGAGCCCGCGGCGGGGGCGCCGCACGGACTGGCCGAGCGCGGAGGCCGCGAAGACCGGCAGCCGCAGGCTCAGTGCCCGGCGGGCGAGCCCCGGCAGGAGGAGCAGTTCCAGGGGCAGCCGGGGTGTGGACGTCCGGGCGCCGGGGTCGGCGAGGGCGGCGAACTGCCGGGCCAGCGCGCGCATCGCGGGCTCGGGGAGGCTGTCGACGCCGCCGCGCCGGCGTACGAGGTCGTGCGCGGCGGCGACGGCTCGCCCGGTGCTGTCGGGCGCCGTCAGCGCGAGCGCGGCGGCGACGACGGCGGTGGTGAACGTCTCTGTCGGGACGCCGGCCATGGCCCAGCCGCCGTCGGGGCGTTGGGTGGCGCACAGGCGCGCCACGGCCTGGTCGCGCACCGCGTCGACATCCGCGGCCGGGGTGGCGCCGTGGGCGCGTGCGGTGTGCAGGGCGATGAGGGCGGCGGCGGTGTTGGCGGGGGAGAAGCGGTCGCCGGCGGGTGCGATGACGCCGTCGGCGCGGCGGGCGTCGAGCAGCGCCTCGGCGCCCGCGCGGATCGCGCGCGCCAACGGTTCGGCGGGCCGGGGGTCGGTGTGGGGGTGCGGGGGGTGGGGCTGGTCGTGCG
>NZ_JOHS01000054.1 GCF_000725625.1 Streptomyces sp. NRRL F-6676
GCTGAGGTGCTGGACCGGTACCTGCACCACCTGCGGACGACCCCTGCCCCGCCCTCGGAGAAGCCGCAGACAGCCCAGAACCTGACGAAGCACTACTAGCTCTCCGTGCGGTACATCAGGTCCGTCTCGTACGTCGTGAAGCCGAGGCGTTCGTACACCGTCACGGCCGCCGTGTTGTCGGCGTCGACGTAGAGCATCGCGGTGGGCAGACCGCGTTCCGCCAGGTGGCGCAGGCCGATGGTGGTGAGGGCCTTGCCGAGGCCGCCGCCCTGGGCGGAGGGGCGCACGCCGACGACGTAGACCTCGCCGAGCCCCTCCTCGGCGTGCGTCTTCGTCCAGTGGAAGCCGAGGAGTTCGCCTTCGCCGTTTCCGCCGTTCCCGCTGTTCCCGCCGTTTCCGTCGTCCCCGCTCGTGCGCTCGGCCAGGAAGAAGCCCTCGGGGTCGAACCAGGGCTCGGCCTTGCGGTCGTCCAGGTCGCGCTGGGTGAGGGAGCCCTGCTCGGGATGGTGGGCGAAGGCCTCGGCGTTGGCGGCGAGCCAGGCCGTGTCGTCCTGCCCGGGCCGGAACGTCCGAACGGTCACGCCTTGCGGCAGCTTCGGCTCGGGGGCGTCGAAGTCGGTCAACGGGCGGCGCATCTGGCGCAGTTCGCGGAAGAGGGTGAGGCCGAGGACCTGGGCGAGGTGCCGGGCGGCGGAGTGCCCGCCGTGCGCCCACACGCGCAGTCGCTTGCCCGTGGCGGCGAGCAGCGCCGAGCCGAGCGCGCGGCCGTGGCCCTGCCCGCGGTGGGAGGGGTGCACGACCAGTTCCGCGGCCGGCGCCTCCACCGGATCGGTGTCCTCCAGTTGCGCGTAGCCGACGAGCGTGCCGCCGGCCGACAGCAGCAGATGCCGTACGCCGTCCCGGGCGCCGCCGCGCAGTCGCAGCCGGCCCTGCTCGGACACCGCCGGCTGCCCGTCGCACCGGGCGGCCTCCGCGAGCAGCGCGAGAACGGCCTCGGCCTGCCCGGGGGAGAGTTCGGTGAGGGTGTCGAGGGAGCGGTTCGGGCCGGGCCGTGCGGTGTCTTCGCTGGTCATGCGTCCGAGCGTACGGGGAGGGCGCGGGGAGTGTCGCCTCCGCGGCACGCGGGCATCGAATGCGCCTGGGAATGAGCTGGGTGAATTCGATATAAGAGCCGTAATAAATTCTGTGTGAGACGGCGAATGGTTCCGCGAACCGCCTGAAAATGGTTTCAGCTGCAATTCATCGAGGTCTCAGCGGAATAAGCCGTTTTCGGTCCCGGGGTCCCGTAGTGTTTTCCATGTCGAAAGCGAACGGCGCTTACGGCGAAGAGAACAACGGCAACGAACAAGGAGACGTCATGAGCTTCCGCAAGGTCACCCCGGTCAAGAAGAACCGCAAGCCCGCCGCCCCGGTGGCGAAGAAGCACGCGCCGAAGAAGGCCGCGCCGAAGCGCCGCCCGGTCGGCCACAAGGGCTGACAACCCTCCACGAGGCGGGGCCGCCGGACCGAGCGAGGTCCGGGGCCCCGCCTCGGGCGTGTACGCGATCGACAATTCCCCCGGACCTGGAAATCGAGGACGTCCCGTGCGTGAAGTCAAAGCGGCGTTCGCGCGGTTCTGGCCGCTGACGCGCGGCGACCGCGGACCGCTGGTGCTGATCGTCGTCTGCGTGATCGTCTCCGCGCTCGCCGAGACCGCCGCCATTCTGCTTTTCGCCGAACTCACCGACCACGCGCTCCGAGCCGGTTCGCTCGCCGCGTTCTGGGGGCCGGCCGGCGCGTGGCTCGGCGTCGCCGTCCTGGGCGCGCTCGTCGGCTATCTCGGCAACTCCCTCGCCGTGTGGACGGCCGAGCGGTTCGTGCTGCGGCTGCGGGCGAAGGTGTTCCGGCACGTACAGAGCCTGCCGCCGGACTTCTTCCAGCGGCACCGGCGGGGTGACCTGGTGGAACGTCTCACCGGGGACGTCGAGGCCATCGAACAGATGGTCGTCTCCGGGGTCGTCGGCGCTGTCTCCGCCGCCTTCTCCGCGCTCTTCTACGCCACCGCCGCGTTCTGGCTGCGCTGGGACCTGGCGCTGGCCACGTTCCTCCTCGCCCCCCTCTTCCTGCTCGCCGCGCGCCGCTTCTCCGGCCGCATCAAGAGGGCGTCCCAGGACGAACGTGCCGCCGACGGCGCGCTCACCTCCGTCGTCGAGGAGTCGCTCGGCAACATCGTTCTCACCCAGGCGTACAACCGGCGCCGCGCGGAGGAGTCGCGGCTGGAGAAGGAGGCGCGCGCCTGGCTGCGGGCGTCGGTGCGGGGGGCGCGGGCGAGTGAGCGGTACGAGCAGGTCGTCGAGGTGGTCGAGACGGTGTGCGTGCTCGCGGTGATCGGTCTCGGCGCGTGGGAGATCGCCCAGGGGCGGATGACGCTGGGGCAGCTGCTGGCGTTCGCCGCGTTCCTCGGCTATCTGTACCCGCCGGTCCGGGACCTCGGGCAGCTCGGCCTCACGCTCACGGCGGCGACGGCGGGGGCGCGGCGGCTGGGCGAGCTGCTCGACGCCGAGCCCGCCGTGACGGATCCGGCCGAACCGGTGCCGGCGTGGCCGGTGCGCGGGTGGGTCGGCTTCCACGGGGTGTCGTTCCGGTACCCCGGGGCGGAGGGGCGCGAGGCGCTGCGGGAGGTGTCGCTGACGGTCGGCCCGGGCGAGCTGGTGCTGGTCACGGGGGCGAGCGGGGCCGGCAAGTCGACGCTGTCGAAGCTGCTGACCCGCTTCTACGACCCGACGGAGGGGGCCGTGTGCCTGGACGGGGTGCCGCTGGACGCGGTGCCGCTGGAGTTCCTGCGGCAGAACGTGACGTTGCTGCCGCAGGAGACGCTGGTGCTGCGGGGCACGATCCGGGAGAACATCGCGGCGGGGCGGCCGGGGGCGACGGAGGCGGAGATCGTACGGGCCGCGCGGGACGCGGCGGCGCACGACTTCGTGGCCGCGCTGCCGGACGGCTATGACACGGTGATCGCGCCCGGGACGGCCGCGTTGTCCGGGGGGCAGTTGCAGCGGGTCGCCCTCGCGCGGGCGATGCTGCGGAGGGCGCCGGTACTGGTGCTGGACGAGCCGACGGTGGGGCTGGACGCGAGGGCGGTACGAGAGGTGATGGAACCGCTGCGCCGCCTCGCGGCGGGCCGCACGACGCTGCTGATCAGCCACGACCTGGCGCTGGCACCGCTGGCGGACCGGGTGGTGGTGGTCGACGGGGGGTGTGTGGCGGAGGTGGGGACGCATGCGGAGTTGATGGGGCGGGGTGGGGTGTACGCGGGGCTGGCGGGGGGGGGTGGGTTGGTTCGACGGTGAGTTTTCTTCGCCCCCGCCACCCCTACCCTTCCCGTCCTCACAAAGGGCTCCGCCCCGCGTTGTCGGCTGACCGCCGGTGGGGACTTCTCGCGCAGTTCCCCGCGCCCCTTATGGGGCGTCTCACCTCCGTAGGGCGAAGCCCAGGCCCCTGATCGTGTGGATCAGGAGCGGGGCGCCCTGGTGCTGGAGTTTGCGGCGGAGATACATGACGTAGACGTCCAGCGTGTTGGAGGCCGGCTCGAAGTGGAAGCCCCAGACCTCCTTCAGCAGTCGGCCGCGGGTGAGGACCTTGCCGGGGTGGCGCAGGAGGTACTCCAGGAGGGCGTACTCCGTCTTCGTCAGCTCCAGCGGGCGGCCGGACCAGGTCACCGTGCGGGTGACGCGGTCCATCGCCAGCTCGTCGAAGACCAGCGCGTCCTCCTGCGACGGTGCCGGGGACCGCGGACAGCGCCGCAGCAACGCCCTCACGCGGGCAAGGAGTTCCTCCGTGGCGAAGGGCTTCGTCAGACAGCCGTCGGCCCCGTTGTCGAGGGCGACGATGCGGTCGCCGACGGCGTCGCGCCCGGTGAGCATGAGGATCGGCACGGTGCAGCCGGAGGCCCGTATCCGCCGGGTCGCGGCCAGCCCGTCCAGCACCGGCATGGTGACGTCCATCAGTACGAGGTCGGGCCGCCCGCCGTCACCGTCCCCGTGCACGCGTACGACGGCCTCGCGGCCGTCCCCGGCGAGCACGGTCTCGTACCCCTCGTACCTCAGGACCCGGCCGAGCCCTTCCCGTACGGCCGCGTCGTCGTCCGCCAGCAGAATCTTCCGCGCCATGGTGCAGACGGTTCAGCGGCCGGCTGTGGAGGACCTTGGAACGGGGTGTGGACAGGCTGGGGCCCGGGGGCGCGCGTCGGGCCGGTCAGGGGGTCTCGTCCGGGCCCTGGTCCGGCGGCGGAGTCGGTGCCCCCGGGAGGCGGATCGTGGCGACCGTGCCGCCTGCCGTGTCCTGGGCCGGGGCGAGGGAGACCTCGCCGCCCGCCTGTTGGACCGTGCGGGCCACGATGGAGAGGCCGAGGCCGGAGCCCGGCAGGGCGCGGGCGCCCGGTGAGCGCCAGAAGCGGTCGAAGACATGGGGGAGTTCGTCGGCGGCGATGCCGGGGCCGTGGTCCCGTACCGTCAGGACGCCGTCGGCCAGCCGTACCTCGATCGTGCCGGCCCCGGGGCTGAACTTCACCGCGTTGTCCAGGATGTTGACCACCGCCCGCTCCAGCGAGGACGGCTCCGCGCGGACGTACCACGGCTCCACGTCCGCCGTGATCGTCAGCTCCGGGCCGCGCAGCCGGGCCCGGCGCAGTGCCGACTCCACGATGTCCTGCCAGGCGAGGATCTGCGTACGGTCCGAGTGCTGGCCGGTGTCCGGGCGGGAGAGTTCCTGCAAGTCGCCGATGAGCGCGGCCAGTTCCGTCATCTGCGCCTTCACCGAGGCGAGCAGCGCCTTGCGGTCGGCGGCGGGCAGGGGGCGGCCGGTCTCCTCGCTGCGGGTGAGGAGTTCGATGTTCGTGCGGAGGGAGGTGAGGGGCGTGCGGAGTTCGTGGCCGGCGTCCGCGATCAGTTGCTGCTGGAGATCCCGGGAGGAGGCCAGGGACGCCGTCATGGAGTTGAAGGAGCGGGAGAGGCGGGCGATCTCGTCGTCGGCAGGTTCGTCGACGGGGATGCGGACGGTGAGGTCCTCCGTGCGGGCCACGTGTTCGACGGCCGCGGTGAGCTTGTCGACGGGGCGCAGCCCGGCGCGGGCCACGGCCAGACCGGCGGCCCCGGCGCCGAGCACCCCTATGCCGGAGACCAGCAGCAGGATCAGCGCCAGGTCGTTCAGGGTCGACTGGGTGCTCCTGAGCGGGGTCGCGACGAGGAGGGCGGTGCCGGCGACGACCTGCGGCTCGGTGCCGAGGCCCTGGGTGGCGGTCAGCGGGATCGTCCGGACGCGGACGGCGTTGCCGTCGTCGTCGGTGCCGTTGCGGCGCACGACGCGGTCGGCGGTGCCGGCGGAGCCCGCTTCCTGGGCCACGCGCTTGTCGGCGCCGGTGACCTTCACCAGGCCCGCGGAGTTCGAGGAGACGCAGGCCGTGCCGTCCGCCTGGACCAGTTCGAGGTAGTAGTTCTCCCGGGTCCGCAGCTGGCTCGGGGCGCCCTGCGGGGTCTGCGTGCAGTTGTTGAGCGTGCCGATGACCTGGGAGTACTGCTGCGGCCGCTGGGTGGCCTGCTTGAGGTCGTCGTCCACCTGGGCGTACAGCCTGCCCTGGACGATGAACCAGCACGTCACCGAGACCGCCGCCACCGCGAAGGCCACCGCCGCGGCGACCAGCAGCGCCAGGCGGGAGCGGAGCGGGAGCGCGCGGAAGCGTCGGATCACTCCGCGCCGCCCGCGCGCAGGACGTACCCGACGCCGCGCACCGTGTGGACGAGGCGGGGCTCGCCGCCGGCCTCCGTCTTGCGGCGCAGGTACATCACGTAGACGTCCAGGGAGTTGGAGCTCGGCTCGAAGTCGAAGCCCCAGACCGCCTTGAGGATCTGCTCGCGGGTCAGCACCTGGCGCGGGTGCGCCATGAACATCTCCAGGAGCGTGAACTCGGTACGGGTCAGCTCCACCGCGCGTCCGCCCCGGGTCACCTCGCGGGTGGCCAGGTCCATGCGGAGGTCGGCGAAGGCGAGGGTCTCGTTCTCCTCGTCCGCGCCGGTCACGGCGGCCGCGTAGGCGCTGCGGCGCAGCAGCGCGCGGACGCGGGCGAACAGCTCGTCGAGTTCGAACGGCTTGACCAGGTAGTCGTCCGCCCCGGCGTCCAGGCCGGTGACCCGGTCGCCGACCGTGTCCCGGGCGGTGAGCATCAGGATGGGCGTGGTGTCGCCGGTGCCGCGGATGCGGCGGGCGGCGGTGAGGCCGTCCATCCGCGGCATCTGGATGTCCAGGACCAGCAGGTCCGGCCGGTACGCGGTGGCCTTCTCCAGCGCGTCCGCGCCGTCCACGGCGACCTCGGTGTCGTAGCCCTCGAAGGCGAGGCTGCGCTGGAGTGCTTCGCGCACCGCCGGCTCGTCGTCGACGATCAGGATGCGCTGGGTGTCACGGTCGCCTTCGGCGGGGCTCATGGGCGTGGGGTTCCTCGGATGCGGTGGGACGGACGGGGCACGGGGCATGCGTGCCGTGCGCTGGACGCCTTCAGCGTCGCACGTCAGGCCCGCAGCGTGTCCAGCCTGCGCAGGGCGACCCGGCGGCGGTGCGGATGGGCGGCGGTGGTCCGCAGGCCCATGAGCTGCGGCTGCGGTGGGACGGGGACGACCTCGGGGGCCCGGGTCGAGGGGGCGTGGAGGGCGGACGCGACCGCCAGGGCGAGCGCCGTGCCCGCCGGGTCGGTGCCGGTCACCGTGTGCGTCACCTGCTGGATCATCGTGGCCTCCTGAAGTGAGCCTGGAGTGGGCCCGCCGCGCGGTGCGGAGGGTCGGTTCAGCTGTCGGAGCCGCCGGCCCGCAGCGTCGCGAGGTCGGACTTGACGGTGTTGATCGGGATGGCGAAACCGAGGCCGACGCTGCCCGCGCTGGACGAGGAGGAGTCGGCGGCGGAGGAGTACATCGCGGAGTTGATGCCGATGATCTGACCGGCCGCGTTGATCAGCGCGCCGCCGGAGTTGCCCGGGTTGAGGGAGGCGTCGGTCTGGATCGCCTTGTACGTCGTCGTCGAGGAACCGGTGTCGCCGTTGAACTGCCGGCCGCCGAACTGGAACGGCCAGTTGCCGTCGCCCTGCTGTTGCTGCTGGCCCTCGTCGGTGGAGACGGTCACGTCGCGGTCGAGGGCGGAGACGATGCCGCTGGTGACGGTGCCGGTGAGGCCCTCGGGGGAGCCGATGGCGACGACCTCGTCGCCGACCTGGACGGCGTCGGAGTCGCCGAGCGAGGCGGCCGTGAGGCCGGAGGCGTCTGCCAGCTTGATCAGGGCCAGGTCCTTCTTGCTGTCGGTGCCGACGACCTGGGCGGTGTACGTCTTGCCGTCGTGCGTCTGGACCTTGACGCTGGAGGCGCCGGAGACGACGTGGTTGTTGGTGACGATCTCGCCGTCGCTGGTGATGATCACGCCGGAGCCGGTGGACTGACCCGCGCTGGAGGTGGCGGTGATCTCCACGACGCTGGGGCTGACGGCGGCGGCGATGGCGGAGACGGAGCCCTTCTTGCCGACCGGTACCGCGCTGGTGCCGGTGGTGCTCGCGGCGACGGTGTCCGAGGAGTGGGTGAGCTCCTGGATGCCGTAGGCCGTGCCGCCGCCGACGGCCGCGGCGGCTATCGCCACGGCGGCGAGGAGGGCGAAGGGGCCCTTCGCGCGCTTCTTGTGCGCCGGGGCCGGCTGAGTGGCGGGGTCGTAGGACGGGGGAGGCGGCCACTCGGGGTTCACGGGAGCGAACAGGTGTTCGGTGGCGGGGGTGGGGCCGGTCCGGCCCGCGGGGCCCGGTGCCTGGTAGGCCCCGGGGGCCTGGCCCGCCTGGGGGTGCTGCTGCTCGTGGTCGCCGCTGCGGAAGCTGCTCTCTGTCATGTGAAAGAGAGTGTCCCGCGATCATGAGAGCCGCCTGAGGGGCCGCTGAGAAGCCCGACAGAAGTGCGTATGCCCGATATAAGGATGGGCTGGAGCCCCTTGTAAAGACGGGCTGGAGCCCCGTGTAAGGACGGGCTGGAGTCCCTCAGGCCACGCAGCCGCAGGACGCGCGGTTGACCAGGCGGGACGGGAACTGCTTCAGGCGTTCGCGGTGGGAGCCGGGTACGCGGAGGCCGTCGTCCAGGACGAGGTCCACCGCCGCCCGCGCCATCGCCGACCGGTCCGACGCCACCGTCGTCAGCGGCGGATCCGTCAGCGCCGCCTCCTTCACGTCGTCGAACCCCGCCACCGCCAGCTCCCCCGGCACCTCGATCCGCAGCTCCCGCGCCGCCCGCAGCACCCCGATCGCCTGGTCGTCCGTCGAGCAGAAGATCGCCGGCGGCCGGTGCGGGCCGGCCAGCAACTCGAGCCCCACCTGATACGCGTCGTAGCGGTTGTACGGCGCCTCGAACAGCCGGCCCTCCGTGGAGATGCCCGCCTCGGCCATCGCCTGCCGCCAGCCCTCCACGTGGTCGGAGACCGGGTCGCCCACCGCCGGCGTCTCCGCCGTACCGCCCATGCAGGCGACGTACGGATGGCCGTGCTCCAGCAGGTGTTGGACGGCGAGCCGGGCGCCGCCGAGGTCGTCCGTCACCACCGCCACGTCGTCTATCAGCTCGGGCCGCTCGTGCAGCAGCACCACCCGCGCGTCCCAGGCCTCGATCTCGGCGGCGGCGTGGTCGTTGAGGGCGTGGCTGACGAGGATCAGCCCGGAGACCCGCATGCCGAGGAAGGCGCGCAGATAGTGGACCTCGCGCTCGGCGACGTAGTCCGTGTTGCCGACCAGCACCATTTTCCCGCGCTCGGCGGCCGCCTGTTCGACCGCATGCGTCATCTCGCCGAAGAACGGCTGGCGCGCGTCCGGCACGATCATGCCTATGAGGTCGGTCCGCCGCGAGGCCATGGCCTGGGCGACCCGGTCCGGCCGGTACCCCAGCTCCTTGATCGCGGCGAGGACACGCTCGCGCGTGGCCGGGGCGACCGGCCGGGGTCCGTTGTTGATGACGTAGCTGACGACGGCGGTGGAGGTCCCCGCCAGCCGCGCCACATCGTCCCGAGTCACCTTGGCCACGCGCGGAGTCTACGCGGATGGATCGGCCCTGGGCAGGGAGTTTCCCCCGCTTCTCACGCCTCGGAAGCGGCCTTGGCGGCGGCGTCGGCCGACTCGCCCTTCTCGTCCCGTTTCGCCCTCTCCGCCCGCTGGGATGCTCCCGGCCCGTCCTGCTTCTCGGCGCGCTCGGTCCGGTCCGGCTTCTCCGGGGTCACGAACCGGTAGCCCACGTTCCGCACGGTGCCGATCAGCGACTCGTGCTCGGGGCCGAGCTTGGCCCGCAGCCGCCGTACGTGCACGTCGACCGTGCGGGTGCCGCCGAAGTAGTCGTAGCCCCAGACCTCCTGAAGGAGCTGGGCGCGGGTGAAGACGCGGCCCGGATGCTGCGCGAGGTACTTCAGCAGCTCGAACTCCTTGAAGGTGAGGTCCAGGACGCGGCCCTTGAGCTTGGCCGAGTACGTCGCCTCGTCCACCGACAGGTCGCCGTTGCGGATCTCCATGGGGGAGTCGTCGCCCGCGATCTGCTGCCGGCCCATGGCCAGCCGCAGCCGGGCCTCCACCTCGGCCGGGCCTGCGGTGTCCAGCAGGACGTCGTCGATGCCCCAGTCCGCGGTGACGGCGGCGAGGCCGCCCTCGGTCACCACCAGGACCAGCGGACAGCCGGGGCCCGTCGAGCGCAGCAGCTGGCACAGGCTGCGCACCTGTGGCAGGTCGCGGCGGCCGTCGATGAGGATGACGTCGGCGCCGGGGGTGTCGACGAGGGCCGGGCCCTCCGCCGGGGCCACCCGCACGCTGTGCAGCAGCAGCCCGAGCGCGGGCAGCACCTCCGCGGACGGCTGGAGGGCGTTGGTGAGGAGCAACAGTGAGCTCATCGCGTCCTCCCCTCGGGGTTCGTCCCCTCCGGGGGCTTCGTATGGTCGTGCTCGGTTCGCTGGCCCATGACGTCCGGTCCTTCCTCGGTTCCGTCGAGGATGTGTGCGGCACTGCACTGCTTCACTGCTTCACTGCTTCGCTGCGGCTTCCGCGCTTCGCTGCCGGCCTTCCGCTTCGTATACAACGCTCCCGAAAGCACAAAAGGACCCGGGGGCTTCTCTGCCCGAGTCCTCTGCGCAGCACAATAGCCCACATGAGCGGTGGTCGGGCAGGTCATGTGGCGCGTCCCACGGGGCGTCCGAAGGGTGAGACGCCTGTGGACGCGGTGGCCGGGGCGTGTACGGAGGGGATACGGCGCGGGCCGGAGCGGCGATTTCTGCGCACGGCGGACGGGGTCGTGATCGACGCCGCGTACGACCCCGGGGAGCCCGCCGGGGAAGCGGAGGACGCCGGGCTCGTCCTCGTCGTCGCGCACGGTTTCACCGGGGACCTCGAGCGCCCGCACGTCCGGCGGGTCGCGGCCGCGCTGCGCCGCCGCGGGGCGGTGGTCACGTTCTCCTTCCGGGGCCACGGCGCCTCCGGCGGGCACTCCACCGTCGGCGACCGCGAGGTCCTCGACCTGGCGGCGGCGGTGCGGTGGGCGCGTGAGCTCGGCCATACCCGGGTGGCCACGGTCGGCTTCTCGATGGGCGGCTCGGTGGTACTGCGGCACGCGGCGCTGCGGCCCGAGGGCGCCGAGACGGACACGGTCGTCGCGGTCAGCTCGCCGGCCCGCTGGTACTACCGGGGGACGGCCCCGATGCGGCGGCTGCACTGGCTGGTCACCCGGCCGGTGGGGCGCGCGGTGGGCCGCTACGGGCTGCGCACGCGCATCCACCACCGGGACTGGGACCCGGTCCCCGCCTCGCCGGTCGAGTCGGTGCCGCTGATCGCGCCGACCCCGCTGCTGATCGTGCACGGCGACCGGGACGGCTACTTCCCCGTCGACCACCCCCGCATGCTGGCCGACGCCGCCCCCGGCCACGCCGAACTCTGGCTGGAGGAGGGCATGGGCCACGCCGAGAACGCGGCGGCGGACGAGCTGCTGGAGCGCATCGGGGCGTGGGTGGCGGCGCGGGCGGGCCAGGCCCTGTAGTCGGATCCCCGTCGTCCGCCCGGAGGGCGGACCGGGCGGCGTCAGGCGCGTGCGTGCATGGCGTCGCCCGGTAGACGGGAATTTGACTACAGGGCCTAGCCTGACGGTGTTCACAGCCGGCGCCGAAGTACTCGTCGGCACCACCGATCGAGGGACGAGATGGCAAGAGGCACGGTGCGCTACTGGGCCGCCGCCAAGGCCGCGGCCGGAACCGCCGAGGAGCCGTACGACGCGGCCACGCTCGCACAGGCGCTCGACGCCGCCCGGGAACGACACCCCGGCGAGCTGGACCGGGTCCTGCTGCGGTGCTCCTTCCTCGTCGACGGAAATCCGGTCGGGAAGCGTGAACACGAGACGGTACGGCTGGCCGAGGGCGGCACGGTAGAGGTGCTCCCGCCGTTCGCAGGAGGGTGAGCATGTCGGAGCCGTATGGGCCCTACGGGGAGCACGGGCAGCAGGGGGAGTACGAGCAGTACGGGGAGTACGGGCAGCAGGGGCCGTACCGGTCCCCGCAGTACGACGGGTACCCGCAGGGGTACGGGGAGCCGCAGCCGTACGCCCAGCAGCCGCATCAGCCACAGCAGCCGCATCAGCAGCCCCACCAGCCCCAGCCCCAGCAGCAGGGCTGGTACGGCGGTGAGGCCGCCGATCCGCAGCAGTACACCCAGCAGTGGCAGGGGCAGACCTGGGAGACACAGGTCCAGCCCTCGCTCGCCGTGCCTGCGGCGGAGACGGCGTACATGCCGACGACGGGGGCGGTGCCCTACGAGCCGCAGGCTCCCGCGCCGACCCCGGCACCGGTGCCCCCTGTTTCCGGACCGGAGGGCGGAGGCGGCGGTGACGGTACGCCCTACGGGCCCGCCACGGTCGCCGGGAACACCCGGATCACCGACGCGCAGCGGGCGCGGCTGGAGGGCCGGTCGCCCATCATCGAGCCCGGGATGCAGCCCGCGCTGCTCACCGCCGTGCTCGGCGTGCTGCTCGCCGGGGCGGCGGCCGTCGGGTCGTACGCGCTCGTCGTGCCGCTCGTGGTGCTCCAGGCCGTGACCGCGGCCGGCTGGTTCCGGCTCAACGGCATGTGGCCGGCCCGGCAGGGCATCGCGCTGGCCTTCCTCGGCGGGCTCGTCGCGGACGTGGCCGTCCTCGCGGCGGGGCGGGAGCACGGGCCGGCGGCGATCCTCGGCACGCTCGGGGTGTGGGTGCTGCTCACCCTCGTCCTGCAACTGCGCTCGCACGCCGATCCGGACGAGCGGATGTACGGGCTGATGGCGACGGTCGTCTCGGCGGCGCTGACCGTTGTGGCGACGGGACATCTCGCGGCCGACGCGGACGCGGTGACGGTGGGCGGCGTGGCGGTCGCGGTGGCGGTCGTCGCGCGGGCGTTGCCGTTGCCGACGGTGGTGTCGGTGGTGGTCGCCCTGCTGGCGGCCGCGGGGGCCGGGGTCGCGGTCGGCGGGATGACGGATCTGGGGGCGTCGGGGGCGGGGCTGGGGGTCGGGGCGGCGGTGTGTGCGCTGATCGGGCACCGGGCGGCGAGCTACGACTATCCGTCGCGGTTCGTCCACTTCACGGCGGGCGTGGCCCTGCCGCTCGCCGCGGCTGCGCCGGCGGTGTGGGTGCTGGGGCAGGCGCTGGGGTAGCGGACGGGGTGGCCGACGGGGTAGCCGACGGGGTAGCCGACGGGGGTTTCCTCGCCCCCGTCGTCCCTGCCCTTCCCCGTCCTTTCAAGGGGCGCGGCCCTGTCACAACCGATCAACAAGCCGACCCTCGCCCGTACCCTCCCCACCCCTCCGGGTTACGCTCGCCGTTCGACCGATCGACGCGGGGGACACACCGGGCATGCGCGCACTGCGAATACTCCTCATCATCATCGTGATCGTCGGCGGACTCTTCGTCATCGCCGACCGCGTCGCCGTCCACTTCGCCCAGAACGAGGCCGCCGACCGCATCAAGACCAACGAGCACCTCGCCGAGACGCCCAGCGTCTCCATCGACGGCTTCCCCTTCCTCACCCAGGTGGCGAGCGGCGAGCTCGACGAGATCCACGTCGGCATCAAGGACTACGAGGTCGCCACCGGCACCGCAGGGAAGAACGGCGGCGCCGGCGCCGACACCCTCCGCATCGACGACCTCAACGCCGACATGCACGGCGTCGACTTCTCCAGCGACTACTCCTCCGCCACCGCCCGCACCGCCACCGGCACGGCCACGATCTCCTACGACGAGCTCCTGAAGGCGGCCAAGTCGGAGCCGACGGAGATCATCCCGGGTGTCACCGCGCAGATCCTCGGCCTCTCGGACGGCGGCAATGGCAAGATCAAGGTGAAGGTCAGGATCCAGGGCCCCACCAAGGCGCTGTCGCAGACGACCTCCCTGCTCAGCTCCATCACCGTCGAGAACGGCATCGTCAAGGTGCACGCCGACTCGCTGCCCAAGACCGGGCTGACCCTCGCCGAGCAGAAGGTCCGCTCCATCACCGACTTCCAGCAGGCGATCGACCAGCTCCCCGGCGGCATCAAGATCGACAAGGTCGAGGCCGCCGAGGACGGCGTGCACATCACCGCCAAGGGGACCAACGTCAGCGTGACGGGCTGAGACTCACTCCGCCAAGCCGAGTCTCACTCCGCCGGGCTGAGTCTCACCCCCGCCGGCCGGTATGAGACGGCTTCCCGTGGGGTAGGACCGCCCCTGGGCCGCCACGCCCCCGTACGGCCACGGCCCCTGTACGGCCACGCCTTCCATGGCTGTGCCCGTACGCCCCCGCTCCGCACGACTGTCCGTCAGCCGAGACGCCCCCGTCCGCCCAGCAGATGCCCGCCCCGTGTGCGGCGAGCGACAATGGCCGCGAAAACGGGCAGTGACGGACCTCGTGCGGATCCCGCCGGGACCCCCGGCACCCTCCTCATCCCGCATCGCGGACGATCGCGTCTCAGCATGCGACACGCCGGTGACATGCCCGCCCGTCCGTCCTTACGATCGCAGCATGCGGTGCTACTCGAGCGTCCCCCGGCTGCGGGGACAGGCGGATCTGACGAAGCGGCGGGCAGTCGACCTGTGCCGCGTCGCCGCCATGCTCTGTCGCACGTTCTGACCGGAGGCCGCCCGCCTCCGCGTTCCCCCACGGCGCCCTCGCCCCCGAGGCCCCGCCCCGCGCCGTACGCGCCCCTCGCGGGCACGGCCGCGCGCCCCGCACCCACCCGCATCATCCCGCCGCAACTGCCCCGGAGGAGAAAAGCATGAGCCGCAGCGACGTACTGGTCGACGCCGACTGGGTCCAGGCGCACCTGGACGACCCGAAGGTGGCCATCGTCGAGGTCGACGAGGACACCGCCGCGTACGACAAGAACCACATCAAGAACGCGATCCGCATCGACTGGACCAAGGACCTCCAGGACCCGGTCCGCCGCGACTTCGTCGACCAGGAGGGCTTCGAGAAGCTCCTGTCGGCCAAGGGCATCGCCAATGACACCACCGTCGTCCTCTACGGCGGCAACAACAACTGGTTCGCCTCGTACGCGTACTGGTACTTCAAGCTCTACGGCCACCAGGACGTCAAGCTCCTCGACGGTGGCCGCAAGAAGTGGGAGCTGGACTCCCGCGACCTGGTCGACGGCTCCGAGGTCCCCAGCCGCCCGGTCACGCAGTACAAGGCCAAGCCGCAGGACGCCTCGATCCGCGCCTTCCGCGACGACGTCGTCAACGCGATCGGCTCGAAGAACCTCGTCGACGTGCGCTCGCCCGACGAGTTCTCCGGCAAGCTGCTCGCCCCGGCCCACCTGCCGCAGGAGCAGTCGCAGCGCCCGGGCCACGTCCCGACGGCCGCGAACATCCCGTGGTCGAAGAACGCCAACGACGACGGCACCTTCAAGTCGGACGACGAGCTCAAGGAGCTCTACACCGCCGAGAACGTGGACCTCGCCAAGGACACCATCGCCTACTGCCGCATCGGTGAGCGCTCCGCGCTGACCTGGTTCGTCCTGCACGAGCTGCTCGGCCAGGAGAACGTCAAGAACTACGACGGCTCCTGGACGGAGTACGGCTCCCTCGTGGGCGTGCCGATCGAGCTCGGCACCGGCAAGTAACCCGCACGACCGACGACACCGACACCCCGACCTTTCAAGACCTCTTCAGGAGTACGACATGTGTGGAGCGAAGGCCGGCGGCCCGGACGCCTCGACGATCAAGGCCGGTGAGACCACCATCCAGGGTCAGGTGACCCGTGACGGCGAGCCGGTGACCGGCTACGTCCGCCTGCTGGACTCGACCGGCGAGTTCACCGCGGAGGTCCCCACCTCCGCGACGGGGCAGTTCCGCTTCTACGCGGCCGAGGGCACCTGGACCGTACGGGCCCTGGTTCCCGGCGGCACCGCGGACCGCACGGTCGTCGCCCAGCAGGGCGGCCTCGCGGAGGTCGCGATCGCGGTCTGAGCGTCTGAGCGCACCTCTGAGTGCGCGGGGCGCGCACGCGTCCCGAACGGCGGAAGGGCCGCACCCACCGGGAACTCCCGGAGGGTGCGGCCCTTCGCCGGTCCGGCCTACGCTGAGAAGCATGTACGCACGCCGGCGCCGGACGTACTTCGTGATGATGGGGACCTGCATCGCGCTCTTCGTGCTGGCCTGGGGAGTCGTACGGCTCTGGTCGGTCCCGGCGGCCATCGGGATGTGCGTGGTGGCGATGGTCATCCCGCCGGCGGCCGCGATCCTCGCCAACCGGCGCGGCCCCGACGACCGCTGGTGGGACGACCCCTCCGGCGACCCCAAGTCCGACGAGTGGTGGGACGAGCTGGACGGCAGGAAGCGCCGGTAGCGCCGGTAGCGCTTTTCCCGTCCCGTCCTGTCCTGTCCCGTCCTGTCCGTCCGGCCGTCCGGCCGTCCGTCTCAGTAGACGAGCGCCTGCGTCTCGTCCGCCATCGCCTCCTGCACGAACACCTGCGCGCCCGCGATCCGGACGCCCTCGATGACGTCCTTCTCGGTGAGGTCCCGGCGGGCGGCGCACTGCGTGCAGAGCGTGATGCGGCCCGCCGCCATGATCGACTCGATCAGGCCGGGCAGCGGCGCGGCGTGCGGCAGCTCGAACTCCGCGGCCCGCCCCGGCACCGCGAACCACGCGGACTCGCCGGTCAGCCACAGGGACACGTCCACACCACTGGCGACGGCCACGGCCGCCACCGTGAACGCCTGCGAGCAGCGTTCGGGCGCGTCCGCCCCCGCCGTCACCTTGATCACGAGCTTCTTCGCCATGCCCGAATCGTAATCAACGCGTCTACAACCGGGAACGGGGCCTATGGGTCTTCTGTGCCGCACGGGACGGAATCCGTGCTTCACCTTTTTGTGGGGGACGTCTTGGAACGACCCGAAGAAAGACCCGACGCGCCAAAAGCGCCTGATGAATCACTTGTTGCGCCAGTTGTTGCACCTCCTGTCGAACCTCCTGCCGAACCGCCTGTTGCACCTCCTGTTGAACCTCCCGCCGAACCCCCTGTCGCGTCCTCCGCGGAACCGTCCGCGCCGGTCCGGCGGCGGCGTGGTCCGCTGCTGGTCGCCGGGGCCGCCGTGCTCGGGCTGGTCGCCGGGGCCTGCGCCGGGTACCTGATCCAGGCCGACCGCGCGCCGACGAAGCTGCCCTCCCTCTCCCAGCCCGCCGTCAAGCAGGCCAAGGGCGAGCCGGAGCCGCTCTCCGCCGCGCGGGACGCCCGGCTGCGGACCGACGGCGATCTGCGCAAGCTGCTGCTGAAGAAGCCGGCCGGCGCCAAGGACGCGGAGTGGCTCGCGGGAGCGGACGGCTGGCTGGACCAGGCCACGTACGCCGAGACCTACGAGAAGCCCGCCGGCGCCTTCAAGCAGGCGTCGGACGAGGAGTTCCGCCGGGCCGCCGTCGTCGGCTGGGAAACGGGCGGCGACAGCACCGTGGAGATCCGGCTGGTGCAGTACCGGCAGGAGGAGTCGCTGGCGGCCGAAGAGGACAATTCGAACAACCAGTACTGGGCCGACCGGCAGAGCGGCACCCGGAGTTGGGCGCTGCCCGGCACGCGGGACGGCCGTGCGTATGTGCACAGCCGGCCCGAGACGAAGGCCGGCTATCTGCCGCTGTACCACGCGGAGGCGTACGCCTGGCGTGGCGACGTCTGCCTGGAGATCTACGTCACCGGCGGCAAGCCGGTCACCAAGGCCACCGTCATGCGCCTGGCCGAACGTCAGCTGGAGCGCCTGTGAGTCACGAAGAACCCACCCCGCCGGTCCCGGACACGGCTCCGGCCGCGGTCCCGGTACCGGAAGCGGTTCCGGTTCCGGTACCGGAGACGAGTCCGACCCCGGTCGCCCGCCCCGCCGGGCGTGCCCGGGTGCTGCGGATCGTCGGGGCCGCCGTGCTCGCGCTCGCCGTCGTCGGCGGGGTCGGGTACACCGCCGTCGCCGTCGACGGGGCCGACCGTGACGCGGGCGCCCCCGACTGGGAGTTCCCCGAGGGGAAGGGCGACGGCCACAAGGCGCCCGCCGCCTCCGGGCTCGCCGCACTGCTCGTGCCGTACGGCAGCGACAGCACCACCGGCTTCGGGCGCGGTCCCGACCTCGGCGAGTACGGCGCGGACGCCGAGCTCAGCGGGGCCCGGGCCACCGCCCTGCGCAAGGAGGTGCTGCGCGACCTGCCCCGCTCCCAGCGCAGGCAGCTGGAACGGCAGATCGACAAGCAGCACATCAAGGGCATGGCGATGCGCAGCTACCTCGACCGCACCTGGGACTCGGCCGCCACCGTGAGCATCACGCTGGTCCGCATGGACCGCTCCTCCGTGCGGGCAGCGGCCGCCGGCCAGGACCAACTCTTCGACGCCCTGGGCGACGTCCTGCGCGCGGGGCCCAGGATCAAGGGGCACAAGGACGCGCGGTGCTACCGGCCGCCGAAGGACACCGGCGACGACCTGGACATGATGTACTGCTACGCCCCTCAGGGAGACGTCCTGGTCACGGCCACGGTGGACGGCGTGGCCCCGTTGAAGGCCGAGGGAGCCACACAGCTCCTCAAGGACCAGCTCGACCGCATCGCGGAGCCGGGGGAGGCGGTATGACCGACCAGCAGCAGGAGACACCGGTGGGGCAGGGGACGCCGGTGGGGCAGGAGACACCCGTCCCGGAGCAGGCCCCCCTCCAGGAGGCTCCCGCCCCGGAGCAGGCCCCCGTCCAGGAGACTCCCGTCCAGGAGGCCCCCGTCTCGGAGGCCCCCGTCCAGGAACAGCCCCCCATCCCCGCGGCCCCGCCCAAGAAGGAGCGCCGCGCGCTGTGGGCGGCCCTGCGCTGGACCGCCGCCGTCGCCGTGTTCGCGGCGGTCGGGGTGTCCACGGCGTACGGCATCACACGCGCCGACCGCACGGACCTGCCCGGTCTCGCCACCGCCTCGGACGGCCGCTGGGACTACCCGGAGCTGACCCGGCCGCCGCTGCCCTCCGGCAGCCCCGGCCCCTTCGACGAGGGCAACAGGGCCGGCACGCACTACGCCGACCTGCGCGGCCTCGTCCTGCCCGCCCCGAAGGGCGCGACCGCCGACAAGGCGCTGCGCGGCACCGACGGCTGGCTGGCGACGAAGGACTTCCTGGCGGCGTACGCCGACAAGGACGACCGGGAGACCCTCGGCGGCCTGCTCGCCGACCGCGCGCTGCGGCACGTCGCCGCCCGGGGCTGGACCACGTCCGACGGCACGCACACCCGGATCTACCTGTTGCAGTTCAACACGGCGGCCGTCGCGGAAGACCTGTTCCTTGACGAGCTGTCGGGCGCCGTCAGCCCGCCGTACGCCCTGCGCGGGGCCGGGGATTCCGTCTTCGACGAGCACTGGCCCGACAAGGCCGTCATACGGGACGTGCACCGCTCCACCTACGTCGAGGCCAAGCCGTACGGCGCCGAGCAGGTGCGGCAGGCGTACCTCTCCGCCGGGGACGTGGTCGCGCTGATCACGCAGTCCCGCGAGGGCAGCGCGAAGGCCGTCCCGTTCCAGCAGACGGTGGTGCTCCAGGGCCAGCTCCTGAGCTGACCGGCGGCCGAACGGCCCGGAGAGCAGGGCCGGACCCCGGCCGCGTAAGCTGGGGTCCGGCCCTGTGGGGCCACCGCCGTGTCCGTACGTACCGCTCGTATCGCTCGTACCACTCGTACCGCTCGCCCGAGGAGCACCCTGTGGAGATCTTCTTCGAAACCCTGCTGGTCCTGGTCTGCGTCGGCGTGCTCGCCTTCGCGTACCTGACCGTGAAGAAGCTGTACCAGGGCCAGCGCTGACCGTCGTCCAGGAGCTCCGCTCATGATCGAGATCCCGTCCGACCTCCACAAGAGCCTCGTCCCGCTCGTCTTCCTGCTCGGCGACTGGGCCGGCGCGGGCGTGCACGACTTCCCCGGCTCCGAGAAGTGCAACTTCGGCCAGGAGGTCTCCTTCAGCCACGACGGCCGGGACTTCCTGGAGTACCACTCGCGCAGCTGGGTGCTGGACGGCGAGGGCAACAAGGTCCGGCCGCTGGAGACCGAGTCCGGCTACTGGCGGATCGACGCCGACCGCAAGGTCGAGGTCACCATGGTCCGCGACGACGGTGTCGTCGAGGTCTGGTACGGCGAGCTGGCCGCCAAGAAGCCGCAGGTCGACCTGGCCACCGACGCCGTCGCCCGCACCGCCGCCTCCGGCCCGTACACCGGCGGCAAGCGGCTGTACGGGTACGTCAACAGCGACCTGATGTGGGTCGGCGAGAAGCAGACGCCCGACGTCGAGCTGCGCCCCTACATGTCGGCCCACCTGAAGAAGGTCGTCACCCCGGAGGACGTCGAGCGCTGGGCCAAGGCCCTGCCCGAGGACATGCCGGACGACGGGATCGCGTTCTTCAAGTGACGGCCCCGGCGCCGCCGGAATCCGCCGTCGGAACAGCCCTCTGTCCACAGGCCCCCGTGGGTGTCCGCGCGGGGTCCTAGACTGGTCCCCGTGGTAGCCACCGACTGGAAAACCGATCTGCGGCAGCGCGGTTACCGGCTGACGCCGCAGCGGCAGCTCGTGCTCGAAGCGGTCGACACCCTGGAGCACGCGACTCCCGACGACATCCTGGCCGAGGTGCGCAGAACCGCCTCCGGGGTGAACATCTCCACGGTCTACCGGACCCTGGAGCTGCTGGAGGAGCTGGAGCTCGTCTCGCACGCGCACCTCGGGCACGGGGCGCCGACCTACCACCTCGCCGACCGCCATCACCATCTGCACCTGGTGTGCCGGGACTGCACCAACGTCATCGAGGCCGATGTGGGGGTGGCCGCCGAGTTCACCGCCAAGCTGCGTGCCGAGTTCGGGTTCGACACCGACATGAAGCACTTCGCGATCTTCGGCCGCTGCGAGGCGTGCACGCGCCGGGCCCAGGGCGGGGCATCGGAAAGCCGGGGCGGGGCCCCGGGGCACCGGGGCGGGACGGCGGGGGAGAAATAAACGGGGCGGTCATCCGGTCGTAGGCTGTATGACCATGAAGAGCCCTCTGCTGTCCCTGCCCGGCGCCGTCCCCGCCGAGGGCGTGGACGAAGGCGTCGCCGCCCACTACGGCGACCTGTTCCGCGAGCAGCGCGCACTCGCCGACGGCGCCGGATTCGTCGACCTCTCCCACCGCGGCGTCGTCACGGTCACCGGTGCGGACCGGCTGAGCTGGCTGCATCTGCTGCTCACCCAGCACGTCAGCGACCTCCCCGCGCACGAGGCCACCGAGGCGCTCATCCTCTCCCCGCACGGCCATATCGAACACGCGCTCTACCTGGTCGACGACGGCGAGACCACCTGGGCGCACATCGAACCCGGCACCCAGGAGGCGCTGCTCGCCTACCTGGAATCGATGAAGTTCTTCTACCGGGTCGAGGTCGCCGACCGCACCGCGGACTACGCCGTCGTCCACCAGCCCGCCGGTTCCATCGCCGAGGTGCCGGACGGCGTCGTCGTCCGCGAGACGCCGTACGGCCGCGAGCTGTTCCTGCCCCGGGGCGACCTGGAGGCGTACGCCGCCGGGCACGGGCCCGCGGCCGGGCTGCTGGCGTACGAGGCGCTGCGCGTGGAGCACCACCGCCCGCGCCTCGGCTTCGAGACCGACCACCGCACCATCCCGCACGAGCTGGGCTGGATCGCCACCGCCGTCCACTTGCAGAAGGGCTGCTACCGGGGCCAGGAGACGGTCGCCCGGGTGCACAACCTGGGCAAGCCGCCGCGCCGGCTGGTCTTCCTGCACCTCGACGGCAGCGAGGTGCACCTGCCGCCGCACGGCACGGAGCTGCGGCTGGCGTCGGAGGGCGCCGACGGCCGCAAGATCGGCTTCGTCACCACGTCCGTACGCCACCACGAGCTGGGCCCGGTCGCGCTCGCCCTGGTCAAGCGGAACGTCCCCGTCGACGCCCCGCTGCTCGCCGACACGACGGCGGCGGCCCAGGAGACCGTCGTCGAGCCCTGAGTTCCCCGCCGGGCGCTCTCACATCTCCAGCAGGACGGTGAACGGGCCGTCGTTCGTCAGCGACACCCGCATACGGGCCCCGAACCGGCCCGTCGCCACCGTCGCCCCCAACGCGCGCAGTTGGGCGACGACTTCGTCGACCAGCGGCTCGGCGACGGGTCCGGGCGCCGCCGCGTTCCACGTCGGGCGGCGCCCCTTGCGGGCGTCCCCGTAGAGGGTGAACTGGCTGACGACCAGCAGCGGCGCGTCGATGTCGCTGCACGACTTCTCGTCCCCCAGCATCCGCAGCGTCCACAGCTTGCGGGCCAGTTGCGCCGCCTTCTCCTTGGTGTCCTCGTGGGTGACGCCCACCAGGACGCACAGCCCCTCGCCCTCGATCGCGCCGACCGTCTCGCCGTCGACGACGACCTCGGCGCCGTCCACCCTCTGCACCACCGCTCGCATGGGCACCATGATGCCGTGCGCACGGTGTACGACCTCGGGGGGTACCCGAAGGGGATTCCTCTCGCTCCTTAACCGTCCATCCGGGGCTGTTCGGGGGCACTCGGTCATAAAGCGGCCATCGGGGATGGCACGATGCGTGGTGCGGTCGCACCCGTCGGGTGCGCCGCGCCGGTCGAGGGGACGGTGGAGCAGCAGCATGACCACACCGAGCATCGGGCAGCAGCCCGACATGGCGTCGTTGGCCCGTACGGTGCGGGCGGGGGAGCACCGGCCGCCGGTGCAGCGCACGGACAGCCCGCTGCCCGCGGAGCCGCCGGAGCCGGACCTCCGTGCCCTGAGCCTGCCCGAGCTGCGCACCCTGCGCCGGGATGCCCAGCAGGACGAGGCGGACCTGAGTTACGTACGACGGCTGCTGCAAGGGCGCATCGACATCCTGCGCGCGGAACTCGCCCGGCGCGGGGGGACGGCCGCGCCGGAGGACGGCTTCGTCAAGCGGCTGACGGCGATCCTGACGGACGCGCCGGCCGCGCAGCGCTCGTCGGCGCGGCATGTGACGGTGGGGACGCCGCAGAGCGAGGAGTACCGGCGGCTGGCGGCGGAGATGCTCGGCGAGGTCGAACTCTCCGACCCCCGGGCCCGCACGGACGAGGAACTCACCACGGTCCTCACCCGCCTCGCCCGCTACGAGGGCCACATCTCCCACCGCCGCCGCACCCTCCAACGCACGACCGACCACTGCACCAAGGAAATCGCCCGCCGCTACAGAGAGGGCGAGGCGCAGGTGGAGGACTTGCTGGGGTAAAGGGGCGCGGGGTTGTGTTGTCCGCGCGGCTCCGCCACGGGGGCGCGACCACCACCGCGCCCCAAAGGGGCGCGGGGCTGTGTCGATTTGCGGCTACCGCCGCGCGGCCGCGAGCTGCCACCGCGCCCCGACAGGGGCGCGGGGAACTGCGCGACCAGCCCCCACCCACCCACACCCGACAACGCACCCCCGGGGTCCAAGGGGCAGAGCCCCTTGAAGGGACGGGAAGGGTAGGGGCGGCGGGGGCGAGAAAAACCCATGCGACACCCACACCCACCTCCTCCTAGCGTGACCGCATGACCACACCCACACCCACACCCACACCCACGGCCACACCCACATCCCCCTCCGACACCCACCCCCTGGACATCCGCCCCCTCACCACCCCCGAGATCCCCACCTGGCTCCACACCCAGAACAACGTCTTCCTCCGCGCCACGGACCCCACCTCCCCCGAGGCCAACCCCCCGGCCCTGGCCGACCGCGCCACCCACATAGACCCCACCCGCACCCTCGCCGCCTTCGACCCCACCGCCCCCCACCCCTGCGTCGCCACCTTCCGCTCCTTCCCCCAGCAGCTCACGGCCGTCGGCGGCACCTCCGTCCCCGCCGACGCCATCACCAACGTCGGCGTCAGCCCCACCCACCGCCGCCGCGGCATCCTGAGCCGCATGATGTCCCGCGACCTCACCGCCGCGAAGGACCGCGGCGACGTCGTCGCCACGCTCATCGCCACCGAGTACCCGATCTACGGCCGCTTCGGCTTCGGCCCCGCCGCCCACACCGCCGAGTGGACCGTCGACGTCCCCCGCTCCGGCCTCGACCCCCGCCGCCCCGTCCCCGACGACGGCGGCCGGATCGACCTCGTCCGCGGCGCGGACGTCCGCACGCTCGGCCCCGCCCTGCACGACCGCCTCCGCGCCGCCCAGCCCGGCGCCGTCGACCGCTCCGACCTCTGGTGGCGCCTGGCCACCGGCGCCGAACGGTTCGGCCGGTCCTGGACGGAGCCGTTCCACGCCGTCTACCGCTCGGCCTCCGGCGAACTGGAGGGCCTGGTGACGTACACCTGCGACGACGACTGGGGCGGCGGCCGGCAGCCGCAGGTCACCGCACAGGTCAGGAGCCTGATCGCGACCACCCCGGCCGCCGAGCGGGCCCTGTGGCACCACCTCTGCGCGATCGACTGGGTGACCCGCGTCAGGAGCGGCCACCGCGCCCCCGACGACCTGCTGCCGCACCTCCTCCCCGACCCGCGCGCCGCCCGCCTCACCACCCTCGCCGACTGGCTGTGGGTACGGATCCTGGACGTCGTACGGGCCCTGGAGGCACGCACGTACGAAGGGGAGGGGACGCTCGTCCTGGAGGTGCTCGACCCGGCCGGACTCGCCGGCGGCCGCTACCGGCTGGAGGCGGCCGCGGACGGCGCCCACTGCGCGCCGACGACCGAGGACCCCGATCTCACCCTCGCCGTCGGCGACCTCGCGCCGCTGTGGCTCGGCGACGACACCGCCGCCCGGCTCGCCGCCCTCGGCAGGGTCCGGGAACAGCGAGAGGGCGCCGTCCGACTGGCCGACGCCCTGCTGCGCACGTCCCGGCGACCCTGGTGCCCGGACGTCTTCTGACGCCTCGTGTCCCGCGCCTCGCGACGGTGACGGCGTCTGTTCGGTTGTGGCTGTGCGTGGTGTGCCGTATGCGGTTGTGGCTGTGCGGTGGTGACGTTGTTCGGTTGTGGCTGTGCGGGTGGTGCGGACGGGCCGAGCTCCCGGCTCCCCTCCGGAAGGGAGTGCGACCGGCCGGACCGGGTGAGCCGGGGCCGGCGGTCCCGTCGTCCAGGACCGCCACTGCCGTGCCAAGTCGGCCGAACGACCAAGTTGGCGACCAACTCAACCTAAGTTATCTCCACTTGGAGACGTCTTATAACCACCCTCCCATGAACTGCCCCGAGATGGCGAGAAGTTGTAGGGTTTGGCCGTGAAGCCGGGACACGCTCCGGAACGACCCGAACACGCACCGGGCCCCGCCCCCGTCAACGGGCGCGGGACGCCCCCGGAACCGCGCCGCCCCGCGCGCGAGGTGGCCGACGTGCTGCGCGCCCGGATCGTCTCCGGGCAGCTGCGGCCGGGCGCGCGCATGCCGACACAGGCGGTCCTGGCCGAGGAGTTCGGGGTGGAGCGCGGCACGGTGCGGCAGGCGCTGCGCGTATTGCAGTCCGAGGGCCTGCTCGCGGGCGTCTCCAAGGGCAGCCCGGCGACCGTCGCGCCGGATGCCGGGCTGCGCGCGCCGGGCGGTCCGGGCGCCGAGCCCCGGCCCACCACGGTCGCCCTGGCCCCGCGCATTTCGGCCGCGTTCGCCGCGCCCCACGTGGAGATCGACGCCCTGTGTCTGACGTCGATCTCGCTGACCCTGGCCATGGGGGAGCCGTTGCGGCAGATTCACGCGGGGCGCATCAAACCGGCCAAGGTCGACGTGCGGGTGCTGCTGCCGCGCCGGGACATCGCGCTCGCCTTCCCGACGCCGGTGGCCGGCGCCGGCGACGAGGTGCACCGCCGCTGGCTCGCCCAGCGCAACGCGCAGAGCCAGGTGCTCCGGCACAATCTGCTGGCCCTGCGCGGCACCCACGGCATCGACGTGCACGTCACCTTCCGGGCGCTGCCGTTCACCCCGCCGGTGAAGCTGTATCTGCTCAACGGCACGGAGGCGCTGTTCGCGTACTACACGGTGACGCGCCGCGAGGCCGAGATCGACGACGAGGCGCGGGAGATGTACGACGCGGAGGGCACGCAGGTCGTGCTGTTCCCGTTCGCCCAGGGCGACGGGCCGCGGGACACGACCTTCGTCGAGCAGTCCCGCCTGTGGTTCGACGCGCTGTGGGAGACGATCAGCTCGGACCTGGACCTCACAGCGTCGGCCCGGTGATCAGCAGTGCGAGGACGACCACGCCGAGCGAACTGCACGTGGCGTTCCTGGCCTTGATCCCGATGGTGAGCAGCACCAGCCCGACGAGGCCCATCGGTCCGTACCGCCACTGCAAGAACTGTTCGAGGCCGGCTGTGAACACGGTGCTCAGGAGGATCTGGACGGGCATGGTGGCACCCCCTTCAGGGCGGACGGGGCGGCGCGGGTGCCGGCGAGGCCGGGAGGAACCAGGCCTTCCGCCAACTCAACCAAGTTGGTTGCCAACTTGGTTGTAGATATTCCCAGTTGGTCGCTACTTCAAAACAAGTCGCAAACAACTCGTCCGAGATGGAGGAAAGTTGTAACGTTTGGTCGTGCCCCAGCAAAGAGCCGAGCGAGCCGAGAAGCGCTCGCCCCAGGAAATCGCCGACGCGTTGCGGGAGCGCATCCGCGCCGGTGAGCTCAAGGCGGGCGACCGGCTGCCCACCCAGGCCGAGCTGGCCGGTGAGTTCGAGGTGGAGCGCGGCACCGTCCGCCAGGCCCTGCGCGTGCTCCAGGACGACGGCCTGCTGAGCAACGTCAGCAAGGGCAGCCCGCCGCGCATAGCCGAGGCCGCGCCGGTCCGGGACGAGCCCCGGCCGACCATGGTGGCCCTGGCCCCGCGCCTGGTGGAGGCGTTCTCCTCGCCGCACGTCCGGGTGGACGCGGCCTGTCTGACCGCCGAGACGCTGATGGTGGCGCTCGGCGAACCGGTCCGCATGATCCACGAGGGCCGGCTCCGCCCCCGCTCCATCGACGTGCGCATCCTGCTGCCGTCCCGGAAGATCGACCTGGCGTTCCCGGTCCCGGTCGACGGCCGCGGCGAGGACGACGCCGTCCACCGGCGCTGGCTGATCCAGCGCAACTCCCAGGGCCACGTCCTCCAGCACAACCTGCTGTCCCTGCGCGCCACGCACGGCATCGACGTCCAGGTCACCTTCCGCGCCCTGCCGTTCACCCCGCCGATGAAGCTGTACCTGCTCAACGGCGGGGAGGCCCTGATCGCGTACTACATGCTGACCCGCCGCGAGGAGGAGATGGAGAGCGGCACCCTGGAGATGTACGACGCCCTGGGCTCCCAGTCCCTCCTCTTCTCCTTCGAGAAACGCAGCGGCCACCGGGACTCGGCCTTCGTCGACCAGTCGCAGAAGTGGTTCGACGCCCTCTGGGAAACCATCACGTCGGACCTGACACTCTCCTAGTGACTCCTGAAACGACGCAGACTGATCCGGTGACAGCAGAGACCGAGAACGTCCGAGAACTCGTCACCCGTGCCCGTTTCGTGCTGTGGGACTTCGACGGGCCGATCTGCCGGCTCTTCGCGGGGCACCCGGCGGAGCAGGTGGCCCGGGAGATGCGCGGCTGGCTGGAGGGCCAGGGCCTGCTCCACCTGCTGACCGAGGAGGAACGGCGGGACGACGACCCGCATGTGATCCTCCGGGCCGCCGACGAACGCCACCCCGGCAGCGACCTCGTCACGGCGCTGGAGGAGCTGCTGACCCACCACGAGCTCCTCGCCGTCCCCCGGGCGCGGCCGACACCGTACGCGGACCCGGTGATACGCACCTGGACCGCGGTGGGCGCACGGCTCGCGGTCACCACGAACAACTCCGCGCGCACGGCCACGGCCTACCTCCGCGGCCGCGGCCTCCTCGGCTGCTTCGCCCCCCACATCTACGGCCGCACGGACGAACTCCACCAGCTCAAGCCGGACCCGCACCACCTCAACCGCGCCCTCGGCGCCCTCGGCGCGGCCCCCGAGGACGCCCTGATGATCGGCGACAGCCCCTCCGACGCCCAGGCCGCCGCCCACGCGGGCGTCCCCTTCCTGGGCTACGCCCGCAACGACGAGAAGGACAAGGCCCTGCGCGCCACGGACGCCACCACGGTCGTCGCCTCCCTGGAACAGGTACTGGCCGTCCTGCGGTCACTGTGAGGGGCGGCCGTCCTCGGGCCGTCCGCACGTGTGCTCGCCCCGTCACCCTCTTGGCACGTCAGGTGCCACCTGGGCAACCGGATCTGGCAGCATGCTCGTTCACGGGGGAGTACCGTGCTTCACTTCCACACCACTGGTGTGCACTCAGCCCGAGGAAATGACGAACCATGTCATCCGAACGTGACTCCTCTCCCGCGCGGGTCCGCGCCGCTGAGATGAGCGGCGACCCGAACGCGGTCGAGGGGCCGCTGGAGGGCTACCACCACGAGACGTATGTGATCCCGCTGCCCGAGGCGGTGTCCGGCGGGGACGCGGGGCGCGGCAAGTGCCGGTCGCCGCGGGAGAACCTGCTCTGGTTCGACCGCCGTTGCTTCGTGTCCGAGGAGCGGCTGCTGCTCGCGCTGCGCGAGCGGGTGGACGGGGCCGCGATCCCCCGCGTCTACGCGGTCTCGGACGAGACGTTTCTCCAGGAGTTCATCGAGGGCCGGACGCTCGGTGACCTGCACCCGTCCGGCGAGCAGGTTCCCGACGCGCTCGTCGACCAGGTCTTCGCACTGTTCGAGCAGCTGGCGGACATCTCCCCCGACGACCTGTCCGTGGAGCGGAGGTGCACCCCGGAGGACCGCTCCGACGACCACGACTGCGCGGGCTTCCTGGAGCGGCTCGTCCTCTTCGCCGAGGAGCGCGTCTACCGGTACAACCGCCGGCGCCTCGGCACCCTCTTCGCGGACCTCGGCCTGAGCGACGGCTGCTTCACCGCGCTGCGGGAACGCGTCGCCGGGCTGCGGCCGCGCCGCTTCTGTCTGCTCCACGCCGACCTGCACCGCGAGAACTTCGTCGTGGACGCGGGCGGCGGCCTGTGGACCATCGACTGGGAGCTGGCGATGTTCGGCGACCCCCTCTACGACCTCGCCACCCACCTCTACCTGATGCGCTACCCGCGCTGGCAGCACCGGCTCGTCGCCAAGCGGTGGGCCCAGGTCATGGAGGAGCGCTGGGCCGGAACCGCCTGGGAGGGCGGCACCAAGGGCTGGGAGGAGGACCTGGAGAAGCTGCTCGACTTCAAGCGGGCCCAGTCCGTGTTCACGGACGTCGTCCGGGCCACCGAGTTCCTCACCGGCGGCTCCGGCCACGACGACGGCATCCTCGTCCGCGAGGCCCACCGCGTGCACGCCGTCCTCACCGCCGCCGAACGCCCCCTCCGCCTTTCCGCCGTACCTTCCCCGGAACGCATCGCCACAGCCCTGGACCGGGCGACCCGCGGGTGAGGTGCGCTCGCTGCGTAGGGTCGGCGGTATGAGGGAGAAGGTCACGGAGGGCGCGGACGGCGCGGACGGCGGGGACGGCGGTGCCTCGGGTGTCGTCGGGCTGCGGGAGCGGAAGCGGTTGCGGATGTACCGGGAGGTGTCCGAGACCGCGATCGCGCTGTTCCTGGAGAAGGGGTTCGACGCCGTGTCCGTCGCGGAGGTGGCCGCCGCGGCGGAGATCTCCAAGCCGACGCTGTTCCGGTACTTCCCCACCAAGGAGGACCTGGTCCTGCACCGGTTCGCCGACCACGAGACGGAGCCGGCCCGGGTCGTCGCCGCCCGCGGCGGAGGCACCTCGCCCATCGCCGCGCTGCGCGCCCGGTTCCTCGACGGCCTCGACCGCCGCGACCCCGTCACCGGGCTCAACGACGCCCCCGCCGTCCTCGACTTCCACCGCCTCCTCTACGGCACCCCCGCCCTCGCCGCCCGCCTCCACGGCTACCTCGAACGCTCCGAGACCGCGCTCGCCGAAGCGCTCGGCGGCGGACTGGACGCCCGGCTCGCCGCTGCCCAGATCATCGCCGTGCAGCGGGTCCTCGCGCTGGAGAACTGGCGGCGGATGGCGGCGGGGGAGCGGGCGGACGACGTCCACGGGGACGCCGTCGCGGCGGCCGAGCGGGCGTTCGAACGGCTCGACGACTGTGTGCTACTCGGTTAAAAAAGTTACTCGGTAACGAAATCTCGCGTACGCTGCGGGCATGCCTTCCGCCGTGCCCCCACCCGCCCCCCTCCGCCACGAACGCGCCCACCACGACGCCTGCCGCGCCGCGCTCGCCGCGATGGTCGCCGGGGCCGAGGAGCAGGTCGTCGTCGGGGCGGACGTATCCGCCTCCGGCGCCGACGCCGAGGTGCTGGGCAGACAGCTCCGCGGGCAGGCCCGGGACCTGCGGGAACTCCCAAAGGGGCCGCTGTTCTTCGGGCGGCTCGACTTCGCCGACGACGCCCCGGAGCACGCCGGGCAGAGCTACCACATCGGCCGGCTCCGCATCTCCGAGCACCCCGCCGCCCCACCCCTCGTCATCGACTGGCGCGCCCCCGTCTCGCGCGCCTTCTACCAGGCGAGCGCCGGCGACCCCCAGGGCGTCGCGGTCCGCCGCCGCTTTGGCTGGGCAGCCGGCAGCCGCGGTGACTCGGCCGATCTGACGGGGTTCGAGGACGAGCCCCTCGGCGGGCGGGACACACGGACGGCCGCGGCCCCCGGCCGCATCCTCACCGCCGAGATCGAGCGGCCCCGCCTCGGCCCGATGCGCGACATCGCCGCCACCATCCAGCCCGAGCAGGACGACCTCGTCCGCGCCGGCCTGTCCACCACCCTGTGCGTCCAGGGCGCCCCCGGCACCGGCAAGACCGCCGTCGGGCTGCACCGCGCCGCGTACCTCCTCTACACCCACCCCCAGCGCATCCGCCGCGGCGGACTGCTCGTCCTCGGGCCCAACCGCACCTTCCTCTCGTACATCGCCGAGGTGCTCCCGGCCCTCGGCGAGAGCGGCGTACGGCAGTCCACGCTCGCCGACGAGATCGCCCGGCACCCGGTCACCGCCGAGGACGACGCCCGTACCGCCGCCGTCAAGCACGACCCCCGGACGGCGGAGGTCCTGCGCCGGGCCCTGTACGCCCGGGTGGGCGCGGACGCCGCGACGGAGCTGACAGTGCCCGACGGCTCGTACCGCTGGCGCGTGAGCGGCGAGACCCTGCGGGGGATCGTGGCGGACGTACGCGCCGAGGAGCCGCCGTACGCGGTGGGGCGCGAGCGGGTGCGCACGCGGATCGCGCATCACGTGCGGGCGCGGGCCGAGCGGCGGTCCGGACCGCGCGGTGCCGCCTGGCTGCGGCGCGTCTCGCACTGCCGTCCGATGACCGCGTACATCGACCAGGTGTGGCCGCGGGTGCGCCCGGAGGAGGTGCTCGCGGACCTGCTCGGCGACGAGGCGGTGCTCGCGGCGGCGGCCGACGGGCTGCTGGACGCCGGCGAGCAGAAGGCGCTCCGATGGCCCCGGCCACCCCGTTCGTACCGCTCGGCACGCTGGTCGGCGGCCGACCTCGTCCTGCTCGACGAGCTGGCCGGGCTGATCGAGCACCCGGAGGGCTACGCCCACGTCGTCGTCGACGAGGCGCAGGACCTCTCGCCGATGGAGTGCCGGGCGATCGCCCGGCGGGCCGTCTTCGGCTCGCTCACCGTCCTCGGCGACCTCGCCCAGGGCACCACCCCCTGGTCCGCGCGCGACTGGCCGGCCCTCCTCGCCCACCTGGACCGGCCCGACGCCGCCGTGATCCCGCTGACGACCGGCTTCCGCGTGCCGGAGGCCGTCGTCGGCCTGGCCAATCGGCTGCTGGACCGGCTCGGCGTGGACGTGCCGCGCGCCCGGTCACTGCGCCGGGACGGCGAGCTGACCGTCCGCCGGGTCGAGCGGGCCGAGGAGCTGGACGCCGCGGTCGTCGGGGCGGTCCGGGCGGCGCTCACGCACGAGGGGTCGATCGGGGTGATCACCGCCGAGCGGGACGCCGCGCGCGTCCGGGCCGTCCTCACCGCCGCCGGCATCGGGGCGGCGGGCCCGGAACAGCCGGCCGCCCCGGTCGTCGTCGTGCCGGCGGGCGCGGTCAAGGGCCTGGAGTACGACCACGTGGTCGCCGTCGAGCCGGCCGCGATCGCCGAGGCCGAGCCGCGCGGCCCGCACCGCCTCTACGTCGTCCTCACCCGCGCGGTCTCCCGCCTGGACGTGCTGCACAGCCGCCCCCTGCCCTGGTAGGAGAGGACCCCGCCACCACCGGCCGAAGGCCACACACGCCGGCCCCCGGGCCGACGATCACCGAGACGACGCCGTACGTCAGCGGGTTGCGGAACAAGGGGGGCCGGTCGTCGGCGGCGGCGGCGCCGGGGATGAGGCCGCCGGTGATGCCGAGCGGGTTGATGTCGACCAGGATCGACGCCAGCGCCTCCGCGAGGACGGCCCCGACGGGTGGGGCGCCGTCGGCGACGACCGCGGGGACCAGCGGCATCGTGGTCGCGAAGACGGCGATGGAGCCGGCCGCGAACGAGGTGCGACCGGTGATGCAGCAGAGCACCAGCAGGCTCTGCATCGGTGAGCCCCCCACCCGCAGCAGATCGCTGATCCGGGCCGAAGGCGCCCATCGCCCATGTCCCGCATCAGCCCCGACGTAGGTGAGCAGGCCCCCGATGAGCAGCACGATGTTCCATGGGATGCGGGAGACGATCTCGCCCCGGTTCCAGCCGCAGGGCAAGCTGCTGGGCGACACCGCGGTGAGCCTCGGCTCCCCCGGCGGCCCGCGCCGCGTCGGCCGCCTCCGTCGACTGCGCGCCGGGACCGCCGGGCGTGGTGAGCGGGGGCGTGGCCGACGCGAGCCGCCCTCTCGACACCACGCCTGTGCGCGGCCCCACCAGCAGGCGCCCCGTCGCAACGACGACCCCGGCCACCAGCCCGCCGGCGAAGAAGGTGACCGGCGCGGAGCGCCGCGAAGAGCGCGACGAGCACGAGGACGGAGACGTCACCCCGGCCTCGTTCAGGAGCTTGGTCGGCTCGGCCAGGGCGTGACCGGCCACAGAAGCGGCCACCCCGGCCCTCGACTGTCCCGTCTTAGTTGAGGCGAACCATGACGAGGCGTTGACCGGCAGTGGTTCATCTTGAGTGAGACGCTGTTCGGTGCGTCGTCTCACTCAACCTGAGGTCTGTGAGTCCTGCGCTGCTTCACGCTCGGCAGCGAACTCGTCGAGGAGCTCGAACAGGGCCTTGATCGCCTGCTGTTCGTCCTCAAGCGGAAGATTCCACAAGTCGTCCCAGCCGTTCGGGAGGGCGATGTGGAGGATTTGGCCCGGCCAGGCGTGGTTGCAGTCGCGTCCGCGACGGGCGACGAGCCAGTCGTGCCAGCCGGTGAGCCCGGGCCCACCGTGCCGGAGAGCATGCTGGTCATAACCAGTCAGGAACGCGGTCAGCATGTGGAAGGAGGGCTTGCCGGCGAACATGCCGGGACGTTGGCCGACGCTGACGAAGTACTCGCGTTCCGTCATCTCCGAGAGGGGCTTCATGTGTCCGTACCCTCCTCGTCAATGGCGCTGTCGCCCAGGTCTGGACGAAGCCTGCTGCGGGCCGCCTCCAGACGTTCGGCGTAGTCCGCCGAAAAGATCCCCGATAGCGATTTGTCGAGCGTTCCGGCCAGCCTATGAATGGGCGCCCAGACCGCCTCGTCGTCGACGAGACGGCTGAGGTCCGTCATCTGCACTCGCTCCAGCCAGTCCGACAGGACCAGCGCTTCATCAGAGGTGAGCTTGATGATGATCTCCGTGTTCTCCACTGCTCGAACATAGTTCGCCGACCCTGCGGTGTCAGAGGTGCCTGGCACAGTGCCGCCGTGGACATCGATTCCTTCTGGAAGCTCATCGAGGAGTGCCGGCGTCAAGCGCAGGGCCCGGAGGAGCGGCTCGCGTGGCTGCGTGGCGCATTGGCGCGAAGGTCGCCGGCTGAGGTTGTGCAGTTCCAGGTGCGCTTGGACGAGGTGACGCACGAGGCGTTCACGTGGGATCTCTGGGCTGCTGCGGAACGGATCTTCGGCGGCTGGTGTTCGGACGACGGATTCTGCTACTTCGGCCTGTGGATGGTGGGGATCGGTCGGGAGGCCTTCGTGCAGGCAGTAGCCGATCCCGACGCTCTGGCCGATACCCCTGAGGTTCAGTGCCTGGTGGCTCGCCCTCGCGAGCTCTGGAACGACGACTGGCCCGAGTGGGAGTTTCTCGACTATGTCGCCATGGAGGCGTATGGACTGCTCACTCGCGATGCTGATGACTGCGGCGATGCTTTCTACGAAGCAGTCGAAGCCGAGCAGGGTGCTGTAGGAGCCAGCCCAGGGCCGCTCGGCGAGCAGTGGGACGTGCGATGCGAAGACGAGGCGATGCGCAAACTGCCGAAGCTGAGCGCAATGTTTCCCCTACGGCCGCTGGGCTCGGTAGGCGCGAATGCGCTGTAGGGCCTCAGAAGTCCTGGCCAAATCTCAGACAGGATGCCCGCTGTCTGGCCACTGAGACACACACGTCAGCGGCGCTTCCCCGCACCCTCACCGTGGAGAGCTCAGAGGCCGGCCGCCCGCGGTGGCCGTGAGAGCTCATTTGGCCAAGTCGCTGACGGATTGTTCGGCCTGCCAGCGCGCACGCACGACTCCGTCTCTGTCGGGCATGACAGCGGAGAGTAGAGGGACACGCTCATCGGCGTACACGGGCAGAAGCGCTGCAGCGTCGGCATCGGATATTCGGCCAGCCAGCTCCGGAAATTCGTCGTCGGCAGCGACGACGCTGTGGATCTGACCTTCCTTGTCCTGCCAGACGCCCTCGATGATGCCCTCGGTGGGAAGGGCGCCGAGGATGGCGCTAACGTCGGAGGAGAGGGCTGGCCACACGGCCAGGCGGGCGCGGGGAGCGAGCCCGGCGCGAACCGTGTCGATGGTGTCGCACGTGAGGCGATGCCATCGCGAGGCGTTCTGGACGTATATCTCTTCCAAGAGTCCGGCGCGGCCGCAGCCAGCTGCGCTGTGCAGGCCGGCCCAGAAGTCGTTATCGCCTGGCCGTAGGACGCCTTCCTCCTCGGGCTCGAAGTCGTAGGGGGAAACGTCGAGGTGTTCTGGGAACAGCCCGAGTTCGCGGGCGCGAGCGAGAACTCCGTGGCAGGGTCGGCTGCTGCCGACGTAGAGGTACTGGTCCCACCCGACGTGCACTGCGAAAACGTCTTCCACCTCCAGTCGGCACCAGGCGCCGCTGTCGCGCAGCATGAGGCGAATCAGCTCCAGCCCGATGTCCAGAGGCATCTCTGCTCCGTCGTGGAAGTCGGCAAGACCGCCGGGAAGGAGCCTGTCGAGACCGAAGCCGTCCAGAGTTCTCTCAACGCCGAAATGAGCAAAAGACGAGACCTCCGGCTCGCGGACAGACAGATGGTCGATGCCGGTGTCCGCGGCGAACGCCTTGACCGCCTGAAGATAGGCCGCCTCGATCTCGCCGTGATCGCTGATGGAGTCCTCGGTGCCGGTGTAGTGCCCGTGATCGTCACGGTCGGCGGGGTCGTACTTGCTGACGCGATAGACGTAGGGGAGCTGCACATCGCCATCTTCCAGTGCTTGCTGAGGAAGTGCCACGGCATTTGAGACAAGGGCGTCGGTGAGCCCTCTGAGATCCATCCGAATCTTGCTGGTCAGCACGCTGCGTCATGACACGAGCGCGAGATCCTACAAGTGCAAGGGATCAGGCCGAGCCTTCGGGGGGGGGGGGGGGGGGGGACAGCCAGTCGATGCCACGCGTGGCCGCAACCGTCGGAGCAGAAGCGCTCTCGTCGACGTCCGTCGGCGACGGCCAGCACCGCGATCAGTAGCCGGAATGACTTGAGGCGCTCGTCGTGGGGAGCGAGGCTGGCGATCTTCCCGAGTTGCTGGTCGAGCTGCCCTTGTGAGATCAGAACTGCCGGTGTGTGCGTGGCGCGAAGTCCGGCGCGTCGGATACTTTCCGGGCCGTCCTCGGCGGTAGCGCGGGCCTGAATGCAGAAATGTGACAGGAGGCGCAGGGCGTGGGATTGCTCCTCAGCCGAGAGGCCCTCGAACCACTCGATCCCCTGTGGCATCGGCCGAAGCTCTTGGGCGAGTTCGTTGAGAATGATGTACGGATCAGCCATTCTCACGCCCCCTGTTGTGCTCGATTCACAGACTTCCCGGTCATCCAAGCAGTCCATCGGGTGCCTAGAAAGGAAGTTCGTCGGCTTCCAACGGCTCTGAGTACCCACGTACCCAGTGTCCGGGGATGGTGGCGCAGAGCGACTCCAGGTCGGCCGGCGTCCTTCCCCGGACGTGCAGCCAGCTGTGGTCGCTCAGTCCGTCGAGCCGCAAGAGTCTTCCGGGTCCGGAGAACCAGCGTACGGGGGAGTCTTCCGTGCCCGTCCACATCGGGTACTCGGGAAACTCCACCCGTGTGAACCGGCTCGGTAGCTCTCGAATCAGGTCGGCGGGAAGTTCGCAGGCGTTGTAGAGCCGTTCTTCGGGGCCAAGCAGCGTCTCGCTGAGTACCAGCTCGACGCAGGCCAGGGAGACCCGCTCCAGGAACCGGACCCAACCATCCTGTGACTGGACGAACACCGGCGGATCTTCCTGGTCGAGATCCCGCAGCCGCACTCCCCAGAATGCGCACCCCTGGTTCTCGCTGCGGAAGACGAGCACTCCGCCGAACTCGTCATGCACGAACAATTCGGAGGGCCGTAGTAGAGGGTCCTGGCTGCCGGTGAGGTCGTGACGCGTACCGAGAAGCGAGTACGCCTCACGCAGACGCGGTTGGCAACGTGAGCGAGAACGGACAGCTATCGCTGCGAGTCGCAGCCGGTGCCCGGGGTGGTGTGGCGCACTTTTGCAAGCGGCTGCTTGCAAAAGTTAGCGAAGGTGGGGCATGGTGGAGGCATGGCATCGCTCAATGTCGGCAATCTCGGTGAGTACCTGCGGGAGCAGCGGCGCAACGCGCAGCTGTCGCTCCGGCAGCTCGCCGATGCCGCCGGCGTGTCCAATCCGTATCTGAGCCAGATCGAGCGCGGGCTGCGCAGGCCGAGCGCGGAGGTGCTCCAGCAGGTCGCCAAGGCGCTGCGGATCTCCGCCGAGACGCTGTACGTGCGGGCCGGGATCCTCGACGCCGAGCGGGACCGGGTCGAGGTCGAGACCCGGGCCGTGCTGCTCGCCGACCCCACGCTCACGGAGCGCCAGAAGCAGGTGCTGCTCCAGATCTACGAGTCGTTCCGCAAGGAGAACGGCCATGAAGGCGCAGACGCGAGCGGATCCGGTGACGCGTACGGGACCGGGCACGTGAGCGTGTCCGGGAACGCCGTGGCGGGCGGCGCGGCGGATCCGGTCGGCGTGGGGACGAACGGTACAAAGGGTGCGCCGGACGCGCCTGACGTCCCCCACCCGACCGACGCCGCGGCGACCCCGGACGACGGCACCGGCACCGGCACCGCGGGCGGCCCGCGTGCGGCGGGCGGCGATGCCGGAGCGCAACGTACGGCCGGCTGACCAGCGGCCGCCCCCACCGGCGGGCGCCGTATCCGCCACCCCACACCCTCAAGCGAAAGCAACAGCAATCCGGAGGACCATCGTCATGGCCATCACCGACGACCTGCGCAAGACCCTCAGTGACCCCAAGCCGCTCTACTTCGCCGCCGGCACCGCCGACCTCGCCTGGAAGCAGGCGCTCCGGGTGCCGAGCCTGGTCGAGCAGCTGCGCAACGAGGCCCCGGCCCGGATCGAGGCCGTGCGCAACACCGACCCCAAGGCCGTGCAGGAGAAGGCCACCGCGCGTGCCAAGGAGGCACAGGAGACCCTCCAGGCCCGGGTCAACGGCTTCATCGGCTCCCTCGACACCGACCTGAAGAAGCTCGGCGAGTCCGCCCAGGACCTCGCCCTGCGCGGGGTCGGCGTCGCCGCCGAGTACGCCGTCCGGGCCCGTGAGGCCTACGAGAAGGTGGCCGAGCAGGGCGAGCAGGCCGTGCGCACCTGGCGCGGCGACGCCGCCGAGGAGATCAACGACCTCGCGATCGCCGTCGAGCCCGAGACCGCGCCTGCGCCGAAGAGCCAGGCCAAGCCTCAGCCCGTGCGGCCCGTGAAGCCCGCCGAGCCGGTCCGGATCGAGGACGACAAGCCGGCCGCGACCGCGCCGAAGCCCGCCGCCCGCAAGGCCGCCACCCCGGCGACCGCGGCGAAGAAGGCCCCGGCCGCCCGCAGGACGACCACGGCCAGGAAGACGACGCCGCCGGCCAAGTGACCGCCGCGCGGGAACGGGCCGGGCGCTCCGGGCACTTCCGGAATGCCCGGCCCGTTGTACGGGTACGGTGGCCGTACCGGCGCACGGTCGGCCGACGGACGACTCGACTCGGATGGTGGGCAACATGCTGATGACGGCATTCGGCGGCCTGATGTGGCTGCTCTACACCGCCATGCTGGTGCTCGCCGTGGTGGCGCTGGTCATGGCGGTGCTCTTCCGTGACGACGCCTACCGGGCCGCCGACAAGAAGACCAAGGGCTTCTGGCTGATCATCCTCGGCGTCACGGTCGCGGTGAACCTGCTGATCCCCATGCTGTTCCTGCAACTCGCCGGCCTCGTCGCCACGATCGTCTTCTTCGTGGACGTCCGCCCCGCCCTGCGCGGGGTGTCGGGCGGCGGCTTCGGCCGCCGGAGCGGCGGCAGCAGCAGCGACGGCCCGTACGGACCCTGGAACGGCGGCCGCTGAGCGACGGGCTGTCGGCCGGCTGCCGTGGTGAGCGGTGGGCCGGCTGCCGTGGTGAGCGGTGCGCCGGTCGCGGTCGGCCGTTGTGGTGAGCGGCCGGTCGGCCGCTGTGGTGACCGGTGCGCCGCTGTGGTGACCGCTGGGCCGGTCGCGGTACGCCGCCGCGTCACGGGCCGCGGTCCGGCGGGGCGAGGGGACGGGCGTTATGGCGTGCGGTCCAGCAGGACGACGGCCACGTCGTCCGTCAGCTCGCCGCCGTTGAGGTCGCGGACCTCGTCGACCGTCGTGCGCAGCAGTTCCTCGCCGCCCAGCCCCTGGTCCAGCCGCCGGCGGACCAGCGTCAGCATCCCCTCCTGGCCGAGCCGGTCCCCCGTGTCGCCGACGTGGCCCTCTATGAGGCCGTCGGTGTAGAGCATCAGGCTCCACTCGGCTCCCAGCTCCACCTGTGTCCGCGGCCAGCGGGCCCGCGGCAGCAGGCCGAGCGCGGGGCCGTTGTTGTCGTACGGCAGCAACTCGGGCGTCCGGCCGGGGCGGGCGATCAGCGGGGCCGGGTGACCGGCCAGGCACAGGCCCGCGCGGCGGCCGTCCGGCGTGATGTCCACCGTGCACAGCGTCGCGAAGATCTCGTCGTTGTCGCGTTCGTGCTCCAGCACCTTCTGGAGGGTGGAGAGCAGCTGGTCCCCGCAGAGCCCGGCCAGCGTCAGCGCCCGCCAGGCGATGCGCAGCTCCACACCGAGCGCCGCCTCGTCGGGGCCGTGCCCGCAGACGTCGCCGATCATCGCGTGCACGGTGCCGTCCGGGGTGCGGACGGTGTCGTAGAAGTCCCCGCCGAGCAGCGCGCGCGAGCGGCCGGGACGGTAGCGGGCGGCGAACCGCAGCGAGGACCCCTCCAGCAGCGGCGTCGGCAGCAGCCCGCGCTCCAGCCGGGCGTTCTCCTGCGCGCGCAGCTTCGACTCGGTCAGCCGCCGCTCGGCGGTGTCCGACCGCTTGCGCTCCACCGCGTACCGGATCGCCCGGCTCAGCAGCCTGCCGTCCAGCTCGTCGCGGAGCAGGTAGTCCTGCGCGCCGACGCGCACCGCCTCGGCGCCGCGCTCGGCGTCGCCGGAGGCGGTGAGCGCCAGGACGGCGTGCCGGGGCGCGAGCTCCAGCACGTGGCGCAGCACGGCCAGCTCGTCCTCGCCGCCGTCACCGGCGCCCCGGCCGGGCGCGGGCAGCGCGAGGTCGAGCAGGATGCAGTGGACGTCGTCGGTGAGCAGCCGTCCGGCCTCGGTGAGGTTGCGGGCGGTGCGCAGCCGGATCGGGCGGCCCGCCGAGTCGAGCATCTCGGGCACGATCGGCGAACCCACCGGGTCGTCCTCGATCACCAGCAGGGTGAGGTTGGCGGGCGCGGCGTCGGCGGGGGCCGGCGCCACGGGCACGGCGAAGCCGTCGGTCCCGGCGGCACCGGTGGGCGCGGCGGACCTGCCGGGCCCGGCGGAGCAGTCCTCGGGCGTGCCGCTGCCGTCGGGCATGGCCGTGCCGTCGGTCGGCACGTCCGCGGGAGCCGGGCCGCGGCCGCCTCCGGTGGACGGTTCGCGGCCCGCTTCCGTGGCCGGGCCGCCGGGCTGGGGTCCGGCCTGCGCCTGACCACTCTCCGCGGCCGGGATCGCTCTCTGCCGCGGTACGGGTACGGGCATCGTCTTGGGTTCCTTCCCTCTCCCGAGGGCACGGCGGAACGAGGGACCTCGACCCACCGACGGGGACCATAGCGTCAGCCGCGCCCGCAGCGGAATGGTGTTCCGGACCACGCCCGGCGGGACGCCACCGTCATATGCCGCGATACACGGCGCACTTGGACGCCCGGGGGCGGGGCGCGGAATGACGAACGTCACGTGCCTCCGACGGCCCACCGGACGTCGGAGGTGGCGCCCCTCACGCGTCCGGGCGCACCACCCCGAGTATCGGCATGGTGCCCGCACCCGTGATCGTCACCGTGCGGCCGGGCCGCGGGGCGTGGACGATCTTGCCGTCGCCGAGGTACATCGCCACATGGCTCGCGTCGTCGAAGTAGATGATCAGGTCACCGGGGCGCATGTCCCCGAGCGCCACGTGCGGCAGCTGCTTCCACTGCTCCTGCGAGGTGCGCGGGATCGCGTGCCCGGCGGCGAGCCAGGCCTGGGACGTCAGCCCCGAGCAGTCGTACGAGTCCGGGCCCTCGGCGCCCCACACGTACGGCTTGCCGATCTGGTCCGTCGCGTACGTCACGGCCTTGCGGCCCGCCGCGGACGCCCTGGTGTCGAGGTCCTTCAGCACGCCGGAGTCGAGCCAGGCGGTCTGCGCCTGCTGCGCGGCCTCCTCCTCCAGCTTGGCCAGCCGCTCCTTCTCCTTCTCCTCCAGCTGGTCCTGGAGTTTCTCGGCGGAGGCGATCCGCTTCTTCACCCGCTTCTTCGCCGCCGCCTTGGTCTTGCGGTTGGCCTCCAGCTTCTTGTAGCGGGCGGAGGCGTCGCGGGAGAGCCCGCCCAGCTCCGACTTGGTCTGCTTGAGCTCGTCGATCAGGCCGACGGTCGCCTGCTGGCCCTGGCGGACGAGCTGGGCGCCGTCGAGGAACTCCTGCGGGTCCTCGCTCAGCCAGAGCTGCATCTCCGGCGGCAGGGTTCCGCCGCGGTACTGGGCGCGGGCGGCGGCGCCCGCGCGGTCCTGCAATTCGGAGAGTTTCGCCTTGGCCGCCTCGATCTGGCGGTTCAGTTCGGCGATGCGGGCGGACTGGCTCTCGGCCTTCTCCTCAGCCGCGTTGTAGGCGTCCGTGGCGACCGCGGCCTCGTGGTACAGCTTGTCCAGCTTCTCGCGGACGGCTTCCAGCCTGGCGTCCGTCTTCGCGTCGTCGGCCGTGGTGGGCGGGGTGCCGGCCGAACTGCCGTCCGTGGAGCCGCCGTCGGCCGAGTCCTTGGCCGACCCGCCGCCCGAGCCCCCGTCCGCCGTGCCGCCGGAGGCCGCCGTCCCGGAGGACGGTGCCGGTGTGGGCTTCGGCGCCGAAGCGCTCGCGAACGCCGTGCCCGGTGCGCTCAGCACGGTGACCGCGCAGACCAGGGCGATGGCCGCCGTGGTCAGGCTCCGCTTTCCGGATCCCATACTCCGTCCCCCAAATAACTGAGTTTCCCGTCAGTAACTTTCGGACGCCTGGGGGATCGTGCCATGTCACCGCCCGGAACGACAGGGTGCGTGCCGTACCGGGGGCTTCCTCCCCCTTGCCGCGTCCGTGACAACGTTCTCCCGGCGACTGTGACGAACGACGCACGGAGATCGTTCCCCGGCGGTCGCGGTCGCGGTCGCGGTCGCGGTCGCGGTCGCGGTCGCGGACGGTTTGACCTCCGCACCCGCCGCCGGGCCGGCTAGCCGGCGGGTATCGGTGCCGCCGCCCAGTCGCGGGGCGCCAACGCGGGCCAGGCGAGGGTGACTTCGCCCTGGCGCCAGCGCCCGGCGCCGTCCGTCACCGGCCAGTCCGCGGTGAGCGCGCGGACCGTGCGTATCCATCGCTGGCGCGCCCCGTACGAGGCGTAGGGCGCGGCGGAGGCCCAGGCGCGGTCGAAGTCGCGCAGGAACGCGTGGACCGGCTCGCCCGGGACATTGCGGTGGATGAGCGCCTTCGGGAGCCGTTCCGCGAGGTCGGACGGCTGCTCCAGGGAGCCGAGCCGGGTCGCGAAGGTGACGGTGCGGGGGCCCTCGGGGCCAAGGGCGACCCAGACGTGCCGCCGGCCGATCTCGTCGCACGTGCCCTCGACGAGCAGTCCGCCGCGGGAGCCGGTCGCCCGGTCGGCGGGGGCGAGCCGGGCGCACAGCCGCCGCCAGACCGCGGCGACGCCCTCCTCGTCGTACTGCCGCAGCACGTTCGCGGCGCGGATCAGCAGGGGCCGGCCGGGGACCGGCACCTCGAAGCCGCCGTGCCGGAACTCGAGTCCGTCCCGTGCGTAGGGCTGTGCGGCGGCGACGCGGGCGGGGTCGATCTCGATGCCGGTGACGCGGGTGCGGGGGGCGGCGGAACGGAGCCGCCGCAGCAGCTCGACGGCGGTCCAGGGGGCCGCGCCGTAGCCGAGGTCGACGGCGAGAGGGGCGGGGAAGCGGCGGAGCTCGGCGCCGTGGGCCGCCGCGATCCACCGGTCCATACGGCGGAGCCGGTTGGGGTTCGTGGTCCCGCGAGTCGCCGTACCCACGGGGCGGGACGCTGCGCGGGTTGTCATGCGTACGAGAGTAGGCGCGAGCGGCGCCTGCCGTCCGAGCCTGTGGATAACCCCGACGAGGGGCGCGGGGAACAGTGCATAACCCGGCAAAGACTACGAGAGCTATGCAAAGCGGGATGAAGCCCCATGCAGGGTCAAAGGAGCGGGGTCCTTTGAGGAGGGAAAGGGCAGGGGCGGCGGCGGAGGCGGCGTGGGCGAGAAAACCCGCAGCACCCCCCACCCGCGTGCACCCCCGCCCCCGCCGGGTACCCGCACGGAGAACGCCCCCCGCACCCCCGCACCCCGCCCCTCTCGAACGGTTGAGCGACTCCCGGTAATGATTCGGCAAAGATCCACGCACCGGAAATGGAGCGGAACGCTCCGGCGTTTGCCCTAGTCGGAGGGGCCCCCGCGCCCACCCACCGCCGTGCCATGAACCGCCCGCCCCGCCCCGCGTAC
>NZ_KL647086.1:0-3056 GCF_000725625.1 Streptomyces sp. NRRL F-6676
CCTCCGAGCTCTCCCGCGTCTCACCCACCCACCCGCACCCGCTCACGAACCGGCCCCCTCCGAGCTCTCCCGCGCCTCACCCCACCCGCCCCGGTCCCCCCTCCCGGGGTGCAAGGGGCGGAGCCCCTTGTTGGGATGGGACGGGCAGGGGCGGCGGGGGCGGAGAAGGCTTGCGTCGCCCCACCCCCGCTAGGGTCACCCCCGTGAGCAACGAACCGATCACGCTGACCGCGGGCCCCGCGGAGGCCACCCTCCACCCCGCCAACGGCGGCCGCCTCACCACCCTCACCCTCGCCGGCACCCAACTCCTCCGCCAGGGCGACCGCTACGGCTGCTTCCCCATGGTCCCCTGGTGCGGCCGCACCAGGAACGGCCGCTTCCGCGACGGCACCACCGTCCACCAACTCCCCCTCAACTCCCCGCCCCACGCCATCCACGGCACCGCCCGCACCGCCCCCTGGACCACCGCCCGCACCACCCCCACCGAGGCCGTCCTGACGTACGACCTCACCGACCCCTGGCCGTACCCCGGCCGGGTCACCCAGGTCGTCACCCTCACCGAGGAGTCCCTCACCCTCGCCATGTCCGTGGAGACGTACGGCGACTCCTTCCCCGCCCAGATCGGCTGGCACCCCTGGTTCCGCCGCACCCTCGACGGCTCCGACGTCCGCCTCGACTTCACCCCCGCCTGGCAGGAGGAACGCGGCGACGACCACCTCCCCACCGGCAAGCGCGTCGACCCCCGCCCCGGCCCCTGGGACGACTGCTTCGGCATGCCCGACGGCGTCGACGTCACCCTCACCTGGCCCGGCAGGCTCCGGCTGACGGTCGCGTCCCGCGAGAAGTGGGTCGTCGTCTACGACGAGCAGGAGGAGGCCGTGTGCGTGGAGCCGCAGACCGGCCCGCCCGACGGCCTCAACACGCTCCCGCGCCTGGTCACCCCCATCGAGCCGCTGGAAGCCGCCACCACCTGGACCTGGGGCCCCGCATAAGCTGAGCGCCATGATGACGGACGACGTGCGCGGCGCGCTGCTGCGGCAGATCAAGGACAAGGCCGTGGTGCACGGCAAGGTGACCCTCTCCTCCGGCCTGGAGGCCGACTACTACGTCGACCTGCGCCGCGTCACCCTCGACGGCGAGGCCGCGCCGCTGGTCGGCCAGGTGCTGCTCGACCTCACCGAGGGCCTGGAGTACGACGCCGTCGGCGGCCTCACCATGGGCGCCGACCCGGTCGCCGGCGCGATGCTGCACGCCGCCGCCGCGCGCGGCCGGCGCCTGGACGCGTTCGTCGTCCGCAAGGCGGCCAAGGCGCACGGCATGCAGCGCCGGGTCGAAGGGCCGGACATCCGGGGCCGCCGGGTCCTGGTCGTCGAGGACACCTCCACCACCGGCGGTTCGCCGCTCACCGCGGTGGAGGCGGTGCGGGAGGCCGGCGCCGAGGTCGTCGCCGTCGCCACCATCGTCGACCGCGCGACGGGCGCCGACGAGAAGATCCGCGAGGGCGCCGGGGTGCCGTACCTGTACGCGTACGGCAAGGACGAACTGGGCCTGGACTAGGCACTCTCCGACCCCGTCATCCACAGGCTGGACAGGGTGTCCGACGCACGGGGCCGAGTCTGGAAGGATGGGGCCGACGATGACGTCACCCCCTAGGTCAGGGTCGTAAGTACGCAGAACGCATCCCGTACATCACAAGGAGCGGACAGATGCCCATCGCAACCCCCGAGGTCTACAACGAGATGCTCGACCGGGCGAAGGCAGGCAAGTTCGCCTACCCGGCCATCAACGTGACCTCGTCCCAGACCCTGCACGCGGCGCTGCGCGGCTTCGCGGAGGCGGAGAGCGACGGCATCGTCCAGATCTCCACGGGCGGCGCGGAGTTCCTCGGCGGCCAGCACAACAAGGACATGGTGACCGGCGCGGTCGCCCTGGCCGAGTTCGCGCACATCGTCGCCGAGAAGTACGACGTGAACATCGCGCTGCACACCGACCACTGCCCGAAGGACAAGCTCGACGGGTATGTGCGGCCGCTGCTCGCGGTCTCGGAGGAGCGGGTCAAGGCCGGCCGCAACCCGCTGTTCCAGTCCCACATGTGGGACGGCTCGGCCGAGACGCTGGCCGACAACCTCGCCATCGCGCAGGAGCTGCTGGGCCGCGCCGCCGCCGCGAAGATCATCCTCGAGGTCGAGATCACCCCGACCGGCGGTGAGGAGGACGGCGTCTCCCACGAGATCAACGACTCCCTCTACACGACGGTCGACGACGTGACCCGCACCGCCGAGGCCCTCGGCCTGGGCGAGAAGGGCCGCTACCTGCTGGCCGCGTCCTTCGGCAACGTGCACGGCGTGTACAAGCCGGGCAACGTCGTCCTGCGTCCGGAGCTGCTGAAGGACCTGAACGAGGGCGTGGCCGCGAAGTACGGCCGCCCGGCCGGCAGCCAGCCCTTCGACTTCGTCTTCCACGGCGGCTCCGGCTCCACGGAGGAGGAGATCCGCACGGCGTTGGAGAACGGCGTGGTCAAGATGAACATCGACACGGACACGCAGTACGCCTTCACGCGTCCCGTGGTCGACCACGCGTTCAGGAACTACGACGGCGTCCTCAAGGTCGACGGCGAGGTCGGCTCCAAGAAGACCTACGACCCGCGCACCTGGGGCAAGCTCGCCGAGGCCGGCATGGCCGAGCGCGTCGTGGCGGCCTGCGGCCACCTCCGCTCCACGGGCACGAAGATCAAGTAACACACCGGCACGCTTGAAAGTCCCCCGCGCCCCTGATCAGGGGCGCGGGGCTGTGTTGTCTGCGCGGCTCCGCCGCGGTTCCGCGAGAAGTCACCGTGCCCCGTAAGGGGCGCGGGGAACTGCGCGAGAACCCCCCACCCACCGCGCCCGCACACGCACCCCACCCACCCGAGCTCCCGGGGTCCAAGGGGCGAAGCCCCTTGAAGGGACGGGAAGGGTAGGGGCGGCGGGGGCGAGAAAACCCAACTGCACGCCCCGGCGGAGCCGAGCCCCCCGGCGGAGCCGGCCAGCCCCCCCCGGCCGCGCCACCCCCCGCAC